>NZ_LPNP01000061.1:0-1326231 GCF_019266045.1 Rhodococcus sp. MH15
TAGAGTTACGGCGGTCATAGCGAAGGGGAAACGCCCGGTCCCATTCCGAACCCGGAAGCTAAGCCCTTCAGCGCCGATGGTACTGCACTCGACAGGGTGTGGGAGAGTAGGACACCGCCGAACACCCGTTAACCGAAAGGGGACCCAACATATTGGGTCCCCTTTCGTGCGTTGTATGAGAGGAATGACTGTGTCGGAGAATGGCGACGAGCGTCGGTCCTTCCGTGGGGGAGGAGCGCCTCGATCAGGTGGCCCCCGTCGTGACAACGACGGGCGTGGATCACGCGGCGCTGCAGGCGGAGACCGCCGCGGTGGTGCCGGAGACAACAACCGTGGCGGTGCTGGAAACAGTAACCGCGGCGGCGGATTCAACGGCGGACAGCGTCGCGGCGGCGAGGGTGGGTTCACCCCTCGTGGACGCGACGGCGACCGCAACCGTCAGCAAGCACGACCTGACGAACCGGATTTGCCCGACAACGTAGAGCCCACGGAGTTGGACCCGGCCGTTCGTCGGGATCTGCTCAGCCTCGACAAGGACAACGCCAACACAGTTGCGCGTCACCTCGTCATGGCGGGCAAGCTCGTCGACGAAGATCCGGAACTCGCACTGCTCCACGCTCGCGCTGCCCGTCAGCGCGCCGGCCGAATTGCGGTCGTTCGTGAAGCTGCCGGAATCACCGCGTACCACGCCGGTGAATGGGCTGAAGCTCTCTCCGAGCTTCGTGCTGCCCGTCGAATGGCTGGCGGACCGGGTCTGATCGCTGTCATGGCCGACTGCGAACGCGGTTTGGGTCGACCCGAACGCGCGATCGAGCTCGGCCGTAGCGACGAGGCTGCCCTGCTTTCGGGCGACGAGGCGTCTGAGTTGAGGATCGTCGTCGCGGGCGCCCGCATGGATCTCGGTCAGTTCGATCAGGCAGTTGTCACACTGCAGACCAAGGATCTGGACGCAGCGCGTACCGGTGAAGCTGCGGCTCGGCTGTTCTACGCCTACGCCGATGCCCTCGTTTCAGCTGGTCGTGTCGAAGACGGACTGAAGTGGTTCCTCAACGCTGCAGCTGCTGACCTCGAGGGTGACACGGATGCTGAAGAACGGGTGGCCGAGTTGACCGGAGAAGATCAGTGACCGTGCTTCGTACTCAGTACGACGTACTTTTGCTCGATCTCGACGGCACGCTGTACGCCGGAGCTCATGCGATTCCCGGCACCCAGGCAGCTCTCGGTCAGGGCACGCAGGCCTTGTACTACGTGACCAACAATGCGAGTCGCTCGCCTTCGGCAGTGTCGGCGCATCTGACCGAACTCGGTTTCGATTCCGAAGACGATCGTGTCGTCACCAGTTCTCAGACGGCAGTGCGTCTGCTGTCGGAGCGTCTCGAACCCGGTGCCGCTGTGCTCGTCGTCGGTACCGACGCATTGGCCGACGAGGTGACGCGCGTCGGGTTGCTTCCGGTGCGCGAATTCGCGGATTCTCCGGTTGCTGTCGTTCAAGGACATTCGACGGAGACCAACTGGTCGATCCTTGCCGAGGCGTGCTTGGCGATCCGGGCCGGTGCGCTGTGGGTAGCGGCAAACCTGGACACAACACTGCCGTCGGAGCGGGGTTTGGTGCTGGGCAACGGCTCGATGGTGGCAGCTCTGCGCGCTGCGACCAAGCAGGAACCGTTGGTGGCAGGGAAGCCTGCTGCACCGCTGATGGAGGATGCGCTCGCTCGCAGCGGGTGTTCGCGTCCTCTGGTGGTCGGTGATCGTTTGGACACCGATATCGAAGGCGCACAAGCTGTTTCGATCGACTCGTTGTTGGTTCTCACCGGTGTGAGCACGCCGGGTGACGTACTGCGGGCTCCGGTTGAGCAGCGCCCCACCTACATTGCAGCAACTCTGGATTCGCTCAATCAGCCGGCCGTCGAATCGCTGGTCGGTGCGGACTCCAAGTGGTCTGTCTCCGTGAACGGGTCGGCGCTGGTTGTCGACGGCCCGGTTGTCGGGGACGAGATGTCGCTTCTACGCGCGGTTGCGCCTGTCGCATGGGCTAATCCGTCGTTCCGGACCCTGGAAGCGTCGGATGCCGGCGTGGCGGATCTGTTTGCATCCTGGCTCGTCTGATCTCTCGCAAATGTGTTCGACTCGCGGGGGTGCGGGTGTATGCGTAACCGAGAGTCATGCACTAACGTTGTGCCCGATGAGCACGCCGACACCGCACCCCGGAAACACGAGTAACGGATCTCCGTTGCCCGGGCCACGCCCTTCCGTCGATCCGGAACGCATACGTTCTGACGTCGACGGTTTGCTGGCGCGCCTGGGCGGCATCGAACAGGATCCGAACGATCAGCACGGAGCGGGTGTGATTCCGCAGAAGGCACATATTTTGGAACAGGCACACGAGGTGCTCGTCCAGGCACTCGCCTCTGTGGACAGGGCTTGACGTGGCACGTAGAGCACGGGTGGACGCCGAACTTGTCCGTCGCGGACTCGCACGGTCACGAGATCATGCGCAAGAACTGATTTCCGCCGGGCGAGTTCTCATCTCGGGAGCCGTTGCGACCAAGCCTGCTACGGCGATCGAAGCCGGAACGCCACTTCGGGTCGTCGAGGTGGAGCAGGAAGTTTCGTGGGCGTCGCGAGGTGCTCACAAACTGATCGGCGCACTCGACGCCTTCGGTGCCGAAGGATTGACGGTCGAAGGTCGCCGTTGCCTCGACGCCGGCGCATCCACCGGTGGGTTCACCGATGTTCTGCTGACGCGTGGTGCGAAGGAAGTTGTCGCAGTCGACGTCGGCTACGGACAACTGGTGTGGCGCCTGCAGTCCGATGACCGGGTGCACGTCATCGACCGAACCAATGTTCGTGCAATTGATGCGGAGACCATCGGCGGAACTGTCGATCTCGTTGTCGCGGACTTGTCGTTCATTTCTCTCAAACTTGTACTCGGGGCGTTTGTCGCCTGTACTGCTGACGGCGCGGACCTGGTTCCGATGGTCAAGCCTCAGTTCGAGGTGGGCAAGGACCGCGTCGGTGCCGGTGGCGTCGTACGAGATCCGGAATTGCGAATCTCGGCTGTGCTCGACGTGTCGGAGGCTGCTGCAAAGGTAGGTCTGCGGACGTTAGGTGTTGTGGCCAGCCCATTGCCCGGTCCGTCGGGAAATGTCGAGTATTTCCTGTGGCTTCGAAAGACAGGTTCGCCCGGTGATCACGAGCCGGACACCGAGGGAATTCCTTCGGTGGAGGACATGATTCGCAAGGCTGTAGAGGAAGGGCCCCAGTGAACGCGGTCACGAACGGCGAGTCGCGCGAGATCCTTCTTGTCGCACACCCTGGTCGACGTGACATCACGGAAACCGCCAAACGAGTCGGGAAGATTTTCGAACGGGCGGGAATCGGGCTGCGAGTCCTCGTCGACGAAGCAGACAGCTCGCGCATCGAAGCAATGACGGAACCCGCGGGCTTCTCTGCGCCGGGTCTCGACGTCACGGTTGTTCATCCCGGCCCTGATGCTGCCGTCGGATGCGAGTTGGTTCTGGTTCTCGGTGGTGACGGCACATTTCTGCGCGCCGCCGAACTCGCTCAAGAAGCGTCCATTCCGGTACTGGGCATCAACCTCGGACGGATCGGATTTCTGGCAGAGACCGAGGCCGAGCATCTCGACGAGGCTCTCGCACAGGTAGTTCGCAAGGAATATCGCGTCGAGTCCCGTATGACACTCGACGTTGTGATTCGGGTGGACGACGAGATCATCGATCGCGGGTGGGCGCTCAACGAGGCCAGTATCGAGAATCGTTCGCGTTTGGGAGTTCTCGAAGTTGTCCTCGAAGTCGACGGCCGACCGGTGTCTGCCTTCGGTTGCGACGGTGTTCTCGTGTCCACTCCTACAGGCTCGACCGCTTATGCCTTTTCCGCAGGCGGCCCTGTCGTGTGGCCAGAACTCGAAGCTTTGCTCGTCGTACCCAGCAACGCGCATGCGCTGTTCGCGCGGCCGTTGGTCACCAGCCCGAATTCGATCATCGCGGTGGAGACCGTCGCCGGTAGCCACGACGGCCTGGTCTTCTGCGACGGTCGTCGTACGTTGGAACTGCCTGCCGGCGCTCGCGTCGAGATCGTTCGCGGCGCCACTCCCGTCAAGTGGGTCCGGTTGGACTCTGCGCCCTTCGCTGATCGGATGGTTCGCAAGTTCGAGCTTCCGGTTACCGGATGGCGAGGAAGGAAGCCTTAATCGTGCTCGCAGAGATCCGTATCGACAGTCTTGGTGTGATCTCCGAGGCCAGCGCCCAGTTCCACGAGGGCCTGACCGTCCTGACCGGTGAAACCGGCGCAGGTAAAACGATGGTCGTCACCAGCTTGCACCTCCTCAGCGGAGCGCGAGCCGATGCCGGGCGGGTGCGGTTGGGCGCGTCGCGAGCCGTCGTCGAAGGACGATTCATCGCCGACGACGTCTCACCGGCCACCGAGCGTGAGATCGTCCGAATCCTGGAATCGTCCGGCGCCGAGCGCGACGAGGACGGGACCATCATCGCCGTCCGGACAGTCGGCAGCGACGGCCGCTCACGGGCTCATCTCGGCGGACGAAGCGTGCCGGCGGGAGTTCTCTCCGAATTCACGGATCCACTTCTGACTGTCCACGGACAGAACGATCAGCTGCGATTGCTTCGTCCCGACCAGCAACGCAATGCGCTGGACCGCTTCGGGGACAAGGCAATCGGAACGCTGCTGACGAGGTACCGCAAACACCGTCGTGAATGGCTAGATGCTCGTTCGGAGTTGATCGAACGCACGTCGAAGGCTCGTGAACTGGCGCAAGAAGCAGATCAGTTGACCTTCGCGCTCAACGAAATCGACGGCGTGGCACCCGAGCCAGGCGAGGACACGGCAATCGTTGCCGAAGTTCGTCGACTCAGTGAACTCGATTCGCTCCGCTCGGCTGCGGAAGAGGCGCACGCTGCGCTCGCCGGTAGTGACGACATGGCCAGCGGCGACGTCGGGGTCATGCCGGCGCTAGACCTGATGTCCGAAGCGCGGGCGCGTATCGAGTCGGTCACCGACGCAGATCTGGACGGCCTCGGTTCCCGGTTGGCCGACGCTATTGCCGTCGTCACCGATGTTGCCGGTGACCTGAACACCTATCTGTCCGGGCTGCCCGCAGACCCGGGTGCGCTGGACTCTTTGCTGTCGCGGCAATCGGAACTGAAGACTCTGACTCGCAAGTACGCCGCCGATGTCGACGGTGTTCTCGAATGGGCAGATACCGCTCGCGCTCGTCTGTCCAAACTCGACGTGTCGTCGGATGCGTTGTCGCTGTTGGCCAAGCAGGTCGAGGAGACGGCTGGCCTCACCGCGGAAGCCGCCACAAAGCTGAGCGCCGCCAGAGTCAAGGCAGCGGCAAAGCTCGCCAAAGCCGTCAGCGCGGAACTCGCCGGTCTGGCGATGGGACGTGCGGGTCTCGAGGTGACTGTGCGTTCTCAGCCTGCGGGCCCGCAGGACTCGGCGCCGCTCAGCGTCGGGGGAGTAGACCTTCATGCCGGGTCTGCCGGCGTCGACGAGGTGGAATTTCGTCTGTCTGCGCACAGCGGGGCACCGTCACTTCCGATCAGTAAGAGCGCTTCCGGTGGCGAGCTGTCACGCGTCATGCTGGCGCTCGAGGTTGTTCTCGCTGGTAGCGACACCGGTGCGACGATGGTTTTCGACGAAGTGGACGCGGGGGTCGGTGGTCGCGCTGCTGTCGAGATCGGCCGCCGATTGGCGAAACTTGCTCGTACGCATCAGGTTATCGTCGTCACCCACCTTCCGCAGGTTGCTGCGTTTGCCGACACCCACCTCGTGGTGGACAAGGTCGACGACAAAGGCGGCGTGGTGAGCAGTGGCGTGCGGACCTTGTCGGATTCGGATCGGGTGGTCGAATTGGCCCGTATGTTGGCAGGGCTGGACGACACCGAGACCGGTCGTGCGCACGCCGAAGAACTGCTCGAGATCGCGAATGCGGCCCGCGTCACAGATTGAAGGTTCTGTGGTGTTGGTGTGACTGATGTGGTAGTTGTCGGCGCGCCTCCACCGGTCAACGCGGTTTCAGGTTCATCATCGAAGCCATGAAGATGCCCGGATTGCTCTCACGTAACACCGAATCCTTGCCTGGGATCAGTGGCATCGCCAGGGCCGATCGGAACACGGCGAAGCTTCTACGCCGCGTCGGTCCTGGAGACATCGTGATCCTCGACGAAGTCGACATCGATCGCCGGACCGCCGATGCTCTGGTGAAAGCCGGAGTCATGGCCGTGGTCAACGCGTCGCCGTCGATTTCGGGGCGGTACCCCAACCTCGGACCGGAAGTGATCGTCGCCAACGACATCGTTCTGATCGATGCCGTAGACGGTGACGTCTTCAAGAACGTCAAGGACGGCAGCAAGATCCGCCTGCACGAGGGCGAGATCTTCAACGGCGAGAAGAGCCTCGTCAAGGGCGAAGAGCAGACCGAGGCCGAGATCTCCGATCGGATGATCGAGGCCAAGACCGGCCTGGTCGATCACCTGGAAGCGTTCTCGGGTAACACCATCGAGTTCATCCGCACCGAAAGTCCTTTGCTGATCGACGGAATCGGTGTTCCGGACATCGACATCGACTTGAAGGATCGCCACGTCGTGGTCGTCTCCGACGGACCCGAACACGAGGCCGATCTGAAGAACCTCAAGCCCTTCATCAAGGAGTATTCGCCGATCCTGATCGGTGTCGGTGCAGGTGCGGACGTGTTGAGCAAGGCCGGATACCGCCCCGATCTGATCGTGGGCGACCCGGAAGAGATCACCAGTTCCACCCTCAAGTCCGGCGCGGAAGTTGTTCTGCCCGCAGACCAGGACGGTCATGCGGCGGGGCTTTCCCGAATCCAGGATCTCGGGATCGGGGCGATGACGTTCCCGGCGACCTGCTCACCGACCGACCTTGCGTTGCTGCTCGCCGATCACCACGGAGCTTCACTGATCGTGACGGTCGGCAACGTGGTGTCCTTGGACGAGTTCTTCGACCGTGGGCGTCGTGAAAGCAATCCGTCGGCGTTCATGACTCGGCTCAAGGTGGGACCGAAACTGGTCGACGCCAAGGCTGTGGCAACGCTGTATCGAAGTCGAGTGTCCGGCGGCGCGATCGCGCTCCTGGTGCTCGCCGCCCTGGTGGCAGTGATCGTCGCCCTGGTCGTGTCCAATGCCGGTAGTGAAGTTCTCGACTGGGCAATCGCAACGTGGAACAGCTTCGCGCTGTGGGTTCAGGGGCTCTTCAAGTGATTTCGATGCGTCAACATGCAATTTCCATAGCGGCAATCTTCCTGGCACTCGCGATCGGCGTGGTGCTCGGTTCCGGAATGCTGTCCAGTGGATTGCTTTCGGGTCTGCGCGACGACAAGGCGGACCTGCAGAACGAGATCGAAGACCTCAATCAACAGTCCAATCAGCTTCAGCAGCAACTCAATTCCGCGGACGGCTTCGATGCTGCTGTCGGCGGTCGCGTCGTGCGTGACAGTCTCGCTGGTCGCACCGTCGTCGTCATCACGGCACCGGACGCCGATCCCGGTGATCTCGACGGTGTCAACCGACTCGTCACTGCCGC
Source organism: Rhodococcus sp. MH15 (assembly GCF_019266045.1). NCBI lineage: Bacteria > Bacillati > Actinomycetota > Actinomycetes > Mycobacteriales > Nocardiaceae > Rhodococcus > Rhodococcus sp. MH15. The sequence continues at coordinate 7,585 of NZ_LPNP01000061.1, forward strand.
CGGTGGCGCCGTGACCGGACGCGTCTCGCTCACCGATTCGTTTGTCGACGCCACGGGCGGTGACCGCTTGCGGACCGTCGTCACCAATGTCATCCCTGCGGGCATCACACTCAAGACCGGTGCGGTCGATCAGGGCAGTCTCGCGGGTGATCTGCTCGGTTCGGTTCTGCTTCTCAACGGGCAGAACAGCGAGCCGCAGAGCACTCCGGACGAGATGAATCTCGCGCTCGACTCGCTGCGTAGCGCCGGTTTCATCAGCTACGACGACGGAGCGGTCAAGCCGGCTCAACTCGCGGTGGTTCTCACCGGCGACAACAAGAGTGAATCCGACGCAGCCACGGGTAACCGCGGCGCCGTCATCGCCCGGTTCGCCGGTGCTCTCGACGGACGCGGCGCAGGAACGATTCTCGCGGGCCGGCCTGGCTCGGCCGAGGGCAGTGGTCCGGTTGCCGTTGCTCGTGCGGACGCGGCGCTCTCAGCGGGCTTGACGACCATCGACAACATCGATCGGGAGTCGGGCAAGATCACCACGCCGTTGGCGCTGCAGGAACAGTTGAACGGCGGCGCCGGCCGCTACGGCACGGGACCGGGAGCGGCGGCGGTCACCGTCGGCGCACCCACCAACTGAACACCCCGGTATTGATACGCCGGTCACATCGGGGGCGGAAAGTCGGCGCGTTGTAGGCACCGACCCCCGATAGGTGTTACCGTGAAATCCCGTGGGTCGGCAGGCCCCAGCATGCTTCATCAGACCAAGCCCTGCACAGTCGTCACGGGAGCCCCTTTGCCACAGTCACGCACTAACACGCGTACCGCCACCAAGCACATCTTCGTCAGCGGAGGTGTAGCTTCCTCGCTCGGCAAAGGTTTGACCGCCTCGAGCCTGGGACAGTTGTTGACCGCGCGGGGAATGCGCGTGACCATGCAGAAGCTCGATCCCTATCTCAATGTGGATCCGGGCACCATGAACCCCTTCCAGCACGGCGAGGTCTTCGTTACCGAAGACGGTGCCGAGACCGACCTCGACGTCGGACACTACGAGCGGTTCCTCGACCGTGACCTCTCCGGCCAGGCGAACGTCACCACCGGCCAGGTCTACTCGACGGTCATCGCCAAGGAACGCCGCGGCGAGTACCTCGGCGACACCGTTCAGGTCATCCCGCACATCACCGACGAGATCAAGCGTCGCATCCTCGAGATGAGCGGTCCGGATCTGCAGGGACACCGCCCGGACGTCGTGATCACCGAAATCGGTGGCACCGTCGGCGACATCGAATCGCAGCCCTTCCTCGAAGCCGCTCGCCAGGTCCGCCACGACGTCGGCCGCGACAACGTCTTCTTCCTGCACGTCTCCCTCGTGCCGTACCTCGGCCCCTCCGGAGAACTCAAGACCAAGCCCACGCAGCACTCGGTTGCGTCGTTGCGCAGCATCGGCATTCAGCCCGACGCGCTGATCCTTCGTTGCGATCGTGACGTTCCGCAGGGCCTCAAGAACAAGATCGCCCTGATGTGCGACGTGGACGTCGACGCCTGCATCTCGACGCCCGACGCTCCCTCGATCTACGACATCCCGAAGGTTCTGCACCGTGAGGGCCTCGACGCCTACGTCGTTCGCCAGCTCGGTCTCCCGTTCCGCGACGTCGACTGGACCGTGTGGGGCAACCTCCTCGATCGTGTTCACCAGCCGCGTGAGACCGTGCGGGTCGCGTTGGTCGGCAAGTACGTCGACCTGCCCGACGCATACCTCTCCGTCACCGAGGCACTGCGCGCCGGTGGATTCGCGAACCGGTCCAAGGTCGAGATCTCCTGGGTCCCGTCGGACGCCTGTGAGACCGAAGCCGGAGCGCAGGCCGCTCTCGGTGACGTCGACGGTGTTCTGATCCCCGGCGGCTTCGGCATCCGCGGCATCGAAGGCAAGCTCGGCGCGATCCGTTTCGCACGTTCGCGCAAGCTGCCGCTGCTGGGTCTGTGCCTGGGTCTGCAGTGCGTCGTCATCGAAGCTGCTCGTAGCGTCGGCCTCGACGATGCCAACTCGGCCGAGTTCGAGCCGGACACCAAGCATCCGGTTATCTCCACGATGGCTGATCAGGAAGACGTCATCGCCGGTGACGCCGACCTCGGTGGCACCATGCGTCTGGGTGCTTACCCGGCTGTGCTGACCAAGGGTTCCGTCGTCGCTCAGGCCTACGGAACCGAGGACGTTTCCGAGCGTCACCGTCACCGTTACGAGGTCAACAACACCTACCGCGACCGGATTGCCAAGTCCGGCTTGCAGTTCAGCGGAACCTCACCGGACGGTCATCTGGTCGAGTTCGTCGAGTACCCGCGTGAGCAGCATCCGTTCTTCGTTGCCACCCAGGCACACCCGGAGCTCAAGAGCCGCCCGACGCGCCCGCACCCGCTGTTCGCGGCCTTCGTCGAAGCAGCGTTGACGTACAAGCTCGAAGAGCGCCTGCCCGTCGACGTCCACGGTGACGAGAAGATCGACACCGCCGCCACCGAGACGGCGCTCGACGCTGCAGTCGAGAACGTGGAAAAGGTCTAGCCACACATGAGCGATCCCGGTCGGCACGAATTCGACACCCTCGGCTCCAAGACGGTCTACACCGGCGCGATTATCGCATTGCGCGTCGACACCGTTGCGATGCCTGGTGGTCAGCGTGCCGATCGGGAAGTCGTCGAACACCACGGCGCCGTTGCCGTCGTGGCACTGGACGAGCACGACAACCTGGTGCTGATTCACCAGTACCGTCACCCGCTCGGGCACCGGTTGTGGGAAATCCCTGCCGGTCTGCTCGACGCTGCGGGGGAGAGCCCGGTCGAGGCGGCAGCGCGCGAGCTGGGCGAAGAAACCGGACTCGGCGCCGATCGGTGGTCGGTGCTGGTCGATGTCGCTCTCTCACCCGGGTTCACGGACGAGGCGGTTCGCGTCTTCCTCGCCGAGGGGTTGCGCGAGGTGGAGCGCGACGATCCCGAACACGAAGAAGCCGATCTCGAGATTTCGCGGGTTCCGCTCGCCGACGCCGTCGACATGGCGCTACGCGGCGACATCGTCAATGCCACAGCGGTATCAGGCATTCTCGCGATCGCCACCGCACGCGCGACGGGAAAGCCGCTACGCCCCGCCGACGCACCGTGGCCCGATCGTCCTCGCGCATTCGGAGAACGCAAGTCGCGAGCCTGAAGTGCTTGCCCGACAGGTGGACTCGTATCTCGATCATCTAGCGGTCGAGCGAGGATCTGCGCGCAATACTCTACTTTCCTATCGCCGCGACCTGAATCGGTACGCGGAGTACCTGCACGGACGCGGCATCGACGACGTCGCGGGCGTGACGGAGAACGACGTCACCGAATTCGTGACACATCTGCGCCTGGGTGACAAAGATTCCGGCGTCGTACCATTGGCGGCCAGTTCGGCAGCACGCACCCTGATCGCGGTTCGCGGATTCCACAAGTTTTCCGCCGCCGAAGGTCTGGTCAGCGTCGACGTGGCCCGAACGGTCAAGCCGCCGACGCCCGGACGCAAGCTGCCCAAGGCCCTGCCTCTCGACGACGTGATCGCCCTGCTCGACGCTTCGGGTGGCGGTGCGGCCGGTGACGGGCCCCGCGACCTGCGGGATCGCGCTCTGCTCGAGCTCCTGTACTCGACCGGAGCGCGAATCACCGAGGCGATCGATCTGGACGTCGACGACATCGATACCGAAACTCGTTCCGTGCTGCTCAAGGGCAAGGGCGGCAAGCAGCGGATCGTCCCCGTCGGCAGGCCGGCGATCGCCGCCGTCGACGCGTATCTCGTCCGCGGGCGCCCCAGCCTGGCGACGCGCGGTGTTCCTGCCCTCTTTCTCAACGCGCGCGGTGGACGCCTCTCGCGTCAAAGTGCGTGGCAGATACTTCAGGATGCGGCGGCGTCGGCCGGGATCAAGGCGGACGTCTCACCCCACACGCTCAGGCACTCGTTTGCCACACACCTGCTCGACGGCGGCGCGGACGTACGCGTCGTGCAGGAACTTCTCGGTCACGCTTCGGTAACCACGACGCAGATCTACACGCTGGTCACCGTCACCGCGCTGCGCGAAGTGTGGGCTCAGGCACACCCGCGTGCCCGTTAGGGGTTGGTTGGCTCATGCGTGTCTGCGAGACCATTCGGTGATGTAAGCGGTAGCGTTCAAGGAGCGCGAGCGGCCTCCACCGCAGTTTCGGGGGTTTGCCGGCGCCGAGAGCAACCGCCGAAAGAGTAGGGGAGCATCGGACCGTGTCGACATCGCAGCCACCAGCGGCGGAGTCCGCGCCGCCGCATGTCAATGCCCAACTCTTCGAGCGCGTGAACGAATCAGCACCAGCTGTACCCTCCGAACCAGAGGCGATGTTCGAAATAGATACGACGCCAGTAGCCTCTCCACCTGCGGAAACCCTCACCGTTTCCGCGGAAGAACTCGGCCCGACAGGTCGACCGGTCCGCGAGGTACCCCAACCGACACCGTTGGCGCACCACGGACCCGCGATGATCATCGCGATGTGCAACCAGAAGGGCGGCGTCGGCAAGACGACGTCGACCATCAACCTGGGTGCGTCGTTGGCCGAATACGGTCGCCGAGTGCTCCTGGTGGATCTCGATCCCCAAGGAGCACTGTCTGCCGGACTGGGCGTTCAGCATCACGACCTCGAACTGACCGTCCACAATCTCCTGGTCGAACCACGTGTGTCCATCGACGATGTGCTGATGAGAACCCGAGTCGACGGCCTCGACCTGCTGCCCAGCAACATCGACCTTTCGGCCGCCGAGATCCAATTGGTCACCGAGGTCGGACGTGAGCAGACCTTGGGACGCGTGTTGCACCCTGTTCTCGATCGGTACGACTACGTGCTCATCGACTGCCAGCCGTCGCTTGGCCTGCTCACGGTGAATGCACTGGCCTGCGCCGATTCGGTCATCATTCCGATGGAATGCGAGTACTTCAGCCTGCGCGGCCTGGCACTGCTCAACGACACCGTCGAAAAGGTGCACGATCGTCTCAATCCCAAGCTCGAGTTGGCCGGCATCGTCGTCACGATGTTCGACGCTCGGACCCTGCACGCTCGTGAGGTGATGGCGCGAGTCGTCGAGGTGTTCGGCGACGTCGTCTACGACACGGTGATCAACCGCACCGTCCGATTCCCCGAAACCAGCGTCGCCGGTGAGCCGATCACGACGTGGGCGCCGAAATCGGCTGGGGCCGAGGCATATCGAGCATTGGCCCGCGAGGTCATTCACCGGTCTGGTCGTTAGTGGAACTGATTGCATCGCAAGAAGATTCGGTCGAAGTCGAGCCGGATTCGATCGACCCGAACGTGCCGACCGACGCTCAGACCGCAGCCAAGGCTGCCGGTTTCCGAGTCACTCTCCGGAACTTCGAAGGCCCGTTCGATCTGCTGTTGAACCTGATCAATCAACGACAGCTCGATGTCACCGAAGTCGCCCTGCACACCGTCACTGACGATTTCATCGCATACACCAAGGAACTCGGCAGTGCGATGGGCCTCGATCAGACAACAGAGTTTCTGGTCGTCGCAGCCACTCTTCTGGACCTGAAAGCGGCAAGGCTGTTGCCCGCCGGGCAGGTCGAGGACGCGGAGGATCTGGCGCTTCTCGAAGCCCGCGACCTTCTCTTCGCGCGACTGCTGCAGTACCGGGCGTACAAACAAGTTGCGGCGCTGTTCGGTGAGTTGGAGGAAGCAGCGCTGCGGCGCTATCCGCGCTCGGTTGCCGTCGAGGATCAGTTCACCGAACTCCTGCCCGAGGTGTTGTTGGGCGTCGATCCTCAGCGTTTTGCGGAGATCGCGGCGACGGTGTTCACACCGCGTCCGGTGCCGACGGTGGGCCTCGATCACCTCCATGTGTCCAATATCTCGATACCCGAGCAGGCTGAGCGAATTCTCGAGTTGCTGCGCGAGCGAGGCATAGGGGAGTGGACACCCTTCGGGGACCTCGTTGCCGAGTGTGAGATCACCGTCGAGATAGTCGCAAGATTTCTCGCGTTGCTCGAGTTGTATCGCAGGCAGGTCATTGTGTTCGAGCAACCCGAAGCACTCGGACCGCTGATGGTGAGTTGGACCGGAGACGACCCGGCCGCGCCGGTCACAGAGGAGGACTACGGATGAACGCCGAGCCGACGGAATCAGAGTCTTCGCAGCTAGACGAGATGATCGAGCCTACCGAACACGCCTCGGAGTCCGAAGATTCCGCCCCCGATTTCGAACTCGACGACGATCAACTCGACGCAGTGCTGGAGTCGCTTCTGCTTGTCGTGGATTCGCCGGCCGAAGTGAACCAACTCGCATCTGTCACCGGAACCGCGCCGGAACGAGTCGAAGAACGCCTGACGTCGATGTCGGCCGCATTGACCGCTCGCGGCAGCGGAATGGACCTTCGCTACGCGGGCGACGGATGGCGTCTGTACACGCGACAAGAGTTTGCCCCGTACGTGGAAAAGCTGCTATTGGACGGCGCACGCACCAAATTGACCAGGGCGGCATTGGAAACTTTGGCCGTAGTCGCATACCGTCAACCGTTGACTCGTGCGCGGATCAGTGCGGTACGAGGCGTCAACGTGGACGGGGTGGTACGCACCCTCCTTGCCCGCGGACTGATCGCGGAAGCCGGGCCTGACCCGGACACCAACGCGACACGGTACTCCACGACCGAACTGTTCCTCGAACGGCTCGGCCTGGCCTCGCTCAGCGAGCTCCCGGAGTTGGCCCCGCTCTTGCCTGATGTCGATCTCATCGACGACATCAGCGAAAGCCTGGAATCCGATCCGCGATTTGCGAGAATGAACAAGGCAGACGTGCCCGCTGACGTAGTGGACACCGAAGTCGACGACTGACCGGAATTCCGGCCGTCGTCAGCACCGAGAAAGACCCGACCACGCTCGGGAAACAGTAGAAAACTGACAGGAAAAAAGTGAACAATCCCGCTCGCCGAGATGGCACACCGGACCGTAACAACTCCCGCGACAACCGCGGCGCACGCAGCGATGCACCTCGTGGTGGTCGCAGCGACGCCCCCCGCGGCGCACGTAGCGAAGCGCCCCGTGGTGGACGCAGCAACACTTCCCGCAGTACCTCCGGATACGACCGCAACGCCGGATCCGACCGTCCCCGCACGGACGACCGTCGCGGTGGATTCAATGATGACCGTCGCCCGCCGCGCAGCGATGACCGTCGCCCGCCGCGCAGCGATGACCGTCGCCCCGCACGTACCGACGACCGTCGTGGTGGCTACAACGACGACCGTCGCGGACCGCGCACTGACGACCGCCGCGGACCCCGCAGCGATGACCGCCGTACCCCCCACGTCGACGCCCGTCGCGCACCGCGTGGCGGCGCTGACCGTCGTAGTGACGATCAGCGCGGCGCACGCCCCGACGCTCCTCGCGGCGGCGCATGGTCGAACGCACCTCGTGGGTCCAAGTTCGACGGACCTCCGCGCAAGCGCCCGGCAGCCCCGACACCGCCGGCGACCAACAAGCGTGGCAAGCCGAAGACCGAGAAGCCGCAGCGCGTCGTCTCTCAGAACCCGTTGGTCTCCAACGCCAAGCCGGCGCGTCATCAGCATGCCGAGATCACCAAGCACGACGGCCCGCCGAAGGGCGACGGCGTCCGCTTGCAGAAGGTGCTGGCTCAGGCCGGCGTCGCATCACGCCGTGCAGCTGAAGAGCTGATCGACCAGGGTCGCGTCGAGGTCGACGGCCGCATCGTGGTCGAACAGGGTCTGCGTGTCGACCCCGAGAACGCAGTGGTTCGTGTCGACGGCGTCCGCGTCGTCGTGCAGAAGGACCTCGTCTACCTCGCGATGAACAAGCCGCGTGGCTGGCAGTGCACCATGTCCGACGATCTCGGTCGTCCGTGCGTCGGCGACATCGTCTCCGAGCGCGTTCAGTCGGGTCAGCGACTCTTCCACGTCGGCCGCCTCGACGCCGACACCGAAGGCTTGCTCCTCTTCACCAACGACGGCGATCTGGCTCACCGCCTGATGCACCCGTCGTTCGAGGTTCCGAAGACGTACCTCGCCACGGTTCACGGCGTTGTCGAGCGCAGCACCGGCAAGCAGTTGCGCGACGGTGTCACCCTCGACGACGGTCCGGCCAAGGTGGACGCGTTCACCGTGCTCGAGATCAACGAGGGCAAGACGCTCGTCAAGCTGGTTCTGCACGAGGGTCGTAAGCACATCGTGCGTCGCCTCCTCGATGCCGTCGGTCACCCCGTTGTCCGTCTGGTTCGCACCAACGTCGGAGTTGTCGCCCTCGGCGATCAGCGTCCGGGAACGCAGCGCGTCCTCGGACGTAGCGAGGTCGGTGGACTGTACGAGGCGGTCGGCCTGTGACCGATTCGTCCATGCCGCTGGTAGTCGCTATGGACGGACCGTCCGGAACCGGCAAGTCCAGCGTCTCTCGCGCGTTGGCGCAGCGTTTGGGTGCTCGCTACCTCGACACCGGAGCCATCTACCGGATCGCGACCCTGCACGTGCTGCGTCAGGGAATCGATCTGGCGGATTCCGCCGCGATCACGGCCGCCGTTGCGGCGTTGCCGTGGTCCATCGGTACCGATCCGAGCAGCGAGCAGGTGCATCTCGACGGCGCGGACGTCAGCGAGGAGATCCGCGGCGACGCGGTCACCAAGGCTGTCTCCGCAGTGTCGGCCGTACCCGAGGTTCGCGACCTGCTGGTCGCCACTCAGCGTGAGTTGGCGGCAAGCGCAGACCGGATCGTCGTGGAAGGTCGCGACATCGGAACCGTCGTACTCCCCGATGCAGACGTCAAGATCTTCTTGACCGCATCGGCGGAAACCCGTGCGGCACGGCGCAATACGCAGAACATCGGCCAAGGCCGTGAAGACAATTACGAAGCGGTGCTGGCTGATGTGCAGCGCCGTGACCATCTCGATTCGACTCGGGCAGTGTCGCCGTTGCGCCCTGCCGACGACTCCATTCTGGTGGATACGAGCGAATTGGGAATTGAAGATGTGATCGCCAAGTTGCTGTTGGTGGTCAGCGACAGAACTGGAGCAGTGCAGTGAGCGACGATCTGGTAACCGAATATGCCGGTGACGGAACTTGGTCCGAGGAATCGGAGTGGGATTACGCCGATCTCGAAGCGGACGGCGAAGGCGAAGCGCACATTGCCGTCCCGACCTTGGCTGTTGTCGGTCGACCGAACGTCGGCAAGTCGACGCTCGTCAACCGCATCATCGGCCGTCGTGAAGCGGTAGTCGAAGACATCCCCGGCGTTACCCGTGACCGCGTCTCGTACGAGGCGAACTGGGCCGGACGACGCTTCCTCGTCCAGGACACCGGCGGATGGGAGCCCGACGCAAAGGGTCTTCAGCAGGCGGTCGCACGTCAGGCGGAGTTGGCCATGGGAACGGCTGACGCCATTCTCCTGGTCGTCGACGCTGTTGTCGGCGCTACCGCGACGGACGAAGCTGTTGCTCGCGTGCTTCGCCGCTCGAAGACTCCGGTCATCCTCGTTGCCAACAAGGTGGACGACGGACGCACCGAGTCCGAGGTTGCAGCGCTGTGGTCCTTGGGCCTCGGTCAGCCGTACTCCGTGAGTGCGACGCACGGCCGCGGTACCGGAGACCTGCTCGACGAGGTTCTCGAGAAGCTGCCGGAAACCCCGCGTGAAGGTATCCCCGGCGGCGGTCCGCGTCGTGTTGCTCTCGTCGGAAAGCCGAACGTCGGAAAGTCCAGCTTGCTCAACAAGCTGTCCGGTGACGAGCGGTCCGTCGTGCACAATGTTGCCGGCACCACCGTCGACCCGGTCGACTCCATCGTCGAACTCGGCGGGCGCCCTTGGCGTTTCGTCGACACGGCTGGTCTGCGCAAGCGCGTCAGCCATGCCAGCGGCGCGGAGTTCTATGCGTCGCTGCGTACGAAGAGCGCGATCGAGGCCGCTGAGGTTGCGATCCTGCTGATCGACGCGCACGAGCCGATCACCGAGCAGGACCTGCGTGTTCTGAGCATGGTGGCCGACACGGGTCGTGCATTGGTGATCGCATTCAACAAGTGGGACCTCGTGGACGAGGACCGTCGACTCATGCTGGACAAGGAAGTGGACCGCGATCTGGTCCGCGTTCCGTGGGCTCAGCGAGTCAACATCTCCGCCCACACCGGTCGCGCCGTGGCGAAGCTCGTGCCGGCTCTCGACACGGCTCTGGAGTCCTGGGACAAGCGCATCCCCACAGGTCGCCTGAACACCTGGCTCAAGGAAGTTGTGGCAGCAACGCCGCCTCCTATGCGTGGTGGTCGCCTTCCGCGCATCATGTTCGCGACGCAGGCAAGCACGCGCCCGCCGACATTCGTTCTCTTCACCACGGGCTTCCTCGAGGCCGGCTACCGCCGCTTCATCGAGCGGCGTCTGCGTGAAGAGTTCAACTTCGACGGCAGTCCGATCCGCGTATCCGTCCGAGTGCGCGAGAAGCGTGACCGTAAGGGCCGCTGATTCTGCGTCCAATTCGGTACTGAAACGGCTCTGACCAGCCGATTGGTACTTCGGCCCGTCCCTGATGTAATCTTTCCAAGCGCCCGAAACAAGGGCGTGGGACGGGCTGTGGCGCAGCTTGGTAGCGCACTTGACTGGGGGTCAAGTGGTCGCAGGTTCAAATCCTGTCAGCCCGACCGAAGTTAGATCAAAAAGGCAGTTTCTCAGAGATGAGAAACTGCCTTTTTGTTTGTGCCTTCAAAGGTTCGGCAACGGATCTCGTGGAAAGTCCTGCGGTGACGTGATCTCCGCGTCGGCAGCGTTCACGACTGCAACATATTCTTCGTCGGTTTCGCGCTCATCAGAACTTCTGCTGGAAACGCGTAGTGGATCTCGTCGTCTGGATGCAAGTGGGAGCGAAGGCGCGCACGGACACTCGCGGAAACCGGCATGCGCGGAAGGCGAGCTCAGGTTCGCTGACTGAGGCGAATATTGTGAACGGCAACGGTTACTCCGAAGAGCGCGATCAGAATGGCGGTAAAGATTGCTGCCAACCACCACGGCGCCGAACCTGCTGTATTCAGCCAGATGGTCAGTGCACCGAAAATTGTAGTCGGAATGCCGACAGCACGAGACAGGTCGACGTTCCTCGGATTGACCGGCGGTGTTCTCCACCAATGAAGGCGATGTCCTCGATTCTCACGCAGCATTCGCAGGATGGACCAGACAGTAAGCGGCAGACCAATCGCGAGGATGACCATCCCGCCAATGATCGCCAAAGTGCACCCGTCTCGGAAGTACGTCACGGCAGCGCCCACAACACCTGCAAAACCGATGGCCGTGAATACTTTCCACGCCGGGGTTATGGACTGGCCATGCGGTTGTGTTGCCATGCAAGCACCCTTCCACAAAACATAATCGAAAACTTCAACCCTGTTGCGGCCGTCGATTGTGCATCAGGGTGACAATCAAACTCGGTAGGCCGTTAACTACTCCGAGTACAGCGACTGCGATACCCGCACTCAAGAGAGGTGCTGTCTCCCAATAGTTGTCGACGATGGCAGATGCTCCGATCAAGCTCGATACCCAGCCCGTGAGTTGAGCACGTCGGACATGTTGTGCCGCTCGCGAGGAGGTCGGTCCTACCGAGAGAGGTAATCTCCGCCCGTAGTCGCCGTGAGTTGCGAGGCGAGCGCCATAGATATGGGCACCAGTGGCAAGCGCCAGTGCTCCCCATGCGCTCAACATAGTTTGATCCATTCTTTGATTAGCGTTGACGGTATCGACCTTCCACGCAGTTCGAGTCGTAATTGCTTTCTTCTCCGGAGCGCAATTTCGCCTACTGGCATGATCTCTTCGTATGATTGGGATTCGGATCGCGTGGGTTGTATTGGCGGTCGCCACCGGGATTCTGGGATCCGCGACGGCACAGTGGCCGCTGTACGAGATCACCGATTGCGAAATAGGCCTCGGCCCGCTCAGTTCTGCCGATTGTTACCGCTCGATTCACGACTATTTCGGGCGGGAGCTCTTCTTGGTGCTGGCGTTGCCGGTGGCTCTGTGCGTTATTCCAGCCGTGATCCCACGACCATTAGTTTCCTGGATCGTCTCGGCGACAATGCTTTGCGCTGCAGTACTGGGTTTCTTTACCGCTTTCAGCTCTGGTATGCCTTCTCTGCTGTCGATGGTGGGGAGCCTCCCTGCTGCAGTGCTGGCATTGGTACTTGCTGCGGTGCATCAGGGGATCGCATTGCGCAACAAGGGCGCCATTGCGCGTGCGCGCAGTGGGGTTCGCGATACGCAGCCGAGTGAGTGATCAGTCGGGGCTGAAGAACAGTTCCATCGAGATCCAGAACCACGCCACCATTGCTGCCACAGAAAGGAACGCGAGCACCAATGGCAACGCGAATTGCCTGCCGGTGCGGCTGGGAATAGTCATAAGTCCGAGAATGACGAACACGGCGGCAGGCGCCGCCCAACTTATCCAGTAGGTGAGCGGTGGCGGGTTGGGGCCGAACGACGTGAACGAACGGTTCGGATAAAGCTGCGGCTGCGGGACATCTGCGAAATGTTGCCACAGGAGTACCAACGGCAGATAGCCGAACAGCCCGAGCAGAAGGCCGACGACGAGTCCCGCGAAGATTCGCTCGCCCCTCATCTCGATGCGCCCGTCGGAATCAATCGTTCCACCGCCTATGCCACTTCTGGAAAGTCACGAGCCTGCATCCGTAGTGCCCACGCCCGGGCCGCAACGAACGTCACGGCCAATACGAGCACCACCAGCAGTACGACTGCAATCCAGGTGGGAGCGGCGGTGGAGAAGCCCAGCTTCCACGCAGTACAGACACCCGCAGCAGTCGCCGCCAACGCCCCTACCGGAAGCATCGCCGCGACCGCTCGCGTCGTGCGAACAGTAAGTCGATCCCCGGCAGCGCGAAGAACTCCGAACACGGCGGCGACCGAAAGGCCATAGGCCAGAAGACCGCTGACGGCGTAGACCAGGAGCGGGGACCATCCCATATCAACCGACCCGGTGAATGCCATGCCGATCAAGACCAACAGGGGCGTCAGCCCAAGCGTGACGCCTGCGATGCCTGCCACCACAGTTCGGACCATTCGATTGTCCTGGCCTCCGGAGATTCGCACGCCCGCGAGGCGGAGCACGAACGCGGTCAGCGCGCCCAGAACGGCGCCGATCACCGCAGCCTCTATCGGCCAGTTCCATTGCGGTTCACCCGCGAAGCCCGAGATTGTCATGCCACCCAAAAAAGAGGGTGATCGTGTCCGATGCCTGTGAAGTCCCCTGTGTCAGCGACGCGGCGACCAAGGCAACGGCCGCCCCGAACAAAGCAAACCCGAGAGCCTGTTTCCACATCAAGCCATCATCACCTAAACGGAGCGGGAATTCGGCACAACGGCAGTCTCATCCGGATGCCTTCTCACTGTGTAGATTCGGGGCGCAGCCGACTTCGGCGACAATCATGTGAAGGGGCTGGTGGTGACACCCTCGTCGTATCACCACCAGCCCACGTCCGACACTCACGACCTGCTGTCACGCACGCAATCGGCGACGTGCTGCCAGTGCTGCCGGAAATCCGAGATCTGCATCGATCACTTCACCGGAGAGACGTTCCGAGATTTCGATCAGTCGACTGCATCCGGTCTCTCCGATCGCCTCGTACGGGTACGACCCCAGCACATCGGTCTGATGCTCAACCCTCTGCCGGCGATCGCGACCCACCTCGTTCAGGTGAAGCTCGGGGCCGTCTTCGAGCCATCCACGCGCCCGCACACTTTCGACGCCTTCCGCCCACTGATCGTTGTCCCATGCCCGGCTCATTTGCAGAGCAGCAGCAGGAACATCACCGGTTGCGGCGTGAACTACCAGCGCTTCGACACCGTTGAGCCCTTCGGTGTGAAGTAGGGCGACATGAGAATCGCCGCGATATTCCCGGAGCAAGGATTGGGCATGCCACAACACGAGATGGGGCTCTTCTGGCCACGGTAGGGATGCGTGTCCACCGAACAGCGGCCGACCTTGCGGTCTGTTGCATGCGCGCTCCGCTGCTCGACGTGCGAGTTCGGCGGCTTCTCGAACCTCGGCGCCGTCGACATGTTCTCCCCATGCCTTGCGCAGCGAACGGTCGACAGCGTCGAGTCGAGCGGCCAAGATCTGTTCGGGGGTGGCGATCGTCCAGGCATTCGGCAGGACCGCGTGTACCAGTTCGGGGTTGAAGTTGAAGAAGGTAGCGATGGTGACTTCTGCCGCTACTGCACCCATGGGTGCGGACCGCGAAGCGAAGTACCCCATTCGAGGATGCGTAAAGCCCAGTGCAGCATAGGCTTCCGCGCCGAATGGAGTGAAGTAGATCATGCCGTGTATCGGTTCGGCTCCACGGAAGACGCGGCGCGCAGTTTCTGGTGCGATCAAGGTCATCGGTATTCCTTCATACGGGTGGTGTGGTGGTCGAGAAGTCGGACTGGGTGCGGGATCTTCGTAAGCTATCTCCCTTTGACATACATGCGGTCTCGGACGGCATCACCCACTCGGTAGACGGCCAGGACGACCAGTGAAATCAGAATGCCGGAGGGGAGAATCTGTTGTGGGGCGCTCAAGATGTGCAGGTACGCATCGGATAAGTCACCGCCCCAACTCGGAGTGGGCGGCTGTATACCCAACCCGAGGAACGAGAGGGCGGCCTGCGCGAGAAAGGTCAGACCGGTGAGCACAGTCACCTGAACGACAACCGGTCCGATCGCGTGCGGTAGGAGATGACGCAAAAGCACTACGTGCGGCGGACATCCCGAGAGTCGCGCGCTCAGGACGAAGTCTCGGTTCCTCGTCTCGCTGACCCCGGCAGCCAGAATTCTTGCAATCGTGGGTGCGTAGACGACTCCGAGGGCAGACATCGACGTAATCAGGCTCGGCCCCAGAACGCCCGTAATTGCCACTGCAAGAACCAAACCGGGGAATGCCAGTAGTGCGTCTGCCACCCGGAGGAGCGACGCACCGATCCAGCGTGGCCAGTATCCGGCGATCAGTCCCCATGGAATTCCCAACAGCAGGCTGACAGCGACCGCAATCGCAACGCCGAAGAAGGCGGAGCGTCCTCCCCAGATGAGCCGACTGAGCACGTCGCGGCCGAATCCGTCAGTGCCCAGCAGGTGCTGGGCACTTGGCCCGGCGAACGTGTTGGTCAGGTTCTGATCGGTCGGACTGTACGGAGCCACGAACGAGGCCAAGGCGGACGCCGCGATCAGTATTCCGAGAAAGCAGTAGCTGAGCCATAATCCGGGCGCCAGTCGGTAACGAGGCCGCTTGGAACGAAATTCGCCTGCAGTGGTCACTACGAGTTGGCTCACGAGATCGTTCCCTTTCTCAATTGCGGGCTGATCATGTTGTTGACGACGTCGACCAGGATGTTCACGAGAAGCACGATCACGACGAACAGCAACACGATGCCTTGAAGCATCGGATAATCTCGCGTGTCGATCGCGATGACCAAAGCGCTGCCGAGGCCCGGTAGCACGAAGATCTGCTCGAGGATGACCGTCGCACCCAGCATTGCCACGGCGAGCAATCCATAGACTGTGACAATGGTGGGAACGATGTTTCGTAACGCATAGCGCCACACGATCTTCCGCTCGTCGATACCCATCGCACGCGCGGTTCGCACGTAGTCACCGGACAGCGTCTCGATCATCGCGGCCCTGGTCTGCCGGACCGCAATCGATGCTGCGCCGGCAGCGAGTGCCGTTGCAGGTAGGACGAGATGGCTCAGATTGTCGATCACACCGTCGCCCGGAGGAACCCAGCCGAGCACCGGTAGAACTCCCAAGCCGAGGGCAAAGACATCGACCAGCACGATAGCGAGGAAGAAGTCCGGCACCGCGAGTCCGATCCCTGAAACCGTGCGGGTCAGGCCATCGCTGCGTCGTCCCTGCCGCGTCGCGGTCCACACTCCGAGCGGTATGGCGACGACGGCGGAGAGTAACAGTGCGAGTACAACGAGCTCGGCGCTCGCCGGCAGGCGCGCAAGGATCTGTGGGCCGACGGGGGCGCTGTTCTGTAGCGACGTGCCTAGATCTCCGTGCAGAGCCGACACCACCCAGTTCCAGTACTGGGCCAGGAAGGGTTGATTCAATCCGAGGCGCTCGTTGAGTGCGGCGATCGATTCATCGCTGCCGTTCGGACCGAGAAGGGCCTCGGCTGGTCCACCTGGAATGATCCGGATAAGGGCAAAGGTTATGAAACTGGCGATAACCGCGGTCGGAATGATTTGCGCGAACCGGACGGCGATCATCCGTATATGTGGATTGACGGGCGATCGGTGAGAGTTTCGAGTCGGAACGCTCTCAGGCTCGGGCCTCACCGAATTCTCGTGTGATACGACGGTCGCTGTCATGACTTCGAGAGGTACGTCAGATTGGGGGAGCCGTTCAGTGCAGGAACGGCCCCGTGGACGTTCTTGGTGTAGGCGACCACGTCGGGAGTGAAGTACAACGGTACGTACTCAGCGGACTTGATCACGACTTGATTGATCTGTTTGACGATGTCGAGCTGAGCGGTTTCGTCATACGTGTTGTTCAACAGTGCGATCAACTTCTCCAAATCCTCGTTGGGGACGGAATTCTGCCGGAAGTACGACCGCGAACCCAGCGAGGCTTCGAAATTGAGCGGTGCGGATGCTCGCGTGGGCCATCCCACGCTGAAGACGTCCGCGCTGTTGTGTGCGACGAACTCCGTAATCGCCTGAGGTCCACTCATTTCGACGAAGTCGACCTTGATGCCGACTTTCTCCCATTGTTCTCCGACAAGGACCGCGTTGGTCGAGTACGGCGGTAGGTTGCCTGCTAGTCCGCGCACGGTGACCCCATTCGGATACCCCGCCTCCGCTAGCAGCGATTTGGCCTTCTCCGGGTCGTACGGCCATGCATCTTCGGTTTCCTCGTCGTAGAACTGCGAACCGGGAGGATATTGACCGAACGCCGCAGTTCCTTCCGAGCTGTCCAGCGCGGCTCGCGCAATTGCCTTGCGGTCGAGCGCATACTGCATCGCCAGACGAACCCGGACGTCGTTAACCACAGGGTTCTTGTTGTTGATCACGACGAGCGCAACTCCGAGTCTCGGGTCGTGACTGACGTTCAGGTTGGGATTCCGTTCGAGGATCGGAGCACTCGACGGTGTGAGCCCGTATGCAAAATCCGCAGCGTTCGATGTCAGGGCATTTGTCAGCGCTGTGGGATTGGAGATCACCTGGATCTGGATCTTGGCGAGCTGGGGGCTGGGTGGACCTGCCGGTTTGTAATCGTCGAATCGACTGAATGTGTATGAACTGTTCGGGACTGCGCTGGTGAATGTGTACGGCCCTGCGCCTACAGGCTTGTTGGCGAAGTCTGCCCCTGCTGCTGCCAGCGCAGTGGGGGAGACCACCATTCCCAATCTGCCGTTGAGCCAGCCTGGTAAACCGGAGGTAGGTGAACTCAACGAGATCGTGACGTGATCTGGGGACGTTGCTTCGATGCTCTTGATCGTCGGGACGGAAACGATTCCGAGACTCAAGCAGTGTTCCATGCTTGCCTTGACGGCTGCTGCATCGACAGCTGTACCGTCGTGGAAGGTCAAGCCGTTCTGCAACGTCATCTCGAACGTCAGGTTGTCCGGTCCGGAGAAGCCCCACTCGCTGGCGATTCCGGGCCGCAACTTCTGGGTGGCAGGTTCCGCATCGATCAGTGGTGCATACATCAACTGTAAGTAGTCGATGTCGTATCCGATGTTTCCCGCACACGGGTCGAGCGAGGCGGGCACGTGCGATGTCGCGACCTTGAGTTCGGCGTTCGGATCGGCAGGTCCGGTATCGCCGGCGGTACCGGTGGCGCTGCTCGAACAGCCGCTGAGCACAAGAGCAGAAAGTGCAAACGCAGCTACCAGCACACGTGGGCCACTTTTCCCATGATTCTGGAAGCGTGTGATCGGATATCGGGATCGCAAAGACAGACGCGGATTCATATGGTGGACTTTCGCTTTGGTCTTCTCGGAAGGGGGAGACTGACGCGGCACGCATTTACTGCGGCGGGTTGGAGATTCCGATCGATGTGGCCGGGGACGATAGATGGCAGGCGGAGCTGTGTGCGGAATTCGAGGCCGCGCGAAGTGACGGCGCTTCCGACGCACAGCGATCCATCGCAAACGGGCAGCGGGTGCGGAATCGACAGCCCGAGGGTGGATTCCGTGGGTCGGGTAACTCGCCCCGCACCAATGCTTTCCGACGACTGCGCCGCTCGAGTTCGATGTGCGGGGCCGCGGCGAGAAGCGCCTGCGTGTAGGGGTGCGATGGAGTCCTCAGGACCGTGGCAACCGGTCCGATCTCGACGATTCGGCCGAGGTACATCACCGCGACGCGATCGGCGATCCGTGCCACCGAACCCAAATCGTGCGAAATGAAGATGTACGTGAGGTCATGTTCTTCTCGGAGATCGGCAAGAAGTTGCAACACCTCTTCCTGAAGCGAAACATCTAGGGAGGCAACAGGTTCGTCGCAGAGAATCAGTGGCGCCTTGGAGGCAAGTGCACGAGCGATGGTCACGCGTTGGCGTTGGCCACCGGAGAGCTGGGTCGGGAGGCGGTCGGCAAGCTCAGCGCCGAGACCGACCCGACGCAACAGCTCGACGGCTTTCGGCCGCAAGGACTGTGGGATGCGCAGACGCCCTGGCGCCATCGGCTCGGCCACGCAAGCCCATGAGGCCATCCGATTGTTCAAGGCCGACGTAGGGTTTTGAAAAATGAGATGGGAAGATCCACCCTTGCCGAACGCCGGGTCGTCGAGATTCATAGTGATGGAGCCTGCGGCCGTAGCCACCAGACCCGCGAGAGCGTGAGCCGTCGAGGATTTTCCCGATCCTGATTCACCGATTATCGCAAGGGTTTCGCCCCTCTGTACGGAGAAGCTGACGTCGTCGACCGCGCGAAGAGCTTTGCGTCCGCGTCCGTACTCGACTGCCAGATTCCGAACGTCGACGATGACGTCGGTGTTGCTCATCAGCTCACCAGTCCGAGCAACTCGAGTTCGTCGCTGCGGTGACATCTTGTTGCCGATTCCGGTGATCCGATCAGAAGTGGATGATCGGATATGCAGAGCTCCTCGGAGTAGTTGCACCGGGCGACGTATCGGCAACCCACGCCGTCAGCAGGGGCTTTGCTGGTGAAATCGCCTCGCGCCTTGGGTGATTGGGAGGAGACTTCTTCGAATGTCGAGCGTGCCGCCTCGAGAAGGCTGAACGTGTAGGGATGCGCGGGCCGCCGAAGCAGCGCGTCCCGCGGCGCGACGTCGACGATCTCGCCGCGAAACATGGTGATGACTCGATCCGCGACCTCGGCGACAACCGCGAGGTCGTGACTGATCAACAACACGGCAAGATCGCGCTGTTCGGCCAGTTCTCGAAGGAGATCGACAATCTGAGCTTGGATGGTGACGTCGAGCGCTGTTGTCGGTTCGTCCGCGATCAGCAACTTCGGACCGCATGCCAGGGCCATCGCGATAATCACCCGCTGACACATCCCGCCGGAAAGCTCGTACCCGTACGACTTCAAGGTTCTGCTCGGGTCGGCCAGTCCGACCTGGTGGAGAAGATCTGTAGCCACGTCCTCCGCATCGACTTTCGTGATGTCGCGGTGGGCCTTCAACACATCGACGATCTGGCGACCGATGCTGACGGAGGGGTTGAGAGCCGAACTCGGGTCCTGGAAGACCATACTGACGTCGCGACCGCGTATTTTCCTCAACTCGGCGGCGGGCAGACCCACAAGTTCCTGTCCTTCCAAACGGATGCTTCCGCTGGTTGTTGCCGTACGGGGCAAGAGACCGAGCAGAGCGAGTCCGGTCAGTGTCTTTCCGCTCCCGCTCTCTCCTACGAGACCGGTGATTTCGCCCGACCCCAACTCGAAGCTCACGCGGTCGAGGAGTCTGTTCGAAATCGATTCTGTCCCAATGTCAACCGTGAGGTCTCGTACTTGCAGAAGTGGGCTCATCGTCGGGTCGTCCACGTGTAATCGTTCATCGCATTCCTCCGTAAACAACTGAACTGTTGTGACTGGAATCACGTACCGGGGAACCATAAACACTCACCTGCAACAAAGTCAATGAATGTTGCAACGATTGCCGTCGATGGCGCCGTCTGATCGCCTCCGGCTACCGACCAGCACGTCGTCAGCGATACATTCACTCCATGGCCGAGACACGTGACATCCGCGCGGAAGCGTTGAGTGCCGCCCGACGACAGTTCGCGGCCGGAAAACCGCTCGATGTGAACGCTTTGGCCACCGAGTTGGGGGTGGATCGGACCACCTTGTTCCGGCGTGCAGGGAATCGCGACACAATTACCGGTGACGTGCTCGATTCGCTGGCGCGCCGAACGTGGCGAATGGGCCTCGAGGAGTGCGGTGGAAGCGGAGCGTCAAGGGTTGTCGACGTCCTCACTTACCATGCACGGGCGACAATCGAGACCGAATTCTTCCGGACGTATTTGACTCGGGAACCGCAAAAGGCGTTGTGCATACTCACAACTGGACTGGGGCCGATTCAGGGCACGATGGTCGAATCCGTGCGAAGGCTGATCGAAGCTGAAATACCGGAGCAGATTCGGCCAGACCTGCCCGTCGAGGACATGGCGTATCTGCTGGTTCGCGTGGGTGAGTCGTTCATCTACAACGATTTGCTCACTGGTGGCACTCCGGATACGGAGAAGGCTCGCTTGGCGTTCCGGCTCATCCTCTCGCGTGACTAGTGTGCCGAGTTTCCGTTTTCTCAGTTTTCGTGAAAGCGCTTCGAATGCAAGCTATTTCATAGCTATGCCTGGTTGTATGACCCAATCAGGCTGGTGGGATCGGCACAAAGCTCCGCATCTCGTCCCGTCCGGGCCGGATGACGCCTGCGGCGGATTCGGGAACCTCGTTCCAGGCGCCGGGAAGGTCACGTAGAGGCTCGGAGACGACGATTCGGGTCTCCTCACTCAGATGGTGCAGGGCATCCACCTCAGGATGGAGCTTGCGCAACGTGGAAATCTCGGTGGAGAAGAACAACGACCTCGACTGGTGCTCGCTGGAATAGCGAAAGATCCAGGTGGAGATGCCATCCGACGTGGCGACGGTCATCTGAACCGGATTGTCGATTCCCTGCGAGCGGGCCGTGTGCTCGACGAATCCGACGGCCCTCGCGACACCTTCGAACGGATCGTCGGTCAGGCCGAACGTCAGCGCGAGGAAGAACAAGGTTTCCGAGTCCGTCGATCCTTCGAGATCCGGAAAGAGCGACGGATCAATGGCAGTCACCAATTCCCGTTTCATGTCGTGGAATCCGTGTAGTGAACCGTTGTGCATCCACAACCATTGCCGGTGCCGGAACGGGTGACAGTTGCTGCGCTGCACTGCAGTTCCCGTCGAGGCGCGGATGTGAGCGAACAGCAGAGGGGTGCGCAATTGGGAGGTGACTTCGCGCAGGTTCGAGTCGTTCCACGCGGGTTCGATGCTCTTGAAAACTGCCGGTTGGGGGCCTTCCCCGTACCAGCCGATTCCGAAGCCGTCGCCGTTTGTCGTCGTGGCCCCGAGTTGAGAATGCAGGCTCTGGTCGATCAGCGAGTGCTGTGGCCTGAACAGCAAGTCATGGGCCAGTATTGGCTCTCCGGAATACGCCATCCACCTACACATACTTTCAACTCAAGCAGATCGAGTCGGCGTTGACGGTGCATGCGCAGCGGCGTGCGTCGTCTGGGTGGGCTTCCATGTCGACACAGCCCAGATCACGACGATGTTCAGCGCGATGATGAGAGTCGACCACCAGGGGTAGTACGGCAGCCACAAGAAGTTCGCGATGATCGAGATCGCGCAGATCACCACTGCCGACACCCGCGCCCAGACCGCTCCGGTGAACAGTGCAAGCCCGACGAGAGCGACGAGCGCGCCCAGCACGAGATGGATCCAACCCCACGTCGTCAGGTCGAACTGATAGACGTAGTCGATCCCGACTACGAACACTTCGTTTTCGGCGACGGCAGCGAGTCCTTGGAAGAACTGCACGATGCCGACCGTCACCAAGATGACGGCTGCCCCGATCGATGTTCCTACCGCGAAACCCTGCTTGACTGATGTTGTATCCGACATGACGGTTTCCCTTGATTCGGTGGGGGCGACCGGACACGTGCCCGGCACGCTCGTTGTAGTGATCGTTGTTCCACCGGCTGACCGCTATGAAACGGAAATACCTGTCCAATGCGGTGAGAAATCAGTGCGATCTGCTCCGATGTGCGGGCGAAATGTAACTTCTGACCCCTGTTGATCCGATGTACCCCTTGCCGGAACGTGTGTGCGGAGAAATTGCTCGTAACCGAAGTTCACAGAAAACAAGAGGAATTCGGCACGGAATTCGACCTATTTGTCCAGCTGTACTGGTATTTTGACTGAATTGACCGGAAGCTACGGTCCGCGGAAAAAGGTAGCGAGAGAATGACGATCTTCGGCAGGCGTACCGCGGGCATCACCGCGACGGCCTTCGTCTTGGCGACCGTTGTGTCGACAGCACTCCCCGCAGTGGGATCGGCTGCCCCCGTTTCGCTCACCCGCGCGTGCAACTCGGAAATCAACGAAAATTCGATGTCACTCGATCCGGCCGTGATCGACGGTTGGTACGACATCTCGACTGGATCGCCTGGAACGAAAATCAACTCGATCGAGGCGTGGCGGACAGTGCCGGGAGACATCCTCGAGTTTCGCGCATCGGTGACGATCAGAGCCCACGGAAGTCCCGTCCGAGGGACCCTTCGGATCGACGGCGCCGGCTTGACCGGAGATCAGGATTTGATCTCCAGAATGACGTTGACCCAAGATCTCGGTCGCTCAGGATCAACGGTCACCGATGCCGACGACGGTTCGGTCATCCCCGTACGTGCCAAGCTCGCATTCGACGTCACAACTCCTGGACAAGTCGCGCAGAACCAGACGGTCAACCTCTCGGCAGTCAAGATTGTCTTGGCAGGCGACACCACCGATCCGGGAGGTGAGTGCCCCGGCCCCGGCGGCGGGGGGAATGGAAGCGGTGGCGGAAACGGCAGCGGTGGTGACGGTTCCGGTGGCAACGGTGGGGATTCCGGTGACGCACTTCCCGGTCGTGACGTAGGAAACCGAGTACCAATTGCCCAGATTCCGTCCGGCCCGACTTCTCGTCCGTGACAGCGGCACCTGGATCCACGGCCAGCCGAACGTGGGCCGCTGCAGTAGTGGCGACAATGCTCTTGATCGGCGGATGTTCCGACGACGGTGACTCGCCGACCCGCGTCCTCGCGACCGGCCAACAAGATTTGCCGCCGGCAGTTCGCGCCGCAGTCGACGGTCCGGATGTCCCGACCACGCTGCGCACAGGCAACAGCACCGCTGACATCCTGCCGATCAAGACGACGACGGACGGCTCGCTCATTCCGCCCGAGGATGTCAGTGAGATCGGATGGTGGGCAGATTCGGCATTTCCCGGCTCCGGCGCGGGCACTGTGGTGATCACCGGACACGTCAACGACATCTATCAGGGTGACGGTTTCGGAAAGAAGTTCTCGACACTGGAAATCGGCTCGGTCGTGACCGTGGCGGGCGCCGGGGGACAGACCTGGAACTACCGTATCGATGCGGTCGATCACTACAGCAAGGACGGCGAGCTGCCGGTCGAGCGATTGAACAGCCTCGACGGACCCGAAACCCTCGCGCTGATCACCTGCGGCGGCGAGTTCGTCGGTCCGCCGTTCGGATACGAGGACAACGACGTCGCGTGGGGAACTCCGGTGCCCGCATAGCCGAAAACCAGACGTCGGAACGGTTGATAAACTGGGTCCCGCGTTCGTGGCCATCCACGCACGTTTCGAAAGTCCGAAGAAGGAGATTGTGCTGTGGTTGACCTCGCCTATGTCATCGCTGGGTCCGAAGCGACTGGCGGTGCCGGCCTGCAGGTCGACCTGAAGACGTTCCAGGCATTGGACGTCTACGGCGTAGCGACCACCACATGTATCGTCTCGTTCGATCCCAAGAACAATTGGGGTCATCGCTTCGTGCCGATCGCTCCTGACGTGATCGCTGATCAGATCGAGGCTGCCACGGCAGCTCACGATCTGGACGTCGTCAAGATCGGAATGTTGGGAACTCCCGCCACGATCGAGGTTGTGGCAGAGGGTCTGCGTCGGCAGTCCTGGCGCCACGTCGTCCTCGACCCGGTCCTGATCTGCAAGGGCCAGGAGCCCGGCGCGGCTCTCGATACTGATACAGCACTTCGTGATTCGATCCTCCCGCTCGCCACCGTCGTCACACCCAACCTGTTCGAGGCACGCACCCTCGCCGGAATGGACAGCATCGAAAGCGTCGACGACCTCATCGAGGCCGCACGTCGTATCCATGATCTCGGACCCAAGTACGTGCTCGCAAAGGGCGGTGTCGAACTCGCCGGTGGCGACGCCGTCGACGTGTTGTTCGACGGGACCGACGTGACTGTTCTCTCCGCCCCCAAGGTCGGCGAAGAGCGCGTCTCGGGTGCCGGTTGCACGCTGGCCGCCGCAGTGACCGCGGAGCTGGCAAAAGGCGCCGACGTGGGAGAAGCCGTCGCTCTGGCAAAGAAGTTCGTCACGGCGGGCATCGAAGGCCGCGTCTCGGCACACACGCCGTTCGACACCGTCTGGCAGGGCGCGTTCAAGGGATAGGCGCACGGCGGCTCACATCGCCGCGCGCGGCCTGGCAGGATCGAGTGCGTGAGTACTGCGAACCTGAATCGAAGCGAAGTCGCCGAACGATCTCGAGCCATCTCCGTCGCCGGTTACCGGGTGGAGTTGGATCTGCGATCGGCGGTCGACTCCGCCGTGAAGACCTTTTCGACGGTCACGACAATTGATCTGACGTCCTCGGTGGAGTCCACGTGGCTCGATTTCATCGGTGCTGCAGTCGATTCCGTGGACGTCGACGGTGCGTCGATTCCGGTGGAGTACGACGGATCCCGGATCGTGCTGCGCGGACTCGGCGGATCGAACGTCGTGCGAGTGGCAGCTCACGGCCACTACGGCCGTTCCGGCGAAGGGCTGCACCGATTTGTCGACGACGCTGACGATCAGACGTATCTGTACACGCAGTACGAGCCTGCCGATGCCAGGCGTGTTTTCGCCTGCTTCGAGCAGCCGGACCTCAAGGCGCCCTTCACATTCGAGGTGACAGCACCTGACGGCTGGGAAGTCCTGTCGAATCAGCCCGCGACCCAGACTCTCTCCGTGGACGGTGCACAACGCGTCACTTTCGCCCCGACGCTGCCGATCTCGACCTACATCACCGCGATCGCGGCCGGGCCGTATCACCGCGTGGCGTCGTCGTGGAGTCGCGGCGAACTCACTGTCGAGTTGGGTGCGCTGTGCCGGGCGTCGTTGGCTCCGTACCTCGATGCAGACAACGTTTTCGACATCACCCGTCAGGGGCTGGACTTCTACGCCGAGCACTTCGACTATCCGTATCCGTTCGGCAAGTACGACCAGATCTTCGTCCCCGAGTACAACCTCGGCGCCATGGAGAACCCGGGACTGGTGACCTTCACCGAGGCTTACGTGTTCCGCGGCTCCGCAACCGACGAGCAGCATCAGCGCCGCGCCAACACGATCCTGCACGAAATGGCGCACATGTGGTTCGGCGATCTCGTGACCATGGTCTGGTGGGACGACCTGTGGCTCAAGGAATCTTTTGCCGATTTCATGGGATCGCTGGTCAGCGCCGAAGCCACTCGCTTCACCGATGCCTGGGTGGCATTCGCCATCAAGCGAAAAGCGTGGGCGTACCTCCAAGATCAGCTGCCGACGACTCATCCCATCGTCGCCGACATCGTCGATCTCGAAGCTGCGAAGCTGAACTTCGACGGAATCACCTACGCCAAGGGCGCCAGTGTCCTCAAGCAACTCGTGGCGTTCGTCGGCCGTGACGCGTTCTTCGAAGCGGCACGACGGTACTTCAAGGCCCACGCCTTCGGGAACACCACGCTGGTTGATCTGCTCGACGTGCTCGCGGAGACTTCCGGACGTGATGTGCGCGAATGGGCCCGAATCTGGTTGCAGACCACCGGAGTGTCCACGCTGTCGCTCGACGGAACAGACCTGGTCCAGACGGACCCGAGGCCGCATCGGCTCGCAGTCGGAATCTACGACTACAACGAGTCCGGAGACCTTGTTCGCACCGAACGTGTCGAACTCGACATCACCGAATCACGCACGTCGGTCGACCTTCCGCCCGGAGCACTCACACTGCTCAACGACGAAGACCTCACCTACGCCAAGGTGCGATTGGACGCGGAATCTCTGTCCACTGTCGAGGCATCCCTGGACCGCGTGAGCGATCCGCTTGCGCGCGGGGTGATCTGGTCGTCGCTGTGGAACTCGGTGCGTGATGCGCAGCTCTCGGTGTTCCGGTACCTCGACATGGTGGAACGATTCGCTCCCGCGGAGACAGATCTTGCGATTCTCAGCTCGATCCTGACCGATGCCCAATACGCGGTTCTTCACTACGTTCCGAAAAGCTTGCGGCCCAATGTAAGTGCAGGCTGGTTGGAAACGACATGGAAGGCGGTGTTCGAAGCCGAACCGGAGTCCGGAAGACAGCTGGCATGGGCACGGGCTCTGTCGGCCGCTGCAGCGGTCAACGATGCTCGCGCCGACGAGGTGCGGTCGATACTCGACGGCACCTGCCCGGGGCCGGTCGGACTGGCTCTCGATCCTGATCTGCGGTGGGCATTGTGGATCGCCCTGTCGGCGACCGGCCATGCGAGTGTGAGCGACTTCGACGGTGAGCTGAGCAAGGACAGCACGTCAGCGGGTCGAACGGCGTACGTCCGCGCCGCGGCGTCGATTCCCAATGCCGAGACCAAGGCGGCTGCCTGGGCGTCGGCGACCACTGACGGCTCACTCTCGAACGACCGCCTGGATGCGACGATCGCCGGATTCCGTTCGGGCACGGACCCGTCGTTGATCGAGGGATATGCGGCAGAGTACTTCTCGTCCCTGGGGAAGTGGTGGTCCGAACGCAGCATCGAGATCGCCCGACGGTTGGTGAACGGACTCTTCCCGGCAGCTGAAGACACCTCTGCTGTCGATTCCTGGATCCAGGCCAATGCTGAGGCGCCCGCGTCGCTGCGGAGGCTTGTTCTCGAGCGTCGGGATCACCTGGCCCGAGACCTACGTGCCCAGGCGTCGAACGCGGTGATCTGACGCCATCAGCTCCGAAATGTCCTGTTCTTGGATATTGTCTAAACAGGGCTGCGACAGGAGACGACGTGCACACGATCACGGATCTGTCGCTGGTCACGGGCCCGGTTCCGCCCGTGGTGACGGTGCTCGGAATTCTGGCACTTCTCTGGCTGATCTTCTCGAGATCGAGGCGTCACGTGCTGATCTCGATTCCGGTCTGCATCGTCGCGGCAATCGCGATCACTCTCGTGCTGTACTGGCTGATCGAGAAGGTGTGGCACCCGTTCCCCGATCCGATTGCCCGTCCGGTCTACGTGTGGATCGGGTTGGGCATTCTCGGCGTGCTGCTGGGTGGCTCGCGGGTATTTGCGGCGACGCGGATCGACGGTCGCGTGCTCACCGTGGTCTCGGTGCTCCTGGTGGTCGTGTCGAGCGCGGCTCACGTGAATCTGCAGTTCCAGTCGTATCCGACGTTGGGAACAGCGCTGGGACTCTCGGACGCGGAGAAGGTTTCACTCGCCGACCTGGACGACGGCAAGGACGGGGCGGTACCGGTTTCGCAATGGAAGGCTCCCGCCGACATGCCGTCGGCGGGCAAGGTCAGCACGGTCACGATTGCGGGGACGGTCTCCGGATTCAGCGCCCGCGACGCCGAGATCTACCTACCGCCCGCGTATTTCACCAACCCACGACCGGAGTTGCCGGTGTTGGTCCTGCTGGCCGGCCAACCAGGCGCGCCCGAGGACTGGCTACAGGGCGGACGTCTCGTCCAGACCATGGACGCCTACGCCGCTGCGCATTCGGGCTTGGCTCCCGTTGTCGTCGTTGCTGACGGGACCGGGTCGGAACTGGCGAATCCGCTCTGCGTCGATTCCCAACTCGGGAACGTCGCGACGCACCTTTCGCGCGATGTTCCCGACTGGGTGCGCGGGAACCTCCAGGTGGATCCCGACCCGAGGAAGTGGGCGATCGGGGGACTTTCCTACGGCGGTACCTGCGCGTTCCAGATGGCAACGAACTTCCCCGCGGTCTATCCGACGTTCCTGGATCTGTCCGGTCAGATCGAACCCACACTCGGCGATCGCAAGCAGACGGTCGATGCAGCGTTCGGCGGCAATGAAGCCGCGTTCGTGGCAGTGAATCCGCAGGATCTGCTCCGGGAGAAGAAGTTCCCCGACAGCGCCGGGGTGTTCGTGGTCGGCAAACAGGACAACGACTACCGCCCAGGTCTTCAAACGCTCTACGAAGCCGCAAAGGCCGCAGGGATGGACGTCCAGTACGCCGAGGTAGACGGAGGGCACAGCTTCCAGGTGTGGTCGGCTGGATTGGCGAGTCAATTAGGTTGGCTGGGAACGCGACTCGGTCTGCCCGGATGAACGATCGTCCGGAAGTTCCGAAGACCCGATGATCAGCGGGTGAATTCTTCCGGTCGCCCCGGCTTCGGAGCCCAATCCCTGCGGATCCGCCACACTCGCGAGCCGAAGGTCGAGTGCGCCGGTCCATTCTCGGGTCAATTGCGCATCGAGTGCGTCGACGCGCTCGAGTAGCGGAGGGTGCTGGTCCGGCGGGCAGGCTTCGAGCAAGGTCGCGAATACCGCGCGTAGACGGCGCTGGACCTGCGCGGAATTGGTACTGAAGTGCCGGATCTCGTCGGTGGCGACGGACACGTAATCGGTCCAGGTGCGTTGCTGCCCTCGGATCAGCGTGAGATCCGAGGTTGATGTGTCGAAGCGGACCCGCGGGGCGAGAAGTACCAGAAGATCTTCGATGTGGTCGAGAGCCTGGACGGCTCGGCCCGGGTCGTTGATGGCGGGTGACAGTGCCTTGAGCGCGATGTCCACGATCGACTGAAGCGCTGCACCGGGGCTGACGACCGGGCTGTGCGTGTCACCGAAGATCAAGCACGACATCAAGGTGTCCGGGCGTACCTTCAGCGACGGTCCGCGTACCTCGAAGAGGGGCGCGTTCTGGGCGACGAACTCGCCGATGCTGGGGACGACCTCGACCGAGACGTCCCAGCGGCCGGCCAACCGCTGCAGGCGTGCGAGATCGATCGCCAGCAGAATCCGGCCGTCGGGTGAGAGGTGGCGCAGGCGAATCACCAGTGCGTCGGCGCTCTCGGAGGTTTCGGACTCGTGCGGTTGGTGGAGGGGAAGTGGCTGACTGGGTTTCGGTGCGCCCGAGGGTAAGTCCTCGTACAGCGGATAGGCACGAATCGTCGCGCTCCGGCCCTGGGCCGCTATCCAACGCAGCAACCGACTGGAATTGAGGATCGACCCGACCTTCGCCACCAACGCGATGAACAGGATCGCACTGGCCAATGCCAGAAGCAGTGCGATCGCTGTGGAGATGGTCGGTGAGGAATTCTCCGAATCGAGCGCCAGATCGAGCGCAATGATCAAGGAGAAGACGAACGTGGCCAGAAACATGCCGATCGACCACCGCATCACCCGCTGCTGCGCGAGCATCGGGACCACCCGCACCGAAATCTGCGAGGCGCCGAACTGCATTGCGAGGGTGATGGCGGTGAACACCAGACCGGTGAGAGTGATCATCCCGCCGGCGATGACGCTGAGCAGCGTCGCGGTGGCCCCGGCGTCGACGCCCTCGGAAATGGTACCGACGTCGCCGTCGCTGACCAGGTCTCCGTCGATCCCGACGAGGATGTTCGCGGTGACGACGGACAGGACGACGAGGATCACCGGGAGACGCCAGACGGGGACTGTTCGTAGTCGTCGGCGAGTTCGACGCCAGCGAATTCTGTCCGAGAGCCGCCGCGACAATCCGACCTTCGACGTGGGGGTTGTGGTGTCGACGACGGGGAGCGGTGGTGGGGGCGGGGGAGTGGAACCGAAACTTCCCGACACCGTTTCCTGAACGTAGATCTTCGCGTGGATCATCGGCTCGCGATAACGCTGTTCACGGGCCACTGCCCGGCTCATCTTCGCCGGCTTGTCGCGGTAACGCGAGCGCGCCCACGGCGCACCCGGGCGACTCAACCGAATTGCTCCGATCAACAGAAGTGGGGTGAAGAACAGCCCGATCAAGCCGGTCCAGAGTTTGCCCTTCATCAACGTGATCACGGCGAGTCCGAGTTGGATCACGATCGCGACGACAACGCCGATCAACGTCGCCAGGCTCCGGTCCTGCTCGTACGGGTCGAACTCTCCCGCGAACCCGATCGGGTGGACCCCGAGAAGGAAAAGGAACGAGATCGCGATGGCAACGAACACCGCGTCGATGGACGAGCGACCTTCCTCGGCCCAGTAGACATCGCGCAGATGCAACACGAGCGCGTACTCGTCGAGGACCAACGCGCTGCCGATACCGAACACCGACGCGAGAACACAATTGGCGATCGGGGTGTGATAGTCGGCCAGAGCGATGAAGGCGAAGCCGGACACGAGCATCATCATCAAACCGAAAACCATGTGGTGGATGTGCATTCCACCGGGCGTGACATTGCCTGGCCACCACGAGACCTCGGCCCGGATCATCCGGACGCTGAAGCGGATGAACAGGAACGTCAGGACAAAGGCGAGTAGGAGGAAGAACAGCGGGAGCCTGCCGGTGTCGACGACCGTGTGCTCGAACCAGGACCGCACGGCGTCAACTCTTGCTGGTGGCGAGCTTGATCAGCTGAGGAGCCGTTGCGTCGGGCAGGTAGGCACGCGTCAGTGCGATTCCGATCCGAGGCAGGTCGGCCTCGTCGCGGAAACACAGGAAAACGGGTTCGTACCTCGGCTTGAACTTCTTCTTGAACGCGTGAAGAGACCGGAAGCCGTAGAGCGGTTCCATCGCGGCACCGAGCATGTCCAGTAGGCGGTCCATCGATGCGGCGTCGGCGCCGTCGTCGCTGCGGGCGAGCGGTGCTCCGGACAGTGAGACGAATTGGGCACCTTGTTCTTTGAACTCGAGGGCCGACGATGCGATGAGGAACTCGACCACCGGACGGAACCCGTCAGGACGTCGACGCATGACGTCGAGTGTCCAACCCTGAACCACGCCGCCTTCGCCGTACACCGGCAACCACGAGGTGACGCCGTGAATGCTTCCGGTCGGGTCGACGGCCAAGCCGACACGGACGTCGCGATCGAGCGCCTCCTCGACGCTTCCGAGGGTGAACCCCATCTCGGGCAGCCCCTTGTCGCCCACCCATTCCTCGGAGATGGCGCGCACCTGAGCCAATACGGAGAACGGCTCGTCGGCCAATGTTGTCATCCGGAAGGTGATGTCGTCCTTCTTGGCCTTGTTGAGCGCCGAGCGGATGTCCTGCCAGGATTTACCGGTGAACTGCAGTTCTGGTAGGTCGACGATCGTGTCTTCGGCGACCTGAACGGTGCGCCAGCCACGCCGGGCGGCGGCATCGGCTGTCTCCTTCCCCACGGAGAACAAGCAGGGAGTGAGGCCGTTGGCTTCGGACATCGTCGTGAATTCGTCCACCGCTGCGGCAAGTCGGTCGGGGCTCGCTATCGGATCGGCCAGGACCACGACGACACCGACATGCCGTTGGAATGCAACGACGCTCTCACCCGACTCGCCGAAGTAGTAACTGTTGCCGTCCCACGTCGTCATCCACGACATGGTTCCGCCGCCGTGCCGTTTGAGCAGTTCCCGAGCGGCGGCGCGCGGATCGTTCCCGGAAAACGGCCCGCCTCGAATCTTGCGCCGCATCGCTACGTGGAAAGCGTGGCGGCCCTTGATCAACAAGATGAGTTCGAGAAGCCAGAGCAGCGCGGTACCGACCGTGACGGCGCCGGCGCTCTCGTAGTCGAAGAAGATGACCGAAACGAGGACGAGGGCGGTGGCCAAGACCGTCAGTGAACCGAACACCACGGCAACCCACCAGGCCCAGCGGCGACCTCGTCGCAACTGGTCCGCGATGAGGGCAACGATGACCACGTCGATCAATGCCGTCCAGCCCGAACCGGTTTCGGCTTCCGTCGGCCCGAACGGTCCGCTTCCGGGGAACAGCCAGACGGCGATCTCGACCACGCCGATCAGGAGCAGGCCGATGAATCCGAGCAGGCGGATCTCGCGTCGCGTTCGGGGGATGAACCCGCGCTCTCCGTCGCCGAAGAACTTCTCGCCCACCGGCAGGAATATCGCGACCGCGATGAGGTGCTGCACGTCGGCGAGGCGGCCTTCGAAGAGGAACGCGATCGCAATGTACGCACACAGAATGGCGCGGACTCGCATTCGCCAGGGCGAGCGGAGTGTTGCTGTGGTCGCGGCGAGTGCGGCGATGATTGCAGTGGTCACGCCGACGTCGCGGTGGGTGGCGAGGTTGCGAGCCCAATCCCAGTCGGTGTGGCTGCCCGCCCAGAGGAGGAGCGATGCACCGAGTTCGCCCGCCAACTGACCGCTGATCGTGACGATGGCCGCGTTCTTGGTTCCCAGGCGCCATTCGCACCAGCCGACCGCGAAGGCAAAAACGACGATGATCGAAACATACTGACCCGGCGTCAATCCGAAGAACCACCCCGTGACGAGAGTCCACCACTTGCCTTCCTGCAAGGCAGGAACTCCGTAGGCGATGTCGTTGAACCACGAGTAGGTACGGACGTGATTCCACAGGGCGCCGGTCGCGATCCCGACGACGGTGATGGTGAGGATGACGATCGAAGTGAACGGCACGCGCCGCAGGACGCTCAGCGTGTCGGAAGCAAAGCGAGAGGCCCGATTCGACGCGCCCGGCGCGCTCTGGTCGGTCTGCGGGGTGGGGGTCTGGGACTGCTCAGCCATCGAGGTTCTCTTCTCGCCATGCCGCACGGTGGATTCTGCCTGTTCAGCATGACAGGAATACAGACCGATAATCAGGCGAAGCGGCCAAAATGGACCAGACTGGCTGAGGGTCTCAGTCTCGTGGCGCTACTGTCGAGCCATGGTGAACGGAGATTTACTGAATCGGGACCACGTGGTCGCCTCACTTGCCGCTTTCGAACCTCGGTCGGTCGAATTGGACGGAAGGCGCTCGGCGTCGGTGGTCATCGTCGTCATGCGGACTGCGGACGGAACACCAGTGTTCCCGGTGACGAAGCGGCCGAGCAAGATGCGCGCCCACCCCGGTCAATTCGCGTTGCCGGGCGGAAGCGTCGACCCGGGCGAGTCGTCCGAACAGGCAGCGGTTCGGGAACTTTCCGAGGAGCTGGGTGTCGACGTTCCCGAGTCGAAGATCATCGGCCGGCTCGACGACTACGTCACTCGTTCGGGATTCGTGATCCGGCCGTTCGTCATGTGGTCGGGCGAGGACATCGGGGGACTGGTACCCAATCCCGACGAGGTGGCCCAGGTGTATGCCGTCACGTCGGAGGAGCTCGACGTGGACTCGCGCTTCGTCACCATCGAGGAGTCACCGAACCCGGTGATCCAATGGCCGTTCCGAACGAGCCTGATCCATGCGCCGACCGGAGCCGTCATCTATCAGTTCCGCGAAGTGCTGAACGGACGGCACACGCGCATCGACAAGCTCGAGCAGCCGGTGTTCGCCTGGAGATAAGGGCAGCTCGACACGCTCGGGACAGTTCAGGCTACGGCGCCTCGGCGAATAGTCCGTCGTGCTGTGGAAAGCTGGCCGCACGGCAATCGAACGACGCGAGGTGTGTGCAGTGAACTCTGGCGAACAAGAACCGATCCCCACGGATCGGATTCTCACTGTTCCCAACGTGCTCAGTATCGTGCGTCTACTCGCTCTGCCACTGTTCGCCTACCTGCTGCTCGTCACGCACTCGGACGGCTGGGCATTGGCGCTGCTGATGCTCAGCGGGTTCACCGACTGGCTCGACGGCAAGCTGGCCAGAGTGCTCGGACAGACCTCGCGTCTGGGAGCGCTTCTCGACCCGCTGGTCGATCGTCTGTACGTCGTGACGACACTGGTCACCTTCGTCGCCCGCGATTTCATTCCCTGGTGGGTCGCAGCGATACTCATCGGCCGTGATCTTCTGCTTGCGTTGACGCTGCCGATCTACCGCAGGCGTGGCCTGCCACCGCCCGAGGTGGTTTATCTCGGCAAGGCTGCGACCTTCCTACTGATGTTCGCGCTGCCGTTGATTCTTGCCGGGCACGGAGACTGGGCCATCGGACCGTTCACCCATGCCTTCGGTTTCGCTTTCCTGATCTGGGGAACCGTCCTGTACGTGTGGACTGCCGCGATCTACGTGCTCAAGGCCGTTGACGTTGCGCGAACCCACGAGGTCGTGCCCCGATGAAGTCGACCGGGGAGGACGTCCGTCGTAACCCGGTACCGTCGCTGCTTCGGTCACTCATGACCGAACATCTCGACCCGGGCTACGAGGCAACTGCATTCGAACGCCAGCACGAGCACACCAAGAACAGATCCTCGAAGACGGGGCCGTGGCTGGCCCTCGGCGCACTGTTGATCGGGTTCATCGTCACGGTCTCGGCTGTTCAGGCGACGAAGCAGGTGACCGGCACCGAAGAGGTTCGAAGCGAGTTGGTGGCGAAGGTCCGTGATGCGGAGGATCGAATCGATTCACTGGCCGCGTCCCGCGATTCACTCGGCGGCGCCGTCGACGCAGCGCGCGGCGTGGCGCTCGAAGGCGATGCACGCGGCAGCGCCGTCCTCGACCAACTGCGAGCGGTCGAATCCGGCGCAGGAGCCGAAGCTGTTCACGGGGAGGGACTGGTGGTGACGTTGACGGACCCGGCCGGACGCCCGAACCTCTCGGATGCGTCGCAACGGAGTGTCGGCGGTAAGACAGTTGTCCTCGATCGCGATCTGCAGACCGTCGTAAACGCTCTGTGGGCTGGGGGAGCGGAGGCGATCGCCGTCGGCGGCGTGCGAATCGGGCCGACGGTGACCATTCGTCAGGCGGGCGGCGCGATGCTCGTCGACAACCAACCTGTTTTCTCCCCGTACCTCGTCGAGGCGATCGGAGACACGCGAGCACTGCAGCGGAAATTCGTCGTCAGCGACGCCTACGTGAGAATGTCTAGCGTCTCGCAACTGTACGGAGTCGGTTTCGCGGTGGCCGAAGACGATTCGTTGACTCTGCCGCCTGCGGCGCCTCGCGCCGTCCGAGTGGCAACAGAACCCACAGAACCCAAGTGACAGAAGGAGTTCGATGAAGGCCGGTTCCGCCCTGTACGGACTCGCAGCACTGGTCGTCGGCATCGTCCTGGGCGTAGTTTTCAGCCCGCAGGTGCCCGACGTGATCCAGCCCTATCTTCCGATCGCTGTCGTTGCGGCGCTCGACGCCGTCTTCGGTGGACTACGCGCGTATCTGGACGAAATCTTCGACGCGAAGGTGTTCGTGGTTTCCTTCGTCTTCAACGTGCTTGTCGCGTCGTTGATCGTCTGGCTCGGTGATCAGTTGGGTGTCGGTACTCAACTCTCGACGGCGATCGTCGTCGTGTTGGGTATCCGGATCTTCGGCAACGCAGCGGCATTGCGACGCCGACTGTTCGGAGCGTGAGTCATGGCGGAACATTCCACGACCGAACCGGAAGAAGAACCTCCCGTCACCACTGCGGGTGAAGGTCGTCACGAGTTGCGTTCACCGTCCAAACACCGCACCAACGTCGTCTTCGCAATCCTCGCTGCTGTGCTGTTGGGCGTGCTCGGCGTTGCGATTGCCACACAGGTACGCAGCACAGTGGCCGGAGATTCACTCGACGCCGCGCGCCCTGCCGACCTCCTGGTGGTTCTCGACAATTTGAATCGGCGCGAAGCCGCGCTGAGGCAGGAAGTCGCGAATCTTCAGGAATCGCTTGCCACTTTGGAAGCCGGTGGCAACACGGGAGCAGCGCTGGACGAGGCGCGGGCGCGGCTGACCTCACTCTCCATTCAAGTGGGGACCGCTCCGGCCACTGGACCGGGTGTGACGATGACCCTGACAGATCCGGCGGGCGGGGTCGGATCGGAAGTGATTCTCGATCTCATCCAGGAACTGCGTGCTGCCGGTGCCGAAGCCATCTCGATCGCAGGTGCGAACGGCGAACCCATTCGTATCGGCGTGAACTCGTGGGTGAGTGGGCGCGGCGGCGAGATCGAATTGGACGGAACCCGGATCGAGCAGCCGTACACTGTGACCGCGATCGGAGATCCGCCGACATTGGCGGCAGCGTTGAACATTCCCGGAGGCGTCTTCGACAATGTCGCACGCAATGGCGGAACGTCGTCCGTCGAGCAATCGCAGCAGGTCACGATCTCCGTCTTGCGACAATTGAATCCGCGCCAATACGCTCAACCCGGAAATTGATCTTTTTGCGTCCGACTTTCGGACGGCCTGTGAAAGGAAGCCACTGTGAGTGAGCTCGATACACCTACCGATCTGCGCTATACCGCGGAGCACGAGTGGGTGAAGCGAACCGGCCCGACCTCAGTTCGAGTCGGTATCACCGACTTTGCTCAGTCGCAGCTCGGTGACGTCGTGTTCGTCCAGCTTCCCGCTGTCGACGAAGACGTGACCGCCGGTGAATCGCTCGGTGAGGTCGAGTCGACCAAGAGCGTCTCCGACATCTTTGCTCCGTTCACTGCGAAAGTTCTTGCAGCGAACGGTGAATTGGACGGACAGCCCGACCTCGTCAACACCGACCCGTACGACACGGGTTGGTTGGTCGAACTCGAGGTTGCCGACGAGGCCACACTCGACGCCGCACTCGCGGCAACTCTGGACGCGGAGGCATACAAGGGACTCACGTCCGAGTAGAAAACCTGCGCGTGGACCGGCCAACTCGTGTTGTGTCGCGGCCTGTCTCGCTGCACACGGCGGTCTGCGCAGGGTACGGTCGTTAGGTACGCATGTGCCGAGTCGGGGCGCAGGGCCGTATCGAACGTGACTGTGAAAGATGCTCGTGAAGAAAGTGCACTGCGTAGTCCAGTGATTCATGATCTGGATGATTGACCCAGGAGGAGAAACAGTGAGCGAGAACGGTAACGACGCGGGCTATGGGGAGTCGCCGGCGGAGACCACTTCGGTTTTCCGCGCGGACTTCCTCAATGAGCTCGACAACACCTCCTCTGCAGCACCGGCCGCCGAGCAGCCGGTTTCGGGCGTGGAAGGCCTTCCCGCCGGAGCCGCACTTCTGGTGGTCAAGCGGGGACCGAATGCAGGATCCCGCTTCTTGCTCGATCAGCCGACGACGTCGGCAGGTCGGCACCCGGACAGCGACATCTTCCTGGACGACGTGACCGTCAGCCGTCGTCACGCCGAGTTCCGTCAGGAAGATGCAGATTTCCACGTCGTCGACGTCGGAAGCCTCAACGGCACCTACGTCAACCGTGAGCCTGTCGATTCGGCAGTTCTCGCGAATGGTGACGAGGTTCAGATCGGCAAGTTCCGTCTGGTGTTCCTCACCGGCCCTCGTGCCGGCGGTTCGCAGGTCGGCGAGTCGTCAGCAGGTGCGGGTAGCTAATGACGGCAGTGCGGCAGCAGAGCCAGCCCGGAATGTCGATTGGTTCCGTGCTGGATCGGTTGCGTCCAGATTTTCCCGACGTGACGATTTCGAAGATCCGTTTCCTCGAGTCCGAGGGCTTGATCAGCCCGCAACGGACACCGTCGGGATACCGCAGATTCTCTGTCGAGGACTGCGAGCGTCTTCGCTTCGTGCTGACCGCTCAACGCGATCAGTACCTGCCGCTCAAAGTGATCAAAGAACAACTCGAAGCGATCGACAGTGGCGCAGCGACGGTGAGTGCAGAAGTTCCTGCGCCTCGTCGTGCTCGCGTCCTGTCGATCGCTACGGGCGATGTCTCACCCGAGGCGTTCCGGGTCGATCGCGAAGTTCGAGTCGGTCGTCAGGATCTTCTCGCGCGCGCTGACATCGACGATCGGTTTCTGACCGATCTGATCCGCACCGGTTTGGTCGTTCCCGGCGCGGCGGGCTTCTTCGACGAGGATGCCGTGACGTTGGCGCGCACCGCTAAGGCGATGTCCGAGTACGGCTTGGAGGTTCGCCATCTGCGCGCGTTCAAGTTGGCTGCTGATCGCGAAGCGGGACTGGTGACTCAGATCGCCGGACCGGTTGCCAAGGGTCGTGACGCCGGAGCACGTGATCGTGCCGAGGAAATGGTGCGGGAGCTGGCCGCTCTGTCACTGACTTTGCACACGTGTCTGGTCAAATCGGCAGTTCGGGGAAGTCTCGATCGCTGAGTTCCTCGATCAGCGGGGCACACTCGAATAGAATTTCAGTACGACCGCATCGGAGTCGGTCGGCTGGATCACGTCAGGTTGGAGGCAAGCTCGATGGGCGAAATGCGTGTGATCGGAGTTCGTGTCGAGCAGCCTCAGAATCAGCCGGTCCTGTTGCTGCGAGAGTCCGACGGCGATCGGTACCTGCCGATCTGGATCGGGCAAACCGAAGCTACCGCGATTGTTCTCGAACAACAGGGAGTCGAGCCGGCGCGGCCGCTGACTCACGACCTGATCAAGATCTTGATCGAATCTTTCGGTCGGAGCCTCAAGGAAGTTCGGATCGTGGACCTGCAAGAGGGCACTTTCTACGCGGATCTCGTCTTCGACGAGCAGACCACTGTCTCGGCACGTCCGTCGGACTCGATTGCATTGGCCCTGCGCATCGGCGTTCCGATCTTCGCGTCGGAGGCTGTTCTCGCCGAGGCCGGTCTGGTCATTCCCGACGAGCGCGAAGACGAGGTCGAGAAGTTCAAGGAATTCCTCGACACCATCTCGCCGGACGATTTCAAAGCCACTGATGGTTAGCCTGAATTGACTGGTTGCGGACTTTAGTCTTCAACTCTCAAGTAGAGGTTGAGTCTCGGTCGGCGTGTTGCGTTGACCATGCACCCTCCTGGACTTACCGTTGCGTGCGGTGGAGATCTTCTCGCCTTGTCGATCGAGGCGTACTCTGGGTAAGTCCACTCATGGAATTACCTGCCTTGGATTCACATCTGAAAGTTCGGTCGGCACGGGATTCTCGTGACTGCTGATAGCACAGGTTGGTTACATGATGGCGAAGCGAGAGGGAGACGGCAGTGGAAGAACAGTCGAATGAGCGCGGGACGGGCATAGCCGGTAGTGCCGCGACTGCAGAAATGTCTTCCGAAGAGCTGCAGCCGGGCTTGTTCCCGGACGATTCCATCCCCGACGACCTCGTCGGATATCGAGTACCCAGTGCGTGCCAGATCGCCGGGATCACGTACCGCCAACTCGACTACTGGGCACGGACGTCGTTGGTTGTTCCGTCGATCCGTGGCGCTGCCGGATCCGGAAGCCAACGTCTGTACTCCTTCAAGGACATTCTCGTTCTGAAGATCGTGAAGCGTCTGCTCGATACCGGCATCTCACTGCAGAACATCCGCGTTGCCGTCGATCACCTCCGTAAGCGTGGCGTCCGCGATCTTGCCAACATCACTCTGTTCTCCGACGGCACCACCGTGTACGAATGCACGTCCCCCGAAGAGGTCGTCGACCTCCTCCAGGGTGGGCAGGGCGTATTCGGCATCGCAGTCAGTGGCGCGATGCGTGAACTCACCGGAACGATCGCCGACTTCCCCGCCGAGCGGGCCGACGGCGGCGAAAGTGATCCCAACCCGGAAGACGAGTTGGCTTCGCGACGCAAGAATCGCGCCAGCCGCAAAACCGGATAACGTACGTCACATCTCTTTGGAGGATGCCACGGTGCAGGTAGGCGTTTCGGTCAACTAGACTGAGCCTGCGTCGCCGGCGTACGGGAGAGCCTCGGATACCGATTCACCGAACTTGTCTTTGTTTCAGTCTTTGTCTCAAAGGTCAGTCGTGAGCGGGATCAGGGCGCCGAAGGAGCAATACCTCCCCGTCAATCTCTCAGGCACCAAGGACCGTACGGGCTCCGACGCCTCTGGAAAGCGGTGGGACAACCCACCCGCCGACGGGGAAAGGCTGTGGCTTCCGCCTTCGGCGGATCACTACCGAATCTCTCAGGCGCTCGGGAATCGAGCATGCGACAGAGGGGGAGGAACACACCGCAGTTCGGTGTGTGTCCTGATCCTCCGATCTGTCTGGGAGTTGTCGTGATCGACGCTGCAAGCCGTATATTTGCCGACCGCCATGTCGGTCCGAACGCCGCGGAACTCGCGCGCATCCTCGAACTCGTCGGGGTCGATTCACTCGACGAGCTGGCAACCAAGGCCGTTCCCTCCGTCATCCTCGACGCTGCCCCGAACGGCATCGCTGCCGGACTCGACGCTCTGCCGCTTCCGGTCGGAGAGCACGAGGCACTTGCCGAACTGACTGCACTCGCAGCCCAGAACACCGTCGCGACGTCGATGATCGGCCTCGGCTACTTCGACACGTTGACGCCGCCGGTGTTGTTGCGCAACATCATCGAGAACCCGGCCTGGTACACCGCGTACACCCCGTATCAGCCGGAGATCAGCCAGGGCCGTCTCGAAGCCCTCCTCAACTTCCAGACCATGGTCGCCGATCTCTCCGGCATGGAACTGGCAAACTCGTCGATGCTCGACGAGGCCACCGCCGCTGCCGAAGCCATGACGCTCCTGCGCCGCGCGAACCGCAGCAAGTCCCCACGATTTGTCGTCGACGCCGATCTCTACCCGCAGACCCTCGCCGTCATCGAGACTCGCGCCGAGCCGCTCGGCATCGAGATCGTCTCCGCGGACCTCACCGCTGGTCTTCCGGAAGGTGACTTCTTCGGCGTCATCGCCCAGATCCCAGGTGCCTCGGGACGAGTCGTCGATTACACCTCGATCATCGCGGAAGCTCACGAGCGCGGCGCACTGGTTGCCGTCGGCGCCGACCTCCTCGCGATGACGCTCATCACCTCACCCGGTGAGCTCGGCGCGGATGCGTGCTTCGGAACCACCCAGCGTTTCGGTGTTCCCATGGGATACGGCGGACCGCACGCCGGTTACCTGGCCGTACACTCCAAGCATGCGCGTCAGCTGCCCGGCCGCTTGGTCGGCGTCTCCATCGACGCAGACGGAGACAAGGCGTACCGCCTGGCGCTGCAGACACGTGAGCAGCACATTCGCCGCGAGAAGGCGACGTCCAACATCTGTACCGCTCAGGTGCTCCTCGCCATCCTCGCTGCGATGTACGCGAGCTACCACGGCGCCGAGGGACTCAAGGCGATTGCGTTGCGCGTCGCTGCCCGCGCACACGCGTTGGCAAACGGCCTGCGCGAAGGCGGCGTGACCGTCGTCCACGATTCGTTCTTCGACACCGTGCTCGCTCAGGTTCCGGGCAAGGCGGCCGACGTCGTCGCTGCGGCCAAGGAATCCGGGATCAACCTGCGTCTGGTCGATGCCGATCATGTCGGTATCTCCTGCGACGAGGCCACGACCGCCGACCACGTCCTTGCCGTGCTCGACGCGTTCGGGATCGAGGATGCTGTTGTCGCCATCGAAGCCGAGGGCAATTCGGTTCCGGCTGCTCAGGAGCGCACCTCCGACTACCTGCAGCACGAAGCCTTCACCCGTTACCGTACGGAAACGGCAATGCTTCGCTACCTGCGCGCGCTGTCCGACAAGGACATCGCCCTCGATCGCAGCATGATCCCGCTGGGTTCGTGCACCATGAAGCTCAATGCGACCGCCGAGATGGAATCCATCACCTGGCCCGCGTTCAACGCGATCCATCCGTTCGCGCCGACATCGGATGCGCCCGGTCTGCTGAAGATCATCAAGGATCTCGAAGACTGGCTGGTCGCGGTCACCGGCTACGACAACGTCAGCCTGCAACCCAACGCCGGCAGCCAGGGGGAATACGCGGGCCTGCTCGCGATCCGCAACTACCACCTCAGCCGGGGCGACGACCACCGCGACACCTGCCTCATTCCGTCGAGTGCTCACGGCACCAACGCGGCTTCTGCCGTCATGGCCGGGATGCGCGTCGAGGTTGTCGCCTGCCGTCCCAACGGTGACGTCGACGTCGACGATCTGCGCGCGAAGATCGCCGATCATGCCGAGCGTCTCGCCGCGATCATGATCACCTACCCTTCAACACACGGTGTCTACGAGCACGAGATCTCCGACATCTGTGCAGCGGTACACGACGCCGGTGGCCAGGTGTACGTCGACGGCGCCAACCTCAATGCGCTTGTCGGCCTTGCCCGTCCGGGCCGATTCGGCGGCGACGTCAGCCACCTGAATCTGCACAAGACCTTCTGCATCCCGCACGGCGGCGGCGGACCCGGCGTCGGCCCGATCGGTGTGCGCTCACACTTGACGCCGTTTTTGCCCGGACACCCGATGGCGCCCGAACTCGGTGGTAGAGGAACGATCTCGGCAGCGCCCTACGGCAGTGCGTCCATTCTGCCCATCACCTGGACCTACATCCGGATGATGGGAGCTGCGGGCCTGCGCCGCGCCAGCCTGACCGCCATCGCGTCGGCCAACTACATCGCGCGTCGACTCGACGAGTACTTCCCGGTTCTCTACACCGGCGAGAACGGCATGGTCGCGCACGAGTGCATCCTCGACCTCCGGGGGTTGACCAAGGACACCGGCGTCACCGTCGACGACGTCGCAAAGCGTCTGGCCGACTACGGTTTCCATGCTCCGACCATGAGCTTCCCCGTGGTCGGCACACTGATGGTCGAGCCCACCGAGAGCGAGAACCTCGAAGAGATCGACGAGTTCTGCGAGGCGATGATCGCCATTCGCGGCGAAATCGATCGCGTCGGAGCGGGCGAGTGGACGGTGGAGGACAACCCGCTACGCGGTGCTCCCCACACTGCGGGAAGCATTGCAGCGCAGTGGGATCACCCGTACTCGCGTGAGATCGCCGTCTTCCCGCGTGGCAAGGCTCGCCCGAAGGTGTGGCCGTCCGTGCGTCGTATCGACGGTGCACATGGCGACCGCAACCTGGTCTGCTCCTGCCCGCCGATCGAAGCGTTCGCAGGCAACTAAGGCGTGTGCCCGCCGGAGATCATCACCTCTCGTGTACGAGTTCGAGAACAGTGATCTCCGGCGGGGCGCCGACGCGTACCGGCGGACCCCAAGCCCCGGCGCCACGCGTCGTG
This sequence comes from Rhodococcus sp. MH15, assembly GCF_019266045.1. Taxonomy (NCBI): domain Bacteria; kingdom Bacillati; phylum Actinomycetota; class Actinomycetes; order Mycobacteriales; family Nocardiaceae; genus Rhodococcus; species Rhodococcus sp. MH15. The sequence goes on from NZ_LPNP01000061.1 coordinate 50,721, forward strand.
TACAGCACTGTGTTTCCGACCCTGTCCAAGCCTTGCACCGAAGGCTGCTGCAGCGGAACGAGATACCGCAGCGGCCACATCTGACCGCCGTGAGTGTGCCCGGACAGTTGCAGATCGATACCCATCTCGGATGCCTCGATCGCTTGACGCGGTTCGTGCGCGAGAAGCAAGGCGAAAGTATTCGGATCGCGACCTGCGAGCGCGGCAGTCAGGTTCGGCTCGTACGGGGCCGGCGACGTGTAGTCGTGGATGCCCACGATGTCGATGGTATCGCCGCCATGCTGGATCGAGGTGCGGCTGTTGCGAAGTGTGGTGATCCCCAATGTCTCCCACACGTCGAGCCATTTGCCGCCGTCGTCGGCGTAGAACTCGTGGTTTCCGCTGACTCCGAAGATTCCGTCGGGCGCCCGAAGATCGGCGAGCGGAGCAAGATCGGGAGCAACTTTCGCGACGGTTCCGTCTACGAGGTCGCCGCCGATCGCGATCAGATCGACATTCTGCGAGTTCACGATATCGACCACCTTGCGGGTGAAGTCGACCCCGCGGGCCGGTCCCACGTGCAGGTCGGTGATCAAGGCGATCCGGTATCCGTTGAAGCCCTCAGGTAGACGAGCGAGCGGCACGCGGACGCGGGAAATCTTGGGGCCCGACGCCTCGTAGACGCCGTAGCCGGCGGTGCTGATCGCCGCGAGAGTGACTGCTGCTGTAGCCAACTGCAACGTACGACGCTTGGCTGGGTCGACTTCGGTCGTGGTATCCGTGTGGCGTGCACGTAGTCGACCGATCCCGGCGAACAGGCCGATCACGAGCAGTCCGGGAATCAGATACAGCCACGAAGCCAGCCAGACCCATCCGACAAATCCGATCGGTCGCGCCCACGATGTCGGAAAGACTTCGCCGCTGCCGACCCCTATGAGCGTCGAGACCGCCAAGACGACAAGCGCAGTGTCGGCGAGACGAGCCCATCGCCTCGGGATGCCGGTGGCGCGAACGAGTCGGCGATGCAGCAACCAGGTCAGAAGGGCGAGAAGGACTGCAAAAACCGCGACGCGCCCCATCAGGACAGCATCTTGGTCACTGCGGCCGCGAGAGCGGGGTCGGACGTCGAATCGACCCGAACCAATGTGCCGCCCGTCCGATCCGAGACGTCTTGGAGTGTGGAGACGTCGTCGCCCGCACCGACGACGATCACGTCGACCTGTACCGGACGCGACGGATTGCCCGCAGCGGCGATCGCGCTGAGCAGTTCGGCTCGCGTCGTGGTGGATTCGTCAGGCGTACTCGAGGTGATCAGCAGCACCGAGTTGACTCGCCCCGCGTCGAAACCGTCCACGGCGGCTTTGTAGGAGCTGGCAAGCGCCGGGTATTTGGAGGTCTTTCCGCCGGCCCGAAGCCCGTTGAGGAAATCGGTGATCGTGGCACGCCGATTCGGCTCGGACAGTGAACCGCCCGGAACCAGGATGCGCTCGGACGGTTTTCCGTCGGTGCCCGTGCTGAACTCGCGAAGGCCGATGTCCGAAGCGTCAGGGCTGCGACCCAATTGGGTGTTCACCGCCGAGGCAACGTTCGCCAAGCGGGTAGTGCCACCGTCGTCGGTACCCATCGACGCCGACGTGTCCATCAGGATGGTGGCACTACGCGGCGAGACCGGGTTGGCGACTATGTCACCGAGCGCCGCTGCGGTCTCCGCCGAAGCCGGTTTCAACGTGGACGAGATCTTGGCCGGGGACACCGCCCCGAGATCGGGAAGGTCTTGGCCCTCGACCCGGAAACCGGCGCCGACGAACAACTGTGACTGATTCGGCTCACGCATGAAATCGGCAAACTGTGCCGCTGCGCGCGACGCGGTTTCGTCGATCCCGCTGCCCGAGACGATGACCGCCGGATAGTCCGCGACTGGCGTTGCGCCGGCGGGGGAGTACGTCGTCATCGCCGCGTTCGCGCTCTGCGCTATCGACTGTTCCGTGGCCGGAACGGCTTTCACCGAATCCGGTGTTCCGGCGCTCAGTGCTCCGAGGGCTTCGGCGGTGGACGAGGGGGGAGTCGGCAAGGATTGGAACTGCAACGCCCGTGCACTGAGCGCAGCGTTGACCTGAGCGGACTTCGCCTGATCCGTCGTGACCGGACCGGCACCCGCATCGGCGACGTCGGCAGCGATCGCCTGTGCAGCCATCGAGGTTTCGGTACTTCCGACCGGCAGGGCGACCGTCAGATCGGAAGGCAAAGACTTCCAACTCGATGCTGCGCCGGCCAATGCTGCCGCGGTCTCGGGACCGGCTGCCAGAACGATCGGGGAACTCGCGAGCGAGCGAGGATCACCGTTGATCACGGCCTTGCCCGACAGTGGCGCGAGTTCGAACGAACTCGTCGGGATCCACAGGGAGGGACGCGGTCCCAATGCTGCGTCGTCCCAGGGGGCCGCCGGACCGGCTTCGAGTGCCGTCGAGACCGACGCGGACGGCGCACCGTGCACCACGACGGCGATGCAGTGATCACGCACCACCGGCGAGGTCTGGGTGTACCGCTTCGCCAGTTCCTCGACCTGTGGGGCTATGGACGGATCCGCGGTGACGTCGAGTGTCTTGTTGCCCTCGACGCACGTACCGGCTGCCTGCTGTCCCTGATGGTCGATCCGGTTGCTGAGGGCCTTCCATCCGAAGAAGCCTGCCACGATCAAGACGATCAGCACGACGACGAGAATCGGCCCCTTACTGATACCTCTGGCGCCTGACCCGCCGCGATGTTCGCCCACGTACCTTGCCCTACCTTGGTCACTCGAAGAATGTCTGTTGAACGGACTTTGTCCTCGGCCAGTCTAGTGACGAAACTTCGGGGCCTACGCGAACAGCCTCGACACCGGGAGCGGTGCCGAGGCTGTTCGGGTTCAGCTTCGAGTTCGAAGAAGGTGAAATCAGGCGTTGGCGGCCTTGTACTCGCGGCGGCGGCGATGCAGGATCGGCTCCGTGTATCCGCTGGGCTGCTTCGCGCCTTCGAGGATGAGTTCCTTGGCAGCCTGGAACGCGATGTTGGAATCGAAATCAGGTGCCATGTTGCGGTACTCGGCGTCGCCCTCGTTCTGACGGTCGACAACCGGGGCCATGCGCTCGAGTGCACTGACAACGTCGCTCTCGCTGACGATGCCGTGACGCAGCCAGTTGGCGAGCAGCTGGCTCGAGATGCGCAGCGTGGCGCGATCCTCCATGAGCGCGACATCGTGGATGTCGGGAACCTTGGAGCAGCCGACGCCCGCGTCGATCCAACGGACCACGTAGCCGAGGATGGACTGGCAGTTGTTGTCGAGCTCTTCCTTCTTCTCCGCGTCCGTCCAGTCGGTGCTGGGAGCGAGCGGGATGGTCAGGATGTCGTCGACGCTCGCGCGAGGCTTGCCCTTCAGGCTGTCCTGAACTGCGAATACGTCGACGCGGTGGTAGTGCGTCGCGTGCAGCGTTGCGCCGGTCGGCGAAGGTACCCATGCGGTGTTGGCGCCGGCCTTGGGGTGACCGATCTTCTGCTCGAGCATGTCTGCCATCAGCTCGGTCATGGCCCACATGCCCTTGCCGATCTGCGCCTTGCCCTGCAGGCCGCAGGCCAGTCCGGTGTCGACGTTCCAGTCCTCGTACGCACCGATCCACTTCTGCTTCTTCATCTCGGCCTTGCGCACCATCGCGCCGGCTTCCATGGAGGTGTGGATCTCGTCGCCGGTGCGGTCGAGGAAGCCGGTGTTGATGAACACGACGCGGTCGACGGCTTCCTTGATGCAGGCGGCGAGGTTGACCGTCGTACGACGCTCCTCGTCCATGATGCCGACCTTGAGCGTGTTCTCCGGAAGCCCGAGGACCTGCTCGACACGGCCGAACAGTTCGGTGGTGAAGGCAACTTCCTCGGGACCGTGCTGCTTGGGCTTGACGATGTAGATCGAGCCGGTGCGGCTGTTGTCGAGCGGTCCGTTGGCGTCACTGATCGAGAGGCCGTGCACTGCACAGGCACTGGTGATCAAGGCGTCGAGGATGCCCTCGGGGACCTCGTTGCCGTCGGCGTCGAGGATCGCGGGGTTGGTCATGAGGTGACCGACGTTGCGGACGAACAGGAGCGAACGACCGTGCAGGCTGAGTTCGCTGCCGTCGACTGCGGTGTACTTACGGTCGCCGTTGAGCGTGCGGGTGAAGGACTTGGCGCCCTTCTTGATCTCCTCGGACAGGTCACCACGGTTGAGACCCAACCAGTTTCGGTAGCCGACAACCTTGTCGTCGGCGTCGACAGCGGCGACAGAGTCCTCGAAGTCCATGATCGTGGTGACGGCGGATTCGAGAACGACGTCCTTGACGCCGGCGGCGTCGGTGCTGCCGATCGGGGACGAGGCGTCGATCTGGATCTCGGCGTGCAATCCGTTGTTGAGCAGCAGGATGCTCGTCGGTGCGTCCTTCTCGCCGAGGTAGCCGACGAACTTCTCCGGCTGGGCGAGCGTGGTGACAGTACCGTCTGCCAACGTGATCTTCAGTTCACTGCCGTCGACAACGTACTTGGTTGAATCTGCATGCGATCCCGACGCGAGAGGTGCTGCCGCATCGAGGAATTCACGCGCCCAGGCGATGACCTTGTCGCCGCGGACCTTGTTGTAGCCGGAACCCTTCTCGGCGCCGTTCTCCTCGGAGATGGCGTTGGTGCCGTACAGCGCGTCGTACAACGAACCCCAGCGGGCGTTGGACGCGTTGAGAGCGAAGCGCGCGTTGAGGATCGGCACGACCAACTGCGGGCCGGCCGTCGAGGTGATCTCGGTGTCGACGTTCGCGGTGGTGACCGAGAACTCGGCAGGCGTCGGCAGGAGGTAGCCGATTTCCTGCAGGAACGCCTTGTACGCGGCGGCGTCGATGGGAGCGCCGGCGTGATCGCGATGCCACTGATCGATCTGAGCCTGCAGATCGTCACGCTTGGCAAGCAAGTCGCGGTTCTTCGGTGCGAGCTCGGTGATGACCTTGTCGGCGCCGGCCCAGAACGTTTCGGCGTCTACACCGGTGCCGGGAAGAGCCTCCTCGACCACGAAGTCGTAGAGAACCTTGGCAACCTGAAGACTGCCGACCTGAACGCGCTCAGTCATGAATAGCCTCACTTTTCCGAAAGCGGAGCATCACATATGGATGCCATGAACCAACATCAATGTTACCTGGGAGTATTCCCACCGCTGTCCGCGCCCTGAGCTGCGATAATCGGGCGCGAAGAGCTGAAACGATCAAGTGAAATTCGTTCTGTCTAGAGTTTGCGCGCGGAAATCTCGAAACCAGCCGCGCGTAGACGCTCGACCAGGACGTCGCCGAGCGCTGTCGCTGGAGTCAAAACGCCGGTGGCCGGGGGAAGAGCCTTTTGGTCCTTCGCCAACGACAACGCAGATTCGCCGAGCATTACCGCCGTCGCGCTGTATCCCGGGTCGCCCTTCGCCTTCACTCGTGATGTGTATCGGGCGCCGGTCGTGGTCGTGGTGAACACGTCGAGCGTGAAGTGGCCCTTCTTCTGGGTGCTCTCGCTCGGACCTTCACCGGGAGCCGGCAAGACCTTGTCGAGAAGGAAACGTGTCGGAGGTAGAGCGAGTCCGGCGACCAGCGCGCCGAGGCCGACCGCCACGCCGCCCGCAATCACCGGTGACACCACCGATGAGCCGACGCTCATCACCTCGCTGTACTTGAACTTCTTGCCGTACGCCCACTCTCGGAGCGCATTGCTGCGACGGACGACTCGTGTGTTGTACGACGCCATCACGAACGGCGCTTTCCACCCCTTCAACGACGGATCGATCTTCTTGCCGTCGATTACGCTCACGTCGCTCTGGCGTCCGAGTTCGGGCTCCCGATCACGATCGGGGCTCAGCGAGTACGGCGAGGCAGCAAGTTTCCGCAGGCGCGCATCGTCTTTCGACACGTCGATTTGGTTGCGAAGCGAATCGATGGTGCCACCGCTCACGCCGCCGCGCAGGGCCGTGACCACCAGGGTGGTGTCGGTGAGCTCGCCGGCGCCGTCGGCGGCGACCTTCTCGTGCAGGACGTGAACTCCGAGATCGGAAGGGATGGAATCGAATCCGCAGGAATGGACGATCTTGGCACCGGTCGAGACCGCCAGCTCATGGTTGTCGTCGATGCTCTCGCGGTGGAACAGCACCTCACCGGTCAGGTCGACGTAATGAGTTCCGGCGGAGGCGCATTCGTGAACAAGGGCGTGGCCGTACTTGGCATACGGGCCGACCGTGGTGGCGACGACCCGGGTTCGCTGGGCGAGTGCCTTCAGTGCGGTTGCGTCGTCGGCGTCGGCGATGATCAGGGGAAGATCGGCAGCGGCGGTACCCAGATCGGCGCGAGTGGCTGCCAACTTCTCGAGGGAACGGCCACCGAGGCCGATCTTCGTGCCTTCGGGAGCATGTTTGACGAGGTAGTCGGCGAGTAGCTTACCGACGAAGCCGCTCGCTCCGTAGACGATGATGTCGAGTTCTCGGGCGGGCGAGGTTCCAGTCATGGAGCCAGCCTACAAACGAGCACCCGAAAGTGATGTGACCGAGATCACTCGGCGGGGAGGGGTTCCTTGACGACGAGGATCGGAGCCTCCACTTCGAGCAGGAGACGCTGCAGCGGGCGTTCGAGGAGGAACTTGCCGATGGGGGACATCCGGCGTGTTCCGACGATCAGGAGATCGACACCCGCGTCGTGGACCAGGTCGACGAGTGCGGTAACCGGGTCGCCGTCGTGCTCGGTGGTGCGCAGATCCCACTTCGTCTGCGAGAATCCACCGGCGTCGAGCGCTGACTGGATCTCGCCGCGAAGAGCGGCCCGATCGTCCTCGCTGTCTCCGAGGTTGACCGTGCCTCCGATGTTGACGTCGTCCAGGACGTGCAGAACCAGCAGTTCCTCGCTTCGACCCACGGATTCCCGTGCGGCGGCCACGATTGCGGCACGGCCTTCCGGGCTGTCCTTGTGTACGACGGCGATCGTCATGGTTCCTCCGAGTCGGTGAGCAGTGTCGGCTCCATTATCGCCTGCAATGCTGTGCTCTACCTGAAATGAGCTACTCGACACGGGGGTTTGGGGGTGACGAGATCGCCACATCGGGGCGGCTGGGTGCCGCCCATCACGAATGCGGCGTGCTGCCGATCACCACGGCGAAGGTTTGTAATCCTTGAGGAAGCAGCCGTGCAGGTCGACGCCCAGTTCACCCTGAACGATGGGGTCGTAGACGCGGGCGGCACCGTCGACGAGGTCGAGTGGTGCGTGAAAACCTTCGTCGGCCAACCGCATCTTGGTGAAGTGTGGGCGTTCGTCGGTGATCCAGCCGGTGTCGACGGCGGTCATGAGGATGCCGTCGTCGAGCATTTCCTTGGAGCTGGTGCGGGTCAGCATGTTCAGTGCTGCCTTGGCCATGTTGGTGTGCGGGTGGCCAGGGCCCTTGTACGCGCGGCTGAACTGGCCTTCCATGGCGGAAACGTTCACGACGTACTTGCGTCGCGCAGCGGCCGCGGCCATCGACGGGCGCAAGCGCGAAACGAGGATGAAGGGCGCGACCGAGTTGCAGAGCTGGACTTCGAGAAGCTCGATCGGATCGACCTCTTCGACGGTCTGAACCCAGCTGTTGGTGTGCGCGAGGTCGGGCAGCAGCCCGCCCGCGTCGATGGCGATGCCCTGCTCGATGCGATCGGGTGACGCCGACTTGGCGACGAGGGCGAGTGAACTGACCGCGTCGGCGGACAGATTTCCGGAGGTGATGCTTGCGACGTCCGACAGCGATCCGGCCAGAGCCGCGGGGTGAGCGTCGCTCGTCTTGCCGAAGGTCAGGACATCGGGCAGTTCACCGGCAGGCAGTGCGCCGGACTCGGCGTCCACCAAAGCGCCGTAAGCACCGGGGGAGCGTCGGACGGTTTGCGCGGCGTTGTTGATGAGGATGTCGAGTGGACCCTGTGCGGCAACGGAATCCGCGAGTGCAACAACCTGGGCGGGGTCGCGGAGGTCGATGCCGACGATGCGCAGACGGTGAATCCAGTCGTTGCTGTCTTCCATCGCTTTGAATCGGCGGATCGCGTCGTTGGGGAATCGCGTCGTGATGGTCAGATGTGCGCCGTCACGCAGCAGGCGCAACGCGATGTACATGCCGATCTTCGCGCGGCCGCCGGTCAGAAGTGCGCGTCGGCCGGTGAGATCAGTGCTGGCATCACGTTTGCTGCGGCTGGTGGCAGCGCAATCGGGGCACAGTTGGTGGTAGAAGGCGTCGACTGCGGTGTAGCGCTGCTTGCAGATGTAGCACGGCCGCGCCTTGATGAGCGTGCCGGCGGAAGCGCCCGCGGTGTTCGACTTGATCGGAATGCCGGCGGTCTCGTCGTCGATGCGATCGGGTGAACCGGTGGCAGTCGCAGCGACCACTTGGCGGTCGGCTTCGTTGACGGCTGCGCGCGAGGCGAGGCGACGCTTCTTCTTGAGTCGCTTGAACAGATGGCCGACAGCGCGCTGCATGGTGATCGAATCGGGATGCTCGTCGTCGAGTTCGGCGGCTTCGGAAAGGACCTTCAGGCAGATTTCGAGTTCTGCGGGGTCGAGTCCGGTGAGTTCGGCTCGAGCAGATTCTGAATCGGCTGTTTCCAGCGAATCTGCCTGCAGTGCATCCGACTTCTTGGTGTCTGTATCCACTTCGAACTTCTGTTCCATCTCGATCGCCGCTCGCGCGGACTGTTCCCTGGTGCGGGAACTTCGCCAATTACGAGAAAAGCTCCGGTTCGATGAACCGGAGCTTTTCCTGTCTGTCTCAACACAGAGTGTCCGAGGGGGGACTTGAACCCCCACGTCCGTTAATAGGACACTAGCACCTCAAGCTAGCGCGTCTGCCATTCCGCCACTCGGACTCGGCCCCGATTTCTCGGTGCTGGGAAAGAGTATCCGATGCCATCCCCAGGTCCCAAATCGCCCCACTGCTGTGCGCCCTTATTAACCGCCGGGGGTTAATAAAGGCGCACAGCAAAAAGACCCCAACCTGATCAGGTTGGGGTCTTTCTGCTGTATTCGAGTGTCCGAGGGGGGACTTGAACCCCCACGTCCGTTAATAGGACACTAGCACCTCAAGCTAGCGCGTCTGCCATTCCGCCACTCGGACTCGGCCCCGATTTCTCGGTGCTGGGAAAGAGTATCCGATTAGGTGAGCTGCCCCAAATCGCCAGGTTGCGGGGCATTCAGGTCGCCCGCGTCGTTTGATTCGATGGTAGGAAAGTGGAATGACCACAACCCCGAATAATCCGAATCCGAGCAGAGCCGAAGCAGAAGTAGTCGAACTGGTCAGTTCCCTCATCCGCTTCGACACCTCGAACACGGGAGAACTCGAAACCACCAAAGGCGAGCGTGCGTGCGCGGAGTGGGTTGCCGCGCAGCTTCAAGAAGTCGGTTACGAGACGGAATACGTCGAGTCCGGAGCACCCGGCCGAGGAAATGTCTTTGCTCGCTTGAAGGGAGCCGAGTCGGGTCGTGGTGCGTTGATGCTTCACGGTCACCTCGACGTAGTTCCGGCCGAGCCCGCCGACTGGAGCGTCCATCCCTTTGCCGGCACCGTCCAGGACGGTTACGTCTGGGGGCGCGGCGCCGTGGACATGAAGGACATGGTCGGGATGATCCTGGCCCTCGCCAGACAGTTCAAGGCGGAAGGCGTCGTACCGCCGCGTGATCTGGTGTTCGCTTTCGTGGCGGACGAGGAAGCGGGCGGAAAGTACGGATGCCAGTGGCTGGTCGAGCACCGCCCGGATCTGTTCGAGGGAGTGACCGAGGCCGTGGGTGAGGTCGGCGGTTTCTCGCTGACGGTTCCGCGGCCTGACGGAACCGACCGCCGTCTCTACCTCGTGGAGACTGCGGAAAAGGGCCTCGGTTGGATGCGTCTGACTGCCAAGGGACGCGCCGGACACGGCTCCTTCCTCCACGACGACAACGCGGTCGCGACACTCGCCGGCGCGGTCTCGAGGCTTGCTGCCCACCAGTTCCCGATCGTGATCTCGGATTCGGTCGCGGAGTTCCTGACCGCCGTCGGCGAGGAGACCGGATTGGACTTCGATCCGGGATCACCCGACATCGACGGAACCCTCGCGAAGCTGGGCACGATCGCCAACATCATCGGCGCGACGTTCCGTGACACCGCGAACCCGACGATGCTCAAGGCCGGATACAAGGCGAACGTCATTCCGCAGACGGCCGAGGCGGTCTTCGACTGCCGCGTGCTGCCGGGACGTCAGGCCGAATTCGAGCGAACGGTGGACCAACTGATCGGTCCCGACGTGACCCGCGAGTGGATCACCAAGCTGGATTCGTACGAAACAACGTTCGACGGCCATCTCGTAGACGCCATGAACGAGGCGATCCTCGCCCACGATCCGGAGGCTCGCACAGTTCCGTACATGCTCTCCGGCGGAACCGACGCGAAGGCATTCGCGAAACTGGGCATTCGCTGCTTCGGCTTCGCGCCGTTGCAGTTGCCGCCCGAGCTGGATTTCAGCGCGCTGTTCCACGGCGTCGACGAGCGAGTTCCGGTGGACGCACTACTGTTCGGGACACGTGTTCTGGAACATTTCCTGCTCAATTCCTGACGAGCACGTAGATAGATCCGTGAGCTCGACGCACATCGAGCTCTCTTGTCACAGAAAGGATTCGCATGGCGCACGATCCGTACGAACCATTGCCGAAGTTGCCGAGTTTCGAGCTGACCAGTGACGACATCACTGCGGGCCAGCCGCTGAAGCTTGCTCAGGCCAGTGGAGCCTTCGGTGTCCCCGGTGGCGAAGACATCTCACCGCAGCTCTCGTGGTCCGGCTTTCCGGCCGAGACGAAGAGCTTCGTCGTGACGGTGTTCGATCCGGACGCACCGACTGCGTCGGGGTTCTGGCACTGGGCCGTGGCGAACATCCCCGCTTCCGTCACCGAGCTCCCCGCCGGTGCCGGCGCGGCGGACAGCGATGTCCTGCCCGCCGGAACCGTCACCCTCCGCCACGATGGTGGTGGGTTCGGTTTCATCGGTGCAGGCCCGCCTCCCGGGCACGGTCCGCATCGCTACATCGTCGCGGTGCATGCCCTCGACGTGGAGACACTCGACGGAGTCACCCCTGACTCGTCGCCGGCGTTCCTCGGTTTCAACGTGTTCCATCACGCGATTGCGCGTGCAACCTTGACCGGGACGTTCGAGGTCGAATAGTCACTTTGCTGTGCGCCTTTATTAACCGCGGGCGGTTAATAAAGGCGCACAGCACTCTCTAGCGAGGGTTCTCAGCTCCCACAGCCTGGGCGATCGACGAGAAACCCGCTGCGCGGACCCGCTTGGCTATCCCCTTGTGGATGCTGCGAGCCCAGAACGGTCCGCCGTAGATGAAGCCGGTGTATCCCTGCACCAGTGTCGCGCCGGCGAGGATCCGTTCCCACGCCTGATCGGCCGTCTCGATACCGCCGACCGAGATGATGGTCATCTTGTCGCCCACTCGGACGTACAGGCGCCGAAGTACTTCGAGTGAGCGCTCGGCGACCGGTGCACCGGACAGCCCGCCTGCGCCGAGTGCAGCTACCTCGGCGTCCGGGGTCTTCAAACCGTCGCGACGGATCGTGGTGTTGGTCGCGACGATTCCGGCAAGCCCGAGTTCGATTGCCAGATCGGCGACCGCGTCGACGTCCTCGTCCGAGAGGTCGGGCGCGATCTTCACCAGTACCGGCACGCTGACGGTGTCGAGCACGGCCTGCAGGATCGGGCGCAGTGATTCGACGGCCTGCAGATCACGGAGTCCGGGCGTGTTCGGCGAGCTGACATTCACGACCATGAAGTCGGCCAGCGGACCCAGAAGCTGCGCGCTGGCGGTGTAGTCGGCAGCGGCGTCGGCGGCTTCGACGATCTTGGTCTTGCCGATGTTGGCACCGATCGGGACCGTGACGCGGCGCTGTCGCAGGAAATTCGCCGCGTGACCAGCGCCGTGGTTGTTGAAGCCCATCCGGTTGATCAAAGCGCGGTCGGCCGGAAGACGGAAGAGACGCGGCGCGGGGTTACCGGGCTGAGCCTGGGCCGTCACTGTTCCGACCTCGGCGAAACCGAATCCCAACGGGCCCCAGGCGTCGACGCCGGTGGCGTCCTTGTCGAATCCTGCGGCGAGGCCGAGAGGTGCCGGGAACGTCAGACCGAATGCCTGACTCCGCAGAACCGGGTCGTCGACGACAAGGACTTTTGCGACCAGCCAGCGAAGGGGAGCGAACCGTGTCACCAGTTTCATCGCGGTGAAGGCAATGTGGTGGATGCGTTCCGGTGGGACCCGGAACATCAGGCTCAGCAGCAGTTGGTACACGATTCTCCAGCTCTTCGATGGTGTGATTTTGTCAGCGGTTTCGACAGCGGCGGGCCCTGGTCGTCTGTTGGACGATCAGTGCTGAATGCCGTCCGGATCGGTCACGTGCAGCGGCGTCTTCTTTCGCTTGAGGAGCACGCGACGACTGCCGTCGGGGTAGAGACGGACTCGGGAGAGTTCCCATCCGCCGAACTCGGCGGAGATCGCCAGACGCATCGACGCCGTGACCCGCGAAACATTCGGCGGTAGTCGAAGGGGCACATAGTCGAACTTGTCGTCCGACGTCTCCCACTGCGCGGGGATCCCGCGCGTACGCTTTTCCATCAGTTCTCCCGTGACGGGATGACCTGCAGCCCGTCACCGGTTGCCGATCCGACGATCAGATTGCCGTTGGAAGAGTCTACGGCCAACGAATTCGGCTGTCGCACCGTCTTGAACCGTCCGGTCTCCACGGGGATGCCGGACGACAGATCGAAGCCGACCACTTCATTGGTCGCGGTCAGTGTCACCCACACCCGATCCGCGGCCTCGTCGTAGGCGACGGCGTATGGCGACTCGCCGACGGGGTAGCGCTGGTGCAACAGGAGCGGATCGGCAGTGAAGACGAGCAGTTCGTTCCCGGTGGTGTCGGTGACAAGGATGCGTCCGAAGCGATCGGTGGCCAGATGAGTTGCGCCCTCACCGGCGCGAAGAGCGACGCCGAGTTTGCCGTCTTCGAGATTGATCGCCGTCAGCGAGGTCTGACGGTGATCGAGGGCGCTCAGGTTGTCGCCGGTGACCGCGAGTTCGTCGACGGATGCGAATCCCGAAACCGTCTGTGACTGATCGGTCTTCGGGTCGACGATGTGAACTGAACCATTGTCCGTGCCGATCGCGATGCGGCCGTCGTTGAGTTCGACCGCTGAATTCGCCTGCCCGTCTACCGGGATGGACGTCCGTTCGCCCGAAGTCAGATTCAGCTTCACGACCTGGCGATCCATCGACAGAAGAGCGCTACCGTCAGAGCCGATCGAAACGTCGCGTACGTCGGAATCCAGGGCTGTCGGACGACCTGCAGAGGCGGGGTCGGCGCCGGCCAAACTGTCCGAAGGAACGACCAGCACCGATCGTGGGTCGTTGGCAACCAGAACAGCGCTGCGCGTGATCGGGTCGAATGTGATGGAATCGATCAGACCTGAATACGGGTGAACCACGCCGTCCGGGGTGCTGGTGGTGGCCGGTGAGACCGCTGCCGTTGCGGGATCGATCGTGATGAGGTCGTCTCCGCCATCTCCGGAAGAACATCCTGTGACCAGCAGAACCGCCGCCCCCATTGCTGCTGCAGTGGTGCGGATCCCTAGGCGAGCCATGTGTAGTTCCTCTTTTTCTTGTCATCTGTTCTTCACGCAGTGCGACTGTCATCGATCATCCCTGATCGCAGTCGGGCGCCGTTCATCGCGTCGAGGAACTACCGACCATTCCGCTCACACCCTTGACGCGATACCGTACGAACAGCGATTGCGGTTGACGCTGCAATCACCGAGGAGATCATTGTGATTCCCACAGAACCCACCGATTCCGGCGCGCAGTCGCCCGAACCGGCGCGGCCGGGCTTCGAGATCGAGGACCTCACCGTCGGCGCCCATGCACACGGTTTCGGCAGGTCCGACGGTCGAACTTTCGCGTTCCGCGTACGAAAGAGCATGCTGTTCGTCGAGGTATACGGCGAATACTGCGAGCACAGTGTGCCGACCCCTGCAGACGTTGTCGCCACCGCGGAGCGATCGGTGACCGACATCGATCTGACCGACGAGCGAAGCATCGCCGGTGTGGTCCGCGACGCAGTTCTGTCCACGGAGGCTGATTGGTCACAGCCCGGTCCCGGTGACGGAGTTCGCGAGGGAGACGGCCGCAGCCTGCCGACGGTGAGAGCCGTCCTGAACAGGCTGGGATCGATCATCGATTCTGTTCGGTGAATTCTCGGCGCGGGATGACCAGGGTTGCTCCGGTTGTCGGATGCGGGAACACCTCGACCGGATAACCGTAGACGCGGGTCAGAAGCTCTTCGTGCAACACCGATTCCGGGGGACCGTCAGCGGCGATGCGGCCGTTTTCGAGCACGACGATCCGATCCGCGTACGCCGCTGCCAACGCGAGGTCGTGCAAAACGACGACGACGGCATCGCCGTCCGCAGCGCGAGCGCGCGCCACGGACATCACCGCTTCCTGGTGTCCGAGGTCGAGAGCTGCAGTCGGCTCGTCCAGCAGGATGGTCGACGTTTCCTGTGCCAGTACCCGGGCCAGCGCGACCCGCGCTTGCTCGCCGCCGGACAGCACGGCGAACGGCCGATTGGCGAACCCCTCGACATCGCAGGTCTTCATCGCCGCGGTGATAGCAGCGCCGTCGCGGTCTTCTCGGCGAGTTCCGGTCCATGGCGCACGTCCCATACGAACCACCTGGCGAGCGCTGAACGAAAATCCGATGGTGTGTTTCTGGGGGAGCACCGCGCGTCGGCGCGCCATGTCGATCGGCGACCACTGAGTGAGGTCGGTGCCGTCAACGTCCACCCGCCCAGCGATGACGGGCTGATCACCGGCCAACGCCGCAAGAAGAGTCGACTTACCGGCGCCGTTCGGTCCGACGAGAACGACTAGCTCGCCTGCCCGGACTTCGATGGACACGCCTTCCAGAATCTGCCGACCACCGCGTTCGACTGTGATGTCGCGCGCCTCGAGGGTGACATCACCGACGGCTGGGCTCTTCGGTTCGGGGGTGACGCGGCCGAACAGTTCGCGCCAGTTTCTTACGAGGCTGCTCATGCCCACCCGCCCTGTTGCGCGCGCGTGCGTCGGAGAAGCCAGAAGAAGAAGGGGCCGCCCACCAGAGCGGTCAGCATTCCGAGGGGCAGGTCTGCGTTGTCGATCAGCGACCGCGAGCCCAGATCTGCGACAAGCAGAACCAGTGCGCCGGCGAGGGCGCTCGCCGGAATCAGCGCGCGGTGGCCAGGTCCGACGAGAATGCGCATCAGGTGCGGAACGACCAGGCCGACGAAGAGGATGATTCCCGTGAAGGCAACACTCGCCGAGACCAAGAGAGCGACGATCAGTACCGCGAACTGGCGAAGCCGTTCGACGTTGACGCCCAGATGACGGGCCGCGTGTTCACCGAGCGCCAGCAGGTCGAGACGTGGGGCGATCATCATGGTCGCGGCGATCCCGACGACGGTCATCGGCGCCACGATCAGGACTGCGTTCCAGGAAGCGCCGTTGAGTGAGCCGAGTTGCCAGAACACGATCTGATCGCGAGCGGACGGGCTGGCGACGAAGGTGAAGAACGCGATGAGCCCGCCGGCGAACGCGTTGATCGCGACGCCCGTCAGCACCAACGTCACTACTTCGGTTCGGCCTTCGTGCCGAGCCAGAAGGTAGACCGCCGCGGTGGTGACCAGCCCGGCGACGAACGCAGCCGCAGCAACGGCCCAGCCGGCCACGAACGTTCCCCCGACGACGATGACAGCACTCGCGCCAACTGCCGCGCCCGCAGACACTCCGATCACTCCGGGTTCTGCGAGCGGATTGGAGAACACACCCTGCAGGAGCGCACCGGAACATCCCAGCGCCGCGCCGACACAGATGGCGAGCACGACGCGGGGGAAACGAACCTCCCACAAAGTCACTTCACCGCTGGGATGGGCGGGCATCGGACCGAGGTCGAGCCCGATGCGATGCAGGATGCTGCCCAAAACCTCGAGAGGCGACGTCGGAACTTGGCCGATGCACGCCGACAGTACCGCGACGATCACCAGGGCGAGAGTCAAGCTGACCAGAACCGCACTCACCCGCGACCGCGACGCGGGGCCAGACGCCGACTTGTCGGCGCCCCCGACGTCGTGTGAATCCTCGGCTGCGGACACAGTCTTACCTGCTTCGGAACTACCTGTCTCTGTACTCACGAATCAGCACTCACGAATCTTTGCTCACGATCCACCGGGCTCGTAGATCGCTTCGGCGAGTGCCGCCATGACGCGTCCGGTGTTCGGCCCGAAGCTGAGCAGTACACCGTCCGCCATGTCGACTACTCGTTTGTTCTTTCCAGCCGGCGTCTGAGCGATGCCAGGGACCTTTTCGAGGCCGTCGATTCCGCCGATCGATGCCAATCCGTCCGTCATCATCAGCAGGGCGTCAGGCGCTGCGGCGATGAGCGCTTCGCTGGTGATGGGCACGAACTGTTGTGTGATGCCCGAGGCGGTTCCTGCATCGGTGGCGCCGAGTGCCTCGATCAAGGAATCTGCTCCGGACCCTTCACCGCCGATCATGGTGATGGCCGATCCGCGCATGTAGAGGAATGCGATTTTCAGTGGATCGCCCTCGGTGGGGACCAGGTCACGAGCTCCAGCGATTTCCGATTCGGTCCGGTCGACCAGCGCCGCGCCCTGGGCAGGGACGCCGAGCGCGTCGGCGACGGCCTGGAGTTGTCCTGGCACACCCTCGAGTGTTCGGGTCGGATCGAAGAAGACGACGGGAACACCGGCGGCGCGCAACTGATCCTGGACGCTCTTGGGCCCGATACTGGTGTCGGTGAGAACAACGGTGGGATTGAGGTCGAGAATTGCCTCGGTGTTGAGCGATTGGCCGCCGACCGTGACAACCGGCACGTCCGCGACCGCGGGGAACTTGGCGGCGGTGTCGCGGCCGACGAGATTGTCACCGAGGCCGAGCGCCACCGTCGTCGTCGCGAGCGTCCCGTAGCGGTCGGCCGCAACAATCCGGCTGTTGTCGGTGATGGTCACGTCGACGCCGTCGAAGCTCTTCACCGTCACGGGCAGTGTCGCGGTCGGGTTGTCGGACACGGGAACCGGGCTGGAATCTTCGAGTACCGCGGTCCTGGCACCCTGAGATGTCGTCGAAGTGTCGCTGGACCCGCAAGCCACCAGACCGAAACCGGCTGCTGCGACCAGAGCCGCCGCGGCCAAGCGCTTCATCATTTGACGAGGTAGCTCTCGATGTCGCCTTCGAGGTCGGCGAACAGGTCGCCGTTGAGGCGGTACGCCAGATTCACCTCGTCGATGAAACGCTGCTGTTCCTCGGCGGGAATCTGCAGTGCATCCAGATTCGAGCGGTAGTCGTCCTTGAAAGGCTTCGGCTTGGGGATGCCTTCGAAGATGTAGAAGCGAAGTCCGTCGGTCTCGAATCCGTAGGCGCGTTCGAGCATCCGGCGGATGATCTGTCCGCCCGAGAGATCGCCCATGTACCGAAGGTAGTGATGTGCGACGAAGCCGGCAGGCCAGTCGAACGCCACCTCCTTCAGGCGGGCGATGTAGCGCTCGGTTGCCGGCAGTGCCACGAGTTCGTCGCGCCAGTTCGGTCCGCCGAGGAACTCGAGATCGGCCTCGAGTGAAGCCACGCGCAACAGATCCTCGGACAGGAACGGGGCGACCAACTCGTTGTCGGCGTGTGTGCGGCCGGCCTCTTCGAGGCTCGTGTAGACGAGGTACGTCTGTCCCAGAAGTGCGGCGTAGCCAGCCGTGGTCAGCTCACCGCCGAGTAGTGAGCCTACGAATCGCGACTGCTCCGTCTCGCGGTGTGCTGCGTCCGTCTCGGTCTTGATTCGTTCGGAGAAGGCTGGGCCTGCGTCTGCGGAAAGGCTGTCTACGTCGAGCGTGGTCATTGATTCTCCTGAGGCTGTAGTCAAGCGTTGCCTACTAGGTTAGCCTGCCCTCGCCAACGCGATACCTCCGGTATTTCGATCAGCGGGACAGATCAAGCGCTCACATCGTCGAGAGCCGCGGCAATCGCTTTCGGAAGTTCCAATTCTTCGGTTGCCAGTACTCCTGTCAACTGGGCGAGATCACGCGTGCCGACGACGGCGCTGGCCACCCCGGCGCGATCGCGCGCCCAGGCCAGTGCCACCGCCAGTGGGGAAGTACCCAGACCGTCGGCAGCGGTAACGACTGCGTCGACCACCCGGATCGAGGAATCGGTCAGATAGCTCTGCACATCCTGCGAATGTGCTTCGTCGGCGCCGCGGGAATCGACGGGAATGCCGTCGCGGTACTTGCCGGTCAGCACACCGCCCGCGAGGGGTACTGCGGCGAACACTCCGACGCCGTGATGGGCCGCCGCTGCGAACAATTCTTCCTCGACGCCGCGTGCGAGCAACGAGTACTCGGCCTGCGTCGCGGCGAGTGTTGTTGCGCCACCGGCTCCTACGGCCGTCGCGAGCTGCCAGCCGAGGTAGCCGCGAACTCCGACGTACCGCACCTTGCCGCTCGAGACGGCGTAGTCGAGGGTTGCTGCAACCTCGTCGACGGGCGTGAGCGGATCCCAGGTTGCGACCTGCCACATGTCGAGGAAGTCGGTTCCGAGTTCACGAAGAGTCGCGTCGAGCTGGCGGAGCAATCCGCGCCGCGAGCAGTCGACGCGGTCGGTGCCGATCGGTGTGGGGTCGATGCCGGCGCTCGAGCTGACGATGAGTTCGTCACGTGGAACGACGTCGTCGAGCAACTCGGCGAGGATCCGTTGCGCCGCACCGGCGCCGTAGGCGGGCGAGGTGTCGACCAGGGTTCCGCCGGCCTCGGCGAACGCGAGTAGCTGCGCAGCAGCCTCGTCGCCGTCCGTGTCGCGTCCCCATGTCAGTGTGCCGAGCCCAAGTCGCGAGACCCGAAGTCCGCTCGTTCCGACAGATCTGTGCTTCATAACCGCCTGCATCTCGCGCCCGACTCGTGTGCGCAAGTGCGGCACCCGAGAGATCTCACCACGTGCAGACTAGTAGGCGGTCGCCTCGAGTCGGGGTATTCGGACACGGACGTGCCGGGCGCGGCGCGGCGCCGTGGGCCCCGGTAGCGTGGCGCCGGTGAAACGTGAACCCGACACACGAAACCTGTGTGCAGTAACCCCATTCGAATCAGCCGGGATCGGTGAGTGATGGGCGAAGCGATGACCTGGCTCCAGGCCGTGATCCTGGGCCTCGTGCAGGGCTTGACCGAGTTCCTGCCCATCTCGTCTTCCGGACATTTGCGAATCGTGTCGGATATATTCTTCGGCAGTGACGCCGGCGCATCGTTCACCGCGGTGACGCAGCTCGGCACCGAGTTGGCGGTCCTGATCTACTTCGCACGCGACATCGTGAGGATCATCACTGCCTGGTTCCGAGGTGTGTTCAATGCCGAGCACCGGGGCGATCTCGATTACCGGATGGGCTGGTACGTCATCATCGGCACCATCCCGGTCGGCATCCTCGGGTTCTTCTTCAAAGACCAGATCCGTACCGGCGCACGCAATCTGTGGCTGATTGCCACGATGCTGATCGTGTTCGCGCTCGTCATCGCTGCTGCCGAGTACTACGGACGCAAGACGCGCCCGATCGAATCGCTCACAGCGCGTGACGGCATCATCATGGGTTCGGCTCAGGCGCTCGCGCTCATCCCGGGTGTCTCACGTTCGGGTGGCACGATCAGTGCCGGCCTTTTCCTCGGACTCACCCGTGAGGCCGCAGCCCGTTACTCGTTCCTGTTGGCGATTCCGGCAGTTCTCGCCTCCGGTTTGTTCAGCCTCCCGGATGCCTTCGAGCCGGCCGGTGAGGGTCTGAACGCGAGCGGTCCGCAGTTGCTGGTGGCAACCGTCATCGCCTTCGCGGTCGGTTACGCAGCGATCGCCTGGCTGCTTCGATTTGTTGTCGATCACTCCATGTACTGGTTCGTCGGATACAGAATCGCTCTCGGCGTAGTCGTCCTTGCGTTGCTGGCCACAGGGGTCGTGTCCGCGACATAGGGCCCGTTTCGACGTCGACCACCCGTCCGTGCGGCCACCGCCCCATTAGGGTTGTGGAATGACAGTTGTCCTACTGCGGCACGGGCGGTCGACGTCCAACACTGCCCATACCCTGGCCGGTCGAACGCCGGGTGTGGAACTCGACGACCACGGCCGGAAACAGGCCGAAGGCGTCGTCGATCGGCTGGTCGGTCTGGACATCGCGGAGATCGTCCGCTCGCCGCTGTTGCGGTGTGAGCAGACGGTCGGCCCCATTGCCGTCGACCGTGGTCTGACGCCGGTGGTCGAGGATCGCCTCATCGAGGTCGATTACGGCGACTGGACGGGTCGCCCGCTCAAGGAACTCTTGGAAGAACCGCTCTGGAAAGTGGTGCAGCGCCACGCTTCCGGTGCAGTGTTTCCCGGCGGTGAAGGGCTGGCCCAGGTACAGGCGCGAGCCGTTGCCGCGATCCGAGAGCACGACGCACGGCTGGCCGAAGAACACGGCAAGGACGTCGTCTGGATCGCGTGCACGCACGGTGACGTCATCAAATCGGTTCTCGCCGACGCGTTTGCGATGCATCTCGATTCGTTCCAGCGCATCGTCGCCGAGCCCGCCTCGGTCAGTGTGATTCGCTACACGGCGACACTGCCGTTCGTTCTTCGCGTCAACGACACCGGAGACGTACTCGCCGCGATCGGTGCAGCTAAGGCCGCGACCAACGGTTCGGCTCCCGCGCAGGAGTCCGTCCCCGGCGGAGAGGTCGGTGCGTGAGCTGTGACGGATAATGGGTATTCAGTGATGTTCTGCTCGAACTCGAGGAGGTGCAATGTCGCGCGCGATTCACGTATTTCGCACTCCTGACCGATTTGTCGCAGGAACGGTGGGCGAACCCGGTGACAGGTCTTTCTATCTCCAGGCCGTGCACGAATCACGGGTGGTGAGTGTGCTGCTAGAGAAGCAGCAGGTTCAGGTCCTCGCCGATCGCATGGGCTTACTCCTCGAAGAGGTACATCGACGCTTCGGAACCGAGGTTCCGCCACAAGCCGACGACGTCTCCGACCTCAGCCCGCTGGTCACACCACTCGACGCGGAGTTCCGGGTCGGCACGATGGGGCTCGGTTGGGACGCCGATGCCGGGGCGGTCGTCGTGGAGCTGCTTGCCGTCAGCGAGACGGAGTTCGACGAATCGGTTGTCCTCGACGACGCCGACGACGGTCCGGACGCAGTCCGTGTGTTCCTGACTCCGGAGCAAGCGCGCGAGTTTTCGCTGCGGTCCGAACGCGTCATCGCGGCGGGACGCGCGCCGTGCCCGCTGTGTGGTGAACCGTTGGCGCCCGAGGGGCACGTCTGCATCCGCACCAATGGGTACCGACGCGGCGAGTCCTTCGGTTTCGCGATCGACGACGCAGACGACGACGAGGTCTGACGTCGTGTCCGAACCTGGTGTGCCGGACGTTCTGCTCGAGGGTGATCTGACTCTGATCGGTCAGATCACCACAGCGAGCAACGCCACGCTGGTATGTGAGTCGACTCTGGGGGAGCAGTCCACCCGTGTGGTCTACAAGCCGGTGCGGGGTGAACGCCCACTGTGGGATTTCCCGGACGGCACTCTGGCGGGGCGTGAGGTCGCGTCGTACCGCGTGTCCGAGGCGCTGGGTTGGGGAGTGATTCCGCGAACAGTGTTGCGGGACGGCCCCTTCGGTCCAGGCATGGTGCAGCGATGGATCGACACCGTCGATCGCCGCGCGGATGGATCTGGCGGACTCGAGATGGTGGACCTGTGCAGTCCCGGCAACGTTCCGCCGGGGTGGTTCGAGGTCCTGCAGGCCTTCGACTCGGAGGGTGAACCAGTCTCCCTGATCCATGCGGACGATCCACGGCTGCAGCGAATGGCCGTTCTGGACGTCCTCATCAACAACGCCGACCGCAAAGGTGGTCACGCTCTCGAAGGCGTCGACGGCTCGGTGTACGGCGTTGATCACGGAATCTGTCTTCACTCGGAGAACAAGCTGCGGACCGTGTTGTGGGGGTGGGCCGGGCAGCCCGTACCCGGTGCTTTGATCGCCGACGTCGCCGAATTCGCGACAACTCTCGACGGGGATCTCGGCGACGAGTTGTCCGAACTGATCACCGAAGAGGAAATCGTGGCCTTGGCGGTGCGGGCGATGCAGTTCGCCGAGTCCGCTGTGATGCCTGAGCCGAACGGCCATCGAACGATTCCCTGGCCGGCCTTCTAGTCGCGAGACTTTTCCTGCTGTTCGCGAGTTGCCGTCAATCCGGGTGAGCGAACCAATCGCAGTAGTTGTTCGCGCAGCGCGGCGACATCCCCGACGCCGACGGTCAACGCCGCATCTTCCTTCTCGAGCGTCAGTAGTCGCTCGTACGTCAGTCTTCCGGCGTCGGTTATCGCGATCACGCGCCGACGCTCGTCCCTCGGATCGGTGTCACGAGTGACGTAACCCGCTCGTTCGAGACGGTCGATCGTGCGGCTCATCGTCTGATCGGTGACGCGGGCGTTCTTCGCGATGTCGCGTTGAGACGCCGCCCCACCGGCGATCGAGTGGAGCACGATCAGGCCCGCGTGCGTCATGTCCTGAGACCGCAAGACCTTCTCCCACGAGTGCTCCACCAGGCGTGCAGCGGTGGACAACAGCCGGCCGGTGGGCCAGTCGTCCAGGCCGTCGCTGCTCATTTTTCTGCCTTCCGTTTGCAATTACTCAGCATGCTGAACAAAATAGTCGGCAAGTCCTCTGCTGCCGATCCCTGGAGACCCAGTGAGCACACCAGTACAAAATCGTCCTGTTCGTCGCCTTCGATGGATTGTGCCAGCTCTCCTCGTGATCGGCTGGCTGGCAATCGGAGGATTCGGCGGTCCGTTCGCCGGAAAGCTCAGCACGGTGCAGCAGAACGACAACACGTCGTTCCTGCCCGCGTCGGCCGAAGCGACCGAGGTGGCAAAGCTTCAAGAGAGCTTCACGGACACGCGCTTCGTGCCGGCCATCATCGTGGCGGAACGACCGGGTGGCCTCGAGCCCGCCGACTCGACCTTCCTTTCCCAGACCGTCGATTCGTTCGTCGGTACCGAAGGATTCGGCGACGCCTCATCGCCGCCGATCCCGTCGGCCGACGGCCAGGCACTCCAGATGTTCCTGCCGGTCGACAGCACCCTCGAAGTCAAGGACAGCGTGAAAGCGCTGCGCGCGGCGCTGGAGTCGAGCCCTGACGGACTGACAGTCAAGGTCACGGGCCGCGCTGGGCAGGTTGCGGATCTGTCGGCAGCATTCGCCGGTATCGACGGATTGCTGTTGTTGGTAGCCGGATCCGTCGTGATCGTGATCCTGATCATCGTTTACCGAAGCCCGATCCTGCCGTTCGTGGTGATCTTCTCGGCGATCTTCGCACTCGGATTGTCGAGCTTGCTCGTGTATCTGCTCGCGGACGCGGACGTCATCGCACTGAACGGTCAGAGCCAGGGCATCCTGTTCATCCTCGTGTTCGGTGCCGCCACCGACTACGCGCTACTGCTGGTCTCTCGCTACCGGGAAGAATTGCGGATCGAGAAGGACAAGTACGCAGCAATGCGCACTGCGTGGCGCGCGACGCTCGAACCTGTCGCAGCGTCTGCAGGAACGGTCATCGCGGGCGTTCTGTGCCTGTTGCTCTCCGACCTGAACTCGAACCGCGGACTCGGTCCGGTGGCCGCCATCGGTATCGCCGCGTCCTTCCTCGCATCGATGACCTTCCTACCTGCTGTCCTGGTTCTGTTCGGGAGGACGGCGTACTGGCCGACCAAGCCGAAGTTCGATGCCGACCGCGAGCACCACGACGAGGCGAACGATCACCGGTTCTGGGCCGGGCTCGCTGCTCGAATCGGTAGGCATCCGCGCCGCTTCTGGGTGGCGTCGACGCTGGTGCTGGTGATCTTCGCGATGATGATGCCGCAGTTCAAAGCCAGCGGTGTCTCGTCGTCCGACATCTTCTTGCTCGATGTCGATTCGGTTGCAGGCCAGGAGATTCTCGGCGAGCACTTCGACGCGGGTTCGGGTTCACCGGCCGTGGTCATCGCGAATGCAGACCAAGTGGATGCCGTTGCGGCAGCCAGTCGCGTGGAGGGTGTCAGCGACGTAAGCGTCGTGCAGAACGGGGGAGCCCCACTGGTTGTCGACGGGCGAGTCTCCCTGCAGGCGACGTTGACTGACGCTGCCGACTCGCTCGAGGCCGAAGACACCATCGTGCGACTGCGTGATGCAGTTCACTCAGTGGAGGGCGCCGACGCATTGGTCGGTGGCGTCACTGCGACCGACCTCGACACGAAGACCACCTCGACACGGGACCGGACACTCATCATTCCCGTGGTGATCATCGTGGTGTTCGTGATTCTCTCGCTCTTGCTGCGTTCGCTTCTCGCACCGCTGCTTCTCATGGGCACCGTTGTGCTCTCGTTTGCTGCGACACTGGGCATTTCGTCGCTGGTGTTCGACCACGTCTTCGGTTTCCCCGGCGCGGATCCGGTGGTCCCGCTCTTTGCGTTCGTGTTCCTCGTGGCTCTGGGAATCGACTACAACATCTTCCTCATGACGAGGGTGCGTGAGGAAGCGCTGAAGATCGGCACCAGGGCGGGTGCTCTGCGGGGACTCACGGTGACCGGCGGGGTGATCACATCTGCCGGAGTTGTTCTGGCAGCAACCTTCTCGGCGTTGGCGGTGATCCCTCTGTTGTTCCTCGCCCAGATCGCGTTCATCGTGGCGTTCGGTGTCCTGCTCGACGCTCTGATCGTCCGATCCTTGCTGGTCCCGGCCTTGACCTACGACATCGGTCAGAAGATCTGGTGGCCGAGCAAGCTCGCGTCGACGCCCGAACCGGAGCAGGATCAGCCAGCACCTTCCCAGCCTCAGAGCAGTCTCCACTAGGCTCGGCAGCATGCAGTCTTGGTCCGATACCGCACTCCCGTCCGTTCCCGGTCAGGGGCCGCCGTTGCGGCTGTACGACACAGCCGACCGTCAGGTTCGCCCCGTCACCCCGGGCGAGAAGGCGACGATGTACGTCTGCGGCATCACCCCGTACGACGCCACCCACCTCGGCCACGCGGCCACGTACCTCACGTTCGACCTCGTGAACCGCATCTGGCGCGACGCCGGACACGATGTCCACTACGTCCAGAACGTGACCGACGTGGACGACCCGCTGTTCGAGCGAGCCAATCGCGACGGCGAGGACTGGATCGTCCTCGGCATGCGTGAGACGGCTCTCTTCCGCGAGGACATGGAAGCGCTGCGTGTGCTTCCGCCGAAGGACTACATCGGCGCCGTCGAATCGGTGAACGAAGTAGTGGAGTTGGTGGAGAAGTTCGTGGCGTCCGGCGCCGCGTACATCGTCGACGACGCGGAGTTCCCCGACGTCTACTTCCGTGCCGACGCGACCGAGCAGTTCGGCTACGAGTCGGGCTACGACCGCGCGACGATGGAGAGGTTCTTTGCCGAACGCGGCGGAGATCCCGATCGCGTCGGAAAGCGCAATCCTCTCGACGCACTTGTCTGGCGTGCGGAGCGTCCGGGCGAGCCCTCGTGGCCCTCACCCTTCGGGCCGGGGCGCCCCGGCTGGCACATCGAATGCGCGGCCATTGCACTCAACCGCATCGGCTCCGGCTTCGACGTCCAGGGCGGTGGCAGCGATCTGATCTTCCCGCACCACGAGTTCTCGGCTGCGCATGCCGAATCGGCAACGGGTGATCGCCGATTCGCGCGGCACTATGTGCACACCGGCATGATCGGTCTCGACGGCGAGAAGATGTCGAAGAGTCGCGGAAACCTGGTCTTCGTCTCCAAGCTGCGCGGCGAGGGGGTGGACCCAGCGGCAATCCGTCTCGGACTTCTGTCCGGCCACTACCGCCAGGATCGCGCGTGGACCGATCAGGTCCTCGCGGATGCTCAGTCGCGCCTGAAGGTGTGGCGCGAGGCAGCAGCTCTCGGTTCTGCGCCGTCTGCCACTGACACTGTTGCGCGTTTGCGTCAGCACCTGGCCGACGATCTCGACACCCCGAAGGCGCTCGACGCGCTCGACGGTTGGGCCCGCCGCGCCATCGAGGGCGGCGGATCCGACACGCAGGCACCCGGCGAGTTCGCCGATGCCGTCGACGCCCTACTGGGTATTTCGCTTCGCTGAACCCCTGCTGTGCGCCTTTATTAACCGCCCGCGGTTAATAAAGGCGCACAGCAGTTTCTAGGCGTAGTCCAACGCACCTTCGGCGGGTGTCGGCACCCGGCGCCGTAGCGGCGAGCCCAATGCCCTCGCCAGATCCGTTCCGTCGTGCTCGGCGAGCAGCTCACCGTTCGACCAGACCAGCAGCGCGGCGCTGACAGCCTGTTCGGCCGTGGAGTGCGCGAGGTCGTAGTGCGCACAGCCGGGGACGTCTGCGTACGTGATCCACAGGTCGTAGCCGGTCATGAAGAGGTCCAGGTCGAACTGAACGCTCAAGCCGAGAAGCTCGCTGCGACCGTTGTCGTCGACACCGGCGAAGGCCTCGTCGAGTGCCAGCAGACGCGGGGCGTGCGGGTCGGCCGAGTCCAACATGACGTGCGCCGCGGCGAACAAAGGAAGGTGCAGCGAGACGGACTGCTCGCCACCGGACAGCGCGCTGTGCCGCGCGACGGTAAGACGGTCTTCCTTGCCCTCACCGCTGATGAGGGTGAACGAGAACACGCGCCATTGACGGTAGTCGAGCGCCGAGGACAGAATCTCCGGGTACGAGCGTTCGGGGTGCGCCGCGCGGGCGGTACGGATCTGCGTCGCGAAATGTGCTCGCAGAGTTGCCAGTTCATCGACGCCGAGGGCCGACGCGTCTCGATCCAGCAGCTTGGAGATCGCCCGCGAGCTGTCGTCGAGGTTGTCGGCGAGCACCCAGTGAACGCCGATGGTATTACCTGAGGACATCCGACGCTCACGCATCTCGGTGCCCATCTGTGCGATCAACTCGCGTGCGTCGACCGTGCGCTCGTGGATCTGCTGAGCCAATCCCGTCAACAGGGCATCTTCGAGAATGCGACGCTCGGATTCGGTGAGCAACTGCTCCTGATCGCCGCGAGCGTCGTGGATCCGCGTTGCGAACTCGCCGATCGACGAATAGCCCTGATCGTCCTGGACTCGTACGACGGTCAGCCCATCCGGTGCATCCCACTGCAGACGGTAGTCCTGTCCGGCTGCTGCGAGTTGCGCGTCGAAGTCCTGCAGCGCCGAGGTCAGTGCCGTGCGGGTTGCCTTTCGGGCGCCGTCGGTGACTCGGACTGCCGAGGTCGCAGCTTCGAGCGCTCGGTACAACTTGTCGACGTCTTCGGGGAGGACAGGCGGGTGGGCCGCGTCCTCGCTGCGATCTTCGTTCTGGATGCGGTAGACCAACTGATCGGGGCTCATCCACGCCGCTGAACTGGCCGGCCAGCTCAGGTGATCCTTGACGCCCAACAATTCCAGCAAGTCGGGGCGAGCATAGGGTGCGAGTCGCTCTGCATCACTGCGGGTTTCGGTCAGGGTGTGCCGAAGAGTCTCGACAGCGGTGTTGTACGCACCCTCCGCCGTGCCGATCTGGAGGACGGCAGCGTCGTACGCCTTTCGCGCCGCACGCTGTTCGACCTTGCATTCTTCGATCTTCGCGCGGGCTTTTGCCAGGTCCAGGTCGATCTGCTCGGCGCTGGCACCGAGGGTGTCGCGCAGCGTCTCGAGACGCTGCACCTGCTGGAGCAGACTCTCCTCGGCGATGGCGGCTTCCTCGGCGAATTCCTCCGCATTGGCGCGTGATTCGTCGAGACGGTCGCGAGACTCGCGTTCGAGTTCGACTTCCTTGGCATGCTCCCGTCGGCAGCGCAGCGCCAGTTCCCCCTGCTTCTCGAAATGACGGATCGCCGCCGCGAGGGAGTCGAGTTCACGGCCGATATGCGGGGTCCGGTGCTGCGACGCCGTCGCTCGGAGTTGCTTTTCCTTCGCCGCGAGATCAGCGATCGCCGCATCGAGTTCGCGTTGTGCCGTTTCCGTGGCCTCCGAGCGAGTACGGAGTGCGCCGGCGGATTCGGTGACCGTCTTGAGTGCGCGCAGGATCGAACCTGTCTTCGGCAATTCCTTTGCTGCAGAGTTGATTCGGCTCAGTTGCTCGTTGGTCTGCGCCACCAGTGCCTTGGCCGTATCGACTGCCGCGGCAAGTTCTTCCAGAGCCGCGTCGATCTCGGTGATCCGAGCTTCGCGTCGACGCGCCCGTGCTGTGGTGCCGATGTACTCGGCATCGGCCTTGACGTGCCGACCACGCGCGACGCCCTGCCAGAAGCGGCCGTCGACGCCGATCGCGACGCTTGCGTCGGAGTCGCCCGGCGCCTCGACGAGACTGATCGACGCGAGAATGTCCTGTACCCGAGCGTCGGGTACGTCGGCATTGCCTTCGACCTGGAGGACGTCGGCCAGCGTTCGTCCCTTCGGACGCTGCTTGACGGTCAGAGCCGTCAGGAACTGCTCGCTGACGTGCTCGGGAATCTTCTCGTCCGGGCAGACCCAGCCGTCGAGCAGATTTGCCGCTTGGAGTGCGGATTCGATTCCCGTGGCCACGTCTGGTTCGACGGAATCGGCGAAGCGCACCAACTGCCATAGCGGTGCACCACCCAGTTCACTGCGGTTGTCGGTGCGTGCGTGGAAGGCAGGCGGAGCGTCGTCGTGTTCCGCCGAGACGGCCTTGCGCTCGGATTTGAGAGCCGCGATGGAGGCGTGTGAGGCAGATATTTCAGCTTCGGCCTCACGTCGACGCTCGCGCAGCGTCTCGGTGCCGGCTTCGGTGTGCTCGGCGAGAACTGCGGACAGCGCCGGAGCGTCTTCGTCGCCGACTTCGGCGAGCGCCGCGTCGAGAGCTTCGAACAGCGACGTGTCGGCGCCGACAGCCGAAAACAGGGAGGAGTGATCGGTCCACCACGCGCGCAGCCCGCTGGCGCACTGACTTCGTGCGAGTTCCACGGCAGCTTCGCCCTCGAGCACAGCCGCCTTGGACGCTTCGAGCAGCTCTTGTCCACGGCGAGAGCTGTTTTCGGCCCGGGTTCGTTCGGTCGCCGCCTTCTCGACGGTCGCCAGTGCGGTGCGGACGACGCGTACGTCACCGTCACGCTCCTCGGCATGGCCACGGACGGCTGCCGTGATCTGGTCACTGCGTGAGCCGTCGGGCAGGGGAGTCCAGACGATGCCGGCGTCCTCGGCTGCTGCCTGAAGTTCGTCCTCGGCGCGCGAGAGTGCTTCGGCCGCACGCTTGACTGACGATGCAGCCTTGTCGGCTTCGTCGCCGCGTTGAGCGAGTGCGGCCTGCGCTTTCCGGGACTTGTCTGCCTGCTGCTCGGTCGAGAGCTTGAGCGTCGAGACGGCCTGGGCGAGATCGTCGAGTTGCTGTTTGCCTTCGTAGGCGCTCGAGCGTTGCAACGCTTCGACATTGGCGCGCGCGTTCTCGAGTGCCTGCTCGGCCTGGTTGAAGCGCTCCTCGGCTGCTGCCCGGGCCTCACGGCTGCGGGTCTGGGCAAGCGACGACTCGTCCATGGCGGCAACGCCTCTGGTGACTGCTGCGAGGCGGGTGCTGACCTGTTCGATCTCTCCGCGAGACTGCTGACGCAGGTACTTGGTGTAGACCCCGATGAAACTCTGGGCTGCCTGATCGGCGGCCGCGAGCCCCTCGAGCGCGCGGCCGACTTCCTCCATGTCGCTGAACGAACGCGCAGCTTCGAGGACCAACTGATCGTCGAGTGGACGGAGACCGTCGGTGAGTGCCTGCGAAAGGCCCTTCGGGTCGAGGTTCTTCGCGAGCTGGGGGCGGCGAAGCGTGAGAATGAGGTTGATCAGCTGGTCGTATCGCTGCACACCGAGACCGAACATCCGCGCGTCGATGGCTGTGCGGTAGTCGAGGGGACGGTCGGTGATGGCATCGCTGCCGAGTTGTTCGGCAAGCTGCTTCTTGGTCAGGGGGCGATCGTCGTTGCCGATCAGCGAGAAGTCGACCCCGACGCGGCCGTCGGCGACGAAGTACCAGCGGGTGACCTTGTCGTTGGTGCGTGTTGCGCGCATGCCGATTCCCACGGTCACCGACTCGGGATCTTCGAGGGAGCCGCGGCAGAACTCCATCCACACGTAGGAGTGCGCGCTGTCCTGGCCCCGGTAGAGCAGGTTGGACTTCATCGTGCGCTCTTCACCGGCGAACGGGTTGAGGCGCCGCGGTTCGATGCGGCCGTCGAAGACGAACGGGAACAGGACCTCGAGGGCCTTGGTCTTGCCGGATCCGTTGGGTCCCCGCAGAACCAGTCGACCGTCGGCGAACGAGAACTCTTGGTCTCGGTAATCCCAGAGGTTGATGATTCCAGCCCGAGTAGGTCGGAAGCGGGCGTTGCTCATACGTTCTCTACCTCTGATAGTTCGCCGTTGGGGGAAGGTTCGGGGCCGAATTCGTCGACCGGATCCGGTGCGGAGTTGTCCACCGCGAAGTCGATCTGAGGATCGCGTTCGCGCACGGAGACCACGACGTCGCGGTACCGGGCAAGGACGGGCAACACCAGTACGCCGCCGTCGACCGCATGCGTCAGGCGCAGACGTTGCAGCAACCCGAGCGCCTGCTTGCGCAGCCCGTTGTGATCGGCCTGCCACTGCGCCGCGAAAGTTCGCCCGAACTGGTCCACCAACTCGGTGACCTTGTCGGCGAGCCAGTCGTCGTCGATTTTCGGGTACGTGACGGGTGGCGGTGGCTCGGCCGGTTCGCCGGCGGGCAGCACGAAGTCGTCGTCCTCGTCGGCGAGGTCCTCGAAGATCCCGGCCTCGGGGATGGCGGCATCGAGTTGTTCGATCAGGTGATCGTCCGACACGTGCGGGATCGGAAGTTTCGGCAGTTCAGGAGCGTCGACGTCGAGTACGCGGTCGGCAATCTCGCCGGCCAGGAGAAGTGCCACCTGAGCGATCGTTCCGGTGCTCGGGAAGCGGACGTCGGAGAGTCGGCCGGTGGGATCGATCATCGCGATTCCCTCGGCGCGGCGCTCGGCCACCAACCCCGTCAGTAGTTCGACTTCCGACGCGGTCTTGGGCTGCGCCAACGCGATCAATTCGTGCTGATCGAGTTCACCGGCCAGTACGACCGGCCGCTCGACCAGAGCCCGACGCACTCGGCGTCCGATCTCTTTCGCGTCCACGGGAATTCCGTCGTCCTCGGAGGCGCTCGAGGTCTCGGCGGCCAGGAGTCCGCGGATGGAGTGAAGGTGCTGCAGGGCGCGCGGTGGACGGAACAGCGCTACGACGACGGAACGGTCGATGTCGTAGAGTGCTTCTCCCGCTTCGGGATTGGACGCCCAGCCGTTTGCGTCACCGTCGGCGAGGGCGATGGCGCCTCTGACTCCGAGCCAGCCCACTGCGTCGACGAAGGCGTCGCGGTCGGACGCACGATCGGTGGAGAGTTCGACGCCGTCGACCTGCGCGGCGTCGGCCGCGACGTGATCGGCCAACTCCGACAACGTGATCTGGTTTCCGGCGCGGCCCAATGCGGCCAGGCACAACGCCAGGTACGCGTAGCGCGTGCGATCGAAGGTTCGCTCGGAGGCAGTTCTGGCCGGTGCTGACGGGTTGAGCCGATCCGACACCGTGAACAGGCGCGCGGTGGTCTCCGTCACCTCGAGGCGGTAGCCGAACAGTTCGAGTAGGTCGTCACGCAGTTCGGTGGCCCAACGGCGCAAGAGCGGCAACGCAATTCGATCCGGGTACGTCGAGGTGATCAGGTGGTTGGACAGGATCACTCGCGCCGCGCGTTGATACGAGTCGAGGGCTAGGGGCGTGATCTCGCGAGCTCTCATCGAACACTGACCTCGATGCCGTCGAGATGCATTCGTCCGCGAGCAGTCTTGATGGTGGTCGAACCGTCCGAGGGACTGAGTGTCAGCTTCACCCCGTTCTCGCTACCGGTGGAGCTCTTGACGCGTCCCACCACCGGAACGCGCGCGGTCAGTGCTGCATTGAGCAGACTCAGCAAAACTTCGGTCTCCTGCTCGTTGAGTTCGCGCTGATAAACACCGTTCGACGCGAGTGATTGCGCCGCGGCGCTGCGCGTACGTTGCGCCGCCAATTGCTCTTCGCGCAGACGGCGGATGCTGCCGTCGTTGCGGGCGACCTTGCTCGGCAATCCTGGTGAGGGCGGGCGGCCGGTTTCGGCGAGTGTTCGCGCGATCTCGACCGGCGGTGCCTCCCACCACGAGCGTGAGTGAGAAATGATGTCGGCGTCCGGATGCACCATCGAGAGGTGGCGTGGACGGCCGAGGTCGAACACTGCCTGGAACAGAGCATGAGCTGCGTCTTCGGACGGCGTGGCGGCGAACCAGCCGGCGAGGTGCCGGAGCTGGCTCTCACGGCTGACGCCGCCGCGACGGGTTTCCGTGACGCGGCGAAGGAGCGCCAGAACCGCGGCGATCGCGCTCATCGTGCCCTCACGTAGACGCTCGGACTCGCTGATCCCCGATTCCGCGGAGACGAACCAGGCGGTCAATCCTCGCCAACGCGCAGCCCAGTCGTCTTCGCGTTCGGAGATCGGGACGAACACCCGTTCGTCACTGGCGGCGGCGAGGCGGATCATGCGATCGACCCCGGTGGATTCGACGTGCTCGATCGCTTCCTTGAGCTTGGGGGCGTAGCGCGCCAGATCAGAGCTGAACTCCCGCATGTGCGTGAGCAGAGCGTCCTTGTGCGTGAGGAAAGCCTGCGGAGTGATCTCCGTGGTCCGTACGAGGTCCCCGAGGGTCAGATAGAAGTGCGCGGCTCGATCAGCCATGTCGGAGAGTGTTGAGTCGAGGCGCTTGAGCTTGCGGAAGATCAGATCGCCGTCGGAGCTTCGGTTGGCCTCGGCGAGTTCGGACATGTCTGCGAGCAGGTCCGGCAGAGCGAGACGCGAGAGCGACGCCGAGTCCAGGCGTGCGGCGAGAACGTCTTCGACTGATCGATAGACCTGGTATCCGGCCTGACCGAACTGGTAGACGAAGTGGCGATTGCGGTACTCGGCCAGCGTGGCCGCGCGGGTGCCGTCGTAGCTGCGCTCGAGGATCTCCCACACGTGGAGCTGATCCAACAGGGGAGTGACCTCTGCTGCCGACAGATCGGCCGCCGGATCCGATCCACCGATCTTCTCGAGGATGTGCGCGACGGCTCCGGCATGCAGCAGGACGGTGTAGTTGGCGCGAGCATGGTCGAAGGCACGAAGTACCCAGAGGTACTCGGCCCGTTTTTCCGCGATCGTGAACGAAAACAGCTTCAGTCGATTGGTGTCGGCGTACGCGGCGTAATCGGGCGCACTCGTTTCTTCCACCATGACAGGGTAGGCGAGAGACGCCCCCTCTTTTTCCTACGGGCGATCCGTAGCAGGGGATGCGGCGCGTCGCCACTGCGATTCGTTCTCGATCATCCATGTGAGCAGGTGCTCGGCCGCCGCCTCGTCGGAGTCCGGGCCGACCAGCAGATCGGCGAACGCTTGGCTGGGGGCGACGATGCGGATGCCGTCGCGGGTGAGCAATCGGTCGAAGGCAGACGGTGAGAGGGGAGCGGTGATCCACACGTCACCGCCGGATTCCACACGCCGTAGTCCGAGAGCGTCGGCGAACTGATCGACGTTGTCGGCATGGAAGTGGGCACGTCGAGTGGGCGCGTACCGAGCAAAGGGTGCGGCGGCCACCGAGGCGGTACCGGCGTAGATGTGACCGCTGAGCTGACGCAGTTGATCGAAGAGTGCTTCCAACCCGTCCGGCGCATGAAAGCCGTGAGGCGTCGGCGCTTTGGCCCCGGCCTCAGCCGCCCATTCACGAAGCATCTTCGGCCAGCGGACGTCACCGATTCCGCCGCGGGGGAGCCGGGTGACCAGTTCGCGATCCGACAGTGTCTGAACCACCCGGTAGGTTGCTCCCGTCGATGCACCGGCCAGGCGCACCAAGGCAGTGATCGCCAGTGGCGCCGCGAAATCGGCAAGCGCACGCACGACGCGAGCTGACGGATCACCCGTCAGCTGTCCGGAAGGACGTCCGGGCCCCCGCCACGGATCGGCGTCGGCTCCGCGTCCACGCACCCAGACGGCGGGTCGATCAGCGGTCAACGACACGTTGCCCGTGGCGTCTGCGTACGAAATCGCGTGGGAATCGAGCTGCCGGCGAACCGGCTCGGACAGATATTTTGCGCACACGAAGCCGGGTTGACCGGTGGGGAAGCGATCGGCGATACCGGGAACGTCGCTGCTCAGGACACCGTGAGCGGCGTAGACGCCGAATTTGGCCACCGCGCCGTCAGGGGAGCGGAGGTCGAGTCGGAGTGGTGCCTCGGACAGGTCGGGGGAGCGCTGTGTCGACAAAGACCAGGTAGGAGGCAAATTTTCTTCGATGACGGCAACCGATCGCCGAAAAATGTCGATCGGCCGTTCCGGTTCCGACTCAGAATCGCTCATGTTCCAATGGTATCAATATCTGTCGACGACGGAAACACAAGATTTTCCGAATAATGTTCGACCCGACAGCCTCGCGACAACGGTGGTCGCTTTCGCCGAGAAACTCACTACCTACACAACTTCAAATTCGAAATTGCCGAGACCGATCAGCGTTGCTTCGGCATGATCAGGGGAGCGACGACGGCGAGCAGTAGTGCGGGGATCAGGAAGCTCGCGGCAGGCGAAGAGTCGTAAATCGGTGTCAGGGCCAGGGGAGCAAGAGCGGCGCCGCCGAAGCGCATCGCTTGGACGACGGACACGGCGCCGCCACGGTTCGGCCCCGCGGATCCGAGGACCGCCGCGTTGACGCCGACCAGCACGAACTGGCTCGCGACGCCTGCGACAAACCATGCGATCGCGATCACCGGCACCAAGCCGGCAAGGCCGACGACGGAGACCAGAACTGCTCCGCCCAGGGCGCCGATCATCACGGAGGAGCGTGCGCCGATGCGATCGATGAGGATTCCGATGCGCCGGGCCGAGAGGATGCCGGCCACGCCGAAGACGGTGAGCAGTAGGCCGCGGACGGTGGGGGACAGCCCGAACTCGTCTTCGAAGCGGAAGGCGAGCAGGAAGCTCAGTCCACCGAGGGCGCCCCAGCCGAGCAATGCAGCGATACCGATGCGGAGCACTTCGGGGCGTAATGCATCGCGGAGACGGGCGGGAGTGGTCGCTGCCGGTGCTTCGGACTTCGGAAGTCCGACGGCTCCCAGAATGCCCGCGACCACTGCGATGACGAGAAAGGCCAGACGCCAGTCGAATTCGGCCGCCAGTCCGCCGATCAACGGAGCCGACGACTGCCCTGCGGCCTGGAAAGCGCCGAAGGCTCCGAGGGCTCGACCCAGCCGTGCCTGCGGTGTTGCGGCCGCCAACGAGGCAAGCAGTAGCGGCGTGGTGAATGCGTTCGCGGAGCCCTGCAGTACCCGGGCGGCAAGGAAGATCTCGAGTGTCGGGGCGAGGAAGCATGCCAACGACGCGAGGACGTAGACGCCGTAAGCGATGCGCACCGTCCGAACCTTGCCCCACCGCGTCCCGAGTGTCCCCGACACCAACATCAGAGCGGCGAAGGGGAGCAGGTACGCGGTGAGGGAAGAGGCGGCCGCCGACGGACCGACCCCTAGATCGTCACCGATCTCGGGAAGGATCGAAGCAACCACGCCGCCGCCGAACGGGCCGAGGAACCCGCCGGCGTACAGCGCGATCAGCTGAAGCCGGAGGCGCAGTGGGCGCTGTGTACTTCCGCCTTCTTCTGGAGTGTTCTTGCTCACAGTCCGAAGCTGCCGGGGCCTCGCCGTCTGAGGTAGCGCTCGAATTCCGCGGCGATGGCATCGCCGTCGATCTTGGAGATTGCTTCGCTGATGTCGGTTTCGGCGTCTCCCCGTTCTTCCAGGGTGCGCACGTATTCGCCGATTTCCTCATCGTCCGCGGTCATTTCGTTGACCGCTTCCTCCCAATCCTCCGACTGAGCCGGGAGCTCCCCGAGTGGGACCTCGATGTCGAGAACATCCTCGACTCGTTGAAGGAGGGCCACTGTGGCCTTCGGGTTGGGTGGCTGCGAGACGTAGTGCGGAATCGCCGCCCAGAACGAAATAGCGGGTACACCAGCACGAACGCACTCGTCCTGAAGAACCCCGGTGATGCCCGTCGGGCCTTCGTACCGCGTCTGTTCCAGGTTGAATCGGGCGGCGGATTCACTGCTGTAGGCCGTGCCCGTCACCGGGACCGGTCGGGTGTGCGGAGTATCGGCGAGCAGGGCGCCGAGGATGACGACCGTCTTGACGTTCAGTTGGTCGATCAGCTCGAGCAGATCCTCGCAGAAACTGCGCCACCGCATGTTGGGCTCGATCCCGCGAAGCAGGACGATGTCGCTCTCGCTGCCAGGAGGCGAACAGACCGACAAACGTGTTGCCGGCCAAACGATTTCGCGAGTGACACCGTCGACCTGCCGGACTGTGGGGCGGTTGACCTGATAGTCGTAGTAGTCCTCTGAATCGAGTTCGGCGAGCGGCTGGGCATCCCAGATCAGCTCGAGATGTTCGACCGCACCGCTGGCTGCGTCACCGGCGTCGTTCCAGCCCTCGAAAGCTGCAACGAGGATGGGATCACGTAGGACAGGGATGTCGCCCTCGAGGCGGTCGCTGCTGTCGACGGCAAAGCCGTCAGGGCTCTCGAAGGCCGCGGAATCATCGAAATCGACCGGGCCGTCGGGAGTGACGGGGAACTCACTTGGACTCACCCACCCAGCCTACGGCCAGAGCTTGTCGGTGCGCCCACTACTCTGGACGGCATGTCTGCCCCATTTAACTCTGCCCTGCTTGATGCGCTGAAACAGCGCGTTGTCATCGGCGACGGAGCGATGGGCACCATGTTGCAGGCCGCGGACCTCACCCTGGACGACTTCCTCGGCCTCGAGGGGTGCAATGAGATCCTCAACGACACCCGTCCCGACGTGCTCAAAGACATCCACCGTGCGTACTTCGCCGCTGGTGCCGATGCCGTCGAGACCAACACCTTCGGTTGCAACCTGCCCAACCTCGCCGACTACGACATCTCTCACCGGATCCGCGAACTCGCGGAAAAAGGCACTGCTCTCGCCCGTGAAGTAGCGGACGAGATGGGACCAGGCCGCGACGGCATGGCCCGATTCGTACTCGGCTCGATGGGACCGGGAACCAAGCTCCCCAGCCTGGGACACGCACCGTACGCAGTCCTGCGTGACGCGTACACCGAAGCTGCGCTCGGCATGATCGACGGTGGCGCCGACGCCATCCTCGTCGAAACCTGCCAGGACCTGCTTCAGGTGAAAGCTGCAATCCTCGGCAGCCAGCGTGCGATGGAGCAACTCGGACTGCGGTTGCCGATCATCACGCACGTGACGGTCGAGACAACCGGAACGATGCTCCTGGGCAGTGAGATCGGTGCGGCGCTGACGGCACTCGAGCCACTCGGTATCGACATGATCGGTCTGAACTGTGCCACCGGGCCGGCCGAGATGAGTGAACATCTCCGTCATCTGTCCAAGTACTCCACGCTGCCGGTGTCGGTCATGCCCAATGCCGGCCTGCCGCAGCTCGGCCCCAAGGGTGCCGAGTATCCGCTGACTGCCGACGAATTGGCCGAAGCCCTCAGTGGTTTCGTCTCCGAGTTCGGACTCGGCCTCGTCGGTGGCTGCTGCGGTACGACGCCCGAGCACATCAGCGCGGTCGCCGACGCGGTTCGTCAGGTCGAGAAGGCCCAGCGCACGCCGATCCACGAGCCGAGCACCTCTTCGCTGTACTCGGCGGTGCCGTTCGAGCAGGACGCCAGCATCCTGATGATCGGCGAACGCACGAACTCCAACGGCTCCAAGGCTTTCCGCGAGGCGATGCTCTCCGCGGACTACCAGAAGTGCCTGGACATCGCCAAGGACCAGACCCGCGACGGCGCACACATGCTCGACCTCAACGTCGACTACGTGGGCCGCGACGGTGCCGCCGACATGTCGGAACTTGCCAGCCGCCTGGCGACGTCCTCGACGCTGCCGATCATGCTCGACTCCACCGAGCCTGCCGTGCTGCAAGCCGGCCTCGAGCACCTCGGTGGCCGCTGCGCCGTCAACTCCGTCAACTACGAAGACGGCGCCGGCCCCGAATCGCGTTTCCACAAGATCATGACTCTGGTCAAGGAGCACGGCGCGGCGGTCGTCGCCCTGACCATCGACGAAGAGGGCCAGGCTCGCACCGCCGAGACGAAGGTCGCCATCGCCAAGCGTCTGATCGAGGACATCAAGGGAAACTGGGGACTCGCCGAGTCCGACATCATCGTCGACGCCTTGACCTTCCCCATCTCCACCGGTCAGGAAGAGGTGCGACGCGACGGCATCGAGACCATCGAAGCCATCCGTCAGCTCAAGGCTGCGTACCCGGAACTCCACTTCACCCTGGGTATCTCGAACATCTCGTTCGGTTTGAACCCGGCCGCACGGCAGGTCCTCAACTCGGTGTTCCTGCACGAGTGCACCGAGGCAGGTCTGGACACGGCGATCGTTCATGCGTCCAAGATTCTGCCGATGGCCCGAATTCCTGACGAGCAGCGTGAAACCGCACTCGACCTCGTCTACGACCGTCGTAGCGAGGGGTACGACCCGCTGCAGAAGCTGATGGCTCTGTTCGAGGGTGTCTCGGCTGCGTCGGCGCGCGAGTCCCGTGCGCAGGAACTGGCGGGACTTCCGTTGTTCGACCGGCTCGAACGCCGCATCGTCGACGGCGAGCGCAACGGCCTCGACGACGACCTCACCGAGGCGATGACGATCAAGCCTCCGCTGGCCATCATCAACGAGACCTTGCTCTCGGGCATGAAGACCGTCGGCGAGCTGTTCGGCTCCGGACAGATGCAGTTGCCGTTCGTGTTGCAGTCGGCCGAGGTCATGAAGGCTGCCGTGGCATTCCTCGAACCGCACATGGAAGCGAGCGACGAGGACGGCAAGGGTCGCATCGTGATCGCGACCGTCAAGGGCGACGTTCACGACATCGGCAAGAACCTGGTCGACATCATCTTGAGCAACAACGGCTACGAGGTCGTCAACATCGGTATCAAGCAGCCGATCGCGACCATCCTCGACGTCGCGTTGGACAAGAAAGCCGACGTGATCGGCATGTCCGGACTGCTCGTGAAGTCCACTGTCGTGATGAAGGAAAACCTCCAGGAACTCAACGCACGCGGAGTCGCCGAGAAGTTCCCGGTTCTGCTCGGTGGTGCGGCGCTCACGCGCTCCTACGTCGAGAACGACCTGCAGGAGGTGTACGAGGGCGACGTCAGCTATGCCCGCGACGCCTTCGAGGGTCTGAACTTGATGGACCAGATCATGACGACCAAGCGTGGTGGCGGCCCGGCGCCGGACAGCCCGGAGGCCATCGCTGCTCGCGAGAAGGCTGCCGAGCGTAAGGCACGTCACGAGCGTTCCAAGCGCATCGCCGAAAAGCGTAAGGCTGCAGCGGTTCCCGTGGTCCTGCCGGAGCGTTCCGATGTCGCAACCGACATCGCGGTGCCGACACCTCCCTTCTGGGGCTCGCGCATCGTCAAGGGAATCTCGCTGTCCGAGTACTCGGGGCTGCTCGACGAGCGCGCTCTTTTCCTCGGCCAGTGGGGCCTTCGCGGTCAGCGCAAGGGCGACGGTCCGACGTACGAGGAACTGGTCGAGTCGGAAGGCCGTCCGCGACTTCGGTACTGGCTCGATCGGCTGACGTCCGAGGGCATCCTCGCGCATGCCGCGGTCGTGTACGGGTACTTCCCGGCGATCTCGGAGGGCGACGACGTCATCGTGCTCACCGAGCCGAAACCGGATGCACCCGAAAGGTTCCGGTTCACCTACCCGCGCCAGCACCGCGACCGCTTCCTGTGCATCGCGGACTTCGTTCGCTCGCGCAAGGACGCCGAGGCCACCGGGCAGGTCGACGTCCTCCCGTTCCAGTTGGTGACGATGGGTCAGCCGATCGCGGACTTCGCCAACGAGTTGTTCGCGTCGAACTCGTACCGCGATTACCTCGAGGTTCACGGAATCGGTGTCCAGCTCACGGAGTCTCTGGCCGAGTACTGGCATCGACGCGTCCGTGAAGAGCTAGTGCTTCCCGAGGGTCACACCGTCGCGGAGCAGGATCCCACCGAGGTTGCCGGCTACTTCGATCTCGAGTACCGCGGCGCTCGTTATTCGTTCGGATACGGCGCGTGCCCGGATCTCGAGGATCGAGCCAAGTTGGTTGCGTTGCTCGAACCCGAACGAATCGGCGTCGAATTGTCCGAGGAACTGCAGCTGCATCCTGAGCAGTCCACGGACGCTTTTGTCCTGCACCACCCGGAAGCAAAGTATTTCAATGTCTGAGTTGTTGACCGAAGTATCCGAATCAACGCTCGGTGGTGTCCTGTGGGACATGGACGGCACCCTGCTCGATTCGGAGAAGCTGTGGGACATCGCGCTTCGTGAGCTGTCCCTACGCCTGGGCGGACCGATGACGGAAGCGACACGCGTTGCCGTCATCGGTGCGTCGAGTCCCTTCGCCCTTGCGACGGTGTTCGACGCGCTCGGCCTGGAGAAGCATCCCGATGCCATCGCCGAGGCGAAGGACTGGATGTACACCCGCGTCGGCGATCTGTTCGAGGACGGCGTGACCTGGCGGCCAGGTGCTCGCGACGCACTGTCGACCGTGCGTGACGGTGGTTTGCGTTCGGCACTGGTCACCAACACCGAGCGAGTTCTGGTAGATCGGGCAC
This sequence comes from Rhodococcus sp. MH15, assembly GCF_019266045.1. NCBI lineage: Bacteria > Bacillati > Actinomycetota > Actinomycetes > Mycobacteriales > Nocardiaceae > Rhodococcus > Rhodococcus sp. MH15. Next base: position 91,509 of record NZ_LPNP01000061.1, read on the forward strand.
TCGGCATGCTCGGCCGTGAGTTCTTCGACCATTCGGTGTGTGGCGACGAGGTCCCCAACGGGAAACCGGCAGCGGATCCGTACCTGCGCGGCGCGCATCTGCTCGGACTCGAGCCTGCGCAGTGCCTCGCGATCGAGGACTCGCCGACCGGCACGGCGTCGGCCAGCGCTGCGGGTTGCGCGGTGCTCGTCGTTCCGTGTGAGGTCGACGTCCCCGCCGGCCCTGGACGCGTGTTTCGAGAGTCCCTGTTGGACTTGTCCATTCACGATCTTCACGACGTTCACTCGAGCGCGGCACGTTAGGCTGGATTTGCTGTGGCTATTCCGAAAATTGTTCTCTTCTACCAGTTCACGCCGTTGGCGGACCCGGAAGCGATCAAGCTGTGGCAGCACAGCCTGGCCGAGTCCAACAACCTGACGGGCCGGATCATCGTCTCGCCGCACGGGATCAACGCGACGGTCGGCGGAGACATCGAGGATGTCAAGCGATATGTCCGTGGTACGCGTGGTTACGAACCCTTCCGTACCGCTGACATCAAGTGGTCGGACGGCCTCGGGAACGATTTCCCTCGTCTGAGTGTCAAGGCACGCTCGGAGATCGTGACGTTCGGTGCCCCCGACGAGCTGAAAGTCGACGAGAACGGTGTGGTCGGCGGAGGAGTTCACCTGGTGCCCAAGGAACTACACGAACTCGTCGACACTCGCGGTGACGACGTCGTGTTCTTCGACGGGCGCAATGCCTTCGAAGCCGAGATCGGCCGTTTCCGAGATGCGATAGTTCCGGACGTCGCCACCACTCGGGATTTCGTCAACGAACTCGACAGTGGCAAATACGACCATCTCAAGGGCAAAGCCGTGGTCACGTACTGCACCGGCGGAGTGCGCTGTGAGGTGTTGTCTTCGCTGATGCGCTCACGTGGCTTCGACGAGGTCTATCAGTTGGACGGCGGAATCGTCCGTTACGGCGAGACTTTCGGCGACCGCGGCCTCTGGGACGGTTCCCTGTACGTGTTCGACAAGCGGATGAACATCGAGTTCTCATCCGAAGCCAAGACACTCGGCGTGTGTGTCGATTGTGGTACTCCGACCCCGCGGTACCGCAACCGGATCGATGGCGACGGCCGAACCCTCGAATTGCTCTGCGAGAGTTGTTCACCAGACCTCGAGCAGGACTGAGCTGTGCCCAAGGCTCCGTTGCCGATCCGAAACGGTCTCGGACCTGACCGGCTGCGGATGCCGGCGGAGTCGTCGGCGCGGACCGTCCTCGAGCACCTGGTCGGCGAGCATCCCGGGGAGCGGGACCTGTGGGCGGACCTCGTCAGCGCCGGGGACGTCGTCGACGAGCACGGGCGGAAGATCACGAGCCGAACGCCCTATCAGCCGACCCGGTTCGTGTACTTCTACCGCGAGCCGGCCCCCGAGATTCCGGTTCCGCACGAGATCGAGATCTTGTACCGCGACGACTCGATTCTCGTGATCGACAAACCGCACTTCCTGGCGACCATTCCACGGGGAGCGCACATCGTCGAAAGCGCAGTCGTGCGCCTGCGCCGTGACCTGGACCTTCCGGATCTTGCGCCAGTTCACCGCCTCGACCGGATGACGGCGGGTGTCATCGTGTTCACCGTGACACCGGACCTACGACGGCCGTACCAGGAACTTTTTGCCGAGCAGCGGATCGTCAAGGAGTACGAGGCGATTGCGGGCTTCGATCCGGAACTGACTTTCCCTCGCACGGTGCGCAGTCGCATCAACAAAGTTCACGGCGAGATGACGGCTACCGAAATCGCGGGCGAGCCGAACAGTGAGACCTCGATCGAACTGATCGAGGTGATCACCGACTCGGCCGGCCGGACGCTCGGGCGATACAGGTTGCTCCCACGGACCGGCCGGACCCATCAGCTTCGGCTGCACCTCAACTCGCTGGGCGTCCCGATCGTCGGTGACAACTACTATCCGGAGTATCTGCCCGCAGTGCCCGGTGACTTCTCGACTCCGTTGCGATTGTTGGCGCGAGCGTTGGAGTACCCGGATCCGATCACCGGGCAGACCCGCAGGTTCGTGAGTTCGCGCAGCCTCGACGCAGGCCTGTGAACACCGCTGTTCGTGGGCGTGTGAAAACCGCTTCCGTCCTCGTGAAAGAATAGCTACCCGTGAAGACCTTCGAATCCTTGTTCGCCGAATTGACCGAGCGCGCTGCTACTCGCCCCGAGGGGTCCGGCACTGTCGCCGCCCTCGACGCCGGTGTGCATGCTCAGGGCAAAAAGGTCATCGAGGAAGCCGGTGAAGTGTGGATCGCTGCGGAATACCAGAGCGATGAGCAGCTAGCCGAGGAAATTTCCCAGCTGCTGTATTGGACGCAGGTGTTGATGGTCGGTCGCGGACTGACCCTCGAGGACGTGTACCGACATCTGTGATCGGAGCTGACCAGCGAGATGTACTCCGTCTCGCTCGTCCAGGGCTTCCGATTCATGTCGTCTCACGTCACCCACACCTTCCGAAAGGACATCCACCATGCTGCGCGTAGCAGTTCCCAACAAAGGCTCACTGTCCGAGTCCGCCGCCGAGATTCTCAGCGAGGCCGGCTACCGTCGACGCACCGATTCCCGTGATCTGACAGTCCTCGATCCGGCCAATCAGGTCGAGTTCTTCTTCTTGCGCCCCAAGGACATTGCGATCTACGTCGGCTCCGGTGAGCTGGATCTCGGCATCACCGGTCGTGATCTCGCCGGCGACTCGGGTGCTCCCGTATCCGAGCGTCTGTCACTGGGCTTCGGCCGTTCGTCGTTCCGTTACGCAGCACCGGCCGGCAAGGACTGGGCCGTCGAGGATCTGTCCGGCCTGCGCATTGCAACGTCGTACCCGAACCTGGTCCGTAAGGACCTCACAGATCGCGGACTCGACGCCACCGTCATCCGTCTCGACGGAGCAGTGGAAATCTCGATTCAGCTCGGCGTCGCCGACGCGATCGCCGACGTGGTCGGATCGGGTCGTACTCTCCGCCAACACAACCTCGTGGCTTTCGGTGAATCGCTCTGCGATTCCGAAGGTGTCCTGATCGAGCGCACCGGCGCTCCGCAGGACGATCCCGCCCGCAACCAGCTCATCGAACGCGTACGCGGAATTGTCTTCGCGCAGCAGAATCTGATGATCGACTACGACTGCCCGCGCACCATCCTCGACGACGCCATCAAGATGACTCCGGGTATGGAATCGCCGACCCTCTCGCCGTTGGCCGATCCCGACTGGGTCGCGGTTCGCGCGATGGTCCCGATCAAGGGACACAACCAGGTGATGGATGCCTTGGCCGAACTCGGTGCCAAGGCCATCCTCGCGTCGAACATCCGCTCGGTACGCGCTTTCTGATCACTGCCTAAATAGATTTACGCGCATTCGCGCCCGTTCCTGGAAATCAGGAACGGGCGCGAATCTGCAAAGTCTGGGCGATACGGCCCACGGCACCCTGCTCGTCGTAGAGCACGCCCGCGCACATGCCGACGCCGTCCGGACCCGTTGTGGTTTCGGCGGCGACACCGACCCACTCTCCCTCGGGCACACGGAAGATATGCACCGTGAGATCTGTGTTGAGGAACGTCCAGTGCTCCGGGTCGAGCTTGGCGCCGACCCCGTTTGAGATGTCGGCCACCGCGAACAAACGCTCGAGAGCAGACATCTTCTCACCCTCGACCAGCTCTGGCTTGGGGCGCGCCCATACCTTCCCGGTTCCCACGCACCCGATCGGAGCAATCCAGGACCAGTCGAGGGTCTTGAGATAGCCGACGCTCCACAGACCCTCGAGAACGCCCGGGGTGCCGCTGTCGCGGGGTTCGAGCGGGGGATCGACTACGTGGACGACGTCGCCGGTATCCACCGTCTCCATCCGCCACGCCGTACCGCGCGCAACCGCGCGTGCAGATCCGTCGGCGGTGGTTGCCCACAGTTCGGCGACGATCAATTCGATTCGGCGACCGGGTCGTTCGATCCAGGACCGGACTTCGAGGTCGGCAATCGGAATCGGTCCGAGAATCTCGACGACGACGCGCGTCAGACGGGTTTCGTCGCGCGCACCGCACCGCTCGAGGGCTCGTACCAACAGCGCCGACGGGGGAGCGCCGTGCTGCAGTGTCGGGCCCCAGATGCTGACAGTTGCCTGCGTGCTCGCGAACCGCTCGTGCCCTTCCTCCGTCGTTCCGAGGTAGCGGTAGTACGAACTGTCCGTCATGTTATGAATTCTCCTTTGCGGCAACAGGTTCGGTGCTCAGCAGGTCCGGCCAACCTGGATAGGGCGGAGGTGTTCCGCCGAACGAGGGGCACAGTGACTTGTGATCGCACCAGTCGCACAGTTTGCCAGGCTTGGGTCTGAAGTCTCCGGTCGCACCTGCTGCGAGGATCGCTCTCCAGATGGCGGAGAGGGTTCGCTCGAATCGGATGAGCTCGTCGTGATCCGGGGCGTACGTGAGAATCGAGCCGGAGGCCAGATAGATCAGGCGCAGTTGTGCGGGAACGATTCCGCGAGTGCGCAGCAGTACGAGCGCGTAGAACTTCATCTGGAAGAGCGCCTTGGATTCGGTGAACTCGCGAGGCGCTTTTCCGGTCTTGTAGTCGACCACCCGCACCTCACCCGTCGGTGCAACGTCTATCCGGTCGACGAAGCCGCGGAGTCGAACGCCGTTCTCCAATTCGGTCTCGACGTAGACCTCGCACGCCTCGGCATCGAATCGAGTGGGATCTTCGAGCGTGTAGTACGTCGCGACGAGCTTGCCGACTTCGTCGAGGAACGAATCCAGCTCGCCCTCCGGAACAAGGTCAGCGGCCTCGGGAGACTCGGCACTGACACGTTCCCACGCGGGACGGACGAGTTCGGCTGCGCGATCCGGAACCCGGTGACCGGTCGGGAGTGCAAACAGTGCTTCCAGTGCCGCGTGTACGACGGTGCCTCTGACCTGGGCTCTGGTTGGCGTTTCCGGAATTTTGTCGACTGCTCGGAAGCGATAGAGCAGGGGGCATTGTTTGTAGTCACCCGCCCGAGACGGAGAGAGCGCCGGCCGACTACGCGGGCGCTCGTGTGATGTTGCACCCGTTGGAGTGGGGGTTGGCAATTCGACAGAGCTCACACCTGGCAGGCTATGCGGTTGGTCCGACAACTCCGTCGGAGCCGGTGGCGAGGACACCGGAAACAAGCGAACAGGGATCATCTGCGCATGGCGAACGAGCTGCAACCAGAAGAAGGCACGACCGAAGTGGATGAGGTTGCGCAGTCCGCTGTCGCCGAGATTCCCGAACAAGAGCTTCCAGAAGCTGATCTCACTGCGCCGGGCAAGCGGCCGTCAGGTCCGTTCCGCGTCGGCGACCGAGTACAGCTGACCGACGGCAAGGGACGCCACTACACGATCGTTCTCGAGGCGAACCGCGAATACCACACCCACAAGGGCGGAATCGTTCACAACGATCTGATCGGTGCCGACGAGGGCAGCGTCGTCAAGTCGGTCAACGGCACGCCCTATCTCGCACTGCGCCCCCTGCTGGTGGACTACGTGCTGTCCATGCCGCGCGGTGCCCAGGTCATCTACCCGAAGGACGCAGCTCAGATCGTCCACGAAGGCGACGTGTTCCCAGGAGCACGCGTGCTCGAGGCCGGAGCCGGCTCCGGCGCACTGACATGTTCGCTGCTGCGTGCCGTCGGACCCGAGGGCAAGGTCATCTCCTACGAGGTCCGCGACGATCATGCCGAACATGCGGTTCGCAACGTCGAGACCTTCTTCGGGGAACGTCCGCCGAACTGGGAACTGACCATCGCCGATCTCGCCGAGTTCGATCCGGAAGCGCACGGAGGCAAGGTCGATCGCGTCGTCCTCGACATGCTGGCCCCGTGGGACGTCCTGCCCGCCGTCTCGAAGGCACTCGTGCCGGGCGGCGTGTTGATCGTCTACGTCGCGACCGTTACTCAGCTCTCGAAGGTCGTCGAGGCGATGCGCGAGCAGGAATGCTGGACCGAGCCACGCTCGTGGGAATCGATCGTGCGCGGTTGGCACGTCGTCGGATTGGCGGTGCGCCCCGAACATCGGATGCAAGGCCACACCGCGTTCCTCGTGAGCGCTCGTCGTCTCGCCGAAGGAACTGTCACCCCGAAGCCGCAGCGGCGTGCGGGCAAGGGCTCGAACACCGCGGCCAAGTAGTCACACGAAAACAACAAGAGCGGCGATCCGGTATCCGGATCGCCGCTCTTGTAGTAGCTGGAAGTTATGCGGTGCAGGAAGCGCGGCCCATTTCCAGGAGCACGCAAGCCGAGGTGTCGGACAGCTTCCAGGAGCCGTCTTCGAGCTCCCAGGTCCACGGGGTGGCCGGGGCGGCGCCGTGCGGGCTGACGACGGCGACGTCTGCGGTTGCGGTCTGACCGTCGACCTTGACGTTGTCCACGTTGAACGTGATCGCGTAGGCCGGGTTACCGCCCAGTGCAGCACTCATCGTCTCGATGTTGGCCTGACGCTTGGTTCCGTCGACCACCAGAGCGGTCTTCTCCTCGATCGGCTTGGCCGGATCGATCAGAGCGACGAGCGAAGCGTTGAGCTCCTCGGCCGTCGGAGCGGCAGCGGCAGCGGCAGCTGACGTCGTGGCGGAAGCCGAGGCCTTGGCCGTGGTGCTCGAGGCGGCGGCGGAAGTAGAACTTGCAGCCGTCGAATCCTTGTTGTCGTCCGAGCTGCATGCACCCATGGTCAGGACGGCAGCGACAGCACAAGCGCTGATGAGAGTCTTGCGGATGATCACAGCGTTACCTTTCGTTGTAAAGAGAGACAGGCGCTGTCTCCATCTTGTAGGCAAGGCTAACATGACCAAAATCTGGCTCGAGACCAGTCGGCACGGTCCGCGCGCAGGTGTGAATTCGCACTCGCGCACCGTGTCTGGCGACAGTTGGGGCCTTATGCCGGTAGCGTTGATGGATCGCACTGGGAGGAGACGCACATGAGCTCGACAGAGAACCCGGATTCGGTTGCGGCAGCAGAAGAACTCCACGCGCTACGAGTGGAAGCACAAGTACTGCGCCGACAACTTGCACAATCGCCGGAGCAGGTGCGTGAGCTGGAGTCGAAGGTGGACTCGTTGTCCATCCGAAACAGCAAGTTGATGGACACCCTCAAAGAGGCCCGTCAGCAGCTCATCGCGCTTCGTGAAGAAGTCGACAGACTCGGTCAACCGCCGAGCGGTTACGGAGTCCTTCTCTCGGTACACGAGGACAAGACCGTCGACGTGTTCACGTCGGGTCGCAAGATGCGGTTGACGTGCTCACCGAACATCGACACGGACACCCTCGCCCTCGGGCAGACGGTTCGCCTCAACGAGGCACTCACGATCGTCGAGGCCGGCACCTACGAGCAGGTCGGTGAGATCAGCACGCTCCGTGAGGTACTCGACGACGGCTTGCGCGCACTGGTGGTCGGCCATGCCGACGAAGAGCGCATCGTCTGGCTCGCAGCACCGCTGGCGGCCGTCTTCGCCGACCCCGAAGCCGACATCATCGCGTACGACGCCGATTCTCCGACCAGGAAACTGCGTCCGGGTGACTCGTTGCTCGTCGACACCAAGGCCGGGTACGCCTTCGAGCGCATCCCGAAGGCCGAGGTCGAAGATCTGGTTCTCGAAGAAGTTCCGGACGTTCACTACGACGACATCGGTGGTCTCGGGCGTCAGATCGAGCAGATCCGTGATGCCGTCGAACTCCCGTTCCTCCACAAGGATCTGTTCCACGAGTACTCGCTGAGGCCGCCGAAGGGTGTACTGCTCTACGGTCCGCCTGGTTGCGGCAAGACGCTCATCGCCAAGGCCGTCGCCAACTCGTTGGCCAAGAAGATCGCCGAAGCCCGCGGTCAGGACAGCAAGGACGCCAAGTCCTACTTCCTGAACATCAAGGGCCCGGAACTTCTGAACAAGTTCGTCGGCGAAACCGAGCGTCACATCCGGATGATCTTCCAGCGTGCTCGTGAGAAGGCGTCCGAGGGCACTCCGGTGATCGTCTTCTTCGACGAGATGGACTCGATCTTCCGTACCCGTGGTTCGGGAGTCTCCTCCGACGTGGAGACAACGGTCGTTCCGCAGCTGCTCAGCGAGATCGACGGTGTGGAAGGGCTCGAGAACGTCATCGTCATCGGCGCTTCCAACCGTGAGGACATGATCGACCCGGCCATCCTGCGTCCCGGCCGACTGGACGTGAAGATCAAGATCGAGCGCCCCGACGCGGAATCCGCTCAGGACATCTTCTCGAAGTACCTGGTGGACGGTCTGCCGATCAATGCAGACGACCTCGCCGAGTTCGGTGGAGATCGCACTGCATGCTTGAAGGCGATGATCGTTCGCGTCGTCGATCGCATGTACGCGGAGAGCGAAGAGAATCGTTTCCTCGAGGTCACGTACGCCAACGGCGACAAGGAAGTTCTGTTCTTCAAGGACTTCAACTCGGGGGCGATGATCCAGAACATCGTCGACCGCGCCAAGAAGTACGCGATCAAGTCTGTGCTCGACACCGGTGCTCCGGGCTTGCGTGTGCAGCACCTCTTCGATTCCATCGTCGACGAGTTCGCCGAGAACGAGGATCTGCCCAACACCACCAATCCTGATGACTGGGCACGTATTTCGGGCAAGAAGGGTGAGCGGATCGTCTACATCCGCACTCTCGTCACGGGCAAGAACGCCAGTGCGAGCCGCGCGATCGACACGGAGTCGAACACGGGCCAGTACCTGTAGCGAAACGAACATCGATCGGGCCGGCCACTCCGCGAGAGTTGTCGGCCCGATCTCTGCGTCGCTGCCGTTGACTTCGTTGCGATTGGACCGGTCGGTCGCGCTGGTTTAGAGTCCCGCCGTGCAGATACATCTTCGACACAATCCGTCGTCCACAGTCGCTCGCTGCTACCTCGCGCCCGGCGAACCGCTGCGCGTGGAGAGCGGGGCGATGCTCGCGCATTCTGCCGGCGTAGTTCTCGAAGCGAAGGCGCAGGGCGGCGTCCTGCAGGGACTCAAGCGGTCGATGCTGAGCGGCGAATCATTTTTCGTCACGACGTATACCGCTCCGCCGCAAGGTGGTTGGGTCGACGTGACTGGTGTGCTTCCCGGAGATCTGATCCCGCTGACCATCACCTCTGATCGCCCGTTCTTCCTCAACCGTGGAACCTGGTTGGCCAACTCCTACGGTGTGACGGTCGAGTCCAAGTGGGGCGGCATGTCCAACCTCTTCGGCGGTGAAGGAGGCTTCGGCCTGCGGGCAAGTGGCGACGGTGAAGTAGTGCTGGCCGTCTACGGCGCGATCGACGTCATCGACTTGCAGCCAGGCGAGACAGTCACGATCGATACCGGTCACGTGGTCGCCTACGACCTCGGCATGAATTTCAACATGCGGCGCGCCGTTCAGGGGCGCACCATTCAGTCGATGAAGTCCGGTGAAGGATTTGTCTTCGACTTCACCGGACCCGGTCGCGTTCTCGCGCAGACCCGCAACCCCAGCGCGTTCGCTGCGTGGCTCTCGGCGATCACCCCGGGCTGATCACAGGTCCCACCAGTGTTCAGTCCCAGCGGTGTTCAGTCCCAGCGGTGTTCAGCTCCAGCAATAGTCGGCCAGCAGCGCGCGTGAGTCCGGAACGAACGGCCACGACGGGTCCTGCAGGTGGGCGCCGAGTTCTTTCGGCGTCCACCACCAACCTTCGGCGATCTCGCTGGGCTGATGTGCCATCGGCCCGTCGTATCTGAGTTCGAACGCAAACAGGTGACAGCGCAACGGAGAGTTGTTCCACTCGCCGTCCCAGGATTTTCGAGCGATCTCCGTCAGTCGGAGTGGCTGGTCTGCCGTTCCGAAGATTCCGAGTTCTTCACCGACTTCACGGATCGCAGTTTCCTGCGGCGTCTCACCTGGATCGACGACACCTCCGGCAAGACAGTCGTGATAGCCCCCGAACACCGCTTTCGTGTCGGTTCGGCGATGGACGTAGATGCGGGAGCCGTCCCCGGTACGAACCAGGACGCCCGCACTCGCGTGCCAGAGCCCACCCGAGTAGACGACCGAACGTGGTGCTCGGCCGATCGGATTACCCGTCCGGTCGTACACGGCGACTACCTCGTCCGCGGGATTCAGGTCTGCGGTGAGAGGTTGGTGCATTCCTCCAACTGTGCCACGCCTGTGGGTGCCGCGCCGCAATCACATAGGCTCTTGTGTCATGCAGCGGATCATCGGTGTCGAGGTCGAATACGGAATATCTTCACCCAGTGAGCCGTCGGCGAATCCGATTCTCACTTCAACCCAGGCGGTGCTTGCCTACGCCGCCGCAGCGGGCGTGCCACGGGCCAAGCGCACACGCTGGGATTACGAGGTCGAATCTCCGCTGCGAGATGCCCGAGGCTTCGATCTGGGGCGAATGAGCGGTCCCGCGCCGGTGATCGACGCGGACGAGATCGGCGCCGCGAACATGATTCTCACCAACGGGGCACGGTTGTACGTCGATCACGCCCATCCGGAGTATTCGGCGCCCGAGGTCGCCGACCCGCTCGACGCCGTGATCTGGGACAAGGCCGGCGAACGCGTCATGGAAGCGGCTGCGCGGCACGCATCCAGCGTGCCGGGTGCGCCACGGCTGCAGCTGTACAAGAACAACGTCGACGGCAAGGGTGCCTCGTACGGCACGCACGAGAACTACCTCTGCTCACGTGAGACCCCGTTCGCCTCGATCGTGACCGGTTTGACGCCGTTTTTCGCGTCCCGGCAGGTGATCTGCGGTTCCGGTCGTGTGGGTCTCGGTCAGTCCGGCGACGAGGCCGGATTCCAGCTTTCGCAGCGATCCGACTACATCGAGGTCGAAGTAGGCCTCGAGACCACTCTCAAGCGCGGAATCATCAACACCCGCGACGAACCGCACGCGGATGCGGACAAGTATCGCCGCCTGCACGTCATCATCGGTGACGCGAACCTCGCGGAGATGTCGACGTACCTCAAGGTGGGAACAACGGCGCTGGTACTCGACCTGATCGAGGCAGGTGTCGACCTCACCGATCTGCAACTGGCGCGTCCGGTCACCGCCGTCCACCACATCAGTCACGACCCCACTCTGCGCAAGACCGTTGCGCTGGCCGACGGACGTGAACTGACAGGGCTTGCGCTGCAACGCATTTACCTCGAACGTGTCTCGAAGTTCCTCGACCGTGAGACCGATCGTGATCCGCGAGCGGACGATATCGTCGCCAAGTGGGCGATGGTTCTCGATCTCCTCGAGCGCGATCCCATGGAGTGCGCGAACATCCTCGACTGGCCGGCCAAACTGCGTCTGCTCGAAGGGTTCCGCAATCGTGAGGGACTCGCGTGGTCGGCGCCGCGATTGCATCTGGTGGATCTGCAGTACTCCGACGTGCGACTCGACAAGGGCCTGTACAACCGCCTGGTTGCTCGCGGCTCCATGGAGCGGCTTGTCACCGAACAGCAGGTTCTCGACGCGGTCACGAACCCTCCCACCGACACTCGCGCATACTTCCGGGGCGAGTGCCTACGCCGATTCGGTGCCGATATCGCGGCCGCGAGCTGGGATTCGGTCATCTTCGATCTCGGCGGTGAATCGTTGATCCGTATCCCCACCCTCGAGCCGCTTCGAGGTACCAAAGCGCACGTCGGAGCGTTGCTCGACTCCGTGGACAGCGCCGCGGAACTGGTTGATCAGCTCACTCACTGAAATCAGCCGATGCGGCTCGCCGTCGCGTCTCTCCACACCTGACGGTGCCGCTCGGTAGGGTGAAGGTCCGAGCGGGATCAGTTACCGACTCTGCTGGGCCGAACAGGATGCTCGCGAGAGCTCCCTTCACACAAGGAGGTCGACGGCGATGGCTCAAGAACAGACGCAGCGTGCCGGTGGCGGCGAAGACGACGAAACCACTGGTGGCGACGGCAGTGCCGGCCAGGAACGTCGCGAGAAGCTAGCTGCAGAAACCGACGACCTGCTCGACGAGATCGACGACGTGTTGGAAGAGAACGCCGAGGACTTCGTCCGTGCCTACGTCCAGAAGGGCGGCCAGTGACGGTGGATCGCGCGCCCCGGATCACAGACGGGGACACACGGTTGAGCTTCGGCTCGAATCTGTCGTCATTCTCGGAATACCTTCGGGTGCATGCACCGGAGCATCTTCCGCAGAACCGCTTCGCCGACACAGGAGGTGTTGTCATGGGCGGGGGAGACGTAGCTCCGCACGGCACCACCATCGTCGCGATCAGCTATGCGGGTGGTGTTCTGCTCGCGGGTGATCGCCGAGCGACGATGGGCAATCTCATCGCCAGCCGTGACGTGCAGAAGGTGTACGTCACGGACGACTACTCGGCTGCGGGTATTGCCGGTACGGCCGGGATCGCAATCGAACTGGTCCGGCTCTTCGCGGTCGAGCTCGAACATTACGAGAAGATCGAAGGCGTCCCACTCACGTTCGACGGCAAGGCCAATCGACTTTCGTCGATGGTTCGAGGAAATCTCGGAGCAGCGATGCAAGGTTTGGCGGTTGTGCCACTGCTCGTGGGTTACGACCTGGACGCGGTCGATCCGTCCACCGCCGGTCGCATCGTCTCCTACGACGTCGTCGGTGGGCGATACGAGGAGCGCGCGGGCTATCACGCAGTCGGATCCGGCTCCCTGTTCGCGAAATCGGCGCTCAAGAAGCTGTATTCACCGGGAATCGACGAGGACACCGCGCTTCGGTTCGCCGTCGAGGCGCTGTACGACGCGGCAGATGACGATTCGGCTACCGGTGGTCCTGATCTGACACGAGGGATCTATCCGACGGCGGTCACCATCACCTCGGCCGGCGCTGTCGAGTTGTCGCCCACCAGGGCTGCCGAGATCGCCAGGGAGATCGTCGCGGCTCGCACGGCGACCGTGAGTCCGGAAGGGGAGTCTGCGCTATGACGATGCCGTATTACGCATCAGCCGAACAGATCATGCGCGATCGTTCGGAATTGGCGCGCAAGGGAATTGCCCGCGGGCGCAGCGTCGTCGTTCTCACCTACCGCGACGGAGTGCTCTTTGTCGCCGAGAATCCGTCGCGTGCTCTGCACAAGGTCAGCGAACTGTACGACCGTCTCGGATTCGCGGCAGTGGGCAAGTACAACGAGTTCGAGAATCTGCGCCGCGCGGGCATCGTCCACGCAGACATGCGTGGGTACTCGTACGACCGTCGGGACGTCACCGGGCGTTCGCTCGCCAATGCGTACGCACAAACCCTGGGAACGATCTTCACCGAGCAGCCCAAGCCGTACGAGGTCGAGATCTGTGTTGCCGAGATCGGTCGCTTCGGAAGCAGTACGCCGGCTCAGCTCTACCGGATCACGTACGACGGATCCATCGCGGACGAGCAGGAATTCGTGGTCATGGGCGGCACGACCGAACCGATCGTGACGGCGATGCGCGAGTCGTACCAGCGAGACCTCGACCTCGAATCCGCAGTGCGGATTGCAGTCGGGGCGCTCCAAAAGGGCGGCCCGGCACCGGCCGGAACCACTGAGGCGGAACCACGAACTCTCGATGTGAGTGCACTCGAGGTTGCCGTACTCGACAGCAATCGTCCACGCCGTGCGTTCAAACGGATCGCTGGAACGGTTTTGGAAGAGATGCTTCCAGCTCCGGCAGCAGTCGAGGATGCGCCGCCGGCAAACGGCGACGCACCCTCGTAGATACTCCGTAGGTCTGGGAGTTACTGCAGGTCTGGAGTTACTGAGTGACTCGGTAGACGGCCACCGCGCCCGGTTCGGTGTCGAAATCGAACCGGCGCGCGTCTGCCACCACTTCACCGTCGGTGGCGATGGCTACCGGTGAATCGGCGACTCGGACCGACATCGACGAGACGAGTTCGCGAACGTAGACCCGCGAGCTGCCCAATGTTCCTGTGGCAGCCGCAAACAGCAGACGTGAGCGCGAGAATTTCTTGTCCGCGCGCAGATAGCGGACGTCGAGTAGTCCACGGTTCATCTCCGGACGCGACATCGGCACCTGATCGGCGGGGGAGTATCGCCCGTTTCCGACGAACAGCATCCAGATTGTGGTCCGCTTCCCGTCGATGGTCACCGTCATCGGCTCCGCCGCTGCGAGAACCCGGATCATCGCGGCTCCTGCGGCCGGCCACTTACCGAAACGCGGTTCCCATTTTTCCCTCAGGCGCACAGCATCCGGGTATCCACCGAGGCTGGCTGTGTTGAGAAACCGTGCAGTCACTCCGGAATCCGTGCGCACCACCGCGTGGTCGACGAATGCCGCCTGACCGGACTCGACTGCCTGTGCGGTCTCCTCGACATTCACCGCCCCGACGTCGCGGGCGAAATGGTTCAATGTTCCGCCGGGAAAAACCGCAAGTGGTAGCTCGTGCTTTGTCGCCGCGGTCGCGACCGTGACCACTGTTCCGTCGCCGCCGCATACACCCAACGCTTTCGGCGAGAGCTCGGGGATCTTGGCATCGATCTGCATGTCGAAGTCGATGTCCGCGTCGAACTCGTAGACGATCGCTTCCGGTAGTAGTTCTCGAATCGATTCCACGATCCCGTCGTCCTCGGAGCCTGAACCCGGATTGGTGAAGACCAACAAGCCTTCTCCGCGCGGGAGCGCGGGAACCACGCACTCGGGTCCGAGTTCGGCGGGCTCTTCGTCGCGTACCGCCCACCAACGACGCGTGCCGGCAGCGATAGCACCGCCGACCGCGAGGCCTGCGAAGACGTCGGACGGCCAGTGGACTCCGTTGTGAACGCGTGAGTACGCCACTGCTGCGGCCAGTGGTGCGAGAGCAGCTCCAGCAACCGGGGACTCCATGGCCACTGCCGCGGTGAATGCCGCGGCCGAAGACGAATGTCCGGAGGGGAACGAGGACGACGTCGGAATGTCGACGCCTCGCTTCGGGCTCAGCCAGACGCGTGCCGGTGGGCGTCGGCGGGGAAAGAGGGGCTTGAGTATGCCGTTGGCCAGCGCGCTGGAACCGGCCAGTGCGAGCAGCCCGCGTGCTGCTGCCCTACGGGGCCGCCCGCCGATCATCGCGAGCAAGGCGGCGACAACCATCCACAAAACGCCGTGATCGGCGGCTCTGGAGAGAAACCGCATGGTCGGGTCGAGCACGGAAGGGCGCAGTGCTCCAGTGCTTTCCATGACTTTGACGTCGCTTCGGACAACTTTTCGGCGAATAAGGCTCACACCGTCACACTATGCTGCCGCCCGACGTTGTCGAGTCGTGACTTACGACGCGATCGAAGTACACGGGTGAACCTCGCATTCTGGTTGTACTGTCGAAGTGTGCAGAGACGAATCATGGGTATCGAGACGGAATTCGGCGTTACCTGCACCTTTCACGGGCACAGGAGACTGAGCCCCGACGAGGTTGCTCGTTACCTCTTCCGTCGTGTCGTGTCGTGGGGTCGCAGCTCCAACGTCTTCCTCCGTAACGGAGCTCGCTTGTACCTGGATGTGGGTTCGCACCCGGAGTACGCGACGGCCGAGTGCGACAGCCTCATCCAGCTGGTCAATCACGACCGTGCCGGTGAGCGTGTGCTCGAAGAACTGCTGATCGACGCCGAGGCGAGACTCGCCGAGGAGGGTATTGGTGGCGACATCTATCTCTTCAAGAACAACACCGACTCGGCCGGAAACTCGTACGGCTGCCACGAGAACTTTCTCGTCGCGCGCGCCGGTGAGTTCTCCCGCATTTCGGATGTCTTGTTGCCGTTCCTCGTCACGCGCCAGTTGATCTGCGGCGCCGGAAAGGTACTGCAGACTCCGAAGGCCGCGACGTTCTGCCTCTCGCAGCGCGCGGAACACATCTGGGAGGGCGTCTCGTCGGCTACCACTCGCTCGCGTCCGATCATCAACACCCGCGACGAACCGCACGCGGACGCCGAGAAGTACCGCCGCCTGCACGTGATCGTCGGCGATTCGAACATGGCCGAAACGACGACGATGCTCAAGGTCGGTTCTGCCGCACTGGTGCTCGAGATGATCGAAGCCGGGGTGTCGTTCCGCGATTTCGCGCTGGACAACCCGATTCGTGCCATCCGCGAGGTCAGTCACGACGTGACCGGTAAAAAGCCGGTTCGCCTTGCTGGTGGACGTCAGGCCAGTGCCCTCGATATTCAACGCGAATACCACGCCAAGGCAGTCGAACATCTGCGTAACCGCGAACCGGACCCGCAGGTGGAGCAGGTTGTCGACCTGTGGGGTCGCACCCTCGATGCCGTCGAAGCTCAGGATTTTGCGAAGGTCGACACGGAGATCGACTGGGTCATCAAGCGCAAGCTGTTCCAGCGCTACCAGGACCGTCACGGTTTCGATCTGTCCGATCCCAAGATCGCGCAGCTCGACTTGGCGTACCACGACATCAAACGCGGCCGGGGTGTCTTCGACGTTCTCCAGCGCAAGGGCTTGGTCAAGCGGGTCACCGAGGACGAAACGATCGACGACGCCGTCGAGAATCCGCCGCAGACCACGCGCGCCAAATTGCGGGGCGACTTCATCACCGCAGCCCAGGCAGCAGGCCGGGACTTCACAGTCGACTGGGTTCACCTCAAGCTCAACGATCAGGCGCAGAGAACGGTGCTGTGCAAGGACCCGTTCCGCTCCGTCGACGAGCGTGTCGAGCGTTTGATCGCTTCGATGTAGGTCACTCAATTTCGAGATGTACAAGACGGCAGGTCTGTTTTGCGGCGACGCGCCGGGCACGAAAGTGTCCGGCGCGCGTTCGGTTATCGGATAGCCACTAGGATTTCGGCGTGGCGACATCAAAAATCGAGCGGTTGATGAACCTGGTGATCGCATTGCTGTCCACCAGACAGTTCCTCACGGCGGAGAAAATCCGTGACAGTGTGGCCGGGTACAACGATTCCGCGAACTACGAAGCGTTCAGTCGCATGTTCGAGCGCGACAAGAACGAACTTCGTGACCTGGGTGTCCCGTTGGAAACCGGTCTGGCAGGACGTTTCTCGACCGTCGAGGGGTATCGGATCAATCGCAATGCCTACGAGCTTCCGGACGTGGACCTCACCAGCGAGGAATCTGCTGCTGTCGCCGTCGCGGTGCAGTTGTGGGAGTCGCCGGAACTGATTTCGGCAGCCCAGAGTGCACTACTCAAACTCCGAGCGGCGGGCGTCCAGGTCGACTCAGAAGTCAGTGCCGCCCCGGTCACCGCGATTCCGGCACGCACTCGCGGTTCGGAGCCCGCGCTCGGCAAGCTGCTTGCAGCGGTCGACGCCGGCCGAGCAGTTCATTTTCAGCACCGCGGCGCATTGAACGAACCGTTCACCGAACGCACCGTCGAGCCGTGGGGCGTCGTCACGCACAACGGCAAGTGGTACCTGGTCGGGCACGACGTCGACCGTGATGCGGTGAGGACCTTCCGGCTCTCACGGATCGGTGACGACGTCAGGGAGTTCGGCCCGGCCGGTTCGGTTCACAAACCTGAAGGTGTCGACCTTCGCGAGGTCGTCGATCGCGTGACCGGTTCGGGCGTCGTGACCGGGACGGCTACGGTGTGGGTCGCAGACGGCCGCGCCCATGAGCTTCGGCGGCTTGCGACGTCGTCGTCCGAACGGCGGTTGACCGATCGCGACGGCAGCGTGCTGGCCATCCCCGTTCGATCCTGGGAATGGACCGCTCGGTTGATCGCCGGTCACGGGTTGGACGCATTGGTGCTGGACCCACCGGATTTGCGTGCTGAGGTCGTCGCGAAGCTGCGCGCCGCCGCGGCGAGCCCGATCACCGGCAATGGACAGGGGGACCACTGATGAGCAATCGACTGTCGTCGCGGTTGGCACGGCTGCTCAACCTCGTGCCGTACTTCATCGCAAATCCTGGCATCAGTCCCGCCGAGGCCGCCGAGGAGCTCGGTGTCAGCACCACTCAACTGATGACCGACCTCAATCAATTGTGGGTGTGCGGACTGCCCGGTTACGGTCCCGGTGATCTCATCGACCTGTCCTTCTCCGAGGAAAGTATCGAGGTCACGTTCTCGGCCGGGATCGATCGCCCGTTGCGCCTCACCTCGACGGAGGCGACGGCGTTGCTGATCGCCCTGCGGTCCTTGGTGGAAATGCCCGGCATGGTCGATCCGTCCTCGGCGCAGCGTGCCATCGCGAAGATCGAGGACGCAGCAGGCTCGGCCGCGGCACGAGCCATCGGTCAGGACCGGGACACATCGCCGGCGCCGGACATCGCCGAAGACCCGATAGCAGCGACGGTCAGAGCCGCGCTCGCAGACAAGACCGCCCTGCGATTGACGTATTACTCCGCCTCGCGCGACGCGGTCTCCGAGCGCATCGTCGACCCCGTTCGTATCGTGTTGGTCGACAACTACAGCTACCTCCAGGCGTGGTGCCGTCAAGCCGAGGGAGTGCGGTTGTTCAGATTCGATCGGATCGACGCCGCCGTCCAACTCGACGAGCCCGCCGACCCGCCGCCGCAGGCCCTCGAGGAGGATTCGAATCTCGAATTGTTCAGCGGCGACGGTTCCCTTCCGGAAGCGCGGTTGTTCATCACCAAAGAGTGGGTGTGGATGCTCGACTACTACCCGTTGGACGTCGAGCACGTGAACGACGACGGGTCGGTCGAGGCGACGATGAGTTTCGGAACACTTGAATGGATGGCAAGGCTGGTGTTGGGATTCGGTGAGGGCGTTCGGGTCCTTCATCCGCCGGAACTGGTCTCCGAAGTCCATGATCGAGCCGTTGCGGCGCTCGACGCCTATGACGTAATCGGTTCGTAAAACTTCGGGAAACTTCACGTTCAGTGAGTTCGCAGGAAACAAACAGGTAAAAGGTAGCTGAAGTAAGTGCTTTGGCACCTCCGAGCGCCGGTTGTGTCCGGTAGCATCGAGGAATCTGATCATGGGAGGTCGTTATGGGTGCAATGCAGCCGATGCATTGGCTGATTGTCGCTGTTGTCGTCGTAATTCTGTTCGGGTCGAAGAAGCTTCCCGATGCAGCACGCGGTCTGGGTCGTTCCCTCCGCATCTTCAAGAGCGAAGTCAAGGAAATGCAGAACGACGATGCGGCGCCCGCAAGCGCGCCGGTCGCACAGCCTGCTCCGGCACAGTTGCCGACGGCCAACACCGCGGTGGTCGCAAACGGTGCAGCAGCACCTGTTGCGCAGCCGACCGAAGTCAAGCCGCTCTAGTACACACTGCGTTCTAGCCGGGGTGAAATATTCGTTCACCCCGGTTGTCTGCTGACCAAGACCAGGATGCACAGTGCGTATTCCGTTAGACCCGCGTAACCGCAAGCGGAAGGTCAACCCAGACGGCACCATGTCGTTGGTCGACCACCTGTACGAATTGCGGACTCGTTTGTTGTTCGCATTCCTCGGCGTGATCATCACCACGGCGTTCGGCTTCTTCTGGTATTCACACTCGATACTCGGTCTCGAAAGTCTGGGCGATCTGCTTCGCGGACCGTACTGTGAGCTTCCGTCCGAGAGTCGCGCCAACCTCAGCACCGACGACGCGTGCCGATTGCTGGCGACCGGGCCGTTCGAGCAGTTCATGCTGCGATTCAAAGTGGCGCTCACCGCCGGCATCGTTCTTGCCTGCCCGGTGTGGCTTTACCAATTGTGGGCATTCATCACCCCGGGCCTCTACGCCAAAGAGCGTCGCTACGCGGTCGGATTCGTCACCGCAGGTGCCGCTCTCTTCATTCTCGGCGCAATCCTGGCGTACCTCGTCGTGGCGAAGGCTTTGCACTTCCTCCTGACCATCGGTGACAACGTCCAGATCACCGCGCTCAGTGGTTCGGAGTACTTCGGCTTCATCATCAATCTGCTGCTCATCTTCGGCGTCAGCTTCGAAATCCCACTGCTCGTCGTCGTGTTGAACTTTGCCGGCATTCTGACGTACGAGCGTTTGAAGGCCTGGCGTCGAGGATTGATCTTCGGGCTCTTCGTATTCGCTGCAGTTGCCACGCCAGGGTCGGATCCGTTCTCGATGTTGGCGCTCGCGCTGGCTCTGACGCTTCTCTTCGAGGTCGCGGTCCAGATCGCTCGCCTCAACGACAAACGTAAGGCCAAGCGAGCCGGTGAAGACTGGGGCGCACTGTCCGACGAGGAAGCTTCCTCCATCTCGGCTCCGTCCGATCTGAACGAGGCTTTCGACAATCCGACCAAACCCAAGGCCGAATCGAGTGGATTGTTCGGACGTAAGTCCAAGTCCAAGGCTCCGGTCGCGGAGAAATCCGACACCGCCGGCGACAACGCGCCCGGCCAGGATTTCACTGACACTCTCTGAGCGCCGTGCCACCACGTCGGCGGCGTGTGAAACCCTGACGAGGTGGTTATGAACAAGAGTGAACTGAGCACGTTCGCGTCCAGCCTGAAGTTCGAACTCGATCCATTCCAGGTGAAGGCATGCGTTGCGCTCGAAGCGGGCCACGGCGTCCTTGTCTGCGCGCCGACCGGTGCAGGCAAGACCGTGGTCGGCGAGTTCGCTGTCCACCTGGCTCTGGCGGCGGGCCGCAAGTGTTTCTACACGACGCCGATCAAAGCGTTGAGCAATCAAAAGTACGCCGAACTCGTCGAGCGGTACGGCCCCGGCGAAGTCGGTCTGCTGACGGGTGATTCGAGTATCAACTCCGACGCACCGGTGGTCGTCATGACCACCGAAGTCCTGCGGAACATGCTCTACGCCAACTCCGAGGCACTGCGCGGGCTTTCGCACGTCGTCATGGACGAAGTGCATTACCTGGCCGACCGGTTCCGTGGGGCGGTGTGGGAGGAAGTGATCCTGCACTTGTCCGAGGACGTACGCCTGGTGAGTTTGTCGGCGACCGTGAGCAATGCCGAAGAATTCGGTGCCTGGATGGAAACCGTCCGCGGCGACACCACTGTGGTCGTGGACGAGACTCGGCCGATCCCGCTGTGGCAGCACATCATGGTCGGTAGGCGAATCTTCGATCTCTTCGACAGTCGTAGTCATCCTGCTGCCGGGCCGAAGACCGTGCTCGTCGATCAGGATCTGGTTCGCCACGTCAAGCAGCGTCAGGCTCTCGAACGCGTCGAGAGCTGGCAGCCGCGTGGCCGCGGACGACGCGGCAGCTACCGGAGTTCCAACGATTTCCGGCCCTTGCCACGACCTGACGTCATCGCTCAGCTCGATCAGTCCGGACTGCTCCCGGCCATCACTTTCATCTTCAGCCGCGCCGGTTGTGATGCGGCTCTTGCACAGTGCCTGCGGTCCAGACTGGATCTCACTTCGCCGGAGCAGGTCCGCGAGATCGACACCATCATCGAGAAACACACCGGGGAACTACCCGAAGAGGATCTCGAAGTTCTCGGATATCGGGACTGGTGCAAGGCACTACGACGCGGACTGGCATCTCACCATGCCGGCATGCTGCCGGCATTCCGCCAGACAGTCGAGGAACTGTTCGTCAAGGGGCTCGTGCGGGCGGTCTTCGCGACCGAGACGCTGGCCCTCGGCATCAACATGCCGGCACGCACGGTGGTGCTCGAACGTCTGGTCAAGTACAACGGTGAATCGCACGCCGAACTGACGCCGGGGGAGTACACGCAGCTGACGGGTCGGGCCGGCCGACGCGGCATCGACGTCGAAGGCCACGCTGTGGTCCTGTGGCAGCCCGGGGTCGAGCCGACGGATGTCGCCGGCTTGGCGTCGACACGGACGTTCCCGCTCCGCAGTTCGTTCCGCCCCTCGTACAACATGTCGATCAATCTCGTCGAGCGCATGGGCGCGGCGGATTCACGGAAGCTGCTCGAACGTTCCTTCGCGCAGTTCCAAGCGGATCGCTCGGTGGTCGGCCTGGTGCGTGGCATCGAGCGGAACGAAGAAGCACTGAAGGGTTTGCAGGAGAAACTCGGCGGTGCGGACGGCGAATACTTCGAATACGCGTCGTTGCGTGAGCGGCTCAGTGCGCGCGAGCGCGCGCTCGAACGTAAGGGCCGCGAAGACCGACGCGGAGATGCGGTGGAGTCCCTTCGTGCACTCGCCCGCGGTGACGTGATCGCAATTCCCATCGGTCGTCATTCCGGGGTGGCGGTGGTCCTCGTCCCGGACAACGATCCGAAGGACCCGCGTCCGCTGGTTCTGACTGCCGACCAGTGGGCCGGCCGACTCTCCTCGGGTGATTTCCCGGAAGCAGCCGACGTTCTGGGAAAGATGCGACTGCCCAAGCATGTCGATCACCACACCGCCCGGATCCGGCGCGATCTGGCCTCGGCGTTGCGTAGTACCGGGATCAGTGCCCCCCGGCGAAAGAAGCGCCGCAAGGCGGGCGCATCCGAAGATGCCGAGGTCGCTACTTTGCGACGTGCTATTCGCTCGCATCCGTGCCATAGCTGGCCCGATCGTGAACATCTGAGCCGGATCGGTGAGCGCTACAACCGGCTGGCCAGGGAAACGCAGTCGATGAGGGAAAAGGCTGCGGCCACCACCAACTCGTTGGCGCGGACGTTCGACCGCATCATTGCGCTACTCAAAGAGCGTGAGTACATGACTGCCGAAGCAGCGCCCGAAGTCACCGAATCCGGACGACGACTCAGCCGCATCTACTCGGAAAGCGACCTTCTGGTCGCCGAATGCCTGCGGACCGGGGCGTGGACAGGTCTCAGCCCGGCTGAGTTGGCGGCCGTCGTGTCCTCGGTGGTCTACGAATCACGTCGGGACGGGGACACCGTGGATCGGGTGCCGACAGCGGCGCTTCGTCACGCCCTCAACGACACTCAACGATTGTGGAGCGAACTGCGGTCGGACGAGATTCGCCACAAGCTGCCGCCGACGCGGGAACCGGATCTCGGATTCGTCACTGCCGTTTATCACTGGGCGAGCGAGAACTCGCTTGTCGACGCACTGATCGCGGCCGGAGTGCAGGGTCGTGCGCTGTCTGCGGGTGACTTTGTACGTTGGTGTCGTCAGGTGATCGATCTCCTCGATCAGGTCCGCCTGACTTCGACGGATGCCGACGTCGCGAAGACTGCGGCGCGGGCGGTAGCTGCAATTCGTCGCGGGGTAGTTGCTGTCGACGCAGCATGACCGCAACTATGTGGTTTGATTCGCAGACTGGTATTTCGAGTGGGAGGCGAACATGAGCGGGCCTTACGGACCGAACGATCCGAATCGGCAATGGGGTCCTGGTGATCAGCAGCAGCCGAACGAGCAGCAGTGGGGGCAGAATCCTCAGCAGCCGGGCGGACAACAGCAGCCTGGTCAGCAGCCCGGCCAGCAACAGCCGTGGGGTCAGCCTGGTCAAACACCGCAGCCCGGCCAGCAACAGCCGTGGGGACAGCCTGCCTACGGCCAGCCGGGTGGTCAGCCTGCGTACGGTCAGCCGCAGCAACCTGGACAAGGACAACCCGGCCAGCAACAGCCGTGGGGACAACCCCAGCAACAACCTCCCGCACAGCCGTGGGGTCAGCCCGGGCAACAGCAGTCACCTGACGCAACCCAGGCGTGGGGTCAGCCTCCGGCTGCCGCACCGCAGCAGGCGTGGGGCGCCACGGCCCCCGGGCAGACTCCGGGACAGCAGAACCAGTGGAACCAGGCTCAGCCGTTCCAGAGTCCCGGTGCGCCCGGAAACCAGTCGGGTAAGTCGAAGAAGCCCCTGATCTTCGGTGCGATCGGCGTTCTCGTCGTTCTTGCCGCTGTCGTGGTGGCCCTGGTGTTCGGAGTCTTCGGCAAGAACACACTCGATCAGAGCGCGGCTCAGGCCGGCGTCGAGAAGATCGTCACCGAGTCCTACGGGGCGAAGAACGTGAGCAACGTTCAGTGCCCCGCGGACCAGGAAGTCAAGTCAGGCAACAAGTTCACCTGCACGCTTTCGATCGCGGGTGTGAAGTCGAACGTGACCGTGACGTTTGTCGACGACAACGGCACGTACGAGGTCAGCCGCCCGAGCTGACGCCCTTATTGGTCGGAACGGCCTGCCGCCGCAGCCTCGAGCGCGGCGGCAAGCCGGCCGGCCGAGCGCTCGATGTTGAGCGAGGCCGCCACTTCCTCGAGGCGTGCGGGATCGACGGGGGTCGCCGGGAGTCGGTCGTCCTTCGAGAACTGAACGTCCGCGTCGCGAACCACTCGTACGACCGGCAACGCAGCATCAAGGTAAGCCATTGCCTCAGGTGAGGTCAGTTTTGCGCGAATCCCCTTGGCCATATCCGATTCAGGATCAGCTGCGGCCGCCCGAAGTCCGGCCAACGAGCCGTAACGGAGCATCAGTGTCGACGCAGTCTTCTCACCGACACCTTTGATGCCGGGTAGACCGTCGGAGGCGTCTCCGCGCAGTACCGCGAGTTCGGCGTAAGCCTCGCCCGCACGGTCACCGGGTACTCCGTACTTCTCCGCAACCTCGACCGGTCCGAAGAGTTCCGCCTTGGACAGGCCACGGCCCACGTACAGGACACGGACGGGCACGTACTCGTCGGTGACGACCTGCAGTAGGTCTCGGTCACCACTGACGACGACGGTGAGATCTTCGCGCTCGGTGGCGGCAAGCGTTCCCAGTACGTCGTCGGCTTCGAGTCCGACGGCTCCCGCTGTCGCGATTCCTGCTGCTGCGAGCACGTCCATGATCATGTCGACCTGAGGCGTCAACGTGTCCGGAACTTCTTCGGACGCACCGTCAGAGCCTTCCTCGACGCGATGTGCTTTGTACGTCGGGACTGCATCGACGCGGAACTGCGGTCGCCAGTCCAAGTCCAGGCACACGGCGAGACGACTCGGCTGGTGTTTGGTGATCAGGGAAGCAACCATGTCGGTGAAACCGCGCACCGCGTTGACAGGTCTGCCGTCGGGGTCGACGAATGACTCGGGCAGCGCGTAGAACGCACGAAACCACAGGCTGGCACCGTCGAGGAGAAGCAATGGCCCACTCATGGTCACCATCCTGCCAGTCGGCACTAACCTGTAAGCCATGACGTCTCCAGCCGAACAGGATTCCCGATTCTCCAGCGCCGTATACGGCGCACGTATCGCTCGCGCCGCGGAGTTGGCTCGATCAGCAGGACTCGACGGTCTGGTGGTGACTCCAGGTCCGGATCTTCGGTACCTGACAGGTTCTCGGGCTGACTCGTTCGAGCGCTTGACCGCGTTGGTCATCGCCGCAGACACGGCGAAGGCGTCCGTCGTACTTCCTCGGTTGGAGTTGGCGTCGCTGAAGGAATCGGCAGTGGGCGATCTCGGGTTGACCGTCCTCGACTGGGTCGACGGTGTCGACCCGTATGCGATTGTGGCGGCGCAACTCCCGACCGGCGCGAAGGTTGCGGTGACGGATGCGATGCCTGCGCTGCATCTGATCCCGCTCGCAGACACCTTGGGCGCGTTGCCGATTCTCGCCACCGGCGTCTTGCGCGAATTGCGGATGGTCAAGGACGGCGCCGAGATCGAGGCGTTGCGGCGAGCCGGTGCGGCCATCGACCGTGTTCACGCCCGCATGGCCGAGTTCTTGGTCGTCGGACGTACGGAAGCTGAAGTAGGCGAAGCGATTTCGGCGGCGATTCTCGAAGAGGGGCACACCGAGGCCGCGTTCGTGATTGTCGGTTCGGGCCCGCACGGCGCCGATCCGCATCACGAGGTTTCGGACCGGGTGATCGAGAGCGGCGATATCGTGGTCATCGACATCGGCGGACCGGTCGAGCCCGGATACAACTCGGACTCCACTCGCACGTACAGCATGGGGCAGCCGTCCGCGGAGGTTGCCGCACAGTTCGCGGTACTCGAGGCGGCGCAGCAGGCTGCGGTCGATTCGGTGCGGCCAGGAATCTCCGCAGAATCCGTGGACGTTGCAGCTCGCGAAGTGCTTGCCGCACAAGGGCTTGCAGAGGTATTCGTTCACCGCACCGGTCACGGTATCGGGCTGTCCGTACACGAGGAGCCGTACATCGTCGAGGGCAACGCCATCGAACTCGTCGAAGGTATGGCCTTCAGCATCGAACCGGGAATCTACTTCCGCGGCAGTTGGGGTGCCCGTATCGAGGACATCGTCGTCGTGACCGCCGACGGTTGCGAGTCGTTCAACAACCGTCCGCACGGCCTGACTGTCCTCGCCTGATCAGCTTTCCTTGAACGCAGCGGACCCGAGTATGCGTGTGACGTCGATTTCGATGACCACGCGCGCGGGATTGACCCGTGGCTGGCGGTACCGCTCGGCATAGCGCCGAACGGCGTCGGCCACGGAGTCCGCGTCGGTGAGCACGCGTGCCGGCCCCTCGAGCGTGAGCCAACGGCCACCGTCGACCGAACTGACGGCGGCGTATCCGCCACGCGCTGCGTTGATCGCCTTCTGTGAGCCACCGCTGGTGATCACGCGCGCCTTTCCGGCTTCCTGGTCCCAGGTGAACCCGACGGCAACGACGTGTGGGGTGCCGTTCGGACGCAACGTCGTGAGTGTCGCGAGGTGGTATTCACCGACGAACTTCAGCCCGTCTTCGGTGAGAGTCTGCTGTGACGATGGCGTGGTGGAGGGGGTGAGCGTCATGCCACGACGGTAATCCAGGACACTGGAGCGGTGACTGCGGGTGCGAACGTGAATGACATCGAGACGGTACTGCTCCTCGGCGGACGAAGTGAGATCGGCCTCGAGATCGCGGTCAGGCTCGCGCCGGGCCGCAACATCGTTCTGGCTGCCAGACGCAGCGGAGAGCTGTCGGAGCAGGAGCAGATGCTCAAAAACGCCGGCGCTGTCGACGTCTCCACCGTCGAGTTCGACGCCGACGCCGTGGACACTCACGGAGAGCTCCTGGGCGCCGTCGTCGCCGAGCACGGTCGGATTTCGGTTGCAGTGCTGGCCTTCGGAATTCTCGGCGATCAGGCGCGTGCCGAAACCGACTCGGCGCACGCGGTCGCGGTGGTGCACACCGACTACGTGGCACAGGTCAGCATCCTCACCCACCTCGCAGAGATCATGCGCCGACAGGGAACCGGAAAGATCGTGGTGTTCTCGTCCGTCGCCGGCGTCCGGGTTCGCCGCGCCAACTACGTCTACGGGAGCGCAAAGGCCGGCTTGGACGGTTTTGCCAGCGGTCTCGGCGACGCGCTGCACGGTTCGGGCGTCCAGTTGATGCTGGTACGGCCAGGGTTCGTCATCGGGAAGATGACCGAGGGAATGTCGCCTGCCCCGATGTCGAGCACTCCGTCGCAGGTCGCCGACGCCGTCGTACGGGGACTGAAATCCGGGGCGACGCGTGTGTGGGTTCCGCGAATTCTGCAGCCGGTGTTCTTCGTCATGCGGCTTCTGCCTCAGACGATCTGGCGCCGGATGCCGCGATGACCACACACCCGGTGGTGATCGTCGGCATCGGCGCCGACGGCTGGGACGGGCTGTCCGAGAGCGCAAAGGGCGCAATCCTCGGTGCGGAGGTCCTGATGGGGTCGCCGCGCCAATTGGACTTGGTCCCGGCGACACATCTCGGGGCACGGCGTGCGCCCACCAGGCTCACCTGGCCGTCTCCGATGATTCCGGCGTTGCCGTCGATGTTCGCCGAGAACGCGGACCGCAGAGTATGCGTGCTCGCCAGCGGTGACCCGATGTTCCACGGTCTCGGTGTCACATTGGTCAGGCTGCTCGGCGCGGACAACGTGCGAGTGATCTCCCACCCGTCGTCGGCGGCGTTGGCGAGCGCGCGAATGGGATGGGCATCGGCCGAGATCGACGTCGTGAGCCTGGTCAACCGAGACTCGGCGACAGTATTGGCTTCCGTGACTGACGGTGCGCGACTGCTGGTGTTGAGCAACGGGCGCTCGACACCGGGGGAGGTGGCACGTCTGTTGTCCGGCGCGGGCTTCGGTCGATCGATCGTGACCGTGCTGGCCCAGCTGGGCGGGGCCGGGGAATCGCGGACCGTCATGGTCGCAGACGAGTGGGATCACGCGGACGAGGACGTGGACGCGTTGAACGTTCTGGCCGTCGAGTGCATCGCGGCCGATCCTCTCTTGCGGCTGACTCGAATCCCGGGGCTACCGGATGCTGCTTTTGTCGGCGACGGTCAGATGACGAAGCAGGAGATCCGTGCGTTGACGTTGTGCGCGCTTGCCCCGGCGCCGGGAGAACACCTCTGGGACGTGGGCGGTGGGTCGGGAACCGTCGCCATCGAGTGGATGCGAACTCACCCACGTTGCACTGCAACAACATTCGAGAAGGTGGCGAGCCGCGTGTCGCAGATCGGTGCCAATGCACTCAATCTCGGCGTGCCCGCGTTGAACGTGAAAGGGGCCGCGCCGGAGGCGTTTGCGGACGAAACTCGACGTCCCGATGCGGTGTTCGTCGGCGGCGGCGTCACGCAACCGGGAATGCTCGAAGCGTGCTGGGAGCAGTTGAGCGTGGGTGGTCGTCTGGTCGCGAACGCCGTGACCGCCGAGTCCGAATCGTTGCTGCTCGGCTGGATGAGTCGCCATGGTGGGACGCTTCGACGCTTTCAGGTGCAGCGCGCCGAGTCGTTGGGAACGTT
This sequence comes from Rhodococcus sp. MH15, assembly GCF_019266045.1. Taxonomy (NCBI): domain Bacteria; kingdom Bacillati; phylum Actinomycetota; class Actinomycetes; order Mycobacteriales; family Nocardiaceae; genus Rhodococcus; species Rhodococcus sp. MH15. Next base: position 119,923 of record NZ_LPNP01000061.1, read on the forward strand.
CAACGTTTGGCGACCGCAACTTCCGGTGGTCCAATGGTCCGTCACAAAACGTCAGCCGTCTGCAGGCGCAGACACAGATACGCCGGAGGAATCCACACAATGACCGTTCATTTCATCGGTGCGGGTCCCGGTGCGGCAGATTTGATCACTGTCCGCGCGCAACGGATCATCGCTGCGAGCCCTGTGTGCTTGTACGCAGGCAGCCTTGTTCCAGCGGAGTTGCTCGAGTGGTGCCCGGTCGGAGCTCAGGTCGTGGACACTGCTCGGCTGAGCCTGGACGAGATCACCGCGATTCTTGTCGAAGCGGATTCCGCTGGGCTGGACGTCGCGCGTTTGCATTCCGGTGATCCGTCGATCTTCAGTGCAGTGGCAGAGCAAGCTCGTCGCCTGGACGCCGCAGGAGTCGATTTCGACATGATTCCCGGTGTTCCTGCATTTACCGCGGCTGCAGCCGCGCTGGGGCGCGAGCTGACTGTCCCAGGCGTCTCGCAGACCATTGTTCTCACCCGAGTCTCCACCTTGTCGACGGCGATGCCGGAGGGCGAGGATCTGCGGTCCCTCGGCCGCAGCGGCGCGACGATGGTGATTCACCTCGGCGCTCATCGCATCGAACAGATCGCATCCGAGTTGGCCGACAATTACGGCGAGGACTGCCCGGTCGCGGTGGTCGCCTTCGCCTCACGGCCCGAGGAGATCGTTGTTCGAGGCACTTTGAAGACGATCGTCGAACTTGTTCATGCGGCCGGCATCACGAAGACGGCCGTCGTGATCGTCGGCCGAGTGTTGACTGCGGAGGGGTTTCCGGACAGCTACCTCTACTCGGCAGCGCGCGAGAGAAGCACACACTGACCTCGACAGGTACTCGTCGCCGCGTACTCCTGCTCGGCGGCACAGGCGAAGGTCGAGTGATCGCTTCTCGCTTGGCCGGTTCAGCCGACCTCGAGGTTGTCACATCGCTGGCCGGCCGGGTTCGTGATCCTCGATGGCCGGAGGGGGAAGTGCGTATCGGCGGGTTCGGGGGAGCCGAAGGGCTGTCGGAGTGGTTGTCGGCCAATGATATTCGTGCAGTGCTCGACGCCACGCATCCGTTTGCCGCTCGCATCACCCAGAATGCGTTCGAAGCGTGCCTTGCGAATTCCGTGCCGTACGCCATGTACCGACGCCCGCCCTGGCGCGAGCAACTCGGTGACACTTGGCTTCCGGCACACGATCTCGATCACGCCGCAGAGTTGGTGCCGACGGTCGGCTCACGCGCTTTTCTGACGATCGGGAGGCAAGGAGTTTCGGCGTTCGACCGCGTGAAGAGCGTCTCGTTTCTCGTGCGCTCGATCGATCCGCCTTCGGGGACATTGCCGCCTCACTCGCAATTGCTGCTCGCACGTGGTCCATTCGACATCGAAGCGGAGGTCGATCTGATGCGAACTCACAGCATCGACGTCGTGATCACCAAGAACAGTGGCGGCGAGCAGACGTACGCAAAGATCGCCGCAGCCAGGCAATTGTCGATCCCGGTGATCGTCGTCGAACGACCACCGATCCCGGCGACCGTCCCGGCATTCGATACCGAAGCCGAGGCGATGGACTGGCTCACGGCTTTCGGTCGTGGAACGGCGCTGTGAGGCCGACATCGCGTTCGCTTCAGGTTCGTCTAAGGTTCCGTGACCATACTGGAGGGATGTTGGGATTTTTCGACGCCGCACTGCGGGACCGCGCATGAGAGTGTCGGTTCCCGGAATGAGCCGTCGAAAACCATCGGGAATTCACGTGCGGACGCTCCATGCTCGCGTGAAATTGCTGACTGCAGGCCTGGTGGCGATCGCGGTGATCGTGTCGGCGTCGGCGGTGTACATAGTGTTCAACGCGTATTTGCAAGGCAACGTCGATCGACAACTCGAGCGCACGAGTGACGCGATCACCGACACCGTCAATTTCGGCGGTGTCACACCGGTTCTGGGATTGACGGCCGGCGCGGATACAGCGGTCATCCAGGCGGTGGGGCTTCTTACTGCCGACGGCGCCTTGGTGACGGCGACTCCCGGTCTGCCGCCGTTCAGCACGAGCGCAGACGCCATCAGGTCGATCGCAGACGGCAATTCGTCGCAGACAATCGCGACGGTTGATGCGTATCGAATTCTTGTCGAGCCCTCGGTTGCGGGCCAGACTTTGGTTGTCGCGCAATCCCTGGGGCCGACGCGTTCGGTACTCAAGCGACTGGCAGTGGTGTTGGCGGCACTCGGGGCGGCCGGAATCGCCCTAGCTTACGCGGCCGGAGATGCTGTGGCACGCACAGGATTACGGCCGATTGCGCGACTTACTGCGGCGACGCGGCGGGTCGCCGAAACGGATGATCTTGCGCCGATCCCGGTGACCGGTGACGACGAGTTGGCGTCGTTGACAGTCAGTTTCAATCGGATGCTCGGGACGTTGTCGGAATCGCGGGCACGCCAGAGAAGTCTGATCACCGAAGCGGGCCAGGACCTTCTGGCTCCTTTGACTGCACTTCGCACCAATATCGAGTTGTTGATGTCTTTCGATACCAAGTCCGGCGCGATTTCCGAGGCGGATGCAACGCAGCTGCGTGAGGAAATCACCGACCAGATGATGGAGTTGACGCTCCTCGTCGGAGAGTTGGTGGACCGTGCGCGGGTTGACGAAAGCACGTTGGGGAGAGGAGATTCCCTCTAAATCGGACGTCTGACCAGCGACTTTGTTGCATTCGTAATTGAAGCAATGGAAGGAGCGCTGGTAATGTGGGGCAATTGTGAAGTTTTTGGGTATAGCTGGAATGTGGCGCGAACCGTGGGGTTTGCTGGGCGGGGGCCTTTGGAGGACGAGAGGGATTCAGTGGTCAAGCAAGCACGCGCCGAGCTGACTCGGCAGCAAATCGTTGCCGGCGCGGCCGCGCAGTTCGAGAAGACTGGTTACGGCAGCACCAGCATGGCCGACATAGTCTCGGGGGCCGGTACTACCAAGGGCGCGTTGTATTTCCATTTCGCGTCGAAGGACGAGCTCGCGCAATTCATCATTGCCGAACAGCATCGGCTCTCGATCGAGTCGGTGCAGGCGATTTCCGCGACGGGCAAGGACCCGTTGGAACAGATGATCATGCTCACGCACGAAATGGCACGCCAGATTGTCGACGAGCCGATCGTTCGCGCGGGCATTCGGCTCACGCTGGAACTGAGCACGTACGAGGGGCCGGTGGAACCGTACGCCGAATGGATCTCGGCAATCACCGATCTCACCGCCAGGGCTCAGGCGGAAGGTGAAATCCGAAAATCGGTCAGCGCAGAATCGTTCGGCAGGTTCATGCCCTCGGCATTCACGGGGGTACAGCTGGTTTCGAATGTTCTCACCCGACGCTCGGATCTTCCGGATCGTGTCGACGAGATGTGGCAGATCCTGCTTCCGGGGATCGTCAGCGACGAACTTTCCGGTGACATCGAGCGCCTCGTCAAGTCGCGGTGGACTCCGGCGGCGGCGTAACCTGCGGACATGGCCGTCACGCGGATAGTTTCGGATCTGTCGAGTAGTTCGCTCGAGGCCGCGCAGCGCTTCTACACCGAAGTGCTGGGCCTCGAAGTTGTCATGGATCACGGGTGGATCGTGACGTTGGCTTCGCCGACGGATCCGTCATTGCAGATCAGCGTCATGACGCACGACGCTCATGCGCCCGTAGTACCGGACGTCTCCGTCGAGGTGGATGATCTCGACGCGGCGTACGAGGCCGCGGTGCAGCGCGGCGACACCATCGTCTATCCCGTCACCGAGGAGCCGTGGGGGGTCCGCAGGTTCTTCGCTGCCGACCCCGACGGCCACGTGATCAACATCCTCAGCCACCGACGCGAGCAATGATGGCGTCCCGCCCGGGCGGGCTGACGTACCTCGAGGTGGGCGCAACGTCAGGCGTTCTCCCCGCCGGCTATCACCACGTTCACGAGAGCGCGACGGTCGGATCCGGACGGGAGGATTTCGAGGTTGCCGCTCGAACCGTCGCGAATTGGGGAATGCACCGCGGAGCCGGACTGGCCGTACGGACGGCAGCCCCGACCGCCGTGGCAGGTCAGGATGCGACCTTCGGACTCGGTCCGGTAACTATCCCCGTTCGGATCGTCTATGTCGTAGACGAACCCACTCGCAAGGGCTTCGCGTACGGAACCCGCGCGGGCCACCCCGAATGCGGGGAGGAATTGTTTGTCGTCCAGTTCGACGAGAGCAGCAATGAGGTTCGCATCGAGATCGTGGCGTTCTCCAAGCCCGGAACGTGGTGGGTGCGTCTCGGTGCTCCGATCGGACGTCGAGTACAGGCGTTTGTCACGCGCCGCTACATCCGTGCCGTCCGCCAGAGCGTCGCCCGATCGCGGGTATGACCGCTGCCGGGCGCGCTGGAAAAATGATTGGACGAGCTTCGGTTCGGGTTGATAGCTTGTGCGAGACCGTGACAACACGCCAGGAGGTGAGACCCATGAACGCTGTAACCATGTGGGTGCTCCCACTCGTGTTCACGGATCGGCGATTGACGTAGGTGTCGCCGGGAGCGCCTCGAGTAGGCAATCCCGAAAGGTAACACCATGCAATCCAATTCTCAGACCATCGAATTCACCTCCGAGACAACGTCGAACGGTGCCATCGAACGCCATTTCGTTGTAGACGACATCACCGGCGTGCTCTGGTCACCGCCATCCGGATCCGTCGGATCACCACTTCTGCTGTCCGGGCACTCCGGCGGCATGCACAAGAAGGCGCCGGGACTGGTTGCCAGCGCACTCCACAGTGTGAGCTCCCACGGGTTCGCAGTCGCCGCGATCGACGCGCCCGGACATGGCGATCGGCCGCGGAACACACAGGACGAACAGTGGGTCGAGGCGATCCACCAGGCTAGGGCGGCCCACGAGTCGATCGCTCCGATCGTCGTCGAGTACAACCGATCGCTGGCGGAGCGTGCAGTGCCGGAATGGCAGCGGACAATCGACGCTCTGCAAACGCTGCCCGACGTCGACGCCGACGCTCCGATCGGCTTTGGCGGCGTGTCGCTAGGGGTCGTGACCGGGCTGATGTTGGCCCCGGTCGAATCCAGGATCGCTGCCGTGAGCTTCGGTGGAGTTTTTGTGGACGACTCCCTCATCGAAGCGGCACGAAAGCTCACGGTCCCAGCCGAGTACCGGATCCCATGGGACGACAAGGATTACGACCGCACGTCAGGGGTAGCGTTGTTCGATGCCTTCGGCTCGACGGAGAAGACGCTGCACGCCTACTCGGGCAGGCACTATCCGGTGCCCGACTACGAGCGCGACAGTTCGGCTCAGTTCTTCGTCCGCCACCTCGGCGGGAGCGGTGGCGCTCCTGTGAGCTGACGTGAACACGTATCGGCGTCCGGCCTGTGTCGGACGCCGATACGATTTTGATCCTTCGCTCGCTAGTAGCCGTCCAGCTTGGCCATTTTTGTTGAGGCGCGCGAGGGCGCGCGCAAGCATGGCCCTCGACCGGGGGTGCTTACAGCTCGAGGTGCAGTGCCCGTGGAATAGGGGGCCAGAGTGTTCGATAGCGACGAGTGGTCCTTACGGTCCGCCGGGCGGAACGAACTTGTTCGTGATCCAGTTCGATGCTTCGATCTCGTTGAGGATTGTCCGGAGAACTTCGGTGGCTAATGCTCGTGCTGTGCCGAGTGTCCGGTCAATACCGAACATCGAGCATGACTGGAAACTCTTCTCGCGTCCGAGTTGAGGCGACGACATGTCTTTCAACCGCGCATGTCCAGCCATGCGTCGACTAACCGTCCGATACCTGACCTGGGGGCGGTACTTGAGTGGGCCGATATCGCACGGCGACTGCACCCGACTGGAACTCGTGGCGATCGACGAGTTCGAGTTGGATGCGCTTGCGCAGACCGGCGAGCAACGTCGGTCCCTGTCCGGCGAGGACCGGTTGCACAACGAACTCGTACTCGTCGATCAGTCCCAGGTCTGCCAATGCCAGGGGGAGTGTTACGCCGCCAACCCACAGGCCTTCGCCGGGCTGCTCCTTGAGCCGTAGAATCACTGGCCCCAAGTCGCCTTGCACGAGTTCGGCATTCCAATCGACCCCGCTCAGCGTGTTCGACACGACGTACTTCTTCGCCCGGTCCATGGCCTGGGCGAACGGGATCTCCCACTCGTCCATCCAGTCAGGCCATGTGCCCGTTGCGGGCCGCCGCCACGCCGACTCCATCATCTCGTAGGTCACCCGGCCGAACAGCAAGGCATCGGCTCGTTCCATCTGAGCGGTCCAGTAGCGCATCGACTCCTCGTCGGGTGGGAGCCCCGCCTCGTGATGGCAGCAGCCGTCGAGTGTGACGTTGATCGAGTATCGAAGTGGTCTCATCTCGTTGTTCTCCCCTGATAGGCGCAGAGTGACAGCACCGGACCGTACTCAGACTACTGCCGGGCCGTCGGTGTAGATCAGGTTCGGGACCTGGAGTCACGCGGGGGTCGACCGAACAGTAACCAGACGAGCGCACCGAGTACAGGCACCGCGATCACCAGTGCCGACCACCAGAATTTGCCGCCCGAGCGTTCGAAGTCGGTGCGCACGATCGCCACGAGCGCGCTAATCGTGATGAAGATCCAGGCAAGAACGAAGACGGTGAAGGTGATGTCCATCCAAAGCGGAATGGTGGGGTTGGGGGTCGATTCGTTCACGCTTCCAGACCACTTTCGACGACTGTGCCTTGATGAAACAACACGCTCCATCGATTCTCGGTGAACCGCCAGATGGATGATCGCTCGGTAACTCGTTGCGCTTGCGCCAGCCGGTACGTCACCAGATACGTGTCAGGTGCAATCCGGCTCAGCGCTGGCCGGTCAGCCGTCCACCCGAGTTCGGCGGCGTCGTTCACCTCGCCGCGGAGGCGTCGGCGCTCAACTACCGACTGCACGTAGTCGCGGGTGTATCGAGCGCCGGAGGCTCCGATCTCCCGGAACTGCGGGTCGACGACCGCATCGAACTCGTCTCGTGACATCGCTACTCGAGTTCGGTGAAACAGAGGTTCGAACTCCATCAACTCGTCGAGGATCGGGCGAAACTCGTGTGGGGTCGTCACGACTGCTCCGAGAACTGCGCCCTCATCTCGATCCCTATCTCCGCGTGTCGCAGGAGGAAGGCCTTCTCGTCATACCCCTTGCGCCGCAACCAGAGAGTGACCTCGCTGTTGCATTTGCTTGCATTGCACGAGCGGCACGCCGGTGCGATGTTGTCGAGTGGGTAGCGCCCACCGCGGGAGATCGCCAGCACGCAGTCACGCTGCGGCGACTCGTCCGGCTCGCCGCAGTACGCGCAGCCACCCCAGGCCGCTTTGAGCGCGGACCACTGCTCGACGGACAGGTCGTGCTCCATCAGATCCATTCGGCGTTTGCGCCTACGCGCGTATCTGGCTTTCCGGGTCCGGTTGACGGGCATGAGGCCATGCTATCGCTGTGCGATGTTCACTCCGGGTAGCGCCGCGGGGTGAACACCTGACGGCCCGAACCGGTTTCGACGACCGTCGTCATCGAGGAGCCGACGATCAGCAGAGTTCGCATGTCGATCTCGGAAGGCTCGAGCTCGCCGAGGGTCACGACGCGAACTGATTCCTCGGCACCGGCAACATCGCGGCCGATGACGACGGGAGTCTCGGGGGAGCGGTGCTCGAGCACGAGGTCCTTCATGGCTTGGACCTGCCACGTCCGGGACTTCGACGCCGGGTTGTAGACCGCAAATGCCATGTCTGCGGCTGCAACTGCCGAGATACGGCGCGCGACGACATCCCACGGCTTGAGGCGATCAGACAACGAGAGCACCGCGTAGTCGTGCCCGAGGGGAGCGCCGACGCGACTGGCGACAGCGTTTGCCGCCGTCATGCCGGGAAGGATGCGGACCGGCACCCCGCGCCACTGGTCTTCGGCGGCAACTTCGAGAACTGCTGCAGCCATGGCGAATACGCCGGGATCACCCGAGGAGACGACAGCTACACGGGCGCCGTTCTTCGCCAGGTCCAACGCCATCGCGGCGCGTTCCGCTTCGACGCGGTTGTCGCTGGAATGGCGACGCTGGCCCGGACGCGTCGGCACGCGATCGACGTACGGGCCGTAGCCGACGAGGTCGGTTGCCAACGAAAGCTCATGCGCCACTTCGGGTGTGGTCCAGGCGGTGTCGCCCGGCCCGAGTCCGACCACGACCACCTCGCCGCGAGACTCGGTCGCAGGTCGAGGGTTGTTCGACGGGCTCGGAACGATGGCGATCGAGAAGTACGGAACTCCGTCCGGGTCGACCTCCGCAGCGGATTCGACGCGTTGACGTGTGGTGCTCGCGCGCTCGACGTAGTGGGCCTCGCCGAGGCGACCGGAATCCTCGAGCGATTGGAGGACCGGTGGGAAGGTACGTCCGAGCTTGAGGATGGCCGCGGCGTCGGTTTCCTTGAGCCGCCTGGTCAGCTCGGCCTGCGGCAACGTTCCGGGCAGGATCGTGAGGATCTCTTCACCCTCGACCAGCGGCTTTCCGAGTGCAGCAGATGCCGCGCTGACGGAGGTGACGCCGGGAATCACTTCGGCGTCGAAGCGATCGGCCAGTCTCTTGTGCATGTGCATGTAGGAGCTGTAGAAGAGCGGATCGCCGGCGGCGAGCAACGCGACGGTTCGACCGGCCGCGAGGTGAACTGCCAGCCGTTCGGCAGCTGCTTCGTAGAACTCGTCCATCGCGCCCTGGTATCCGCCGGGATGATCAACGGTCTCGGTGGTCACGGGGTAGACGAGGTGTTCTTCGATCTGTCCTTCGCGCATGTACGGCGCTGCAACTCCGCGGGAGATGCTCTTGCCGTGCCGCGCGGAGTGGAACGCAACCACATCGGCCTCGCCGATGACGCGGGCAGCCTTGACGGTCACCAATTCGGGATCGCCGGGGCCGATACCGACACCCCAGAGCTTGCCTGCACTCATTCGACTTCGCTCGCAATCGCATTGACGACGGCGGCGGTGATCGCGCTGCCGCCGCGTCGGCCGCGGAGAACGAGATGATCGATCCCGCTGGCGTGTTCGATGAGGGCTTCCTTCGACTCGGCAGCGCCGATGAAGCCGACCGGACCTCCGACGATGGCGGCCGGACGGGGTGCGCCGGCTTCGATGAGGTTCAGGAGATGGAACAGTGCGGTGGGTGCGTTTCCGATCGCGACAACAGCGCCCTCGAGCTTGGCTCCCCACAGTTCGAGAGCAGCCGCCGAGCGAGTGTTGTCGATGGTCGACGCCAGCACGGGAACCCGCGGATCGCCGAGGGTGCAGATGACGTCGTTGCCGGCGGGCAGACGCTTGCGCGTGATGCCGGCAGCCACCATCTGGGCGTCGCAGAAAATCGGCGCGCCGTCGCGCAGAGCTGCGCGCGCAGCCGAGACGACACCGGGTGTGAAGGCGACGTCGTCGACGAGATCGACCTGGCCACTTGCATGAATCATGCGCACTACAGCTTGCGAGACATCCGCCGGGAAACGGCTCAGGTCGGCTTCGGCCCGAATGGTGGCAAAGGACTGGCGATAGATTTCCGCGCCGTCACGGATGTACTCGATCATGTGCCACACGATAGAGGCATCACCGATCGGGCGGATTCACCCGGTAACCGTCACCCGTCGCGATCACATCCGCTACGTCCCCGCGGGGACGTCCACAACTGCGGTCGCACCCGGCCCAGTGCTGGCGCCCGACAACGGGAAGTTCTGCCTGCTCGACGGCGGTGATCGCGTCGGCGCGCACATCGGCGAGCGACTTCTCGCATCCCGGACTTCCGGTGCAGGCGGTGACCTCGAGCCACGGTGAGTTCTCGTCGAAGATCAACCCCATGGGTGCCAGCACCCGGACTACCTGCTCGGCTGCCCATTCGTCGAGGTCGAAGATATGCACCGATCGCCACGGCGTCACGACGACGGGCTTGTCGACGGCGGCGAGGAACTCGGCCAGCCGAGCGTCGAGCAGCCCGAATCGCAGGCCGCCGCCCAGAGCTACGGTCCCGTCGCGCTGCTCGAGCCAGCCGATAGTGGGCCGTGCATCCGGCGTGAGGTCCGCCGCAACGGTGGACTCGGCGCTCAGACCCAGCTGCTCGAGGGTGCGTTCGATTCCGTCCGGAACCTCGGCCAGGCGCCAGTGCTTGTCGCGGACGTCGAGGAATGATCGGGCCGCCTCGAGGAGCAATTCGACGGCGTCGTCCGCCTGGACGAGATGAGTGGTGTGGTGACCGGCGAGCACCAGTGAATGCTCGGTGGCGCTGCGCGCATGGAGTCCGAAATCGCCCCGTAGCCCGGTGATGTCTCCGCGCCCGTCGTCGAGGGTGAACAGGGTTCGCCCTGGCAGATCCGCCAATGCTTGATCTGATTGGATCGCCGAATCGAGACGGTGGACCAGTTCACGAATGTCGGCTACGCCCCCGATACGGCCGGACAGTGGGGACGCGAGGATGTTGCGCACTCGCTCGTGCGTCGCGGACGGCAGCAGGCCGGCCGACGCGATTCGCGCTGCGAAGGCTTCGGGATCCGAGACCGAGCGCAGTTGTACGTTGCCCCTCGAGGTGAGTTCCATCTGCCCGTTGCCGAGATCGCGCGCCGCGTCGGCGAGCGTCTGCAACTGGGTGGGGGTGAGGAGTCCGCCGGGTAGGCGCACGCGTGCCAATGCGCCGTCGGCGGCGTGGTGAACTTGCAGTGCACCCGGGCACGCGTCTGGCTGTGAACGGTCCGTGGGCATGGCTCCAGGGTACGACCTGTCATGAGTGCCTTCTGCGGACCGGTAGCATCACCACCACCAGTGACGGCAGTTGAGGAAACCGGTGAAAGTCCGGTGCGGTCGCGCCACTGTGAGTGTTGCTCGAGCGGGACGTGTTTCCGCTCGGAAACACGAGTCAGACCCTCAACCGCCGTCGATGACAGATCTGTGCCACGGGGCGCGAAACCCCAGGAAGGCTTCACCCGTGATTCTTCTGCTCTCCACGTCCGACACCGATCTGCTGAGCGCCCGCGCCAGCCAGGAAGCCGGCGACGGAGTTTCCTACCGCTGGGCCAACCCCTCACGCTTGCTGGTCTCGGAGGACTTGCCGCCCTTGCTCGACGGCGTCGACCTCGTGATCGTTCGTATCCTCGGCAGCCGTCGCAGCTGGGAAGACGGCCTGGACATGGTCCTCGCCTCCGGACTCCCCGTAGTCGTTCTCGGCGGCGAGCACGCGCCGGACGCCGACCTCATGGAGTGCTCGACGGTTTCCGCCGGTGTTGCTGCCGAGGCGCACAACTACCTGGCCGAGGGTGGCGCACAGAATCTGGCACAGCTGCACCACTTCCTGTCCGACACCGTCCTGCTCACCGGCCACGGGTTCGAACCGCCGGCCCACCTGCCTTCCTGGGGCATCGCTGATTTCGCGCCCGATCTCGACTCGGCGAGCGGTCCGGTCATCGCAGTTCTGTACTACCGCGCCCAGCATTTGGCCGGAAACACCCGGTACATCCAGGCGTTGTGCGACGCGGTCGCCGAGGCCGGTGGCACCGCGCTGCCGATCTACTGCGCATCTCTGCGAACCGCAGAAGCCGAACTTCTGAGCACGCTCCGCCGCGCCGACGCCATGGTCGTGACAGTTCTTGCTGCCGGTGGCACGAAGCCCGCGACCGCGTCCGCCGGTGGCGACGACGAAGCCTGGGATGTCGCCGCACTGGCTGCGCTCGACGTCCCCATCCTGCAGGGCCTGTGCCTGACCAGTAGCCGCGCCACCTGGGACGAGAACGACGACGGACTGTCGCCTCTCGACGTCGCGACCCAGGTCGCGGTGCCGGAATTCGACGGCCGCATCATTACCGTCCCGTTCTCCTTCAAGGAAATCGACTCCGACGGACTGTCCACGTACGTCCCCGACGTCGAGCGCGCTGCCCGTGTCGCCGGGATCGCGGTCCGTCACGGCAAGCTGCGCCACATTCCCACCACCGAGCGTCGCGTTGCTCTGATGCTCTCGGCGTACCCGACCAAGCACGCCCGCATCGGCAACGCCGTCGGTCTCGATACTCCGGCGAGCGCAATCGACCTGCTCACCGAAATGCGTTCTGCCGGTTACGATCTCGGTCCGGTCGACGGTCCGGACGCAGTTCCCGGCCTGGCGGCGAAGGACGGCGACGCGCTGATCCATGCCCTGATCGCGGCCGGCGGACAGGATCCCGACTGGCTCACTGCCGAGCAGCTCGAGGGCAATCCGATCCGCATCTCGGCAGCGAAGTACCGCGAATGGTTCGCCACCCTGCCCGAGGAACTGCGCAGCGGTGTCGAAGAGCACTGGGGCGCAGCGCCCGGAGAGCTGTACGTCGACCGCTCGCAGGATCCCGACGGCGAAATCGTCATCGCGGCACTGCGATTCAACAACATCGTCCTCATGGTCCAGCCGCCGCGGGGATTCGGTGAAAAGCCCGTCGCGATCTACCACGACCCGGATCTGCCGCCGAGCCACCACTACCTCGCGGCCTACCGCTGGATCGCTGCAACACCGGACAACGGCGGATTCGGCGCCGACGCCGTTGTGCACCTCGGCAAGCACGGCAACCTCGAATGGTTGCCCGGCAAGACACTCGGCATGTCGAGCAACTGTGGCACCGACGCAGCCCTCGGCGACCTGCCGCTGATCTACCCGTTCCTCGTCAACGACCCGGGTGAAGGAACACAGGCAAAGCGTCGCGCCCACGCGACACTCGTCGATCACCTGATCCCACCGATGGCCCGCGCCGAAAGCTACGGCGACATCTCCCGCCTCGAGCAACTGCTCGACGAGCACTCCAACATCTCCGCACTCGACCCGTCCAAGCTGCCGGCCATTCGCCAGCAGATCTGGACGCTGATGCGGGCAGCCAAGATGGACCACGACCTCGGCCTCGCGGAGCGTCCCGAAGAAGACGTGTTCGACGACATGCTCCTGCACGTCGACGGTTGGCTGTGTGAGATCAAGGACGTCCAGATCCGCGACGGCCTGCACATTCTCGGCCGCGCACCCGAGGGCGACGCCGAAATCGAACTGGTCCTGGCCATGCTCCGTGCCCGTCAGATGTGGGGCGGCGAACAGAGCGTCCCTGGTCTGCGCGAAGCTCTCGGGCTCAGCGAAGACGGCGACGAGTCCCGCAACCGAGTCGACGACGTCGAGGAAAAGGCGCACGCTCTGGTTCGCGGCATGTACGACGCCGACTGGAACCCCGCTGCGGCAGAACAACTCAGCGACGACGAGACCGTCGTGAAGATCCTTCAGTTCGCGGCCACCGAAGTGGTTCCACGCCTCCGACAGACGAACAACGAGATCAAGCAGGTCCTGCACGCGCTCGACGGCGGCTTCATCGCCGCCGGACCGAGCGGGTCACCGCTGCGCGGCCTGATCAACGTGCTTCCCACCGGTCGTAACTTCTACTCCGTCGATCCCAAGGCAGTTCCCTCACGACTGGCGTGGGAGACCGGTCAGGCGATGGCCGAGTCGCTCGCCGCTCGATATCTCGCCGATCACGGCGAGTACCCGCGCTCGGTGGGTCTGTCCGTGTGGGGTACCGCCGCCATGCGTACCTCCGGCGACGACATCGCCGAAGTGTTCGCGCTCCTCGGTGTTCGCCCTGTCTGGGACGAAGCAAGCCGACGCGTGGTCAACCTCGAGGTCATCGATCTCGAAGAGCTCGGCCGCCCGCGCATCGACGTCACCGTCCGCATCTCCGGATTCTTCCGTGATGCGTTCCCGCACGTGCTCGCACTGCTCGACGACGCCGTTCAGTTGGTCGCCGCATTGGACGAGACGGACGAGCAGAACTACGTGCGCGCCCACGCGCAGGCCGACCTTGCCGAGCACGGCGATGCCAGGCGTGCGACCACTCGCATCTTCGGTTCGAAGCCCGGAACCTACGGCGCCGGCCTGCTGCAACTCATCGACTCCAAGACCTGGCGCGGTGACGACGACCTCGCCGAGGTGTACACCAACTGGGGCGGCTTCGCGTACGGCCGTGGGCTCGACGGAATCCCGGCAGCCGACGACATGCGCAGTGCATACCGTCGAATCAACGTGGCGGCCAAGAACACCGACACGCGTGAGCACGACATCGCCGATTCGGACGACTACTTCCAGTACCACGGCGGCATGGTTGCCACCGTGCGCGCGCTGACCGGAAAGTCGCCCGAGGCATATATCGGCGACAGCACTCGACCGGAATCGGTTCGCACACGCACACTTTCGGAAGAGACCGCACGTGTCTTCCGGGCGCGCGTGGTCAATCCCCGCTGGCTCGACGCGATGCGCCGTCACGGGTACAAGGGTGCGTTCGAGATGGCGGCCACGGTCGACTACCTCTTCGGGTACGACGCCACCACAAACGTGGTCGCGGACTGGATGTACGAAAAGCTCGCCGAGACCTACGTTCTGGACGAGCAGAACCAGAAGTTCATGACGCAGTCCAACCCGTGGGCCTTGCACGGAATCGCCGAGCGGCTCCTCGAAGCCGCCGAGCGCAACATGTGGGAGCACCCCGAGCAGAAGACACTCGACGGCTTGCGTCAGGTGTACCTCGAAACCGAAGGCGAACTCGAGGGGGAGTAAACCTCGAGAATCACCGGCAGGTCCGGGCGCTGAAGTGTGTCAGCGTCCGGACTTGATGATCTGAGCGATGTTCCGCTCCGCCAGAGCAGTGATGGTCAGTGACGGATTGACGGTGCCGGTGCTGCCCGGAATGGCAGCGCCGTCCATCACGTACAGGCCGTCGTAGCCCTTGACTCGCCCGTAACCGTCGGTGGCCTTGCCCAGAACCGCACCGCCGAGGGGATGCGCGGTGAACGAGGAATTGACGTCCTTCGCGAACGGCAATGCCGACGGCAGCGTGGTGCCGGCGAAGGCCATCTTGTTCTGGACGGCGCGTAGTGCCTCGACGGTGGCGTCGTTGCCGTTCTTCGGCCAGTTCAGCACCACCCGATCGGAGCCGCCGTCGTAGGCGAAGTCGGCGCGCTGCGAGTCGAGGGTCATCCCCAAGGTTCCGAGCATGCCGATGTTGACGGGTAGGCCGGGGACGTACCAATTTTCCAGGGAGAGTGGCATTCCCGACTCGTCGACGATGCGTGATGCCGACGGTGCGGCTTGCGCAGTGCCGTCACTGAAGCCGAACGAGCGCACCATCCCGGCGTCGCCGTTCGTTCCCCAGCCCTTACCGACGTGTTCGTTGAGGTTGGGCAGCGCGCCCGTCGCCTGGGCGCGTACCAGCAGTTCGGAGGTGCCGATCGAGCCGGCGCCGAGGAACAGACGGTCACAGGTAAGAGTCTTCCGGGCCAGAACGCCACCCGTCGGATCCGTCGATTCGACGTCGACGACGTAGCGTCCATCACGTTCGCGACTGATCGCGAGCACCTGATGTCCGTAACAGACGGTGGCTCGTCCGGTGGCTTCGGCGGCGGGAATGTAGTTCTGTGTGAGGTCGAACTTCGCGCCGTTGGAGTTACCCATGTTGCTGTCACCGACAGTGGCCGAGGCTCGGGTTCGGCCGTCGAGTTCTGAGCGCACCACGTCCCAGTTCCAGATCCCGTCGATCCGCTGCGGATCGAATCCGGCACGACGAGCGTCCTGATCCCAACGACGCGAGTGACCGAAGTTCGGGGTTTGGTAAATGTCTTCGGGCAACGGGCTCAGACGCAGCATCTGGCGCACTTTGGGGTACCAGGTGGACGCCATCTCGTCGTAGTCGAGGGAGTTGCCGAAGACTGCGTCGAAGAATCGGCGCTCGGGCGCGATCATCACGCCGGTGAAGATGATGGAACCACCGCCGACTGCAGCGCCGCGCCAGACCGAGATGTGTTGGTAGTCGGTGGCATCGAGGACGCCGCTGAAGTAGTCGCACGCCACGGGGAGTCCGGTGAGGTTGGTGAACGATGTTCGCCGGAAGACTCCGCGGCCGTCGGCCAGCATGTCGGAGGTGTGAATCTCCCGTTGCGGATCATGCGGCCACCGAAGTCCGCGTTCGAGGATGGTGATCTGGGTGCCGCTCTGCGCCAACCGGAGGGCGGTGGCGCTTGCGCCGAATCCGGACCCGATGACGATGGCTTCGGAATGCTCCGGGGGAGTAGGAGATGGTGCGAACAACTCGGGGACGAGCGCGCGGTAGTGATCAGCACCCATCGGGAGCGCCCGCAGTGGTGCGGGGGTGGCGTGGCTGGTCGACGTCGACATGAGCGGCGCCGCGGCTGCAACTGCCGCCCCCGCCCCGGCGGCTTTGAAAAAGTCACGACGCTGCATGTCACGGCGCTGCATGTGTAAATTCGACTCCCCAGTTCGACGGTTTGCCTCAGAATAACTCGAGATGGAGTTCGGGGACGAAACGGCGTGTCTGACGTCAAGAAGAACCGGATAAAACGTGCATAAGTGGCACTTCCTGGGTGGTACTGATCGGTCACCAGATAGTCGCGGAATCTTGTCGGTGTTCAGCGAGAGGCGCTCGCACCTATCCTCGAGGAGTGAACCCCGACTTCAAGCGCGTCTCCGAGGCCAAGTACGTCCTACTCACGACCTTCCGCAAGGATGGAACTCCGGTGGCGACTCCACTCTGGGCCGCGCCGGACGGCGACAAGCTCCTGATGTGGACCGTCACCGATTCCTACAAGGTCAAGCGCATCAGGCGAAACCCGTCGGTCACCGTCGCTGCGTGTGACGCTCGGGGAAATCCCAAGGGTGAACCGGTGGCCGCCGTCGCCGAGATCCTCGACGGACCGGGCACCGATCATGCTCGAGACGCGATAGCACGTCGGTACGGAATCCTCGGCTGGATCACCATGAAAGGCAGTCTCCTGCGCCGCGGCAAGACCGGAACGATCGGACTTGCCATCACTGCAGCCTGACCGCGCGTCAGTTGCCGAGCAGATCGTCCAACGCTGAATCGAACCGCGGATACGTGAAGGGGAAGCCTTTGTCCGCCAACACTTTCGATACGGCATGACGACCCGTCAGGCCCAGGGCAGCGTCGCTGCGAAGAAGGAACGCGCCGAATCTGACCATGAAAGCGGGCGTCGGCGGCGCAGGTGGCCGGTGAAGGTGCTTGCGCAGCCCGGCCATCAGCTCTGAGTTTCGGACGGGATCCGGAGCCGTCGCGATGACCACCCCCGAGGCAGCCGAAACGGGTTCGAGTGCCCAACGAACGATCGACAGCCAGTCCTCGATGTGAATCCAACTGGTCCACTGCCTACCCGAGGCGACGCGTCCGCCCAGTCCGAGACGCACGAGCAACAGCAATCGCTCGAGCGCCGGTGTGCCCTTCTCCAACACGACACTGGTTCGCAGGATCACCACTCGTGACGCGTTTGCACCCTCGACCGCTGCCTCCCAGTCCTTTGCGACGTCGGTCATCTGAGGTGGCCCGTCAGCGAGGGGAGAATCCTCGTCCAATCGTGCCTCACCCGCATCGCCGTAGATCGCGAGCGTGCTCGCCTGGATCCACACCGGAACAGGGTTCGCCAGTAGTTTCGACGCTTCGACCAGCGCGCGGGTCGGATCGACCCGGGAGTTGGTGAGTAGTGCGATGTTTGCCGGGGTGGGTCGGCGATCGACCAACTCGCCGGCCAGATTGATCATCGCGGCGCCGCCGAGTTCTCCCGCCCAGTCGCCCACCGTGACACCGTCCCACTGAACCTGCCTGTGCCTGCCAGGTTTCGGTGAGCGAGTCAGGACCACGACGTCATACCCACGGTCCGCGAGATCGTCGCTGATCCGGCGGCCGAGAGCGCCGGTGCCGCCGGCGATCACGACCTTCGTCATCACTGCGCCTGGCTGACCGAGGACATGTGGAAGTCGGGAATCCGCATGGGCGGCATGGCCGTGCGGGTGAACCAGTCTTTCCACTCCCGGGGAAGCGTGATCTCGGTACGTCCAGCCTCGGTGACCCGCCGCAGGAGATCGAGAGGGCTCTCGTTGAAACGGAAGTTGTTGACGGCGCCGACGATCTTGCCGTCCTCGATCAAATACACCCCGTCACGGGTGAGTCCGGTCAACAGCAGCGTCGTCGGATCCACCTCACGGATGTACCAGAGGGTTGTGAGCAGTAGACCCTTCTCGGTACCTGCGATCATGTCCTCGATCGAGGTGTCGTCACCACCGGTCAGGATGAGATTGTCGCCGGGAACTGCGACAGGTCGACCGAATTCTCGTGCAGCGTGGCGCGGGTACGCCAGCGCATTGACGACGCCGTCTCGGACCCAGTCGACGGGTTCGATCTCCATACCGTTGTCGAACAGTGAGACGGATTCACTCGACGACGTCGTGATCACGAACGGCGCGGATTGCAAGCCCTCGGCGCCGGGGTCGGAGGTGAGTGTCAGTGGCAATCCGAGCTTCTCGCCGATCCGGGTACCACCGGTGGTGGACAGTGCGGTGTGGCCCTCTTCGGCGCCGCGACCCTCCATGGTCCACATCAGATAGATCATCAGGTCCGCCACAGCCGACGGCGGAAGAATTGTCTCGTAGCGGCCGGCAGGCAGACTGACGGAGTTACCCGCCCAGTCGAGTCGAGTGGTCAACTGCGACAAGAGCTTCGGTATCGAGATATCGCTGAAATCGACAGTTCCGGATCCGACCCAGGCGCTGGCGTCGCCGCGCTTGCCGTTGATTTCCACGGAGCCGGTGGCCTGAGCCGTTCTACGTCGCACGCCCGTCGAGGTGCCGAGCCAGGTGGTGTGCAACTGGTGGTGAGCGAAGCCGAACAACTGGTCGCCGCCGTCGAAGCCCTTCGCCAGGTCGGCAGCCAACTGAGCAAAGACACCGATGTCGGTCAGGGCGGCCGGCAGGTCCCAGTCGGTCTCTGCCGCCGACTGCGTGATCAGGTCGGACGCGTCGTCAGCCGGACTGGCTGTGCGCGCAGCTTCTTCGCTTGCCTGTACGAGTACGGAAATCTGCTCCGGATCGACACTGCTGGAACTGACAGTGCCCACCTTCGCGATGTCACCCTCGCGCACGATCGAGATCACCGTCCACGTCCGGGACAGCGAAACTCCGTTGGTGGTCATCGAATTGTTGGCCCACCGCAGCGACGCCTCACTCGCATCGGTCACGATCACCAACGATTCGTCTACCGTCCTCGCGGCCAATGCACGCTCGACGACCTGCTGCGGATCGATCACTGCTGAGCCTCCGAACGAGTATTGAGGATGTTGACTCCGCGGAACAGAGCGGACGGGCAGCCGTGGCTGACCGCCGCAACCTGACCGGGTTGCGCCTTGCCGCAGTTGAACGCCCCCTGCAGGCGCCAGGTCGACTCACCGCCAACGGCTTCCATCGAGCCCCAGAAATCCGTCGTCGTCGCCTGATACGCCACGTCGCGCACCTGACCGTCGAGCTTTCCGTCACGGATCTTGAAGAACCGCTGACCGGTGAACTGAAAGTTGTAGCGCTGCATGTCGATCGACCAGGACTTGTCACCGACGACGTAGATGCCGTTCTCGACTCGCGAGATCAGGTCTGCAGTCGAGGTGTCCGTAGAAGGGTCGGGGGAGAGCGAGACGTTGGCCATTCGCTGGATGGGAACGTGATGTGCGGAGTCGGCGTACGAGCAACCGTTGGAACGCGTCAGCCCCAGCCTCGGCGCGAACACGCGGTCTAGTTGATACCCGACCAGTGTTCCCTCTGCCACCAGATCCCACCGTTGAGAGGCGACGCCGTCGTCGTCGAATCCGACGCTGGCCAGGCCGTGCTCTTCGTTTCGGTCGGCGGTCACGTGCATGAGTGGCGTTCCGTATTTCAGCGTTCCCAGCTTGTCCGGCGTCGCGAACGACGTACCGGCGTAGGCCGCTTCGTAGCCGATCGCGCGGTCGTATTCGGTGGCGTGTCCGATGGATTCGTGGATCGTGAGCCACAGATTGGTCGGATCGATCACGAGGTCGGTCGGACCCGCTTCGACGGTCGGTGCCTTGGTCTTCTCGGCCAGCCACTCCGGGATCTGCGCGAGCTCATCGCCCCAGTTCCATGTGCTCTCCGCCCCGAGGTACTCCCATCCGCGGCCTACCGGCGGCGCCAAGGTGCGCATCGATTCGAAGCTGCCGGCCGACTTGTCGACGGCGGTCGCCTCGAACTCGGGGTGCAGACGCACCCGTTGCTGGGTGATCGACGAACCGGCCAGATCCGCGTAGAAGGTCTGCTCCTTGACCTGGAGGACACTCGCCGTGACGTGATCCACGCCGTCGGCGGCTTGAAGCCGTCCGGAGTAGTCGACCAGCAGGCCTACCTTCTCGGCCGTCGGTGTCGCGAAGGGATCTTCGAGGTACGGCGACACCCACGTCGCGTCGGCGTAGACGGGCTCGTCGGCGAGGGTGACCGGATCCCGATTGAGCGAGCGCAATGCCTTCGCGACCTCGACCGCTTGGCGTGCCAGCGCAGCAGCGACATCGGGGGACACCTCGGCGTGCGAGGCGAATCCCCACGTGCCGTCGACGATCACACGGACGGCGACCCCGATCTCGTCTCCGTCGGACACCGCCTGAACTACGCCGTCGCGCAAGCGGATCGACTGTGTGATCACGCGGTGGACACGAACATCGGCGTGCTGGGCGCCGGCCGTTCTCGCTGCCGACAGCGCCGCATCAGCGACAGCTCGCAGCGGGAGGGCGAGGAAATCTGCATCGACATCTCGGGTGACGGTCACGCACACGACGCTAGCCGACGACCGCCGATCTCAGCCGAACTGCTGCCATCCGAGGCGAATCACCATGGCGATCACGACCACCAACAGCGTGATCCGCACGAATCCGGATCCCTTGCTCAGCGCCATCCGCGAACCGATCACCGAGCCGAGAATGTTGCACACCGCCATCGCCAAACCCAAACTCCACCAGACATGCCCGGTGACGGCGAAGTAGGCGAGCGCGCCGAAATTGGAACCGAGATTGATCACCTTCGCCATCGCTGCGCTCCGAACGAATTCGGTTCCGAGGAAGGTCGCGAAGCTGATGATGAGGAAGGTGCCGGTGCCGGGTCCGAGCAGACCGTCGTAGAGGCCGATGAGTCCGGCGGAGAGCAGCAGGACGAGGACGGTCTTGCGCTGCGTCGGACGATGGGTCGCGATCGTGGTGCCCAGCGTCGGACGCATGGTCACGAAGACGGCGACGGCGACGAGGACGACCATCACGATCGGAATGAAGTACTTCTTGTCGATCAGCGAAACGGCCGCCGCCCCGCACGCGGCCGTCACCGCAGCCAACGCGGCTGCCGGCGCCATCTGCCGCCACTCCATCGGGATTCGACGGGAGAACGTGTACACCGCAGCACTCGTCCCGGTGAATGCCGTCAATTTATTGGTGGCCAGTGCCGCCTGTGGGGTCAATTGCGGGGCGACCAGAAAGAGCGCCGGCAACAGAATCAATCCACCGCCGCCGACCACGGCGTCGACCCAACCCGCCGCCGTCGCTGCCGTCATCAGCAGTCCCCAATCAGCAATATCCACGGCGGTGACTCTTTCACAGCTGTGACACTCTTGAGCACATGCGGAGGTTCAGCCTGTGGCTGCGAGGAAAGCCGATGATCGCGGACAGCGCGCTGGCGCTCGTGTTCTTCGCGCTCGAGGTAGTCACATTCGTCAGTTCGCCGCGTGAGGAGCGGTGGCCTCAGCTCGTCGTCGGATTTCTGATCTGCCTTCCCGTCGTGTGGCGTCGCAAATATCCGCGTGTGTCCGCTGCGTCCATTTTGTCGTTGTCGTACTTCGCAACCTTGATGATGTGGGCGACAGGGGATCCGGCTGCGGAACATCCAGGCCTGTTGGCGCTCGGGGTCTCGCTCTACACACTCGTCGCCTACGTCGATCGACGCACCGGGGCGATTTTCGCGTGCTTCCTTGCCCTGGACATGACACTCTCGTTGCTCGTCATCCGCGAAGACGTGATCCTCACGATCATCATTGCGACCCTGCTCTATGCACTGGCCTGGATCACCGCCGAGTTCTTGAGCGCCCGCCGCGCCTACGACGAGGAAGTGGCCGCCAGACTCGAAGTGGCCGAATACGAACGGGATCGGCGGGCCGAGGATGCGGTGGCCACGGAAAGAACCCGAATCGCCCGCGAACTCCACGATGTCGTCGCCCACGCGGTCAGCGTGATGATCGTCCAGGCGGACGGCGCGTCGTATGCGGTCGATTCCAATCCCGCGTTGGCCAAGAAGGCGCTCGGCAACATCTCCAGCACCGGACGCGACGCCCTTGCCGAGCTTCGCCGGACCGTCTCGCTGCTGCGCACCGAGGTCAGTAGTGATGCGATGCCGCAACACGGAACTGCCGGCATCGCCAAGGTCGTCGAGATGATGCGGGCCGCTGGTCTCGGCGTGCGCCTCGAGCTGACCGGCGAGCTCGACGACGTCAGTCCTTCAGTCAGCCTGGGAATTCATCGCCTCGTTCAGGAATCACTGACCAATGTCCTCCGCCACGCCGGCGCAAACCCGAAGGCCCGAGTCACCGTGCGCCGCACCGACACCGCGGTACTACTCGAGGTCGTCGACAACGGAACGTCGAGTTCGACCTTCTCCCACGGTTCGGGGAATGGACTGGTCGGCATGCGTGAGCGGGTGGCGGTACTGCACGGGACACTCGAGACCGGACGACGCCCCGACGGCAGTTGGCGTGTGTACGCAGAGCTGCCGCTCGAGATCCACGATTGATACCGGCTCGCCGCAATCGCATTGGCACCGACGTCTCAGGCCCGATAGGTTTACGCCGTGCCCATCACCGTGCTGCTAGTCGACGACCAGGAACTCATGCGGATGGGCCTGAACATGGTGCTCGAAGCACATGAAGACATCTCGGTTATCGGTGAGGCCGGTGACGGAGCCGCGGCGGTCGCAGCGGCGGTGGCGCTGAAGCCTGACGTCGTGTTGATGGATGTGCGGATGCCGATTGTCGACGGGGTGAAAGCGACGGAGCAGATTCTTGCGTCCGGGATCGAATCCAGGGTCCTGGTGATGACGACGTTCGACCTGGACGAACACGCGCTCGGCGCCCTGCGTGCCGGAGCGAGTGGTTTTCTTCTCAAAGACACCCCGCCCGAGGACCTCGTGTCGGCTATCCGCAGCGTGGCAGCCGGTGACGCGGTTGTCTCCCCGAAGGTGACACGTCGTCTGCTGTCGAGGTTCATCGTGGACGGTCCGGCGCCCCGGCGCGATCCGGTGGTTCTCGACGTCCTGACCGAACGCGAACGCGAAGTCCTCGGGCACGTGGCCACGGGACTGTCGAACATCGAGATCGCACAGCAGCTGTACCTGTCCGAATCGACGATCAAGTCGCACGTCGGACGCATTCTCACCAAACTCGATCTGCGTGATCGTGTGCAGGCTGTGGTGCTGGCCTACGAGACCGGACTGGTGACTCCGGGCGCGTAGGCCAGCCGCCTGTCAGGGATCGAGCGTTTCGCTCTGCTCAAGCATCAAAAGCGCCCACGGTTGGCAGCACGATGCAGGTCTTCCCGTCTGCGTAATCGACATTGCCGAACAGAGCGGCAAACACCTTGCCGTCACCGGTGTCGACGACCTTCGAGAGCAACGGCGTATCGAGTACGGGCAACTTCTCGTCCAACGGGACGATGCCGCCCTTGAACGTGCCGACGTTGATCCAGGCAACACTCAACCCTGAGGTCTTGGGTATGCCGACGTAACCCGGGATTGCCTGGAACCGGAGATGGTCGGCCTCGACCCACGGCGGCAACGGGAAGTTCGGACCGGCCTGTGCGGAGCTGAGGGTGACGGTGACGGGTTCACCAGCCACGCCACACCCGACCGTCGGTGCGGGGTACATGAACGACTGCGGCTTGGTGACGCCGATGTCCGGGAGATCGAGAGCGGTCGTGATCTGATCAGCGCCTGCCGTGCCGATCAACTGCTGAACAGCAGTAGAGGCTTCGGGGGAGATGGCTGCGGCCTGCGCGATCAGTGCGGCAATCCCTTCGGGTACCACCGGTTCTGCGGCCGCGGTTCCCGCGCTGATCATCGCGCTGCCGGCGGTGAGTGCCACGACGGCGGCAGTGCCGGCGATGGCAGCGGGAATGCGTCGGGCGAGTGTCTTGCCGGGGAGTCGGCTCATGTCGGGCTCCTTCATTTCATGAGGCCGGGAAATGCGGCCCGAAGTGACTTGACCATGCGCAGAGTCTCAACGTCAACTTGAGGTTTAGAATCGTTAGCGGAGCGTTAGTTAACGCCAGGCAAGTCGCACGTGCGTGAGAGAAGGCCCGTGTGACTCACGGCACCCACCTGTTTTGCACCTCTGCGTCGTTGTCGGGAGAAAAACCGGCCCCTCGAGCGTTGAACGAATAGACCGTCTGAAAGGGGACGTCATGATCGCCGCCGTATTTCTCCTCTACGTGATCGTCGAGATCGCAGCCTTGGTCATCGTGGGCAACGCCATCGGTGTCGCCTGGACAGTGCTGCTGTTTCTCGCCGGATCGCTTGTCGGATTGATCCTCATGCGCTCGCAGTGGCGACGGGTCATGGACGGGTTCCGTAAGGCCACGCGGGGTGAGGGATCGCCGTCACTGGCGGTCGCCGACGGCGCCTTGGTCGCGGCGGGCTCCGCGTTGATGTTCGTACCCGGACTCGTGACTTCGGTTCTGGGCCTGCTGCTTCTGATTCCGCCGACCCGCTGGGCGCTGCGCCCGCTTGCAGTGCTCCTGGCAGGTAAGCGCGCAGCAGCATTTGCCGCCGGTGGTGACGCCTTCGCCGGAACCGTCGGCTACGCGGCGCGGATGCGCGGAAACGGCGAGGTGATCGACGGCGAGATCGTCGTCGAGACACCCGAAACCACCGAGTACGTCGCCAGCAACGGCAAGGAACTGGTGCTCGAGGGTGAGATTCTGGACACGGATACACCCACCCGTTCGCGGGGGCCGCAGTACTAACAGGCAGACTGGGTGCTCGTGACTACTCGTCTGCTGGTCAACGGCCGGATCTACAGTTCATTTGCACCTGACGCGACCTCGATCGCCATCACCGACGGCACCGTCGTGTGGGTCGGCGACGAGCGCGCCGGACGGGCGTTGCACCCCGCCGCGGAGATCGAAGACCTGGGTGGTGCGTTCGTCACTCCCGGGTTCGTCGACACCCACGTCCACATCACCGCACTGGGACTCAATCTCGTCGGCCTCGATCTCGTGGGCGCGAACTCTCTGGACGAATGTCTCGCGCGAGTACGAACATTCGCAGCCGCGAACCCCGAAACTGCCCATCCCGACGCAGTCATCTGGGGACACGGTTGGGACGACACCGAGTGGGCCGAACAGACCCCGCCGTCGACCGCAGATCTCGACGCGGCCGCCCCTGGCCGCAAGGTGTATCTCTCGCGGATCGACGTTCACTCGGCCGCGTGCTCGAGCGCACTGCGCGACGGGATCTCCGGCCTCGCCGACACCGCTGGATACTCAGCCGAAGGCCCGTTGACGTTCGACGCACACCACCTGGCGCGCAATGCCGCTCGGAATCTGCTGACGGAAACTCAGCGCGCTTCTGCTCGTACCGCTGCGCTCGATCTCTGCGCCTCACGCGGAATCGTGGCCGTTCACGAGTGCGGGGGACCGGACATCTCGGGATTGACCGATTTCCAGGAACTGTTGGCCCACGATCACGGCGTGGAGGTTCGGGGCTACTGGGGTGAGCGTGTCGACAGCGAAGAGGATGCTCGCGCGCTCCTCGACAAAACCGGAGCAGACGGACTCGGCGGGGATCTCTTCATCGACGGCTCGCTCGGTTCGCATACCGCGTGGTTGCTCGAACCCTATGCAGACCAACCTGATTCGACGGGCAATGCCTACCTCGACGTCGACGCGATCGCCGCACACATCCGGGCCTGTACCCTCGCGGGCGTCCAGGCCGGGTTCCATGCCATCGGTGACGGCGCCGTCTCGTCGGCAGCTGCCGCGTTCCGCAGGGTCGCCGACGAACTGGGTGGCCCCAAGGTCGCCGCGTTGGGTCACCGCCTCGAGCACGCGGAAATGATGTCCATGGCCGACGCGGAAACCTTTGCCGCCTTGGGTGTCATCGCTAGCGTCCAACCGGTGTTCGACGCACTGTGGGGTGGCACCGACGGTCTTTACGCCACGCGCCTGGGAGTCGAGCGCGCAGCAGCGTTGAATCCGTTTGCACCTGCTGCCGGTAAGGGTGTCTCGCTCGCATTCAGCTCCGACGCCCCGGTCACCCCCATCGAGCCGTGGGCGATGCTGCGCGCCGCTGTCCAGCACCGCACCGACGGAAGTGGAATCTCGCCGCGTGCGGCCTTCTCCGCGGCAACTCGCGGCGCCTGGCGCGCGGGCGGAGTGCGGGACGGCGCCGCGGGAACCCTCAATCCGGGCGCACCGGCCTCCTACGTGTTGTGGGAGGCAGGCGAACTCGAAGTGAGCGCACCCGCCGACTCGGTTCAGCGATGGTCTACCGATCCGCGCTCGCGCGTACCCGCTCTGCCGAGGCTGGCGGAAGATGCGCCGATTCCGGTCTGCATCAAGTCGGTGCATCGCGGACGCGTCGTCTATCAGCGCGGCTCGTCGAGTGAGTGAGGCCGGCGCAGAGGCGTCTGTCGGTGATCGCTCCCGTGTGAGCGCTGTGCTCACCGGTTCCGCATGGCTACGTTCGCTGTACGCGGCCGCTGGTGGATTCCTGATCTTCGCAGGGTTCCCACCCCGCCCGCTGTGGTTCTTGGCGCCCGTCGGGATCGCTCTTCTGACGTGTGTGTTGACGAACTTCGGGCGCGGCGGACTGCGCCTTCGTGCCGGCTTCGGTTACGGATACTTGGCCGGTCTCGGATTTCTGGTGCCGTTGCTTCCGTGGATCGGTGTGTTCGTAGGTGCGGTCCCGTGGATCGCGTTGGCCGCGGTGGAGTCGTTGTTCATCGGACTGTTCGGGCTGCTTGCGGTTCTGGTGGCGAGGTTGCCATGGGCACCCTTGTGGATTGCCGCGACCTGGACGCTCACCGAGTGGCTTCGTTCCAGCGTTCCTTTCGGCGGATTTCCTTGGGGCAGGCTCGCATTCGGTCAATCCGAAGGGTGGCTCCTCCCACTTGCGAGTGTCGGCGGTGCGCCGCTGCTCAGCTTCGCGGTGGCCCTGACCGGTACCGGCTTGGCAGCAGTTGCAGTCGCTGTCGCGGCCAAACGATGGGACCGAGGATTCTTCGGAGCTGTTGCCGCTGCCCTCGTGCCCGTGATCATTGCTCTCGTGGTGTCGCCGTTCTTGTCCACCATGGATTCCGGTGATCGAACGATCACCGTCGCCGCCATTCAGGGAAGCGTTCCGAGGTTGGGCTTGGACTTCAACTCGCAACGCAAGCAGGTCCTCGACAACCATGTCGCCGAAACCGTGAAACTTGCTGCCGAGGTGGACGCGGGCCGCGTCGATCAGCCTGACGTCGTGATCTGGCCGGAGAACGCCTCGGACATCGACCCCCTGCGAAACGCCGATGCCGCTGCCGACATCACCCGGGCCTCCGAAGCGATCGGAGCGCCGATTCTTGTCGGCACCGTACTCGTGAACGCCGATCGTACGACCACCAATTCGGTGATCGTGTGGGACGGCGCCAACGGTCCTCAGGAACAGCACGACAAGAAGATCATTCAGCCGTTCGGCGAATACCTGCCCTACCGAAGCTTCTTCCGGAACTTCTCCTCGTACGCCGATCGCGCGGGCAATTTCGTTCCCGGCGAGGGCAACGGCGTTGTCCATGCAGCGGGGGTACCCATCGGTGTCGCGACTTGTTACGAGGTGGCGTTCGACCGGGCGTTCCAGGAATCGGTGCGCAACGGTGCACAGTTGCTGGCGGTACCGACCAACAACGCCACTTTCGGGGACACCGAGATGACCTATCAGCAGCTGGCAATGTCGCGTGTGCGGGCAGTCGAGCACGGCCGCGCCGTCGTTGTCGCCGCAACCAGTGGTGTCAGCGCCATCATCGCTCCCGACGGTGCGGTGACTTCGCAAACCGACCTGTTCGTGCCGGCGGCCCTGGTGGCGAAGGTGCCGCTCTCGACCAGCTCCACCCTTGCCAGCCGAGTAGGTCCGGTGCCGGAGATCGTGCTCAGCATCATCGCGGTCGGCGCGATTGCCATGGCAGTGCTGGCCCGGCGCCGAGATCAGGCTGAGCACTCACCCGAGGAGACTGCGGCAATCTGAGCCGAGCATCGGATATTAGGGCTGCCGATGTTCCGAGGAGCGCCTACGCGGGTACTCGCTGTGCCACCCGTTCCTGCGTAAGGCGGCTTCTTGTGACCGAGCCTGAGAAAACCGAGCCAGACAAGTCCGAGACCCGGGATGCAGTTCACAAAACCAGTGTCGTCGACGCGGTTCTGCAGTCACCGCTCGCCGGCCTGTCGCCGTGGATCTTGCTGTCCTTGCTCTCCGGGCCGGGAAGGTTCGAGGAATCCGCGGCCGCAGCCCTCGGGTTGTCGCTGCTGATCTTGGCGGCCAGTCACCGGCGCGGCGGCACCGTGAAGCTGTTGGAGGTCTTCGACGTCGTGTTCTTCGGCGTTCTGGCGGCCATCGGCCTCCTCGCGTCGGCGAACACGATTCGGTGGTTCGAACTCTGGGGAGGCGAACTGACCAACATCGCGCTGGTGGTCTTTGCCTTCGGATCGATCCTGCTCCGCAATCCTTTCACTTTGCAGTACGCGAAAGAGTCGACGCCTGAAGAGTATTGGACGACGCCACTGTTTCTGCGCATCAACTACGTCATTACGGCGGTGTGGGCTCTCGCCTTCACCTGGTCGGCCGTAGTGGGCCTGTTCGGAGACGCACTGCTGCACGACGGTGACAACTTCTGGACCGGATGGATTCTGCAGTTGCTCGGAACCTTCTTCGCGATCTCCTTCACCGAGTGGTACCCCGAGTATGCGCCGAACAAGGCCGCTCAGGCTCAGGGCCTCGAAACCGAACCACCGCAGTCGATTTTCAGGCTGTTCGACTTTTTGCCGGTGTTCGTAGCCGTGACCGGCATCGCGGGGTTGGTGACCGACTCCGTTTCCGTGACCGCAGGCGTCACGTTGATTCTGGTCGGCGTGTTCGGACATCTGGCGATGCGACGGTTCACCGTCGACTAGGAGCTCTCGGTGATCTCGCGCCTACGGGAACTTGGTGCACGATCGTCTCGATGACCGGCAGGTGCCGGCTGATGCACGGAATTTGTCCGTTTCTGCGATAGTCAGTGCGCCTGCCGTGCAATGGAAACGAGGGAAATTGAGCGTTATTTCGAGTACTGCACACAAGCACGAGCCCCTACACGGAAGACGTCCACCAGCGGATCACCGCTTCCTCGGATTCGACACACGAGTCTTTCCACACGCCCTCGCGATCTTGGCGGTGTGGATGCTCTGGACCGTGATCGTGCCCGCCATCGATTCCGCTGTCTCCTCCGAAGATCCAACCGGCGCCGGAGACCGGATGGCCGTGACCGAAACGGTCTCCTTCGCCGCACCTGCGGGCTGGAATGTCGACAGTGGTTTCCGAACCGACCAACATGGCGCGTCCGATTCGCTCCCACGTGTGACGTTGACCGATGGCACCGTCACCGTGAGCGTCGACGCCGACACATTCAGTGGAACTGCCGACGAACTCCTCTCCCAAACAGATGCCGTGAGTCTTGCGACGAACGGCAGTTCCGTGCTTGCGGTCTCCGGTGCGCGCCAGCCGATCAGCACCGCCGGGGGTCTGAGCGGCGTCCAGGTCAGCTTTGACACTCCGCGGTCCGCCGGATCGGTGACCACATTCGTCGTCGACGGCAAGGGAATTCGGGTACAGGTAGTCGGCCCACCCGATCAGATCGCCGCCCGCAGTCGAGAAATCACCGACATGATCGCCTCTATCGGCACACACGAGGGAGACACCAAGTGAGCACCGATCTCCTCGAAACCTGCTCCCGCGCATTCGATACGACGGCCTGGGGCGAGAAATTTCACTTCTTCCAGCCACGCAACGTCGTGTTCTGGATATACCTGTGGATGTGCGGATTCGGCCTCGTCAAAGGCTGGCAGATGTTTGCTCCCTTCGCCGGATACTTCGGGCGCGCACTCCTCGTTGCCGGCATCGTCGGCGTCATCAGCGCCGCGGTCTGGACATGGTGGTTCCGGCACATCGACCGCTACGAACGCCAACCCGTAGGACTAGTGGTCACCGGCTTCATCTGGGGCGCCACCGCAGCAACGTTCACTATCGCAGTACCCGCGAACGGAGCAGTCGGTTCGCTCTACTCGAAGATTTTCGGGCAGGTATGGGCTCAGGACTGGCATGCGGGCCTCTCTGCACCCTTCGTGGAGGAAACCGCCAAAGGCATCGGCATCGTAGTCCTCCTCGCGCTTGCACCACGCCTGGTGCGCACCGCAACCGACGGCCTGCTCCTCGGTGCTTTCATCGGCTTGGGATTTCAGACCAGCGAAGACTTTCTGTACTCGATTGCCGGCGCAACACAGGGCTTCGGCGCCCACCAAACCGACGGCCTGCTCGGTTCCATCGCCACCCGCACCTACTCCGACATCGTCTCTCATCCCCTGTTCACCGCCCTTTTCTGCGCCGGCGTGATCTATCTGATCGGCACCCCGGCCCAGCCCC
This sequence comes from Rhodococcus sp. MH15, assembly GCF_019266045.1. Lineage (NCBI taxonomy): Bacteria > Bacillati > Actinomycetota > Actinomycetes > Mycobacteriales > Nocardiaceae > Rhodococcus > Rhodococcus sp. MH15. The sequence continues at coordinate 150,472 of NZ_LPNP01000061.1, forward strand.
GGCGGATCGGACGCGGATTGGCGTTGATCGTGGCACCCATCCTGATCCACGGCGTGTGGGATTCCATGCTCGCGATCGCCGGCGGCAGCAGTTCGCTCGTGTTTGTCATCATGATCGGCGACATCGTCTTCGCGTTCACTGCCTTGTGGATCGCGTTCGTCTGGGCGCACCCACGTGAATCCCACTTCGTCCGTGACATTCTCGCCCCGGAAATCGAGTCCGGCGTCCTGACCGACGCCGAGGTGACAGCCGCCGGCGGATGGCGACAACAACGCACTTACGCGAAAGCCGCAGCCACTCGCGCCGAACGTCGCCAACGACGACATATCGTTCGTGCCGCGCTGGATCTGTGCAGCGACCTAGCTGTCAGCAAGGGCGACGACAGCCCCCAGGTCGTCGAATCACGCAACGAAATCACCCGCCTCCGCCAAGGAACCGCGGCACAGAGCATCACTCGGTGACAGGGAAGTAGCGGAAGAACCGTTCAGCACCGCAAAACATTCACCCACACCCCAGTCGGCCGGGTTGCTTGCCATCGTCACTTGGCAAGCAACCCGGCCGAGTGACTGGGCTACCAGTTCACTCCGTATCGAAGTTTGGTGTACCGAAGTTTGGTGTGCCGCGGGGTGGGGGATACAGCTCACACTGGTGCACGAAGCAGTGCCGATGGTTCTCCAGCGCAAGTCCAGGATTTGCGCACTGTCGGCCCGCGAGTGCGCCTGGATGCTGAATGACGTTGCCCTGAAGTGTCTTTGAGGACCGCGAAGCATCCTGAAGTTGCCACGTCGAAGAAGGGCCGAAGTATGACGTCGACTTGTGAACGATCACTCCCCGAAGAACGAGAAAGACCGCCCGGTGTAGAACCGGACGGTCTTGATCGAAGTGCTAGTTCATGCGCCGCGACGCTTGGCCTTCAGCAAATCGAGACGCTCTTTGAGGAGCTCTTCGAGTTCCTCGACCGAGCGACGCTCGAGCAGCATGTCCCAGTGGGTGCGGGGAGGCTTGACCTTCTTGGCTTCGGGAGCAGTCCCCTCCATGAGGGTGCCTTCGAGGCCGTTTCGGCACAACCAGGTGCCGGGGATCTCGGCTTCGTCCGCGAACGGGATGTCGAAGATCTCGCCGTTCTCGCACTTGTACTTGGCCATACGACGGGGCGCGAGGTCATGGTCACGGTCGGTCTCGTAGCTCACAGCTCCGAGTCGGCTACCTCGAAGTACGCGATCTGCCATGGTGGTGTCCTCTCTTCGTTCGTCACCGCTGGTGGGCGCCCTGACTTGGGGAGTAGACGCTCACACTCATCTACAACGCCACGAGCACCCGATTGGTTCCCGTGTGGCGAGAAGACGCAACCTCTCCATCTTACCGGGTACCGTGCGCGTTCATCGAAGGCGTCCGAATCTCGAGTACAGTGTCGATTCATGGCTGAGAGCACACGCGTCGGATCACCGCAGTCTGCGCGTTCGGGAAACCCGTGTGTGTGGTGTGGTCGAGAGGTCGCGGTGACCGGTGTCGGTCGTCGACGCCGGTACTGCAGCCAGTCTTGTCGACAGCGTGCGTACGAGCAGCGCAATGCCGTCAAGGGCACGTCGATCCCGGCTGACGCCGTCATCTTGACCGCAGTCGAAGCGGTCGAACTCGTGGATCGGATGTTCGAGGTCCGATGCGCTGCCGAAGATGTGGCGACAGCAGTTGCCGAGGGCGCAGAGAGTTCAGAGCTCACACAGTTGTGTGAACGGTTGACCGAGCTTGCCCGCGAAGCCGAACGTTTCCGGTAGAGCAGGTGTGGGCAACCGGTTTCTAGCCTTGCGTCGAGCACTGCAACACTGCGGTGCTCCTGACGCCTGACGACGACAAATTTTGATCCTGAGTTCGGACCTTCGGGGAGGTTCGGACTTCGAAGCGACCCTTCGTCGAGGTCGATGACCTTCGGCTGCGCTCTCGCAGGATCGCCACATGGTTTCCACTCGATATCGAGGCGGTGCGATGTTTCTCTTCAATCCCCGAGCCACACTTCCCGGCGCTGATCGTGACAACGCTGATCGTCACAACGCTCTGTGGGGGTGGTCGTGATGGATACCGACAAGAGGATCGACCCGCTCACCGGATCGCGAAGCCTGCCGGCAGGAGCGTTCCCCCTGTCTGCGGTGCAGCGCAGCATGTGGTTTGCGCAGCAACTTCACCCGACGGTCCCGTACTTCATCGCGCAGTACATCGAGTTCCACGGCGATTTGGACATGCAACTGCTCAGTCGCGCCGCGGTGGAGGCTGCCCACGAGTTCGAATCACCGTTTCTACGGTTGATGTACCCGGATGGGGAGCCCTGCCAGATCGTGGACTTCACAATCGACCCGGGCATCGACTACTTCGACTTCCGCGAGCGTGAGAACCCTCGGCAGGCTGCCTCGGAGTGGATGGACAACGATTACGCGACGACGCTCGATCTGACTCGCGATCGTCTCGTCGAGATGACAATTCTTCAAACTGGTGATCGGGATTACCTGTGGTACACCAGGATTCATCACGTCGCTCTCGACGGATACAGCGGTATGACGATCGTCAATCGGATTGCGGCGATCTACACCGCAGCCGTCGAAGGTCGAGAGCCTGCGGTGAACAAGGCGCTCGACGTCACGACGCTGTCCGAGCTCGACCAGAAGTACCGCGAATCGAGCCGATTCGAAGCCGACCGCGAGTACTGGGCCCAGCGTGTGTCGGGCGTCGAACACGGTTCGACGTTGGCCACCCGTGAGGGACCCCCGACTGCACGCAGTGAACTCGTCAGTGCCGCGATGTCGGCGAACAGCCTTGCTGCCTTGGACGAGTGGAATTCACGTTCCGGTGCAACTCCGGCCGCAGTGTTGATTTCGGCACTGGCGTGCTACCTGTCCCGCAGTACCGGCTACGACGACGTGCTGATCAACCTGCCGGTTTCCGCGAGGACGACGGCACCGCTGCAGCGGTCCGGCGGAATGCTGGTCAACGTCGCGCCGCTACACATCCACGTAAACCCGGACGAAAGTGTCGACGATCTGGTCGGGCGCGTGCAACTCGAACTTCTCGGTGCGCTTCGTCATCAGCGATGCAGCCTCGAGGACATCCGGCGTGATGCCGGTCTGACCGTCGGCGACGCGCGTCTGTCCGGCCCGATGATGAATGTGATGCTCTTCCGGCAGGAGATAACCCTCGGGCCACTGACCGGTGAGTATCACATCGTCACGTCGGGTCCGGTCGAGGATCTGCTGGTCAACGTGTACCAGAGCGGCGATCCGGCGCAGACGTTGATCGACTTTCGCGGAAACCCCAATCGCTACGGCCACGACGAACTGGCCGAGCACCACCGGGCGTTCACCGAGTTGGTCGCAGAACTGACAGCAGCACCGGCCGGTACGCCGATGAACCGGATTCATCCGGCAAGTGCCGAGGCAGGGGCGCGCAGTGCACAGCGCAGGGAACTCGAGCGGTTCTGGGCGAGATACCTGGGGGACTCCGACGAGGGCTCCACACTGGGCCTCGAGCGAATCGACGCCGAATCGGAGCCCACCGGTACGAATCGGCTGAGCGTCCCACTCGATCCCGCGGTCGCCGAACTTGCGCGCACGGAAGGCGTCTCCCTCTTTGCCGTTGTCCATGCCGCATTTGCTTCGTTGCTGTCGAGATCGACCGAGCGCCGGGACGTGCTGATCGGAACGAGGACCGAGTGGGGAACTTTGCCCCTGCGCTGCGAGGTCGATCCGGCGGCGCCGTTCGACGAGTTCGTGAGTTCTCTTGCTCGAGAACGCGATACGTTGTCGATTCGATCGGCGGCAGGTGTCCCCGCACTGCCCGAGTTGCACGTCCACCTCAACGACGGCTCGCAGGAGACCACGATTGCCGGCCTCGACGTGGCGATCGACGTCCACGCAGATACCGGCGCCCTCGAGGTTGCGTACTCCACGCAGCACTACGCCGAATCCACGGTCCGAGCCTTCCTCTCGCGACTGGTGCGGATCCTTGCAGGCGCAGCAGCAGCCCCGCGAACGCCGGTCGGAGACCTCGATCTCCTCGACGACTTCGAGCGTGAGTCCCTGGTACCGGCGCGGGGAGCGACCGCGTCCTCCCCGTTGACCCTCCCCGATATTCTCCGCCGGGCCTCGGCTGTGAACCCCGATGCCCCAGCGCTCGTTTTCGGTGATCGTGAGGTGAGCTACCGGGATCTCGACGCCGAGTCGAACACACTCGCCCGTGAACTGATCAACAGGGGAGTCGGCCCCGGCACCTATGTCGCCCTTGCGCTGTCGAGGTCTCTCGAATCGGTGACCGCGACGTGGGCGGTGGCCAAGACCGGCGGTGCCTTCCTCCCGATCGATCCGCACTACCCCGAGGATCGTATTCGGCACATGCTCACCGATTCGGGAGCTGTAGTCGGAATCAGTGTGGGGGAGCACCACGGCGGGCTCGCCGATTCGGTGGATTGGCTGCTCCTCGACGAACTGGACACCTCGCACCATTCCGATGCACCGGTCGACGACGCCGAGCGGCGTACGCGCCTGAGCTACGACGATCCGGCATACCTCATCTACACGTCCGGCTCCACTGGTGTCCCCAAAGGCGTCGTGGTCAGTCACCGCGGGCTGAGCAGCTTCGCCGACGAAGAACGAGTCAGGTTCGGAGTCGAACCTGGAGACCGCACCCTGCATTTCTCTTCGCCGAGCTTCGACGCTTCGGTCCTCGAACTCCTCCTTGCCTTCGGGGGCGCGGCAACGATGGTGATCGCGCCGCCCACCGTGTACGGCGGCGACGAACTGGCACAGGTGATGCGTATCGGACGGGTCACCCACGCTTTCGTCACCCCGGCCGCGCTGGCAACAGTCGATCCCGCCGGCCTACCGGATCTACGAGTGGTCGTGACCGGCGGCGACGCATGCTCACCCGCGCTGGTGGATCAGTGGTCACACGGACGCTCGATGTTCAACGCGTACGGACCGACCGAAACCACCGTCGTCGCCACTCTGACCGGACCGCTGAGCAGCGATGTTCCCGTCACCATCGGGAAGCCGATGCGCGGAGCCGCAACCGTCCTCCTGGACTCGCGGCTTCAACCGGTGCCGATCGGTGTCGCCGGCGAGCTCTATGTGAGCGGTGTCGGTTTGGCGCGCGGGTACCACGCGCGTGCCACGATTACGGCCGAACGATTTGTTGCCGACCCCAACGGTGTTGCGGGAGAGCGCATGTACCGCACGGGTGACCTCGCGCGGTGGAACGGCGAGGGTGAGCTGGAGTACCTCGGCCGGAGCGACTTCCAGATCAAGATCCGCGGTTTCCGCGTCGAGCTCGGCGAGATCGACGACGTGCTGCGCCGCCACCCGAGCGTCGCACAGGCAGTCACCGCCGGAGTTGCGGGCCCGAGTGGGGAAACACTGTTGGCGGCGTACGTCACGGCGGCTGCGGGCACAAACATCGACAACTCCGAGCTGGTCGCCCACGCGAGATCTTCGTTGGCAGCCCACATGGTTCCGGCGCGGATCGTCGTCCTCGACTCCATTCCGTTGACTCCGGCAGGAAAGATCGACAGGAAAGCGTTACCGGACATCGATTCTGTGGGCGGGTCGGCTGAATACCGTGCCCCCGAGACCTCGACCGAGAAGCGAATTTCGGCGGTGTTCTGCGATCTGCTCGGTATCACCCGGGCGGGAGCAGACGACAGTTTCTTCGACCTCGGCGGTGACTCGTTGATCGCGACCCGCGTCGTGTCGCGGGTCAACGGAGCTCTCGGAACGACGCTGAGCGTTCTCGACCTCTTCGAGGCGCCGACCGTCTCCGCTCTGGCAGCACGCGCCGACCTCGCGGACTCGCGGAACACACGTGCCCCGGCACTGACGCGTATCGATCGCCCTGACCGGATACCGGTATCTCTGGCGCAGCAACGAATGTGGCTGACCAATCAACTCGATCCGAGTTCGCCGGCGTACAACATTCCGATCGCGGTTTCGATGACCGGCGATCTCGACGTCGATGCACTGTTCACCGCGCTGCGGGACGTCATCGTTCGACACGAGATCTTGCGGACCGTTTTCCCCGAGAGTGCGCGTGGCCCCGTCCAGCACGTTCTCGGTGTGGACGAGATGTTCGATCATCTCGAGGTGGAAACGGTACCTGCCGCAGCGACCTCGGCGCGGGCGAGTGAGCTCGCGCGAGAGGGATTCGACGTCAGCGAATCGGTGCCGATCCGCGCGACTCTGCTCGAGGTGAACGAACGCGAGCACACCTTGGTCCTCGTCGTGCACCACATTGCAGCAGACGGCCTGTCGATGGCGCCGCTGGCTCGTGACGTGATGGTGGCGTACGCCTCGCGGGCGAGCGGACGCGTGCCGGCGTGGCTGCCACTCGAAGTGCAGTACGGCGATTTCAGCGAGTGGCAACGCGGAGCGCTCGGTGAAGCGTCCGACCCGGATTCGATTCTTGCCGAGCAGTTGCGGTTCTGGTCGCACACGCTCACCGAACGCGGTGAGCTCGCGGAACTGCCGATGGATCATCCGCGCCCTGCGGGTGTCTCGCTGCGCGGTGACGATCTCGATTTCCGGATCGACTCCGCGACGTACCGCCGGGTCGGCGAGATCGCGGCGCGCAGCGATGTCAGCGTGTTCATGGTGATCCACGCCGCGCTGGCCGTCCTGCTCAGCCGAGAATCCGGAGCGAACGACATCACGATCGGCACTCCGGTGGCCGGGCGGAGCGAGCGCGCTCTCGACGACGTCGTCGGAATGTTCGTCAACACGGTGGTGCTGAGGACGGTTCTCGAGGGGGGACTCACCTTCGGTGAAGTTCTCACCCGCGTCCGCGACGTCGACGTGGCGGCCTTGCAGCACACCGAAGTGCCGTACGACGTACTCGTCGAATCCCTCGCAGACAACCAGGCGCCGCTGTTCCAGGTGATGCTGGTGATGCAGGGCGCCGCTCCCACCGAGGTCACTTTGCCCGAGCTCGAGGTCACGGTCGACGAACTGTCGACGGGCGCGGCAAAGTTCGATCTTCAGGTCATTCTCACCGACCGCGGCGACCATATCGACGGCCAGTTGAACTACGCCAGCCAGCTTTTCGACTCGGACACCATGTCCGGCCTCGCTGATCGCTTCACGATGCTCCTCGACGCGGTAGCTGCCTACCCGGAATCCGTCGTCGGCGACGTCGATCTCACAGCTCCGGGCGAGGCGGAACTGGTCCTCGAGCGTTGGAATGCCACCGAACACGCCGTACCGATCACCACCCTCTCGGACCTGGTGGCGGAGCAGGCAGCCCGGACACCCGAGGGGGCCGCGCTGGTCTTCGGCGAGCGGACACTGACCTATGCGGAGTTCGACGCGAGGGTCGGTGAACTTGCCAGAACCCTCATTGCCCGCGGGGTCGGCCCGGACATGCGCGTCGCGGTGTCGATTCGACGGTCACCGGAACTACTCGTCGCGGTCCACGCCGTGATCCGTGCCGGTGCGGCATACGTCCCGGTGGATCCCGATCATCCCGCCGAGCGCATCGCGTACGTCTTCGACATCGCGGAACCGATCTGCGTGCTGAGCCGGCCCCAGGACCACGGCGCTTTTCCCGCGCGAGTCCCGATCGTGGACGTCGATCTCGATCGTCAGGTGTCCACGACGGCGCCGATCACCGACGCTGATCGGCTCGGACCCCTGCGCCCGGACAATGCTGCTTACGTGATCTTCACGTCCGGATCGACGGGTCGACCGAAAGGTGTTGCAGTATCACACCGTTCGATCGTCAATCGCCTGCTGTGGATGCAGGACACGTACCCCCTTCACGCGTCGGACGTGGTGCTGCACAAGACCCCGGTGACCTTCGACGTCTCGGTGTGGGAACTGTTCTGGCCCCTGCAGACCGGCGCGCAGTTGGTGATCGCGGAACCGGACGGGCACCGTGATCCCGGGTACCTGTCGGCGTTGATTGCCGACAGAGGCGTCACGACGGCGCACTTCGTTCCGTCGATGCTCGCGGAATTCGTCGCTGCCGCGACTGCCGGGCAGTGTGCGAGCCTGCGTCAGGTGTTCTGCAGCGGTGAAGCCCTCGCGCCTACCACTGCGGAGGCGTTCACCCGTCTGAGTTCTGCGGGACTGTTCAACCTGTACGGACCCACAGAGGCTGCCGTCGACGTCAGCGCCGCCGAATTCACCCCCGACATGACCGTCACCGTTCCCATCGGTGCGCCCGTGTGGAACACCCAGCTCTATGTCCTCGACGGGCGGCTGCATCCGGTTCCGGTCGGCGTTCACGGCGAGCTGTATCTGGCGGGAGTGCAACTGGCGCGTGGATACCTCGGGCGCAGCGATCTCACCGCCGACAGGTTCGTGGCCGACCCGTACGGCCCGTCTGGCACCCGGATGTACCGAACCGGTGATGTCGTCCGGTGGCGCGCCGACGGGCTGCTCGACTATGTCGGTCGACGCGATTTCCAGGTCAAGATCCGCGGCCAGCGCATCGAACTCGCCGAGGTCGAAGCAGCATTGCTCAGGCTGCCCGGTGTCGCGCAAGCTGCTGCTCTCGTCCATCACGACGACGTGGTCGGTGACAGTTTGGTCGGCTACGTCATCGCCGACACCGGCACTTCGATCGACACGGACGGCCTACGCACCGAGTTGAGAGGTCTCCTTCCGGCCTACATGGTTCCCGCTGTGGTCATCGCCCTCGACGTGTTCCCTCTCGGTTCGACCGGCAAGCTTGATCGGAAGGCTCTGCCCGCGCCCAGCTTCGACAGTTCGCAGACGTATCTGGCGCCGCGAACACCGCTCGAAGCGCAGTTGGCGGCGATCTTCGAGGAGCTTCTGGAATCCGGGGCAGTCGGTGTTCACGACAACTTCTTCGAGATCGGCGGAAACAGCCTCGTCGCTGCACGCGCTGTGGCGCGCGTGAACGATTCGCTGTCGTTGAACTTGTCGATCAGAGAGTTGTTCGACGCGCCGACCGTTGCGCAGTTGGCGGTCGAGTGCGCCACGGCACGAGGGGGACCGGCAGTCCTTCCGCTCGAGGCATTGCCGCGGCCACAGACGATCCCGCTGTCGCTGGCACAAAAGCGCATGTGGTTCGTCAATCAATTCGACGTCACGTCCGCGGCGTACAACGTCGCCATAGCGATCAGGCTGAGAGGCCGGTTGGAAGTTGCCGTGTTGGCGGGCGCGATCACCGACGTGCTTACTCGCCACGAATCGCTGCGCACGCTGTTTCCCATGGTCGAGGGAGTGCCGGCGCAGGTGATCGTCGAACCCGGTGAAGCGTTGGGCGCGCTGCCGGTTGTCGCCGCGAACGCCGAAGCGGTACTCGGGCAGATCGAACGTCTCACCTCGAGGGGCTTCGACGTCACGCAGGCTCCACCGATCAGGGCGGAACTGATCGAGGTCGACGAAGAAGATCACGTCCTGACCGTGGTCGTCCATCACATCTGCGCCGACGGATTCTCGATGGCACCGTTGGCGTTCGACGTGATGAGCGCGTACTCGGCAAGGCATCGAGGTGAGGCGCCCGACTGGTCTCCTCTTCCGGTCCAGTACGCGGACTTCGCCATCTGGCAGGAAAGGGCTCTCGGTCGGATCGACGAAGCGGACAGCACTCTTGCCGGTCAGCTCGAGTACTGGACACGTCAACTGGCGAGTGTTCCCGAACTTCTTGCGCTCCCCGCAGATCGACCGCGTCCGCGTGTGCAGGATCTCTCGGGCGGCGTCGTTCGATTCGACATCGATGCCGGCATCCACCGTCGTCTGAGCGAAACCGCGATCGAACACCGAAGCAGTATGTTCATGGCGGTACACGCCGCATACGCAGTGCTCGTGGCGAGATTGTCCGGCATGGAAGACATCACGATCGGCTCACCGATCGCCGGGCGCGGAAATGCCCTGCTGGATCCGATGGTCGGTATGTTCGTCGGCACGTTGGTCCTGCGCGCCGACGTCGACCCCGCCGCCTCGTTCACCGATCTGTTGGCCAGAGTTCGCAGCACCGACCTCGACGCCTTCGCTCACGCAGACGTCCCCTTCGAGCGCGTCGTCGATGCGCTGGCTCCGGAGCGGTCGACGTCGCATTCACCGTTGTTCCAGGTGATGCTGGAGTTCAAGAACACCACTCGGCCAGCAGTTAGTCTGACGGATTTGGACGTCGAGGTCCTCGAACTCGAATCCGCCGTCTCGAATTTCGATCTGCAACTCACGCTTGCCGAGACCTTCGACGACGACGGCCGGCCGGCCGGAATCGAGGCCGGGTTCACCTACGCCAGCGCCCTGTTCGACGAGTCGACCGTCGAAGGTTTCGCTCGATACCTGGTTCGGATTCTCGGTGCTGTCACCGAATCACCGCACACGCCGGTCGGCGACATCGATCTCGTGAGTGATCTCGACACGATTCGCGCCGTCGCACCGGAACTTCCCGAGCAGGTTCACTTCTCGACGTTGCTCGAGCGCAAGTACGTCGACGAACCGCAGAGGACTGCACTGATTTTCGGCGACCGCCATCTGACCTACTCCGATCTGGACCACCGCGCCAACCGGCTTGCACGACTGTTGATCAGCCGCGGGGTCGGTCCGGAATCCGTTGTCGCCCTGGCATTACCACGCTCACTGGAATCCGTGGTCGCGATCTGGGCGGTTGCCCGGTCCGGCGCTGCATTCGTACCCGTCGACCCGGCGTATCCCGTCGACCGCGTGCACCACATGATCAACGACTCGGGAGCGGGCGTCGTTCTCACCACCGCCGAGCATGTGGGTGTCGTCCCCGACGAGGCAGACGCCGTTCTGCTCGATCAGGCAAAGACACTCGCAACCCTCGAACAGATCGGTGATCAGCGGATAGGTGCCTCGGAGCTGCTGGCTGCGGTGTCCCTGGACAACCCGGCCTATGTCATCTACACCTCCGGTTCCACCGGCGTCCCCAAAGGCGTCATGGTCACTCACCGTGGGCTTTCGGCACTCGCCGAGCAGGAACGCAGTCGCTTCCGCGTCGAGTCGACCTCGCGCACGCTGCATTTCAGCTCACCGAGCTTCGACGCCTCGATTCTCGAACTCCTGATGGCTGTTGGTGCCGGGGCCACGATGGTCATCGCCCCACCGAGCATCATCGGCGGAACCGAACTGACGAGTCTGATCGCCGACCAGCACGTCACGCACGCCTTCATCACACCAGCCGCTCTGGCCACGGTCGATCCGAGCGGACTGAACGAGCTGGTGTGCATCGGAACCGGCGGCGACGTCTGCCCACCCGACCTCGTCGCCGCCTGGGTCAGCGATCACCGGATCATGATCAATGCCTACGGACCAACCGAATCGACGGTCGTCGCCAGCATCACCGAGCCGATGTCCCCGACCGATCGAGTGACGATCGGTCGCCCGTCGACAGGCATCAGCGCGTGGGTCCTCGACAATCGCCTGCACCGCGTCCCGGTCGGAGTGACGGGAGAGCTGTACGTCAGCGGCGACGGACTCGCCCGCGGTTACCGAAACCGCGCCGGCACGACCGCCGAACGATTCGTGCCCAATCCCGCGGGCAGTGCGGGCACACGGATGTACCGAACCGGTGACCTCGCCAGGTGGAACAAGAACGGCGAACTCGAGTACCAGGGTCGAGGCGATTTCCAGGTCAAGATTCGCGGATTCCGCATCGAACTCGGCGAGATCGAGGCAGTTCTGGCTCGCTATCCCGGCGTTGCACATTCCGTGGTGACCACGCTCGAACGTGACGGAGGCGCCGCACGGATCGTCGGATACGTCGTGCCTGCCAACGACGCTCAGACTGTGGATCCCGAGGCCGTCATCGCGTTCGCGGGCTCGGCTCTGGCCCCGTACATGGTTCCTGCGGTCGTGGTCGTTCTCGACGAACTGCCGATGACTGCCAACGGAAAGCTCGACCGCCGAGCCCTGCCGGTTCCCGACTTGCGAGCAACCCAGGCACGCTCGCGGGCCGCCGAATCCGATACCGAACGCACGCTGGCCGCCTTGTTCGTCGATGTCCTCGGTGTCGAATCGGTGGGCGTCGACGACTCGTTCTTCTCGATGGGCGGCGATTCGATCATGTCGATTCAGCTCGTCGCCCGTGCCCGCGATGCCGGGCTCGTCTTCACCCCGCGTGACGTCTTCGAGGTGAAATCGGTCGCCGGTCTTGCGGTTTTGCTGGCATCGACCAAGGACGACGAACCCGAGGTGCTCGAGGAACTTCCCGGAGACGGCGTGGGCCACGTGCCGTTGATGCCGGTGGCTCAGTGGTGGCTCGACCGGCTCGGCTCCGATCTCCGAGGTCTCGATTCGTTCTCCCAAGCGACTCTTCTCAACGCGCCGCACGGGCTTCACAGTGTGGAGCAGTTGACCGCGGCTCTTCAAGTTGTTCTCGATCGTCACGACATCCTTCGCGCACGCCTCGAGCTCGACGGCGAGCGCAGGCTTGTTGTCGGCGAGCCGGGATCTGTTGCAGCCGAGAATATTTGCCGGGTGATCGAGGTAGAGGCCGAGCCGGGCACCGCGGTGTTCGACGCGGCGATCGTCGACGCACTGGGCGGTGCGCGTCGAGAACTCGACCCCGGCCGGGGCGTGATGGTGCGGGTCGTCTGGTTGTCCGGCGTGCGCAACACCGGCCGGCTGCTCCTGGTGATCCACCACCTCGCCGTCGACGGTGTCTCCTGGCGCGTCCTCGTGCCGGAACTTGCGTCGGCTTTCCACCGCATCGATGCAGGCGAGGAACCGGAGCCGTCGTACTCGGGCACGTCGGTTCGTCGTTGGTCGCATGCGCTCCGCGACATCGCGCCCGATCGAAGAGTCGAATTGCCCCGGTGGCGTTCGATACTCGAAGGTGCCGACCCGCTGATCGGAACCCGGCCGCTGGACCCGCGGCTCGACACGTTCGATTCGGTCGGCCGAGTTGTCGCCGACGTACCCGTCGAACTGTCCGACACAGTCCTGACCACGCTTCCGGCGCTTTTCGGTGGATCAGTCAACGACGGTCTCGTTGCTGCTCTCGCACTGGCACTGACGCAGTGGAGGCAGGCACAGGGCATACGAACCGACAACGTGCTCATCTCGATGGAGGGCCACGGACGCGAAGCTCACGTGGTGCCCGGTGCGGACGTCCTGCACACGGTCGGCTGGTTCACCAGCGTCTTCCCGATGCGGATCGACCTGGCCGGCATCGACATCGCGGAAGTGATGAGCAGCGCCCCAGAGGCAGCGGTGGTGCTCAAGCGTGTCAAGGAAGAACTCTTGGGTGTTCCGGACAGCGGCATCGGCTACGGAGTTCTGCGTTACCTCGACGAGGTGGGTCGAGCGGAACTCGAAGACCTCCGCCAACCGCAGATCTCGTTCAACTATCTGGGCCGTTTCTCCGGCACCGAAGCAGGAGAGTCACTGGGGGACTGGGCACTGGCCCGGGACGTCGATCTGGAAGCGGCAGCGCGGTCCGAGATGCCAGTGGGTTCGGTCCTGGACGTCAACGTCGTCACCACCGAGATCTCGGGCGCACCGCACATCGGTGCCACTATCGCCTATCCCACCGGCGTGCTGGCAGAGCGCGATGCTCGCGCCATCGCCGACCTCTGGGTGCAGGCGTTGCGCGCGCTGGCCACCTATGCCGAACACAGCGAACGCGGGGGACTCACCCCGTCCGACATCGACCTGATCGACCTCGACCAGGATTCCATCGACCACCTCGAGCGCGAGTTCCCGACACTGACCGACGTCTGGTCCCTCTCACCGCTGCAATCCGGACTGCTCTTCCACGCCCGCTACGCCGAACACACAGTCGACGCGTACACCGTCCAACTCGCACTCGAACTCGACGGCGTCGACGCGTCCCGGTTGCACCGTGCCGCACAGGCACTGCTCGACAGACACGAGAACCTACGCGCGGCGTTCACGACCGATACCGGTGGACGATCGGTGCAGGTGATCAACGCAGACGTTGACGTGCCGTGGACCGAGATCGACATCTCTCCGTTGGCCCCCACCGAACAGGCGACCGAGATACGCGAGCTTCTCCATGCGGATCGGGTCCGCGGCTTCGACATGGCCACTCCGCCCCTGCTGCGGTTCCTGCTTCTGCGAACCGGTGACGACGCGTATCGGTTGATCCTGACCAACCACCACATCCTCCTCGACGGATGGTCGATGCCGCTGCTGGTCCGCGACCTACTGACGCTCTACGCGACAGACAGTGATCACAGTGCCATCCCACGCGTACACCCCTACCGGGACTATCTGAGCTGGATCAGCACTCGCGACGACAGCGTGTCGATCGAGGCCTGGGGCGAAGCACTCCGCGGACTCGACGACCCGACGCTGCTCACCGGAACTCACGCCGTCGACGAGGACGGCGCTACCTCACGCTCGACGACCACAGCGCTCGGAGAAGGTGAGACGGAACTTCTGCGTGGATTCGTCCGCTCCCGTGGCCTGACGACAGCCTCCTTGATCCAGGTGGCCTGGGGAATCGTGCTCGCCGAACTCCTCGGCCGCGACGACGTCGTCTTCGGTGGAACCGTCTCCGGCCGACCACCCCAGGTGTCCGGCGTCGAGTCGATGGTGGGTTTGTTCATCAACACCGTCCCCGTCCGAGTTCGCCTCGATCCGCGAGAGTCCCTGGCGGCGCTGTGCGTTCGCGTCCAAGCGGAACAGGCGCGGTTGTCCGATCACCATCATGTCGGGCTTTCGCATATCACTTCGGCTGTGGGGTCCGCTGCATCGTTCGACACGCTGACTGTGTTCGAGTCGTATCCCGTCGACCGCGGTGGACTCTCCTCCGGTACCGACATAGCCGGAATGCACGTTCTCGACGTCCACGACGCCGAGGATGCCGCGCACTATCCACTCGCGATCGTCGCCTCTGCGGCAGACGGGCGACTGCGGCTCAAATTCGAGTATTTCCCGGGAGTCCTGGGCGATCACGACATCGACGCGATCGCCGACCGGCTGCTCCGCACCCTCGAGCTGATCACCGCGCAACCGGATCTCCCGCTGGCGAAACTGCGCCTGATGCCGGATTCGCAAGTGCAGCAATTGGTTCCCGCGCGCGGCCGGCAGGGCCGCTCGGTCAGGACACTCGATCGCATCTTTTCGGACACCGCGAGCAGATTCCCCGAACGGGTCGCACTGTCCTGTGGTGAGAGAAAGATGACCTATCGAGAGCTGGACGAGGCGTCGAACCAGTGGGCGCGCGTGCTCATCTCGGAAGGCGCCGGCCCGGACTCACGGGTGGCGATCTGTGTGGAACGCTCCTTCGAATCCGTCGCAGCGGTCTGGGCGATCACCAAGACCGGCGCCGCCTTCGTGCCGATCGATCCTCGCTACCCGAGTGACCGGATCTCGTTCATGCTCGAGGACTCGGCATCCTCGCTCGGATTGACCACGGCTGCCCACAGACCCGGCGACGGCGGTGTGACGAAGTGGCTCGAACTCGACGACCCGACGAGCATCGCTCGGCTCTCCGGAGTATCCGCGGCGCCGCTACGCGAGGACGAGCGCCGGGGAACCCCGCGGTTGGAGAACACCGCCTACCTCATCTACACCTCGGGCTCGACCGGCCGACCCAAGGGCGTCGTCGTCACGCACACCGGTCTCGAGAACTTCGCCGACGAACAGCGTCATCGCTACGGTCTCACCGAGAATTCACGCGCACTGCATTTCGCCTCTCCGAGCTTCGACGCCTCCGTTCTCGAGTACCTGCTCGCCTTCGCCGTCGGCGGCGAACTGGTCGTAGCTCCCACCACCGTCTACGGAGGAACCGAACTGGCCGACGTTCTCCGCGAGGGACATGTCACCCACGCGTTCATCACGCCTGCAGCGCTGACGTCGGTGGATCCCGAGGGAATCGACGAACTGACCACCATCACGGTGGGCGGCGAGGCGCCCTCGGCGGACCTGGTGCGCACCTGGGCGCCGGGAAGATCGTTCGTCAACGTCTACGGACCCACCGAAACCACCATCTCCTGCAACCTCAGCGACCCCATCCCGGCCGGCGAGAAGGTCTATCTCGGACCGCCGAACCGCGGATTCAGCGAGGTCGTCCTCGATCGCAGACTTCAACCGGTGTCCGTCGGAGTTCCCGGCGAACTGTATGTCGCCGGAGTCGGACTCGCGCGCGGCTATCACGGGCGCTCACCACTGACGAGCGAACGATTTGTCGCCAACCCGTACGGCGAGCCGGGGGAGCGGATGTACCGCACGGGCGACGTGGTGCGCTGGCGCAGCGACCGCACCATCGAGTACCTCGGACGCAGCGACTTCC
Organism: Rhodococcus sp. MH15; assembly: GCF_019266045.1. NCBI lineage: Bacteria > Bacillati > Actinomycetota > Actinomycetes > Mycobacteriales > Nocardiaceae > Rhodococcus > Rhodococcus sp. MH15. The sequence continues at coordinate 166,705 of NZ_LPNP01000061.1, forward strand.
AGGTCAAGATCCGCGGCTTCCGTATCGAACTCGGCGAGGTCGACACGGCGTTGGGTCAGCTGCCCGGCGTGGAGTACGCGGTCACGTTGGCGGTGCGCGGACCCTCCGACGAGCAGGCCTTGGCGGCATATGTCGTCTGCGACGACGAACGCCGGGTGAGCGCCGAGGACATCCGGGCGGCGGCACGGGAGCTACTGCCGGCACACATGGTGCCCGCAAGCGTCGTCGTGCTCGACGAACTACCGCTGACCGGCGTCGGCAAGGTCGATCGGGCTGCTCTTCCGGCGCCTCGTTTCGACACCGATGCCGAGACACTCACTGGACCGGCCACCGAGTTGGAACGGCTGGTGGTGGGCGTTTTCGAGGACGTGCTCGGAGTGTCTCCGATCGGTATCGACACTCACTTCTTCGACGTCGGCGGAAACTCACTGACCGCGACCCGCGTCATCGCCCGCGTCAACGCACTTCTCGGCACCGACATCGGCGTTCGAGGACTGTTCGAGTCTCCGACAGTTCGGCAGCTCTCGCGTCTGGCGGAGAGCGTCGGCCGCGGAGAGAACCCCAGACCACCGTTGACTCGGCGATCCCGCCCGGACCCACTGCCCGTGTCACTGGCACAGAAGCGGATGTGGTTCCTCAACCAGTTCGACGTGACGTCCCCCGCCTACAACGTTCCCCTGGCAGTGCGCCTCGACGGCGATCTGGACTTCGCCGCATTGCAGGCCGCGGTAGCGGACGTACTGGGGCGCCACGAGAGCTTGCGGACGAAGTTCCCCTCGATCGACGGACAGCCGGTTCAGCAGGTGATGTCCAGCGACGAGGTCATGCCGATCCTGGAGCCGGAAATCGTCACTGCTGCCAGAGTGTCCGATCGAATCCTCGAGCTGGCCTCGGCAGGCTTCGACGCCTCGGCCGAAGTTCCGATCCGCTGCGCGGTCCTGCGCGTCGACGGGGACGAGCGCAGGCACGTACTCGTGATCGTCGTCCACCACATCGTCGCCGACGGGTTCTCGATGAACCCCCTCGCAGCGGACGTGGCAGCGGCTTACGCGGCCCGCAGTGCCGGCAGTGCGCCGAACTGGTCGGAACTGGCCGTGCAGTACGGCGACTTCGCTGTGTGGCAGCACGAAGTGCTCGGCTCCGAGGAAGATCCGGACTCGGCTCTGACCCGTCAGCTCGATTACTGGAAGGACCGACTCGCGGGACTGGGCGAGCCGATCGCGTTGCCGACGTCGTTCCCACGTCCGGCAAAGCCGTCCATGGTCGGTTCGGTCCACCGGTTCGCGGTATCGCCGCAGACCCATCGGGCGCTGACCGACCTGGCACGTGAGCACGGCACCACCATGTTCATGCTCATGCACGCAGCACTGGCGGTACTTGCGGCGCGCCTGGCCGGTACCGAGGACATCGCCATCGGAACACCCGTCGCCGGCCGCGGCGAGGCCGAACTCGATCACCTAGTCGGTATGTTCGTCAACACTCTCGTGCTGCGAACACAGATCACGCCCGACGCGTCGTTCGAGGACGTCCTCGCCCAGGTTCGCGAAGGCGACCTCGGCGCGTTCCAGCACACCGATTTGCCCTTCGAAAGGTTGGTCGACGCACTCGACCCGGAACGCTCGACTTCGCACACTCCGTTGTTCCAGATCCTCATCGAGTTCCGCAACAATGCACTCCCACAACTCGAATTGCCGGGGCTGTCGGTCTCGGGAGTCGAGTTCGACCTACCCGTCGCCAAGTTCGATCTGCAACTCTCGGTCACCGAGCGTTACGACGCGGATGGCGGAACGGATGGCATCGACGCCGAATTCATCTACGCCACAGACCTGTTCGACGGTGACTTGATCGATTCGTTCTCGCGCAGACTGCTCACCATCCTCGAGGCGGTCTCGCGAGAGCCGTCGACTCCTACCGGTGACATCGACGTCGTGGGCGCCGACGAGCGTCGACAGATGCTGACCGAGTGGAACACTCACGCCGAACCGGCTCCAGCGGACAACATCGCGGACCGATTCTTCGAGGCTGTTGCAGCACATCCGTCGTCGACCGCGGTCAACGACAGCGACGGCGCCATGACGTACGCCGAACTGGACGGGCGCGCTAACCGCCTGGCGCGGCTCCTGATCGGCCGCGGTATCGGTCCGGAATCCGTGGTGGCTGTTGCAATGCCCAGAACCACCGATCTCGTGCTGGCCCTCGTCGCCGTCATCAAAACCGGAGCGGCATACCTGCCGGTCGACATCACCTACCCGGCCGAGCGCATGCGGTTCCTCTTCGACGACGCGCGGCCGGTATGCCTGGTCACGACCGGAGACTTCCGAAGCGACCTACCTTCGGAGATCATCGAATCCGGCATAGACGTCGTCGAACTCGGATCGCCGGAGATCGCGGTACGCCTCGATCACTCCGCGCCCCATCGCATCACCGACGCGGACCGGACGACACCACTTCTGCCCGACGCGATCGCGTACATCATCTACACCTCCGGATCCACAGGGCGCCCCAAAGGTGTCCAGGTCAGCCACCGCAACGTGCTGACTCTGATGGACAACACCGCCCCGACGTTCGGGTTCGACGACACGGACGTGTGGACCATGTTCCACTCGTACGCATTCGACTTCTCCGTCTGGGAGCTGTGGGGGCCGCTGCTGCACGGGGGCCGGCTGGTCGTCGTCGACTACTACACGACCAGATCACCGGACATGTTCCACGAACTGCTCCGCAGGGAGCGAGTGACGGTGCTGAACCAAACACCCACCGCCTTCTACCAACTCGCCGAAGCCGACCGTGCGTACTCACCGAACGGCACGGATCCCGACCTTGCACTGCGCTACGTCGTCTTCGGTGGCGAAGCGCTCGACCTCGGGCAGTTACGCAAGTGGTACGACAGGCGGGCCGACACGGCTCCGACGTTGGTCAACATGTACGGGATCACCGAGACGACAGTGCACGTCAGTCGAATCGCACTCGACCGCAACGACAGCGAGCACGCGTCGGCGAGCATCATCGGGCGAGCAGTACCGGGATTGTCCGTCTACGTACTCGATCGGCGACTGAACTTGGTACCACCAGGTGTCGTCGGCGAAATGTACGTCGCCGGTGATCAGGTGACTCGGGGATACCTCGGGAAACCCGCATTGACTTCGGTGCGGTTCCTTCCCGATCCATTCGGTAGTTCGGGGGATCGAATGTATCGGAGCGGGGACCTGGCGAGGTGGAACGACGCGGGGCAGTTGGAGTACGTGGGCCGCAGTGATTTCCAGGTGAAGGTGCGTGGTTTCCGCATCGAACTCGGCGAGATCGAAGCCGCAATGCTCCGCTGCCCCGGCGTCGCTGCCTCGGTAGCACTTGTTCGAACGGAGGGAGCGTCACCGCGGATCGTCGGGTACGTGGTCGCCGAAACAGGCAGTACCGTCGATTCAGCGACGGTGACCGACTTCGTCGCCGCCGAACTCGCGGAGTACATGGTGCCCACCGCCATCGTCGTCCTCGAATCGCTTCCACTGACGGTCAACGGAAAGCTCGACCGACGCAGCCTCCCGGCTCCGGACTTCACCGTCACGGGAACAACCGAGGCGACGCGGGCGCCGGCCACCGCTACCGAAGCGGTCCTCGCGGACCTCTTCGCGGAGGTGCTGGGTCGGGGCAGTATCGGAGTGGACGATTCCTTCTTCGGTCTCGGCGGCGATTCGATCATGTCGATCCAACTCGTCTCACGGGCGAAGTCCGCAGGCCTCGTCTTCACTCCGCGGGACGTCTTCGAAGCGAAGACCGTGGCCGGCCTCACCAAAGTGCTCCTCATCGAATCATCGGAAACGGCACCGGTTCTCACGGAGCTACCCGGCGGGGGAGCCGGCCCGCTACCGCTCACGCCGATCATGGAGTGGCTCGTCGAACGCAGTCGCGGTGACCTGAGCACGATCCGCAGTTACAGCCAGAGCGCGCTGATCGCACTGCCCGCGGATGTCTCCGGCCCCGCGCTGGAACGAGCATTGCAAACGATCCTCGATCGTCACGACGTGCTGCGGGCGCGCCTGGACGCCGCGACTCACCAACTCGAGATCCGCGAGCCAGGGAGCATCACCGCCCCCGACATCCTGCGCCGAACCTCCATCGTGTCCACCAGCGGCGAAGAATTCGTCGCCGCTGCGGAAACCGCGATGCAGGACGCATCCAGCCGCCTCGATCCCGAACACGGGAAGATGATCAGCGCAGTCTGGTTGGATCCCGTCAGCTCGAACGGCAACCGGGCCGAAGCCGGACGGTTGCTCCTGGTCCTTCATCACCTCGCGGTCGACGGTGTGTCCTGGCGCATGCTCGTCCCGGGCCTGGTCACTGCTTATGCCTCGGCGTTCGACGGAGAAACACCCATACTTCCGCCGGGCGGAACGTCGATACGTCGCTGGGCGACAGCGCTCGCCGAGACCGCTGCGCAGCGACGCGACGAGATCGACCTGTGGTCGAGAATGCGGACCGACGAGCCATTGCTCGGGGCACGCGGGCTCGACCCAGCCGTCGATGTCGGAGCCACCGTCGACCGCGTCAGCGTCGACGTTCCGACCTCCGTGACCGAGAACGTCATCTCGACGGTGCCTCAGCATTTCGGAGGCTCGGTGAACGACGGACTGCTCGCTGCTCTCGCGATTGCCGTCACCGCCTGGCGTCGATCGCGCGGACAGCGCAGCGGGGACGTGCTCGTCAACCTCGAAGGGCACGGCCGCGAGGAGAACGCCGTACCGGGCGCCGACCTCTCGCGCACGGTCGGCTGGTTCACCACCTTGTTCCCCGTCCGGATCGATCTCACCGGACTCGATGTCGTCGATGCACTGGCCGGGGGATCAACCGCCGCCTCCGCCGTGAAACTCGTCAAGGAAACGCTGCTCGGCCTGCCCGACAACGGAATCGGGTTCGGCATCCTGAAGTACCTCGATCGAAACGAGGAACTTCGTGAGCTGCCCACGCCGCAGATCTCGTTCAACTACCTCGGACGATTTGCCGGCTCGGATCCCGAGCACGGCGAAGTGCCGTGGCTGCCGATCTCGGAAGTGACCCTCGACGAAGCGCACAGCGGCGAATTGGCCGCCGCGTCGGTGCTCGACATCAACGCCGTCACGACCGATACCGCACACGGTCCGATTCTGCGCGCTACGTGGTCCTTCCCCCGCGGCATTCTCAGCGAGGCCGAAGTCACCGAACTGGCGGAGCTCTGGACCCGAGCACTGGGCGCACTGAGTGAATACGTGGAGGAACACTCCGAGCGCGAGCTCACGCCCACCGATCTCGATCTCGTCACCGCGGATCAACAGAGCATCGAACAGCTCGAGCGCAGATTCCCCGACCTGACCGACATCTGGTCACTGTCACCTCTGCAGTCGGGCATGCTCTTCCACGCCCAGTTCGACGAAACCGAAATCGACCCGTACATGGTGCAACTGACCCTCGAGCTCGGGGGTCGGGTGGAGGCGCCGCGCCTGCGCCGCGCCGCGCAGGCCTTGGTTGATCGTCATCCGAGCCTGCGCGCGGGATTTGTCTCCGCACCGGGAGGGCGGGCACTGCAGGTGATCCGTTCCGGTGCCGACATCGGCTGGGCCGAGATCGACCTGTCCGGGGCCGAAGACAGTGAAGTCGCGTTCGGTCAACTGCTCGAACGCGATCGCGCTCATCGTTTCGACATGGAAACAGCCCCGCTGATCCGCTTCATGCTCGTGCGAATCGGACCGGACAAAGCACGCCTCGTCGTGACGAACCACCACATCCTGCTCGACGGCTGGTCCACCCCGCTGTTGCTTCGAGACCTGCTCACTCTCTACGCAACCGACGGTGACCCCGAGATTCTGCCCCGAGTTCAGTCGTATCGCGACTATCTCTCCTGGATCTCGAAGCAAGAACCCGAGACTTCGCTACGGGCGTGGCAAGAAGCGCTACGGGGCGTCGACACGTCCACCCACCTCTCGAGGGCAGACACCGCCGCCGAAACCGTGGCAAGTGAAATCCACTCGTACTCGCTGCCGACCGAACGAGCCGAGACTCTTCGGGCGTTCGCGCGAAGCCGCGGCCTGACCATGGCGACCCTGGTACAGGTGGCATGGGGAATCGTGCTCGCCGAACTTCTCGGACGCGACGACGTCGTCTTCGGCGGAACGGTCTCAGGACGCCCTCCACAGGTGCCCGGCGTGGAATCGATAGTCGGCCTGTTCATCAACACGGTGCCTGTCCGAGTCCGCCTCGACGCCCGAGAAACCCTCGCCGAAATGGCCATTCGCGTCCAATCCGAGCAAGCGTCATTGCTCGACCACCACCACATCGGACTGTCGGACATCGCCGGAGCAGTCGGCGCCGCCGGTTCCTTCGACACCCTGACGGTATTCGAGTCGTATCCCGTCGACGAGACAGCCCTGACCGCCGAAACCGACATCGCGGGAATGCACGTTCTCGGCATCGACGGACGCGACTCGGCGCACTATCCGATTGCCGTGGTGGCGTCCGAAAGTGACACGCTGAATCTGAAGATGGAGTACTTGCCGACGCACTTCTCCGCCCGCGAAGTCGCCAAGATCACCGAGCGCGTGGGCATCGTCCTCGGGCAACTCGCCTCGGCACCGGATCAGCCGCTGGCCCGTCTGCAGGTTCTCACGGAGTTCGAGAGCCGTGATCTTGCGCCGGTCTTCGGCTCCCCGGGGCGCTCCGCGCGAACGCTCCCAGAGATTCTCGCCGACGTCTCTGCCACCTATCCCGACCGCATCGCGCTCTCGGCCGGCAGCCGTTCCATGACCTACGCCGAACTGGACCGGCGCTCGAACCAGTTGGCCAGAGCCATGATTCGCCGCGGCGCCGGGCCCGAGACGTCGGTTGCCATCGGCATCGAAAGGTCCGTCGAATCCGTACTCGCGGTGTGGGCGGTGGCCAAGACCGGCGCAGCGTTCGTCCCCGTCGACCCCACCTATCCGGCTGACCGAATCGAACACATGCTCAGCGACTCCGAGGTGCTGTTCGGGTTGACCGTCGTCGACGCCATCGACACACTTCCACCCATCGTGTCCTGGTTGGTGCTCGGAGAAGAGGCATTCGACGACGACGTCGCCACCAGTTGCACGCTGCCGATCACCCAGGACGAACGGCGTGCACCGGTGGTCATGGACAACGCCGCCTACGTGGTCTACACCTCGGGATCCACCGGCCGACCCAAGGGAGTTGTCGTCACCCACACCGGACTCGACAGCTTCGCACTCGACCAGCAGCGTCGATTCCACGCAGATCACCACTCTCGAACCCTGCACTTCGCCACCCCCAGCTTCGACGGAGCCGTCTTCGAGTACCTGCAGGCATTCGGTGTCGGAGCCACCATGGTGATCGTCCCGACCGACATCTACGGCGGCGCCGAACTGGCAAGTCTCATCCGCCGCGAACACGTCACTCACGCGTTCGTCACCACGGCAGCGCTCGCCACCGTCGACCCGGCCGGCCTGGACGAGTTCCGGCACGTCGTCGTCGGGGGAGAGACACTACCGCCGCATCTCGTCGGCCTCTGGGCTCCCGGACGAGAATTCGTCAACGCCTACGGCCCGACCGAGACAACCGTCATGGCAGACATCAGCGAACCCATGACAGTGGGCGCACCCATCACGATCGGTGGACCGATCCGCGGCGTGCACGAGATGATCCTCGATTCGCGCCTGCAACCCGTACCCGTCGGAGCTCCCGGTGAGCTGTACATCGCCGGCATCGGCCTGGCTCGCGGATACCACCGGCGTCCCGGCCTGACCAGCGAGCGATTTGTCGCCGACCCCTTCGGCAAGCCAGGCGACCGGATGTACCGCACGGGCGACATCGTCTCCTGGCGAAGCGATCACACCATCGAATACGTCGGGCGTAGCGACTTCCAGGTCAAGATTCGCGGATTCCGCATCGAGCTCGGCGAGGTCGACGCCCAGATCACCGCAATGGCGAGTGTCACGAATTGCGTGACACTCGGCGTCGACGGACCGGCCGGCGCCACAGTTTTAGCGTCCTACCTCACCGTCGAGGAAGGATCGACGCTGACCGGGGCAGAGATCACCGCGCACCTCGCCGGACGTGTTCCCTCGCACATGGTTCCGGCCAGCATCATGATCGTCGACGAGCTACCGCGCACCGCGGTCGGCAAGCTCGATCGAAAAGCGTTGCCGACGCCGGAGTTCACCGGAACCGGTGTGGAATTCCGGGCGCCCGGCACCAGCCTCGAACGTCGGATCGCCGATGCGTTCATCGACGTACTCGGCGTCGAACGGGTCGGCGTCGACGACAATTTCTTCGAGCTCGGCGGCAACTCGCTGATCGCCACTCGCGTGGTCTCGCGGCTCAACTCCGCACTGAACATCGACGTCGGGGTGCGCGTGCTGTTCGAGGCACCGACGACGGCTCAGCTCGCCGAACGGCTCTCCAGCGCTGTCACTGCCGTCGGCGCTGTGCCGCTCACTCCCATGGAGCGCAGTGGCAGCGTCCCGCTCTCGTTGGCGCAGAAGCGCATGTGGTTCCTGAACCAATTCGACACACGCTCAGCCGCGTACAACATCCCACTAGCTGTTCGCCTTACCGGTGACCTCGACGTCACGGCCATGCAACAGGCCATCGCCGACGTCGTCGAGCGGCACGAAACACTGCGGACGGTGTTCCCCGCCGTCGGCGGCGATCCGATTCAGCAAGTGCTCACCGTCGACGAGGCAGTACCGCCGGTCCGTGAAATGACGTTGGGGGAGGACGAGCTCGCGGAGCGCATGCAACGACTCGCCACGACCGGCTTCGACGTGTCGGTGGACCTGCCGCTGCGCGTGGCACTGTTCCGACTCGACACCGCTGAACCCGTTCACATTCTGTTTGTCGTGGTCCATCACATCTGCGCCGACGGATCGTCGATGGCGCCGCTCGCACGCGACGTGATGACGGCCTACCTGGCGCGTACGGCAGGGACCGAGCCCACGTGGGCGCCACTCGAGGTGCAGTACGCAGACTTCACGTTGTGGCAGCATCGCGTCCTCGGATCGGAAGACGACCCGGAATCCGTCATCAGTCGCCAATTGCACTACTGGAGTGAGCAACTCGCCGGACTCGACGACGTCATCGCACTGCCCGCCGACCACCCGCGACCCGTGCAACAGACCTTCCACGGTGACCGATTCACCTTCGACATCGACGCGAACACCCACCGCGCCCTCGCGGACCTCACCAGGGCAAACGGTGTCACGATGTTCATGGCGCTGCACGGCGCGCTCGCAGTGCTGATGTCCAAGTTGTCGGGCGCCGACGAAGTCACCATCGGCACACCGATCGCCGGCCGAGGTCAGGCAGCGCTCGACCATCTCGTCGGAATGTTCGTCAACACACTGGTCCTGCGAACCAGCGTCGATCCCGACATCACGTTTGCCGACCTGTTGGAGCACGTCCGGGAAATCGACCTGGCCGCATTCCAGAACTCGGACCTGCCATTCGAACGGCTCGTCGACGTCATCAACCCAACCAGATCCACGTCGTACTCACCGTTGTTCCAGGTCGCCCTCGAACTTCAGAACAACGAACCCGCACATTTCCACCTACCCGGCCTCGACATCGACGGACTGACCGTGGAAACCAAATTCGCGAAGGAGGACCTGGAGCTGATCGTCGACGAGAAGTTCGACGAGTTCGGCATCCCGGCTGGGATGTCCGCAGCCTTCGACTTCGCAACCGATCTCTTCGAACCCGCCACCATTCGTCGGTTTGCCGACCGACTGCGCCTGATCCTGGACGCTGTCAGACGCGAACCCGCAACACGTATCGCCGACATCGGCATCCTCGGCGCCGACGAAACAGCTGCCCTGGTGCCGGCATCCGGTGCCGCCGCGACTCGAGCGCGGGTGTGGCCGGAGATCCTCGCCGAAGCAGTCGCCTCGAACCCGGATGCCCCAGCCCTCTCGAGTCGCGAGAGGTCGATGACCTACCGCGAGCTCGACGAGGAATCGACGAAGCTGGCGCGCGCGCTGTGTCGGCGCGGCGTCGGTCCCGAAGATTTTGTGGCGCTGGGTCTGCCGCGGTCCACCGCGGAGATCGTCGCGATCTGGGCGGTCACGAAAACCGGTGCAGCATTCTTGCCGGTCGACCCGAACTATCCCGACGATCGCATCAACCACATGCTCGACGATTCGCGGGCCGTACTCGGCATCACCGACGACGCTCACCGCAGTCAACTTCCCGACACGGTCGAGTGGATGGTCCTCGATGAAGCCGAGACCGTCGACGAGATCGACGCCCAGAGCGCAGCCGCGATCACCGATCGCGACCGCACGATCCCCTTGCATCACGGGCATCCCGCGTACCTGATCTACACCTCGGGTTCAACCGGGAAGCCGAAGGGCGTCATCGTCACCCACCTCGGGTTGTCAAACCTCAATGCCGAGGAACATCAGAGATTCAACGTCCAGCCCTATTCGCGGATCTCTCACCTGGCATCACCGAGCTTCGACGCCTCGGTCTTCGAACTCATGATGGCGTTCGGCAGCGGAGCGTGCCTGGTCGTCATCCCACCGACGGTCTTCGGCGGATCCGAGTTGGCCGAAATCTTTGCCGACGAACACGTCTCACACGCGTTCATCACTCCGACCGCGCTCAGCTCGATCGAAAGCTCCGCGCTACCCGAACTCCGCGTACTCGCAGTCGGCGGCGAAGCCTGCCCACCCGAACTCGTGGACATCTGGGGCCGCGACCGTCGCATGTTCAACGGATACGGACCCACCGAATCCACCATCCAGGCCAGCGTCAGTGAACCCATGCGGCCGGGCAAGGACATCAACATCGGACGACCGGCCATCGGCTTCGCCGGACTGGTCCTCGACGGGCACCTCAAGCCCGTGCCGGTGGGAGTCATCGGGGAGCTGTACGTGACCGGCCCCGGACTCGCCCGCGGATACCACAATCGTCCCGACCTCACCGCCGACCGATTTGTCGCCGATCCGTTCGGCGAACCAGGCCAGCGGATGTACCGCACGGGCGACCTGGTGCGCTGGCGCTCCGACAGCACCCTCGAATACCTGGGCCGCAGCGACTTCCAGATCAAAGTCCGCGGATTCCGCATCGAGCTCGGCGAAATCGACTCTGTCCTGATGGCACACCCATCCGTCTACTTCGCCGCCACACTCGGGCACGAAGCGCCGTCGGGGGAGACGATGATCGCCTCCTACATCCAGCCCGTGGAAGGACAGACCGTCGACGACTGGGAGCTTCGCCGCCATCTGTCTTCTCGCCTGCCCGCGCACATGGTTCCCGGCGCGATCGTCGTCGTCGACCGCATTCCGGTGACACCGGTCGGCAAGCTGGACCGCAAGGCACTGCCGACCCCGAGCTTCGAGCGACGCACGGTCCCGTACGCACCGCCGACAAACAACACCGAACGAACGGTCGTCGACATCTTCGAGACCGTGCTCGGGCACGAGCACATCGGCGTCGACGACGACTTCTTCGAACTGGGCGGAACGTCGATCGTGGCCACTCGCATCACCATCGAACTCGAGAAGCGTCTCGGGATGCGAGTGCCGTTGCAATCGCTTTTCCTGGATCCGACACCTGCCGGAGTCGCCCGGGCTGCCGACGGAATGGACGCACACTCGCCGGACGATTCGTCGGATCTTCTCGCCCCGATGATCACGCTGCGCGCCGGATCCGATCGTGCACCACTGTTCTTCGTCCATCCGGGTATCGGATTGTCCTGGGGTTACGCAGAATTCGTCAAGCATCTCGAGCTGGATCAACCCGTCTACGGTCTTCAGCTACCGTCCCTGAGCGGCGGGCCCAGCTTCGACTCGCTGACCGAACTCGCCGACGACTACGCGAATCGCATTGCAGCCGTGGCATCGACCGGCCCGATCCATCTGGCCGGCTGGTCGCTCGGCGGCGTGATCGCACACGCCGTGGCACACAGCCTCACTCGGAGCGGACGTGACGTGACTCTGTCGATACTCGACAGCTATCCGTCGTCGGATTCCGATCAGCCCGCAGAACTCTCGGTCTCCGAACTACTGGCCGGGCTCGCGATGCCGGCGGGATCCAAGACGGTCGAGACCTTCGAAGAAGCGGCGGAATTGCTGGAGCAGACCCTGGGTGCCGGAATCGGAATCGAAGCGGAGCATCTGGCGGGGATCAGTCGCGGTTACTCCCACTCCGTCGAATTGACGAATCGGCACCAACCGCCTGTCCACGTTGGAGCCATCGAGTTCTTCGTAGCCGGAAGATCTACGGAGAACGGACACGATGTCGCCGAATGGCGAAGGTTTGTGGAAGGGGACATCCGAGTCACCGTAGTCGATTGCGAACACAACCAGATGATCGAACCGGGTCCGGCGGCAACCATAGCTGTACGATTGCGAGAAGTTATCGCTCAGTGGGGTGTCTGAACCAGGTTCGACATGGGTATGAGTGAAACACACAGGGTGATGGACCCCGGGTGGGTCCGGACGAGGGGAAAACGTTGAAACTGCGAACCACACGCGTGTTTACCGGATCGATGCTGACTGCCGCTGCACTGACTGCCGCATTGCTCTCCGGGGGGACTGCACAGGCCGATCCCGCATATCCGGCACCGGACCCGGACCCGTTCTATTCGCAAGCAGCGGCCGAGGGGACCGCCGGCACGCCGATCTCCGTGCGCCGGGCCCCTGACCTGATGACCTTTCCCGGCGTCGCGATCTGGCAGGTCAGTTACAGGTCCACGAACTCCGAGAACAAGCCTATTGCCGCGGTCAGCACGATCCTGGTCCCGCCGAATCAAGCACAAGACGGCCCGTTGCTCTCGTATCAGCACATCGTCAATGCACTCGGTACGGGATGTGCGCCGTCTCGCGCGCTTTACGCATCGGATCCCAACATCGTCATCCGTGAAGCGCCCATCCTCAACGTCGCGCTGCAACGTGGATGGACCATTGCCCTTCCCGACCATCTCGGACCCAACAGTGCGTACGGCGCCGCGCGCCTGGGCGGACAGATCACGCTCGACGGTATCCGCGCCGTTCAGAAAGTCCCCGAATTGCGTAGTGGCGCCAGCCCTGTCGGTATTGCCGGCTACTCCGGCGGCGGCATGGCCACCGCGTGGGCGGCCGCACTGGCCCCGAGCTACGCACCCGAGGTCAACCTTGTCGGTGTAGCCGAGGGCGGCGTCCCGATGAATCTGTCCAAGATGGCAAACGGCCTCGGACAGGATCCGCACCCGGCATTCGGCCTCGCCTTCGCCGCAGCCATGGGCCTCGAACGCGAGTATCCCGACCTACTGCCGCTGAGCAACCAACTCAACGACCTCGGACGGTCGATGCGGGCCGAACTCACCAACGCGTGCACCAACGACATCCTCAGGGTCGGTGCCGGGCGCAGTGCCTCTCAGGTGTCGACGTCGACATCCTTGCTGTCCAGCCCTGAAGTGCGAAAGGTGATGGACGACAACAGCGTCGAACTCTATCCGGGTGTGCCGACTGCCCCGGTGTTCGAATGGCACACGCCCGACGACGTTCTAATCCCCATCGATTCGGTGGTCAACACGATTTCGCGGTACTGCGCCGCCGGAGCCACGATTCAATCCCAACTGTTCCCCAGCCCGGACCACCTCACCACTGCGGTCCTCGGTCTGCCCACCGCATTCGAGTACCTACAGGACCGATTCGACGGAGTGCCGGCCCCGCGTTCGTGCTGAATGTCTCCGGAGTGACGTATCGAGCAGGCGCGGCACATGGCCAACTCGGTGTGCCCGTGGCATCGTTGATCGTATGAGCGACACGGATGACACCGGCGCGGCCGGCAATGGCGATTACAGTCTCGATCCCGACGACCAGCTTCAACCTGAAGACACTCTGATCGATCGAGGCGTCGACGACATTCTCGACGAGGGAATCTCACCACCGGAACGCCCACTGGGACTTGATGCCCACGGGTTGACCGGCAGCGAGGAATCAGCGGGGGAGACCCTCGACGAGCGCCTGGCCGAAGAAGAACCCGATCCGTACGCGTCGCTCGGAGATCCTTTGAAGGATCCCGCCGATGCCGACGAATTCGAACGGGAAGAAGAATTCCCGAACGGTGACGAAGTGGGTAACCGTCGGGTCGGGCGTCTCGTTGCCGAAGACGAGGGCAGATACGAGGACGAGGAAAGTGAACTCATTGCCGGAGACGTCGGAATCGACGGCGGCGCAGCGTCGGCAGAGGAAGCCGCGATGCATCTGATCGACGATTCAGAGGACTGAACGACCGCCTGACTGTTGTGGCTGTTGTAGCTGTTGATCGGTGAGAACGATGGAGTGGACGTGATTTCCACCCATTCTCTTGCTTTCGTACATCGCCGAATCGGCGAGGCGATGTAGATCGTGAACGCCACTTTCTGCTGCTTGTACGTCCGGCCAGGCGCCGTTGTGGATGGCTATGCCGATGCTTGTCGTCGAGATTGGTTCGCCTGTAGGGGAGTTCATGATGGGCGCGATCCGGGCCAGTAGATCGCCGACGTACGGCAACGGCATCATCTGAACGACGACGAACTCGTCACCGCCGATGCGCGCTATCGCCGCGTCCGATCTGGCCCAGTCGTGTAGTCGATAGGCCGTGCGCAGTATGACTCGGTCGCCGACGTCGTGACCGTAGGTGTCGTTGAAGTGTTTGAAATTGTCGATGTCGATCACCACCACCAGCAAAGACTGGTTGAGGCTGGATTTCGCTTGCAGTAGTTCGGAAGTCCGCCGTGCGAGTCCGCGCCGATTCAGCAGGTCCGTCAACGGATCGAGTTCTGAGCTTTGAGCGTCGTTGCTCAGTAGCGCCAGAGCAATCTGCGTGACCACCGGTATGACAGTGATGACAGGAATGGCAAAGGCAATGCGCCCCAGGACGTCTGGAAGGCCAGAAGGTACATCGGTGAACACGCCGATGCTGGCAACAACGATGACCGCCCCGGAAAACAGCAGGTGCCACAGCTGAGTTCGAAGATTGTGAAAGAAGGCTATGTACGAGCCGACGAGCCCGAAGACGAGACATCCGAGCAATCTCTGATCCGGATTCGCCTCAGCCAGCACGATCACCGCAACGGCGAAGTCCCCGGCAACGACGAAGAAATACGACCTTTCACGGGTGGTCGCTACGACAGGCAGGGCAATTCCGCCGATCATCACAAGCACTGCGACGACGACGTCCAACGGAAATCCGATGGTCTGTACCGAATGAGTGCCCAGTCGCTTCAGCAGAATCGTGATACCCAGGAGGAAAACCAATACGCCGATGCCTATCCGAGTCGGCATCAGAATTCCGTTGTCGCGCAAGAATCGCGTGAATCGGTCAAACTGGTCTGGCACTGCGAGCCAGCGATGCACGACCTTGGGTGTGTCGCTCATCGCGGCCACTGACCATGAGAAGCGGCCGGTCGAATACAACACATGCGGCGATAGTAGTCCGTGGCGATGACAATGGAACTGAACTCGCCTCCAGCCTGTCGACCATAATACGTCACAGTGACGAATTGAGGTGGGGTAGCCGGAAGTCGGTGAGACGTGTTTATCGGCATCAATCCACATCAGAGCACTTATTGGTCGTTCCTGACGTCCAGGTCGCGCGGCGTAGCCGCAGTCGCCGGCGAGGCCAGGCGGTGATCGGTACCAATTCAGCCGGCGACCGCGGAGTCGCAATGGTCGAGTCGTGCAAGCCGGTCGCAGATCTAGGACGGAAACGCAGGAAAGCCGGCAAATGTACCGGCAGACAGACATAGGTGGGCGGAAACAAGGAAGGTTGCACGAACCAGGCGTGAGCCGGATATCGCCAGGTCGAGAATTTGCCGATAATCTACATTATGTCAAGTAAAGGATATTCGAACGTCCCCCGTCAGCTTGTCCGCTAGCTTTACCCACATGGATTCCGTTGCACTCGTCCTCGGTTCACCACGTGGCCGTCGCTTCTGTGCGAACGTCGGTTACGCATGCCAGCAGAAATGTCCGAGCTCGAGATTCTGCACTGTCTTGCGTATGCCGTAGATTTTGCACGCTACTGGGAGCCGCCGGACGAAGAAGACCTGATCTTCGTCCGGCCGGATGTCGCAGCGGCGCTGCGACCGGTTGCCGAAGCACTACTCGACTCCCCACACACTGCCTGGTGGACCGAGCCGATCGACCGTCTGAACCAGAATCTGGTTGAAAAGCGAAACCCTATTTACGGCTGGTCGGACCTACCCTTGCGGATTTACCGTGCAGAGGACGGCCTCGAACAGTGGCGTGCTGAGGCACTCGACAACGAACGTCAGTTTCTGGAATACCAGATCGAAGATCCGGACCGTCACATCGGAGGCGAATGGTGGTCTATCCCGTTTGCCAACGGTACAACCGAAACAACCAGGGCCCGCGACGGTATCGGGGCGCTCGGGGTGTTTCTCGAAGAAGACAGCTCCTCGAACGAGGCGCGGGTGCAGCCGGTAAGGATCTACGGCGCGCCCCGGATCTACGAGATCACCGGTCCGCAGGACTGGGCGAATCTGGTCGATACCTATCCCCTGCCAGTGCCCGCTTCACGTCGCTCCGTGTGGTACGACACGACCGGTGAATACCGTGACTGGTTCATTCCGGACTGGGTTTCGGTCGCTGCAGATTACGACGCCGTGCACCTGACCATGATGGCTTATCTGACCACGCCAGGCATCGCGATCCCGTTGTCGGCCAACGCGGGGGCCACCGTGCTCGCCGGGTGGGATCCGGACGCCACCTTCTGGCTACGTAGCAACAACATCACCGTTGACGACGACCCGACGGGCTGACGTTCGGCTACACCGAGTTGAGCAGGTGCGGCCGCACTGCCAGCCACCGCGCGGTGTCCTCGATCCCCTGTTCCAGGGTGAATGTCGGAACCCACCCGAGTAGTCGCAACGCACGATCGTTCGACGCATAAGCGCCGGCAGTGTCACCGGTGCGTCGGCCGGCAGCGACCACGTCGATATCTTCGCCGAGCACGTTCTCGAATGTGTGTACCAGCTCCCACACCGTCGTCCCCCGCCCGCTGCCCAGATTGACCACAGTCATGCGTGATGAATCAGCGGTGACCCGGTCGAACCTTTCGAGTGCTCGAACATGAGCGTCTGCAAGGTCCCAGACATGAACGTAATCACGCACTCCGGATCCGTCGCGCGTCGGCCAATCCGTTCCCGTAACCCTGAAAGGCGTTCCTGTCGAATATGATTCGAACAGCTTTCCGAGTGCGTGGGTCGGGCGTGCCGATGGTGTACCACTTCGCAGATCCGGATCTGCCCCGACCGGGTTGAAGTAGCGTAGAGATATCGCCGATAATTCAGTGGCCGCCGCAATGTCGTCGAGCATCGTTTCGAACTGAGCCTTGCTGTGCGCATAGGGACTCTGCGGTGCGATCCCCCAACGTTCGTCGACACACCCACCGTCGCTCGGCGCATACACCGCCGCAGAGGAACTGAACAAGAAGCGCTCACACCCGTTCCGAAGGACACTCGATACCAGCGTCAGCGACTTGGATACGTTGTTCTCGTAGTACCGCGCCGGGCTACTCACGGAATCTCCGACCACGATCAAGGCCGCACAGTGAACTGTCGCATCGATATCGGAATGATCTGCGAATACCTTGTCGAGCAGTTTCTCGTCCGCGATGTCGCCGCAGTAGAACGGGAATCTGTGCGCAAATTCGGCGCGGCCGGTCAGCAGGTTGTCGAGAATCACGACATCGATCCCGGCGTCGACGCACTTCGACGCTACGGTGCTTCCGATGAATCCCGCTCCGCCCGTGATCAGTACTTTCACGCCGCTCCCCCGGCATCTTCGACGGCAGTCCTCGCACGACGGACGAAGTGGGACACGCGTGAGCGCGCCAAGTCCCATCCACGTAGGTCGCGCCCGTCCCGGATGGAAAGCCGATCACGGTCGAGAAAGAGCGGCACCATGACCAGATCGCGGTAGAGCGAGTGCAGGCGTGGGCGATCCGCCAACCACAGCGTCCATCGCCACCACCAATGCGCCGGGAAGGTCGTCATTCCGGTACTGACGCCGAAGATCGATTCCACCGCCGCCCAGTGGACGTTCACCGCCCGACGGACATCGCGTGGCAACTGGCGTCTGGAGAGCGTCACAGCGAGTTCCGGTTCGGAAGTGAGCAGGTACCCCACGTCGAAGACACTGTTCAACGACAAATCGGCTCGAATCAAGGCCCGATCGGCAAGCCGCGCGTGAGCGATGACGTGCAGCGTCACGTCGGCCATCGCAAGGCGGGATCCTTCCGCCTCCGAGCTGATTCCTCGGACCGCGGCCTCCCGGGTCAGCGCGTGACGGGCGAACCTCGGAAGTAAGTGCGAATGGATTTCGACGGAGCCATGACGGTCGTCGCGAAGGAGTGCCGGTTCCTGGTGATCGTCGTGATCGATGGAGTCGGAGTCCACTTCGTCGGGGCGGACCATTCGGTAGCCGAAATCGAGGATCGCGTCGTTGGCCGGAACGGCATGTGCAGGGTCGACGACCAAAAGGTCGATGTCCGTCATCCGTCGAGCTGCCGGGTTCGGCCAGATTCTTCGCTCGAGAAGGGCGGCACCCTTCAGTGCAACCGTCGGAAAGCCGTTGCTGTGTAACAACTCTTGCAGTTCCACTCGTTGCGCGTCGAGGTCCGAGATCCTTATGGTGTTTCGGTGATGGACAAGGCTCAGCGTCAATTCCGGACTCGATGCGGTGGCCGAGGATTCCGACAGCATTTCCGCGAAGCTCGCAGGTAGGACCGATGCGAAGCCGGCCTCGACCGCTCGGGAGGCGAGCAATGGCAATACCTTGTGCCTTACAGCGGCGTCGATGACTCTGGGCCAATCCTGCTGCGAACACAAGCGGATGACGTCGGCCCCACACTCGGGTTTCAACATGGAAATCAGGTACCGGGTGTCACGCATGACGCCACCAGTTCCTCCACGGTGTCGGCGCCGGTATCGCCGTGATGTCGAATCAGTCTGTAGCACGGGGCATTCGAGAGTAGAGCAGCGATGTTTCTCAGGGTCACTCCGTGATTGTCGGACCACAGTGCGGATTGCCCGGCCAGCGACTGTATCGCTTGGGATACGGGCATCGGAGCGAGTCGAGTCGGCGCCTCGTCCCATCCATCGAGGATCAGCACCAGATCGATTCCGCGAACCGCCGAGCTGACGTTTCGTTCAGCAGGCAAGGTTGACGGGTCCAACGCCCACACCGGCGGGGCGTACGGAAGATACAGCGAATCGTGCGCTTTGATCTCCGGGAGGACGTCGAACGTACCGGCTTTGAGGTGAACCCGCCGTGGTAAGCCCACAGCTTCGGTACCACGAATGAAGACGCCTTCGTCAGCACGCAGTTGTGCACCCCGCAGGGCAAGGGCGAGCGCCAAGGTGGTCTTGCCCGCCCCGGAATGCCCGGCGATCGCCACTCTCACACCGTTGCAGTCGACCAGAGCGGCGTGCAGGCGTGTCCACTGTCGGGCGTGCGCGGCCGTCATGACATCCCGGTGCACCGTGCGGTACACGCTCTCCGCGAGCTGGAGACCGTCCAGACCGATCAGCGTTTCAAGGCTGCCGCCGATGGTCGATTCGATGGTGACGTCCCAGCGACCGAATGTCGCTCGATTCCGCTGAATCCGAACTTCGACGTTGTTGTCCGCAGGCCACGGGCTGGCAATCCGATGCTCGACGACACCGACCTCGGGTATGCGGAAACCGCGCACAATCGCGTCAACCCAAAGGTAGTGCGCCCGGAATTGTGGTACGTGGTTGCCTGTCACGGAATTCTCACACCAGCAGACGAGAGGTGCTCAGCTGTCCGTACGTCTCGTTGACTACCGACTTCGCCTCGTCGTCAGGGATCTCGAGCACTTCTGCCACGGCCTGGACAATTTCGCTGACGGTCCGGCCGTCACACAGTTCCCACACCAACGTCGCGACCGGGTTGAGGTGATGGGCAACCTCGCTGGAGCTGTCGTACAGCACAACACCGTCGGTGAGATCGTTGCTCTCCACCGTCTGAGAGCGTTGCGGTCTCACACCTTCGAGTAGTTCGGTCAAGATATCTCCTTGATTCAGCGAATCCGATTTCGTTTCGGTGGTGGTCTCACAGTGCGAAGCGTCGTGAGTATTCGGATTCGATTGCGCCCGAACGAATCAGGCTGCGTGTGGAGGCGATGCCGGGCGACAGCGTCAGGCACGTGAGCGCTCCCCCGGCACTCGCATCCACCAGGTAGTCGCCCAGAGTTCGGTAGTGACCCGCCCATTGTCCGAATGCTTCGGGATCTGACTCCGGATCCGCAATCTCGTCGAGAATTCGCTCGAAGGCGCGCGAATGTACGAGAACGGCGTGGACTCCACGGTTCTCAGGACTGGTGCGCAAGAGTGCCGAACCGTCGAGCAGAGCTCCGTCCCTCGATTTCGGGTCGTGTCCGAGGTGGACGACATCCCAATCGCCGTGATCCAACTCTTCGCGGGCATGGCCAAGGATCGATGCGGCGGCATCCAGCAAACTGACGTCGTCAGCAGCGATGAGGACCGAATCCCAGCCCTTCTCAGTCGCCCGAGCGAGCGCACGACGCCACGAGACGGCAAAGGCCGCGTCCTGATTCATCGCGTCCTCGAAAGCCGACACTCTTTCCACCGCTGTTACGCGCGGTAAGCGAATGAATCTATGCCAGGATGCTTTCCATCTGTCGATGTCAAGATCGAGATTCACGACGGCAACACCGAGGTCCGACTCAGAATCCTCGACAACGGGGTTGGGTTCTCCCCCTACGCGGACAGGCGACAGTGGGCGATCGAGCACAACGTCGACTGCGCCTCGCTCGAGCAGATAAGCCGCCAGTGAGAAGTCGGACGGCACGGGTCCGTTGATCCTTCGTGAGAGTTCGTCTCGCAAAGTTCCGTATGTCGCCGCGCGAACAATCAGTGCAACTCCGACCAGATCTTCGCCGTGTGCGTGGATGACAGCCGTATCGGCCTCGGCCGGGAGGTCGTCGACGATGTTCCGTAGCTTGTACATAACCGCGGGTTCGATCACGCGAGCCTCGTCCAGAAAAACTACCGATTTCCAGGCCAACAGAATGGCCTTGTCGATTCCGGCGACGAACGCAGACGCAGTCCTCCACACATCCGGAGCGTCGTCCTGCGACGGAATGGCACGGTGAACGGTCAGTTCGATCGACTCGGCCTCCGCCAGGCATGAACGCCACGGAGCGACTCGGCCGTCGTCGCCGAGAACGATCACTCCACCAAAGGCCAACTCGGGTTTCTGGACGCTCAGCTCCGCACGGAGACGGATCTCGGGATACGAATCACCGAGGTATTCGGAGAACTGACGATGGAGTGAATCGATGTCCCAACCGACCTCAGTCCAACCGAGCAGGTAGTTGTGAACACGATCTTCCCAGTTTATTCGATATGGGACGCCTGCCGGGCGCTCGAACCGATGGTGCCAGCCGAAAGCCGGAAGGCAGACGACCTTGCCGCCGTTGATCCGGAACTTCTCGTGGATGTACCCCTCTTCACCTCCGAATCCGGTGAAGTGCGAGTTCAATCCCGGCCACGCCTCACGCCTGCAGGCAAATGAGCCGAGGCCCTGCATGACGATCTCGAAAGGCACGTCCGGGTGTTGCTTCGCTCGCGGATCAACTCCCCACGAGCCGAACATCCCGTTGCGCCACTTGGGGTCCATGTGGGTGGCCGCGATGTGCGAGGAATCCTGGGAGAGCATCGGTCCCTGGATCAAATCGTCGGTTTCCGGGTCCGCATCGAAATACGCCAGCAACGCCGACAACGATCCCGGTGCCAAGATCACGTGAGAGTCGAGGACAAGGACATACTTTCCGGTGGCCTTGCGGAACAGGACGTCCCGCACCGCAGTCGATCGAACGTCGGTGAACGGGATGTAGCGGAACCGATCGATGTAACCGGCAAACGATTCGAGCATCGGCGCCGGCAACCCCTCGGGGTTGTTGTCCAACAAGACGAATTCGACTCTGTCCAGAACCTCGCGATGATGGACCAAGATCGAGTGGATCGTGAAGTACGCGCCGTCGAAATCGTCGTAGGTCGCGATCGCGACAGTCAGATCGGCCGGTTCTCCGTGTGGCGGAGTCTCCTTCACCTGAACTGACCCCGCGCTCTGAAACTTCTTCAGCGCGCGGTGTAGCGCGACGTCGAACTCTGTCATCGTCGGTGTTCCCCCTCGGAACCAGTCGCGTCGTGTCGGCTACGTAGGTTCCGTGGGATTTGTCGGCTGGGTCGGAGGGGTCGGGAAGGTCGGCTCGGTGCGAGTGGTCGGCACCGTCGGTACGGTTGGCACAGTCGGGACGGTCGGCTCCGTCGGCGCTGTCGGCCCGGTGGGTTTGGCGGTCGTCGTTCCACCCGAACCTGACGAGCTACCGGTTGATCCGGAACCTGTGGAACTTCCGGACGGTCCCGAACTCCCGGAACTACCCGAACTTCCTGACGATCCCGAACTTCCCGATGATCCGGGATTGCCCGGCTCGTTTCCGCCCGGCTGATTCCCTCCCGGAGTATTACCACCGGGTTGATTCCCGCCTGGTTGCTCGCCGCCTGGTTGATTCGGATTCTGCTGGCCACGACTTGGCGCTCCGGAAAGATTCGGCGTGTCACCGGCTGCGAAGGCCGGCGCCGCACCACCGAGGCTGATCGACGTCACGACTGGCACAGTTACCGCCGAGGCCGCTAGAACTGTCTTGACGAACTTGCGTCGATCAACTGGAACATTCTGAAAAGCGTCGCCGCCCATAGCGTTTCTCCCATGCGTCCGAGACGAGGTCGTCCTCACTCGATGTCGGGCAAAACGCTAGCATCCTTCTGGCAACTTTACAGACTGAACGCGCCGATATTTGACGGTTATGCGAATTTGAGTCCGGACTGGGCCGACTGTTCGGACAAACGTACGGCGATCTCCTCCTGTTCAGGGGACTCGTTTGTCCCGGTCGACAACCGTCAACCGACCGGCATCTCCCACGGCGCCACCGGAAGAGTGCTTCCGGTTTCGAGGTAGGACTTCAGGTTCGACAACACCGCCGACCATCCACCGGCCACCTCCATGCGAGCCGATTCGTCCGCCAAATCGGTGTGCTTGACGGTCAGTCGCACGATCGCGCCGAAGGCTTCGATGTCGAAACTCACCCGAGAGATGTCGACGCCCGGTTCGCCGTTCGGATCAGCCCAGGTGGTGACCAACCTCGACGGAGGGTTGCTCTCGACTACGGTGCCGACTACATCGGCAATGTTCGAACCGTCGATCCGGCGGTGCTCCCAGGTCGATCCCGGCTGCCAGTCGGAGACGTTGCTGTGTCCCCAATACTCTGCGGTGGCCTGTGCGTCGGTGAGCGCTTTCCAGACGTTGTCCGCCGTGCTCGCAATGTAGGTGACGTACACAAAACTGGGCTTGTCGGTCATGGCTTCCTCCGCGATTTTTTTGACGGTACTGAGCGCACGAAGGCGCGGTACCTCGAACTTGTTGATCCACCGCTCTCGAATCTCCTCGAGCGCAACGGGATTGAGATAGTGAAGCTTCGCCCTCCCCTGTCGGACCGTGCTGATCAGATTGGCGTCCTCGAGCATGGTGAGGTGTTGAGTGACAGCTTGCCGACTCATGTCGAGGCTGTCGCACAGCTCGCCGAGCGACTGACCGTTGGCTACGAACAAGCGGTCCAGGAGAAGCCTTCGTGTGGGATCGGCCAGTGCTTTGAAGGCTGCATTCATCCGGTCGTTCACAACTTCACAATATGCAAGCATTTACTTGCATGTCAACGGTTGGGCGTGCCGGGTTTCGAAAGTTGGGACAGATGAGGTGTGATGTCTCTAGGCAGATGTGATCTGAATCCCGGATTACACCGTAAGAGAGGTTGGGCACATGGACTGGGCAGCAATTGGAGTGGGTGTCGGGTATGCCTCGGTGGCCCTGTCGATCCTGGTTTTCGTCGGCGGGTGCATCGCACTGTTCATCTTGTCCGTCCGCCAGTAGCTGACACCTCGACAAAGTGGTGATCACCCCGGGGTCCGGCCAAGCCGATCACCTCGGGAGTGATCACCCTCGAGGCCGCTTGATCGATTCGGACACACCGGCGCGCGTCGGACTGCTCGCAGAGAAGCTCGGCCGCGGTGGGACTACCGTAGGACTGTCGCCTAAAACTCGAGGAGTACGGAATGAGCATCCAGTCGGTTGAACCGCACCGCCACCGCGTAGTGGTGATCGGTTCCGGCTTCGGAGGATTGTTCGGCACTCAGGCTCTCAAAAAAGCCGATGCCGACATCACGATGATCGCGCGTACAACCCACCATCTGTTTCAGCCGCTCCTCTATCAGGTTGCGACCGGCATCCTCTCGGTCGGTGACATCGCTCCCGCCACGAGACTGGTGCTGCGCAAGCAGAAGAACGCACAGGTACTGCTCGGTGAGGTCGAGACCATTGATCTCGAGAATCAGACCGTGACCTCGCGCCTGCTCGAACGCGTCACTGTTACGCCGTTCGACAGTCTGATCGTGGCAGCCGGTGCCGGTCAGTCGTACTTCGGCAACGACCAGTTCGCGGAGTTCGCCCCCGGAATGAAAACGATCGACGACGCCCTCGAACTGCGCGGACGAATCCTTGGGGCCTTCGAACAGGCCGAACTGTCGGACGATCCCGCCGAGCGTGCGCGCTTGCTCACCTTCGTCGTTGTCGGCGCCGGCCCCACCGGCGTGGAGTTGGCCGGGCAGATCGCCGAGCTTTCCCGTCGAACGCTGGACGGCGCGTTCCGCAAGATCGATCCTCGTGAAGCACGCGTCGTGCTCCTCGACGGCGCCCCTGCCGTGTTGCCCGTGTACGGCGGGAAGCTCAGCCGCAAGGCTGCCGAGACGCTCGAGAAGCTCGGCGTCGAGATCCAGCTCGACGCGATGGTCACCGACGTGGACAACGACGGTCTGATCATCAAGGAGAAGGACGGCACGCTTCGCCGTATCGAGTCGCAGTGCAAGGTGTGGTCCGCCGGCGTGCAGGCCAGCCCCCTCGGCAAGCAGCTCGCAGAACAGAGCGGCGGAGAAACCGACCGCGCCGGCCGCGTCATGGTCAATCCCGACTTGTCTCTGCCCGGGCACCCCAACGTCTTTGTCATCGGCGACATGATGTCGCTCGACAAGCTGCCCGGATTGGCTCAGGTTGCCATGCAGGGTGGCAAGTACGCGGCCAAGCAGATCAAAGCGTCACTGGACGGCAAGTCCCCGTCGGAACGAGTTCCGTTCAAGTACTTCGACAAGGGCAGTATGGCAACGATCTCGCGCTTCAGCGCGGTAGCCAAGGTGGGCAAGCTCGAGATCAGCGGCTTCATCGGGTGGGTTGCCTGGCTGGCAATTCACCTCCTCTACCTCGTCGGATTCCGTTCCCGTGCCTCGACGCTGTTGTCATGGGCGGTGACGTTCTTCGGGCGTGGCCGTGCTCAGATGGCGTCCACCGAGCAGCAGGTCTTCGCGCGAAACGCGATGGGCGAGTTGGAGAAGAAGAACAAGGAAGCGACGGAGTCCGGCAGCGCTTCGAATGGCGAAGCCAAGAAGGCTGCCGACAAGCAGCAGAAGGCCGCCGGCTGATCAACACCTGAGTGACCGGCGGAGGGCGGCTGTGGAGTTCAACTCCGCAGCCGCCCTCCGTCATTCGATCGACTGCCGCGTGGTCAGTTTCCGATCTTCGCCACCTCGGTGATGTTCGCGAGGCGAACCTGTCCCTTGGAAACGAGTCGGTCGTTCTCGTCGGTGATGCGAACTTCCCAGAGTTGCTGGGTGCGTCCGCGATGAATCGGGGTGGCTTCAGCGGTGAGAGTGCCCTCCCGCGTTGCGCGCAGGAAGTCGGTGTTGTTGTTGACTCCGACCACGTGTCCTCGCTCGCCCAGCCACACGGTGCCACCGACGCTGGCGAGAGACTCCACCACCGAGCAGTACACACCCCCGTGCTGTATCCCGGCGGGCTGGTGCAGCGTGGGCTTGACGGTCCATTGCGCCCGCACGCGATCTGGGCTCAGTTCGGTGTATTCCAGGCCGATGGTGGCGTCGAAGCCCGTTCCGAGCCGTTTCATCATCTCTGCGGTCTCAGCAGTGTCGACCATGCCATCTCCATCTGTGATTCTCTGGCGCCGGTGTGGCTGCCACTCCCTACCTGATTACACGAGAGGTAACTCGAGCTTGGAATCAGGTCTGGAAAAAGAACCGGCGGGTTTCACATCATTCGATGTGAAACCCGCCGTGGGAAGGACCGGGAGTCTCTGCAGCCCTCAGGACTCCGGCGCGGTCCGGCAGTTTCGTCACTCTCGCGGGGTGTAACTCTCCGCGTGGTGTTCCACAATCATAGGCAAGGCTGACCTAATTTAGCAAGCCCTTCGTCGAACTGGTTCCAACGAGGACGCAGCGAGACCTTGCGGCGTGCACGCACGGGCAGCCCTGCGGCGACAAAAGCGTCCAGCAGCCCCTGCCCGCGGCGCTGAGCGGCTGATTCGCCCCCGCCGGCCAAGATGGGGACATATGCCGCTGCGCCCAGGATCGACTCCCCTACCAAGCCCCAGAATCTGAACTGGTCGACGGGCGCACACCTGGAGACGGCGTCGTAAATCGCCCGTAGCGAGGTCAGGCAACGGTGCGCGGTCCAGACGAGGAGCGCTTCTTCGCACGGCATGTCGACGACGCCGTCACTGCCGGACTCCCGTCCGTTCGGCGCAACTCGCAGAGTTTCGTCGATCACCCCGGCCCAGTCGATACCGCCGTCGCTGTCCATGTGGATGAACAGGTTCTCGAGGCCTGGATCCCAAGCGGCACCTTCGGAGACGATCGATGCGGCAACCCTGCCGACCACAGCGTGAATCAGTGATGTTGCGACCTGTATCGCCGCAGCTTCGGCACTGTCGAGATCCTGGAGCGAGCGGGCGAACATCTGATGCACCCGATCCCCGCACAAGCCTTCACTCAACTGCCACCAACGCCGTTTGCCTTCACCTGACATGGCGGCAACCGCGTAGACGCGCGGGTAGTCAGGGTTGAGTGCTCGTAGGCGAACGCTGGTGCGGCTCAATGCGTTCGACCGGAGTTCGAATTCACGAACATCCGCATGCTGGGTGGTCAAGGTGATTGTCACCGTGCACTCCAATCGGCCGAAGTTGTCTTGTGGTTCTTAATGTAGGTTAGCCTCACCATAATTCAAGAGTAAAGAACTGTGACGCTGGGCACCGCATATTCACAGGAACTTGCCCCGCAGGGAGCACACCCACATAGGGTTCCGTAACCTAAGATGCGAATTCCCTGCGCACAAAGACCAGGAGCTCGAACCGCCAGTGACGATGATCAAACCGCTCGGGAACGGACATCCCCGAGGACCCAGCGAGACGTACGGACGGCGCATAGTGCCGCGCGGCCCGGCTCCTGTCCGAATGCGTGTTCTAGCTGGGATTTTCGACGCGGGGGTGTTCCTGCTTCCGTTGCTCGTCGGCTGGTACGTCGTTCAGTCGCTCCGAGACGAGAACGGTGGCGGCGAAGCCGACCGCGCAGTGTTCGGTGGGACGGCAATAGCCATTGCCGTTGGTCTCCTCGTGTGGAACCTGGGATTCCGCGAAGGTGCCACAGGCCGGACCTCGGGAAAGGGATGGGTAGGTCTGGTCACGCGTGACGCGAAGACAAAGCAGCCCATCGGTGTTCGCCGGGCTCTGCGCAGGCCGTTCGATCGAACCGGTATCGAGGTGGTCCGTGAAAGCACGGCGCGCGAAGAAGGGTTCGAGGAACTCGCGCGCGACAACAGCGTCGGGGCAACTCGTCGACGCCGGCTGATCGGTCTCGCGGTGCTCACGGTTCTTCTCGCGCTCGTCATGCTCGCGAGCATCGCGGTGGGCGCACGTCCGCTGACGTTTGCCGAGATCTTCCACGCCATCTTCAGTTCGGACGGCACCCAGACGGACATCATCGTGCGAACATTGCGCGCTCCGCGGACCATCCTGGGTCTTGTCGTCGGCATCGCACTCGGTATCGCCGGCGCCCTGATTCAGGGACACACGCGTAACCCGTTGGCAGATGCCGGACTACTCGGCCTCAACGCCGGCGCGGCTTTCTTCGTAGTCATGGCGATCTATCTCTTCGGCTTCACCGCCCCGAGTCAGTACCTCTGGTTCGCGTTTGCAGGATCGTTCGTCGCCAGCATCGTCGTCTTCGGCTTGTCCTCCATCGGAAACGGCGGCGCGAGTCCTCTGAGTTTGGCTCTGGCGGGCGCAGCCGTCGCGTTCTTCCTGCAAGCCATGACCAATGCCGTGATCATCCTCGACCAGACCAGTCTGGACGCCTACCGTTTCTGGGTAGTCGGGTCGGTGTCCGGTCGCGGGTTCGACGTTCTCTGGCAGGTCCTCCCCTTCCTGATACTCGGTTTGGTCATCGCCCTGGCGAGTACGCCTGGTCTCAATGTCCTCAGCCTGGGTGAAGACGTCGCAAAAGCGTTGGGAACGAACATCGCGTTCAGTCGCACACTCGGCATCATCGCGATCACCCTGCTGACCGGCGCCGCGACCGCAGCGTGTGGACCTATCGCGTTCATCGGATTGGTGGTCCCCCACGTGGCCCGGGCCATCACCGGACCCGACTACCGCTGGCTGGTCCCGTACGCGGGCTTGCTCGGTGCGGTCATGCTGATCACCGCGGACATCATCGGCCGCGTAGTCGTGCGCCCCGGCGAGTTGCAGGTCGGAATCATCCTGGCCCTGTTCGGCGCCCCGTTCTTCATCGCTCTCGTACGCCGCAGGAAGTTGGCAAGTCTGTGACGCTCAAGCAAGAACTCCGGGTACTCCCCCGGACCGTCCCCTCACGTAAGTCGATTCGTATCGGTGGATTCTCGCTGGTCTACCGTCCACTCGCGGTGTCGGTGTGCATTGCGCTCGCGGTCGCACTCTTCCTTCTGCTCTGCATCAACATCGGACGGGGCGACTATCCGATCTCGATCCCCGATGTCATTTCGGTCCTGCTCGGCAATGGCAGCAAGACACAGAACCTGATCGTCTTCGACCTTCGACTTCCTCGGTCGCTCACCGCGCTCTTCATCGGTATGGCACTCGGCATTGCCGGTGCGGTCACCCAGACGATCGCTCGCAACGCCCTCGCCAGCCCCGACATCCTCGGAATCACGGCTGGATCGAGTGCCGCCGCAGTGGCACTCATCGTACTCGGCGGGGGTGGCTCGTTCGTGGGACTGCTTGCCACACTGGGGATTCCGTTGGCTGCACTCTGCGGCGGCCTACTGACAGCAGTGGTGATCTACGCCTTGGCGTGGCGCAAGGGCGTCGAGGGGTTCCGCCTCATCCTGATCGGCATCGGCATCAACGCCATGCTCGTGGCAGCGACGGGATGGCTTCTCATCTCGGCGGACATCAACGATGCTTCCCGCGCACAGGTGTGGCTCAACGGTTCGCTCAACGGTGCCACCTGGAATCAGATGTGGCCGGTAGCCATCGCTGTCGCGGTAGTCGGCGGCTACGCGGTGATCGCTTCGTTCACCATGGGAGCGCTGCGGTTGGGCGACGACAACGCCACCTCTCTCGGTGTTCGCTTGCAATCATCGCAGGCCAAACTGTTGCTCTCCGCCGTGGCGCTGGCCGCCATCGCAACCGCCGCAGCAGGTCCGGTCGGCTTTGTCGCCCTGGCTGCGCCACAGGTCGCTATGCGTCTGGTGCGCTCTGCCGGCCCGCCCATCGTGGCGTCCGCGCTGACCGGTGCTGTACTGGTGGTCGGCAGCGACGTCATCGCTCGAACAATTCTGCCTGTGGAACTCCCCGTCGGAATCGTGACTTCCGCACTTGGTGGTCCGTTCCTGCTCTACCTGTTGGTTCGTAACAATCGGAAGGTCACAGCATGACCACCATCGCCCAGTCCACCGATACTCCTTCGCGTCTCGTCGCCAAGAACCTGACGCTCGGGTACGGGGACCGCATCATCGTCGACGGACTCGATCTCGAGATCCCCACCGGCGTGATCACGACGGTCATCGGCCCCAACGGTTGCGGCAAGTCGACGCTCCTGCGTGCGCTCGGTCGTCTGCTCAAGCCCAAGGGCGGATCGGTTGTCCTGGACGGCAAGGCGATCAGTTCGATGAAGACCAAGGAAGTCGCACGGGTGCTCGGAATGCTCCCCCAGACTCCGGTTGCGCCCGAAGGACTCACGGTCGCCGATCTGGTCTCACGTGGGCGCCACCCGCACCAGTCGTGGATCAGGCAGTGGTCCGCGGACGACGAGGGCGAGGTCGCCGAAGCGCTGGAGCTGACCGGTGTCTCGGATCTCGCCGATCGACCCGTCGATCAATTGTCCGGCGGTCAGCGCCAGCGAGCCTGGATCTCGATGGCTCTCGCCCAGGGAACCGACATTCTGCTTCTCGACGAACCGACTACCTATCTGGACCTCGCGCACTCGATGGAAGTCCTCGACCTGGTGGATCAACTCCACGAGGAAATGGGGCGCACCGTGGTGATGGTGCTGCACGACCTCAATCTCGCGGTCAGATACAGCGATCATCTGATCGTGATGCGCGACGGCGCCGTCGTCGCTTCTGGTGTCCCCAAGGACATCATTTCCGCGGAACTTCTGCTCGAGGTGTTCGGTCTCGAAGCTGCGGTCATCGACGATCCCGTCTCGGATCGGCCGCTGATCGTTCCGATCGGTACCCGGCACGTGTTCGGCGCCGTCGGCGGGCCGGCAAAGCCTGCGTGACGATCGCGAATCAGCGACCCAGAATCGTCCGAACAAGTTTGAATCCTTGACCGATCGTCACGGTCGGCAGGTACGCCCGTCCGACCGCGTTCCCGATGCTCGGCAACGCGGCTGGATCGGCGAAAGTCATGTGCATCGGCACGTACCGAGGCTGGAACTTCGATTTGAAGGCCAACAGCGAACGAAATCCGTACACCGGTTCCAGGGTGCGACCGAGTAGGTCGAGCACGCTGTCCATCATCGCCGAGAAAGTCGTGGCCTCCGGTTCGTTCGCATTCCTCTCGGAGTCACCGGCGATTGTTGCCAACGGTGCACCGGACAGACTGAGGAACTCGACGCCCTCCTCCTCCAATTTCAGTGCAGCGGAGGCGATGAGGAACTCCATCGCGGGACGGAATCCTTCGGAGCGTCGCCTCATGAAGTCGAGTGTCCACCCGACGACTTTGCCGTCGCGGTACACCGGTAGCCACGACGTGACACCGTGCACGGTGCGATCCTCGTCGACGGCGATCAGGCACCGCACTTGTTCGTCGTCGACCTCGTCGAGTCCGCCGAGGGTGAATCCCATCTCGGGCATCCCCTTGTCCGCCACCCATTCCTCCGAGATCGCAACTATCTGATCCTTGATCGCGAGAGGTGCATGAGGGAAGGAAATCCACTCGGCCGTGATCCCGGACTTCTTCGCCCGGTTCAGTGCTGTTCGCACATCCTGGAACCGCTTTCCTGTGAACGCGACCTGTCCGAGGTCGAGCACGGTTTCCTCGGCGACCTGCAGGCCGCTCCAGCCCATGGAATCAGTGATGCTTCGGGCGTCGTCGGTCACTGAATAGAAGCAGGGAATCCAACCGTTCGACGACGCGAACTCGGCAAACTCCTCGATCGCCGTGCGCATGCGATCTGGAGGACCGACCGGATCACCGGTTGTGAGAGCAACACCGGCGATGACGCGATACGCGACGTAACTCGAACCGTCCGCGCTGAACCAGTATGTGTTTCCCTTCCACGTCGTCATCCAGGACAACGGGCTGCCGGTACCGGCGATCAACATGGATCGCGCTCGTTCGGCGGCTTTGGGATCGGCGGTCTTGACCGGCTTGAGGAAACTCACGAACACCAACACGGCGGCGACGCCCCAGAACACGACGCCGGTCCACTCGAAGAGCAACGTCGACTCGATGTCCACGGGAAGCAGACGCGGATCGATCAACTGCAGGTACACGGGCGGTACAAGGCGCTGAGGGAAGTCCGCGAGCAACATCGTTACGGTTGGCTCGCGATCGAACCCGTGCCTGGCGAGCATTCCGCCGCCGACGTAGATCACGGCGAGGACCGCGAGCAAGGTCACGATCGCAGCACCGAGACGTCGGTATGTCTTGGCCGGGGCCGCGACGTCGAAGTATCGACGTGTCGCGATCAGCAGGATCAGTACGAAGAGCGGTGTCAGGAACGGCACCAGAGTTCGGTACACGTTCGGATCGCTGATTCCGTAGAACAAGCTGTCACTGTCGACGGCGTCGACGAACCTGATGACGAAGTTCCCGATCGAGAGGACGAGTAGGACTACCTGAGCACACACTGTCGCAATCCAGGCGAATCTGCGGCCACGACGGAGCCCGTCACTCAACACGAGAACGAAGATCGACGGCATCAGCGAGAGCAGAGTCGGGCCGATACCGGAGAGTCTGAGCTCGAGGAGTCCTCGTCGGCAGTCCGGATCCGACGAGGACTCCTCGCACAGTTCTCGAACCTCGGCGACAGTCCAGGGAACTCCGCGGAAGAGGTCACGGAGGACCGCGAGTGGGCCGACCGCCTGCGGGGACAATGCGGCGATCATCGGGCCGATCGCACTCGCCGCGACGACGATGGCGACCAGGACGCGACCCTCTCGCTGTGTCCCGGCGATGCGCTCACCGCGCGCCGATCGTCCGACGATCCACTGACCGATCACCAAACCCACCACAGCGGCAAAGAATCGGATGACGTCTTGCAGCTGACCACTGAACAAGGCCAAAGTGATCGTCAACGCCAAAGTTCCGACGCGAATGCGACGGCGCCACAGGGTGCCCATGTTCGAGCTGGCGGCCATCGCAGCGCCGACGATCCATGCACTGGCTCCGACCGCGGAGCCCACGTGGAGGCGGAATCCCCAACTGGAATCGAACACCTTCGCAAACGACGCCCAGCCGAGCCCGAGCAGGACTCCCAAGATTTGAGTGCTTGCGCCGGCGATCGCAAGCTTGATCGTTCCCATTCGGCGTTCGAGGGGTGCGGCGACTGCGATCAGGAGCACGGTCGCGCCGAGGTACCCGAGCAGGTTTCCTGCCCACAGCACGGACGTGAGCGGAGTCCAGATGCGGCCGTGCTGGATCGAGCCCATTCCGGCACCGATCGTGTGCTCGAGATCGCGGGACGGTCCGTGAACGAGGCTGCCGGTTGCGGCACCCACGATCCACATGGTGAGAAGTAGAACGACCGTCAACGGTGCGTCGCGAATGCCGAAACGGATGATGCCGGCAGCTTTCTGCGTGACTACCCGCGCCCGTGATGTCGATTCTTCGGTGCCCGGCGAACTGTCGATCGTCATCTACGTGCGGCTACTTTCTGCGGATCGACTGTTGGCTTGCAATTATCGGGCATCGTCATTGTCGGGACTTTCGTCGTCTCACACCACCGTAACCGTCACGCAGATCACTATGGCCAATACCACACCCCCACCGAGGTGGTTACTACTACCAGTAGTACGTATTTCGTCGTGGAAGTCCGTAGAATCGAAGAATGGCAGGTCTAGGTGAACTCGAACGCGCGGTGATGGATCATTTGTGGTCCACATCGGAACCGCAAACTGTGCGACAGGTGCATGAAGCACTCGCGACGCATCGCGAATTGGCGTACACGACGGTGATGACCGTTCTGCAGCGCCTGGCGAAGAAGCATCTGGTGATTCAGCAGCGTGACGATCGCGCACATCGCTATCTTCCCGTCAACAAGCGCGAAGAACTGGTCGCGAGTCTGATGGTCGACGCGCTGGCCCAGGCTCCGGAGTCCGGCGGTCGCGCTGCGGCGCTCGTCCACTTCGTGGGACAGGTCAATGCTGACGAAGCCGATGCTCTCCGCGAGGCGCTCGCTGCCCTCGAGGTGCGCGAGTCCGCGAAAAAGGCTGCGCAGCCCGGAATTTCTAGGCCGAACTGATTTCGTCGTGCATGATGTGTAGGACATGAACGCCACTACTGCACTGGTTTTCGGACTGCTTGCCTTGTTGCTGGCCGGTCCGGTTCCCGCACTCCTGAGCCGCTCCACGTGGCCTTACCGCGCTCCACGCGCGGCGTTGGTTCTGTGGCAAGCCGTCGCAATTGCTGCGGTGTTGTCGGCATTCAGCTCGGGGCTGGCCATTGCCAGCCAGCTGCTCGTTCCCGGCGCTGACGGTAGGCCGACGACGGCCCCGACCGCCGAAATCGATGCACTTGGGCTCCCGCTGTGGATTCTGTACGTGGTTGTTTTTGCCCTGACGCTCCTGATCGGCGCGAAGCTGATCTTCTCGATCATCCAGGTCGCTGTGAGAACCCGACGTCGCCGTGCACGTCACCGTGTGTTGGTGGACCTTCTCGACGACTGCGCCATGCCTGCGTCAGTGGAACGCACACCCGATCTGCGGGTACTGGACGTCGACGAACCGATCGCATACTGCCTGCCAGGTCTGCGTCAACGCGTGGTTCTCAGTCAAGGCACTCTGCAGAACCTCGATCATGCCGAGGTCAAAGCCATCCTGACGCACGAGCGTTCCCACCTGCGAGCTCGTCACGATCTGGTCCTCGAGGCTTTCACTGCCGTCAACCACGCGTTCCCCCGTTTCGTTCGTAGCAAGTCGGCCCTGGGATCGGTGCAGCTACTGGTGGAGTTGCTCGCCGACGATTCAGCCGTGCGGGCTACCGGTCCCACTCCCCTCGCGCGGGCGCTTGTCGCGTGTGCCGGATCGACGGCACCCCGCGGGGCAATGGCAGCGGGCGGGCCGTCGACGCTCATCCGAGTGCAACGCCTCTCGGCCGACGACGCAGATCCCCGCATCGCAGTTTTTGCGTATCTCGGGGCGGTCGCGATTCTCGTTGTTCCCACGGTTGCGGTGGCTGTGCCCTGGCTCACCGAACTTCGACTGCTTTTCAACGCATACTGAGTCTTGACCTGCGTAACCCCGTGTAGTAGTGCAGGTCACAGGCGGGGCTACCTGACTTCGGTGTCCCCGGTGGCGTAGAGTGGATCACGGCCACCATCGTGGTCCGTCAACATATAACGGCACACAGCCCAATTCCCCGCAGTATGCGTTCGGATTGCCAGGTGACATGTGCCCTGGCTCGTCCCTTTGCGAACTGTGTCGTGTATTTCAGCATGGCTTCTTCCGCTCCGCGACGTGCCCGTAGTCCGGAGAGGTTTCCGCGTGACCAACGCTGTCCAAATGTCGTCTTCCGAGAACATCGAAGACCCCACCGTCAACACCCCCGCTGCCGAAGAAGCAGTCGCCACCGAGCCGGGTATCACCTTCGCCGAGATCGGCCTGCCCGAGCAGCTTGTTGCCGCATTGGCGCGCAACTCCATCACCGTCCCGTCCCCCATCCAGGCGCAGTCCATCCCGGACGCGCTCGCCGGAACCAACGTTCTCGGCCGCGCACAGACCGGATCGGGCAAGACCCTCGCCTTCGGCCTGCCGATGCTGACCCGCCTCTCACGCCACGAAGATCGCCCGGCCGCCAAGCGTCCCCGCGCACTCGTGCTCGTCCCCACCCGTGAGCTTGCTTTCCAGGTGGTCGACTCCCTCAACTCCTACGCCGGAGCACTCGGACTCACGGTTCGCCCCGCTGTCGGTGGAACGCCGTTCGCCAAGCAGGTCGATCAGCTTCGCCGCGGCGTAGACGTCCTCGTCGCAACGCCGGGTCGTCTCGGCGACCACCTGCGTCAGGGCACCTGCATCCTCGACTCGGTGGAAATCACCGCACTCGACGAAGCCGATCAGATGGCGGACATGGGCTTTCTGCCCGAGGTTCGCTCGATCCTCGGTGAGACCCCCGCAGACGGACAGCGTCTGCTGTTCTCGGCAACCCTCGACCGTGAGGTCCAGTCGCTGGTTCGTCAGTTCCTGGCCAACCACGTCACCCACTCCACCGAAGACGGCCGCGCAAGCGTCGACACGATGGAGCACTACGTTCTCCTCGTCGATCGTGGACAGAAGGATTCCGTTCTCGCCGAGATCGGTGCCCGCGACGGACGCACCATCATGTTCGCCCGCACCAAGCTCGGTTGCGAGGGAATCACCGACCGCCTCCGCGCAGTCGGCATCGCTGCCGAGTCGCTTCACGGCGGCAAGGCACAGAACCAGCGCACCCGCGTCCTCGAGCGTTTCAAGAACGGCCGCACCCCGGTCCTCGTCGCAACGGACGTCGCAGCACGCGGCATCCACGTCGACGGCATCGACCTCGTCGTTCACGTCGATCCCCCGGCCGACCACAAGGACTACCTGCACCGCGCTGGTCGTACCGCTCGCGCCGGCGAGAAGGGCACCGTTGTCGCCATCGTGCTGCCCAACCAGAAGCGTCAGTTCAAGCGTCTGACCGGTATGGCCGGCGTCAATGCCGCAGCCGTTGCCGTCACCCCGGGTTCTGCTGAACTTGCTCGCATCACCGGCGCCAAGAAGCCGACCGGAGAACCGTTGCGCGAGAGCTCTTCTCGTGGCGAGCGTTCCTTCGGTGATCGTGGTGGAAGCCGTGGCGGCTACCAGGGCAACCGCTCGTCCGGTGGATACCAGGGCAATCGTTCTTCGGGTGGATACCAGGGTGATCGCTCCAGCGGTGGTTACCAGGGCAACCGCGACGGCGAGAGCCGCGGCGGATACCAGGGTGATCGCTCCAGTGGTGGTTACCAGGGCAACCGCGACAGCCGCCCCTCGACCGGATACCAAGGAAACCGCTCCTCGGGTGGCTACCAGGGCAACCGCGACGGCGAGAGCCGCGGCGGATACCAGGGCAACCGCTCGTCCGGTGGTGGATACCAGGGTGATCGCTCCAGCGGTGGTTACCAGGGCAACCGTGACAGCCGTCCGTCCTACGGAGACCGCGACAGCCGCCCGTCGACGGGTTACCAGGGCAACCGCTCTTCGGGCGGATACCAGGGAAGCCGCGACGGCGAGAGCCGCGGCGGATACCAGGGCAACCGCTCGTCCGGTGGTGGATACCAGGGCAACCGCGACAACAACCGCTCGTACGGCGATCGCGACAGCCGCCCCTCGACCGGCTACCAGGGCAACCGCTCCTCCGGTGGATACCAGGGAAACCGCGAAGGCGGCGACAACCGTGCAGCCTCGACCAGCGGTGGCGGCTTCCGCAGCCGCACCGACCGTCGTAGCTATGACGGATTCGACGGCCCGAAGCGCGATCAGCGGTAATACCTGCGCTGAGCTGCGGCTCGACAACTGAACACTGAGAACCTTCCGGCTGTGCCGGAAGCTGTATCGAGACGGATGCAGGTCACTGCAATTAAAGTGATCTGCATCCGTGTTTTGTATGCACGGTCTGATGTTCACGCGCGTCGCGGCCGCACCGTTTTCGGCTGCGCACAGCGCAGGATTTCACAGCCGCGGACCGAGAGGGAAAGCTGTAAGCATGTCAACCACTAGCACCGAATCACCCCGAGCTCAGATCGGCGTCACCGGCCTGGCCGTCATGGGTTCGAATATTGCCCGCAATTTCGCCCGCCACGGTCACACCGTTGCCCTGCACAACCGCAGCATCGCGAAGACCGATGCCCTGATCGCCGAGCATGGTTCCGAGGGCGATTTCGTGCGCACCGAGACCGTCGAGGAGTTTGTTGCCGCACTTCAGAAGCCGCGACGCGTCCTGATCATGGTCAAGGCCGGCGCCCCGACCGATGCTGTCATCGAAGAGCTCGCAAACGCCATGGAGCCCGGCGACATCATCATCGACGGTGGCAACTCGCTCTACACCGACACGATCCGTCGTGAAGCGGCGATCCGCGCCCGCGGACTGCACTTCGTCGGCGCCGGTATCTCCGGTGGCGAAGAAGGCGCACTCAACGGTCCGTCGATCATGCCGGGCGGCCCGAAGGAGTCCTACGAGGCTCTCGGCCCGCTTCTCGAGTCCATCTCCGCTCACGTCGACGGCACCCCGTGCTGCACGCACATCGGCCCCGACGGCAGCGGTCACTTCGTCAAGATGGTGCACAACGGCATCGAGTACGCCGACATGCAGCTCATCGGCGAGGCGTACAACCTCTTCCGCGACGCTCTGGGCTACGACGCCGGTCAGGTTGCCGACGTCTTCACCGAGTGGAACAAGGGCACCCTCGAGTCCTACCTGATCGAGATCACCGCCGAGGTGCTCCGCCAGGTCGACGCCGAGACCGGCAAGCCTTTGGTCGACGTCATCGTCGACGCTGCCGAGCAGAAGGGCACGGGCCGCTGGACGGTCAAGTCCGCTCTGGATCTGGGCGTGCCGGTCACCGGCATCGCCGAGGCCGTGTTTGCTCGCGCACTGTCCGGTAGCCGCAATCAGCGCGCCGCAGCTCAGGCGCAGGGTCTGGCTGCCGGCTCTCTCGGCGACAAGCCTGCTGACGCCGAGCAGTTTGCCGCCGACATCCAGGCCGCGCTGTACGCGTCGAAGATCGTGGCGTACGCGCAGGGCTTCGATCAGATCGCTGCCGGCAGCGCCGAGTACGACTGGAACCTCAAGCCTGCCGACCTGGCGACGATCTGGCGCGGTGGCTGCATCATCCGTGCGCAGTTCCTCAACCGCATCAAGGACGCGTTCGACGCCGATCCGAGCCTGCCGAGTTTGATTCTGGCGCCGTACTTCCGCGAGGCCATCGAGGCAGGCATCGACAGCTGGCGCCGCGTGGTCGCCACCGCGACGATGCTCGGCATTCCGGTACCTGCGTTCGCGTCCTCGCTGTCGTACTACGACGGTCTCCGCGCGGAGCGTCTGCCGGCCGCCCTGACTCAGGGTCAGCGCGACTTCTTCGGCGCGCACACCTACGAGCGCATCGACAAGCCGGGCAAGTTCCACACACTGTGGAGCGGTGACCGCAGCGAAATCGAGGCCTGATTCACAGCGGGTATCGGTAGATGCGGTCATCTGCGTCTACCGATACCCGGTAGCCTGGACAAATGCAGGAATCGACGATCGACTCGCCCACCTCGACCGAAGGGCGTTCGTTCGTCGACCTCGGAATCCCCGCCGTGATGGTGCACGCGTTGCGCCGAAGCGGCATCGATGCCCCCTTCCCCATTCAGTCGGCAACCATCCCCGATGTTCTTGCCGGTCGGGATGTACTCGGGCGCGGTGCGACGGGTTCCGGAAAGACTCTGGCCTTCGGGCTTCCGATGCTGGTGCGCCTCAAGGGTGGGGCGAGCAAGCGGAATCGTCCGCGCGGTTTGGTGCTCGCTCCCACCCGTGAGCTGGCGATCCAGATCCACAAGGCACTCGACGACGCCGCTACCGAGATCGGTTTGCGTGTGGCAAATGCGGTCGGGGGCGTTCCGATCAAGCGTCAGGCCGACATCCTTGCCCGCGGCGTCGATCTGCTGATCGCGACCCCCGGGCGCCTACTCGACCTACTCGACCAGAAGTCGGTGATTCTCGACGACGTCGTGATCACGACCATCGACGAAGCCGACCACATGGCAGACATGGGTTTCATCGACGAGGTTGCGAAGATTCTCGACACGACTCCGAAAGACGGTCAGCGTCTTCTCTTTTCGGCGACACTCGACGGCAAGGTCGACGATCTGGTCGCGGGTTACCTGCGCAATCCGGCGTCGCACTCGACTGCTCCCCCGGTTGCGACCGTCTCGACCATGGAGCATCACCTGCTTTTCGTCGACCACGACGACAAGAGATCCGTTGTCGCACATATCGCTTCGCGCGCGGGGCGGACCATCATGTTCGTCAAGACCAAGCACGGTGTGGATCGTCTTGCGCAGCAACTGCATTTGATCGGCGTCTCGGCCGGGGCTCTGCACGGCGGCAAGACGCAGAACAATCGGACCAAGACCCTCGCGTCGTTCTCCGACGGGACAACACCGGTCCTGGTCGCCACCGATGTCGCCGCGCGCGGAATCCATGTCGACGACGTGACGCTCGTCGTTCACGTCGATCCCCCGGCCGAGGCGAAGGACTACCTGCACCGGGCCGGCCGGACGGCACGCGCCGGGGAATCAGGCGTCGTCGTCACCATCGTCACCGACGAAGAACGTGATTCGGTCGAGAAGTTGACCAAGCAGGCAGGCATCAAGGTTCACGGTGTGCGGGTTCGTCCTGACGATCTTGAACTCACGCGCATCACCGGTGCGATGGAGCCGACGGGAATTCCGGTCGAGGCTCCCGATACGACGGTTGCCGTCAAGCACACCGCCAAGCGTGGCCGTCAGGAACACGACACTGCAGGCCGGACCGCTGCCGGAGGCCGGATGAAGAAGGACGGCGACAAGCGCGCCGCCTCCTCGCGGCGCGTCACCGATCCGAAGAGTGTGAAGAAGATCCGTGCGGACGGCACTCCGGTCCCGACCCGTTCGGAGCGTCTGGCGTCCAAGGGCTTGACCCCGCGTCACGGCGCACCCGGCGCAGGAAAGCCGTCTGCCGGAAATCGGGCGGGCAAGCGCGCACACTGAGGGAATGGGTGATCTTCCACTGATCTCGGTTCTCTGCGCACTTCTCGCTGCACTGCTCTTCGCGTGCGCTTCGGTCGCTCAGCAACGGGCGGCGTCCGCGGTTCCTGAGGGCGAGGCGTTGGTGGCGTCGTTGATTCGCAGTCCTCGGTGGTGGGCCGGGCTGATCGGTGACGGCGGCGGGTACGTCATGCAGGCCGTTGCACTGTCGTTGGGTTCGGTGTTGGTGGTGCAGCCGCTGATCGTGACCTCGTTGCTGTTCGCGCTGCCTCTCTCGGCCAAATTCTCGGGAATCCGCATCACCCGTTCCGCGTGGTCACTGGCGATCATGCTCGCGATTTCCTTGGCGATCTTCCTCGTCGTCGGCGATCCCACCGAGGGAGACAGCAATGCTCCATGGTCGGATTGGGCTGTGCCCCTGACGATTACGGTCGCAGTGGCCGTGGCCGCAACTGTCGGCGGCTTGTCCAAACTCGACGGCGGCTGGCGCGCACTGCTTCTCGGCTCTGCGGCAGGCATCTTCTACGGCGTCGCCGTCGCATTCACCAAGTACGTCACCGACCTACTCGGCCACGGCGTCATCGGGGTGATTTCGGCATGGCAGACGTGGGCGCTGATCGCCTCGGGCGCAATCGGGGTCTACCTGCAACAGCGCGCGTTCCAGGTCGGGCCGCTGTCGGCGTCGCTACCCGCCCTGACGATCGGCGAGCCGATCGCGGCCATCTTCCTGGGGATGACAGTGCTCGACGAACGCCTCCGCGTCGACGGTCCCGGAATTGCTCTCATCGGGTGCGCCGTCGCCGTCATGATCATGACCACGATCGCCCTCTCCCGCTCACAAGCGCGCGATACCGAGGGCGCTACGGCGGAATCGACGGTAGGCTCGTGAAACGTGCAGTTCCTCGAAGGGCAACGCCCCCCATACGACCTGACCTACGACGACGTCTTCCTTGTCCCTAACCGGACCGAGGTCACCTCTCGGTTCGACGTCGATCTCAATTCTTCCGACGGATCCGGAACGACCATTCCCGTCGTGGTCGCCAATATGACCGCAGTCGCCGGCCGCCGCATGGCGGAGACTGTCGCCCGCCGCGGCGGACTGGTCATCATTCCGCAGGACGTCCCCACCGAAGCTGTCGCCGAGACCGTGGCGTTCGTCAAGAGCCGCCACCTCGTCGCCGATACGCCGGTCACGCTGAGTCCGGACGACGCCGTCTCCGATGCGCTGGCGCTGCTTCCCAAGCGCGCTCACGGCGCGGTCGTGGTGGTCGAGGACGGTAAGCCTCTCGGTGTCGTCACCGAGGCTGCCTGCGCGGATGTCGATCGGTTCACTCGCCTCCGTACCGTCGCGATCACCGACTTCGTCACGGCCCCGGTCACCGCCACACCGCGTGAGGTCTTCGAACTGCTCGAAACCAAGCACGATCCGCTGGCGGTCATCGTCAACGAAGACGGGACTCTTGCCGGCGTCCTCACCCGCACCGGCGCGATTCGTGCCGGCATCTACGACCCCGCAGTCGACGAGCGCGGCGCACTCCGGGTCGCTGCGGCGGTCGGTGTGAACGGTGACGTGGGCGCCAAGGCCAAGGCACTCGTCGACGCCGGTGCCGACGTAATCGTCGTGGACACGGCTCACGGTCACCAGCAGAGAATGATCGATGCGCTCACCACCCTCAAGGCGCTCGATCTCGGCGTCCCGT
Source organism: Rhodococcus sp. MH15 (assembly GCF_019266045.1). Lineage (NCBI taxonomy): Bacteria > Bacillati > Actinomycetota > Actinomycetes > Mycobacteriales > Nocardiaceae > Rhodococcus > Rhodococcus sp. MH15. The sequence goes on from NZ_LPNP01000061.1 coordinate 208,781, forward strand.
TGGTCGCAGGCAACGTGGTCTCCGCACAGGGAACCCGTGATCTGATCGCCGCAGGCGCGGACATCGTCAAGGTCGGCGTCGGACCCGGAGCCATGTGCACGACTCGCATGATGACCGGCGTCGGACGCCCGCAGTTCTCGGCCGTCGCGGAATGTGCTGCAGCGGCACGTGAGCTCGGCAAGCACGTCTGGGCCGACGGCGGCGTTCGACACCCCCGCGACGTTGCACTCGCCCTCGCGGCGGGCGCGTCGAACGTCATGATCGGCTCGTGGTTCGCCGGCACATACGAGTCCCCCGGCGATCTCAAAGTCGATCAGGCGGGCAACGCGTACAAGGAGAGCTTCGGTATGGCCTCCAAGCGCGCTGTTGCCGCTCGCACAGCCACCGAAACGGCTTTCGATCGCGCCCGTAAGGGATTGTTCGAGGAAGGCATCTCCAGTTCGCGGATGCGTCTCGATCCCGAGCGCCCTGGAGTCGAGGACCTGATCGATCAGATCTGTTCCGGCGTGCGCAGTACCTGCACGTACGCTGGTGCGCGCTCTCTCGAGGAGCTGCACGAGAAGGCCGTTCTGGGCGTGCAGTCCGCCGCCGGATTTGCCGAAGGACGGCCGCTTCCGTCTGGTTGGTGAACCACGTTCTGTGACTGTCGGCGGGTGCTCGGGTCCCTACTCCCGGGCACCCGCCGGTATCATTGGATCCGTAAACAGAAAACAAAACTCGGTCGGGTGCCCTTCGGCGACCCGACCGAGCCCGCTACAGCCGAGAACTACTCGGCTCTGACGAAAGGAACCCGGTGCCCGAGGCACCCACACACTTACCCGGCGCTACACCCGTCGTTTTATCCGAGGAATCTTCTGATTCCGCCGGTTCGGAGGGCTCCTCTAGCGAGCCGGGAGACAAACCCGGCGGCCCCCGTGCACATCTCAGGTGGCGATGACACATGGACATCGTTTTCACCATTCTCAGCCTGGTCGGCTTCATCGCGCTGACTGCAGGCACCGCCCTCTTCGTGGCGGCCGAATTCTCACTGACCGCGCTCGAACGCAGCACCGTCGACGAAGCTGCTCGTGGCGGCGACCGACGCTCGCGGCAGGTTCAACACGCGCACAAGACTCTTTCGTTCCAGCTCTCCGGCGCTCAGCTGGGCATCACGATCACAACCCTGATCACCGGTTACCTGGCCGAGCCGGTCCTGGCACGGTTCATCACACCGGTCACGAAGGCCGTCGGGCTCAGTGAATCCGCTGCCTCGACAACGTCTTTGATCCTGGCGCTCGTGATCGCGACCTCGTTCTCCATGATCTTCGGTGAGCTCGTACCGAAGAACCTCGCAATCTCCAAGCCGATGCCCACCGCCCGCGCGACTGCGGGCCTGCAAGCAGGGTTCTCGCTGATCTTCCGGTGGGCCATCAACGGCCTCAACGGAACCGCCAACTGGATCGTGCGACGCCTGGGCATCGAACCCGCGGAGGAATTGCGCTCCGCGCGATCACCGCAGGAACTCGGGTCCCTCGTGCGGACGTCCGCGCAGCGCGGGTCCATCGACAAGGGCACGGCGATGCTCGTCGACCGTTCACTGCAGTTCGGTGACCGCACGGCAGAAGAGCTGATGACTCCGCGAGTGAAGATCGAATCGCTGGAACTCTCGGACACCGTCGCAGACCTGATCGTGACGGCGTCGCGGACCGGCTATTCGCGCTTCCCGGTCGTTCGCGGCGATCTCGACGACACGGTCGGCGTCGTACACATCAAGCACGCGTTCACCGTTCCGGCCGAACGTCGGCGCACGACGCGCGTCGACAGTCTGGCTCAACGTGTTCCCGTCGTGCCGTCGAGCCTGGACGGAGACACCGTCATGGAGCGAATCCGCTCGGACGGTATGCAGGTTGCGCTCGTCGTCGACGAGTACGGCGGAACTGCCGGCATCGTCACGATGGAAGACCTCATCGAGGAAATCGTCGGCGATGTGCGCGACGAACACGACGAACCCGAACTCGACGTGCAGCGCGTCGGCGACGGATGGTCGTGCTCCGGTCTCCTGCGCATCGACGAGGTCACTTCGGCTACCGGGTACACCGCTCCCGAAGGCGACTACGACACGCTCGGTGGGTTGGTGCTCACCGAACTGGGCCGCATCCCCGACGAGGGTGACGAGGTGGAATTGCCCGACGTCGACTCGTCCGGTGATTCGCGCGGAAAGTGGATTGCACGAGTGACCGGCATGGACGGCCGCCGTATCGACCGGGTGACCATCACGCCGGTCCCCGCTTACGTCGAACCCGAATCCGCAGACGACAGCAAGAAGGAGTCCGACGATGAATAACCTCTTCGGTGTACTCCTCACCGTCGTGCTGCTCGCCGGCAATGCATTCTTCGTCGGTGCGGAGTTCGCACTGATCTCCGCACGACGTGACCGCCTCGAAGCACTGGTCGCGCAAGGCAAGAAGCGGGCGCTCACAGTCATCAAGGCCGGTGAGAACCTCTCGCTCATGCTTGCGGCGGCTCAGCTGGGCATCACGATCTGCTCGATCCTCCTCGGTAAGGTCGCCGAGCCCGCCATTGCGCACCTCCTCGAGGTGCCGATGGAAGCCGTCGGTCTGCCCGACGGATTGCTGCACCCGATCTCGTTTGCCATCGCGCTGTCGCTCGTCGTCGTGCTGCACATCCTGCTCGGCGAGATGGTGCCCAAGAACATCGCGTTGGCCGGCCCCGAGAAGACGGCCATGCTGCTCGTTCCCGTGCATCTGGCGTTCATCAAGATCGCTCGCCCGATCATCGCGTTCTACAACCTGTGCGCGAACGGAGTGCTCAAGCTCCTGCGCGTCGAACCCAAGGACGAACTCGACGTCACGGTCTCGGCGGTGGAGTTGTCCGCGATGATCGGTGAATCGCGATCCGAAGGTCTGATCGACGCCGAAGAACACCGGCGGTTGAAGCAGGCACTCGAATCGACCGATCGGACCGTCTCCGAGGTCCTGATCACTCTCGACAAGGTGCGGACCATTCCCCTCACACCGTCGGGAACAACACTGGGTGAGATCGAGCGTGCGGTCATCGAGACCGGATACTCGCGTTACCCGGTGCGAGCGAGCGACGGATCGCTGGCTGGGTACGTGCACCTCAAGGACGTGCTCGACGAGGTGCTCGACGAGGCCGCTGGACCGGACACCGTCGTTCCGACGTCGGATATCCGGCCGCTGCCCATCGTTCCGCTCAGCACACCGCTGGCCGAAGCGTTGGCCGGCCTTCGTCGGGCCAGCTCGCACCTCGGCGCTGTCACGGACGCTGACGGAGTGGTGATCGGTATCGTCGCGCTCGAGGATCTCCTCGAGGAGTACGTCGGAACGGTCCGCGACGGCACGCACCGCGGCACGGATGCTGTTCCCGGACAAAGAAACAGCTGATCGATGACACGTTCGGTGCATTCACTCGCACTCGCGCAGAGCGAGTGGACGGCTCGGCGGGCGCTTCACCTCGAGGAGGTGGAGAAGCTCGTCGAGCCGCACCGAGCGCGTCGTAGCGCCGGTATCTCTCACCCGGTGCACGACTTCCTCTTCACGTACTACAACTTCAAACCCGCTCAACTGCGCCGCTGGCACCCCGGGTACGGAGTCGCGCTCGAGAACGCCGCCGAATACGCAGCCTTCTCCGGCTACCGCGTCGACGATTCGGGTACCGCGACGGTCGAGGCCTCAGTGCTGGAGCGTCGGCGTCACACAGTCGAATTCGTGTGGAATCTGTTGAATCAGACGTCTGCGCGGCCCGCTGTGCTGGGTTGCTTCGGCCTCCACGAATGGGCGATGGTCTATCGCGGCGGCGAGGACGCAATCCGTCACCAGTCGGTGCCGCTGCGACTCGGGTTCGCCGGTACCGACGCGGTCGTCGAATCCCTGCCACTCAAATGCACGCACTACGACGCGTTCCGGTTCTTCACACCGGACGCGGCCCCCAAGAACTCGCTCCCGCTTGCACGCGAAACTCAGATCGATCACGAACAGCCGGGCTGCCTGCACGCCGGTATGGATCTGTACAAGTGGAGCTTCAAGTTGTTGCCACTCGTCGATTCCGACCTGGTGATGCGGTGCTTCGAACACGCGCTCCTGGCCCGTGAACTCGACATGCGCGCGAGCCCATACGACCTTGCCGAGTACGGGTACTCCCCCATTCGTATCGAAACTCCCGCGGGCCGCGCCGAATACGTGCGTCAGCAACAACAGTTGGCGGATCGTGCTGCGCCGCTCCGCGATACGCTGGCAGAGAAGTGCCGGGAGCTTCTCGGCCACTGAACTGCCGAAAGGCGTCGCATGGATCACGGGTACGGGTTCTATCTCGACGAATACCAGCGTGGCGTCGGGGTGCACACCGACGACCGACGCGGGCACATCGAATGCCCGGACTCGGCGGGTTTCCTTGCGGCGCACTTGCCGGTGTTCGACCTCGCTGCGGGCTCGGTAGCGGCGTTCGCCTCGGCGATTCATCGGTCAACCGGCCCGGGCGACGGACACTGGACCCTCGATCCCGAGCGCATCGCCGCGTCCTTCTCGAGCGATCGACTGTTCCGGATCGGCGGCGAGCCGATCAACGGGTTCTCCGAGCACTCGGGGTTCTTTGCCGCCCGCGACGGTTGGGTCCGCACGCACGGCAACTATCCGCACCATCGCGACCGCCTGCTCGCCGTCCTCGAGCTCGATCACGGATCACCCAAAGATGCAGTGGCGCAACGGATATCCGAACTCAGCGCCATCGAGATCGAGCAGCAGGCCGCCGAGATCGGAGCCATCGCGGTCCGTGTTCGTACCGAGACCGAGTGGCGCCTGAGTGAGCAGTGCGCAGCTGCGAGGTCTGCGCCTCTGGTATCCATCCGAGCACGCGACGAGGGAAAACCCCGCACGCATCCGACGCGCCCACGCGTTCTCGACCTGACCCGCGTCATCGCCGGTCCGGTCGCGACGCGCGCCCTGGCGTTGGTCGGCGCTGACGTTCTGCGGATCGATCCCCCGGCGATCCCTGAGATCGGATGGCAGCACCTCGACAGTGGACAGGGCAAGCGGTCGGCGCTTCTCGACCTGAAGTCCTCGGCGGGAGCGACAGCGTTCCGAGAACTCCTCGAAACCGCAGACGTACTGGTCACCGGCTACCGGCCGGGTGCACTCGAAGCGCTCATCGGGCAGGATCTTCCCGCCCACCTGATTCACGGGCGCGTCAGCGCATGGGGATGGGAAGGTCCGTGGGCGAATCGCCGTGGCTTCGACAGCATCGTGCAGGCCGCGTCCGGCATTTCGTTTCTCGAGGGCGGTGAGAACCCTGGTGCACTTCCGGCGCAGGCACTCGACCACTCGACCGGATACTTCCTGGCAGCGGGGATCCTCGACGCGTTGACACTGCGCTCGCACGACGGCCGTGGCCGCGACGTCGACGTGTCGCTGGCAAGCACAGGCGCTCGTCTTCTCGACGCACCCGGCCGAACCGCCCATCCCGGTCTACCGACCGCTCCCGGCCTGAATGTTGTTGTCAACCATGCCGACGTGACCACCGCACGACCCGCGCTGGCAGAGTTCGAGGACTACCCCGAACCGGCGCATCCGTGGGGATCGGATCGCGCGGAGTGGGCACACTGAGGGACCGGCACATTCAGGGCAAGATGGACCTGTGAAGTCACATACCTACACACTCGACCTTCAGTGGACGGGCGATCTGGGAACCGGAACGTCCAGCACGCAGGGATATTCGCGCAATCATGCAATATCCGCGGTCGGAAAGCCGGAACTTCTCGGCAGCTCCGATCCCTCGTTCCGCGGCGACGCGCAGCGATGGAACCCCGAGGAACTGCTCGTTGCCTCCCTCGCCCAGTGCCACATGCTCTGGTACCTCGGGCTGGCAGCTGCCGCTGGGGTCGTCGTTCTCGACTACAGCGATCAGCCGGTCGGCAGCATGATCGAGGAATCCGATGGCGGCGGCCAGTTCATCGAAGTGACGTTGAATCCGACGGTGTTGGTCGCGGAGGCGTCGATGGTCGAGAAGGCCCAGGAGCTTCACGGCCCCGCACACACGAAGTGCTTCATCGCTCGGTCGGTGAACTTCCCCGTCCTGCATTCCCCGACGATCCTGGTGGCCACCGATGAGTGACATCAACAAGCTCATCGTCGACGTCGACACCGGTATCGACGACTCGTTGGCGCTTCTCTATCTCCTTGCCAGCCCCGAAGCCGAGATACTGGGGATTGCGAGCACCGCCGGCAACGTTCCGGTGGAACAGGTCGCGGCCAACAACTTGAACTGGCTTGCGCTCTGCGGCGCCCCGGACATCGAGGTTGCACTCGGCGCCCGCGAGCCATTGGTCATACCGTTGCGCACCACCGAGGAGACTCACGGTCCGCAAGGAATCGGCCATGCGGTCCTCCCCGATTCGGGTCGCAAGCGCTCGGTCCGAACCGCCACCGACCTCTGGGTGGATCTCGTCCGGGAGTACCCCGGACAACTCACCGGGCTGGTGACGGGGCCGCTCACCAACCTGGCCTTGGCGATCAGACGTGAACCCGATCTGCCGTCTCTGCTGAAGCGACTGGTAGTGATGGGTGGGTCGTTCAACTATCCGGGCAACACGACGCCGACCGCGGAGTGGAACGTCTCGGTGGATCCGCACGCCGCCAAGGAGGTGTTCGACGCGTTCTCCGTCGTACCCGCGCACCGGCGCCCGATCATCTGCGGCCTCAACGTCACCGAATCCATCGAGATGTTCCCCGAACATGTGCGTCGGCTCGCCGAAGCTGCCGGGAGCACCCCGGAAGAGATCATCTCGCCTGACGACGGTCCCGACGTCCGCAGTTCCGCGTCCAACAGCGTGATCAGGCATATGTCCGACGCAATCCGGTTCTACATGGAATTCCACCGTGAATACGACCAGGGATTTCTTGCTCACATGCATGATCCCTTCGCTGCTGCCGTCGCGCTCGATCCGAGCCTGGCGACGCTGAAACCGGCAACGGTAGATGTCGAAACCGAGAGTCCACTGCTGATCGGAACGACGGTCGCGGACTGGGTCGGGCACTGGCAGCGTGAGCCCAACGCGGATATCGCGGTCAGAACCGATCCGGCGGAATTCTTCGATCGACTTGTCCACCGAGTGGGAAATTACGCCCGCGTCGTGGGTTGACCGAGCCGGTCACCGGCTATGCTCGCATGGACAGAACACCAACGAACGAGAACAAAGGACCTGACGTGCAGATTTCCAGCCACGATGCCTCCCCGGCATTTGCGCTCGGATTGATGGCGTTCTGGCCCACTCGTCGTAGCGCATGCTTCGATCAGGCGTGTTGCTGAGCGGCGATTTCTCGCTGCCTGCACCCCTGACTTTGTCGCTTCTTCGCTCGGAGTCTGTCTTCTCATGTTCAACCTTCTTTTGTTCACCCTTGTCGGCGTCGGCGCCCAGCTCGTCGACGGCGCCCTCGGTATGGCCTTCGGTGTCACCGCAACCACTCTGTTGATGATCGGTGGCCTCGGTCCGGCTCAGGCCAGCGCCGCTGTTCACCTGGCCGAGGTCGGCACCACCCTCGCTTCGGGTGTGTCGCATTGGAAGTTCAAGAACATCGACTGGAAGCTCGTCGCCAAGCTCGGTGTGCCCGGCGCAGTCGGTGCATTCATCGGCGCAACTGTGCTCTCGGGTCTGTCCACCGAAGCGGCAGTCCCCATCACGGCGACGATCCTGCTGGCCATCGGTATCTATGTGGCACTACGCTTTTCGGTCCGCCCACCGGCCGTCGCGGACGCTCGTACCACCCCGCACACTGCACGTTTCCTGTCCCCACTCGGCCTGTTCGGTGGTTTCATCGATGCATCCGGCGGTGGTGGTTGGGGTCCGATCACCACCAGCACGCTGCTCTCACGAGGAAAGACCGCGCCGCGCACCGTGATCGGCTCGGTCAGCGCCTCGGAGTTTCTGGTCGCGTCAGCCGCGTCGCTGGGATTCCTTGTCGGATTGGGACGTGAGTCGGCGGGAAACCTCCTCGTTGTCGCCGGTCTCGCGCTCGGCGGTGTCATCGCAGCTCCGTTCGCGGCGTGGCTGGTCAGCCGCGTACCTGCAACCTTGCTCGGAACGGCGGTGGGCGGCGTCATCGTGTTGACCAACGCACAGAAGCTGTTCAAATCTTTCGACATCACCGGGGCGGTCACAGTGGCCGGTTACCTGACCATTCTCGGCGCGTGGGCAGCGCTGCTGTTCTACGCGTGGAAGCGGTCCACGCTCACCCCGGCCGAGGCAGAAGGCGATTTCACGGGAGTCGAACTCGCTGTCGAGACCGAACTCACCGAGCCTGCAGTCAAACGCGAACGATAGCTCGTCACAGAAGAAATCCCGGGTATCCGCGCTCGGATACCCGGGATTTCGTTCTTTCCGCGCTAGTTGCTTCCGTCGAACGCGTCGAGAATTCGCCCCGCCGCCAACGCTGCCGTCAGCGAACCGTCACGCACGCTCTGCTCGACGTCGGCCCGGATCGCACGCACCCGATCGTTGCTCGAGAGCCTGCGTAGCAGCTGATCGTTGACCATCGTCCAGGTCCAATCGACCTGTTGCTTGCGACGCTTCTCCTCGAACTGTCCTGCTTCGGTGAGCACCTCACGGTGTTTGGTGACAGTTCCCCAGAACTCGTCCAGCCCGACACCTTCGAGACCGCTCATCGTGATGACGGGCGGCTTCCAGATGGCGTCGTGCGGGTAGATCAGGCGAAGCGCACCCGCCAATTCGCGGGCAGCGCCCTTTGCCTCGCGCTCATGCTTGCCATCGGCCTTGTTGACCGCCACCAGATCTGCGAGCTCGAGGACACCCTTCTTGATGCCCTGGAGCTGATCACCGGTACGAGCGAGGGTCAGGAACGTGAAGCAGTCCACCATGTTGGCAACAGTGACTTCGGACTGGCCGACACCCACCGTCTCCACCAGGATGACGTCGAAACCGGCAGCTTCGAGAAGCACGATGGTCTCGCGGGTTGCCTTGGCTACACCACCGAGCGTGCCGGACGTCGGTGACGGCCGGATGTACGCATTCGGTTCGACGGTGAGCCGAGCCATGCGTGTCTTGTCGCCGAGAATCGAGCCGCCGGTGCGGGTGGACGACGGATCGACCGCCAACACCGCAACCCGATGTCCCTTGCCCAGCAAGTACATTCCGAGCGCGTCGATGAAGGTCGACTTGCCGACGCCGGGAACGCCGGTGATGCCGATCCGGTGCGCTCCCCCGGCCTCCGGCAGCAACTTCAGTAGAAGTTGCTGCGCGAGGGCCCGGTGGTCGTCGCGAGTGGACTCGACGAGGGTGATCGCCCGAGCGAGGCCGGCACGCTGATTTCCGCGCACCGCCTCGGCGAGGGAATCAATGTCGATGGGCTGACGTGCCATCTTCAGTGACCCCCTTCTCAGCTGTTGTCGTGACCCAGTTGGGCGGAGAGCTTCTCCAACAATCCGCTGGCAGCGTCGGCGATGACGGTGCCGGGCGGGAAGATGGCAGCAGCGCCGGCCTCGTAGAGTTCGTCGAAGTCACCGGGCGGAATGACGCCGCCGACGACGATCATGATGTCGGGACGACCGGCCGCAGCCAGAGCCTCCCGCAGCGCCGGCACCAAGGTCAGGTGACCGGCGGCCAACGACGACACACCGACTACGTGGACGTCGTTGTCGGCCGCCTGATTGGCGACCTCTTCGGGGGTCTGGAACAGCGGTCCGACGTCGACGTCGAATCCGATGTCCGCGAAGGCGGTGGAGATGACCTTCTGGCCACGGTCGTGACCGTCCTGGCCCATCTTCGCGACGAGGATGCGGGGACGACGTCCCTCGTCCTCGGCGAACTTCTCGACCAGTTCCATCGCCTTGCTGATGTTGCTCACCGTTCCTGCCTCGTCGCGGTACACACCACTGATGGTGCGGATCTCGGCCTGGTGGCGTCCGTACACCTTTTCGAGGGCGTCGGAAATTTCGCCGACGGTAGCCATCGCGCGGGCGGCGACGACAGCGAGGGCGAGGAGGTTGTTCTCCATGCCGCCTTCGGTGGATGCGGCAGCGCGAGTGAGGTTCGCCAGTGCGGCCTCGACGGCTTCCGGATCACGTTCCGCGCGAAGGCGAACCAACTTCTCGAGCTGTTCCTTGCGGACCTTGGAGTTCTCGACCTTGAGAACTTCGATGGTGTCGACCTCGTCGGGAACGTACTTGTTGACGCCGACGAGCGGCTGCCGACCGGAGTCGATGCGTGCCTGGGTGCGGGCGGCAGCTTCCTCGATGCGCAGCTTCGGGATGCCTTCGTTGATGGCCTGAGCCATTCCGCCGGCTTCCTCGACCTCTTCGATGTGCTTACGAGCCCGGTTGGCGAGTTCGTTGGTGAGCCACTCGACGTAGTACGAGCCACCCCACGGGTCGATGGGACGCACGGTGCCGGATTCCTGCTGCAGCAGCAACTGGGTGTTACGGGCGATGCGGGCGGAGAAGTCCGTCGGCAATGCGATCGCTTCGTCGAGTGCGTTGGTGTGCAAGGACTGAGTGTGGCCCTGGGTGGCAGCCATGGCTTCGACGCAGGTACGCGGAACGTTGTTGAAGACGTCCTGCGCGGTCAGGGACCAGCCGGAGGTCTGCGAGTGGGTACGCAGCGAGAGAGACTTCGCGCTCTTGGGATCGAACTTGGCGACAAGCTCGGCCCACAGGAGGCGTCCGGCGCGGAGCTTGGCGACCTCCATGAAGAAGTTCATGCCGATGGCCCAGAAGAAGGACAGGCGAGGTGCGAACTTGTCGATGTCCATACCGGCATCGAGGCCGGCGCGGATGTACTCGACGCCGTCGGCGAGGGTGTACGCCAGTTCCAGATCGGCCGTCGCTCCGGCTTCCTGGATGTGGTAGCCCGAGATCGAGATGGAGTTGTACTTCGGCATTTCCGCGCTGGAGTACGCGAAGATGTCCGAGATGATCCGCATCGAGGGCTTCGGCGGATAGATGTAGGTGTTACGAACCATGAACTCTTTGAGGATGTCGTTCTGGATCGTTCCGGCCAGCTTGTCCGGAGTGACACCTTGCTCGCCTGCCGCAGCGACGTACAGCGCGAGAATCGGCAGCACGGCGCCGTTCATCGTCATCGAGACCGACACCTGCGAGAGGTCGATTCCGTCGAAGAGCTGACGCATGTCGAGGATGGAATCGATTGCGACACCGGCCATTCCGACGTCACCGGCAACGCGAGGATGATCGGAGTCGTAGCCGCGGTGTGTGGCGAGGTCGAAGGCGACCGAGAGGCCCTTCTGACCGGCCGCCAGGTTACGACGGTAGAACGCATTCGACTCCGCGGCAGTGGAGAATCCGGCGTACTGGCGAATGGTCCACGGCTGGTTCACGTACATGGTCGGGTACGGACCACGCAGGAACGGCGCTGCGCCCGGGAAGCTGTCGAGCGGGTAACCCGACTCGGCGGCGGCCGTGCGGTCCGCACCGGTGTACACCGGCTTGACGTCGATGCCTTCGGGGGTGGACCAGACAACCTGCTCGGCGGCGTAGTTGTTGGCGTTGGCGCCCTCTTCGATGAGCGCCTGGGCCTGCTCGACCGACGGCGGTGTGGGTGCCGGAGACTGCGGGTCCTCGAGTGGGACCTCGGCGAAACTGCCGATCACGTGCTTGACCTCTCGTGTCGTCACTTGGAGCTTCCCGTCTCGATGAAGTCGAGCAGTTCGGTCAGAGCCGACACTGCGTCGATGCGGGCGGTGAGGAATCCGTCCGGGCGAGAATCGCCGGTCGCGTCGGCGACTGCCTTTTCCGGTCCTGCGAGCAGCACCTTGGTGATGCCGGCGGCGCGAAGTTCGGCGACGGCCGCTGCGGCGCTCTCGCCGTAGCGCTTGTCCGTGCCGCACAGCACGGCGACGGTGGCACCGGAAGCCTTGACTGCAGCGGAGATGGCTTCGGCGCCCACCTCGAGCGGGCCGGGGTTGACTGCGTCGATACCACCCGAAGCGAGCAGGTTGGACGCAAACGTGGTGCGCACGTTGTGTTCTGCAACCGAGCCCAGCGGCGCGAGAAGCGCAGTGGGACGGGCGCCGCCGGCGGCGAGGAACGCGTCCGAACGGTCACGAAGCGCTTCGAATGCAGCTGCGTAGCGGGCGACGGACTGGCCGGGCTCGACGGCTTCGGCGGACAGCGGCGTTTCGCCGAGGTTCGGGAACTCGTTGACACCGGTGACCGTGGTCTTGCGGTGTGCGATGTCGGAGTCGCGCTTGGCCTTGGTAGCGGCGATGCGACCGGAGACGATTCCCGCTTCGAGTGCCGCCAGATATCCGCCGGGTGCTTCGATTTCCTGGAAGAACTCCCACGCGGTGGCGGCGATCTGCTGTGTCAGGTCCTCGACGTACCAAGACCCGGCCGACGGATCGAGGACACGGCCCAGGTGCGACTCCTCGAGCAGGAGCAGCTGTGTGTTGCGCGCGATGCGCGAGGAGAAGGACTTGCTGACACCGAGGGTGCCGTCGGCCAGGGCGACGTCGAACGGAAGAACAGTCACTGCATCTGCTCCGCCGACGCCGGCGCCGAATGCAGCGAGGGTCGTGCGCAGCATGTTCACCCAGGGATCACGCTGAGCCATCATCGCGGCGGAGGTGACTGCGTGCTGCGGCGCTCCACCAAAATCGGAAGCTCCGCAGACCTGGGCGATGCGTGCCCATACGAGACGTGCGGCGCGGAACTTCGCGATGGTCTGGAACTGATCGTCGGTTGCCGCGTAGCGGAAAGCCAACTGCGACAACGCAGCACCGATGGTCAGGCCGCTCTGGGCGGTGAGTGCACGGAGGTACTCGAGGCCGGCGGCGATTGCGGCTCCGAGTTCTTCGGCGTCGCCGGCACCCGCGTTGTGAAAGGCCGTGCCGTCCACGGTGATCGCGTGCACGGTTTCCGCACGAGCGGCGGCGAGGGCGGCCAACTCGACTGCGCCTGCAAATTCGACGTCGGCTGCGCCGGAGAACGAACTGGTCAGCGGTGCTGCACCGAGGTGAACTCGGATACTGCTGCGATCGCTGACACCGTCGCCGGCTTCGCTGCGTGCATCGAGGAGTGAGAAGAGTGCTCGGGCTGCATCGTTTGTCGCTGCGCCTGCATCGAGCGTGAGCGGTGCGAGGTCGAGAAGCACGCCCTCGAGCGCAGCGGCGAGGTCGGTGACCGGAACGCCGTCGGCGCCCACCTTCAACCAGAGTGCGCTGACTCCGTTTTCGAGGGCGTCCAGGATGGCGCGATTGGTCTCGGCCGCCGAGGCGGTTCCGAATGCAGCGGAAACCAACCAACCGGCATTGACATCACGGTGAGCGTCGACGCCACGCACGTACGGAAACGTGCCCGGCAAGCTCTGCTCGGGACGCTCGTCACGTGGGCTGTAGAGCGGTGCGACAGTGACACCGTCGTAGGTGACGGTTTCGAGCAGTTTCTGTGGCTCGGGGCCCAGTTCTGCCGCATCGACTCTGCGGGACTTGGCGAGCACACCGGCTACGGAGCGCTGCCACTCCGCGTACGCCTGCTCGACAGCCTCGGCTTCTGAAGCTAATGACACTGTGTCCGCTCCCTCTCATTTTTTGCGTGAGCGCTTTACCGATAATCGGATTTGTTCGTTAGTTCTGTGATGCTAACCCGCGGTTGAGCCCAGATATCGTGAGGATCACGTCATGTTCTTCACAGGGCTGTTCGTGGCCACTTTCCGACCGGCCGGGCGACGTGCGGATTCGGTCGTTCGTGCACGTGTAACCGGCCCTTACCTAGCGATTGTTCAGCATGTTTGCGGGTTACCCGCGAGTTCGTTTCACTGGCCGGGACTGCAGGTGAAGGCCACTCCGAAAGCCTAGTGGTTTTCGTCACAGCGCCGTTTCATTGTCGCCTGGAGCACGTCGCTTTCCCGCCCCCGTGGCGATGTTCGACTCACGATTGCGGGTCGGCAGTCGGCCCGGTTCACCGTTCGCAGGTAGCCTTGTGACCTGTGATGGGACGCCTGCTGGACCGAAGATTGATCGCAATAGTCCTGGTAGTGCTCGCTTTGTTCCTCGCAGCCCTCCTCGCCCCACATCCCACGGTGTCCCAGGTGCGAGAGTGGGCGGACTCGGTTGGCCCGGCGTTTCCCCTCGTGTTCTTCCTGGTTCATTCGATAGTCACCGTCGCGCCGTTCCCGCGCACCGTCTTCACGCTCAGCGCGGGGGTTCTTTTCGGCTCGGTGACCGGCATCGCTCTTACCGTGGCGGCAACGACTGTGAGCGCCGTTCTGGCCCTCTACCTGGTCCGCGCCATCGGCCGCGACGTCGTGTGGCAACGGATTTCGAGTCCGACGATCCGGCGGGTGGACGAGCGGATCGAAAAGCGGGGGTGGCTGGCCGTCGGCTCTCTGCGCTTGATCGCGTTTGTCCCCTTCTCGGTGGTGAACTACTGCTGCGGCATTTCGTCGATCCGGATCGTGCCCTACATCCTTGCCACCGTCGTCGGCATCTTGCCCGGCACTGTTGGGATTGTCGTTCTGGGCGATGCGCTCTCCGGCGAAGCCGATCCTCGTCTCCTGATTCTGTCCGGGATCTGCATTGCGATCGGCGTCGCCGGTCTGGTGTTCGACGCTCGCCGTCAGCCTTCACCGGGCGAAACCATCGTTGACAACGGTCAACCCCAAGAGGTTGATTTGGTTGAGTCAACCCAAAACGATTGACTATTGAAAGTCAACTATCTAGCATTGACTAATGTTTGTACTGACGGTGGATCAGCGAGGTAGCCGACGGGATGTCGACCGCGTCGGGGACATCATCGACGACATGGCCGATTGCAGGCTCCTGCGGCCGTTCGAGCGCACAGCGGGCGACGAGATTCAAGCGGTGACCGACGATCCGGCGCTACTCGTCCTCGTCGCACTCGAGCTGATTCGGCGCGAGCACTGGAGTGTCGGGATCGGGATCGGTCCCGTCGAGCAGCCTCTCCCACGGCAGACCCGGGCCGGACGCGGACCGGCATTCGAAGCTGCTCGGATCGCCGTCGAGCGAGCCAAGCGAGCTCCGGCCAGAATTGCCGTCGAACAGGCGCCGGCGGATAGCTCACGCGACGAACTCGCCGCAGATGTCGATGCCGCGTTCACCTTGCTCGGAACGATCGTCACGAGACAGACGAAGGACGGACGCGAAGCCATCGCCCTGATGGACAGCGGACTCACTCAGGTCAGCGCAGCGGCCCACCTCGGAATCACCAAACAGGCCATGTCCAAGCGACTCCTGACAGCCGGGTGGCACGCAGAACTCGCCGGGCGCAGACTCGCAGAACGACTTTTGGTCAGACTCCAGCCCTAGACTGCTCACGCTCGCACCGGTACAAACTCGTCGACACAGCAGGGGGCTCGAATACATGGTCGTTCTGGCGTTGATCGCGCTCGCCGTCGCCGCCGCGGCACCAGCAGTTGCAGCGGCACTGGGACCGCTCAGTCGTGGTCGACTGGAAGTCCCCGAATGGGCGTCGTCCGTGGTGGCTCTTCCGGCGCTGGGTGTTGCCGCACTGGCATCGACCCGAACGACCCCGGTCACCGGTTTCGCTCTCGGGGCGACGCTTGTCCTGTGCGTACTTGCCGCCGCCACGGCCGGTGCACCGTTGGTACTTGCCACCTTCAAGATCGCTCGTCGCCAACCGGACGGGAGCCCGGCACCGGACGCCGGACCTCTTCGGGGCGGACGTGTGATCGGCATCCTCGAACGGCTCGCGGTGGCGGCGTCGATTCTCGCAACCTGGCCGGAGGGGATCGCGATCGTCTTGGCAGTCAAGGGGCTCGCACGGTACCCGGAACTTCGTGAACCGCACGCGTCCGAGCAGTTCATCATGGGAACCTTCGTCAGTGTCCTCTGGGCGATCGCCGTATGCGGAACGGGACGGGCACTCATCACGTAGGTGATGAGTGCCCGTCCCGATCAACGTTCGCTACGAGAGGCGCCTACCGGCGCTGGCCGCCCTCCGGCGGCTGATCCTGGTAGGGGTACTTCTGCTGGAATTCTTCGCGTTCGGACGGCAGCGGTAGCTGACCGGGCCAAGGATTTTCACTCTGCTGCGGCAGCGCGGGATCTACGAATCCGGGCTGCTCGGGCGCACTTTCACGGAGGTGCCTGACCGCAGCTGCCGGATCTTCGACGGGAGTACGTGCAGCAACTTCAGCAGCACGGACTGCTTCTGCGATAGCCGGATCGGATTTGGTCTCGAACCACTCCGCCACCTCGGCTGAATCGTCCTCAGGGTTGGGAAGATTCTCTTCGGCGGCCGGCGGCTCGTACCGGAAGACACCGTCCTGCCCCTGCGCGCCAAGCGTTTTCGCAAATCCCTTCAGTGCGTCACCGAAGTCGCTGGGCACGAGCCACACCTTGTTCGCATCGCCTTGCGCCATCTGCGGCAACGTCTGAAGATACTGGTATGCAAGCAATTCCGGAGTCGGCTTACCGGACTTGATGGCAGCAAAAACCTTCTCGATGGCCTTGGCCTCGCCTTGGGCCTGCAAGTACTTGGCCGCGCGGTCACCTTGAGCACGAAGGATCTGGGACTGACGCTCACCCTCGGCGTTGAGGATCGAGGCCTGCTTGTTGCCCTCGGCGGAAAGAATCTGGCTCTGCTTGGCGCCCTCGGCTGTCTTGATAGCGGATTCGCGGTGGCCTTCAGCCGTCAGAATCATCGCGCGCTTCTCGCGGTCCGCCTTCATCTGCTTTTCCATCGACTCCTGGATGGAGGGCGGAGGATCGATGCTCTTGAGTTCGACGCGGGCCACTCGCAGGCCCCAGCGGCCGGTCGCCTCGTCGAGGACACCACGAAGCTGACCATTGATGGAATCACGCGAGGTCAGCGTCTCTTCGAGGGTCATTCCGCCGACGACGTTTCGCAGCGTCGTGGTTGTCAACTGCTCGACGGCAGCGATGTAGTTGCTGATCTCGTACACCGCAGCTTGCGGATTGGTGACCTGGAAGTACACCACCGTGTCGATGGACAGTGTCAGGTTGTCCTGGGTGATCACCGGCTGCGGTGGGAAGGAGACCACCCGCTCACGAAGATCCACCTTGGCGCGCACACGATCGGCGAACGGGATCAAGAACGTGAGCTGCCCGGACACCGTCTTCGAATACCTACCGAGCCGCTCGATCACCGCGGCTTCTGCCTGCGGTACCAGTGCTACCGACTTCGCGACCACCAAGATCACGAATAGCACCAACACACCGAGCACTATGAGTGCTGCCATTAAGGTCCCCTCCAGACGACTGCTGTTGCGCCGTTGATTTCCATCACCGTCACCTTGGTGCCCGGCGGGTACACCTCGGTGGTGTCGTACGGCCTGGCAGTCCACACCTCGCCGTCCAACTTGACCTGCCCGGAATGCTCGCCCACTTCTTCCAGAACCAGAGCGTGCTTACCTTCGAGTGCCTGTATTCCGGTCGGGGTCGGCGGCGGACTACCGAAGCGACGCAACATGATCGGTCGCACGCCCAGGACGAGGGCGGCGGAGAACACTCCGAACATGACGGCGTCGACCCACACCGGGAAGTCGGTGACAGCACTGACACCGGCAGTAGCGAGCGCCCCACCGGCGAGCATCAGCAGGAAGAAATCCCCCACCAGCGCTTCGGCCCCGGCGAGCACCAGTGCTCCGATCAGCCAAATAAGTGCAGCCACAACACCATCTAACCAGAATGTGTGACCCAGGCCGCCGCTACGTCAGTTCGGCTCGGTAACGAAATCGACAAGTTGTTCGACTGCACCGATCAAAGGAGCTTCCAGATCGCGGAAGCTCTCGACCGAGTTGTAGACCCGCCGCCAGCCCTCCTGAGGTGTCCCCCAGCCCAGTTCGCGGCAGATTCCCGTCTTCCAATCCTCGCCGCGTGGAATCTTCGGCCAGGAGGCGATTCCGACAGATTTGGGACGAACGGCCTCCCACACGTCGATGTACGGGTGCCCGGTCACCAACACGTCCGGGCCGAGGCCCTGAGTCAGTTGGGTTTCCTTGGAACCGGTGACCAGGTGGTCGACCAGGACCCCGACGCGGCGGCCGGGACCAGGCCCGAATTCGGCAAGCCGCTCCCCCAGATTGTCGAGTCCTTCGAGATGTTCGACGACAACACCTTCGACGCGAAGATCGTGACCCCACACCCGCTCGACGAGGGCAGCATCGTGTACTCCCTCCACCCAGATCCGGCTGGGCAGTGCCGTGCGGGCGCGTAAGCCTTCGACTCGCGTCGAACCCGAAGCCGACCGTGCGGGTTTGGTGGACGCGGGCTTGGGGGCCGGGCGTACGAGGGTGACCGGTGAGCCGTCGATGAGGAAGGCCGCCTCGCGCATCGCGAACAACCGCGTCCGGGAACGACCGTCCTCGAGCCGCACGAAATCGCCGTCGTACGTGCGCTCGAAACCGACTACCGCACCGCAGAATCCCGTCGCCGCATCCTCGACGACAAGATCACGCTCGGCCGCCACTTCAGGCGTCACGCGCTTCTGTTTGCGGGTATGACCCGCAAAAATGTCACCGTATCCGTTGCCACCGCTCACGCCGGATCACGCTAGGTCACAACGCCGGGGCCGCGCATGTCGCCACGCCGAACTAAACTTCACGGTCATGAGTTCTCCCAGCGCAACCCTCACCGTGTGGGCAGCGTCATGGCTCGCCGGCGACGCTGCGCCGGACGACGTCATCGACGCCCTTGCCGCGTGGGCACCGATGCACCTGATCGGCGCCGCCGATGCGGAAACCGCGGTCCGCCACGATCTCGAATGGCCGGGAGTCACGGCTTCCGGTGTGCCCACCCTGCTCAGAATCGCACGCTCGGAGGCTGCCGAGGTCCGCCTGGTCCTTCCTACGGCCGGTGATGTACGTGGTCTGCCCACCGGGACCGAGTTCGCGCGCGCTGCGATCGCAACGGGTGAAGGGTTACAGATCGGCGCCGTCGGCAAGCCGGGAGTCGGACTCGTGCCGTCGAAGGAAGGCCCGGACGTCCTGCGATGGACGGTCTTCTCCATTCCCACTGTGGCGGGCAGCGCCGAATCGATCGGACTCCGCGAAGCCGAATACGAGCTGCGCCAAGCTGTTCGGGACGCAGCCGAGGTGCTCGGCGGGCTTCCGACCGTAGCCACCGGAATGCCTGGAAACGACGCTCGTACGCTGGTCGCCGAAGCCCTGCAGGCACAGGCCGGACACCGCTGGCCGTCGACACTGTCACCTCGGCATTTGCAGGTGATCGACACCGCCGACAACGTGGCAGCCATTCTCACCGTGGCTGCGTCGATATCGACCAATCAGGCCCCGAGCGTGTCCACTGCGCAGAGGCGTGACGACCTGCTGCGACGACTGTGGGACGTTGTTCGCACTGCCCGTGTCGCGTCGGCGAACAGCGTGTCGATCAGAGCTTGAGCACGAAGTTCCGGCGTTTCTCGGCAAACCCGTTGCGGTCACCGAACATGTCGATCTTCATCTCTTCGAGCTCACGCTCCTCGTAGGGCTCCACCGGATCACGTTCCAGTCGAAGACGTTTGCGCTCCAGCATCGATTCCAGCCGATCTCCTTCGAGCAAGTCGGTGGCGACCTCGCGCAACCACGCCTCGAACAGATCCGGCCGCCTGGGGCCGATCGCGTCGACAAGTCCGATCTCCAAGGCTCGACGGATGCCGATCGCACTGCACTCGGCCAGCAGACTGCGGGCCTGCTCCTCGCCGACCCGAGCCGGAAGTGTGTACGTGTGCAGTTCCGAGCCGAACAGGCCCATCGTGGCGTAATGAGGATTGAGAACCACACCGTCCCTGGCCACGACTACGTCGGCTCCAAGCGGGAGCATGACCCCGCCGGCACCGGCGTTGCCTGTGAATGCCGCCACCACAACCTGTTCCGTACAGGTGACGATCGCTTTCGCGATCTCGTTGATGGCCTTGATGTTGGCCCACGCTTCCCCGGCTTGATCCGACGCGGCCTCGATGACGTTGAGGTGGATACCGTTGCTGAATCTGTCGTAGTCACCCGTCAGGACAAGGATCTTGGTGTCCTGCGTGGTCGCCCAGCGGAGCCTGGAGGCCAGTCGCGCGCATTGCTTCGTACTCATCGCACCGTTGTAGAAGCGGAACGAGAGATATCCGATTTCGCCGTCGCGGTGATAGTCGGTCTCGGGGTAACGACTCTCCCAGACCTGTGGAACGAACACGTCCGGACGTACGACCGCGGTCGACGGAAGTTTGACATTGCCGGCGCCGACGAGCCGCGCATGTCCGATCCATACGGAGCCCGCACCGGTGGCAACACGTATTGCCTGGTGGAAGTACTCGACGATGGTGCCGGGCGCTGCATCGACGTGGGTATCGAGGTGAGCGTCGTAGACGTAGACCCGGTCGAGCCCCAACTGAACGGCGACGCCGGGAAACCCGTCGGCGGCGTTGACGGCGCGGACGATGCTCGACGCGTCTTCCTCCCAGCTGAAAACGCGATCGGCCTGTTTCATGCTGGGCCTCGATCGGGCCGAAGCCACGGGCCGCGCAACTCGGTCCGATGGGATCGCCTGGAAGTCAGGAGTACGGAAATGTTCGACGACCTCCGTAATGCACTCCATCGCCGCGTCGGTGACTTCCTCGTTGTATACCGAGGATTTGGTTGCCCCGTTCCGGAGTTCGAACGTCCGCCAGGCCCACACCGGCCCGGCGTCGAGTTCCTCAGCGGCCTGCAATGCCGTGACACCCCAGATCGGTTCGCCATCCGTTATCGCCCAGTCCAGCGACGACGGCCCGCGATCTCCGGGCGGGCCGGGATGGATGATGATCGTTGTCCACCGCTGCCAAACAGATTCCGGGACATAGGCTTTCAAAAACGGGCAGATGACGAGGTCAAAATCTCCCGAAGAAGTCGCGGCCAGCACTGCGTCCGCGTCGGCGACGACGGCTGTACGGACTTGGTGTCCCGCCTCGCGAAGAACAAGACCGGCCCGCTGCGAGAGACCGTTGTCGGAGGTGACGAGAAGAAGCACGCTCAACGGTGGCGCGAAGGTCATACGTGGGCGTGAGCGCCGGAACAGCGCCGCCGTCGCCGCTCGCAGACGGCCCCTGCCCGATACACCTTCACGTAGCTTCGCCGTTGCTCCATCGCTGGAAATAGCCACAGAAGTCGTGAGCGCGGCCGATTTGGGCATCGGTCGTACTTCGGGGGTCGAAACCATGAATTCCTGCTCGCATGCTCGGGTATCTGCAGCGCAGACCAGACTCCCCCCAGAGCAGGACCGACGCACCGATAGATTGATTGAGGTATTTAGGGACTTTATACCTACCGTCGGTTTGTTTCAATAGCTATTTTCAAGCAAACCTTTTGATCGATCAACCCACAGTCTTGTGATTGATCGCGATATGGCGGTCGATGCGAATATGTTCATCCAGCGTCGGGTAGCGCAAACCGGTGTCCTGGCTGTACCCCTGACGGCGCAACCAATCCAGGACGTCGCCCCAGAACCAGATCCCCCCGGCAACCGAGTTGTACGGAATCGGGAAAGGCGTAGCCGCCTGCCGGACCCCTCGCACCCACTGCCCGACAGCTTGCCGCGTCACCCCCGCACGGTCGGCAATGTCCTGACGTGACACCAGATCGGGATGTGTCCGCTGGGGACGCACGCCTGCAGCCACCAACTGGTCCACCACTGTGATAGCCGTTGTCGCCGCTCGCATACCTTCCGAGGTGAGCGTCAGCAGCTGCAGCCCGCGTCGGTCCTCGACCCTTCCGCCCAAGCTCTCTTCGATCGCCTGCTCTTGCGAGACTGTCAGCATCTGAACGATGAATGTGAATTCGTAACGGTGATAGAGGTCTTCGGCCACGCAATGAACATAGCCGTAAGCTGCACTGTTTCCACATGGACACACCCGGATCCCGCCCCCGCACGCACAATGGGCAAATGATCGACGTGGACGACAGCCAGTTCGAAGACATGGTCAAGCGGGCGCTCGACAGCCTGCCACCGAAATTGGGTGCGGAGATGGCCAATGTCGCAGTGACCGTTCAACTCGAAGGTGGACGACCGGGGCTACTCGGGCTGTATCAGGGCATCCCACTGACCAAGAGAACCACCACGTACGCCGGCGTCCTTCCCGACCGCATCACGATCTACCGCAGGGCCATCTGTGCGATCTGCAGCACCGAAGACGAGGTGATCGAGCAAGTTCGCCGAACAGTGATCCACGAAATCGGCCACCACTTCGGGATCGGAGATCCCCGGTTGCGTGAACTCGGATGGTGACAACCGACTCATCTACAAGTCGGAAATCAGCTAGAGGTTGATAATCGGCGAATTGTCATGTCAGCTGTACCAAACCCGCAACAATTGAACACTTACAGGAGTTCGCATGGTCAATTTGATCCAGATCGCCCCGAAGAATGCCCCGACGTTCGCGATGAGCCGACAGAAGGCCGCAGAACTGCTGGGCATCTCGGTCGACAGCGTCGCGTTTCTCCTCAAGTCTCGCTATCTCCCGGATCTGGACGCCGGTCGGTTGATCTCGATGGCCAACCAGCCCTGGTTGTACTCGGACGGCGACTTTCCCGTCCTTCAGCAGGGCGCATCCGAACTTGCACCCAAGAAGATGCTGCCCGCACGTAAGTACATCGGCGAGAGCGCAATTCACTCCGACGCCGAATGCGTGGAGGCCAACCAGGGGCAGTGGGCGGGATTCAACGTCGACCATGTGCTCGGCGCCCGCTTCCTGCCTGTGACGCTGCGCAAGTTTCCGGTGTCGGTGCTGCAGATCCACGACGTCAACGACGACGACGAAGAACGCGTCTCGTTTGTCGCGACCCTCGCCGGGCGAGTCCGCGAACTGGGCGCGCCCGAACTCAACTACATAGACCCGTCACTGAGCCCCGAGGATCGACAGATCGTCGAGACGCTCCTCACCTCGCGCAGCACGTCCACCGTTCCCGGGCCCTGCGGAAAGCTCAAGCATCCGAACACCTGAGCACCGGACCGTCAGCGGGGACGCTGAACGGCCGCGCAGCAATTGACCGCACACGAGAGACCGTTGGTGGTCGAGCCGAGCAGCGGCTCGACCCCCAGTCGCAGTGGCTGCTCGGCCTCGGCCAGTTCCCGAACGAGCGTGGGCACCAGCTGCGCGAAACGCTGATCGCGGCCGGGCGTTGCTGCCCGAACGAAATCCATCCCGAGTTCGGCTGCCTTGTCCTTGGCCTCGGTGTCCAGGTCCCACACCACTTCGAGGTGATCGGAGACGAAACCGACGGGGCATACGATCACGGCGCGAACATCCTTGGCGGACAACGTATCCAGGTGATCACAGATGTCGGGGTCCAGCCACGGAACCTGCGGCGGGCCTGATCGCGACTGCCACACCAGATCGAAATCCTCGGCGCCGACGGCCTCGGCAACCAACTTCGCGGCCTCGGCGACCTGTCGACTGTAGAGGTTTCCGCCCTCTGCCGGAGGCCCTGCATTGCGGTCTGCGGCACTCGGTACCGAATGCGCGGTGAACACCAGGCGCGCAGTATCGCGAGTCGCTTCGGGCAACTCTGCGCGGGCCGCGCGCACACCGTCGGCGAACGCGCCGACGACCAGCGGATGGTCGTAGTACTGGCGAAGTTTTGTCAGCGTCGGTGCGCCGTCACCGACCGCCTCACGGGCACGGGCGATGTCCTCGTGGTACTGCCGACATCCGGAGTAACCACCCCACGCCGACGTGGCGAACACGGCGGCGTTGCGGACACCGTCCTCGCGCATCTTGGCAACGGTGTCTTCGACCATCGGGTGCCAGTTGCGGTTGCCGAAGTACACGGGCAAATCCACGCCGGCTGCTGCCAGCTCACCTTCGACCCGTTCGATCAGGTCTCGGTTGAGCGCGTTGATGGGCGAAACTCCACCGAAATGCATGTAGTGCTCGACAACGGCGTCGAGCCGCTCCGGTGGCACTCCCCTACCGCGCGTGACGTTTTCGAGGAACGGCCGTACGTCTTCGGGTTTTTCGGGACCGCCGAACGACAAAACGAGAAGAGCATCGAACTGCATGTCCATACTTACGGTCATGAGTTCAATCTTGCGCGATGCCGTTCGGCGGGAGTCACCCGGGTACTCACCTGCGTAGTAGAAGGGGTGCTACTAGCCGACCATCGCGTGGAAGCCGCCGTCGACGTAGATGATCGACGCGGTCGTGCCGGGCAACCAATCCGAGAGAACGGTGCAGACCGTTTTGGCGACCGGCTCGCGATCGTCGACGTCCCAGCCGATGGGCGCAGCACCGTCCCATGCGGTGTTCAGCTTGTCCAACTCCGCGCCCGGACCGGTGCTGTCACCGGCAATGGCTTTGGCGGCCAAGGTCTTGATCGGGCCGGAGGACACCAGGTTCGAGCGGATGCCGCGGACGCCGACCTCTTTGGCCACGTACCGATTGACGGCCTCGAGGGTCGCCTTGGAGACACCCATCCAGTTGTAGAACGGCATCGCGCGCGCCGGATCGAAGTCCATACCGACGATGGACGCGTTGTCGTTGAGCACCGGCAGCAAGGCCTTGGCCAGTGCGCTGTACGAGTATGCGGACACCTCGAGTGCGACCGCCACGTCTTCCCACGGCGCGTCCATGAACGGGCTTCCCAGGCAGGAGCGGGGAGCGAAGCCGATCGAGTGGACGACGCCGTCGATACCCTCGGGAGCCAGCTCGCGCACACGCTCGGCGAGAGAGGCGAGATCCTCCGAGCTCTGGACGTTGAGCGAGATTGCCGGCGGCACGGGCTGCGGCAGTCGCTGGGCGATGCGATCGATGAGGCGCAGACGATCGAATCCGGTGATCAGTACCTTCGCGCCCTGCTCCTGCGCGACCTTGGCCACGTGGAACGCGATCGACGAATCGGTGATGATGCCGGTGACAAGAATGGTCTTACCCTCGAGCAAGCCGCCCATGAGATGTCCTCCTGATTTCAGACGTACGAGAAAGGTGTGTGTACGAAAAGCGGGTCAGTGCCCCATGCCGAGTCCACCGTCGACGGGGATGACCGCACCCGAGACGTAGGCCGAATCGTCGGAGGCGAGGAAACTGACAACTGCTGCAACATCTTCCGGCTTTCCGGTCCGCTGCAACGGGATGAACTCGGTGGCCTTGTCCTTGACGTCGTCGCCCAGTGCTGCCGTCATGTCGGTCTCGATGAACCCTGGTGCGACGACGTTGGCGGTGATCGAACGTGAGCCGAGTTCCCTTGTCAGGGAACGAGCGATACCGACGATGCCTGCTTTGGACGCGGCGTAGTTGACCTGGCCGGCTTGTCCTGCCAGACCCACCACAGAGCCGAGGAAGATGAACCGTCCGAAACGCGCGCGCAGCATCGAACGGGTCGCACGCTTCGAGAGGCGGAACGTACCGGTGAGGTTCGCGTCGACGACGCTCGTGAACTGCTCTTCGCTCATTCGCATGATCAGTGTGTCGTCGGTGACGCCGGCATTGGCGACGATGACCTCGACCGGCCCCTGGTGCGCTTCGACCTCTTTGAACGCACGGTCGATCGACTCGGTGTCGGTGACGTCGCACACGACGCCGAACAACCCTTCGGGGACACCGGAACCGCGGTGCGTGACGGCTACCTTGTGGCCGTCTGCGGCGAGCCGCTGAGCGACGGCCAAGCCGATTCCGCGGTTACCGCCGGTGACGAGCACCGAGCGAGGTGTGGTGACGGTCCGTTCGGAAACCACTGTCGTGGGAGGGGTAGACATGGCGATCAACCTATCAATTCTCTGCGGGCCGCGTACCAGCGGTATTTGGACAATTCGGAACTGCTCTCGATCAGGGCAGACGCTGCCTGCGTACCAGGGCAATCGTCAGACCAGCGGTCGCGAACACGACGCCGAGGACCAACCACGGTCGACTCGCGTCTCCTCGTGTCGTCTCGAAACCGATCTGCTCTTCGAGCGTGTCGTACACCTGGCGCAGTTCTTCGAGGCTCGATGCCGTGAAGAAACTTCCGCCGGAAAGGTTGGCGATCTCCTTCAATGACGCGTCGTCGACCGGGACGGGGATTCGGTCTCCTTCGATCTCGACTCGCCCGTATGTCGTTCCGAAGGAAATGGTCGAGATCGGAACGCCCTTGTCCTTGGCCTGACGGGCAGCGGTGAATCCGCCCCGCGGATCGTCCGAGTTCTCGGGAACGGTCTGCTTACCGTCGGACAGCAACACGATGCGCGCCGGTGGCGCCTGGTCGCTGCCGCCGAGAACAGCCGACAGCGTGTCGATCGACTGCAACGAGGTGAAGATCGCTTCGCCCGTCGCCGTTCGCTCACTGAGCTTGAGGTTGTCGATGGCGACCTTCGTCGCGTCACGATTCGTGGTGGGCGACACCAGAACCGAAGCCGTTCCGGCAAATGCGACCAACCCGAGGTTGATGCCGGGAGTCAGACCGTCGGCGAACGACTTCGCAGCTTCCTGCGCTGCTGCCAATCGCGTCGGCTCGACGTCGGTGGCCTGCATCGACAGCGACACGTCGATCACGAGGATCACCGTGGCACGGTTTCGCGGGACCTTCTTGTCTGCCGTCGGACCGGCAAGGGCGACGGTGAAGAACACCAATGCGATGACCATCAGAATCGCCGGAATGTGACGCCACCGCCCGGGCCGCGAAGGCGCGACCTTCTCCAACAGTGCGAAGTTCGTGAACCGAAGTGTGTGCTTGGCTCGCTGCTTCTGCACGAGTACGTAACCGACCACCAACGCGGCGATGACAGCGAGGAACAGCAGCCACCACGGTGCGGTGAATTGAGAAAGACTCACGAACGAACGCCCCCAGTTCCGGCGCCGGCACCATAACTGTGTCGGCGTGCCGAGATGAATCTCACGACGTCGGCGATCCAGTCCCGATCGGTGTGCAGGGACATGAGCGGTGCGCCGCAACGACGTAGAGCTTGCCTGACCTCGACGCGGTGCTCGGCGGCGACTCTGGCGAAGTCGGCGCGCAGTTGCGGCGTCGTGGTGAATTCTCTGGTCCGGCCGGACTCGGGATCGTGGAGCACCACGTCGCCCACGTCGGGCAGTTCGAGGTCTCGCGGATCGACCACTTCGACACCGAGCACGTCGTGCCGTCCTGAAATGGCGCGCAGCGAGCGTTCCCAGTCGATCGGTCCGAGGAAGTCACTGATGACCACCGCCAGTCCGCGCCGACGCTGTGGGCGTCTGAGCGCTTCGATCGCGCCGACCAGATCACCGCGTACCCCGTCCGGCGCGTGCGGAGTCGTCGCGATCTTGCGGAGCATCGCCTGTGCGTGAATTCGCCCACCGCGGGCCGGAATTCGAGTTGTCTGTGCGCCGGTCGAGATGATGGCGCCGACGCGGTTACCGCCCGAACTGGTCAGGTGAGTGATCGCCGCGGCTGCGGCGACGACCAGGTCGCGCTTCTCGCATCCGGCGGTCCCGAAGTCGAGACTTGCGGACAAGTCGATGACGAGCCACGTCTCGAGCTCACGATCTGCGACCGACTGACGCACGTGTGGGTGCGTCGTCCGTGCGGTGACGGACCAGTCCATCTGCCGCACGTCGTCGCCCGGCTGGTACTCGCGGGCATCTCCCGGCTCCGAACCCGGACCGGGAATCAGGCCGAGATGATCGCCGTGCAGCACACCGTCGAGGCGGCGGCGAACCGTCAGCTCGAGGGTGCGCAGCGCAGCGGTGAGTTTGGGGTCGCTGAGCTCGCCGGATCGGAACGACGGCGGAGAACCGGTGGATCCGGCGGGTGTCGCCTGGCCACCGTCGCGGCCTTCGGTCACTGCGGGCGACTCATCGTCTCAGCGGTCGCGATCGGCGCGCCGTTGCCCTGCGGATTAGCTGTGCCCTGTGGGTTAGCTGTGCCCGGTGCGTTGAACTGCGGTGCTTGTGGTGCGGCCTGCTGGGGCGGACCGGGAACGGTGGGGACCGGCCGCGCGGCGATCTGCGGCAGTCCGACGGTCTGCAGCACCCGGGCGATGACGGCGTCGGGAGTCACCTCGTCGGCCATGGCGTCGTAGGAAAGAACGAGACGGTGACGCAACACGTCCGGGATCACCTCGATGACGTCCTGCGGCACTACGTAGTCGCGCCCGCGGACGAGAGCGAGAGCTCGCGACGCGGCGATGATGCCGAGCGTCGCGCGGGGTGAGGCGCCGTACGCGATCCAGCCGGCGACGTCCTCGAGTCCGACCTCACGCGGCGTACGCGTGGCGGCGATGACCCGGACAACGTAATCGACGAGCGCGTGGTGAACGAAGACGTTGCTGGCGACGCGTTGGAGCCTGACCAACTCCTCCGGACCGAGGATCTGGTGCGGCTCCGGGGCCGCGACGCCCATCCGATAGACGATTTCGCGTTCTTCCTCCACTGTCGGGTAATCGACGAGGATCTTGAACAGGAAGCGGTCGCGCTGCGCTTCGGGGAGCGGGTAGACGCCCTCGTTCTCGATGGGGTTCTGCGTCGCCATCACCAGGAACGGATCGGGCATGTGGTACCGCTTGCCACCGATCGAGACGTGGCGTTCTGCCATCACCTCGAGGAGCGCGGACTGCACCTTGGCCGGGGCACGGTTGATCTCGTCGGCCAACACGAAGTTGGCGACGACGGGTCCGAGTTCGGTGTCGAACTCCTCGCGGCCCTGACGGTAGATGCGCGTGCCGATCAGGTCGGTGGGCACCAGGTCCGGGGTGAACTGGACGCGGGAGAACGAACCGCCGACGACCTTCGCGAAAGTCTCGACGGCCAGCGTCTTGGCGACACCGGGTACGCCTTCGAGGAGGACGTGCCCCTTGGCGAGAAGTCCGACGAGAATGCGCTCGACAAGCCGGTCCTGCCCGACGATGACTCGCTTGACCTCGTAAATCGCTCGTTCCAAGGTCTGAACGTCGGCTGCCAGGGAAGGTGCTGCTCCGTCCGCACTTCCACTCGCCTTGCTTACGTCGACCGTTCCGACCGAATCTTCACGTGAGGTCACCAAGAATCCATCGCTTTCACCTAGAAAAGTACCGACAGTAACGTGTTCCCCGTCAACTATTCCAGGTAGTTGCGCTCGATGCCGTAACACCACGTCGGGAACTTGATACTTCCCTGACAATGCGGGTGTCAGCGGCATTTCCTCTGACGGTCAGGACACCAGTCGGACGGCGTACGGCGTCATTCCACCCCACCGAACCGGTGAGACCATGACACTCGAACCGGATTGTGGTGCCTCGAGCATCTGACCGTTACCGAGGTAGAGCGCCACGTGTTGGCTGGCGTTGGGGCCGTAGAAGATCATGTCGCCGCGCTTCATCTCCGAAGACGGAACCTGAGTGCCTGCGGTGTACTGATAGCCGGTGTAGTGCGGCAGCGAGATCCCGATGCCGGCAAAGGCATAAATCATCAAGCCGGAGCAGTCGAACCCGACCTTGTTGAAGTCGCCGTAACTGTCAGCGACGCCGCCGTCACGGATGCCTCGCGTCGGACCGTTCTCGTCGCCGCCGCCCCAGGCATACTGCACGCCTAGCTGAGACATTCCGCGGTCGATGACGGATTCGATTGCAGCGCTTCCGGTAACGGAAGGCTTCGGAGTGGTGGGTTTCGGCGTCGTCGGCTTCGGGGTGGTGGGCTTGGGCGTCGTGACCGTTTCCTCGTCGGTGCCGGTCTCTTCGTCCGTGCCTGTTTCCTCGTCGGTGCCGGTCTCTTCGTCCGTGCCTGTTTCCTCGTCGGTCCC
Organism: Rhodococcus sp. MH15; assembly: GCF_019266045.1. Taxonomy (NCBI): domain Bacteria; kingdom Bacillati; phylum Actinomycetota; class Actinomycetes; order Mycobacteriales; family Nocardiaceae; genus Rhodococcus; species Rhodococcus sp. MH15. The sequence continues at coordinate 238,449 of NZ_LPNP01000061.1, forward strand.
TGTTTCTTCGTCAGTCCAGGTGTCGTCGTCGTCCGGGATGACGGTCGGAGTCGGGTCTTCGACCGCGGTGTGCGGACGCTGGGCCGCTGCCAGTGCGGCAGCTCGATCCTTGGCTGCCTGGTCGGCTGCGGCACGGGCGGCGGCCTGAGCGGCCGCTTCCTTGGCAGCGGCTTCGAGAGCCTTCTGATGCGCTTCCTCGGCACGGCGCTGTTCGTCCCAGGTCGCGTATGCCTGGCGTTGACCCTGCAAGCCGGCGACGGCGTTGCGGGCGGCGTCGAGCTGAGCCTGGGCAGAGTTGCGCTCGGCTTCGATCGCGGCCTTCTTGGCTACCTGCTGATCGAGAGCGTTGCGCGCGATCTGAATCGCTTGCTCCGCCAGATCCTTCAGCTGCGCGGCGACCTCGGCGGCGGCATCGGCCTGCTGCTTGGCCTGGCGGGTCGCGGAATCCTTGTTCGCCTGCTCGGTACGTGCTCGCTGGAGACCGTCGAGCACTGCACTCTGCGTATTGGCGAGAAGCTTGAGGACCTGCGCGCGGTCGAGAACGTCGCCAGGACCCTTGGCGTCGAGGAACGACGAGATCGACGCAGTGTTGGTGCCCTTGACGTAGCTCGAGCGTGCGTACTTGTCGAAGTCCGTCTGAGCGACCTCGATCTGCGCCGACGCGTCCTTCAGAGCTTGTTTCGTGACTCCGACGGCCTGCGCTGCGGAGTCTGCGGCGCCGCGAGCGTTCTGCAGATCCACGAGCGTCTTGTTGACGTCTTCACGCTTGATCGCAACTTCGTTGTCGAGTGCCGACAACTGTTCGTTTGCCGATGCGACTTGATTGATGAGCGCGCTGACGGTGCCGACGCTCGACGAGACCTGCGAATCTGCCGCGGCGATATCCGAGTCACTCGGATTCGGCGGCGGTGGCGGTACGGCCGAGGACATGGCCGGCGTCCCGACGATCAGGGATCCGACGACGCCAAATCCGATGACCAGTTGCGCCAGGCGCATCGATTTACGGGAAGGACCACGACGGGACTCGCCGCCACGTGTTACTTGCCTCACAAATAACTCTCCCTCGCGTGTAACGCCACGGCCCGCTGGGTCGCCGATCCGTGCGGGGAGGGAATGCGCAGACCAAGCACCGGTCGCCCACAGCCCGAGAGCTGCTCGTCGACCTGGACGTGCCGTACGAACGCCACCGTCGACACCTCGAGAACGAGGCAACCGACAAGTACGCGTCGAACAACATCAGCCTGTCTGCGACACTTCTTCCCCAAAAAGTGCCAGTTGTACCGTACGACACTCAAGCGTTCTTTGGAAACTTTAGCCACAAATAACACAAACGGTATTTGAGCTGGTCGAATGGCATGCAGGCACCAAAAAGGGCAGGTACTCACCGCAAACAGCAGTGAGTACCTGTTTTCGACGAGTTACTGAAAATCTCGCAAAAGGACCAAGGTCAGACGGAATCGGCCCGGTGGTCGGATGGTGCTGGTGTTTCCGAAGTCGAGGCGATATGTCTGGTTTGCGCGTTTTCTGGCTCTCGCCGCCACTTGACGGCAAAGGTAATTCCGGCAATAACCGCCACCACTGCGATGACAAGGACCGTGTAAAGCGTCCACGGCGGACCTGGCGCCACGATCTCGTGCGAGAAGCGGTCCGCGGTCACGCTTGCGCTTTCGCCGAAAGATCGGTCCTGTGCAGTTTCGAGCTGCACTCGACTGATCGAATCGCTGTAGCTACCCATCCAGTCAGGGCTCAGAACGAGAACCGTTCCGCCTTCTGTTTTGCCGACCGTCGTGGCCAGGTCTCGAAGATCGGACGGCCGGCCCGGATTTGCGTCGACTACTACGACGCTCAAGTCGACACCACGTTCACGAGCGTCGGTCACCACCGCGGTCAGCCCCGCAACATCATCCGCGGGGGCGGAGACGCCGTCCGTCGAAATGTCCGCGAGCACGTCGTCGAGATCGACGTCCGACGGAACAGCGACGTGCAACGGGGACTTCACGTGCACAGGCGCAAAAGCGTGATTTGTAGGAGCAGACATCTCTCATCCGGGTGCTGTTCGGATTCCGTCCACCGCTGAGATGCGGGGAGTTCTTCCGAGGTCGTTTTTCGGCGGCCGACCCGCGACGGGCCTGCATGCACCCTACTTCAGGTCGACTGCCACCAGGCGTCACACACAACCGCCGCGCGTGCCGCCCGAGCGGTAGCTGTGGGTGCGGTCACCCAGCCAAGCCTGCGTTGCGCAGGCCCGCAGTCTGCATGAAGATTGTTTCGGTCAACTTGCCCTGAATTCTCACAGGACAAGCGTACTGTTAGACTTGGACCAAGAGGTACCACCGGTCAGGACAGGTTCTACTGCAGCTCCGATGTTCGGACAGTTCTCACGCGAACTGTGCGATTGGCGTGAGCTACGGAGGATCTTCCCGGCCGAAGTACCTCGCTTCAGCTGCCGACACAGCCCCGTCGGTAGCGACCCTCATAGACGAGTGGAGCAGACGTGAGCACCAGTATCGATTCATTCGGAGCCAAGGGAACCCTCGAGGTCGGTGAGAACTCTTACGAGATCTTCCGCCTCTCGGCCGTCCCCGGCACCGAGAAATTGCCCTATTCCTTGAAGGTTCTCGCCGAGAACCTTCTCCGCACCGAAGACGGCGCCAACATCACCGCGGATCACATCCGCGCAATCGCAAGCTGGGATCCCTCAGCCGAGCCGAGCATCGAAATCCAGTTCACGCCTGCCCGCGTGATCATGCAGGACTTCACCGGCGTTCCTTGCATCGTCGACCTCGCCACCATGCGTGAGGCCGTCACCACCCTCGGTGGCGACCCGAACAAGGTCAACCCGCTCTCCCCCGCCGACATGGTCATCGACCACTCGGTCATCCTCGACGTCTTCGGCCAGGCCGACGCACTCGAGCGCAACGTCGACCTCGAATACGAGCGCAACGGCGAGCGTTACCAGTTCCTCCGTTGGGGCCAGGGCGCATTCGACGACTTCAAGGTCGTCCCCCCGGGAATGGGCATCGTTCACCAGGTCAACATCGAGTACCTGGCACCCACCGTCATGTCGCGTAACGGACAGGCATACCCCGACACCTGTGTCGGCACCGACTCGCACACCACGATGGTCAACGGCCTCGGCGTGCTCGGCTGGGGCGTCGGCGGCATCGAGGCCGAGGCAGCAATGCTCGGCCAGCCCGTCTCCATGCTGATCCCCCGCGTCGTCGGATTCAAGCTCTCCGGTGAGATCAAGCCCGGCGTCACCGCAACCGACGTCGTGCTCACCGCCACCGAGATGCTCCGTAAGCACGGCGTCGTCGGCAAGTTCGTCGAGTTCTACGGCAACGGTGTTGCCGAGGTTCCGCTCGCGAACCGCGCGACGCTGGGCAACATGAGCCCCGAATTCGGTTCCACCGCAGCGATCTTCCCGATCGATGCCGAGACCATCGAATACCTGCGCCTCACCGGCCGCAGCGACGAGCAGCTCGCTCTCGTCGAGGCGTACGCCAAGGAACAGGGCCTGTGGCACAACCCCGACAAGGAACCCGTCTTCTCGGAGTACATCGAGCTGGATCTGGGAACCGTTGTTCCCTCGATCGCCGGCCCGAAGCGCCCGCAGGACCGAATCCTGTTGTCGGAGTCCAAGACTGCGTTCCGCAAGGACATCCACAACTACGTGGAAGAGAACCACCCGACCGAGCACACCCAGCTCGACGAGGCCGTCGAAGAGTCCTTCCCGGCTTCCGATCCCGCGGTTCTGTCGTTTGCCGACGACGGAGCGGTCGACGTTCTCTCTGCTGCCAACGGTGCAGAAGGCCGTCCGAGCAAGCCGGTCGTCGTCAAGTCCGACGCCGGTGAGTTCGTTCTCGACCACGGCGCCGTCGTCGTTGCAGGTATCACCTCCTGCACCAACACGTCCAACCCGTCGGTCATGCTCGGTGCTGCACTGCTCGCACGCAACGCCGTCGAGAAGGGCCTCGCCACCAAGCCGTGGGTCAAGACCAACATGGCTCCCGGTTCGCAGGTCGTCACCGATTACTACGAGAAGGCCGGCCTGTGGCCGTACCTCGAGAAGCTCGGTTACTACCTCGGCGGTTACGGCTGCACCACGTGCATCGGTAACACCGGACCGCTGCCCGAGGCAGTCTCGAAGGCCATCAACGACAACGACCTCTCGGTCACCGCGGTGCTCTCGGGTAACCGTAACTTCGAGGGACGTATCTCCCCCGACGTCAAGATGAACTACCTGGCTTCCCCGCCGCTCGTGATTGCCTACGGCCTCGCCGGAACCATGGACTTCGACTTCGAGACCGATTCGCTCGGTAACGACACCGACGGAAACCCCGTCTACCTCAAGGACATCTGGCCGTCCACGCAGGAAATCGAAGAGACCATCAAGTCCTCGATCGACCAGGACATGTTCCGCAAGTCGTACGCCACCATCTTTGCGGGCGACAGCCGCTGGCAGAACCTCGAAACCCCGAAGGGTGACACCTTCGAGTGGGACGAGAACTCCACCTACGTGCGGAAGCCACCTTACTTCGACGGCATGACGATGGATCCGGCTCCGGTCAAGGACATCAAGGGCGCTCGCGTCCTCGCACTGCTCGGCGACTCGGTCACCACCGACCACATCAGCCCGGCAGGTCCGATCAAGGTCGGCACCCCCGCTGCGCAGTACCTCGACTCCCATGGCGTCGAGCGTGCGGATTACAACTCGCTCGGCTCGCGTCGCGGTAACCACGAGGTCATGATTCGCGGAACGTTCGCGAACATCCGTCTGCGCAACCAGCTCCTCGACGACGTCTCGGGTGGTTACACCCGCGACTTCACGCAGGAAGGCGCACCGCAGGCATTCATCTACGACGCGTCGCAGAACTACCAGGCAGCCGGCATCCCGCTGGTCGTCCTGGGCGGCAAGGAGTACGGCTCCGGATCCTCGCGTGACTGGGCAGCCAAGGGCACGAGCCTGCTCGGCGTCAAGGCCGTCATCACCGAGTCGTTCGAGCGCATCCACCGCTCCAACCTGATCGGCATGGGCGTTGTCCCGCTGCAGTTCCCGGTCGGCGAGTCCGCAGGTTCGCTCAAGCTCGACGGCACCGAGACCTTCGACATCGAAGGTGTCGAGAAGCTCAACGAGGGCGTCACCCCGAAGACCATGAAGGTCACGGCGACGCGCGAGAACGGCGAGAAGGTCGTGTTCGACGCAGTCGTACGCATCGATACCCCCGGCGAAGCGGATTACTACCGCAACGGTGGCATCCTGCAGTACGTGCTTCGCAACATGATCCGGGGCTAGTAGGCACTACGTGCCTGTGAGCACTTTCGGCCCCTGACGGGTCACAAAGCGCTCACGACCACTTTCGCCGGAAGGCGAACCAGGTTTCATCGGTGGTCGTGAGCGCTTTGTGCACTGAGTCGACATTCAGCGCCTACGGCCGAAAGTGCTCACAGGCAACCCGACAAAGGAGGGATGCCCGTGCCCAAGGTCAGTGAAGACCATCTCGCGGCACGGCGCAGTCAGATCCTTGACGGCGCCCGCCGCTGCTTTGCGGAATACGGCTACGACGGCGCCACAGTTCGCCGTCTCGAAGAAGTCACCGGTTTGTCCCGCGGAGCGATCTTCCATCACTTCAAGGACAAGGACGGCCTGTTCCTCGCTCTCGCAAGCGAGGATGCGAGCCGGATGGCAGATGTCGTCGCCGAAGAGGGCCTCGTCCAGGTCATGCGGGACATGCTCGCGCAGCCCGACCAATTCGATTGGCTGGGAACGCGACTGGAGATAGCGCGTCGACTGCGCAACGACGCCGATTTCCGCGAGAAGTGGTCACAGCGCTCCGTAGAACTGACGGAAGCGACCAGTGCGCGCCTCGCCAGACAGAAATCGGCAGGCAGACTCCGTGACGACGTCCCCACCGAAATTCTGATCGGGTATCTGGATCTGGTGATGGACGGCCTGGTCGCGAGAATCGCCTCCGGCCACGGCGTCGACAACCTGTCAGCGGTTCTCGATCTGGTCGAGGAATCGGTGCGGCGGAGAGATTGAGGGGCTTCGCCCCTGTGCGCCTTTTTGGTAGTTCCCACTACCAAAAAGGCGCACAGGGGGTTAGGCGAGCTGGATCAGCTCGAGGTATTCCTGCGACCAGTGGTCCTCGTTGCCGTCGGGCAGGAGAATGACCCGCTCGGGGTTGAGTGCCTCGGCAGCGCCCGGATCGTGGGTGACCAGGACGACGGCACCGGTGTAGCTGCGGAGCGCGTCGAGCACCTGCTCGCGTGAGATCGGGTCCAGGTTGTTGGTGGGCTCGTCGAGAAGCAGAACGTTGGCAGCCGAAGACACCAGACCGGCCAGAGCCAGACGCGTCTTCTCACCACCCGAGAGCGTTCCGGCCGGCTGTTCGAGCTGCGGGCCGGTGAACATGAAGGCACCGAGCAGCGAACGCAGTTCCTGCTCCCCTGTGTCCGGCGCGGCGTGGCGGATGTTCTCCCACACGGACGCGTCGTCGTCGAGGGTGTCGTGCTCCTGAGCGAAGTAGCCGACCTTGAGTCCGTGACCGGCGATCAGCTCACCCGCGTCCGCCTTCTCCGCGCCCGCGAGGATGCGGAGCAGCGTGGTCTTACCTGCACCGTTGAGTCCGAGGATAACCACACGAGACCCACGATCGATCGCGAGATCGACACCGGTGAAGATCTCGAGCGAGCCGTACACCTTGGTGAGGTTCTTGCCCATCAGCGGAGTCTTGCCACAAGCGGCGGGTTCGGGGAAACGAATCCGCGCAACCTTGTCCGAGACACGTTCGGCATCGAGGTTCGCCATCAACTTGTCGGCTCGCTTGGCCATGTTCTGAGCCGCGACGGCCTTGGTTGCCTTTGCGCCCATCTTCGCGGCCTGAATCCGCAGCGCACCGGCCTTCTTCTCGGCATTGGCGCGCTCACGGCGACGACGCTGCTCGTCCGTGGCACGAGCGTCGAGGTACTTCTTCCAGTTCATGTTGTAGACGTCGGCCTCACCGCGGACGGCATCGAGGAACCACACGCGGTTGACGACGTCGTTGAGCAGGTCGACGTCGTGGCTGATGACCACCAGTCCACCCTCGTGGTTCTGGAGGAAGCCACGCAGCCAGGTGATGGAGTCGGCGTCGAGGTGGTTGGTGGGCTCGTCGAGCAGCAGAGTCGTGTCCGAGCGGGCACCGCTGCCGTCGGAGGCGGCGAAGAGGATGCGCGCCAATTCGACGCGACGACGCTGACCGCCGGACAGCGTGCTGAGCGGCTGCCCGAGAATGCGGTCTTCGAGTCCGAGGCTGCTGGTGATGCGTGCAGCTTCACTCTCGGCTTCGTATCCGCCGAGGGCCGAGAACCGATCCTCGAGCTGACCGTACTTCTTGACCGCGCGGTCCTGCGATTCCTGATCGAGCACCTCGCCCATCAGAATCTGCTGCTTCTCCATCTCGCGGAGCATCGTGTCGAGGCCACGTGCGGAGAGAACCCGGTTCTTGGCGAGGACGCTCAGGTCGCCCTCTTTGGGGTCCTGCGGGAGGTATCCGAGTTCACCGGTACGTACGACGCTTCCGGCATATGCCTCACCTTCGCCGGCGAGGATGCGCAGTGTGGTCGTCTTTCCGGCTCCGTTACGTCCGACGAGTCCGATCCGGTCGCCCGGCTGGATGCGCAACGAAGGCCCGGGAGCCGTGAGAAGGGTGCGGACACCGGCACGAACTTCGAGGTCAGTGGCGGTAATCAAGCAAACTCCTCAGGAAAACGACGAATACGGGTAAACAATGCCTGACTACAGACACAAGAACTATCGATTTTACCGTGACCTGACGGTCGTTCCGACCAGCAGCGTGTGAGTCCGCTAACGTTCGGGACATGACTAGCGAAAACAGCACTCGTCCTCGCGACCTCGAAGGCCGTGCCGCCATCGTCACCGGCGCAAGTCGCGGAATCGGCAAAGCTGTCGCCGCCGAACTCCTCGCTCGCGGTGCCGACGTCTTGATCACAGCCCGCAAGCCGGAGCCCCTCGATGCCGCCGCATCCGAGCTGTCCGCTCTGGGGCACGGCGGAAAGGTCGTCGCATTCGCGGGCAACGCAGCCGATGCCGAAGCCCGCTCCGGTGCCGTCGACCGCGCCGTGTCCGAATTCGGTTCACTCGACATTCTGGTCAACAACACCGGAATCAACCCCGTCTTCGGTTCGCTCATGGAAGCGGACCTCGACGCCGTGCGCAAGATCTTCGACGTGAATGTGGTTGCCGCCCTCGGGTACGTCCAACAAGCACATCGGGCATGGATGGGCGAACACGGTGGAGCCGTCGTGAACCTGGCAAGTGTGGCCGGGATCCGGTCGACGGGCGTCATCGCCGCGTACGGCGCGTCGAAGGCTGCGCTCATCCGCCTGACGGAAGAACTGGCCTGGCAACTGGGACCGAAGATTCGTGTCAACGCCGTAGCTCCCGGGATCGTCAAGACGCAGTTCGCGGCAGCCCTGGTCGCTGCCGGCGAGGACAAGGCGTCGGCGGGCTACCCGATGAAGCGGCTCGGCACCCCCGAGGACGTTGCCGGCTTGGTCGGCTTCCTCGTCTCCGACGCGGCGGCGTGGATCACGGGCGAAACGGTCCGGGTCGACGGCGGTCTGCTCGCAACGGGATCGATGTAGTGCGCCAGTCGTGAGCACAGACAACTCCTCCGCCGACGTGGTGATCGTCGGTGGCGGCCCGGCCGGGCGGGCACTCGCCACCCGCTGTATCGCCCGGCAACTCACCGTCGTCGTTGTCGATCCGCATCCCCATCGGGTGTGGACGCCGACCTATTCGGCGTGGGCTGACGAGCTGCCGTCGTGGCTGCCGGTCGATGTGATCGCAAGCCGGATCGAACGCCCGAGCGTGTGGACCCGCAGACAGAAGACGCTTGATCGCACATATTGCGTATTGAATACATCTTTACTGCAATCATTTCTCTCGGGCACATCCGTACAGTTCAGAGCCTTGCGTGCTCAAACACTGTCACCTACCGCCGTCCTGTGCGTGGACGGATCGCAGCTGACAGGTTCCGTCGTCATCGACGCCCGGGGTACCGAACTGACGGTGACAACCGCCCAGCAGACCGCCTTCGGAGTGATCGTCGACCGCGCGCTGGCCGATCCGATTCTGGGTGGTGGCGAAGCCTGGTTCATGGACTGGCGAACAGACAACGGCGCCTCCGACGCCGACACTCCGTCGTTTCTCTATGCGGTCCCACTCGATGACGAGCGAGTTCTCCTCGAGGAGACCTGCCTCGTCGGCCGGCCGGCGTTGGGGCTCCGCGAACTCGAAGCGCGTCTGCGCACCCGGCTTCGCAATCGGGGCTGCGAAGTCCCCGACGACGCACCGGTCGAGCGAGTCCGTTTTGCAGTCGAAGGCCCGAAGGAATCGTTCCCCGACGGTGTCCTCCGTTTCGGCGGGCGAGGCGGTCTGATGCATCCGGGAACCGGATACAGCGTTGCCTCGTCACTCGCCGAGGCAGACGCTGTCGCCAAAGCAATCGCCGACGGTGGAGATCCCAACGCGGCGCTCTGGCCGCGGTCGGCCAAGGCGGTGTCTGTCCTTCGCCGCGTTGGCCTGAACGCACTTCTCACCCTCGGCTCGAGAGAGGTCGCGACATTCTTCGACACGTTCTTCGATCTACCGGTCGAGGCTCAGCGGTCCTACCTGTCCGATCGGCGGGACGCGTCCGCGACGGCGAAGGTGATGGCAACCCTGTTCCGATCGTCACCGTGGCACGTCCGAAAGACGTTGATGCGCGCGCCGTTTCTGAGGTGAGCACTCCGGACCGACTACTGCGCTCCCATCGAGCCGGCGATCATCGGCCAGGAATTGTGTAGGTCGTCCTGCCAGTAGCCCCACGAGTGGGTTCCGGTCGGCTTGAAGTCGAAGGTCGCGGGGATGCCCAGTGCGTTCAGTCGGTCCGCCAAGCCGTGCGTGCACCCGTTGACCGCGGATTCGATGATGCCGCCGACGACGATCTGATTAAGGAGGGCTCCGGGATTTCCGTTCACATCGGGTGCCTGAAGGTTGTCGTGCGGACCTGGCAGCCCGGATCCGGTGGAAACGTACAGTGCGGTCCCCCGCAACTTCTCCGCGTTCACGACCGGATCGTTCTCGCGCCACCCCGGACCGTCGAACGGTCCCCACATGTTTGTCGGATCAGCGCCACCCCGCGCGCCGACCACCAACCGCACATAGTCCTGACCCGGCTGGGTGGAAGTCTCCGCGCACCCGCTGTAGGCCCCGACACTCCGATAAAGCCCTGGTGCCGAGATCGCGAGATTGAGTACCGACGTCGCCGTCATCGAAATCGCCGCGATGGAGTTGACCCCGTTGGTACCGAACTGCGCATCGATGACGGGCGGCAGTTCGCGAGTGAGGAACGTCTGCCACTTGTTGCGCCCGAGTACGGGATCGTCTTTCTGCCAGTCGGTGTAGTAGCTGAACGCTCCTTCCAGCGGCGTCACGACGTTGACGTTCTTGTCGGCGAAGAAGTCCAGGACATCGGTCCGTCCTTCCCACGTTGCACTGTCCTCGCCACCACCGGCGCCGTTGAGCAGATACAACGTGGGCCGTGGGGCGCTCGTGTCGGCGGGGAGGATCACCTCGAGTGGAATGTCGCGGCCCATCGCATCGGAGTGGACGCTGATGGTTACGGTGCGTGCCGGATCTGCGTTCGCGGGCCAAGGCGCAAACAGCAGTGGAACCAGTGAAATCGCCAGCGCCGCGGTGACGCGTCGACGGTAGGTTCGGATTCTCATCGGAGCGTCTCCCCAGGTGTGCGAGTCGGGTTCTCGAAGCGGATACCCGCTCGATACGCCCCGAACCGACCCATCCACACGCAACGGTTCGGGATCAACCGTGATCGTTTGCCTCGCGCAAACGGCCGGCGGCGACCATCATGGGAGGCATGCGCTCGATTTGGAAAGGCTCGATAGCCTTCGGTCTGGTCAACGTCCCGGTCAAGGTGTACTCGGCGACCGAGGACCACGACATCCGATTTCACCAGGTCCATGCAAAAGACGGTGGCCGCATCAAGTACAACCGTGTGTGTTCCGAGTGCGGAAACACGGTTCAGTTCGCGGACATCGACAAGGCGTACGACTCGGAAGACGGATCGCGCGTCATCTTGAACGACGAGGACTTCAACAAACTCCCGGCTGCGGAGAAGCACGAGATTCCGGTGCTGGAATTCGTGCCGAACGATCAGATCGATCCGATCTTGTTCGAGAAGAGTTACTTCCTCGAGCCCGATTCGGCGTCGCCGAAGGCGTACGTCCTGCTTTCGACTGTGCTCACCGAGAGTGATCGAACGGCACTGGTGCATTTCACGCTGCGACAGAAGACGCGCCTGGCCGCGATGCGCGCTCGCGATGGTGTTCTGGTGATCCAGACCTTGCTGTGGCCCGACGAAGTTCGTGCAGCAGAGTTCCCTTCCCTCGACGACGTGGAGAAGCCGAAGGCGAAGGAACTGAAGATGGCGCAGACGCTCGTCGAGAGCATGGCGGGCGATTTCGATCCGACCGAGTTCACCGACGACTATCAGCTCCAACTGAGGCAGTTGCTCGACGAGATGATCGAGAACGGCGGCAAGAAGGTCATCCCGGCCGCCGAGGTCGACCAAGAGGGCACCGACGCAGAGGTGGTGGACCTGGTTGCCGCACTGCAGCGCAGTGTGGACGAAGCGAAGTCGAACGCCTCCAAGGCCGGCTCGTCGAAGTCGACTACACCGAGGAAGAAACGAGCCTGAGTCAGCCGCGCACGTCTTGGATCTCGATCAGAGCGTCCAACTCTGCGTCGACGTCCGGAGCCGCGTGACGACCCGTTCCGACCGCAAGGTTGATCACGGGTCCGATCGCCTCCAGACCTGCCTCGGTGAACATTTCGGCGTGTGACGTGGGCACCGGACGGTCGATGATCACCCCGGAGACGAACGGTCGCCACGCCGACGCGGTTCGCAGCGGGTCGAAGGTGTCGGCGTGTGCCGAGAAGAACAGCAGATCGCCCACGAACTTGCCCGGGCGGTATCGGTGAGCCAGTTCGGCGCCGGCGGAGTATTCCTCGAACAGTCGCTCGATCCGATCGCTCGAGACCAAGGGGTGATCGCCGATGGTTTCACGCAAGAGTGCTTCGGCGTCCTCGGATGTCAGATCACGCTCGCCGGTGTCCGGGACCGAGATCCCCAACCCGCCGATCAGTTCGGCGAGAGAAGGCTGCGCGCCTGCCATCGTCGGGTCTTCGAGAACGAAGCTGTCGAGCAGAATCAGGTCGGCGACGCTCTCACCCGCGGCTTGCAACTGCACCGCCGCCGCGTGAGCGATCAATCCGCCGATCGACCACCCCAGCAGGTGATACGGACCGTGCGGCTGAACTCCTCGAATTTCCTCGACGTACCGCGCCGCGAAGTCCTCGATCAGCTCCGCCCGAAATTCGGAGTCCGTCAGGACCGGCGACTGCAGGCCGTAGAGCGGCCGGCTGGAGTCGACGTAGCGATCGAGCGCTCCGTAGCACCAGGCCAATCCGATGGCCGGATGGATGCAGAACAGTGGCTCGGCGCGGCCTTCCGGACGTAGTGGCAGGACTACCGCAAGTGCGGAGGTATCCGCGTCACCTGTCACAACTGTTGCCTCGAGTTCGAAGAGTCTGCGCGCCAATGCCTCCGGAGTCGGGTCGGAGAATATCCACGCGACGGGGACGGTCATGCTGGTGCGTTCTTTGATGGCAGCGACCAAACGCGTTGCCATGAGTGAGTTGCCGCCGAGTTCGAAGAAACTCGAATCGGCGTACGTGTCTACGTCGGCCAGATCGAGTACCTCTGCGAAAGCAGCGCAGATCGCGATCTCGTCGCTGCCTTCCGGACTGCGTCCACTCGGCGACTCCCAGTTGGGAGCAGGCAGAGCGCTGCGATCGAGCTTGCCCGCCGGTGTGGTCGGGACTGCGCCGATCACGACAACAGCGGACGGGTTCATGTGCGCAGGCAGCGATATACCTGCGTGACGGCGCAGCGCGGCGGCGTCGAAGTCCGCATGTGCCGGGACGACGTACGCGACGATCCGAGCGTCGACGCCCTCCCCGACGACGACGCTGACAGCCGAATGCACGGACGCTTCCGCTGCCAGCACCGCGTCGATTTCTCCGAGTTCGATTCGGAACCCTCGGATCTTGACCTGGTGGTCTGCGCGTCCGAGGTAGATCAGTGCCCCTGAGCGATCTTCGCGCACAAGATCCCCGGTGCGGTACATGCGAGCGCCTTCGGGTCCATGCGGGTCGGCGACGAAGCGCGCGGCTGTGAGTGCGGGGTTGCCGAGGTACCCGCGGGCGAGACCGTCGCCGCTGACGTAGAGCTCACCGACGACCTGGCCGGGAACCGAGTGCAGTCGGGAATCGAGAATCATCGCGTCCACGCCGCGGATCGGGCCGCCGATCGTCACGGGCTCCCCCGCGACCAGCGAATCACTGATGGTGACGGCGACGGTGGCCTCGGTCGGGCCGTACGCGTTGAACATTCGGCGCCCCGGTGCCCACCGAGATACGAGGTCGGCGGAACAGGCGTCGCCGCCGACGACGACGGCTTCGAGATGGTCGAGCCCGGCGGGATCGACAGTCGCCAAGGCGGCTGGAGTCACGAAAGCATGGGTGATCGTCTGCTCGTCGAGCAGTTCGTGCAATTCGACACCGCCGAGAACTGTCGGCGGCGCTATCACCATCGTTGCGCCGGCGCCGAGAGCCAGAAGGAGCTCGAGAACCGACGCGTCGAAGCTCGTCGAGGCGAAGCTCAGAGCACGAGAGTGCGCGGTGACGCCGAAACGCTCCCGCTGTTCGTCGGCAAACGCTGCCAGTCCCGCGTGAGTGACCAACACGCCCTTGGGTTTTCCTGTCGAGCCCGAGGTGTAGATCAAGTAGGCCGGGTTGTCGAACTCGAGTGGCGCGTCCGGCAGTGTCTCGGAATGGACTGCCTCGATTTCGGTGGTGAATTCGATCGCATCCAACTCGATCCACGATGTGACGCCAGGAAGGTCGGCCGCATACTCGCCCCTGGTGATACCGAGTACCGCTCCACTGTCGGTGAGCATGTGCTCGATCCGCTCGGCGGGGTACGCCGGATCCACGGGAAGAAACACTCCGCCGGCTTTCGCTACGGCCCAGAGCGCGATCACATAGTCGGCCGACCTCGGAAGCGCCAGTGCCACCATCATTTCCGGCGCTATTCCGCGAGCGATCAACGCAAACGCCATAGCGTCGGAGCGTCGGTCGAGTTCGCCGTACGTGAGCGTGACGGATGTGGCGACGTCGACGATTGCCGGAGCGTGCGGATCGGCAGCGCCGCGAAGCAGCAACTCCGGCAAGGTCAAAGCATCGCCGGCCGGACGTCCGGGCAACGCACGCAGGCGACGTCCCGCAAGATCCACGTCACCGACGACGGCGGAGGGCTGGGCAGTCAGTGTCTCGACGATCGTTTCCAGCATCACTGCAAACGACGCCGCCGTATCGGTGTCGAAGAGATCCTTCGCGTAGGTGAGGGAGGCCTCGTAGCCGCCGCCTTCCTCCGCGGTCTGTTCGACAACGGTGAACTGCAGGTCGTACTTGGCGATGTCCGGTGTGATCTCGTGGGCACGAACGGCAAGTCCAGGCAGGTCCCACGTCGTCGGGTGGGCGCCGTGGAACGAGATCATCGTCTGGAACACCGGATGACGGTCGGTGCTCCGGGTCGGCGCCACCACGTCCACGACCTGCTCGAACGGAATGTCCGCGTGGGCGAAGGCGTCGAGATCGACGGAGCGGACAGTACGCAGAACGTCGACGAACGTCGACCCGGGGTCGACCGTCGTGCGCAGTCCGACCGTGCCCACGAACATTCCCACGAGGTCGTCGAGAACTCGGTGTCCTCGCCCGGCGACCGGAGATCCGATCACGATGTCGGTGCTTCGACTCAGCCTGGACAGCAGGACGGCATAGGCAGCGTGCAGCACCATGAACGGCGTCGCCGCATTGGCTCCGGCAACCGCCTCGACCGCGATCCGGGTGTGCGCCGGAAGCGAGACCGCGGTGTGGGCACCGCTCAACGACTGGGTGAGCGGACGCGCTCGATCGCTCGGAAGGTCGATCAATTCAGGTGCGCCCCGCAACGTCTCCCGCCAGTACGACGCCTGTGCCCCGAGCACGCTCTCGGATTCGTTCACCGAGCCCAGCGCTTCCCGCTGCCAGATGGCGAAGTCCGCGTAGTGCACTTCGAGCGGGGTGAACTCGGGAGCGTGTCCCGAACTTCTCGCGACGTAGGCGGTGAGCACGTCCTTCATCAACGGCGCGATCGACCATCCGTCCGCCGCGATGTGGTGGATCACGATGACAAGTGTGTGGTGCTGCGGCGTCGATTCGAGCAGGAGCGCGCGAACGGGAGCTTGGGTCGTGATGTCGAATCCACGCGACGCGAATTCTCTGGCGAGCTCTGCCGGTTCACGGGTGTCCGCATTTCCGTACTCGAGCGAGGTGAATGCATCCTGGATCACCTGGTGTGGACCGGTGCCGGAGTCGGGGAACACCGTGCGCAGGATTTCGTGCCTTTCGATCACGTCGAGGACCGCAGCTTCGAGGGCCGGCACGTCGAGTGCACCGTCGAGGGAGATCGCAGCAGGGACGTTGTACGCGGGTGAGCCGGGATCCATCTGGTTGAGGAACCAGATGCGTGCTTGCGCGTAGGACAGCGGAATTCGCTCGGGGCGGTCTACGGCGGTGATCGGTGGAAGCGCCTTCGCCCCGGCGGATGTGTCGAGCGCGGTGGCAAGTTCCCGAATTTCGGGGTGCTCGAACAGCATTCGGACAGGCACCTGCCTGCCCAACGACTCGCCGAGTCGCTGGGCCAGTCTGGTGGCGAGCAGTGAGTTGCCACCGAGTTCGAAGAAACTGTCCGACGCACTGATCTGTTCGATACCCAGCAGTTCCGCCACGACGCCGGCAACCTGGAGTTCGGTCGCGGTCGTCAGCGGCTCGACACTTCGCTCGGACGAACGCAGTGTCGGCGCCGGCAATGCCGATCGGTCGAGCTTCCCGACGGGGGTCAGCGGTACGTGATCGATCGGGGTGATCGCCGACGGCACCATGAAGGCGGGCAGTGAGCGGCGCGCATGGTTCAGCAACTCGTCCATCTCGACCGCATCGGCACCGAGCACTACGTACGACGCCAACATCGTCTCACCGGAAGCTGCGTCGACGCCCACGGTGACCGCGAACTCGACGCCGGGGTAAGTGCTGAGGACGGAGTCGATCTCGCCCAGTTCGATGCGGAATCCGCGCACTTTCACCTGGTGATCGGAGCGTCCAACGTATTCGATCGTCTCGAGCGGCGTCCACCGAACCAAGTCACCGGTCCGGTACATGCGGGTGCCGGCCGGGCCGAACGGCGCTGCCACGAATCGCGTCGCCGTCAAGGCGGGTTGGTCGAGGTAGCCGCGGGCAAGTCCCAGGCCGGCGATGTAGAGCTCACCGGTGACCCCGACGGGTACCGGCTGAGCCGAGCCGTCGAGAATTACCGCGGACACGCCGCGGACGGGCCCGCCGATGGTCACGGTCTCCCCCACGCTCAAGGCATCACTGATGCAGACCATGACGGTGGTTTCCGTCGGCCCGTAGCCGTTGAACAATCGGCGACCCGGTGCCCACTTGCGGACCAGTTCGGGTGGGCATGCCTCGCCGCCGACAACGATCGACTGCAGGACGTCCAGCCCGGTGGGATCGACCGAGGCCAGCGCTGCCGGTGTGATGAACGCGTGGGTCACCTGGTGATCGGTGACCAATTCGGCTAGGTCCTGGCCGCCGTAGACGTCGGGAGAGGCGATCACCATCGTCGCGCCTTCACCGACTGCGAGCAGCAGTTCGAGGATGGACGCGTCGAAGCTCGGTGAGGAGAAGTGCAGCGTCCGCGACTGCGCCGAGATGCCGTAACGCGCCGTCTGCTCGGCCGCCAATGCGCTCAGGCCACGATGAGTGACGCTGACGCCCTTGGGCTTTCCCGTCGATCCGGAGGTGTAGATGATGTAGGCGAGGTTGTCGATTCGGATCGGCGCGGCCGGAACCGGCTGCCCGACACCGTCGCCGTAGATGTCGTCCATCGTCATCCACGGAACCGGGCGGGGCAGTGATTCGATCACCGCTTCTGTGGTCACTCCGCGCGTGGCTCCGGAGTCGGTGAGCATGTGCAGAATGCGATCGGCGGGGTATCGCGGATCGACCGGAACAAACGCGGCGCCAGTCAAGGAAACGCCCCACAAGGCGACGATCGAGTCGATCGAGCGCGGAATCGCGATCGCCACAATGTCTTCGGCACCGATCCCTTCCGTGGTCAGACGGCGGGCAAGCGCCGATGCACGGGCGAAGAGATCTCGGTAGAGCACGGTGGTGTCACCGGATCGAAGGGCCACCGAATCGCCTGAAAGGTTGGCGGTCCGCGTCAAAATTTCGGCCAAGGTACGCGAGGCCGTCCACGCCGGACCTCGAACCGGCATCAGCGACGCCCGCTCGAGGGTGCTGAGGAATTCGATGTCGTCGATCGCCGTGTCCGGTTCGGCGGCGACGGCGCGGGCCACCGACTCCACACGAGCGGCGATCGATTCTGCGGTGGAAATGTCGAAGAGCGCCTCGGCAAACCTGAGCGACCCGGTGATCTCCGTGTTCTCGGAATCGCCGGCCAGCAGGGTGAACTCGAGGTCGAATTTCGCGACGGACGGTTCGAGTGGCTGCGCCTCGAGATGCGCGTCGTGGACCGTGACCTGCGGCGAGACCATATTCTGGTGGAACGACAGCATGACCTGAAACAGTGGGTGGCGCGTGGTGGACCGGTCGAGGTCGAGGGCGTCGACCAGCACCTCGAAGGGCAGCTCGGGGTGCGCGAAGGCGGCAAGGTCGCGTTCACGGACGACCTCGAGCAAAGAGGTGAAGGGCGCTCGGTGATCGACCGGTGTGCGAAGCGGTACCGAATTGACGAACATCCCGATCAGGGAATCCAGTTCGGGTCGCCCGCGGCCCGCTACCGGAGTCCCGATCACCACGTCGTCGGTTGCACCGAGACGGGCGAGAACAACCGCCAAGATCGCGTGTACGACCATGAATTGCGTCATGCCACTGCGCCGCGCCAGGGCGCCGAGTCGCTCCGCCGTCGCCGCGTCGATGACGATCGGCACCGATCCGACGGCGGTCGTGGTGACAGATCCGCGTGGGCGATCCACCGGTAGCAGTACCTCGTCCGGGGCGCCAGCCATGGCAGCTGTCCAGAACGTCAGCTCGCGGGCAACCAGAGACTCCGGATCGTTGATCTGTCCGAGCGAGTCTTGCTGCCACAGCGCGTAATCGGCGTACTGCACGTCGAGCGGCGTGAAAACCGGTGCATCTCCGACAGAGCGCGCCGAGTACGCCGCGATGAAATCTGCGGCAAAAGGAGTCAGCGACCAGCCGTCGAAGGCAATGTGGTGGATGACGACGACCAGTACGTGAGCGTCGGCGTCCACGCGCACGAGCAGTGCCCGAATCGGCAGATCCGAACCAAGATCGAACCCCCGCGCCGCAAACTCCCTCGTCGCCGCGTCGATACCTTCGGAGCCGCAGTAGCGCTCGACGGAGAACTGCATGTCGGAAAGCGCTCGGATGACCTGGCTCGGCCCGTCCGCGCTGTCGACGTAGATCGTTCGAAGTACCTCGTGGCGTGCGATGACGTCCGCAAGCGCCTCCTCGAGTGCATCGCCGTGGAGGTCGCCGGTGATGCGGATCGCGAACGGAATGTTGTAGACCGAGGACTGCGGATCGAAGCGATTGACGAACCACAGGCGCTGTTGCGCTGCGGAGAGCGGTAGGCGGTCAGGGCGAGCACCGGCGCTCAGGGCAGGTCGATCGTCTGACTCTTCGGCGCTCGCCGCCAGACGCGCAGCGAGAGCTTCGACGGTCGGTGATTCGAAGATCGAGCGAACGTCCACCGTGAGTCCCGTCGCTGCGCTCAACCGCGCGGACACCTGCGTCGCGACGAGCGAGTTGCCCCCGAGATCGAAGAAGCTGTCTCCGGCCCGGACCTCGGGCACGTCGAGCAGTGAAGCGAACACGTCGGCAACGGTTCGTTCGAGTCCGGCCTCGGGTTCACGGCCCGTTCCGAGGATTTCGCGCGGTATCGGCGTCGGCAACGCTCTGCGATCGAGTTTGCCGACCGGAGTCAACGGAATGGCGTCGATCGGGGTGATCGACGACGGAATCATGTACCGCGGTAGCGTGTCGGCGAGTCCCACGAACAGCGACTCGATATCAGCGTCGCCGCTCAGCAACACGTACGACGCCAGAGTGGTACCCGCGGCGGATTCGACGGGAATCGTCGTGGCGAACTGGACGAGAGGGGAATCCATCAGAGCAGCGTCGATCTCGCCGAGTTCGATGCGGAACCCGCGGATCTTGAGCTGATGATCGCTGCGGCCCACGTAGCGAAGGGTCAGGTCCTTGGTCCAGCGGACCAGGTCACCGGTTCGGTACATCCGGGCACCGGGCGTCGAGTACGGATGCGCGACAAACCGATCCGACGTCAGCGCGGGACGAAGGTGGTAACCACGTGCAAGGCCCGGCCCACCGATGTACAGCTCGCCGACGCCGCCGATCGGGACCGGTTGCAGCCGAGAGTCGAGCACCACGGCGTCGATTCCGCGGATGGGACCGCCGATGGTGATCGGCTCCCCCGGTGAGAGTGGGTCACTGATGGCAACCATGACAGTGGTTTCGGTCGGACCGTATCCGTTGTGCAGTCTGCGCCCGTTGCCCCAGCTCGAGACCAATTCCGGCGTGCACACGTCGCCGCCGACGACTACGCATTCCAGTGACGTCACGCCCGCCGGATCGACGGTCGCCAGCGCAGCCGGAGTGATGAAGGCATGAGTGACCTCGCGGCTTCGGAGGAACTCGCTCAACGCCTCCCCTCCGTAGATGTCGGGAGGGGCGATCACCATCGTCGCGCCGGTCGAACCGGCGAGCAGTAGCTCGAGTACGGCGCCGTCGAAGCTCGGTGACGCAAAATGCAGAGTTCGCGACCCGGCGGTGATCCGGTACCGATCCTGTTGTTCGCGAGCAAGATTGGCCAAACCCGCGTGAGTGACGACGGTGCCCTTCGGCACTCCGGTCGAGCCGGACGTGTAGATGACGTACGCAGCCGACGCCGCAGTGATCGACGCTGTTCTGTCAGCGTCGTCGATGGCAGCGTCGGAGTAGGCGGCACATTCTGCAACCGTGTCCGCGTCGCCGAGGTCGATCCAGACTGCGACGTTCCCACCGACTGCCGGACCAGCCGCAACCTCGGCGGACCGAATTCCGATCCGCACACCCGAATCCTCGAGCATGTGCGCAACTCGATCTGCGGGATAACGGGGATCGACCGGGACGAAAACGCCACCGGCTTTGGTGACCGACCAGACTGCGAGCACGGAGTCGACCGATCGGGCGACGGCCAGTGCGACCGGTGTCTCGGGGCCGACTCCCAGGTCCATGAGGTATCGAGCGATCCGATTCGATCGACGCTCCAGCTCCCCGTACGAGAGTGAGCGCTCGGAGTCTTCGAGGGCGATCGCGTCGGGATACGTCCTCGCGGTATCCCCGAGGATCTGCGCCAGCGTCGATTCGCCCACCGAAGCCACGCCGCGCCGCGGCAATATCGTGGCACTCTCCCGGGATCCGAGTACACGAAGATCACCAACCGGTGCAGTCGGTTCCGACACTGCCGATTCCACGAGGGTCACGAAGTTTCGCGCCAAGGATTCGACGGTCGCGTTGTCGAACAGGTCGGTGGAATAGGTGAACGTGGCATCGATTCCAGCTGCGGTCCCGGACTCGTGACGTTCGGTGACGGTGAGCTCGAGGTCGAACTTGGTCAGCCCCGTCTCGACTGCCCGCGCCGTCATCGACACCCCGGCCAGTTCGGCAGTGTGGGTGGTGGCTATCCGCGAGGTGATGGCCGCTTGAAAGACCGGGTGGTGCGCAGGCGAGCGGTCCAGTTCGAGCGCGTCCACGACGACGTCGAAAGGCACGTCCGCATTGTCGAAGGCATCCACGTCGACGGCCCTGACCTGTGACAGGTGTGCGGCAAACGTTACGTCCCGATCGACGACGGTCCGCAGGGCAAGAGTGTTGACGAACATGCCGACGAGCAGATCGAGAGATCTGTCCCCTCGCCCGGCCACCGGTGTTCCGATGACGATGTCGTCCGTGCCGCTGTACCTGGCCAGAAGCAGGGCGAAGCACGCGTGCAGGGCGATGAACGGCGTGGCGTCGTGATCGGCGGCAAGTACAACGAGCTTCTGATGCGTGGAAGCGCCGATTCTGATGTCGACTCCGGCTCCGCGCATGGTCGGGTCGAGTGCGCGCGGACGGTCCGTCGGCAGGTGGAGTTGCTCGGGTGCTCCTGCCAGCTGCCGCTTCCAGAACGTGATCTGTGAGTGGGCAAGCGATTCGGTGGATGCCGTGTCCCCGAGGTGTTCTCGGTGCCAGAGCGTGTAGTCGGCGTACTGCACTGGAAGCGGTGCCCACTGCGGGCTGTTGCCGCCGACGCGAGCGGCGTAAGCGCCGGTGAGATCAGCAGCCAACGGGGCGAGTGACCAACCGTCGGCCACCATGTGATGCAGAACCACTACGAGGACAGCTTCCTCCTCATCGCCTTCCTTCTCGGCGGCGACAGTGATCAGCAGGTAGCGCACCGGACGTTCGCGGACCAGATCGAAACCGGCCGAAGAGAATTCGAAGATCACTCTCTCGAGGCTTCCGCGTTCCACGTCGATCGACTCGAGCCCTGCGATCCCCTCGCCCAGGCCCAGAACCTTCTGCGTCGCGTTGTCACCGACCTGAGGAAACACGGTGCGTAGTGACTCGTGACGTGTCACGACGTCCACGATCGCGGCACTGAGTGCGTCGGGATCGACGGCGCCGCGCAACGACACCGCCAGTGGAATGTTGTACGCACCTGATTCCGGTGCCACGCGGTTCAGGAACCACAGTCGCTGCTGCGCGGGAGCGAGAGGCAGTACAGCCGGCCGGGCCACGACCTGAATACCGTCGGCGTCCGGGGTCTGTGCCGCACGCTCGATCGTCGCCGCGATCCCAGACACCGTGGGATGGTCGAAGAGTGCACGCAGCGGCATTTTAACCCCGGTGGCTTCGGTCAAGCGCGCTACCGCCGTCGTCGCTACCAGCGAGTTTCCGCCCAGATGGAAGAAATTATCGTCGAGTCCGAGCGGTCCACTACTCAGGATGTCAGCCAGAACCGCCGCAACCTTGCCCTCGGTCGGGGTCGTCGGGGGTCGGAAGACCTTGGTGGAGGCCAGGATAGGCGAAGGCAGCGCACGCCGGTCCAGTTTTCCGTTGGTGGTCAACGGAATCGAATCGAGGACCATGAAGGCATCGGGAACCATGTAGGTCGGGAGGGCTTCGGCGGCGTGAGCTCGGAGGGCTTCGGCGTCCACGACGTCGGAAGCGGTCACATAGGTCACGAGAGCGCCGCCCGCCGGCGTCGGAGCCACGACGGTCACGGCATCGTCGATTCCCGGCGCGCTGAGGATGACGGAGTCGATTTCGCCGAGTTCGATCCGGAATCCGCGGATCTTGACCTGCGCGTCGCCGCGTCCGAGGTACTCGAGTTGTCCGGGCGCAATCCATCGTGCGCGGTCGCCGGACCGGTACAACCGTCGTCCGCCGGCATTGAACGGATCGGCGACGAACCGGCCCGCGGTGAGGTCTGGACGGCCCAGATAGCCACGGGCGAGTTGACCGCCCGCGACATAGATCTCCCCCGCGATCCCCACCGGGACCGGGGAGAGATGCTCGTCGAGCAGGTACACACGAAGTCCGTCGATCGCGTCACCGATCCGGCTGCCGGTCAGCGCACTCGCGCTCGCCCGGTCGAGTTCGAGATGGGTGACGTGCACCGTCGTCTCGGTGATGCCGTACATGTTGACGAGTGCAGGCGCGGATTCCGTGTGACTTTCGTACCCCGGGTGATTGTCGTACCAGCGCCCGAGTCGACGCAGGTCCAAGGCTTCGCCACCGAAGATCACGTACCGGAGCCGGGTCTCCGAATCGGCCCGAAGGTCGGCTTCGATGTACTGGTAGAAGGCCGAGGGCGTCTGATTGAGCACGGTGACGCCTTCTGCGGCGACCAGCGCCCGGAAGGCGTCAGGGTCGCGTGATACCTCGTGATCGACCAGGACCAGCGTTCCGCCGTGGAGCAGCGCGCCCCACAGTTCCCAGACCGAGAAGTCGAAGGCGAACGAGTGGAACATCGTCCACACGTCGTTGCCGTCGAATCCGAATTCGACGTGCGTGTTCTCGAACAATCGCACCACAGTGGCGTGGGTGACGGAGACACCTTTGGGTCGGCCCGTCGACCCCGAGGTGTAGATCACGTACGCCAGATTGTCGGCTCCGTGTCCGCGCGGGCGCTCATCGGTTTCCAGACTCTCACCGGAGTATTCGTCGGATTCGACGCCGACGACCACCACGTCAGAGTTCGGGAAGGCGGAGTTCGGGAAAGTGGAATCGGAGATGACGCACACCGGTTGCGCATCCTCGACCACGTATGCCAAACGCTCGGCGGGGTGTGCACGATCGAGTGGGAGGTATCCGCCGCCGGCCTTCACTACCGCGACAGCGGCAACGATCATGTCCACGGATTTCGGCAGCATGATTCCGACCAACGACTCGGATTGCACGCCATGATCGACGAGCTTGCGCGCCAACTGATTCGATCGTCGATCGAGTTCGCGGTACGACACGCGCTCGCTGCCCGCGACAACGGCGATCGCTTCCGGGGTCGCCCGAATGCGGTCGGAAAGGATCTCGGAGAGCGTTCGGACCGGGGTAATCGGCAGAACGGGCGGCACCAGCGCCTGGCGCGCCTCCGGGCGCAGTAGATCCACTGAGCCGAGCGCCGAGTGCGGAGTACCGACCATCGCGGTCAAGATTCGTAGATAACGGTCGGCGAGGTCCTCGGCTTGCTTCTTCGTGCCGAGCCAATCCAGAACACCGGAGATCGGCTGATCGAAATCGGCATGCTCACCAGTCGGAATCGCCAGGGAGACAAACAGTTCCGGCACGGTGGCCAGATCCGATCCGATAGGCGCACCGACCATGAGCCCCGGAAATCTCGGGTGAGCATCCAGCGGCTCCTCGAAACAGACCATCGCCCGGAACAACGGGCCCGTCTCGACCCAGCGGCCGTCACCGAGTGCGGCGGTCACCGAAGACAGAAGAATGTCTGCGTGTTCGAGAGCTTCGATTGCGACGGTGTCCACCGCACCGACCAGGTCGGTGAGCGTCATGGTGTTCGACACCGTCGAGCGAAGCACCAACTGGTTGGCGAACATCGAGACGAAATCGTCCGGATTGGAGGCGCCGTACCCTCGGACCGAGACGCCGATCGACACCTCGTCGGCCGAACCGACGCGGCGCAGCAGTCCGGCCATCGCAGACTGGAACAGCACGAACAGACTCGTGTTCATCGTCGTCGCCATCGTCTCGAGGCTCCGGCAGAGGCCTGCCTCGATCTCGAGGGGCGTGGACGTTCGACCGGATCCGGCGACGACCGGCAAACCCAGTTCCTCGGCGGGGTTCGACAAGGTCGCAGACCAGTACTCGACGTTGCGGGCGTGTTGAACTTCGGCGATCCATTTACCCGCGGCGTCGGGGTCGATATCCATCAATCGAGTTCCCGATTCCGCAGCGCAGAACAAGTCGAGGAACTCGAGGAAACGCCGGTGGTGACGCGAGATGTCCTCGTTGGTGTACAGGTCTGGATTCGCGGCGAAGTCGATCTGGATCTCTTCGGCTGCGGAAGTCTGATAGACGTTGACGGAGAGGTCTTCGATCGGCCCGGTCGAGATCACGTTCAGTTCGCCGTGCGCGTCCCCGAGAGTGATTCCGGAATGGAACAGCATGAGGTTGATCAACGGCCCGTGGAAGCCTCGTCCGTCGGCGATGCTGTGATCACCGGCGTTGAGGTCGCGTCGTAGGTCCTCGTGGCGGTATTTCTGATGACGCAGTGCGCCGGTGAGTTCGATCTTCACCTCGTGCAGCAAGTCCCCGACCGCGAAATGCGGATCGACGCTCGCACGTATCGGGACGACGTTCGACATCATTCCGCCGGACCTGCGAGCAGCTTTTGTCGTCCGCCCCGAGACCGGCAGGCTGAGGACCACGTCGCGGGTCCCGGTGGCCCGGGCGAGGTAAGCCGCCAGAGCACCGATCACCACTGACGACGTCGTCACATCGTGGGCGGCGGCCAGCCGTTCGAGGGAGCTCCGCAGTTCCGTAGGTACCGTCGCCGACCGTAGGCGAGACCATGCCTGCGACGGAGCAGTCGAGGACGCGAGCGAGGTTCCGCCCGGTTTGTCGGCCATCTTGGTGTTCCAGTAGTCGCGATCGCGCTCCCACCGCGTGGAGCCCAGATAGTCGGCCTCTGCCTTCACCAACGATTGGAGGGGGGCAGTTACCGCTGGGGGAACTGGCAGATCGCGCACCACAGCGGTGTAGATCTCGGCTGTGCGGTTCATCATCGACATCGCGCCGAAACCGTCGAGCGCCACATGATGAATACGGCTGTACCAGTAGTAATGGTCGTCGCGAAGCACCAGGACTGCCAGCCTGACCAGGCGATCGGTGAACGGATCGATGGCAGCAGTGTGCTCTCTGCGCATCCATTCCTGCGCTGCAGATTCCGGATCCGATTCGGCGCGAAGATCGACCACGTCGAGGGAGTCGTCCATGTCGAGATCGAGCCACTGACGCGCAACCCCGTCCACCTCGACCAGGCGCAGATATCCGGAGCCGATCTCACGGCCGGTCTGTTTGCTGGCAGCGGTCAGCAGCTCGATGTCGAGTGGGCCGTCCACGTCCACGTACTGAGCGATGCTGACGGGAATCTCGGGTCGAAGCTGTTGTGCGACAAGCAGGGAAAGTTGCGCGGCAGAAAGAGGGAAGGTGAGTTCGTCGTCCGGACGAGCTGCGGAAACGATTCCTCGGTCGGGACTGCCATCCACACGAATCTCCCTCTTACAACTTGATCATGATGCAAACAGGTATATGCGTCCGCTGGACGCTTCGAACTGATCGGGGCACTTCGAAAATGAGACGAATACTTTGGAAAGCTCGGGTGGAAACTGGCAAATCGCCCGCCGGAGATCACATCGTGACAATCAGCTGCGATGTTACCGATCAGTCAGCTTCCAGCAAATATTCATCAAACAACCATTTGGGACTATTGTCCTGAATATCATGGCTAAAACGGCCCTATATAACAAACCGAAGCGCCGGTACCCGACGAACGGGCACCGACGCTCCGGTGAAATGTATTCAGTTGATCGTGCCGAGGTTGCTTGTCAGACCGTGAAGCCGAGTGCGCGAAGTTGCTCGCGTCCGTCTTCGGTGATCTTGTCCGGTCCCCACGGCGGCAACCACACCCAGTTGATCTTCATGTCGGTACACAGATCGCTACGCACAAGTGCGCCGCGTGCCTGGTCCTCGATCACGTCGGTCAACGGGCACGCCGCCGACGTCAAAGTCATGTCGATCGTGACGACACCGTCGTCTTCGAAGAGTCCGTAGACCAAGCCGAGATCGACGACGTTGATTCCCAGTTCGGGGTCGACGACGTCGCGCATCGCTTCTTCGAGTTCGTCGAGTCGCTCAGGCGACGGGACAGTGCCACTGCCCTGTGCGCCACCGAATTCCGCAGTGGAATCGGGATTCGGATTCACCGGAGCGCCGACCTCGGCGTCCTGCACTGGTTGTGTCTCGGTCATGATCCCTGTCCTTCAGTAGTGTCGACCAATTCACTGCTGCTGTCCGCCGTCGTCACAGCACTGCCGTCGACAATCTGGACTACAGCATCCTTGAATGCCATCCATCCGAGCAAGGCGCACTTCACGCGTGCCGGATACTTCGAGACACCGACGAACGCGATGCCGTCGCCGAGAACGTCCTCGTCCCCCTCGACGGTGCCCCGACTGCTCACCATCTCGTTGAACGCCGTCACCGTCTTCAGTGCGTCGGTGACCTGCATCCCGATGACGAGGTCGTTGAGCACCGACGTCGACGCCTGGCTGATCGAACAACCCTGACCGTCGTACGAGACGTCGGAGACCGTTCCGTCCTCGGAGATCTGGACGCGCAACGTCACCTCGTCGCCACACGTCGGGTTGACGTGGTGCACCTCGGCGCCGAACGGCTCACGGAGTCCGCGGCCGTGCGGATGTTTGTAGTGATCGAGGATCACTTCCTGATACATCTGCTCCATGCGCATGATTCAGTTCAACTCCCCTGCGACACCGAAAAATTCCTGCGCACGCTTGATCGCGGCAACGAGAACATCGATTTCCGCGGTGGTGTTGTAGAGCGCAAACGACGCACGGGCCGTCGCAGCGACACCGAACTTACGATGCAGCGGCCACGCACAATGGTGTCCGACGCGAATCGCGACGCCCTCGTCGTCGAGGATCTGTCCGAGGTCGTGGGCGTGAATACCGTCCACGACAAAGGAAATCGCTCCGCCGCGGTTCTCGGACGTCTGCGGTCCGATGATGCGCAGACCTTCGATCGCCGACAACTTTTCGAGAGCAGCCTCCACCAACACGTGCTCGTGCGCGGCGACTGCGTCCATCCCGAAGGTGTTCAGGTAATCCACGGCAGCGCCCAACCCGACCACCTGTGAGGTCATCGGTACGCCGGCTTCGAAACGCTGAGGCGGTGGCGCGTAGGTGCTGACCTCCATGGTGACCGTCTCGATCATCGAGCCACCGGTGATGAACGGAGGCATCGCTGCCAGCAGTTCACGACGGCCGTAGAGAACTCCGACCCCCGAAGGGCCGAGCATCTTGTGACCGGAGAACGCCGCGTAGTCCACTCCCAGTTCGTGGAAGTCGACCGCCATGTGAGGCACCGACTGGCACGCGTCGAGCACGACGAGCGCACCGACGGCGCGTGCTCGTCGCACCAATTCCTCGACGGGCGCGATCGCGCCGGTCACGTTGGACTGGTGGGTGAACGAAACGACCTTCACCGCGTCCGTCAGCTCCAGCGAATCGAGATCGATCCGGCCGTCGTCGGTGACGCCGTACCACTTGAGCGTCGCACCGGTTCGGCGCGCAAGTTCCTGCCAGGGAACGAGGTTGGCGTGGTGTTCGAGTTCGGTGATGACGATTTCGTCGCCAGGACCGACATGGCGGTCGAAGCGATCGTCACCGAGAACGTAGGTCACCAGATTGAGAGCCTCGGTGGCGTTCTTGGTGAACACCAACTCGTCCGAATCCGCACCCACGAAAGAAGCGATGGTGGCGCGAGCATTCTCGTACGCGTCCGTCGCCTCTTCTGCGAGCTGATGAGCACCCCGGTGTACTGCCGCGTTACACGTGGTCAGGAAGTCCCGTTCGGCATCGAGAACCTGGACCGGACGCTGTGAGGTAGCGCCGGAATCCAAGTACACCAAAGGTTTTCCGTCGCGCACGGTTCGCGCCAGGATCGGGAAGTCGGCCCGAACCGCTGTGACGTCGAGCTCGCGCACCGAGGTGGTCATCGTGATTACGCTCCCTGGGTAGCTGCGGTGTCCGCGGTGAAACGAACGTAGCCGTTGGTCTCGAGCTCGTCGGCCAGCTCCGGTCCACCGGACTCGACGATGCGGCCACCGACGAACACGTGAACGAAGTCGGGGTTGATGTAGCGCAGAATGCGCGTGTAGTGCGTGATCAGCAGAACGCCGCCGTTCTCGCGCTCCTTGTAGCGGTTGACGCCTTCCGAGACGGTGCGCAGAGCGTCGACGTCGAGGCCGGAGTCGGTCTCGTCGAGGATCGCGATCTTCGGCTTGAGCATGCCCAACTGCAGGATCTCGTGGCGCTTCTTCTCGCCACCGGAGAAGCCTTCGTTGACCGAGCGCTCGATGAACGAGGGATCGATCTCGAGCTCGCTGAGGGCTTCCTTGACTTCCTTGACCCAGTGGCGCAGCTTGGGAGCCTCGCCTCGCACGGCCGTAGCGGCGGTGCGCAGGAAGTTGGACATGGAAACGCCGGGAACCTCGACGGGGTACTGCATGGCCAGGAAGAGCCCGGCACGTGCACGCTCGTCGACGCTCATTGCGAGGACGTCTTCACCGTTGAGGGTGATGGAGCCGGACGTGACCTGGTACTTGGGGTGACCGGCGATGGCGTACGACAGAGTCGACTTGCCGGAGCCGTTGGGGCCCATGATCGCGTGGGTCTCCCCCGAGCGGACCGTCAGGTCGACGCCCTTGAGGATCTGGATGGGCTCGGCGTTGGCATCGGAGTTGGCGACCTCGACGTGCAGGTCACGAACCTCGAGGACCGAGGTGGTGGTGTTGTCACTGGTAGACATGAAATTCCTTCAAGATGAGGCGGGCGAGCGTAGCGACGGGGTGGTGTCGCAGGCGGGGCGGTCAGGAGCCGACGGCTGCGAGTTCGGCTTCGACTGCGGCTTCGAGGCGATCGCGCACCTCGGGAACAGCGATCTTGTTGATGATTTCGTGGAAGAACCCACGTACGACCAGACGACGAGCCTGATCCTCCGGGATACCACGAGCACGCAGGTAGAACAGCTGCTCGTCGTCGAAACGTCCCGTTGCACTTGCGTGGCCGGCCCCGACGATCTCACCGGTTTCGATTTCGAGGTTCGGAACCGAGTCGGCGCGGGCGCCGTCGGTCAGCACCAGGTTGCGGTTGAGCTCGAACGTGTCGGTGCCCTCCGCTGCGGCGCGGATGAGAACGTCGCCGATCCACACGGTGTGCGCGTCGGGCTTGCCGGATCCGGGATCTCCCTGAAGCGCACCCTTGTAGACCACGTTGGACTTGCAGTTGGGCTGCGAATGGTCCACCAGCAGACGCTGTTCCAGATGCTGGCCGGCGTCGGCGAAGTACAGGCCGAGCAGTTCGGCGTCGCCGCCCGGTCCGTCGTACTTGACGGTGGCGGACAGGCGAACCAGATCGCCGCCCAGGCTGATCGAGGTGTATCGAAGCACTGCGTCGCGGTTCAGGCGAGCGTGGTGTGACGTCACGTGAACCGCGTCGTCCGCCCAGTCCTGGATGGCCACCACGGTCAGCTGCGAACTGTCACCGAGAACGAATTCGATGTTCTCCGCGAAGGTTCCGCTGCCGCGCTGGTCGATCACGAACGTCGCCTTGGCGAACTGCGCCAGCCGAATCTGGGTGTGTCCGTAGGCGACGTTGTCGACTCCGGGGCCGGTCATGGTGACCACAACGGGCTTCTCGACCTCGACCTCGGCACCAACCGAGATGACCGTTGCCGTCTCGAAGCTCGAATACGCCTGCGCTGCAACGCGATCAGCGGGAACGCCGGCTTTGCCCAGACGTGCGTCGTCACGCCCGACGGTCTCGACGGTGATGTCGCTTCCGCCGTCGACCTCGACGGTGACCTGTCCGTTGGCGACGGCGCTGCCGTCGTGCAATCCCCGGAGGCGACGCAGCGGGGTGAACCGCCAGATCTCGTCACGTCCGCCGGGAACCTCGAAAGCATTGACGTCGAACGAGGAGAACTGCTCACCCTTGTTCGTGATGGGTGAGCCGGTGGCTGCACCCTTTACAGGAGCGGTCGGGTTCTCCCCGGCAACAGCTCCGATGACTCCGGTCTCTGGCGTGGTCACTAACCCACAGCCCCTTCCATCTGAAGTTCGATAAGGCGGTTGAGCTCGAGCGCGTACTCCATCGGGAGTTCCTTCGCGATGGGCTCGACGAATCCACGCACGATGGTGGCCATCGCCTCGTCCTCGGTCAGTCCGCGGCTCATCAGGTAGAAGAGCTGATCGTCACTGACCTTCGAAACGGTGGCCTCGTGACCCATGGTGACGTCGTCCTCGCGGATGTCGACGTACGGGTAGGTGTCGCTTCGGCTGATCTGGTCGACCAGCAGAGCGTCACACTTGACGGTCGACTTGGAGCCGTGGGCACCCTTGTTGACCTGCACCAGACCGCGGTACGACGCACGTCCACCACCACGGGCGACAGACTTGCTGATGATGGTCGAGGACGTGTGCGGCGCGAGGTGGAGCATCTTGGCGCCGGTGTCCTGGTGCTGGCCCTCGCCGGAGAACGCAACGGAGAGAACCTCACCGCGGGCGTACTCGCCCATCAGCCACACGGCCGGGTACTTCATGGTGACCTTGGAGCCGATGTTGCCGTCGACCCACTCCATGGATCCGCCTGCCTCGACCTTGGTGCGCTTGGTCACCAGGTTGTAGACGTTGTTGGACCAGTTCTGGATGGTCGTGTAGCGGCAGTGGCCGCCCTTCTTCACGATGATCTCGACGACGGCCGAGTGCAGTGAATCGGACTTGTAGATCGGCGCGGTGCAACCCTCGACGTAGTGCACGGAGGCATCTTCGTCGACGATGATCAGGGTGCGCTCGAACTGACCCATGTTCTCGGTGTTGATGCGGAAGTACGCCTGCAACGGGATGTCCACGTGGACTCCCGGCGGAACGTAGATGAACGAGCCACCGGACCACACGGCGGTGTTCAGCGCGGAGAACTTGTTGTCGCCGGCCGGGATGACCGATCCGAAGTACTCCTTGAACAGCTCCGGGTGCTGCTTGAGACCGGTGTCCGTGTCGAGGAAGATGACGCCCTGCTCCTCGAGGTCCTCACGGATCGAGTGGTAGACGACCTCGGACTCGTACTGAGCTGCGACGCCGGCAACGAGGCGCTGCTTCTCCGCCTCGGGGATGCCGAGCTTGTCGTACGTGTTCTTGATGTCCTCGGGCAGGTCTTCCCACGACTCGGCCTGCTTCTCGCTGGACCGGACGAAGTACTTGATGTTGTCGAAGTGAATACCTTCGAGGTCGCTGCCCCAGTTCGGCATCGGCTTCTTGTCGAAGG
Organism: Rhodococcus sp. MH15; assembly: GCF_019266045.1. NCBI lineage: Bacteria > Bacillati > Actinomycetota > Actinomycetes > Mycobacteriales > Nocardiaceae > Rhodococcus > Rhodococcus sp. MH15. The sequence continues at coordinate 270,357 of NZ_LPNP01000061.1, forward strand.
TGCGCAGCGCCTTGAGGCGGATGTCGAGCATCCACTCGGGCTCGCTCTTCTTGGCGGAGATGTCCCGCACGACAGCCTCGGACAACCCGCGCTGCGCGCTGGCTCCGGCTTCGTCGGAATCGGACCAGCCGTAGCCGTAATGACCGAGGGACGCGATGGTCTCTTCCTGCGTGAGCGGCTCGGTGCCTGCTGCCGCAGTGGTAGTCGCCTGGTCTGATGTGACGGTCATGCGAGCTCCTTCCGGAGTCTTGTTTCTTGACGGCTGCTCGGGCTCAGCGAGGGCTGGTCGCTGTGGTCGAGCAGTTCTGACTTTGAAGAACTAGCTGAAAAATCTCTATTCGAACGCTGCACGGTGGCAACGCTCTGTAGAACACTCTGGTCCGGTCATCTACTCCCGGTGGACACGAGGGGCACGTGCGTCGTGCAGGCGCAGTCACCGTTGGCGATGGTCGCCAGACGCTGAACATGAGTCCCGAGCAATTGCCGGAATGCTTGCTGCTCTGCCTCGCACAGTTCCGGAAACTCTTCTGCCACATGGGAAACCGGGCAATGGTGTTGGCAGATCTGCACGCCGTTGCCGACCGGCCGGGTCGACGCCGCGAACCCCACCGCGTTGAAGGCTTCGGCGATTGCGTCCGCTGTCGCCTCGACGTTGTCGACATCTGTCGGATCAGCCGGTTCGACGTCTCCGACGATCGCCTGAACCCGACGCTTGGCGAACTCCTCGATTGCCGCGTCTCCGCCGATTTCACGGAGTTGCCGCATCGCGGCTCCCGCCAGATCGTCGTAGGTGTGGCCGAGGCGGCCGCGACCGGTCGCGGTGATCTGGAACTGCTTGGCGGGACGACCTCGTCCACGCTGACGCAGCGACGACGCCGAAGCAGTTCGGGCTTCGCCGGACTCGATCAACGCATCCAAGTGACGTCGGACACCTGCGGCACTCAAACCGAGGCGCGTGCCGATTTCGGAGGCGGTAATGGGGCCTTCTTCGAGTAGCAGCTTGACCACTGCCGCCCGCGTCTGACCTTCGACGCTCACTGTCACCGGATTTGCGGCAGCACTCGGCGAGGCCGCTACAGTGGGCTGACCTGCAACTTCCTTGCTTCGTGGGTCTGACGCATTTCTTTTCACAACACAAGTGTGACGGAATTCTTTTCGCAGGTCTACTAAGGGCAACCTGCATTACATTCGGGAATATCCGGACAACGTACGTTGTTTGTGCTTGTCTGTCCGGCTGGATGGAGCCGCTACGCTGCCTGGTGTGCCGCAGACCCCCGAGAAGACGACGACCGCCCGATCGGCGCGCGCGATCCTGCTGGAAAAACCCAAGGCACTCGCGCTTTCCACAATCGGCGTTCGACCTTTCGGATCCGCTCCCCGGCAGAGTATGGCCGCGGTGCTGCACGGCGACGAGGACGAGCGCCCTGGCCTGAACGCGAAGGAAACCGCACAACTGCGAGGGATTCGCCGATTCGGCGCAACCGGCGCGGTCTTGATGGCAGTCGGAGCGCTCGGCGCCGGCGCACAACCCGTCCTGCAGAATCCGACCGCAGGACTTCGAGTCCTCAGCCTTCCCGGACGTATGCCGACGGTCTCACTCACCATGACGATGACCGGAACCGTGCTCGTCGTTCTGGCCTGGCTGATGATGGGCCGATTTGCAGTCGGGGACATACGCAGCCGTTCCGGCGCACCGCGGCGCATGACCCGTTCCCAGTTGGACCGCACACTCCTGCTGTGGATCCTGCCGCTCTCGGTCGCACCGCCGATGTTCAGCCGCGACGTCTACTCGTATCTGGCTCAAAGCGAAATCGCGGCCCGTGGACTCGATCCGTACGCCATCGGCCCCAAGGCGGCACTGGGCGTCGACCACGTTCTCACCCGCACGGTTCCGACGATCTGGCGCGACACCCCGGCTCCGTACGGTCCGTTCTTCCTGTGGCTGGGACGCGGGATCAGCTCACTGACCGGCGACAACATCGTGGCCGGAATCTTCTTGCACCGCTTGCTCGCATTGGCCGGCGTCGCGCTCATCGTGTGGGCGATACCGCGACTGGCCAAGCGATGCGGTGTCTCTGCCGTCAGTTCGCTCTGGCTCGGTGCCGCGAACCCGCTGTTGCTCTTCCACTTGGTGGCCGGCATCCACAACGAAGCACTCATGCTCGGGTTGATGCTCGCCGGAATCGAGATCGCTCTTCGCGCAGTCGAAGGGTCCGGGCCCATCCGTGGGCGAGCGCTGTTCTATCTCGTTGCGGGATCAGGTTTGATCGCATTGTCGTCGACCGTCAAAATTCCGTCCTTGCTTGCACTGGGATTTGTCGGCATGGCCTTGGCCCGGCGTTGGGGTGGAACCTGGAAAGCCCTGGCGGGAGCCGCGATTCTCCTGGGCATCGTTGCCGCTGTCGTCACGTTTGTCATCAGCGTGGCCAGTGGGCTCGGTATGGGTTGGATCAACACCCTCGACACCGCCACGGCAGTCCGGAGTTGGATGTCCATCCCGACGCTCCTGGGCGTCGGCACGGGATTGGCAGGCGTACTGCTCGGACTCGGCGATCACACGACGGCGATCCTCACGATCACGCGGCCCATCGCAACTCTCGTCGCCATGCTCGTCACCGCACGGATGATGATCTCGGTCTACATGGGCCGCATCCATCCGGTCGGCGGACTCGGCATCGCGCTCGGCGCGATCGTTCTCCTGTTCCCCGTCGTTCAGCCGTGGTACCTGCTGTGGGCGATCCTTCCGTTGGCGGCGTGGGCCACCGCGCCGATTTTCCGCATCCCTGCCGTCGTCTTCACCTCGATCGTCAGCGTCATGTTGATGTCCAACGGCGCCGAATACCTTCCGTTCATGATCGTGCAGGCCGTCATCGCGACCATCCTCACCGCCGGAACGCTCATCGTCTTCACCCGCAATTCACTCCCCTGGCGTAGCGACAAGCCAGTAGCGGAGATCACGAAAGGCGGACCGGTAGACGAAGACAACTCGGCGGGGGCTTACGCTGATTCCCCGTGACCTCGAGAGCCTCCAGATCGTCGACGCCGGCGGTACAGATCCAGGGTGTCGTCAAGTCCTTCGACGGTGTTCGAGCCGTCGACGGTATCGATCTCACTGTCGAGACGGCCCAGGTCGTTGCCCTGCTCGGCCCCAACGGAGCCGGTAAGACGACCACCGTCGAAATGTGCGAAGGTTTTGTCACCCCCGATGCCGGCACGGTTCGAGTGCTCGGTCTCGACCCCATCGCCGACTCCGGTGAAGTCCGCTCGCGAATCGGCGTCATGCTGCAGGGCGGCGGCGCGTACCCCGGGTCCAAGGCCGGGGAAATGCTCGACCTCGTGGCCGCATACTCGGCCGACCCGCTCGATCCCGCCTGGCTCCTTTCCAAACTCGGCCTCACCGATGCGCGCAAGACCCCGTACCGCCGCCTCTCCGGAGGCCAGCAGCAACGACTGTCACTGGCGTGCGCGCTGGTCGGCCGTCCCGAATTGGTATTTCTGGACGAACCCACCGCCGGCCTCGACGCTCAGGCACGTCTACTCGTGTGGGAACTCATCGACGCTCTGCGACGCGACGGCGTGAGCGTCCTGCTCACCACACACCTCATGGACGAGGCCGAAGCGCTCGCCGACGAACTGGTCATCATCGACCACGGCAAGATCGTCGCGTCGGGAACGCCGGCGGAGGTCACCAGCAAGGGCGCCGAAGGACAACTCCGTCTGACGACGGTTCCCGGTTTGAGCCTCGATTCGCTGGCCGGTTCACTCGCCGGGTTCCGCATCGAGGAATCCAACCCCGGCACCTACGTCGTCGAAGGTGCAATCGATCCGGCAACCGTGGCGACTGTCGCAACGTGGTGTGCCGATCAGGACGTGCTGATCAACGACATTCGCGTCGATCAACGGAGTCTGGAAGACGTCTTCCTCGAATTGACGGGCCGGGAACTGAGGGGATGACGGAGATCAAGGTCATGAACGAAACAGCGTCGAACGGCCAGAGCAGTCCCATCAGCGTTGCCAGAGACCGACGGCTCGCCGAGAACCGCTTCGAGCCAGGCACCTTCTCGCCGGATCCCCGCCCCAATTCGGCGGCCAAGATGCTGGCGGCGCAGACCAAACTGGAGCTGACTCTTCTGCTCCGCAACGGTGAGCAATTGCTGCTCACCATGTTCATCCCGATCACCCTGCTCATCGGACTGTGTCTACTTCCGATCGGCGATTTGGGCGATTCTCGGGTCGATACCGTGCTCCCTGGTGTCATGATGGTTGCCGTGATGTCGACGGCGTTCACCGGACAGGCCATCGCCGTCGGATTCGACCGCCGATACGGCGCGCTCAAGCGACTCGGTGCAACGCCGCTACCGCGGTGGGGAATCATCGCAGGCAAGAGCGCTGCCGTCATCATCGTCGTGGCGCTGCAGTCACTCTTGCTCGGCGCTATCGGTTTGGCGTTGGGATGGCGTCCGTCATTTGTCGAACTTGTACTCGGCGCAGTGGTCATTGCCATCGGTACTGTCACATTTGCAGCGCTTGGCCTACTGCTCGGCGGTACTTTGCGAGCAGAGATCGTTCTCGCTCTCGCCAACATCCTGTGGTTCATCATGGTGGGCATCGGCAGTGTGGTCTTCGCTAGTGGTGAACTCCCGACCGCCGTTCATACGCTGGTACGCATTGTTCCGTCCGGCGCTCTCGCACACGCACTCGAAGCGGCCCTCGACACCTCGATGGACTGGTTCTCGATTCTCGTACTTCTCATCTGGGCCGCAGTGGCCGGAGTCTGCGCAGCAAGGTGGTTCAAGTTCACGTGAGTACACGACGGACAGCTCAGATCGTCGGCTGTGTGGCCGCAACAGTCATGTTGTGTGCCGGACCCGCAACGGCGACCCCTTCGGTGTCCGGTCCACTCGCACCTGCAAATCCGTACCTCGGTCCCGTCGGTACTTCCACCATGCACGGTGACGCGGGCTCGTCCGACGTCACGCCGCTGCCTGGTCCAGGAACCGGCCCACACGAGGTGACAGCTTTCCCGATGATGGCCGCCTGCCCGACAGTCCTCCAGGGTTCCGACGGCATGATCGTCTCGCTCTGCACGACGATGATCGGCCAGATCCCGACCATCCATTTGATCGATCCGAAGGCCGACGCCACGCCGTTGGGTAGATCCGTAGCACAACTGCCGCTCGCGAAGGGCAGTCTGCTCGGCGGCGTCTACGCCTACCTCGACAACGAGAACCGTCTCGTAGCCGTCGACGGAAACCGTCAACTGGTCCGCATTTCCCATGCGCAGAATCCGGACGGCAGTTGGCGGCTGGAACTCGCGGATGTAGTCGATCTCAGTGGTGCGGTTGCCGCCGACGACAACGTCACCGGCCTCGCTCCGGACTGGGAAGGCAATGTCTGGTTCGCCACCGGGCACGGCACCGTCGGGTATGTCGGCGCGGATCGAATCGCGCACAGCATTGCACTCCCCGAAGGTGAACAGGTGCAGAACAGCATCTCCACCTCCCCGACGGGCACTGCCGTCGCAACGACCCACGCGCTCTACCAACTGAAGCGAAATGGCGACGAGGTCGTCATCGACTGGCGTCAGCCGTACGACCGCGGGCCGGCCCGTAATCCGGGTCAGCTCAGCTGGGGAACCGGATCGACGCCGACATACTTCGGCCCGTCGACGGGCAGCGATTTCTTGACCATCGTCGACAACGCCCACCCGACAGTGAGCTTGCATGTCTATCGCGCTGACACGGGCGCCGAGGTGTGCACGCAGCCGGTGTTGTCCGCTGCCAGCCAGGACGGCTCACCGAGCGGCAGCGAGAACTCCCCCGTCGGCATCGGTCATTCCGTCTACGTCGCCGGCACTTACGGATACCCGTACCCCACGACTCCTGAAGGTGCCGGTCCAGCGGTCCCCGCCACGGCACCCTTCAACGGCGGAATGACCCGCGTCGACATCGATCCGGTCGGCTGCCATGTCGTGTGGGACAACACGATTCGCAGCTCCGCGGTACCCCACCTCTCGACGGCTGACGGCTCGATTTACACGGTGACACGGGACGGTGCTCCGAACACCTCTCCGCTGGACGGTTACTCCTTCGCGGTGATCGACTCGAAGGACGGGTCGCAGATCGGTTCGACTCCCCTGCCGTCGACGATCCTCAACGACACCCTTCAGATGTCTGCACTCATCACCGAGTCGGGCGAGTACTTCCAGGGAACGATCTCGGGAATCGTGCGAGTTCGCGCGAACTGACGCGAGCTGGCCCCACGGCTGCGCAGTTCTGGTCTCGTCGAGTCGGGGCAGGCGCGGAGCGAGCTGGCCCCAACGACGCGGGGCAGGCGCGGAGCGAGCTGGCCCCAACGACACTGTGTAGTTGATGGGGAACTACGATCGTTGGCGTGGTGAATCGTGTGTATGCCGGATTTTTACGCTTGGTGGATCGACTACCTCTCCCCTCGCTGAAAACGCAGAAAATCATCGCGTTCATCGTGATCCTGACGCAGGGCGGCATCGCTGTCACCGGCGCGGTGGTGCGCGTGACGGACTCGGGACTCGGTTGCCCGACGTGGCCGCAGTGCTTCCCCGGTAGCTTCGTCCCGGTCGGCCACGGACAGGTCGCGGTGATTCACCAAGCCGTCGAGTTCGGCAACCGCCTGCTGACCTTCCTGGTCGTCATCGTCGCCGCTGCGATCGTGCTTGCGGTGACTCGCGCTCGCCGACGCAAAGAGGTGCTTGTCTACGCCTGGATGATGCCGCTCGGCACTGTCGTTCAGGCAGTGATCGGCGGTATCACCGTCCTCACAGGCTTGCTGTGGTGGACGGTCGCCATTCACCTGGTTGCGTCGATGCTGATGGTCTGGGTTGCCACGGTGATGTACGCGAAGATCGCGGAACCCGACGAAGCAACAACTCTGGTCGTGATGCCGAAGCCGTTGCGCTGGCTTACCGCGCTGTCAGGTGTCGCGCTCGCCGGCGTTTTGGTCGCTGGAACTCTCGTAACGGGCGCAGGCCCGCACGCCGGCGACAAGGGACTGGACCGGACGGTGCCTCGCCTGGAGATCGAGATCGTGACGCTCGTCCATCTGCACTCACAGCTTCTGGTCGGATATCTCGCGCTGGTCGTGGGTCTGACCTTCGGCCTGTATGCGGTCGGGACATCCGCAGCCGTGAAGATCCGTCTGAAGGTCCTGCTGGGATTGATCCTCGCGCAGTCGCTCATCGGTGTCGTGCAGTACTTCACCGATGTGCCGGAAGTTCTGGTGATCATGCACGTCGCCGGTGCAGGACTGTGCACGGCTGCGACCGCAGCAGTTTGGGCTGCGGGTAAGACCCGCCAGTACACGCCGACCAATTCGCCGATACCAGCTGTCTGACGCTTCAAGACACGTGTGGGGCGTAGGAACACCAAAAGGTGTTCCTACGCCCCACACGTCATTTCAGGATTCGTTGCGAGCTTTCGGGAACCGAGTCTGGTTTGCGACCCAACCGGCCATCTTCTTGAAATGGCCTTCCTGCGGGGTGACGATGCTCGTCAGTTCGCGCTCCCACTCGGCGACGGTGACGTTGTCGAAGGACGCGACGACCGCGTTTGCCGTGGCGAGGTCCTCGACGACCTGATCACCGAGGATGCCGTCGGCACCTACGAGGGTGATGCGAACGCCGGCCAGGCCGACCGGCTGGATGACGGCGCTGGCGGAGCCGCCGTGCTCGGCGACGAACTTGGTGATGGCGTTCACCGTGGACTTCGGCAGTTCCGGCGCGGACGGGGTGGCGTCCGACTTCTCGGTATCGGTGCTCATGACTCGACAATACTGGTCGGTAGCCCGGAAGCGACACCAGGCATGGACTGAGCGTCGGCCGCCTCGGGTGTAGAACAGAAACCATGCGAGCCATCTACGTGACCGAGACCGGCGGACCAGACGTTCTGACTCTGACCGAACAACCCGAACCGACACCCGGCCCAGGCGATCTACTCGTCAAGACCGAAGCGATCGGCATCAATTTCATCGACACGTACTTCCGAATGGGCCAGTACAAGCGTCCGCTCCCCTACATTCCCGGCGACGAGGGCAGCGGTGTCGTCGAAGCTGTCGGCTCCGACGTCTCCGAATTCTCCGTGGGCGACCGGGTCGCGTGGGCCGCTGCCACTGGCAGCTATGCCGAGAAGGTGGCTGTTCCCGCCGCAGTCGCAGTGAAAGTGCCTGACGGTGTCCCGGCATCGGCCGCAGCGTCGGCGCTCCTGCAGGGGATGACGGCGCACTACCTCGCGAAGTCGACGTATCCGATCCAGAGCGGCGACACCGTGCTCGTGCACGCAGGCGCGGGCGGCGTCGGGTTGATCCTGACGCAGATGGCCGTCAGCCTCGGGGCGAAGGTCATCACGACTGTGTCATCGGATGCAAAGGAAGAACTCTCGCGTGGCGCGGGCGCCGCGGAGGTCCTGCGGTACGACGAGGACATCGCAGCGCGAGTCCGGGAGTTGACCGGCGGCGAAGGAGTAGCGGCGGCATACGACGGCGTCGGTGCGACAACTTTTGATTCGAGCTTGGCTTCCGTGCGCATCCGCGGCACGGTCGCTTTGTTCGGTGCGGCCAGTGGACCGGTTCCGCCTGTCGACCCGCAGCGGCTCAATTCGTCGGGTTCACTGTTCCTGACGCGTCCGACGCTCGCGCATCACATTCGCACTCGAGAGGAACTGACCTGGCGTGCCGGCGATGTCTTCGACGCCATTGCAGCCGGGAAACTCGATATTCGCGTCGGCGCCGAGTATCCCCTCGCCGACGCGGCAACAGCCCATCGGGATCTGGAAGGTAGAGCAACGACCGGGTCGATCGTTCTGATTCCCTAGCGAAGTGCTGTGCGCCTTTATTAACCGCCCGCGGTTAATAAAGGCGCACAGCAGAATCAGCTGAGCATGTCGCTGATCGTCTGGAGTCCGAGAACCGAGTCGACGGCGAGGCCGACGAACACGATCGCAAGATAGTTGTTGGACTGCAGGAACAGGCGTAGCGGTTTGACCTGAGCACCACCGCGAACGCTGCGGTACAGCTGATGTGCCATGAGCAGGAACCACGCACCGGCAACGATGGTGATGGCGGCGTAGATGACTCCCGATGCGGGCACGAGGACAAGCGTCGTGACGACCATTGCCCAGCTGTAGAACAGGATCTGCTTGGTGACGTGCTCTTCGGTGGCGATCACCGGAAGCATGGGAACACCGGCAGCTTTGTAGTCCTCTTTGTATCGCATCGCCAGCGCCCAGGTGTGCGGCGGCGTCCAGAAGAAGATGATCAGGAACAGCACGACGGGCTGCCAGCTCAGTGAACCGGTGACAGCGGCCCAGCCCACGAGGACGGGCATACATCCGGCTGCGCCACCCCAGATGACGTTCTGCCAGGTACGACGCTTGAGAACCATCGTGTAGATGAGGACGTAGAACGCGATCGTGATCACGACGAGGATGCCGGCCAGGAGGTTGGCTCGCCACCACAGCCACAGGAACGACGCGAGTCCGAGAAGAAGTCCGAAGACGAGTGCGTTACGGGTCGGCACCGCCTCGCGGGCCAACGGACGCTTCGCGGTGCGCTTCATGACCTTGTCGATGTCGGCGTCGACGACGCAGTTGAGCGAGTTCGCACTCGCCGCGCCCATCCAGCCACCGAAGAGGGTGCTGAGGATCAGAACGATGTCGACCGTTCCGCGATCTGCCAGCAGCATTGCCGGAATGGTTGCCACCAACAGCAATTCGATAACTCGCGGCTTCGTGAGCGCGATATAAGCCAGAACCTTGCCCGTTGCGCGACCCCACACCGTATCGGTATTGGTCGCCCGCGGGGCGGCACCTGGGCTGCCGAAGCCATGTCCGCTCGGCTGTTGCCCTGTCCGCACGTTCTCTCCTTGCACCACGCGTTACCGCACTAACTGTTCACGACACACTGCTGACACTGTCCTCTACTACGAACGATGGTAGACCGCAGCCATTGAGGAACCGAATCGACCCGGACAGCCAGGACCATTAGGCTGGGTTACGCAGTGGAGGGACACCCCACCCTCGCAATCCACGTACACCATGTCAGGAGACATCTGCCAGTGTCGATCACAGACGAGATCCACGTCCTCACGCAACCCGTCCACCCCTCGGACTGGACCGACCTGGACACCAAGGCTGTCGATACCGCCCGCGTGCTCGCCGCCGACGCGGTTCAGAAGGTCGGCAACGGCCATCCCGGAACTGCAATGAGCTTGGCGCCGTTGGCATACACCCTCTTTCAGCGCATCATGCGCCACGATCCTTCGGATGCAGAATGGGTCGGCCGTGACCGCTTCGTTCTTTCCTGTGGCCATTCGTCCTTGACGCTGTACACCCAGCTCTACCTCTCGGGGTACGGTCTCGAGCTTGCTGACCTCGAAGCTCTCCGCACATGGGGCGCACTGACCCCCGGTCACCCCGAGGTAGGCCACACCGTCGGCGTCGAGATGACCACCGGTCCGCTCGGCCAGGGCCTTGCGTCCGCAGTCGGCATGGCCATGGCTGCGCGTCGTGAGCGCGGGCTGTTCGATCCGGAGACCCCGGTCGGCTCCTCCCCCTTCGACCATCACATCTACGTGATCGCGTCCGACGGTGACATCGAGGAAGGCGTCACCTCCGAGGCGTCGTCTCTCGCGGGTGTCCAGGAACTGGGCAACCTGATCGTCTTCTACGACGACAACAAGATCTCCATCGAGCACGACACCGCCATCGCTCTCGGCGAAGATGTCGGAAAGCGCTACGAGGCGTACGGCTGGCACGTTCAGCACGTCGAGGGCGGCGAGAACGTCTCCGGCATCCTCGACGCGGTTGCCGCAGCCAAGGCCGTCGTCGATCGTCCGTCCATCATCTTGCTCCGCACCATCATCGGTTTCCCGGCGCCGAAGAAGATGAACACCGGCGACGTTCACGGCTCCGCACTCGGTGCCGACGAAGTCGCCGCGGTCAAGGAAGCCCTCGGGTTCGATCCGAGCAAGTCCTTCGACGTCGACGCCGACGCTCTGGCTCACGCCCGTGAGGTCGTCTCGCGCGGAGCCGACGCACACAAGGCATGGCAGGTCGAGTTCGACGCGTGGGCCGCACGTGAGTCCGAGCGCAAGGAACTCTTCGACCGCCTGTTCGCCGGTGAGTTCCCCGCCGGCTGGGCCGACGCTCTCCCGACCTACGAAGCCGACGCCAAGGGCGTTGCGACTCGCAAGGCCTCCGGTTCGGCACTCAACGCGCTCGGACCGATCCTGCCCGAACTGTGGGGCGGTTCCGCCGACCTCGCCGGCAGCAACAACACCACCATCAAGGGCGCAGATTCGTTCGGCCCCTTCTCCATCTCCACCAGCGACTGGACTGCGCAGCCTTACGGCCGCACGCTCCACTTCGGTATCCGTGAGCACGCGATGGGCTCGATCCTCAACGGCATCGCGCTGCACGGGCCCACCCGTCCGTACGGCGGAACCTTCATGGTCTTCTCCGACTACATGCGTCCGGCGGTTCGCCTGGCCGCACTGATGAAGACTGCCGTCACCTACGTCTGGACCCACGACTCCATCGGTCTCGGCGAAGACGGCCCGACTCACCAGCCGGTCGAGCACCTCGCTGCTCTTCGTGCGATCCCGAACCTCGCCGTCGTCCGCCCGGGTGACGCCAACGAGACCTCGTTCGCATGGCAGGCAGCACTCGAGAACAAGACGGGCCCGACGGCTCTGGCGCTCACCCGCCAGGACATCCCGGTTCTCGAAGGCACCAAGGAGAAGGCTGCCGAAGGCGTCAAGCGCGGCGCTTACGTCCTCGTCGACGCTGCCAACGGTTCGCCCGAGGTCATCTTGCTTGCGACCGGTTCCGAACTGCATCTGGCCACCGAGGCTCGCGAGACCCTCGAAGCTCAGGGCGTCGCAACCCGCGTCGTTTCCGTGCCGTGCCTCGACTGGTTCCTCGAGCAGGATCAGGCGTACCGCGACGAGGTCATTCCGCCCGCCGTCCGCGCACGCGTGTCCGTCGAAGCCGGTATCGCAATGCCGTGGTGGCGCATCCTCGGCGACGCCGGTCAGGCCGTCTCGCTCGAGCACTACGGCGCTTCCGCCGATTACAAGACCTTGTTCCGGGAGTTCGGCATCACTGCCGACGCGACTGTCGAAGCCGCGCAGCGCTCCCTCGCAGCTGTGAAGGGATGATCGCGATGACACAGAACGTGAATACCGAAAAGCTCTCCTCTGCAGGCGTTTCCATCTGGCTCGACGACCTCTCGCGGGATCGCATCCAGTCCGGCAACCTGCAGAACCTCATCGACACGAAGTCGATCGTGGGTGTCACGACCAACCCGTCGATCTTCCAGGCGGCACTGTCCAAGGGATCGGCGTACGACGCTCAGGTCCGTGAGCTCGCACAGCGCGGCGCCGATGTCGACGCCACCATCACCGCGGTGACCACCGACGACGTGCGTGCTGCGTGCGACATCCTGGCTCCGCAGTTCGAGGCGTCGAACGGCGTCGACGGCCGCGTGTCCATCGAAGTCGATCCTCGCCTGGCACACGACACCGACGCCACCGTCGCGCAGGCGATCGAGCTGCACAAGATCGTCGATCGTCCGAACGTCCTGATCAAGATCCCCGCGACGCTGGCAGGCATTCCCGCCATCGCCAAGGTGATCGGTGAGGGCATCAGCGTCAACGTCACCTTGATCTTCTCGGTCGAGCGCTACGAGGCAGTCATGGGCGCATACCTGGAAGGTCTGGACACCGCCAAGGCTGCCGGCCGCGACATCTCGTCCATCGAGTCGGTCGCCTCGTTCTTCGTCTCCCGCGTGGATTCCGAGATCGACAACCGCCTCACGGCAATCGGCACGCCGGAAGCCCTCGAGCTTCGTGGCAAGGCTGCACTCGCAAACGCGCGTCTGGCGTACAACGCGTACCAGCAGATCTTCGAGGTGCAGCCGCGCTTCCAGGCTCTTCTGTCCGACGGCGCCAAGGCTCAGCGTCCGCTGTGGGCGTCGACCGGCGTGAAGAACCCGGATTACCCCGACACTCTCTACGTCACCGAGTTGGTTGCGCCGAACACGGTCAACACCATGCCGGAGAAGACGCTCGACGCTCTCGCCGACCACGGCGAGATCACCGGCGACACGATCTCGGGCACCGCTCAGGAGTCACAGGCGGTCTTCGATCAGCTCGCTGCAGTCGGCATCGATCTTGCGGACGTGTTCAAGGTCCTCGAGACAGAGGGCGTCGACAAGTTCGAGGTGTCCTGGAACGAGTTGCTCGACGCAACCGCCGAGCAGCTCCGCGCAGCAACCCAGAAGAGCTGAGCCTGTGAGCGATTCCGCGGCGGCATCAGATTGGGTGAATCCCCTTCGGGACAGCACCGACAAACGGCTTCCGCACATTGCGGGGCCCTGCGCCCTGGTGATTTTCGGTGTTACCGGCGACCTTGCCAGGCGCAAGCTCATGCCCGCCATCTACGACCTCGCCAACCGTGGACTGTTGCCGCCCGGATTCGCTCTGGTCGGGTTCGCCCGGCGTGACTGGACGGACGAGGACTTCACGAACGTCGTCCTCGAAGCAGTCAAGGACGGCGCTCGCACCAAGTTCCGTCAGGACGTCTGGGAGAGGCTCGCCGAAGGTATCCGGTTCGTGGAGGGCAGTTTCGACGAGGCCGAGGCCTTCCAGAACCTGTCCGACACGTTGGCCACGCTCGACAACGAACGTGGTATCGGCGGCAATCACGGTTTCTACCTTGCGATTCCGCCCAACGCGTTTCCTCAGGTGCTCGAGCAACTGTCGGCGTCGGGCCTCGCGCAGGCCGAGGACGGTCAGTGGCGACGAGTCGTCATCGAGAAGCCGTTCGGCCACGACCTCGAGAGCGCTCGCGAACTGAACGCCGTCGTCAACAAGGTGTTCCCCGAGGACACGGTCTTCCGTATCGACCACTACCTCGGTAAGGAAACCGTCCAGAACATTCTGGCTCTGCGCTTCGCGAACCAGTTGTTCGATCCGATCTGGAACGCGCACTACGTCGACCACGTTCAGATCACGATGGCCGAGGACATCGGCCTCGGTGGACGCGCGGGGTACTACGACGGCATCGGCGCGGCCCGTGACGTGATCCAGAACCACCTGCTGCAGTTGCTCGCGTTCACGGCGATGGAAGAACCCATCAGCTTCGAGCCGCTCAATCTGCAGGCGGAGAAGATCAAGGTCCTCTCGGCCACTCGCCTTGCCGAGCCCCTCGACGAGACCACCGCACGCGGCCAGTACGCGGGCGGCTGGCAGGGTGGGCTGCCGGTGGTCGGACTCCTCGAAGAAGACGGCTTCGCAGCGGACTCCATCACGGAGACCTTTGCCGCCATCACCCTAGAGGTCGACACCCGCCGCTGGGCGGGTGTGCCGTTCTACCTGCGCACGGGCAAACGACTCGGACGCCGTGTCACCGAGATCGCGGTGGTGTTCAAACGTGCACCGCACCTACCGTTCGACAAGACGATGACCGAAGACCTCGGCCAGAACGCTCTGGTCATCCGCGTGCAGCCCGACGAGGGCGTCACCATGCGGTTCGGTTCGAAGGTTCCCGGATCGAGCATGGAAGTCCGTGACGTCAACATGGACTTCTCGTACGGCCAGGCTTTCACCGAGTCGTCACCGGAGGCGTACGAGCGACTCATTCTCGACGTGTTGCTCGGTGAGCCGTCCCTCTTCCCGGTCAACGCCGAAGTCGAATTGTCTTGGGAAATCCTCGATCCCGTCCTCGAACACTGGGCAGCCGGCGGCAAGCCGGAACCCTACGAGGCTGGAACGTGGGGACCACCGTCTGCGGACGAAATGATGCAACGCACCGGACGCGAATGGAGGCGACCCTAGTGATTCTCGATTTGCCCTCCACCACCACGGTCCAGGTCAGCAAGAAACTGGTCGAGGTGCGTAAGACCGGCGGCGCTGTCACCTTGGGGCGAGTGCTGACGCTCGTCGTCTGCACCAGGGACACCGGGAATGCCGAGGAAGCCATCGAGGCCGCCAACGAAGCCAGCCGCGAGCACCCTTGCCGCGTCATCGTGCTCCTGCGTGGCGACGAGCAGAGTGAGCCCAGGCTCGATGCTCAGATCCGTGTCGGCGGGGACGCCGGCGCCTCGGAGGTTGTCGTGCTGCGTCTCTACGGTCCCCTGGCGGACCACGAGAGCAGCGTCGTCATCCCGTTCCTGCTCCCCGATACACCGGTAGTCGCGTGGTGGCCCCTCGAGGCACCCGAGATTCCAGCCAAGGATCCCGTCGGGAAGCTCGCGATACGGCGCATCACCGATGCCACCGGCGCCCCCGATCCGACCGCCACCATCAAGGGGCGACTCGCGTCGTACACCGCCGGCGATACCGATCTCGCCTGGAGTCGCGTCACCTACTGGCGCGCGCTCCTCGCGTCGGCTCTCGATCAGCCGCCGCACGAGAAGATCACCTCAGCGGTGGTCTCCGGTCTCAAAACCGAACCGGCACTGGATATTCTCGCCGGTTGGTTGGCGGCCAAGATCGACGGTCCGGTCATTCGACGTACGGGTGAGCTGACGGTCGAGTTGAAGCTCGAGACCCGCAGTATCTCCATCAGTCGTCCGCAGGAGGGCACGACCGCAACGTTGATCCGCACCGGTCAGCCTGACGCGCTGGTTTCTCTGGGTCGTCGAGAGACACGCGATTGCCTCGCCGAGGAATTGCGTCGGCTCGATCCGGACGAGATCTACGAAGAAGCTCTGGCCGGATTGGAGAAGGTGACCTATGAGTGATGTTGTCGTGGAGAAGTTTTCCGACGCCGGCCAACTTGTCGACGCTGCCGCCGCACGCCTGGTCACGACCATCGTCGATGCCCAGAAGGCTCGCGGGTTTGCGTCCATCGTGCTGACTGGCGGTGGAACCGGCATCGCACTTCTCGAGAAGTTGCGTGAAGCTCCCGGCGACATCGACTGGTCGCAGATCGATCTGTACTGGGGCGACGAACGGTTCCTGCCGTCCGGCGATCCCGAGCGAAACGAAGTGCAAGCACGTGAGGCGCTTATCGATCATGTGCCGGTCGATCCCGACAGGGTACATGCGATGGCCGCATCCGACGGTATCTACGACGGTGATCCACACGGGGCGGCGACGGCGTACGAACAACTGCTGGGCGCTCAGGCACACGGGAATCAGGTTCCGACGTTCGACGTGCACCTGCTCGGTATGGGCGGCGAAGGACACGTCAACTCGTTGTTCCCGCACACCGACGCTGTTCGCGAAGAAGCGCGTTTCGTAGTCGCGGTGACGGACTCCCCCAAGCCGCCACCGGTGCGGATCACCCTCACGTTGCCTGCTGTTCGGCGAGCCAAAGAGGTCTGGCTGCTCGTCTCGGGTGCTGCAAAGGCCGAGGCCGTTGCCAAAGCCGTCGGAGGTGCTTCGGCCGACGACTGGCCGTCCGCCGGCGCCACCGGTTTGGTTGCGACACGTTGGTTCCTCGATACGGACGCTGCCTCGCAGCTTCCCTGATCTGATTTCACAGATCTGATTTCACACCGGTCGGGAATCGTCTTCGGGCGATTCCCGGCTTGGTGGTACGTCGACGACTTTCTCACCGTGGCGACTTTCGACTACCCGCCGAGTCCGGATCCGATGCGAATTTCCTTTTGACGGAACGGAACTCAATCCCGAGATCCCGTTTCTCCAACCGGCACTGCGCCCCACACAACGATTCATCTCTCCCCCTGCCTCCTTCATCCGAGTGATTACTACCTTGGACGCCGCGAAGTAAGGTTCGGTTCCGCAGATCGCTTTCACTCTTGAACGAATCAATCCAGGCGAGAACAATCGAACAATGTCGTGGACACCGAATCCGGACGCACTTCGCGGGCGAGTGGCTGTAGTTGCCGGGGCGACGAGGGGCGCCGGACGCGGAATCGCCGCGGCCTTGGGCGAGGCCGGTGCAACCGTCATCTGCACTGGCCGGAGCACATCTGCCGGAATTCTTCAGTCGGACTATCCGCGCGGAGAGACCATCGAAGAGACGGCAGAGTTGGTCACTGAGCTGGGCGGCGTCGGCGTGCCGATTGCCGTCGATCATCTCAAGAGCAAACAAGTGGCTGATCTCGCCGAACGCTTGCGAATCGACTATCACCATATCGACATCTTGGTCAACGACATCTGGGGCGCGGAATTACTCAAGGGTGGGCCGGCGGAGTGGAACATGCCGGTATGGGAACACGATCTGGACAAGGGGTTTCACATCTTGCGTCTGGCGATCGACACCCACATCACCACGTCGCACCACCTCCTGCCGCTCATGACCGATCGGCCAGGCGGACTGGTCGCCGAAATAACCGATGGCACTACCGAATACAACGCATCGAACTATCGCATCTCGGTGTTCTACGACTTGGCCAAGGTGTCCGTGAACAGGCTCGCATTTTCGCAAGGCCACGAACTTGCCCCGTTCGGCTGTACTGCCGTCGCCATCACTCCCGGGTTCCTGCGATCGGAGATGATGCTCGAGAATTTTGGTGTCGGCGAATCGAATTGGCGTGACGCTTTGTTGCCGGAGCGGGATGGTCCGACTGCGCCCGCGGATTTCGCACGCTCCGAGTCACCAAGATTCATCGGACGTGCGATCGCGGCCATCGCTGCCGATCCGAATCGACAGCGATGGAATCAGCGATCGGTCAGTTCAGGCGAACTCGGAACGGAATACGGGTTCACCGACGCGGACGGCAGCCGCCCCGATTTCTGGCATTACCAACGCTGAACGTGACTAGTCAACGATCTTCCGACGAGCCGTCTACCTCGCGGTAAGACCACCCCCACAGAAAGCGCCTTGCGTTGGTCAGGTAGGCGCGCAGATGCGTGAGCATGCCGGCGAACTCCCAAGGTTCCAGATTTTTCATACCTAATGGTCTCATTTGTCCCCCAAGTCGCCGCAATTGGGAGTCGGAGCGCGATTATGATCCGCGCATGGCCGAATTCGCGACGATCAACGAATACATCGCTTCGTTTCCCACCGACGTGCAACCAGCCCTCGAGAGTATCCGCGAGACGATTCACAACACGGTTCCAGGCCTCGATGAGACCATCAGCTATCAGATGCCGACCATGACGGTGAACGGAAAGAACCTGATTCACTTCGCGGGCTGGAAAAACCACATCTCGATGTACCCGCTCCCGGCGAGTGATGCAGAGTTCGAGAAGTCCGTCGACCCGTACCGGGCTGCGAAATCAACGGTGAAGTTCCCGCTGAACAAACCGATCCCTCTCGACCTCGTGGCCCGAATCGTCGAATTGCTCGCGCAGCGCCACTAGCTCCAGTTTCCCGTCGGAGCCCTGTGAGAGCGTATGGCCGTGCAGAGACAACCCATCCGACGCATCAAGACCGGGACATCGTCAGGCGCTGACGTAGGCAGCTGGCCGATGACGGTACCCGCTGTTGCGCAGATCGTTCAGGACGGTCTCGAACTTCCACCGGGTGTCACCATTCTGGTCGGCGAAAACGGAGCGGGAAAGTCGACCGTCATCGAAATTCTTGCCGCCGTTCTCGGTCTCAATGCCGAAGGCGGGTCGACCAATACGCGGCATCAGACTCGATCGAGTGAACCGGGCGGCCTCGACCTTGTGGTCGAGCGGAGTCCCGGAGCATCGAAGTGGGCGTACTACCTCCGAGACGAAACCCTGCACGGTTTGTACACGTACTTGGAGGACAACCCCAATCCCAAGCGACCTGAACCGCTTTACCATCACCTCTCCCACGGTGAGGCGCTGCTCGAGATCCTGTCGTCGAGGACCGCCGACGGCGGCTTCTATCTCATCGACGAACCCGATGCCGCACTCTCCTTCCAAGGGACCCTGACACTGGCCGCGCTGCTCGGCGAGCTGGTGGAATCCGGCGCGCAGGCGGTGATCGCGACGCACTCGCCGATCATCGCGGCGCTGCCGAACGCCAACCTGCTCGAGATCGGAGAATGGGGAATCCGAGCCTCGAGCTGGGAGGACCTCGATCTGGTGTCGAACTGGCAGCGGTTCCTTCACGACCCGCACACGTACCTGCGCCATCTGATCTAACCTGGAACTCCACCCCAGGAGGCCTCCATGGCATACGACAAAGCGCTGGCTGAGCGTATCCGCGATGCGCTCTCGGGCGAGGACGACGTCGAGGAAGTAAAGATGTTCGGTGGGCTGAGCTTCATGGTGAACGGGAAGCTGGCCGCCAGTGCGAACTCACACGGCAACATCATGGTTCGGTGTGACCCCGATCGAGTCGACGAGCTTCTGACGCACAAGGGTGCAAGCTGGCCCGAGATGCGGGGTAAGCCGATGAGCAAGGGATGGATCGTCGTCGACCGAACCGGGACGAGTTCGAACGTCGAATTCAACGCGTGGATCAAGGAAGCTCTGGACTTCGTTCACTGACAGCTGGGGTGCGTTGCCGAAGATATCTGACGAGACTGGTGTGGCCGCGGGCTCTCGCGTCGGTGAGAGACTAAACCGTGCCCGATCGACCTGAGATTGTCTGTATCTGCGGCTCTGCGCGATTCGCTGAAGAGATGCGGGAGGCGAACCGCGACCTGACGTTCGCGGGCGTGATCGTCGTCGCGCCGGTTGAAGCAGACGAGGCGGTCTCTGTCGAGCAGAAGAACCTGCTCGACGCGCTCCATCTGCGCAAGATCGACCTCGCCGATCGGGTTCTGGTCGTCAACCCTCGCGGATACATCGGTGAGTCCACGCGCCGAGAGATCGCGTACGCGCGCGCCGCCGGCAAACCAGTGTCGTTCACGACGCCGTTTGAACAGTAAGCGCCTCGTCGGTGCGGGCTGCAACGAATATTCTCACGCCGAGTTGCTCGAGCCCTAGCGCCGGTTCGATCAATTTCGCTCGATTCGGCAAAAGTGAACTGGGCGGCCCTTAGACTCCGGAAAAGCATTGGATTGGGCGGCTCGACGCCGCGGAGGAAAGGTGGTCCGTCCCGTGACGTTCACACCCAATCAGCCGGATCACCAACGCGCCTTCGGGTTTCAGCTGCCGTCGACCCGCGCAATTCCCTCCCTCATGCCCGACCGTTTCGGACCTAGCCTCATCGGATCGCTCTGGGCGTGCGCCGGGATCGTCGCCGGAAGCCTCGGCCCGTGGACGTCATCCTCCGCGCTGGACCACAGTGGTATCGACGAATGCGGAGTGATCACTCTCGTCCTCGCTCTCTGCGCGGTGACCGCGCTGATCACCCTCGTGGTTCGAGACGTCACGCCCGAGATCAAGAATCACTGCACCGGCCCTTTGGTCGGAATCGCGGTCTTGATCGTTGCCGTCGGAAACGCCGCGTCCATCGTGCGACGTAGTACCGAGTTCGCAGGGCACACTGCCGGACCGTCCATCGGGTGGGGACTGTGGGTGGTCATCGCGTCCGCAGTGATCCTGTGCATCACGTCGTCGACCGTCGCGCACATGATCAGGTTTCAGGCAGCAATGATCACAAGGTCTTGATCAGACCGCCGTCGATCACGAAATCCGCGCCTGTCACGTTCCCCGCACGATCGCTGGCGAGGAACAACACCAGGTCGGCAACCTCTTCGGGGAAGGTGAACCGCCCAGTCTCGGCTCCGGCCGCGGCGCTTTCGACGATGTCGTCGGCGGCTGATCCACTCGCCTTCGCCAGCGTCGAGGCCACTCCGTGCTTGCCGAGCCACAACTCCGTTTGCACCGGGCCAGGGCTGACGGTATTGACGCGGATCCCCTGCCCGCCCAGTTCTTTCGACAACGACTTCGAGAAGTTGGTCAACGCCGCTTTGGCGGCGCTGTAGTCGATCACCGTGGGGTCAGGTAAGAATGCGTTGACCGAACTGATCGTCACGATGCTCCCGCCACCTCGGCGGATCAACTCCGGCAGCGCAGCGCGAACAGTGCGTACAGCCGACAAGAACGTCAGATTGAACGACGCCGCCCACTCTTCGTCTGTGATTGCCGCGAAACCGCTCGTTCTCGGGGTGACGGCGCCGACGTTGTTGACCAGGATGTCGACGCCGCCCCTCACTGCTGCAACCGCGAGCAGTCGGGTTGATCCTTCGACACTCGCGAGGTCGACGCCGACAAAGGTGACGGCGCCGCCGGACTGCAGCGATTCGAGTTCCGGCGAGAGCGTCCGCGAGCCCGCGACGACGTGGACTCCCTCGGCCACCAAGGCCCGAGTGATCGCCAACCCGATACCTTTTCCCGCGCCGGTAACGACGGCAGTTCGTCCGTCCAATTGCAGATCCACTGCGGTCCCCGTTCGGTCCGGTGCGCAGCGTTGGGTGTGCGTGCGACAGCTCTAGAGTCGCCGCACGCACACCCTGGTAAACCTGCAGAACCAGCCGCTGTTACCTAGCCACTGTTACGAAGCGCAGTGGCCAGGCCGTTCATCGTCAGCTGGATACCCCGACGCACCTGATCGCTCTCGTCGCCGGAACGGTACCGACGGATCAGCTCGACCTGTAGATGGTTGAGAGGTTCGAGGTACGGGAACCGGTTGTGGACCGAACGCTCGAGGCCCGAGTTGTCGGCAAAGAGGTTCTCGTTGCCCGTGATTGCCTTGTACATGCGAATTGTGCGTTCGTGCTCGTCGGTGATCATTCCGAAGACTCGATCGCGCAGTTCGGCGTCGGGCACGAGGTCCGCGTACCGGGCCGCCAAACCGAGATCCGACTTCGACATCACCATGGCCATGTTCGAGAGCACGGTTCGGAAGAACGGCCACTTCTCGTACAGGGCCGTCAACGTGGCAAGCCGAGTATCGTCTCCGTCTATCCATCTTTCGAACGCGGCGCCGGTTCCGTACCAACCCGGAAGCATCACGCGAGACTGACTCCACGAGAGCACCCAGGGAATCGCTCGCAGGTCGGAGATCGCCTTGGTCTGCTTGCGAGAGGCCGGACGAGAGCCGATGTTGAGTGCCCCGATCTCGGCGACCGGTGTCGACGCTTCGAAGTACTGCACGAATCCTGGTGTGTCGTGCACCAATTCGCTGTACGCGGTGCGGGCGAGGGCCGCGAGCTCGTCCAGTACCGCGTAGGCAGCGTCGGCATCGCTGCCGAGTCCTTCGACGTCGAGCAACGTCGACTCGATAGTCGCGGCGATGAGTGTTTCGAGGTTGCGATGTGCCAGACGCGGTTCAGCGTACTTGGCCGCAATCACCTCACCCTGCTCGGTGATTCGCAGAGAACCAGCGACTGCACCGGGAGGCTGAGCCAGAATCGCTTCGTAACTCGGTCCGCCGCCACGTCCGACGGTTCCGCCGCGGCCGTGGAAGAGCCTCAACCTGATTCCGCTCTTACACGCGGCATCGACGAGGTCGAGTTCGGCACGGTACAGCGCCCAGTTGGCTGCCAGGTACCCGCCGTCCTTGTTCGAGTCGGAGTACCCGAGCATCACTTCTTGACTGTCACCACGGGAACGGACGATCGCACGATAGATCGGGATGTCGAGCGTCGCCAGCAATGTGTCGGCGCCGCCCTGCAGATCCTCGATCGTCTCGAACAACGGCACGATGCCGATCGGGCACGAGGGCTCGCTACCGACGCCCGGATCGAGCACCCCGACCTCTTTGAGCAGCACTGCAGCCTCGAGCATGTCACTGACCGAGGTACACATGCTGATGATGTAGTTGGGTACCGCACCCGCTCCGAGAACCCGCACTGCCTTGGCACCGGCCGCCATGATGGCCAGTTCCTTGGTGGTCAATTCGCTGAACTCGGCGTCCGACGAAGTCAGTGGTCGCCGCGTCGTCAACTCGGCCGACAGCAATTCGACTCGATCGGCTTCCGGCAAGGACGCATAGTCCGGGTGAACTCCGGCCCACGCCAGAAGTTCTGCGACGACGCTTTCGTGTACCTCGGAGTTCTGCCGCATGTCCAGACCGGACAGGTGAAAGCCGAACACCTCCACCGCTTCTCGGAGCCGATCGAGTCGATCGTCGGCGATGGTCTCGTCACCGAAACGACGCAACGAGGTGTCGATGATTCCGAGATCCCGCTGCAACTGTGCCGGGTCGGTGTACGCCTCGAGTCCGTCGTCGGACCCGTGGGCGGGCAACTCCCCCAGTACCGTCAGTGCTGTGGCGCTCAAGCGCCCGCGGATACCGCGAATCGCGCGACGGTACGGCTCGTCGGCCCTGAAGGCAGAGTCGTCGCCGGAGGTAGACGCCAGCAGATCGAGTTCGGGCGTGACGGAAACCAGCCGCGCCGACATCGACAGTTCACGCTCGAGATGTTCGAGTTCCTCGAGGTGATGCTCGAGAGCAGTCGCCGCAGCGCGCGACGTGGCGCGCTGGACAATTTCGCCGGTCACGTACGGATTGCCGTCTCGGTCACCGCCGATCCACGAACCCGGCCTCAGGATCGGTTCCGGCAGAAGCCCGGCGTCCGGCCAACGCGTGCGCAGAGCTTTGCGAACCTCGGCGTTGATCTTCGGAATCACCTCGAACAACGCTGCGTCGTAATAGCGC
Organism: Rhodococcus sp. MH15; assembly: GCF_019266045.1. Lineage (NCBI taxonomy): Bacteria > Bacillati > Actinomycetota > Actinomycetes > Mycobacteriales > Nocardiaceae > Rhodococcus > Rhodococcus sp. MH15. Next base: position 293,831 of record NZ_LPNP01000061.1, read on the forward strand.
AGGCCTACCTCGATTTCATCCTGGATGCGGAGGCGGCTGAGCCGGATCAGAGCCGTCTGCCACAGGGTCAGGATCTGACGGCGCAATTGCAGATCGACATCAGCGGTTTCTGCGACGCTCAGCGCCGTGCGCTCGCGGTATCGCATCAACTCGGTGATCCGACTCTGCGTCTCGAACACCGTACGGCGTCGAGTCTCCGTCGGGTGAGCGGTGATGACGGGTGAGACCAGGGCGCCCCGCAGCGCTTCTTCGACGGTGGCCGAATCGATATCGGCTGCATCAAGTTTGGTGTACGTGGCCGCGAGAGTGCTGTCGCGGGGCGGTTCCCCCGCATTGACGTGGATGGCCCGTCGACGCTCGCGATGGATGTCCTCGGCCAGGTTGGCGAGCAGTGCGAAGTGACTGAACGCCCGGATGACGGGAATGGCGTCGTCCGTACTGATTTCGGCGAACAGCGACACCAGTTCGGCGCGATCGATCTCCGAACGACGGACTCGGAACGACTCGACACGGGCTCGCTCGACCAGATCGAACACATTGTCGCCGGCTTGCTCTCGCACTATTTGTCCGAGTATTCCGCCGAGAAGCCGGATGTCTTCGCGCAGCGGCTCGGTGGCCTCTCGCGGTGTTTCTCGATGCGACGCGGTTTCAGTCATCACACAATTATCGACCGAAACAAAGAACCCCGCTCGATAGGCGGGGTTCCGTGTCTGAAATTCGTGTGTGAAAAACTACCGGCTGTAAGTCATGAGCCGAGAATCAGGCGAACTTGATCTCCAAGCCGATGCCGACGATCGAAATGAGCCAGATCAACGCGGTGAAGACCGTCAACCGGTCGAGGTTCTTCTCGACAACAGTCGATCCGGACAGGCTGGACTGGACACCGCCACCGAACAGACTCGACAAACCGCCGCCCTTACCGCGATGCAGGAGCACCAAGGCGATGAGGAGCAAGCTGGTGATGACCAGCAGGATATCCAGGAACAGTTTCATGTCTGTCTACGTCCACCAATCCAATAGGGACAACTACAACCGATAACACCATACAGGCGCGCGCAGATAGCCTGACCACATACCCGCCTCGCACATGACTTTGCACCCGGCCAGGCACGATTCTTGGTCAGTGGCATCGATCACACTGTCGAGATACCGATTCAGTAGTTTTTCAGTTGACGCGACTCTACCTCCGAAAGGCCGGCTCCATGCTTTCCGACACTGCCCTGCCCAACACTGCCCTGCCCGACACACCCCTGCCTGAAACACCGCGTCTGGCTTCGATTCACAACTTCCGCGACGTGGCCGGCCCCGGGTACGTCACGACCAGCGGACAGGCGATGAGCCGCGGAGTCTTCTACCGTGCAAACGTACTGACGCCCTCGCCCGAGGATCTTGCAATCGTGGAATCGCTGGGGCTGACCGCCGTCTATGACGTGCGCTCCGAAACCGAGGCGAACGAAACTCCCGACATCGTGCCGGCGCCGGCGATGTACGCCCACATTCCCATCCTGTCCGGAAACATCCACGCCGAAGCGATGGCTCTCCGAACAGCGGACGCTGCAACAGCTTTCATGCAGAACATCAATCGCAGCTTTGTCGCAGACCCCGTCACTCGGAACGGATTTTCGCAGTTGTTCGCCGCCCTGGCGACCACCGAGGGGCCGCAACTCTTCCACTGCACGGCGGGAAAGGACAGAACAGGTTGGGCGGCAGCACTACTGCAGACACTCGCTGGTGTACCGCGCGAAACGATCACGGCGGACTACCTGCTCACGAACACGTACTCGGCCGAGTACATCGAGGCAACAGTCGCGAAGATCGCCGCTGCCACAGATGCAGACAAGGGCGAGGTGATCCGGTTGCTGCTTTCCGTCGACGCGAGTTACCTGGGCGCTGCCTTCGAGCAGGTCGAGCACCACTACGGAACCGTTGAGAACTATCTGACCGCCGGGTTGGAGCTTGCTCCCGAACTCGTCGGCGCTCTGGAAACCAAACTGGTGAGCTGACTCGCGAACAAAAAACTGCGGGCGTGTAACCTAGTCGGTCACACACCCGCAGTCTTAGTCTCGAGCAGTTTCAGCTCACTACCCGATCATCACGGGAGTGGACCGCCTGCAGCGATCGCAGACAGTGTCGCGAACTCGTCAGCCTTGAGTGACGCGCCGCCGACAAGAGCGCCGTCGACGTCGGCCTGGCCGACGATCTCTCCGACGTTCTTGGAGCTGACGCTACCGCCGTACAGAACGCGAACACCGGCCGCGACCTCGGCGTCGGCAAGTTCGGCCACTGTTGCTCGTACCGCAGCACACACTTCCTGTGCATCGGCGGCAGAAGCGACACGGCCGGTGCCGATGGCCCAGACAGGTTCGTACGCGATGACGATCTTGGAGATCTCCTCCGCGCTCAGGCCCGCCAACGAACCCTTGAGCTGGTCGACGTTGTAGGCGACATGCTCGCCCGCTTCGCGGATCTCGAGGCCTTCGCCGATGCACACGATCGGCGTGAGGCCGTTCTTGAGAGCAGCCTTCGTCTTCGCGAGGACGGTCTCGTTGGTCTCACCGTGAAGGGTGCGACGCTCGGAGTGACCGACCACGACGAAGGTGCAACCGAGCTTGGCCAGCATGGAGCCGCTGATCTCGCCCGTGAACGCACCCGAGTCATGAGCCGAGACATCTTGCGCGCCGTACGTGAGGAGGAGCTTGTCGCCCTCGATCAGCGTCTGGACGCTTCGGATGTCGGTGAACGGCGGGATGACCGTGACGTCCACTTTGTCGAAGTACTTCGCAGGCAAGGAGAAAGCGATCTTCTGCACCAGGGCGATAGCCTCGAGGTGGTTCAGATTCATCTTCCAGTTGCCGGCGATCAACGGCTTACGTGCCATGTCGGATCAGCCTTCCAGTACTGCGATGCCAGGCAGCTCTTTGCCCTCGAGGTACTCGAGGGAAGCGCCACCACCGGTGGAAATGTGCGAGAAGCCCTCGTCCGGGATACCGAGCTGACGAACGGCTGCTGCGGAGTCGCCGCCGCCGACGACGCTGAAGGCGCCCTTCTCGGTTGCCTCCACGATTGCCTCGGCGACACCGCGGGTGCCTGCCTCGAACTTCGGGAACTCGAACACGCCCATCGGGCCGTTCCAGAACACCGTCTTGGCGCCGGTCAGGATCGCGGCAAAGCGCTTGACCGACTCCGGTCCGATGTCCAGACCCATCCAGCCGTCGGGAATCTTGTCGAACGGAACGATCTTCGACTCGGCATCGGCCGAGAAGGAGTCCGCGACGACAACATCCTGAGGGATGTGGATGACGTCGGCGTACCGGTCGAGGAGATCCTTGCAGGTCTCGATCATGGACTCTTCACACAGCGAATTGCCCACGGACACACCCTGAGCCGCGAGGAACGTGTAGAACATTCCGCCGCCGATCACCAGGGTGTCGACCTTCGGCGCCAGTGCCTCGATGACGGCCAGCTTGTCCGAGACCTTGGAGCCACCGAGCACCACCGCGTACGGACGCGCTGCGTCCTGCGTGAGCTTGGCGAGCACCTCGACCTCGGCGCCGACCAGGTATCCGGCGTAATGCGGGAGCAGCTTCGCGACGTCGAAGACCGACGCCTGCTTACGGTGAACAACACCGAATCCGTCGGAGACGAATGCGCCGTCGTCACCGACCAGCTCGACGAGAGCCTTGGCGAGCTTGACCCGCTCGGCTTCGTCCTTGCTGGTCTCGCGAGGGTCGAAACGGATGTTCTCGAGCATCAGGACGTCACCGTCGGTGAGTCCTTCGGAACGAGCCAGCGCGTCCTGTCCCACGACGTCACCGGCGAGTTGCACGTTGCGACCGAGGATTTCGGCCAACTTCGCGGCAACCGGTGCGAGGGAGAACTTGGGATTGGGCTGACCGTCGGGGCGCCCGAGGTGCGCGGTCACGATGACCTTCGCTCCACCCTCGGCGAGTGCCCGCAGGGTGGGAGCGGACGCGACGATGCGGCCCGGGTCCGTGATTTCTCCGCCATCCAACGGGACGTTGAGGTCGGAACGCACCAGTACGGTGCGCCCCTCGACTCCAGCGTCCAGCAGATCCTTCAGCGTCTGAACTGCCACTGTTATCGAAACTCCGCTCAGAGAGACTTGGCGACGAGGCCGATGAGGTCGGCGAGGCGGTTGGAGTAGCCCCACTCGTTGTCGTACCAGGAGACGATCTTGACCTGGTCGTCGATGACCTTCGTCAGACCCGAGTCGAAGATCGACGAGTGCGGGTCGGTGACGATGTCCGAGGAGACGATCGGTGCGTCGGTGTACTTCAGGATGCCCTTGAGGGGTCCTTCGGCAGCAGCCTTCATCGCAGCGTTGATCTCGTCGGCGGTGGCCGACTTCTTCAGGTTCGCGGTGAGGTCGGTGACCGAGCCCGTGGGGATCGGCACGCGCAGTGCGTAGCCGTCGAGCTTGCCGAGCAGCTGCGGGAGAACCAGGCCGATTGCCTTGGCTGCACCGGTACCGGTGGGAACGATGTTGAGGGCAGCTGCGCGGGCGCGACGGAGGTCTGCGTGCGGAGCGTCCTGCAGGTTCTGATCCTGGGTGTACGCGTGGATCGTGGTCATCAGACCCTTGACGATGCCGAACTCGTCGTCGAGAACCTTGGCGATGGGGCCGAGGCAGTTGGTGGTGCACGACGCGTTGGAGATGATGTTCTGGCTGCCGTCGTACTTGTCGTCGTTGACGCCCATCACGATGGTGATGTCTTCACCCTTGGCCGGAGCCGAGATGATGACCTTCTTGGCGCCGGCTTCGAGGTGTCCCTTGGCCTTTGCGGCGTCGGTGAAGATGCCGGTGGACTCGACGACGACGTCGACGCCCAGCTCGCCCCAGGGAAGTTCGTTCAACGGGCCACGGTGTGCGAGGGCCTTGATGCGCTGATCGCCGACGACGATCGTGTCGTCACCGTCGAGCGACACGTCGTACGGCAAACGGCCGAGGATGGAGTCGTACTTCAGCAGGTGAGCGAGCGTCGCGTTGTCAGTCAGGTCGTTGACTGCCACGATCTCGATATCGGTGGTTCCGAGCGCCTTCTGCGCATCCACCGCCCTGAAGAAGTTACGTCCGATACGGCCGAAACCGTTTACGCCAACCCGGACAGTCACAATTCGCTCCTTTGACCATGATTCTGGTGTGCAACTTGACCCACGCATACTCCGAATCCGTGTGTGCACGACGCGGACGTGGGGTTCATCGGTCGATGTGACTCATACCCTAATGCGCGTGGCCCGAACGTGCGCAGCCCACCCTGACGGAGGGCAGGTCACCCCTCTTCGAGTAGCTCCACATTCACTGCGGATTCGGTGTCGGGTATGCCCGTTTCCTTGGCCTTGCGATCAGCCATGGACAGCAGGCGACGGATACGTCCGGCAACGGCGTCCTTGGTCATCGGCGGGTCGGCCAACTGGCCGAGTTCTTCGAGGGACGCCTGCCGATGCTCGACGCGCAGTGCACCCGCCGCCGCGAGGTGATCGGGCACGTCCTCACCGAGGATCTCCAACGCACGCTCGACGCGCGCAGCAGCCGCAACGGCAGCGCGAGCAGAGCGTCGCAGGTTTGCGTCGTCGAAATTGGCGAGACGATTGGCGGTGGCGCGGACCTCGCGTCGCATCCGCCTCTCCTCCCACACCAGGCGTGTGTCCTGGGCTCCCATTCGGGTCAGGAGATCGCCGATGGCCTCACCGTCTCGGATCACCACACGATCCGTTCCGCGAACCTCACGTGCCTTCGCCGAGATCCCCAGACGCCGCGCAGCTCCAACCAGAGCAAGTGCGGCTTCCGGGCCCGGGCAGCTCACTTCGAGCGCCGACGAACGGCCGGGTTCGGTCAGGGAACCGTGCGCGAGGAACGCACCGCGCCACGCTGCTTCGGCGTCGCCGACACTTCCGCCGACGACCTGCGCAGGCAAGCCGCGAACCGGGCGCCCGCGAAGATCGAGCAGTCCCGTCTGGCGCGCGAGGGCCTCACCCTCCTTCGCTACACGCACGATGTAACGAGCGGACTTTCGAAGCCCGCCCGCACTGAGTACGTGCACGTCGGCACTGTAGGTGAACAGGTCGAATATCTCCCGGCGCAGACGTCGCGCCGTGGAGCCCAGATCCACCTCTGCTTCGACGACCACCCGGCCGCCGACGATGTGGAGCCCACCGGCAAAGCGCAGCAACGCGGAGACCTCTGCCTTGCGGCAGCTGACCTGAGTCACCACTAACCGGCTCAGTTCGTCCTTGACCTCCGCTGTCATTGCCACGAAGCGTTCTCCCTCTGTTCTTCGGATTGCTGTTCTTGCAGGGAAGACTGTGTCGAATCCCCTACTGCCGCACTGCTCGACAGTTCAGCCAGTACATCGGCCAGTTTTGCCGGATCGTGTACATGCGCTGCGCCCGATGAGGTGTCCGCGACATCCGCGTACCTGACTTCGGCTGAAAATTGATCCGCCGCACGCTGCAGATGTTCACGTTCACGCCCGGCCGGTACCGACGCCGAGTCGACCACCACGTAGTCGACCCGGAAATCGGGCACGTGTTGGGAGAGTACGTGCAGGTGACGCTCTGCGGAGAATCCGGCGGTCTCCCCCGGCTCGGGTGCGAGATTGAGCACCAGCACCTTTCGAGCGTTCGTCGACGACAGTGATTCGACGAGTTCGGGTACCAGGACGTGTGGGATCACGCTCGAGAACCACGATCCCGGGCCGAGAACCACGAGATCGGCACGATCGATCGCAGTCACGGCATCGGGGCACGCGGGCGGATTGGACGGGAGCAGTCTCACACGCCGAACCTTGCCCGGGGTGGTCGCGACGGCAACCTGTCCACGAATGCAGCGGCTGACGCGGGGGTCCTCTTCGAGTCCCTGAACGTCGGCTTCGATCTCGAGCGCGATCGGCGACATCGGCAGCACACGGCCACGGATTCGCAGCAGTCGCGCCATCTCGTCGAGCGCGACGACCGGATCGCCGAGCACCTCGGTCAGTCCGGCCAGGATGAGATTGCCCACCGAGTGCCCGGCAAGTGCGCCGACACCGCCGAAGCGATGCTGAATGGTCCGAGTCCAGTCGACTATCTCGGGTTCGTCCGACGCGAGAGCTGCCAGCGCCATCCGGAGGTCTCCAGGCGGGATGACGCCGAGTTCGGCGCGTAGCCGGCCCGACGAACCACCGTCGTCGGCGACCGTGACCACGGCGGTGACGTCGACCGTCAAGCGTCTGACGGCCTGGAGCGTGGCGAACAATCCGTGCCCGCCGCCGAGCGCGACGATGGCCGGCCCTTCGGGTGTCTCCCGCGAGCGATGTGTCGGTTCACTCATTCGCGCCCCAGATCCCGGTGCACGATGCTGACCGAGATGTCGTCCTCGGAACCCAAACGCCTCGCGAGAGCTTCGGACATGGCCACGCTTCGGTGCTTACCGCCGGTGCATCCGACCGCAATTGTCATGTAGCGCTTTCCTTCTCGTCGATATCCGGCGATCGTCAAATCCACCAGATGTCGGTAGGTGTCGAGATAGTCTTCCGCGCCCTCGCGGGACAACACGTAGTCGCGAACGTCGGCATCCTGACCGGTGTGCGGGCGAAGTTCAGGGATCCAGTGGGGATTGGGCAGGAAACGAACGTCACAGACGAGATCGGCGTCCATCGGCAGGCCGTACTTGAATCCGAACGACTGGACCGTCACCTTCATCGTTCGGTTGGCATCGTTCCCGAACGCCGTTTCGATCTTCTGACGCAGCTGATGCGCCTTCAGTGCCGACGTGTCGATGACCAGATCGGCGGCCGCCTTCACCACGGCCAACTGCCGACGCTCGGCTGCGATCCCTTCGGACAACGTGCCGTCGATGCCGTCGTTCTGCAACGGATGACTGCGGCGCACCTGTTCGAACCGTCGGATCAACACGTCGTCCGACGCTTCGAGGTACAGCACCCGAGTGTGGATCGGTTCCGCCTCGAGTTCGGTGAGCACCCACCCGAGATCGCCGGTGAAGAGTCGACTCCGCACGTCGATCACGACGGCGAGACGATCGACCGGCGGATCGGAGGTCAAGCTCAGACCGACCATTCGGGAAATGAGCTCAGGTGGCAAATTGTCCGCGACATACCAGCCGAGGTCTTCGAGCACCTTGGCAGCAGTACTCAAACCTGCTCCGGACAATCCCGTCACCAGCAGGAAATCCATCGTTCGACTGTCTTTGGCGCTGTCGGTAGTCACTGTGCACTCGGCCCCGTCGTCGGCATGGACAATTCTCGCGACTCGGAGCCCTCGTCATCGCTACCGGATTCGGCGCTGGGCGCGTCAGCAGACGTAACAGACGATTCGGATTCCGTGTCCAGCTCATCATCCCCTACCGCGGCTGGCAGCGCTCGAGCTTCAGCGCCCGCGTCGGCTGCAGCCGAATCCGTGCCGAGTGCGGCCAGAACTGCTGTGGCGGTGGTCTCACCGATACCGGGGACCTGCATGATCTCCTCGACCGTTGCCGTTTTCAGCTTCGCCACGGAACCGAAGTGAGCCACCAGAGCGGTTCGACGAGTTTCACCGAGCCCCTTGACCGAATCCAGAGCCGAAGCCGTCATCCGCCTCGAGCGTTTGCTGCGATGGAACGTGATCGCGAAGCGGTGGGCTTCGTCTCGGATGCGCTGCAGTAGGTACAACGACTCGCTCGTCCGAGGGAGGATGACCGGATCTTCTTCCCCCGGCACCCATACCTCTTCGAGTCTTTTGGCCAACCCGACTACCGCGACGTCAGTGACCCCCAGCTCGTCGAGGACCGCCGCTGCCGCCGTGACCTGAGGGGCGCCGCCGTCCACGACGAACAGATTGGGCGGATAGGCGAACCGCCGAGGCCGGCCCGTCGCCGGGTCGATCGCCGCTTCGGGAGCCAGATCCCCACCGTCCGAGTCCATGGTCGACGCCGACGCCGCGAGGACGCCCAGGTCGCGGTTGTGGCGCAGGAACCGCCGACGCGTGATCTCCGCGATACTCGCGACGTCGTCGGAATGACCGTCGCCGGCAGCTTCCTTGATCGCGTAATGGCGGTAGTCCGACTTACGCGGGAGCCCGTCCTCGAACACGACCAGTGACGCCACGACGTCGGTTCCCTGGACGTGACTGATGTCGATGCATTCGATTCGTAGCGGAGCCGAGTCCAGGTCCAGTGCTTCCTGGATGCCCTGCAGCGCCGCGGAACGCGAAGTGAAATCGCCGGCGCGCTTGAGCTTGTGCTGCGCCAGAGCCTCTTTCGCGTTTCGCTGGACTGTTTCGGCGAGGTCTTTCTTGTCGCCGCGTTGCGGAACCCGCAGTTGCACTTGCGATCCCCGAAGCTTGCTCAGCCACGCCTGGATCTCGGTCGCGTTTGCCGGCAGAACCGGCACCAGAACTTCCTTGGGAACTGCGCTGATCCCGGCCTCGGAACCCGCTCCCGGGTCGAGGGCCGCCTGCTCACCGTAGAACTGGGTGAGGAACTGCTCGACCAGGATCGGCAGGTCGGACTCGGCGTCGAGTGCGGCCCAGTCGATGGCGTCGCCTGCCTTCTCCACGACCCATCCACGCTGACCCCGCACGCGTCCGCCCCGCACGTGGAACACCTGAACGGCGGCTTCGAGATCATCGGTGGCAAAGGCGACGAGATCGGCGTCGGTGCCGTCACCGAGTACGACGGCCTGCTTCTCGAGCGCCTTGCGCAAAGCCCCGATATCGTCACGCAGACGGGCTGCGGTCTCGAAGTCGAGATCCTCGGAAGCCTGCTGCATGCGCTTTTCGAGATCTTTGACCAACTTGTCCGTGCGGCCGGCGAGGAAGTCGCAGAAATCTTCGACGATCTGACGATGCTCCTCGGCGCTGACTCGCCCGACGCAGGGCGCCGAGCACTTGTCGATGTAGCCGAGCAGACACGGACGACCGATCTGGTTGTGCCGTTTGAAGACTCCGGACGAGCACGTTCGTGCGGGAAAGACTCGTAGCAGCAGATCGAGAGTTTCGCGGATCGCCCAGGCATGGGAGTAGGGACCGAAGTACCGGACACCCTTGCGCCGCGGACCGCGGTAGACGAACAAGCGCGGGAACTCTTCGTTGAGCGTCACCGCGAGAACCGGATACGTCTTGTCGTCGCGGTACCGGACGTTGAACCGCGGATCGAATTCCTTGATCCAGTTGTACTCGAGCTGAAGCGCTTCGACTTCGGTACTGACGACGGTCCACTCGACGCTGCCGGCGGTGGTCACCATCTGCCGAGTACGGGGATGAAGTGTCGTGACGTCCGCGAAGTACGAGTTCAAACGTGAACGGAGGCTTTTCGCCTTTCCGACGTAAATGACCCGACCATGCGGATCGCGAAATTTGTAGACGCCCGGCGCAGCCGGAATGGTTCCGGTAGCGGGGCGGTAAGTCGAGGGATCCGGCACGGTTTCAGGTTAGTCGCCGCCACCGACCGACTCGGAAACGCGCAGGATGCGGGCACCGAACCGGTCGGAAGACGTCAGTTGCTCTTGTGCGCGACCGGTGCGTAGCGGTCGGCCAGTTCGCGGAACTTACCGACCGTGTCGACGGCGTACTCGCGGTCGTTGGACTGGATCGCCATCACTGCCATGTACTCGTCGTCGGGCAATTCGATGCGTGCCCAGGCGGCACCGTCGGGGAACGAGAGTCCCTCGAACAGATCCCAGTCGACGATCTTCTCGCCCAGGATGTTTCGTACGGCAATACCCTGCTTGCCCACCTTGACCCGGGGCCGCGTCAACATCAGCACACCGAGAGCCAGAATGGTGCCGATGCCTGCCATCGCGATCTGGTCCGCGGCACGGAAGTACACGCCGGTGGACCCCTGGCGAAGCAGGAGCGCCAGTGTGACGTGAACGATCACCAGAAGGACAGCAACTCCGATCGCGTATCGCGTCGACTTACGCGGTGACGCAATCAGTTCCCAGTTCTCGTTGTCGCCGGGTGTACTCATCGAAACGAATCCTCGGTCCATGGTGCTCGGAGATGGCGCAGGGTCACTGCGGTGTCCAGTGCGGCGGCGCAGGCCTGTGCGCCCTTGTCCTCGACGCTACCCGGCAGACCCGAACGGTCAAGAGCCTGCTGCTCGGTGTCGGTGGTCAGGACACCGTTCCCCACGGGAGTGCTTTCGTCGAGCGAGACGCGTGTAAGGCCCGCGGTGACCGCGTCGCACACGTACTCGAAGTGCGGCGTGCCGCCGCGGATGACAACACCGAGTGCGACGACGGCGTCGTGCGTGCGCGCCAATGCCTGCGCAACGACCGGCAGTTCGATCGCGCCGGCGACACGGACCAGTGTCACGTCCTTGATCTGCGCCTCCTGCGCGACGCGCTGCGCGCCGGCGATCAGAGCCTCGGAGATCGTCGCGTGCCACTGCCCGGCAACGATCGCCAGCTTCAGATCCTTGGCCTCGGCGATCGCGAGCTGCGGCTGACCTTCGCCGCTCACAGTGCGGTTCCCGGCTGTGCGGTGTTCTGGTTCGCCTCGTACTCGTCCAGTCCGATCAGATCGTGACCCATCCGATCGCGCTTGGTGCGCAGGTAGGTGAGGTTCTCCGCATTCGCGCGCAGCGGCATCGGAACACGATCGGTGATCTGCAGGCCGTAGCCGTCCAGACCCACACGCTTGGCCGGGTTGTTGGTCAGCAGACGCATCGACGAGATCCCCAGATCGACGAGGATCTGCGCACCGATGCCGTAGTCGCGGGCGTCCGCCGGTAGGCCGAGTTCGAGATTGGCGTCGACGGTGTCGGAACCGGCGTCCTGGAGCTGGTAGGCCTGCAGCTTGTGCATGAGACCGATGCCACGACCCTCGTGCCCGCGCATGTACAGAACAACGCCGCGGCCCTCCTGGGCGACCATGTCCAGTGCGGCGTCGAGCTGCGGGCCGCAATCGCACCGCAGCGAACCGAAGACGTCGCCGGTGAGGCACTCGGAGTGAACGCGGACGAGTACGTCGCTACCGTCGCCGTCGGGGCCTGCGATGTCGCCGCGCACCAGCGCAACGTGCTCGACCTCGTCGTAGATGCTCGTGTAGCCGACAGCGGTGAACTCACCGTGGCGGGTGGGGATGCGGGCCTCGGCGATGCGCAGCACGTGCTTCTCGTGCTTGCGACGCCACGCGATGAGGTCGGCGATCGAGATCAGAGCAAGGTTGTGTTCGTCGGCGAAGACTCGCAACTCGTCGGTCTGAGCCATCGCGCCTTCGTCCTTCTGGCTGACGATTTCGCAGATGACGCCGGCAGGACGCAGGTCCGCCATGCGGGCGAGGTCGACTGCAGCTTCCGTGTGGCCAGGACGACGCAGTACTCCGCCTTCCTTCGCGCGGAGCGGAACGACGTGACCGGGGCGAGTGAAATCGTTGGCACCGGATTCGGGGTTGGCGAGCAGACGCATCGTCGCAGCGCGGTCCGACGCCGAGATGCCGGTACCGATTCCCTCACGGGCGTCGACGGTGACGGTGTACGCCGTGCCGTGCTTGTCCTGGTTGGTGGCGTACATCGGGGGCAGGCCCAGCCGATCGCAATCGTCACCGTCGAGCGGCACGCACAGGTAGCCGGAGGTGTACCGGACCATGAACGCCACCAGTTCCGGGGTGGCTTTCTCGGCGGCGAAGATGAGGTCGCCCTCGTTCTCGCGATCCTCGTCGTCCACGACGACAACAGCTTTACCTGCAGCGATATCTGCTACTGCGCGCTCGATACTGTCGAACCTGGTCACGTGCTCGCACTCCAAAGTCTTGACTTTTCACATCATCGAATACAACAAGCGCATCCGACGGATGCACTGACAACCCTACGACCAATCGGACGGGTCCGATCAGCCTGGTCCTACCGACCGGCAGAGTGAAGCCGCTCGACGTACTTCGCGATCACGTCCACCTCGAGGTTGACCGGCGTACCGACCACAGCGGTTCCGAGCGTCGTCAACTCGAGCGTTGTCGGGATCAGCGAGATCTCGAAGTACTCGAACCCGCGGTCTCCGCCCAGCGCGGAGACCGTCAGCGAGACTCCGTCGACGGTGATCGAACCCTTCTCCACGACGTAACGGGAAATGGAGTCGGGCAGTGCGATCCGCACTACCTCCCAGTTCTCGGACGGCGAGCGGGAAATGACGTGGCCTGTTCCATCGACATGCCCTTGAACCAGGTGGCCGCCGAGTCGGCTGTTCAGCGCCGCGGCACGCTCGAGGTTGACGCGAGAGCCGACATCCAATTTCGCCAGGCTCGAGCGGTTCAGGGTTTCCTGCATGACATCTGCGGTGAACGAACCGTCGGCAAGCACGTCGACCACCGTCAGGCACACTCCGTTGACCGCGATTGAATCACCGTGGCCGGCGTCGGAGGTGACCAGTGGCCCGCGCACCGTGAAACGTGCAGCATCGACCAGTTCTTCCTTGGCGACAATTTCGCCGAGTTCTTCCACAATTCCTGTGAACACGCGCCCTACTCCTCGTTCCCCGGAGCAGAACTCTCCGGAACCAGACTCAACAAAATATCGGGGCCGATCGTTACCGCGGACTCCAAACGGAATCGGTGGGCGTCGGTGATGGTGTGCACTCCGGCATCGACGAGCGCGGAGGCGCCCGCGCCGAGCAGGATCGGAGCGATGTATGCCTCTATGACGTCGACATATCCGGCGGCAAGGAATGCTCCGGCCAGACGGGGCCCACCCTCGAGAAGTACGTCCGTGTACTCCCCCAACGCCTCGACTACTTCGTCGATGTTGTCGGTGTTGAGCACCAGAGTCGGTGCGGTGTCGTCGAGAATGCTTGCCGTCGAGGGTATTTCACGCTTTCCGACGACGACGCGTACGGGCTGGTGCGCCGCGAGCTCACCGGTGGGCTGACGTGCGGTCAGCCACGGATCGTCGGCGAACACGGTGCCGGTACCGACCACGATCGCATCGATCTGCGCTCGCTGCGCATGCACGCGCGCCCTCGCCTGCGGACCGGTGATCCACTGACTCGTTCCGTCCTCGGCGGCGCTGCGTCCGTCCAGACTGGCCGCGTACTTCCACGTGATGTGCGGGCGACCGGTGCGCTGTTTGTGCAGCCAGGCCCGCAGTGGACCAGCTTCCACCTCGGGTGCTCGCAGTCCGGCCGTGACGCTGATTCCAGCGCGCGTGAGGGTCGCTGCGCCGCCGGAAGCCTCCGGATTGGGATCACCGACGGCGTAGACAACCGCCGAGACTCCGGCGTCGATCAATGCCTGCGAGCAAGGGCCGGTTCGTCCCTGGTGATTGCACGGTTCCAGTGTCACCACTGCCGTACCGCCACGTGCCGCATCGCCGGCCTCGTCGAGAGCTACAACCTCGGCGTGCGGTCCACCGGGCGGTTGCGTCATACCGACGCCCGCGATGGTTCCGTCGGCAGCGAGGATGACCGCGCCGACCGGTGGGTTGGGGCTGGTGAATCCGCGCGCGGAATCAGCTGCGGCCAGCGCGATCTGCATCGCGGCGTCGAGATCAGCCGTCGACGCCTGTCCACCCTTTGCCATCGAGCGGCTCAGACCGACAGCGTCAGGTGCGGCGACGCCGAGGCGGCCTGCGCGCGCAGCTTGCGCACCGCCTCACCGGGATCACTCGCTCCGTACACCGCCGAACCGGCGACGAAGCAGTCGATCCCTGCTTCAGCGGCCTGCTCGATCGTGGAAGCGTTGATGCCGCCGTCGATTTCGACAAGGAGCGTCAGCTCACCCGAGTCGACGAGCTTTCGAACTGCGCGTGCCTTGTCGAGCACCTGAGGCATGAAGGACTGACCACCGAATCCGGGTTCGACGCTCATGATCAAGAGGGTGTCGAAGTCCTTGAGGATTTCCAGGTAGTCGTCGATCGGGGTTCCAGGCTTGATGCTCAGCCCCGCCTTGGCACCAGCTGCACGAATATCGCGGGCAACCGAACGCGGATCGTCGGTGGCCTCGGCGTGAAACGTGACGTTGTACGCACCGGCCTCGGCGTACGGCGGCGCCCAGCGCTCCGGATTCTCGATCATGAGATGGCAGTCGAGCGGAATATCCGTTGCCTTCAGCAGACTCTCGACCACCGGCAGACCCAGCGTGAGATTGGGAACGAAATGCGCGTCCATCACGTCGACGTGAAGCCAGTCGGAGCCGGACACGGCAGTCGCTTCATCAGCGAGTCGAGCAAAATCTGCGGACAGAATGGACGGTGCAATCATCGGGGAAGCCACGACGCCGAGTTTAGCTGTGTCTCATTGCCGACCGTGCATGCACATCGGAGCCGGTGCAATCAGATCAGTTCTTGACGACGGTGTGGAGCTTTCGCACCTTGGCCGGTGCCTTGATCCGCCACGCGTCTTCGAGCATCTCACCCAACTGCACCTCGTCGATCAGTTCGAGGTGCACGAGGATCGAGCCGTGCCCGTGATAGTGATCGGTGGTGAAGAAAGCCGCCTCGCCACTGGCGAGTAGCGCCTCCTTCTCGTCCAGACCGCACATCACGACCAAAGCGCCCTCCGCTTCGGTGCGGAGCCGCGCAAAAGTCTTACCTGCCACCTTGAGTGCCGGGGTGTTGTACGAGGTCGACTCTTCCACGGAGGGAAGAGCCGAACCGAGTACTACAACCTGTTCCCACGTAACCATGTAGGCACCATACGACTACCGATGCCCAGAAGTCATCCGATCAGGCCAGCGGCTTGCGCAAAGCGGCCATGAACATCGCATCGGTCCCGTGTCGGTGCGGCCACAACTGAACCGACGATCCGTCGCCGACGTCCGGGACACCTGGCACCAATTCCTTGGTGTCGAGTTCCACGACGCCGTGACGTCGCACTGCATCGGCGACCACTGCCAGCGTTTCCGACAAGTGCGGCGAGCACGTGGAGTACAGCACCACTCCGCCGGGGCGAACCAGTTCGATTGCGGCAGCAAGCAATTCACGCTGCAACTTCACGAGCGGGGCCACATCGGACGGCTGCCGACGCCAACGTGCCTCTGGGCGCCGACGCAGCGCACCCAACCCGGTGCAGGGAGCGTCGACGAGGATGCGGTCGTATCCGGGTTCGAGCCCGGATTCGCGGCCGTCCGCCACGTGTACGTCCACGGGAAGCTCGCGAGTGGTCTTGCGGATCAGTTCGGCGCGATGTTCGACGGGCTCGACGGCGTCGAGTCGCCCGCCTTCGATACCGGCGAGAGCGCCGAGAAGCGCTGCCTTACCGCCCGGACCTGCGCAGAGATCGAGCCAGCGTCCGGAGTCTTCACCTTCGAGAGGAGCAATGCTGAGGGCGCGGGCCACCAGCTGACTGCCCTCGTCCTGCACGCCCGCCAAGCCTTGGCGGACCGCCTCGAGCTGTCCGGGGTCACCGCCGTCGAGATGCACGGCGTACGGCGAGTACGGCCCGATCTCGCCGCCGGTCACCAGTGCAAGCTCCTCGGCGGAGATCTCGCCGGGGCGGGCGACGAGGTGTACGGCAGGGCGGGCGTCGTCGGCGATCAGGACGTCTTCGAGTTCACCGGCAGCAGCGCCGAGCGAGTCGGCAAATACCTGCGCGATCCACAGGGGGTGAGCGTGCTCGAAGGCGAGCCGGCCGACCGGGTCCTTCGGGGCCAGCAGCTCGACCCACTCCTCCTGGGTGCGTTCGGAAACACGGCGCAGGACCGCATTGACGAATCCTGCTCGGCCCTGGCCGTTTTCGGCGCGGACCAGATCGACCGAAGTTGCGACGGCAGCGTGCGGTGCGACACGAGTGCGCAGCAATTGGTACGAGCCGAGTCGGAGAACATCGAGCAGCGTTCCGTCGATCTCTTCGATCGGCCGACCCGCTGCATGCGCGATCACCGCATCCAGCAGCCCCTGAGCACGTGCCGCGCCGTACGCCAGTTCGGTTGCCAGCGCCGCGTCGCGTGCGTCGAGTTTGCGGTCACGCAGGAGCCCTGGCAGAACCAGGTTCGCGTACGCGTCACGCTCACGGACCGCGCGCAGGACGTCACGCGCCGCCAGACGCGGTTGATCGAGCCCGGCGGTTGCCGGATCAGGCCGCTTGGCCTGCTTCGGCTTGGTGTTCTTGGCGCCGCCGCCGGTCTTGGCTCCGGGACCCTGTGTCCGCCGTGCCGGTCGTCGTGATTCGGTCACTGTGCTCGTACCTCCGCGTCGAGTCGGGCACCGCGTGCCCAGTCCCCTGCCGACATCAATTTCTTGCCCGGGGGCTGAATCTGCCCGAGTCGCACCGCGGTGGTCGCGGTACCGATGTACAGACCATCCTTGCGTACCGAGATCTCACCGACTGCCAGGGTCTCGTCCGTGACTGTGATCGGGCCGACCTTGACTCGAAGATCACCGATCATCGTCCATGCCCCGGGTGCGGGTGTGACGGCTCGGATATGCCGGTCCACTGTGCGAGCGGGCAGTTCCCACCGCACGCGGGCCGCGTCCACCGTCACCTTGGGGGCATACGAGACGCCGTCGGCAGACTGCGGAACCGCGTTGATCTCGCCGGCCTCGAGTCCGTCGAGTACCGATTCGAGGAGGGCAGCGCCGTTTTCCGCGAGACGTCCGAGCAGGTCGCCCGCCGTATCGGTGTCGCGAATCCGCTCGGTCATCACTCCGTACACGGGACCGGTATCCATCCCGGCTTCCAAACGGAACGCGCTGGCGCCCGTCACCTCGTCACCGGCACTGATCGCGGCCTGCACCGGCGCGGCGCCGCGCCACGCGGGAAGCAACGAGAAATGCAGATTGACCCAACCGTATTTCGGAATGTCGAGGACGTTCTGCGGCAACAGGTTTCCGTAGGCGACGACGGGTGCACAGTCCGGTTCGAGGCGGGCGAGTTCGGCCGCGAAGTCGGGATCGGACGCCTTGGCCGGCGTCAGCACCGGGATGCCGTGCTCGTCGGCAAGCAGACCGATCGGCGATCGGGTGACTTTTCGACCGCGGCCCGCCACAGCGTCCGGACGCGTGACGACGGCTACCACTTCGTGGTTGGCGGACTCGATGAGCCGACGCAGTGAAGGAACCGCGGGTTCGGGTGTTCCGGCGAACACGACGCGCATGTCAGCTCTCCCGTTTCGTTGGGCTCTTCGGACTCTGATCAGCCGATCGGCCTGTCGAACGCGGTGGACTGCAACTCACGAAAATGCTCCCGGATGTGTCGGTGGGTGGAACTGTCAGTCTAAGGACTGCGAGAGCTACGACCTACCTCGCGCCACACCGAACCACTTTCTCAGCAATTTCTTTGATCAGAACCCTGCACATTCACCGGTCCTCGGTATTGACTGTTTCTGTCGTCGCCACTCGGCGGAGGCTGATACGGGATACACCGATCACACGGAGGAACTTAGATGGCAGGCATCGACAGTAAGTTCGACAAGGCCTACGCAGGAAAGTCCGTCGAAGAATTGGCGGACGCCCCGGTCGCGGCACTCAACGGCGTAAGCGATTCGGACGCAGAACATTTGAAGGCAGCGTTCAACATCAAGACCGTCCGCGACCTCGGAACGAACAAGTTCTTCCTGTGGGCGCAGGCCACTGCCAAGCTCGCCGAGTAAACATCCCGACCCACGTGATCTCGGTGCTCACGAGTTAGCAGCTCACGAATTTGCAGCTCACGAATTTGCGTCGATGACCACTTGCGGAATATCCGTGCCGAGCGGCACCACGCTGCACGAAGCGTGCCGCTCGGCATCGGGGTCGAGGACCGTCCGGATGACGTCGATCACGTAGGGGTCGTACGGCATGCGGAAGTGGCCGGTCAGGTTAGACGGGCACAGATCCTGGAGGACGATGTTTTCTGCACCGGCACCGCGGAGCGCGATGTTCGAGGACGGCTGGATCATCTCGTCGACAGTGGACCCGATGGTCGTGTAGCGCACTCCGGGTACGGTGTCACCGCCGGCGTTGAGGGTGTTCAACATATCCGACCCTTGCATCTGCTCGCGGACAGCTCGCGAAAAGACGTCTTCGACAAAGTCTTCTCCGCCGGGGATCGCACGGACAATGGGAACCAACCCGAACATCACCCCACCGTAGGTCGGCGAAGCCAAACCGACCCAATGATCGACGTAGGCGTCGCCGCCCATCTTGTTGACGTAGTACCGCGTCACCGTCGCGCCTTGGGAATAGCCGATCACGTCGACCTTGTCCGCTCCGGTCGCGGTCAGCACCTGATCGACGAAAGAACCGAACGCGGTGGCACTACCGACTATGTCGCCGACGCCGTAGGTCTCGTGTGCGACGTCCCCGTCTTCTTCTTTGATCGCACCGCCGTAATTGAGAGCGAAGACGCAGTAGCCGTCAGCTGCCAGTGCCGGCGACAGGGCCGCCCAATCCGCGTACGCCTCGGTGTCGGTTCCGTGGGCGAGTACAACCGGTCGGGGATGCGTGGCGGAAGGCTCACAGCCGAAATCGTTCGATCCGGCAGGTGCGGATCCTGGATGAGCATGAGCGAATGCGGTGGCTACCGAACGCGACACCTGGCCTGGGCCGATGACGAGGGGAACATCCATCGCGTCGGCACTCGCAGACGGGAGCGTCGGTGCGGCAGCCGATATCGCCGGCGGTGCTCCGATCAGCAGCGCCACTGCTACCGAAAATGTCAGTCCCACAGACCGTTTGACGCCAGACATTGTTCCTGCTCCTGCTCTGATCCTACGAGGGAGCTGACCGTAACACCAGAAACTTCGAGGCGCATACCCTACCGAACAGTAGGTATCCGACGTCTCAATTGCCGCCTTCATCGGAGTCATCACCGGCAAGCACTCGGTAGAGCGATTTGCGCGCCTCGACAAGCACGTCGGCTGCGGCCTTGACCTGCGCTGGTGTGCCTACAGCAGCCACTTGACCGGCCGCGCCCATCAGCTGGCCGATCAGTTCTCGAAGGTCCTGCTCCGGCTCCCCTACGCTGAGACGAACGTCATCCCACGGCGCCCCGAGATCGGCGCGATGTTCCTCGACGTACGCGACGCCTTCTTCTGTCAGCTTGGCGGTTTTGCGGCCGGCAACCTTTTCGATGATCACCAGTCCTTCGTCCTCGAGTTGGGACAGCGCGGGATAAATGGAGCCCGGACTCGGCTTCCAGACGCCGCCGCTGCGCTCGACGATCTGCTGAATCAATTCGTAGCCGTGCATCGGCTCTTCCGCGATCAACAGCAGAATCGCAGCGCGCACATCTCCTCGACGACCTCGTCCGCCACGTCCTCGCCCGCGACCGAACTGAGCGCCCGGACCGAAGCCGGGGCCGGGTCCGCCGTCTGGACCGAAACGCCCCCGCCGATGGCCTCTGCGTGGCATGTCACCGAAGCCCGGCCGCTCGTGCGGTCGACCGCGTCGACCACCGTCTCGATCGCCGGGACCATCGCCCGACGCGCCGTCGTCCGTCGGCACCCACATCACAAATGGTGGCCGTTGCTCACGGCCGAAACCGCCGAAGAAACCGCGCCGGCCGAACATCCCCTCGTTCGGGAAACTTGCATCCATCGTCGAACCTCCATCACTATCGTTGATAGTTCGACGATATATCGTCATATCGGGTAGCGCAAGGATTCCTCCGACAACTCGAAACTCAGCCGATGCGGCGTGGGTCGATCTGAATGCGGACCGGACCCGAAGACTTCCGCGCACTGCGCGCGGCCCTCGCATGTGCCAGAGCGTCCGCAAGGCCGCGACCGTCCTTGCGTGGAACGCGGACCAGCATTCGCTCCGGCGCGACACCGCTCTCGTCCTCACCGGAATACGGAAGCCTCTCCCCCGCAGGCAATTCCACTGGTCCGAGCAGCACAGCACTTGCCGGCAGATCAGCTGAATCCACCAACTCCGCAATTGCCGCGGATCCACCGTCGATCGCAGCCATGTGAACGGCCGGAGGAAAGCCGACCTCGTCCCGCTCCTCGAATTGAGACTGTGCGTGCCCCACCGGATCCCATCGGACCAACGCCTGCACCGTCGGGATACCCGAGTCTGCGACAACCACAACTTCACCGCCTTCGGACAGCGGAATCACCATGGCAGCAGCCGACATCCAGCGTCTGAGTGTTTCCTCGGCGGCGCGAAGATCGGGCCGGCCGAGCAGTGCCCAGCCGTCGAGCAAGAGCGCGGCGCCGTAGCCGCCGGTCATCACCGGCTCCGCACCCACTGTCGAGACCACCAACGCGGGCCCATGTGGCAGTTCCTTGACCACATCACTGCCCCCGGACAGAACAACTTTCACACCGGGAAACGCCCGCCCGAGTTCTTCGGCGGTCCGGCCGGCACCGACCACCACCGCGCGCAACGCTTTCGCCCCGCACGCGTGACATCGGTAGGCGGCATCGGCAACCCCGCACCAGCGGCACGCCGGTGTCCCGGCGCCGTCGGGACCTGCCGCAGCGGGAAGAGCCAGTGGGCCGTTGCACCGACGGCACCGTGCCGGGGCACGGCACTTTCCGCAGGCCAGGGTCGGTACGTACCCCCGCCGAGGCACCTGTACCAGGACTCCGTTGCCCTCACCCAGAGCGCGCCGGGCGGCCGCGAATGCAATAGCGGGCAAACGAGCCGCTCTGGCTCCCGGATCGCGGGCCAAGGCTTGATCGCTGTCGGCAAGCGCGGTGATCTTGGGTGCGTGGGCACGAACGACGTCCCGCGTAGCGACCAGATCGTGCGCCCATCCCGAGTCGACGAGTACCTGCGCTTCTGCCGTACGGGAGAACCCACCGATCACGACGGCGCACCCGGCGACGTAGCCACGCAGGACGGCAACTTCGCGGGCATGTGGATACGGCGACCGCGGCTCGGACAAGTTGTCGTCGCCGTCGTCCCAGACGACGACAAGACCGGTCTCGGGCGTCGGCGCAAAAACAGCACTCCGTGTGCCGACGACGATCCGGGCGGTCCCGCGCAGTGCAGCGAGCCACCTCCGATATCGCATGGCCGGCCCCAGGCCCGCGGACAGACCTACCACCGCATCCGCTCCGGAGAGTTCGGTACAAGCGGCGACGACGCGGTCCAGGTCGCGTTGATCGGGCACAACCAGGATCGCGGATTTACCACTTGCCGCTACGGCCCCGGCCAGTTCGGCCAGGCGCAGTGGCCAGTTTTCACCAGGCAACGCCTGCCAGACCGCACGCGGGCTTTTCGACTCGCGAATGGCGGACAGGAAGGCGTCACCGAATCTGTAGAGATGCCAACCATTTTCGATCGGTTCAGGAGCGGACGGTGACTCGGCGGGCTCCCACGGTTCCGCCTCGACCTTCGCGTGGCGCGGCGGTACCGCCAAACGGAGAACATCGGCGCGGGTTCCGGCATAACGCTCCGCCACACGATCGACGACTTGCGCGATTTCGGCCGTCAAGACCCGCTCGGACGAGATGACGCGTTCGAGCCAGCCGAACTTCCCCTGATGGTCACTGGTCGCCTCGCGCGAGACGATGAAACCGTCCACCAGACGACCAGCGAAGCGGATGCGCACCCGGACTCCGGGCTGCGCATCCGCTTCGAGTTCACGAGGAACGAGGTAGTCGAATTCACGGTCGAGGTGAGCGAGCGGGAGCATCGGCAGCACCCGGGCGACCGGATCGACTTCTGCCGCTACTCTTTCCGCGCCCACCCGCGCCCCGTCTGTACGTCAGTGATCAGAGACCAGCTGCGCTACGCAGCTTGTCGGCGCGATCGGTGCTCTCCCACGGGAGGTCGATGTCGGTGCGACCGAAGTGACCGTATGCCGCCGTCTGCGCGTAGATCGGGCGCAGCAGGTCGAGGTCGCGGATGATCGCTCCCGGACGCAGGTCGAAGATCTCGGTGATCGCCTTCTGGATCCGTGCCGGATCGGTCTTCTCGGTGCCGAAGGTTTCGACGAAGAGTCCGACCGGAGCTGCCTTGCCGATGGCGTAGGCGACCTGAACCTCGATGCGGTCGGCCAGACCTGCGGCAACAGCGTTCTTGGCCACCCAGCGCATGGCGTAGGCAGCGCTGCGGTCGACCTTTGACGGGTCCTTGCCGGAGAACGCGCCGCCACCGTGGCGAGCCATTCCGCCGTAGGTGTCGACGATGATCTTGCGGCCGGTCAAACCTGCGTCACCCATCGGGCCACCGAGGACGAACTTGCCCGTCGGGTTCACCAGCAGACGAACATCGGAGGTGTCGAGATCGGTGAGGTTGACGTCGGTCAGCACCGAGTGAAGCACCTTCTCGCGAAGATCGGGCGTCAACAGGTTGTCGAGGTCGATGTCAGCGGCATGCTGGGTGGAGATGACCACGGTGTCGAGACGGACAGCCTTGTCACCGTCGTACTCGATGGTGACCTGGGTCTTGCCGTCCGGGCGCAGGTACGGCAGCACGCCGGACTTACGGACCTCGGTCAACCGGCGAGAGAGACGATGAGCCAGCGCGATGGGTAGCGGCATCAGTTCCGGCGTGTCGGTGGTGGCGTAGCCGAACATCAGGCCCTGGTCGCCCGCACCCTGACGGTCGATCTCGTCGTCGCTGATTCCGTCGACGCGAGCCTCGTGCGAGTGATCGACACCCTGCGCGATCTCGGGCGACTGGGCGCCGATCGCGACGTTGACGCCGCAGGAGTTACCGTCGAAGCCCTTTGCGGAGCTGTCGTAGCCGATTTCGAGGACCGTGTCGCGCACGATCTTCGGAATGTCCGCGTACGCAGTGGTCGTGACCTCACCGGCTACGTGAACCTGGCCGGTGGTGACCAGTGTCTCGACGGCCACGCGGGCGCGCGGGTCCTGGGTGAGCAGCGCGTCGAGGATCGAGTCGCTGATCGCGTCACAGATCTTGTCCGGGTGCCCCTCGGTGACGGACTCGCTGGTGAATAGCCGACTGCCGGACTTGCTCACAGATCTCCCTCTCGACGACTGAGTTCTTGACTACAGCTTATTGAAGTATCCGAATCACCGTTCGGTGACCGTTTTGTCATGCTTTGTTAGCTGGGGGCTGAGCCGACGATAACGGTTGGACCGCCTGCGCAACACCCTTGTACTCACCCGATTATCGTGGGGTAACTCTCACCACCGGGCGCGTGTCGCTACTCGGGAAAGAGCTTGACCAGGGCGTCGAGTACTCGACTGGCCATCAAAGCCTTGGATCCGTGTTCGAGAGCGGACTCCGAGCCGTCGGAACCGAGCAACCAACCGTCGTTGTGATCGACCTCGAACGCCTTGCCCTCGCCGACCGCATTGACCACGAGGAGATCGCAACCTTTGCGGGCAAGCTTGGAGCGGGCATAGGTGAGAACGTCACCATGGGCGTCACCGGTCTCAGCGGCGAATCCGACGATCACCGTTCGAGCATCCAAGTCGCCGTCACGACGCGCTTCGACGAGACCGGCGAGGATGTCGGCATTTCTGGTGAGGCTGATCGAGTCGGGTTCGTTTGCGCCCTTCTTGATCTTGCTGCCTTCGACGGTGGTGGGGCGGAAGTCCGCGACAGCCGCAGCCATGACGACTCCGTCGTGTCCCGGTGCGTGCTTTTCCACTGCCAACCGGAGATCTTCGGCCGTCTTGATGTGCACGACGTCGACAGCGGCGGGGTCGGCGAGATCAGCCGTGTACCCGGCGATCAGTGTCACGTGCGCGCCGCGTTGCGCGGCAAGACGGGCAAGCGCGTAGCCCTGCTTGCCCGAGCTGCGATTACCGAGAAAGCGCACGGGATCGAGCGGCTCGCGAGTACCGCCGGCGGTGACCAGAATGCGGCGACCCTCCAGGTCGCGCGGCAACGCGTCCGAGCGCTCGAGGAGCAACGATGCCAACCCGACGATCTCGTCGGGTTCGGGAAGTCGACCGGCTCCGGTGTCTTTCCCGGTCAAACGCCCGGAGGCAGGTTCGATCACGTGGACGCCGCGCGAACGCAGTGTCGCCACGTTCGAGACCGTTGCGGGGTGCTCCCACATCTCGGTGTGCATTGCTGGGGCGAAGACGACCGGACAGCGCGCGGTCAACAAAGTGGCCGTCAACAGGTCGTCTGCGCGACCCATGACCGCTCGCGCCATCAGATCAGCGGTTGCCGGCGCGATGACGACCAGATCGGCTTCCTGTCCGAGACGGACATGCGGAACCTGCGGGACGTCGTTGAAGACGCCGGTGTGAACCGGGTTGCCGGAGAGTGCTTCGAACGTCGCGCGCCCGACGAACTCCAGAGCGGATTCAGTCGGAATCACGCGGACGTGATGACCGCTCTCGGTGAAGCTGCGGATGATCGAGCACGCCTTGTACGCGGCGATACCCCCACCGACACCGACGACAATGCGCTTACGTATCGATGTGGGCGCGTCGGACACTCCCCCGACACCCGAACGAGGTTCGGGTGCGGCAGATGTGGTGCTCACTCGCCTTCGGTGTGCTCGAGGAGATCAGCGTGGATTTCACGCAACGCGATGGACAGCGGCTTTTCCTGCAGACCGGGCTCGACCAGAGGTCCGACGTATTCGAGGATGCCGTCACCGAGCTGGTTGTAGTAGTCGTTGATCTGGCGCGCGCGCTTGGCCGAGTAGATGACCAGGGCGTACTTGGAAGAGGTGCGTTCGAGCAACTCGTCGATCGGCGGGTTGGTGATGCCGAGCGGGGTGTCGTAGGCAGGCAGAGCGCCCTGACCTGCTGCGGACGCGGCTGAAGTGCTGCTCACTCTTGTGTCTCCTGAATTAGATCTTCATTGAAGAACTAGTTTTATCGATCCGGATATCTGAGAAACGGGGTGGAAATCGGTTCCCGAAGGGTGCGGAATCAGTTCCCAACCAACAAGGATACCAACTCATCGCAAGCACGGCTTACATCCTCGTTCACGATGACCGTGTCGAACTCGTCCTGTGCGGCCAATTCCACTCGGGCCGTCTCGAGTCGGCGCGCCACGACGTCTTCCGTTTCGGTTCCACGTCCGGTCAGCCGTTGCACCAGAACGTCCCAGCTCGGTGGAGCCATGAACACCAACAGAGCCTCGGGCATCGCCTTGCGGACAGCTCGTGCTCCGGCGAGATCGACCTCGACGAGAACGGGCTTTCCAGCTTCGAGCGCTTCTTCGACCGGAGCTGCGGGGGTGCCGGAGCGCTGCAGGCCGCCGTGGATTTCCGCCCATTCGAGAAGTTCACCGGAGTCGATCATCCGTTGAAATTCTTCACGGGAGGTGAATCGGTAGTCCTTGCCGTCCACTTCACCTGGACGGGGATCGCGAGTGGTCGCCGAAACACTGAAAACGAGTTCAGGCAACCGAGTTCTCAGCTCGCGAACGACGCTGGACTTACCGACAGCCGAAGGGCCGGCCAGTACAACCAGCCGACCCCTCCGCACTGCGGTCTTGCTCTCTGACACTGTTGCGTCAGCAATCATCAGACACTGCCGCGTCAGCAATCATCACTTGTCGGCTCAGGCCTCGAAGTCAAACTTGGTGAGCAGAGCCTTGCGCTGCCGATCACCGAGGCCACGAAGGCGACGGGTCGGTGCAATCTCCAGCTCGGTCATGATCTCCTGAGCCTTGACCTTGCCCACCTTGGGCAGCGCCTCGAGCAGTGCCGAAACCTTCATCTTGCCCAAGATTTCGTTGTCTTCGGCGTCCTTGAGGACCTGCTTGAGGTCGGTGCCGCCACGCTTCAGGCGCTCCTTGAGCTCAGCCCTGGCCTTGCGGGCAGCAGCTGCCTTCTCCAAAGCAGCAGCGCGCTGCTCATCAGTCAACTGGGGAAGGGCCACGGTTCCTCCGTCTCGTCGTGTGCAAATTTTGTCTATTCCGCTGATAACCAGCAGCGATAGCGACCGTACTCACGCCTGGCGCGAATTGCTAACCCACCCCCCGCGGTCCGATGCAGATCGCGGTGGGTTATGCGCGTCGAATCGATGTCACGGATCGTCACCGTTTTCGGCTGGATCGAGACGAATTCGACGCCACACGAACGTGCGTACAGTACCGAAATAGACTGTAACACAATGTATTTCGACCCATAGCGTGCGACACCCCCGTGCGAGTGTGCGAAATCGTTACCTGCGGGAATGAACGTGGTCGCCGACACATCCAAAATTTTCGAGCATTTTCGGCGCCTATGCGCGTGTCGCGGCCCGTTTTCAGGTCTGCAGCGACGATTTCGGATCGCCGGCGTCGACCGTCTCGGGTTCGATGCGACTCACGCCGGGGACGGCCAGAGCGAGCACTACCGCGAGGCTCGCCCAGAGCAATGAATTCTCCAGCACGAAGCCGACTACCGGGATATCCATGTCCGCGCCGACTCGCGGAAGCCGAAACAGCACTACGACAGCGGTGAGACCGATCGCGATCCAGGACCACACAGGGACCGATCGAGTGCCCTCCCCCACGCCCGACTTGATCGGAACGAGGAGTACACCCACCGCCGGCACCAACCACACGAAGTGGTGCGTCCAGGCAATGGGAGTCACGATTGCCGCCAGCAGAGCCACCACCGTGAAACCGGCGAGATCGCCCCGCAGGCGCTGAGCGCGCCGCGTCGCGACAATTCCGAGGACACCCAACACCGCACAGGCGACGAGCCAGGCCGGACCCACCAGGCCCTCGGGAAGTAGCCGCAAGGCCATTCCACGCACGGACTGGTTACCGAACACGGACGGGTCACCGACGGCGACGCGCCCCGAGAGTGAGGCGATGTCGCCGAAGTAGTCGATCGTCTGGCGTGGGAGAACCGCAAAGCCCAGAGCCGTGGCGCCGAGGAAGCCGGCGAGGCCGCCCGCAACTGCTTTCCAGCGCCCGGTGATCACGTAGTAACCGATGTAGACGAGTGGCACCAGTTTGACCGCGCCGGCGATCCCCACCAGCACGCCCTCGGGAATCCACCGTGGTCGAGCCAGCACGTCGATCAAGCACAGGAGAGTCAGAAACAACCCGACCTGGCCGTACCCGAGGTGATCGGAGATCGGCGATGCCGCCGTCCACAGGACCAGGAAACCCACGTAGACGACGACTGGCCGCTTACGTGTGAACGGGACTTCGCGATAGCTGAGCACGATGATCGCGGCCAGCATCAGGAGGCTGACGAAACTCCATCCCCACTGGACCGCACCCCAGGAACCCAGGGCGACGGGAACGGCGACGAGCGCAGCGAAGGGCGGATACGTGAACGGCAATCTCGCGTTGAACGACTCGTCGTACAGGTTCGAGCCGTCGAGGACGGCCTGACCCGCTGTCCGGTACACGGCAAGATCGTCGCCGTGTACGCCGGTGACGGATTGGAACCCGGTGGCCAGCAGCGCGCACGCCGCGACGAGAAGTCCGATCTGCCACCAACGATTCACCGACGGACGGTACCACCGGGTTCCACCGCTCGAACGAGCCTCGAGGTCACTCACGGATCAGTTCGCCAATGCGGCTTCGATCTCGTCTCGGTCACGCATTGCTGCCTCCCGAAGTGCCGATACCGAAGGACCATTCTTGAGCACCCCGCGGGAAGTGTTCGGCAGCAGGAGCTCGGTCGATCCCGCGAAGATGTCTGCGAGATCCGCTGCCGTCGCACCCTGCGCGCCGAGTCCCGGAGCGAGAATCGGGCCGTTGAACTGCGACAGGTCCAGACCGTGGTCCCGAGTTGCACCGACCACCAGTCCGACGGTGTCACGGCCGTCGACGTTCGCATCGACCGCAGCGTCGACGATCGACTGAGCCACGCTCACACCGTCAGCCGACGACTGTTGAAGTACGCCGCCTTCCGGATTGGAGGTTCGTGCCAGGACGAAGATCCCGCGTGCGTTCTGCCGTGCCAGTTCGAGTGTCGGAGTCAGCGCCCCGAATCCCAGGTACGGCGAAACGGTGACCGAGTCGGAGGCCAACGGCGAATCACCCAACCAGGCTTGCGCGTACGCGTCCATCGTCGAACCGATGTCACCGCGCTTGGCATCCGCGACGACCAGCGTTCCCGCATCGCGAAGAACCGAGATGGTCCGCTCCAACACGGCGAAGCCGGCGCTGCCGTAAGCCTCGAAGAACGCAACCTGCGGTTTGACCAGTCCGACCTCACCGGTGAACGCCTCGACGCAGATCTCGGCGAAAGTCTCGAGACCTTCGGCCGTACGCGGCAGTCCCCACGCGTCGAGAAGCGCGGGATGCGGGTCGATACCGACGCACAGCCGCCCCCGGTCCGCGATCGCGGACCGGAGACGCTGCCCCCAACTGTGACTCACGACTGCTGTGCCGGCTGACGAAGACCTGCGTGCAATTCCTGCAGGGAGTGAACTCCGATGTCGCCGCGAATGGCTGCTTCGATGCCCTGCACGGCAGCCGAGGCGCCCTGCACCGTCGTGATGCACGGGATGTTCGACGCAACCGCTGCGCTTCGGATCTCGTAGCCGTCGACACGCGGGCCGTTGTTGCCGTACGGCGTGTTGATGACCATGGCGACCTCGCCGCTGCGGATCTGGTCGACGATGGTCTCGGCACCGGCCGGAACATCTTCACCCGACTGCTTGTACACCTGCTTGCACTCGATACCGTTGCGCCGCAAAACATCTGCGGTTCCTTCGGTGGCAAGAATGGTGAATCCGAGGTCTGCCAGGCGCTTGACCGGGAAGATCAGCGAACGCTTGTCCTTGTTGGCGACCGAGACGAACACCGCGCCCGTGGTGGGCAACGAACCGTAGGCGGCAGTCTGCGACTTGGCAAAAGCCGTACCGAAGTCGAAGTCGATTCCCATGACTTCACCGGTGGACTTCATTTCCGGGCTGAGCAAGGTATCCACGCCGGTACCGTCGGCGCGGCGGAAGCGGTTGAACGGCAACACAGCTTCCTTGACCGCGATCGGTGCACCGGCCGGGGTGTTTCCGCCGTCGCCCTTCGCCGGCAGAATGCCGCTCGCACGCAGTTCCGCGATGGATTCGCCGAGCATGACGCGGGCGCATGCCTTGGCCAGCTGGACGGCCGTCGCCTTGGACACGAACGGAACCGTGCGGCTGGCGCGGGGATTTGCTTCCAGCACGTAGAGGATGTCGTCCTTGAGGGCGTACTGGACGTTGAGCAGGCCCTTGACGCCGATGCCCTTTGCGAGAGCCTCGGTGGAGCGGCGGACGTTCTCGAGATCCGCCCGGCCCAGAGTGATGGGCGGGAGCGCACACGCCGAGTCACCGGAGTGAATGCCGGCTTCCTCGATGTGCTCCATGACGCCGCCGAGGTACACCTCGGTGCCGTCGCACAGAGCGTCGACGTCGATCTCGACTGCGTCTTCGAGGAAGCGGTCGACCAGGACCGGACGATCGTCGGAGATCTCCGTGGCGCGCGAGATGTAGTCGGCGAGGGAAGCCTCGTCGTAGACGATCTCCATGCCGCGGCCACCGAGCACGTACGACGGACGCACCAGCACCGGGTAGCCGATGCCTGCTGCGATCTCGCGGGCGCCGTCGAACGTGGTGGCGGTACCGAACTTCGGTGCGGGCAGACCGGCTTCGGTGAGCACGCGGCCGAATTCGCCGCGGTCCTCCGCCAGGTCGATGGCTGCGGGGCTGGTTCCCACGATGGGGACGCCGGCAGCTTCGAGACGCTTCGCCAGTCCGAGCGGGGTCTGGCCGCCGAGCTGGACGATGACGCCGGCAACGGTGCCCGACTGCGCCTCCGCGCGGTAGACCTCGAAGACGTCCTCGAACGTCAGCGGCTCGAAGTACAGGCGATCAGCGGTGTCGTAGTCCGTGGAGACGGTCTCGGGGTTGCAGTTGACCATGACGGTCTCGTACCCGGCCTCGGACAGCGTCTGCGCCGCGTGGACACACGAGTAGTCGAACTCGATGCCCTGACCGATGCGGTTGGGGCCGGATCCGAGGATCAGAACCTTGGGTCGCTCGGTCTGCGGAGCAACTTCGGACTCGGCCTCGGGATCGAGCTCGTAGGTCGAGTAGTGGTACGGCGTCTTAGCCTCGAACTCTGCGGCGCAGGTGTCGACGGTCTTGTAGACGGGGCGCACGCCCAGCTGATCACGCAGAGCGCGAACGGCGTCCTCACCTGCGTGCGTGTCACCACCGAGCTCGGGGCGCAGAGCCGCGATCTGGCGGTCCGAGATGCCGTGGTACTTGGCCTGACGCAGGGAAGCCTCGTCGAAAGACTCTGCAGCGCGCAGCTTTTCACCGAGCTCGTGAATCTGCTGGAACTGGTCGAGGAACCACGGATCGATCTTGGTGGCGTCGAAGAGCTGCTCGACAGTTGCGCCGAGCGCGAATGCCTTCTCGATGCCGTACATGCGGCCGTCCTGCGGAACGCTCAGATCGGCGAGCAGTGCATCCAGGCTCTCCGTCTCGATGTCGGCGCCGGTCCAGTAACCCGCACGCTTGGTCTCGAGCGAACGCATGACCTTGCCGAAAGCCTCGGTGAAGTTGCGGCCGATGCTCATGGCCTCGCCCACCGACTTCATCGTGGTGGTCAGAGTTCCGTCGGCACCGGGGAACTTCTCGAAAGCGAACCGCGGAGCCTTGACGACGACGTAGTCGAGCGTCGGCTCGAAGCAAGCCGGGGTTTCCTTGGTGATGTCGTTGACGATCTCGTCGAGCGTGTAGCCGATGGCAAGCTTGGCCGCCATCTTCGCGATCGGGTAACCGGTCGCCTTCGACGCCAGAGCCGACGAGCGGGAGACACGCGGGTTCATCTCGATGACGACCAGGCGGCCGTCCTTCGGGTCCATCGCGAACTGGATGTTGCAGCCGCCGGTGTCGACGCCCACCTCACGCAGAATGTCGATGGAAAGGTCGCGCATCGCCTGGTACTCGCGGTCGGTCAGCGTCATCGCCGGGGCGACGGTGACCGAGTCTCCGGTGTGGACACCGACCGGGTCGACGTTCTCGATGGAGCAGACGATCACGACGTTGTCGCGACTGTCACGCATGAGCTCGAGTTCGTATTCCTTCCAACCGAGGATGGATTCCTCGATCAGGACGTTCGCCGTCGGCGACGCGGCCAGACCGCCACCGGCGATGCGGTTGAGATCGTCGACGTCGTACGCCATGCCGGAACCGAGGCCGCCCATGGTGAAGGACGGACGCACGACAACCGGGTAACCGAGTTCGGCGACCGTGGCGTGTACTTCGTCCATCGTGTAGCAAACTGCGGACTTCGCGGATTCGCCACCGACCTTGGCGACGATGTCCTTGAACTTCTGGCGATCCTCGCCGCGCTGGATGGCGTCGAAGTCGGCGCCGATCAGTTCGACGTCGTACTTCTCGAGGATGCCCTGCTCGTGCAGCGCCACTGCGGCGTTGAGCGCAGTCTGACCGCCGAGCGTCGCGAGGACGGCGTCGATCTTGTTGCCCTGCAAGGCTTCCTTGGCGATGACCTTCTCGAGGAACTCGGCCGTGATCGGCTCGACGTACGTGGCGTCGGCGAACTCGGGGTCCGTCATGATGGTGGCCGGGTTGGAGTTGACCAGGCTGACGCGCAGGCCCTCCTCCTGGAGGACGCGGCAGGCCTGGGTGCCCGAGTAGTCGAACTCGCAGGCCTGACCGATGACGATCGGACCGGAGCCGATTACCAGGATGTGCTTGAGATCTGTACGGCGTGGCATTAGTTCTTGACTCCGGTTTCTTTCCGTGCGGAGAGCAGGCTGGTGAAGCGGTCGAAGAGGTACGCGGCGTCGTGCGGGCCGGCTGCCGCCTCGGGGTGGTACTGCACCGAGAAGGCCGAATCGTCCAGCAGGCGAACACCTTCGACGGCTCCGTCGTTGGCGCAGGTGTGGCTGACCACCGCGCGGCCGAACGGGGTGTCGAATTCCTGACCGGCTTCGCCTTCGAGCGCGAAGCCGTGGTTCTGAGCGGTGATCGCGATGCGACCGGTCTGATGCTCGATCACCGGGATGTTGATTCCGCGGTGGCCGAACTTCATCTTGTAGGTGCTCAGGCCCAGGGCGCGGCCCAGGATCTGGTTGCCGAAGCAGATACCGAACAGCGGCAAGCCCTGTCCGATGACCTCTTTCGTGAGGTGGACTGCGCCGTCGGCGGTGGCTGGGTCACCGGGACCGTTGGAGAGGAACACTCCGTCGGCCTTCAGGTCGAGGATCTGTTCGAGACTCGCGTTGGACGGCAACACGTGGACGCGAATACCGCGCTCGGCGAACATGCGCGGGGTGTTGGTCTTGATACCGAGGTCGATGGCGGCAACCGTGTACAGCGCCTCCCCGCCCTTCGGCTCGACGACGTAGCCGCTGGTGGTGCTGACCTCACCGGCAAGATCGGCGCCGAGCATGGTCGGCTGATCCTGAACCCGTCGGACCAGTTCGTCATCGGCGGCGATGGCTTCACCGGAAAAAATTCCGGCCTTCATCGAACCGCGAGTACGCAGGTGGCGAACCAGGGCGCGGGTGTCGATCCCGGCGATTCCGACGATGCCCTGTTCTTCGAGCTTGGCCTGCAGCGAACCAGTTGCACGCCAGCTCGAGGTGACGCGCGAGGGGTCACGAACGACGTACCCGGCAACCCAGATCTTGGCGCCGGCACGCTCGCCGGTCGGTCCGACCGACTCGTCGTCTTCGTCGTTCCAGCCGGTGTTGCCGATCTGCGGTGCGGTGGAGACGACGATCTGGCGGTGGTAGCTGGGATCGGTGAGCGTTTCCTGGTAGCCGGTCATTCCGGTGCTGAACACCGCTTCGCCCAGGGTATGTCCAACCGCACCGAAGGTGGTTCCGCGGAACACCCGTCCGTCTTCGAGGACCAGTACTGCGGGGCTGTTGTCAAAGCCGCTCATGCGTTCTTTCCGTTCTGCTCGATGTCGCCAGAGCTTGCGTCTTCGTTGTCATTCGTCTTGTTCGAAGCGGTCTTGTTCGAAGCAGTCACCGGCTTGACCCAGTCCGGATAAACCGTCTTGTCGTCACCGCGCACGCCCGTGTCGATCTCGGTTCCGCTCGGCAATTCCCAGCGAATCACCAGGACGCCGTCCTTGCTCATGACCTTGCCGGCAAGACCGTTCTCCGTGCGGATCGCGCGGATCGACTTCTCCGGAATCCAGATCGCCGACGCGCCGTCACGCTCGACCAGAATTCCGCCGCTGTAGCGGCTGATCTCGCAGGTGGCGCGGAAACCGAGGTCGCCGACGGCGATACGGTCCTGCCAACTGGGTGCGATGGTGCTGCCGACGTACAGGCCGGTGGTCGGCAGGACGAGCAGTTCACCCAGGGTTGCCGGTACCGTCGGCAGTTCGCCGATCTTGTCTTTCTGGCGTCGAGCGCGTCCACGCCAGCCGACGTACATCAGGCCGATCATCGCGACCCAGAAGATCGCCAGACCGATGATCCACAGTGCTCTGTCCATGACGCGCTACTCCTCGCTACTCCGCAGCCGCACATTCCCGTCGTGTGCGGTGATGCGGCCACGTAACAGTGTGGTCGTGACCCGAGCGGGCAATGTCATCGACTCGTACGGAGTGTTATGCGCGACACTCGCCAGGTCGGGACCGTGGACCGTCCACTCGGCCGACGGATCGACCAATGTCAGGTTCGCGGGCTCCCCCACCTCGATGGGACGGCCCTGATCGTCGAGGCCCACGATTGCCGCGGGGCGCTCGCTCATGACCCGGGCAACACCGCGCCAGTCCAACAGGCCGGGCTGGACCATCGTCTGCACGATGATCGAGAGTGCGGTCTCGAGGCCGAGCATTCCAGGGCGAGCGGCTGCGAACTCGCAGCACTTGTCCTGCTCGGCGTGCGGAGCATGGTCGGTCGCGACGCAGTCGATGATTCCCTCGGCCAGACCCTTGCGCAGCGCGGCAACATCACTGGCCTCACGCAAGGGCGGGTTGACCTTGTTGATCGCGTCGTACGTCTCGAGCCGTGAATCGTCGAGGAGCAGGTGATGCGGGGTGACCTCGGCGGTGATCGAAATCCCTTGGCTGCGAGCCCACTTCACGAGTTCGACGGTTCCGGCGGTGGAGGCGTGGCAGATGTGAACGCGGGCGCCGGCGTCACGCGCGAGCAGTGCGTCGCGGGCCACGATCGATTCTTCGGCTGCGCGCGGCCATCCGGCCAGGCCGAGACGCGCGGCCGTGGGGCCCTCGTGGGCGACCGCACCGACGGTCAAGCGCGGCTCTTCCGCGTGCTGGGCGATCAGGACGCCCAGTGAGCTGGAGTATTCGAGCGCGCGACGCATGATCAGTGGGTCGTAGACGCAGTGGCCGTCGTCGGAGAACATCTTGACCTTGCCGACGCCTGCGGCCATGGTCGCCATCTCGGCGAGTTGCTTGCCTTCCAGGCCTGCTGTGACTGCGCCGACGGGGTGGACGTCGACGAGGCCGACTTCCTGCCCGCGTCGCCAGACGTGATCGGTGATGACCACCGAATCGGCGACGGGACTCGTGTTGGCCATCGCGAAGACCGCGGTGTATCCACCCAGAGCCGCTGCCGAGCTTCCGGTTTCGATGGTCTCGGTGTCTTCGCGGCCGGGCTCACGCAGATGTGTGTGCAGGTCCACGAAGCCGGGAAGCAGGATCTGCCCGCCGGCATCGATCACCTCGGATGCCGTGGCCGGATCGAGGTCCACGCCGATCTCGAGGATCGTGCCGTCGCCGACGAGTACGTCGGTGGGCTCACCTTCTCCGTAGATCAGGACTCCGCGGAGCAGGACACTCACGGGTGATTCTCCGTTCTCGTTTCTGGTCACAGCGCACCGTCCTCCGACCCGACCAGCAGTCGGAACAAGACAGCCATGCGCATGTGTACGCCGTTGGTAACCTGTTGCAGTACAGCAGTTTTGGAGGAATCGGCAACGGCGGATGCAATCTCCATGCCGCGCAGCATCGGGCCGGGGTGCAGGACCACCGCGTGATCGGCCAGCATCGCCAGCCGCTTCTCGGACAGGCCGTAGTTGATCGAGTACTCGCGCTGCGACGGGAAGAAGCCACCGTTCATGCGTTCGGCCTGAACACGCAGCATCAGCACCGCGTCGAGTCCGGGCAGTTCCGCGTCGAGCGAATGCGAGACCGTGACCGGCCACGTGTGCGCACCGACCGGCAGCAGTGTCGGCGGCGCAACAAGAACAACCTCGGCACCGAGCATCGAGAGCAGCAGTGCGTTGGAGCGGGCGACACGGCTGTGCAGGATGTCGCCGACGATGGCGATCCGCTTGCCCTCGATGTCGCCGAGACGCTGGCGAAGGGTCAAAGCGTCGAGAAGCGCCTGAGTGGGGTGCTCGTGCGTGCCGTCACCTGCGTTGATGACTGCCGGGCCACCGTCGTCGGCCGCTCCGGTCCACTTTGCGATCTGGTGGGCGGCGCCCGAAGCCGGGTGGCGCACGATGAGTGCGTCGGCACCGGCCGCGCGCAGGGTCATCGCGGTATCGCGCAGGGATTCACCTTTGGACACCGAGGAACTGGATGCGCTGACATTGATGACGTCGGCACTCATCCATTTGCCTGCCACCTCGAAAGACACCCGGGTGCGCGTCGAGTTCTCGAAGAACACCGTCATGACCGTGCGTCCGCGCAGCGTCGGGAGCTTGCGTACCTCTCGTCCCAGAAGTGCCTGCTCGAACCGTTCTGCCTCGTCGAGAAGTTCTACCGCGGACTCACGATCGAGGTCCGCGATGGAAAGTAGGTGCTTCACGCGCTCTTACCCCCGGAGATGACTACCGCTTCCCTGCCGTCGTGCTCCTGGAGGAGAACCTTGACGTCCTCGGACCTCGCGGTCGGGACGTTCTTGCCGACGTAGTCGGCGCGCAGCGGGAGTTCGCGGTGACCACGATCCACGAGCACTGCGAGTTGGACCGCGCGGGGGCGGCCCAGATCGCGCAACGCGTCAAGTGCCGAGCGCACGGTGCGACCGGAGAAGAGGACGTCGTCCACGAGAACGACCAGCGCATTGTCGACGCCACCTTCGGGGACGGACGTGCGCTCGAGCGGGCGGTGCGGCTTGTTCCGGAGATCGTCGCGGTAGAGGGTGATGTCGAGAGATCCGATGGGAAGTCGCACACCGGAGAATTCTTCGATCTTGGCGCGCAGTCGCGTGGCGAGGGTGGTTCCACGCGTCGGGATCCCGATCAGGACCACACGAGGGGCAGTTCCCTCGGGTCCGTCGAGTGCGGTCTTCTCGATGATCTCGTGAGCGATCCGCGCGATGGTCCGGCCCACATCCTGGGCGGACAACAATTCGCGGGTTTCGCTACCTGCCTCGGCACCGACCGGCGCCTTCGAGTTACCTGGACCTGCAAGATCGGATGGGCGAGACCCTTCGGGCACGCTCATGCAGCGACCTCCTTCTCCGCCTCACTGGACGGATCGTTAAAGGATGTCTGACGGTCCCCACCCTATCAGCCGACAGACCTGATCCCGCCGTGCGAGCAGCGACTCCGACCGGTTGTGTGCAGACACACAACGCGCTCGGTGACACTCGCACGGCGGTGGTGGAACAAAACTTGCTACTCGGTACCCGAATCCGATTCCTGCGCGCGCTGGGAGGTCGCGGCCGCAGCCGATCGAACCTGCGGCGCAACGAGAACGACCTGGCCGAGGATTCCGTTGACGAATCCCGGAGAGTCGTCCGTCGAGAGCTGCTTCGCGAGTTCAACGGCCTCGTCCACGGCGACAACCGGCGGAACGTCCGTCGCGTGGAAGAGCTCCCACACGGCGATACGCAGAATCGCACGGTCGACGGCGGGCAGACGCTCGAGCGTCCAGTCCTGCAGATGCGAGGAGATGACCTGATCGATCCGGTCCAGATTCTCCGCAACGCCGGACACCAACGTGACGGTGTAGGCCGCGACGGGTGCTACCGCGTCGTCCTTGACGGACAGATCGGAACGCTCCGACGCCAGTGCGACCGGATCGAGGTCACGTGCCTCGGCTTCGAAGAGGAAGTCGACGGCACGCTTGCGCGCCTTGTGGCGTGCACCGAGTTTCTTATGTGTGCCGGACACTCAGGAATTCACACGCCCGAGGTAGTTGCCGTCACGGGAATCGACCTTGAGCTTGTCACCGGTGTTGATGAAGAGCGGGACGTTGATCTCGGCACCGGTCTCGAGGGTGGCAGGCTTGGTGCCGCCGGTGGAGCGGTCGCCCTGCAGGCCCGGATCGGTGTGCTTGACGACGAGCTCGACGGTGACCGGAAGCTCGACGAAGAGGGGAACGTCTTCGTGGGTCGCGACCTGGACTGCCATGTTCTCGAGCAGGAAACGCGACTGGTCGCCGACGGTGGATTCGCTGATCGACACCTGGTCGTAGGTGTCGCCGTCCATGAAGATGTAGTCGCTGCCGTCGTGGTACAGGTACGTCATGTCACGACGGTCGACCGTGGCGGTCTCGACCTTCACACCGGCGTTGAACGTCTTGTCCACTACCTTGCCCGAGAGCACGTTCTTGAGCTTGGTGCGCACGAAGGCAGGGCCCTTGCCGGGCTTGACGTGCTGGAACTCGATGATCGTCCACAGCTGGCCTTCGATCTGCAGAACCAGACCATTCTTGAAATCACTGGTGGAAGCCACTTGCTTCGCGTCTCCTAGGGGTCGGGAAACCGTCTCAGACGACGGTAAGGTCTTTTGCGGTCAGTGTGAGCAGCTCTGGCCCCTGCTCACGAACAACGAGCGTGTCCTCGATCCGTACACCTCCGCGCCCGGAGAAGTACACGCCCGGCTCGACGGTCACCGCCGCGCCGGAAAGAAGTGTACCGGTGCCGAGCTTGCCGATCCCCGGTGCTTCGTGGATTTCGAGCCCCACACCGTGGCCGAGGCCGTGCAGGAACAACTCGCCGTAGCCTGCATCGTCGATCACCGCACGGGCGACGGCGTCGACTGCCGCACATTCGACACCCGGCGCGAGCGCGTCGCAACCGGCAGCTTGCGAACGCGCGACGAGCTCGTAAATCTCCCGTTGCCAATCGGAAACGGACTCGAGCACGTAGGTCCGTGTCATGTCTGAGTGGTACCCACCGACCTGGGCGCCGAAGTCGAGTTTGACGAAGTCACCCGACGCCAGGATCGCGTCGGTCGGTCGGTGATGCGGAATCGCCGAGTTGGCGCCGGCCGCCACGATCGTCTCGAAGGAAATACCGTCCGCCCCGTTGTCGAGCATCAGATTCTCCAGCTCGCGGCCGACCTCTCGTTCCGTTCGGCCAGGTCGCAGGCCACCGCGAGCGATCAACTGCGCCAACGCGACATCGGCTGCGGTGCACGCGGCTCGCAACAACTCCACCTCGTACTCGTCCTTGACCATGCGCAATTGTTCGACGAGTCCGCTCACCGGTTCGAACCGGATCTTCGGCGCTGCTTCGGTCCAAGCCCGATGTTCGGCGAACGTCGCCACATGTGACTCGAACGCGAGAACGGGCGCCGTGGACTTCTCGATTAAGTGCGCAGCACTCGAACGGGCGATTTCGGCCCGAAGGTCCGGCACCTGCTCTGACACCTGCGTCACGTAGCGGCCGTCGGTGCAGATCACCGTCTCACGCTCGTCGGACGCTGAATCCGATGCACTGACGACGAGCGCCGCATTGGAACCGGTGAAACCGGTGAGGTATCTGATGTTGAGGAGATCTGTGACGAGAATCGCGTCGAGTTCGCGCTCCGAGAGGAGGCGTCTGAGGGATTCACGGCGTGTTCTGAAGTCGACCGGCATCCCTCGAACCTACCGCCCGCGCAGACCTGCCGATCAACTCGAAACTCGCGGTTACAGCAATAACTGTGGGTTAGGCCACAAGGTGTAATGGGTTCTAGTTAGGCTGTACCCATGAATGCGTGGTTGGTACGTGGCCTCGGCATGGCCCTGATACATGTTGTGTTTCGTGCGTTGCTCGGTGCAGCGATCGCACAGTGGCCACTTCAGGGGTCCACCCTGCGCTGGCTGTCCCTGTTGATCGTCATCGTCTTCGCCGCGATCTGGGGTGGTATCGACGGCATTCGTGACCGCCGGAACTTCCCCGAACCAGAGGACGGCGCCGATCTGACCATGCTGTGGCTCAAGGCCGCATTGGTCGGCGGGTTCGTCGCCGGCGCTGCAAGCTGGGCAC
Source organism: Rhodococcus sp. MH15 (assembly GCF_019266045.1). NCBI lineage: Bacteria > Bacillati > Actinomycetota > Actinomycetes > Mycobacteriales > Nocardiaceae > Rhodococcus > Rhodococcus sp. MH15. The sequence continues at coordinate 333,670 of NZ_LPNP01000061.1, forward strand.
TCAGCCTCGTCCCCTCCCTCGAACTGACCCAGCAGGGCTTGTTCTTCGAGGTGACCTCCGGTGCGGCGTTCACGATCCTTCTCATCTTCGTCCCCGCCATGATCGCCATCACCGTCGGACGCTTCTTCGTCAGCCGTGAACAGCGCAAGAACGGAACAGCTCCGCAGACCCCGTCCCACGAGCGTCACCACGAACCGGTGCCCGTCAGCGAGGGCTACGACTCCCCCACCGAGCAGCACGCATACAGCGGAGCCGCGATGTCCGTCGAGGAATCCGACGCCGATACAGCGGTCTTCCCGGCGATCGATCTGGGCAAGCGCGAGCAGTAACGCCCACCGTCCACACAACCGAATGCGGCCCCGAGGATATTCTCCTCGGGGCCGCATTCGTGTGACTGTTTTTTCGACTTGCCTCGTTCAGCCTCGCTCGGCGAGGAACCTGATCGCCAGCGGATACGCGGCGACGCCGAGTCCGACGATCACTCCGGTCGCAATCGGACTCAGGTAGGAGTGGTGCCGAAACTCTTCTCGCGCATGAACGTTCGAGATGTGTACCTCGACGAGACCTGCGGTCAGTTCGGCGCATGCATCTCGCAGGACCACCGACGTGTGCGTCAAGCCACCGGCATTGAGGATCACCGGTTCCCCCGCGTCCGCCGCGTCGTGGATCCAACCGAGCAGATCGCCTTCGTGATCGCTCTGACGGACGATCACCTCGACACCGAGCTCCTTGCCTGCCGCGACGCACAATTCGATCAGATCGTCGTGTGTGGTCGCGCCGTAGACCTCGGGCTGACGCTTACCCAGACGCCCCAGATTGGGTCCGTTGACGACGTTGATCCTCACAGCAGGACCGTTCCGCCGGCCGGCCGCGCATCGCGGGCAATCGCGGAGTACGCCGCAACCAGCAGACTCGGATCCGGCCCCTCGAGGCGACCCGGCTTGGCCAGTCCGTCGAGGACCACGAAACGCAGCAGTCCGGCACGGTTCTTCTTGTCGGTCTGCATTCCCTTCATCAGATCGCCGAACGCATCACCGTCGTACGACGTCGGCAGCCCGACGAGATCGAGGATCGACTTGTGACGATCCGCGGTGGCGTCGTCGAGTCGGCCCGCGAGCCGTCCGAGTTCGGCAGCGAAGACCAGGCCGACGGAGACAGCGGCACCGTGGCGCCACTTGTAGCGCTCACGACGTTCGATCGCGTGGCCGAGGGTGTGGCCGTAGTTGAGGATTTCGCGCAGATCCGACTCGCGCAGATCCGCGGCCACGACCTTGGCCTTGACCTCTACGGAGCGCCGAATCAACTCGGGCAGAACAGTTCCCGACGGATCGAGAGCTGCCTTGGGATCGGCTTCGATGAGATCCAGGATCACCGGGTCGGCGATGAATCCGGTCTTGATGACCTCGGCCATGCCGGCAACGATCTCGTTGTGCGGCACAGTCTCGAGCGTCGCGAGATCGATGAACACCGCTCCCGGCTCGTGGAACGAACCGACGAGGTTCTTGCCCGCTTCGGTGTTGATACCGGTCTTGCCGCCCACTGCTGCGTCGACCATCGCGAGCAAGGTGGTGGGGACGTGAACTACCTTGACACCGCGCATCCACGTAGCCGCGACGAAGCCGGTGAGGTCGGTCGCCGCTCCCCCGCCCAAACTCATGATCGCGTCGCTGCGAGTCAGGCCGATCCGGCCGAGCACGTCCCAGCAGAAGCCCGCCACAGCAAGATCCTTGCCGTCCTCGGCATCGGGGATCTCGATACGGTGGGCGTCGATTCCCTTCTCCGCCAACGCAGCCCGTACGGCCTCCGCGGTCTCTGCCAGCGGCGGCTGATGGAAGATCGCGACAGTGCGCGCGCCGTCGAACTCGGCAACGAGATCACCGAGCAGGCCGCGGCCGATCACGACCGGGTAAGGACTTGCGGTCTTCACCTCTACACGTACGGGTTCGGTCACTGCTCCACTACTCCGCTCCGGTTGTTCATTTGTCTTGAAGTTTCGACACCAGTTGCCCGACGACACGCGCCGGACTTCGGCCGTCGGTCCGAATCCGAATCGTGGCCGAACGCCGGTACAGCGGACGACGACGCCTCATCAACTCCTGGTACTTGACCTTGGGATCTCCGCCGGCCAGCAGCGGGCGATGATTGTTCGCCCCCGTGCGGCGAAGCCCTTCGGCGACACTGATCTCGAGGTAGATGACCGTGTGCCCCTGGAGCAGTTCGCGCGTGCGATCGGAGAGGATCGCACCACCGCCGAGCGAGACGATTCCGTCGGTGGCCTGCAACGCTTCGCGAACCACCGATTCCTCGATCTCACGAAACCGAGGCTCTCCGTCATGGGTGAAGATCTCCGGGATCGTCCTACCCGTGGTCCGTTCGATCTCGGCGTCGGTATCGACCAATTCGAGTTCGAGTGCCTGCGCGAGACGTCGACCGATGGTCGATTTGCCGGCACCGGGCGGACCGATGAGTACAGCCTTCGGCTTCATCGATACGTGAGTCCTATCGAGGCGGTCGGGCTGCGATGCCCTCGGCGTAACGACGGTAGTTGGCAGTGGTTTCAGCAATGGAATCACCACCGAACTTTTCGAGTGCGGCCTGAGCCACGACGAGCGCGACCATCGACTCGGCGACGACGCCGGCGGCCGGAACCGCGCACACGTCGCTGCGCTGGTGGATGGCAACCGCTTCCTCGCCGCTCTCCATGTCGACCGTCGCCAGAGCGCGCGGAACCGTCGAGATCGGCTTCATCGCGGCGCGAACTCGAAGAGCCTCACCATTGGTCATGCCACCTTCGATTCCGCCTGCGCGGTTCGTGGAGCGCACGATGCCGTCCGGGCCCGGGCGGATTTCGTCGTGAGCTTCGCTGCCACGACGGCGCGCGGTCTCGAAGCCGTCGCCGACCTCGACACCCTTGATGGCCTGAATTCCCATGAGAGCAGCAGCAAGTCGTGAATCGAGACGCTCGGCGCCGCTGACGAAAGTGCCGAGTCCGACCGGCAGGCCGTGGATGACGACCTCCACGACGCCACCGAGGGTGTCGCCGTCCTTCTTCGCCGATTCGATTTCGGCGATCATCGACTCTTCTGCAGCCTTGTCGAATGCGCGGACCGGGCTCGCGTCGATCGCGTCGAGATCCTTGCCCTCCGGCACGGGTCCGACGTACGGCTCGGAAGCACCGATGGAAATAACGTGTGAAACGACCTCGGCACCGAATACCTGACGCAGGAAGGACCGTGCGACGGTTCCAGCGGCCACGCGGGCTGCGGTCTCGCGAGCGCTGGCGCGCTCGAGGACGGGACGCGCGTCGTTGAAGCCGTACTTGAGCATGCCGCTGTAATCGGCGTGTCCGGGACGCGGGCGCGTCAACGGGGCATTGCGAGCCTGATCGGCGAGCAGGTCCGGGTCGACCGGGTCGGCGGACATGATGGTTTCCCACTTGGGCCACTCGGTGTTGCCGATCTCGATGGCCACGGGGCCACCGAGCGTAAATCCGTGGCGGACACCGCCGATGATGGTGACCTTGTCGGCCTCGAACTTCATCCGTGCGCCACGGCCGTAACCGAGTCGACGACGGGCAAGTTCGGACGAGATGGCCTCAGAGGTCACTTCGACCCCCGCGACCATGCCCTCGAGCATCGCGACGAGGGCGGGACCATGGGATTCTCCGGCAGTTATCCAACGCAGCACGCCGACCATCTTTCCACGTCGCAGACCTCAGTTGTCACAGTGGTCCTCCCGGTGAACACAGATGGCCCACACGCACGAGGCGTGTGGGCCATCTCAGAGGTACCTGTGGGTCTAGAACAGGCGGAATCCTCCACCGATTGCGTTGATGTCAGCCAAACCGATGTTGATGTCCGCCGAGTTGTCGGGAGCGTGGAACGGCGGCGGAAGCGGCTCGAAGCAGTACGGCGGGTAGCCGTTGCTGATCAAGCCCACCAGGCGGTCACCGACGACGAGCGGTCCACCGGAATCACCGGGAATCGAGCACGTGTGCTCGACGATCTCACCGTAGACGGAGTCGTAACCCCAGGTGATACCGCACGTGTTGCCGGTCGAACGGCCTTCCTTGCACACGATCGTGCCCGGTGCCGGCGGGGCGCCGATTCCGTTGATCGTCGTGCCGCCGACGGTACGCAGCGGAGCTACCTTGGCGTCGTCGAGATCGATCACGGCGATGTCCGAGACCGGACTCGAGTAAGAGAACCGACCGATGGGTCCGGCCTCGGGCAGGTACTCGGCGAACACCCGGTCCCCGACAACTCCGCAGTGTCCGGCGGTGAGTGCCACGAGAGAACCGGCGTTGTCGTAGCCGACCGCGGTCAACGTGCATGCTGCAACTCGGTCAGGATCGGAGTGATCCACGTCCGGCAGCAGGATTCCTGAGCCCCCGCCCAGTGCCACCGATGAAGGTGCAGGCGCGGCGCCGGCGACGCCCGCTCCTGCAGCCACAGCCGCCAAACAGGCTGCCGCAGCGACGAAAAGCCTTGTGCGCATAGGTTCCCCCGATAATCGAGTGCGAAACGAGATTCGTTTTGTCCCATTTCCGAAACCTCAGTGAACGTCAGGGTGTGGACATTCGGCAAGTCCGACTCGCCGCATACTGGGACCGCGCGCTGGCAATACCCGCATTTATGAAACCGACGGTTACGTCTTTCCTGCACTTCACCGTCCGTCGTTGAACGGTCAATAACGCCAGACTTCTCGCGGATGTTGCACTCGTCACGTCAGCCAGGCAAACGCAATCGAACCGCAGGCTGCCAGGCACATCGAGGGTCCGTGCGCAATGGGCGAATTGTGGGCTACCGGCCCTCGTCTTCGCAGTTCCAGCGCGGTGCCCAGCGTTGCGGTGAGCACCGACGCAGACACCAACGACCACAGCCAGGCGTCCGCTCCCACCAATCCGGTCACGGCGCCCAGAGGAAGCGAGAGCTTCACATCGCCGACACCCATGGAACCAGGCGACATCACGTGCGCCAGGAGGTGGATTCCGGCGAGCAGTGCCGACCCCACCGCCGCCACCCACACCGTTCCCGACACCGTCGCGTAGACCATCACGACGGCGTAGCCCTGCAGCGTGAAACTGTTGGGCAGCCGACGCACAGCCAGGTCGACAGTCGAGATCGCGACGCACCACCACACCACGGCGAGACCGGAAAGTAACTGCACCACCGAGGTATTCAGCGCACCGACGACAACCCAGCCTGTTGCGACGGCGCACTGCGGCACACAACAGAAAGTCACGACTGGTCGATAACCGTGTCGCCGCAACCAATTGTCGACGATCGCCCGAGCACCGAAACCAGCGATTACCCCAGCGCCTGCCAAGACCACCAACATCCACATGGTTTCGAGCTTGGCGTCTGGCGTTCACCAGCGGCAGACTACGAATCGCCTTGTGGACTACCTCGACACTGTGAACAGAGCTAGGCGATAGCGGCTGCCATCGCCTCTCGCGGAGCGGGCTTGCCCGTGAACTGCTCTACCTGCCCGAAGGCCTGATTGAGCAACATCTCGAGGCCGCCGATCACCGTGCCACCAGCCGCCTCGACAACCGAAGCGAGTGGCGTCGGCCAGGGGTTGTATATCGCGTCGAGGACAAATCGCGCCTTCCCCAATTGCTGGGCAAAGGGCGCTGCCGCTTCCGCGGGAACGGTACTGACCAAGACCGAGGATTCGGCGCAGATCCCGCCTAGCCGTGCGTCGTCGAAGGCGACCAAATCAATGTCCAACCCGACAGCACCGCCGCATTCGATGGCACCGGATGCGCGCCCCGGATCACGCGCGACCACGGTGACTGTCCGAACTCCCATGTCGGCCAACGCGACCAATGCCGGCCGCGCGGTGCCGCCCGCGCCGACAACTACCGCCGAAGTGCCGCTGAGATCGCCGACACCGCCGGCGATCAACGCACCGCTGACTCCGTCGACGTCCGTGCAGTCGGCACGCCAACCGCCGTCGATGCGAACCAGGGTGTTGGCCGAGCCGATGGTCACCGCTCGCGGTGTGCGTTCGGTGGCATATTCGAGTGCTGCGATCTTGCCCGGCATCGTCACCGAGAGGCCGATCCACTCGGGGCCGAGTGAGTCGACGAGGGCAGGCAACTGCTCGCCGGTGCATTCGATCCGCTCGTAGGTCCAATCACTCAGCCCCAAAGCCGCGTACGCCGCAAGATGCAGCAACGGGGACTTCGAGTGAGCGATCGGGCTTCCGAGAACTGCCGCCTTACGTGGCGTCGCGAGCGAAGTCGCGGTACTACCGTCCACTGTCGAGAATCCCACTTTGCTGTGCCAGTTCGATGTTGGCCAAATGCTCCTCGTAGCTCTTGGTGAAGAGCGTCTGGCCTTCCTTGTTGATCGTGACGAAGTACAACCAGTCACCGGCCGCCGGCGATTCCACGGCCTTCAGCGCGTCGATGCTCGGCGAAGCGATGGGCGTTGCAGGCAGACCCGGCATTGCGTACGTGTTCCACGGCGTGACGCGCTCACGGTCGGCATCCGTGGTTGCGACCTCGGTGGTGTCGAGTGAGTAGTTGACCGTGGAGTCGAACTGCAGAGGCTGATCGACTGCGAGTCGGTTGACGATCACCCGCGCGACCTTGGCCATGTCTGCGGGCAACGCCTCACGCTCGACCAGCGACGCTGCCACCAACAACTGGTACGGAGACATTCCGACCCCGCTGCCGGCTGTCAGAATTCCCGTGGCCTCGTACTTGGCGGCGCTACCCTCGACCAACGACCGCAGGATCTCGGTGGGCGTCGCAGTGGGATCGAAATCCCAACTGCTGGCGGCGATCAGGCCTTCGAGCTGACGGTCCTTGTCCGGCACGCTCTTGACCGACGACATCGCCCATTCGGGCACGCCGAGCGAAGCCAGATCGGAAGATGCTCCCGCAGTGTTCAATTCGTCTGTCGAGACACATTTCTGAGCGGAAACCGGGCCGACACAACTCGCCTCGGAAATGAGGTTGTAGATGCCCTTCTTGAGCGAGCCGGTCTGCGCGTCCGAACTGTCGTGCAGCTGACGCCCTTCGGCGATGACAACACTGCCGACTCGGGAGTCCGGGGCAACCAAGGTGTCGAGTGCGCTCGCGGCGCTACTCTGCACCGGCACCTGGTAGAAGCCGGGTTGCACCTTCTGGATCTCCGACGGATTGGCGATCGCCGCGTTGTAGAAAGCAGCGGAACTCGCGACGACGTTTTTCGCCTCGAGCGTCGCACCGATCTCCGATGCAGTTTCTCCACTGTTGATCTGGATGACCACGGGTGCGCCGCCGGGGCCGGCAAAATCCTCCGCGGTCTTGTTGCGATCCATGTACCAGAGAGCGCCGTATGCACCGACACCGAGGACTGCGATCACCAACACCAGCAGGGCGAGAACGCCGACCTTCTTGCCACGCTTGGCGCGCTTGTTGCGCGCTTCGCGTTGCTTGCGTGCCTCGGCTCGCGACATATGCGGCGGATCGATGTTCTGCGGCAGTGCACGCATGACCATGGTCTCGTCGTTGTCGAAGTCGAACGAACTGGTGGGCCGGCTTCCGCCGCCCTCATCCCACCGCGCGTTCACAGATCGCCCTCCAGTGCAGCGTCCTTCGACGACTCCCCTGGTTTCACAGCTCTACTCCGCTCGTCCAGCCAGCCTTGCAGGATTTCCACCGCCGCAGCCTGATCGATCATCGGTCGCTGGCCGCGTGCCTTGACTCCACTTTCGCGGAGATTGCGCGCAGCCGTGACGGTCGTCAGTCGTTCGTCGGACAGTCTCACCGGAATCGGTTCGACGGCCCGCTGCAGTCGTTTGGCGAATGCAGTCGCGATACCGGCGGCTTTACCTTGCTCACCGCGCAGCGTCTGTGGCAGTCCGACGATAACCTCAACGGCCTCGTATTCGGACACGATGGCGATAATGCGCCGGATATCCGGCGCGTCGGGCCCACGCTCCTTCGAGCGTGGAACCGTTTCCACCGGTGTCGCGAGGATGCCGTCGGGGTCGCTGGACGCGACGCCGATGCGAACACTGCCCACGTCGATGGCGATGCGCCGCCCGCGACCAGGGTCGTCGATGCCGGGGCGATCGGGACCCTGCTGCGTAGCCACCACCGTCAGCTGCCGCCCGCCAGCTCTCCGACTCTGTCCCGGATCGCATCGAGCGCCGCCGGGATTCCTGCGGAGTCCGAACCCGAACCCTGGGCCATGTCGGGCTTTCCGCCGCCGCGGCCACCGATCTTGGGACCGAACGACGCGACCAGCTCACCGGCCTTCACACCGAGACCTTGAGCTGCCTTGCTCGAGGCGACCACGAACGGAACCTTGCCGTCGACATCACCGAGCAGAGCTACGACGGCAGGTTCGGAGCCGAGGCGACCCTTGATGTCCGTGACGAGGCTGCGCAGGTCGTTTCCGCCGACTCCGGCGGGAGCAGGCTCGGCGATGACGAGGACACTGCCGATGCGCTTGGCCTTGGCGACGTACTCGCCTGCCGACGCCAGCACAGCCTTGGCCTTGGTCTGCTCGAGTTCCTTCTCGGCCACCTTGAGTCGCTCGACGAGCGCCTCGACGCGGGCGGGCACCTCTTCCGAAGGAACCTTCAGCGAGGAGGAGAGTCCGGCCAGGAGCGCGCGTTCCTTGGCGAGGTAGCGGTAGGAGTCCAAACCGACGTACGCCTCGACGCGTCGGATTCCGGAGCCGACCGACTGCTCACCGAGCAGCGTTACCTGACCGATCTGTGCGGAGCTTCCGACGTGAGTGCCACCGCACAGTTCCATCGAGAACGGGCCGCCGATTTCGACGACACGAACCTCGTCGCCGTAGTTCTCACCGAAGAGTGCCATCGCACCCATCGCCTTGGCCTTGTCGAGATCCGTGACAAATGTGTTGACCGCGTAGTTCGACGCCACGGCTTCGTTGGTGAGTGCCTCGATGTCCTGCTTCTGGGAGTCGGACAGCGCGCCCTGCCAGGAGAAGTCGAAGCGGAGGTAACCCGGCTTGTTGAGTGAGCCCGCCTGAACGGCGTTGGGGCCGAGCACCTGACGTAGCGCCGCGTGCACCATGTGGGTACCGGAGTGCCCCTGGGTTGCACCCTTGCGCCACTCGGCGTCGACGTGCGCGAGCACGACGTCGCCCTCGGTGATCTCACCCTTCTGCACCGTCACCTTGTGCGTCCAGACCTTCTTGGCGATCTTCTGCACATCGTTGACCTTGGCTTCGAGGCCCGGAGCGGTGAGCGAACCGATGTCGGCGATCTGTCCACCGGACTCTGCGTAGAGCGGGCTTCGGTCGAGGATGACCTCGACGTCCTGACCGGCCCTCGCTACCGGGACACGGACGCCGTCGACGATCAGTGCGAGGACGTGAGCCTCGGAGACGAGCTCGTCGAAACCGGTGAACTCGGTGGCGCCTCGGTCGAGCAGTTCCTTGTAGACCGTGAGGTCGGCGTGGGCGTGCTTACGAGCCTGAGCGTCGTCCTTGGCGCGCTTGCGCTGCTCGGCCATGAGCGTGCGGAAGCCGTCCTCGTCCACGGTGAGACCGGCCTCGGACGCCATCTCGAGCGTGAGGTCGATCGGGAAGCCGTAGGTGTCGTGCAGTGCAAACGCCTGATCGCCGGCGATGACCGACTTTCCGGACGACTTGACCGTCTCGGCAGCATTCTCGAACAGAGCAGAACCCGAAGCCAGCGTCTTGAGGAACGCGGTCTCCTCGCCGACGGCAACGTTCTCGATGCGCGTGAAGTCGGTTTCCAGAACCGGGTACGACGGCGCCATCGTGTCGCGGACGACGATCATGAACTCGCGCATGGTGGGCTGCTCGCTGCCGAGCAGTTTGGCCGAACGCACGATGCGACGCAGCAACCGGCGCAGGACGTAGCCGCGGCCGTAGTTGCCGGGGTTCACACCGTCGGCGATCAACATCGCTGCGGTGCGTGCGTGGTCGGCGATGACGCGGAAACGGACGTCTGAAGTGTGGTCGGTCCCGTAGACACTGCCGGTAAGTTCGGCGGCCTTGTCGATGACGGGGCGGAGAAGATCTGTCTCGTAGACGTTTTCGACGCCCTGCAGGAGGAACGCAACGCGCTCGACGCCCATGCCGGTGTCGATGTTCTTCTTCGGCAACGGTCCGAGGATCGGGTAGTCGCCCTTGTTGGTGCCCTCGCCGCGCTCGTTCTGCATGAACACGAGGTTCCAGATCTCGATGTAGCGATCCTCGTCGGCTTCGGGGCCACCCTCGACGCCGTATTCGGCGCCGCGGTCGTAGAAGATCTCCGAGCAGGGGCCGCACGGCCCGGGAATGCCCATGGACCAGTAGTTGTCCTTCATGCCGCGGCGCTGGATGCGCTCTTCGGGCACTCCGACCTCGTCGCGCCAGATCGAGAATGCTTCGTCGTCGTCGAGGTAGACGGTGGCCCACAGGCGCGTGGGATCGATGCCGTACCCGCCGTCCTCGACCGAACCTGTCAGCAACTGCCAGGCGTGGGAGATGGCTTCCTTCTTGAAGTAGTCACCGAAGGAGAAGTTGCCCGCCATCTGGAAGAAGGTGTTGTGGCGGGTGGTGATGCCGACCTCTTCGATGTCCAGGGTGCGGACGCACTTCTGCACGGACGTCGCCCGTGAGTAGGACGGCGTCTGCTGCCCGAGGAAGAACGGCACGAACGGAACCATGCCCGCGTTGACGAACAGAAGGTTCGGGTCGTCGAGAATCAGCGAGGCGCTGGGCACCTCGGTGTGGCCGGCCTTGACGAAGTGGTCGAGGAATCGCCTGCGGATCTCGTGGGTTTGCACTAACCGGTCCTTACCTTCAAGAGCGTCGAGCTATGGGTGTCCAGACTAACGCGTCGGCCGGTGGAACCTGGCAGGCGTCAGCCACGAACTATTCGGCGAAGTTTGCTCACCCGATCGGCGATCTCCCGCTCGTTGCCGTGCGCGGTGGGCTGGTAATAGTCGACACCCACCAGATCGTCCGGTGGATACTGTTGCCGCAGAACACCATCACGTGTGTCGTGCGGGTACTTGTATCCGACTGCGTTGCCCAATTGCTCGGCACCCTTGTAGTGCCCGTCACGCAGGTGCGGCGGTACCAGTCCGGATTTTCCGGCGGCCACGTCGGCCATGGCCGCGCCGAGTGCGGCGATGACCGCACCCGATTTGGGAGCCGTCGCCAGATGAATGGTGGCCTGTGCCAGCGCCAGACGAGCCTCCGGCATACCGATCAGCTGCACTGCCTGCGCCGCGGCAGTGGCAGTTTGCAGCGCCATCGGATCAGCCATGCCGATGTCTTCGCTGGCGTGAACCACCAGACGCCGTGCGATGAAGCGAGGGTCCTCGCCCGCGGTCAGCATCCGTGCGAGGTAGTGCAGGGCGGCGTCGACGTCTGATCCACGAATGCTCTTGATGAATGCACTGATGACGTCGTAGTGCTGATCTCCGGCACGGTCGTACCGAACCGCGGCCTTGTCGACACTGGCCTCGACGGTCGCGAGGTCGAGCACCACCGGGCCCGGAGCGTCACCTGCGGTGTCCAGTGCAGCTCCGGCGGCAGCCTCGAGTGCCGTCAGGGCTCGGCGGGCGTCGCCGGCCGCCAGACGAACGAGGTGTTCCATCGCGTCGTCGTCGATCGTGATCGCTCCGCCGAACCCGCGTTCGTCGGCGACAGCGCGCTCGAGCAGTTCCTGGACATCCGCAGCGGTGAGCGATTGCAGTTGCAGGACCAACGAGCGCGACAACAGAGCGGAGACGACCGAGAACGACGGGTTCTCGGTGGTCGCGCCGACCAAGAGCACGATGCGGTTCTCGACCGCGGCGAGCAAGGCGTCCTGCTGGGTCTTGGAGAAGCGATGAACTTCGTCGATGAACAAGACGGTTTGTTCGCCGTTCAGCAGGCGGCGGCGCGCGAGTTCGATGACACCGCGGACTTCTTTGACTCCGGCGGACAGAGCCGACAGAGCCTCGAACCGGCGGCCGGTAGCACCCGAGATCAACGATGCGAGCGTGGTCTTGCCGGTGCCGGGAGGTCCGTACAGAAGTACCGATGCGGCGCCGGACCCCTCGACCATTCTGCGGAGTGGCGCGCCGGGCCCGAGTAAGTGCTGTTGACCGACCACTTCACCAAGAGTGAGCGGACGCATGCGGACAGCCAGAGGAGCACCGGGCGGCACCGAGGACAGGGCGCGCTCGGCTACAGACACGACATCTGGTTCGTCGACGATCGCGGATTCCTCCGGAGTTGCCTCGAACAGGCCGTCTTCCGCCACCACGCCGTCTTTCGCCCCCACACTGTCTTCCGCCTGCCAATCGCTCACGAATCGACGCTACTAGAGACCACCGACGCCCGACACAATCCGCTGTTCCGCCAGCCCTCACCCAGTCGTGAATCCGCATTGGATAGCGTTGTCGCCATGAGCACCTCCGAGATCGCCACCGTCCTCGCGTGGCACGATGCACTCAACTCCCAAGACGTCGACACTCTGCTGCAGTTGTCGAGTGACGACATCGAGGTAGGCGGCCCCAAGGGCGCGAGCCAGGGACTCGCTGCCCTGCGCGAGTGGGCCACCAACGCCGGCATCACGCTCGTCCCCGGAAAGATGTACGTCCACCACGGCGTGGTCGTCGTCGAACAGACCGCAACGTGGGCGGCCGAACCGGACAAGTCAGCGACCCTGGCCTCTGCTTTCCGAGTCGTGGCCGACCAGGTGACGTCGACGTTCCGGCATCCCGATCTGGCGACGGCGCTCGCGGCGACGGACCTGTCCGAGAACGATCTGGTCTCCGACAACTGAGCGGACTCGACCGAGAAAGGGCGCTCGTGCTTCGTGCACGGGCGCCCTTCTGTGTGTGATAGGTCAGGGCCTCAGCTGAACTCGGTCCGCAGCGCCGCCACGACGTCGCGGGCGTGTGCCTCGACGGCGTCGTTGCCGGCGAGCTGAGCCGAGCGTGCGAGCCTGGCCCAGCGTCCGACCAGTGCGTCGGCGCGTGGAATCGAGAGATAATGTTCGCGGACGGCGGCGATACGCGAATGATCCTCGGGCAGGTACAGATAGGTACTGAGCCAGACCCAGATGAGTTGGGCCTCGACGATCCTGCGCCCCAATTCGGCCTCGTCGGCCAGGGCGGGCCACATCCCCACGACCTCGGCCCGCCAGGCATCGACCATCGCCGACGCCCGCTCTTCGGTCAGGTCGATGTTGCACAGGCAGCCGGGAAAAGACACCAACGCGTAGGTGATGTCGAGGAGGGCGTCGCGGTAGCCACCCCACTCGTAGTCGAGGAACTGCACGCCGTCGTCGTTGACGATGATGTTGTCGGGGCACAAGTCCGACGGACTGAAGGCACGGAACCGACCGCCACTGAACAGTGTCTGCGCGTGCTGAACCTGCTCGAGAATGTCCGAACTCACATCGATCCCGAGACTTTCCACCAACATCGCGGGAACACCGGTCACTGCGCGTCCCACCTGATCCGCAACTTCATCGGAGCAATGGGCAACCTCGGCTCGACGCAGCAGTGCGGTGAAGTCGTCCTCACGGCCGACGGTCGCGGCGTGCATGCGTCCCATTGCCTGAGCCATGGCCATCAACGTGTAAGTGACGGTGTCCGGGTCGGAGTCTTCGAGTCGGACGCTGATTGCGGTGGCGTCGCCGAGATCACTCAGGATCAGGAGGCGAGCATCGAGGTCGGACGCCAACAGTTCGGCGCCGGGGCGTGCGTCCTTGGCAAGCGCGTTGGCGAACTGATACGACACCGCTTCACGAAGGAATGCGGTCTCGACGTCGAAGTCACCTTCGGACGCGGCCGGGAGCGCTATCGCTGTTTTGGTAGCTCCCTGGAAGTTGTCGCGGACCTGCTTGATCACCAAAGTTCGGGGCAGGGAGAACGGGTTCTCGGCGACGCGAACGCGCAGCACGACGGTGCGGCCACTCCCCCCGAGATCTACGGGATCCACCAGGGTTACGGGTGCCCCTGTGCGGCGTGTCAGCAACTGCTCAGCAGCTGCGACGACTTCGGAAACGGGGTCTGCCAGTAATGCGGTCATCACCGACCAACTTACCCGTTAGTGACTCCGATCATGCCCAGCTCGTCCGCTCGCAGCGGAGAATTCAAGGCCTCACAGCAACAGAAATTGCCGACTACCTGCGGTGATGACAAAAGTCCCCAATCGCCACACCGGCACACAGTTCTCTCGAGAATTTTGCTGTCGGTGAGCAGAACTCCGAACCTGCGACGTCATGGAGTTTTGTCCTCGTCGACAAATCGAGAAATGCCTTTCAACGCTGCTTCGAATTCCTCGTCGGCCCGGGTTCTGAGCCAGAGAACAAGCACGCAGGCAGTGACGATCCCGAGCAGGTTGACAGCCAGTTGCAGAGACGACAACCCGGCGATCCGCCATTCTCCGTTTGCTGCCGCAACCACCGCGAAACCGGCGGCAGGAACCGTGGTGACAGAGATGAACACCCCGACCAAGGCAGCGGACTTCGACGAGACGAGTGCCAGCATCCCAGCCGCACCGGCAAGAAGCGCGACGACAAACGAAATGGGCCCGACCTTGTATACGAAATCGACCTCGTGGAGTGACTCGAGACTGACGACGTCCATCCATCCGAAGAACTTCACCACGAACGTTGCGGCAAGCGTCACGCCCATCGCGATGGGGAATCCGACGGCAAGCGCGAGAATCGAACGCCGACGCAACCGTCGATCCCGCCGTACGAGTGCGACTGCCAAAGCAGCCAGCGGACCGAACTCCGGACCGACGACCATGGCGCCGACGATCGTGATCTGAGAGTCGGTCACGACGCCGATCGCGGCCAGCAGACACGCAATGGTCAGGAACGCGACGAACAATCCGTTGAGAGTCGACTCTTCGCGAGTGCGGGACAGCAATTCCTCCCACACGACGGAATCCGCGGGATCACCAGGCACGTCACGCTCGGCTTTGCGCGCCGCCGCCGACAACACCGTCTCGACCGGTACGAGCGTCATTCCGCCGTCCTCGGCGACGCCGAGTTCGTTCAGGGCATCGACGACGTCGTTTGCCGCCTCACGGGCGACGTCGGCCTCCACCATGTCGCCGGCAGGATGAACCGCGACATCGCGCATCACGACGATGTGTGTCGCGCCCCGCTGCGACGCGAGCGCACCGAGAACTTGCTCGGTGCGCTCGGTCGGGCAGATCACCCGCAAATGCAGCATGGCGATCCGGTGTCGGCTCTACTTGGCTTCGCCGGTGTCGCCTTCGGACTTCTTGTCCTCTGACTTCTTCTCGGGCTTCGCGTCGATACCCGATTCCTTGCGCTGCTGAGCCGAGATCGGTGCCGGAGCATCCGTCAGCGGGTCGACGCCGCCGCCGGACTTCGGGAACGCGATGACCTCACGGATGGAATCCATGCCGGCGAGGAGCGCGGTGATGCGGTCCCAGCCGAATGCGATTCCGCCGTGCGGCGGCGCACCGAAGGCGAAGGCGTCGAGGAGGAAGCCGAACTGCTCCTGCGCCTCTTCCTCGGAGATACCCATCACCTTGAACACTCGTTCCTGAATGTCCTTGCGGTGGATACGAATACTGCCGCCGCCGATCTCGTTGCCGTTGCAGACGATGTCGTACGCGTAGGCGAGAGCGGAATCCGGATCGGTGTCGAACGTGTCGAAGAACTCCGGCTTCGGCGACGTGAACGCGTGGTGCACGGCGGTCCACGCGGAGTGGCCGAGAGCGACGTCACCGGATGCAGTGGCGTCGGCGGTCGGCTCGAACATCGGAGCGTCGACGATCCACACGAAGGCCCACGCGTCAGGATCGATGAGGTCCTTCTTGCGGGCGATCTCACCACGGGCAGCGCCGAGGAGAGCGCGCGTCGACTTCGTCGCGCCCGCTCCGAAGAAGATGCAGTCACCCGGCTGGGCTCCGACGTGAGCCGCCAGGCCCTCGCGCTCGGCGTCGGTCAGGTTCTTGGCAACGGGACCACCGAGAGTGCCGTCTTCACCGACCAACACGTACGCCAGACCCTTGGCCCCACGCTGCTTGGCCCATTCCTGCCAGGCGTCGAGTTGCTTGCGCGGCTGGCTTGCACCGCCGGGCATCACGACGGCGCCGACGTACTCCGCCTGGAACACGCGGAACGTCGTGTCCTTGAAGAAGTCCATGCACTCGACGAGTTCGATGTCGAAACGCAGGTCCGGCTTGTCGCTGCCGTAACGACGCATTGCCTCGGTGTAGGTCATGCGGTCGATCGGCGTCTTGATCTCGTGGCCGACGAGCTTCCAGAGCGCCGTCAGGATTTCCTCGGCGAGCAGGATGATGTCGTCCTGGTTGACGAAAGCCATCTCGATGTCGAGCTGAGTGAACTCGGGCTGGCGATCGGCGCGGAAATCCTCGTCGCGGTAGCAACGTGCGATCTGGTAGTAGCGCTCGATGCCGCCGACCATGAGGAGCTGCTTGAACAGCTGCGGGCTCTGCGGCAGTGCGTAGAAGCTACCGGGCTGAAGGCGCGACGGCACCAGGAAGTCACGGGCACCCTCGGGCGTCGAGCGCGTGAGCGTCGGAGTCTCGACCTCGACGAACTCGTGATGCGCGAGAACGCCGCGCGCTGCAGCACTTACCTTGGAGCGCAAGCGAATTGCGGAGCCGGGGCCTTCACGACGCAGGTCGAGGTAGCGGTACTTGAGGCGCGCTTCTTCGCCGACCTGATCGTCGAGCTGGAACGGAAGCGGTGCGCTTTCGTTGAGAACCTCGAGTTCTGTGGCGTTGACCTCGATCGCTCCGGTGGGGATCTCGAAGTTCTGGTTGCCCTCTGGGCGAACCTCGACCGTTCCGGTCACGCGAACGCAGTATTCCGCGCGCAGACGGTGCGCCTGCTCGGCCACGTCACCTGCCCGGAAAACTACCTGCGCAACTCCGGATGCATCACGGAGATCAATGAAGATCACTCCGCCGTGATCACGACGCCTGGCTACCCAACCGGTGAGCGTTACGGTCTGCTCTGCCTGCTCGGGTCGCAATGAACCGGCGAGATGTGTGCGCAGCACGGGATTCCTTTCGAACTACTTCCAATAACCGACGACCGACTACTTTGCCTGCGATCCTACGGAGCGAACTGCACAGAGCGGAAACGCGGACCCGCATCGCATGCGAAGCTATCTCCAGAAGTGACGGCAAGCACTTGTTCACGACAGCAGAAAGCGGACATAGATGACCTTCAACGAGGGGGCCCGCGGCGAAGCGGGACGCGTTCAGGTTCAAGGCGGCGGGGGTGGCGGTGGCCGCGGCGGCAAAATCGCGATCGGCGGTGGCGCGGGCGGCATTATCGTTCTGATCCTGGCGCTGTTGTTCGGCGGTGACCCCGGCTCACTCCTGGGTACGTCTACCGAGACTTCGAGTTCGTCGACCGGACTGTCGTCGGTCGACGAGTGCACCGGCGCTCAGGCAAACGCCGATGTGAACTGCCGCGTCACACTGACCGTCGGAAGCCTCGACGACGTTTGGGAACAGCAGTTGGTCAAGCAGACCGGCACGGCGTACGTGCGACCCGAAGTCATTCTGTTCAGCGGTTCGGTCAACACCGGTTGCGGCCAGGCGTCTAGTGACGTCGGTCCGTTCTACTGCCCGGCCGACCAGACTGCGTACTTCGACACGAGTTTCTTCCAACTACTCGTCGACCGTTTCGGTTCCAGCGCCGGACCGCTCGCACAGGAGTACGTGGTCGCGCACGAGTTCGGACATCACATCCAGAATCAGCTCGGCGACATCGGCCGCGCGCAGGCCGACCCGCAGGGTGAGCAGTCGGGTGCGGTTCGCACCGAACTCCAGGCCGATTGCTACGCAGGCGTCTGGGCACATTTTGCGGACACGATTCCCGATCAGGCGACCGGTCAACCGTTCCTGAAGCCCTTGTCAAAAGACGACATTCGCGACGCGTTGTCCGCCGCCTCGTCGGTGGGCGACGACCGTATCCAAAAGTCCACGACCGGTCGGGTCAACCCTGAAGGTTGGACACACGGCTCCTCCGCACAGCGTCAGGCGTGGTTCATGACCGGATACCAGACCGGCCAGATTTCGTCGTGTGACACGTACTCGGCGCGGGATCTGAACAACCCGCCCGACCTCAAGCGATAGCGAATCTCCGAAACCATCCCACCGACAATTTTTTCTGTCTTGACAGATTTAGTTGTCGGTGGGATGGTTTTCTCATGTTGGACGTAGCAGTCATCGATCGCCCCGGAGCTGCCGAGGCGTCGCTCGATCCGATTCGGCAACGGATTCTGGCCGAATTGGCGGTGCCGGGATCGGCATCCTCGCTGGCGCCCCGGATCGGGCTGACACGCCAGAAGGTGAACTACCACCTGCGCACTCTCGAAGACCACGGACTTGTCGAGCTCGTCGAGGAACGCAAGCGAGGCAACATGACCGAGCGAATCATGCAGGCCAGTGCCGCGTCGTACGTCATATCCCCTGCCGCCATGTCGGCGCTCGCCCCGGACCCGGGCCGGTTCCCCGATCAACTCTCGGCGCGCTGGCTCGTCAGTCTCGCAGCGCGGATCGTCCGAGAGGTCGGCGAACTGATCGCCGGAGCAACTGCAGCCGGAAAACCGTTGGCGTCCTTTGCCATCGACAGCGACATCACCTTTGCCACGGCGGCCGACCGTGCCGCCTTCGCCGGCGAACTCGGCGAGTCGATCAACTCACTCGTCGCCAAGTATCACGACGGCAATTCCGAAGGCGGACGCAAACACCGCCTCGTTGTCGCCCTGCATCCCAGCCTCACCACACCCCAAACCATCACAACCCAAGCGATCGACGCGCCCGAAACGGAGAAGTAGCAATGTCCGAGAAATTCGAAATCCGCCGCGAGGTGGTCGTCCCAGGAACCCCCGAGCAGATCTGGGCCGCCATCTCGGCCGAAACGGCCGGCTGGATGTTCCCCTCCCCTCTCGAGATCCCCGCCGACGGCAGCCGCCCGGACAGCCCGATCATCGCCACGTGGGAGCCACCCCGCGAACTCGCCATCCACATGCAAGGCCCCGACGGCTGGTTCAACAACCTTGAATACGTCGTCGAGGCCCGCGACGAGAGCACCGCCGTTGTCCGCTACGTCCACGCCGGAGTGTTTGCCGATGACTGGGACAACCAGTACGACGGCGCGAGCAAGCACACGGACTTCTACCTGCACAGTCTCGGCCAGTACGTGCGGTACTTCGCCGGCAGGCCCACCACCTATGTCTCGGCTGAAGGCCCGGAATCCTCTTCCGCGCCGCAAGCGATGGGAACGCTTCGCAGCGCCCTCGGAATCACCTCGGGCGCCGCTGTCGGTGACTCCGCGTCGGTGGAAGTCCCCGGAATCGGAACCGTCGACGCGATTGTCGACTACATCAACGACTGGTTCATCGGCTTGCGCACCCAGGACGCATTGCTGCGGTTCTACGGCCGAAATGCTTTCGGCGGCACCGTCGACGCGGCCCATCACCTCTTCGCAGAGGGTGCTGACGGTGGATCAGCAACGGCAGCGTGGCAGGGCTGGCTCGACGGCGCGTTCGCCTGAGTCGTCACACTCCCCGCTCTGCTGACACGCGACCGTCGTCGATCGCGGTCAGCAGAGCGGCGTGATCGCGAGCATTGCGCTTGGCGTAGGCAGCCGCGAACTCCCCGATCGCGAAATCGAATTCGGTTCCGTCACCGAGATATTCGGCGATCGCTATCCGATCGGACGAGCGAGCGTGTGCGTAGGCAAGGACCCTGGCGCACAGGCGCCCGTAGAGTTCCAGCCCCTGCGGCACCATCTCTTCGATGACTGCCGACCCTTTACCGTCACGCAGTTGACGAATGTAGAAATCGTGCTCACCCTCGTCGAGCCCCGGCCCTCGTTCCCAGCCGAGAAAGATGTCGCTTGTCGCTTGCATCAAGCGTTGCCCGTTGACGACGCGTTCCCCTTCGTTCTTGAAGGTCGGACCATCGACGTAGCCGGACAATACCGAGGGTTGCGCTTCCTTGACCTGCAGGATCAACGGATCGTCGTCGTCGACGCCTTTCATGAGGATCATCCATGCGCGTGTTCCGACGCTCCCGACACCGACAACCTTCCGCGCAATGTGCGTCATCTCGAAGCTTTCGAGCAACACCCGACGGTCCCACTGCAGCGTGCTCCGATACGACCGAACGCGCTGACGTAGCAACTCCTCGATCTGCGTGAGATCGGTCCCTGCGAACAACTCGTTTGCGGGCACGATCAGCGGCGGATCACTGATGAATTGCCGCCGGCCGTCGACGATTTCGGTGAACTTGCCTGCCGCCTGCACACTGTCGCGGCGACGAGCCTTGTCCAGCGTCGCTTGTGTGCGAGCAAGCATGCGCTTCTTCAGGTCGATCTGGAGAGCCTCGAGCCCGTCCTCGGGTGCGATGTGCGAGTACCAGACTGCAAGATTTCCCAATCCTGCCTGGGTGATCATGGTTTCCCGATACTCGGCCGCGCATCCGCGAACGATCTTCTTCCGCTCCTTGCCCGAAAATCCGTTGTCCTTTGCGGCGATCACCAAACTTGCGGCCAGTCGTTTCACGTCCCATTCGAACGGTCCCGGGTACGTTTCGTCGAAGTCGTTGATGTCGAACGCGAGCTTTCGCTCGGGCGTCGCATAGATACCGAAGTTGCTCAGGTGCGCGTCGCCGCAGAGTTGGCTGGCAAGACCCGAATCCGGACTGCGTGACAAATCGTCGGCCATCACCAGAGCAGCGCCGCGGAAGAACGAGAACCGCGATGCCGACATCCGCCCGTATCGGATGGGCACCAGGTCCTGTACCCGCGACTTCGCCTGCAATTCGAGCAGTGATATCGGATCACGGTCACTCTCTGCCAGATCCGCGAGCGCGGCCAATGGCGTATCTCTACGCGCCTGACGGCCGCGCGCCCGCCTTTCGTCGACCGTGAGATGCTCGGTACGCACTGCTGTCATCTGCCCGACCTTTCACTCGCAACGGCTATCGCTACGAACTCGACGCGTCGGGCGTCGTGCGGCCTCCTGATCCGCGCGCTGCGCGTACCAGGAGTTCCGGACTTGACACCAACGCCTTGCGCCACGGAAGTACCCCGTCGATCTCGATCTGAATCGACAGGCTCAGCACGGTCCGAATAAGAACGATCATGCCCAGAACTGCGGCGTCTGTCAGCGACGGCGACGACGTCACCGTCTTCACCAGATCAGCGGCGACAAGGATCTCGAGGCCGAGAAGGATGACCGCGCCCATGGTCTCGCGCAGAGTACGAAACGCCGAACTACCGTCCCGCGTTCGACTCCATGCGCGCACCGCGATCACGAATGCGAACACGAACCCGAGAACCATGGCGACAACACCGAGTACCTCGAACCATTCGGTGACCAGCTCGAAGAACCTGATTTTGTCCATGGTCATGATTCTCGAGGTAATGCACCGATAAGTCGAGGTGACACGACGGCGTCAGCTGAAGATCCGCTCGATGTCGTCGAGTCGCAGCTCGGTCGCGCGGGGAGAATAGCCCGAGCCCCACAGGCTGTCGTCGACGTAATGGACGTTCCCCGAGCGGACAGCGGGAAGACGCTCCCAGAGCGGGTTCATCGCCAACTGCGCGCGGACGTCCTGCTGGTCCTGGAATGCGCCCACGATGATCACGTCGCTGGTCACCTGATCGAGTTGCTCCGCTGTGAGTGTGCGCGTGAACTCCTCCGATGTAGCTCGTTCGCCGGGGAAACCGAGGGCGTCGAGAAGAGCGTCGACCTGGTTGTAGACGACACCGTTCTCGCCGGTGCGGAGGAGGGTCACCGACGGCAACGAACCGAGGGCGGAGAGTCGATCCTTGATTGTGAGGAGGCGGTCTTCCGTTCGCGCGTTCAATTCGGCCGCCGCGTCTTCGCGTCGGACCGCGACGCCCATCGAGGTGACCAATTTCTTCATCTCGTCCCACGTGAGGAACCCGTTGAAGCCGGCGAACACCGGCACGCCTGTGGCAGAGAGTTCGTCGTAAGACTTTGCTGCGTAAGCATTTCCGGCCGTCAGGAGCATGACGATCAGATCCGGCGACACGCCGATGATTGCTTCCTTGTTCCACGTTCCCGCCGTGCCGAGGTTCGGGATGTTCGCAGCCTCCGGCATCGTGCGCAACACCGCGTCACCGCTCACACCCTCGAGACCGAAGAAGCCGCCGACGATCTTCTCCGGCGGCACACCGAGGTCGAGCACCGTCGCCATGGCGCTGACATGGGCGATGACCATTCGCTGCGGATCCGAAGGGATCTCAACACTGCCCGTCTCGTCCTGCACCGTGACGAGACCGCCTGACTCCAAGCCATTTTCGTCACTGCTGCACGCTGCCAGCAAGGTCGCGGCCGCGGCACCGAGCCCGGCGCCGAGGAAACCCCTGCGCGTCAGCGCATCGACGATGCGTTTCCACTGCTCCTCTGTATCGAGTGCGGTGTTATCGAGTGCGGGCGCCAGGCAGATCGAGTTCGGCACAGTTCGGTCCATTCGTTCGAGCGGTCGAGAATCACCTCGATTGTGGCTATCGAACCGTCGAAACTGAACAGGATTTCGAGCCGACAACTATCGCTGTCCGGTCACACCTTCTTGACGACGCTCGACTTCAATTGCATCGGTCCGATGCCGTCGACCTTGCAGTCGATGTCGTGGTCACCAACACCCTGAACAAGACGGATGTTGCGAACTTTCGTACCTGACTTGATGCCGGTCGGACTGCCCTTCACCTTGAGCGTCCTTGACGACCGTCACCGTGTCGCCGTCCGCAAGAATGTTGCCTACGGCATCTTTCACCACACCCAGGTCCTCGCCGGCACTATCGGTCGGCGCCCACTCGTGCGTGCAGGACGGGCAGACCATCAACGCGCCCATCTCGTAGGTGTATTCGCCGGCGCATTCAGGGCAAGGGGGCAAGGTGTCTTCCACGCGGTTCATCCTATCCACCAGGCACCCGATCCCCATTTTTGCATTTCATGAGGCATTCTTGGGCCAAATATTGCATTCGATGAAACTTTGCACTCTGTGCAATTATGGATGAAATGGGAACCGAAACTCTCGGATTGCGCGAACGAAAACGAATTGCGACGAGGCAGCTGATCGAGCACACCGCCGTCGAACTCGTTCTCGACCTGGGCTATGACGAAGTGACCGTCGAGAAAATCTGCGAAGCCTGCAATCTGTCGACCCGCACGTTCTTCAACTACTTCCCCACCAAGGACGCAGCGATCGGTGGGCTCATGCTCGTCGTGCCAAGTGAGACGACCATGCTCACGCTCATCGGCGAGCACCCGGACGATCCGCTGCGCGGCGCCCTCGCGGTATTCGAGGCGGCGATGCAAATCGTCGACGAGCGACCCGATCTGCTCGCGCATCGACGCGAATTGTTCGAGCGTCATCCCACGCTGTTGCAACAACATCTGGCCACCTTCCACGATCTTGAAGACACGCTCACCCGGATCCTCACGCGGGAGTTGTCGAACAGAACCGAGTATCGCCGCCTGCACTCGGACACAGCCGCTGCCGACGAAGCCACAGCAACGGTCATCACCGCAGGCGCCGCGATGCGTTACGTCTTCCGAAAATGGCAGAACAGTGAACGGGCAAGCCCCAGAACAGATTTGCTCGATCCGGCACTACTCCTGATGGCTCGAATACTGAGGTCCGAGAGCTGATCCACACTCTCGCACCCGCCGTCACTCAACTAAGGAACTACATGTCCACTCGAGAAGCTGCGACCGTCGAGCCCGACGGCACGCATACCGACACCGAGGCCTCGCCGGACAAACGGTCGATCATCCTCGTTTTTGTCGGGCTGATGATCACGATGCTTCTGGCTTCGCTCGACCAGATGATCTTCAGTACCGCGTTGCCCACCATCGTGGGCGAATTGAACGGCGTCAACCACATGGTCTGGGTGACGACGGCATACATCCTCGCCTCGACCGTCATGATGCCGGTGTACGGAAAACTCGGTGACCTGATCGGCCGCAAGGGCCTCTTCATCGGCGCCATCAGCATTTTCATCGTCGGTTCGGTGATCGGCGGTCTGTCCCACGACATGACCACACTCATCGCTGGTCGAGCCGTGCAGGGACTCGGCGGCGGCGGATTGATCCTGCTTTCCCAGGCGATCATCGCCGACGTCGTCCCCGCCAGGCAACGCGGCCGGTACATGGGTGCGATGGGCGGGGTGTTCGCACTGGCTTCGGTTGCCGGTCCCCTACTCGGCGGCTGGTTCACCGAGGGCATCGGTTGGCGTTGGGCCTTCTGGATCAACATCCCCCTAGGCCTACTCGCCATCGCGAGCGCGATGGCATTTCTGCACCTGCGGAAGCCGAACCTCGGCAAGCCTCGCATCGACTATCTGGGCATGGTTCTCGTCGCGACGGCAGCGACGTGTCTGATCCTGTTCACTACCTGGGGCGGAAACACCTACGCCTGGGGATCGGCCGTCATCATCGGGTTGATCGTCGGCTGCGTCGTGACGGCAGTGGCTTTTGTCTTCGTCGAAAAGCGTGCCGACGAACCGGTGATTCCGATGCACCTGTTCGCTCAGCGCAACTTCGTGTTGACCACCGTCGCCGGCCTGATCATCGGAATCGCCATGTTCGGTGCGCTCGCCTACCTGCCGACCTACATCCAAATGGTGACCGGCAAGAACGCCACCGAAGCTGGATTGATGATGATTCCCATGATGGCGGGCCTGCTCGTCGCCTCCATCGGGTCCGGCCAGCTGGTCAGCAAGACCGGCCGCTACAAGATCTTCCCCATCGTCGGAACATCCATCGTCGCTGTTGCTCTGGTCCTGCTCTCACGTCTGACGCCGTCGACCTCACTGCTGGTCTTCGGTTGCTACATCGCACTCATGGGTATCGGACTCGGCCTCGTCATGCAGATCTTGATCTTGATCGTGCAGAACACCTTCCCCGCGGCCGAAGTGGGAACGGCCACCGCGTCGAACAACTTCTTCCGCCAGATCGGTGCGTCGTTGGGCAGCGCGATCGTGGGCAGCCTGTTCGCCTCGCGTCTGACCAATCTCCTGGCCGAGCGACTCCCGGCGAATGGCGGCGCGGTCGGTGGTGACGAGAACTCCTTGACCCCGGGAATCCTCTGGAAGTTGCCGAGCCAGGTTCGCGAGATCATCGTCGGTGCATACAACGACGCGCTGGCGCCGATCTTCCTGTACCTCGTCCCCTTGGTCATCGCGGCGGTTGTCCTGTTGCTCTTCGTCAAGGAGAAGCCCCTCGCGACGACGATCGATCGCTCGGCGCCCCCGCTCGAGTAATTGACTATCGTGGCGTGATGTCGCACGCACCGAATACGCCCAGACGCACTCTCGCTGTTCTGGGCGTATTCGGCGTTGTGGTGGTCGTAGTTGTCGCCGGCGCACTGTGGTGGTTCGCGCGCGGCGACGACGCTCTTGCCGGCGAGAATCTCGATTCGTTCCCGGCCGTCGACCACAGCATTCTCAGCGCTCAGCAGAGTGCGCTACTGGGCGTCCTCGAGCAGGAGTGGGAGTCAGGGAGTCCCGGCACCAAATACGCCGAGGGTGTCGAAGAATCGTGGTGTGCCGATTTCGTGAGCTGGTCGATGAACCAGATCGGCACGCCGTTCTCGAACCCCAACTCAGGGTCGTGGCGCATCCCCGGGGTGTACACGCTGCAGGAGTATTACGAGTCCGTCGACGCGTTTGTCCCCTACGGTCAGGACTACCAACCCAAGGTCGGCGACACGATCCTGTACGGCGACTCGAGCCCCTTCGGCCAACACGTCAACGTCGTTCTGGTCAACGACGCCGGCACTCTGACGACCGTCGGCGGCAACGAGAACAACAAGGTCATGCTCCATCGCATCGTCCCGTCGGAAGTCCCGGGGATCGTCGGGTTCGGCGTCATCTGAGCCCGAGCCCCACCGTCGTTGCTTGATGGTTCTTGCGATGTGCAGAGGTGAGGCTACAGATTGGGGGTTGCCGTTGGATGGCACTTGCTTTCAACCAATATTCGGATAATTCCGTGTTTCCGTCATTGACAGATATTGGACATCTGTGAAGAAGTTTCCCTGCCAACTAGATTCGTATCCAGCTGTCCCCCACCCAGAACAGGAATTCGATGCGCCCTGGTGAGCTCACCACTCTCGAGCAGATACAACTCATGGCCCGCGCGGCTGCTGCGCAGGCCATGAGTGCTCCGTCGATGCTCCGACTCCGGCTCGGCCGCTACCCCACTCGCACACCCGAGCTGCGCAAACGCC
Organism: Rhodococcus sp. MH15; assembly: GCF_019266045.1. Lineage (NCBI taxonomy): Bacteria > Bacillati > Actinomycetota > Actinomycetes > Mycobacteriales > Nocardiaceae > Rhodococcus > Rhodococcus sp. MH15. The sequence goes on from NZ_LPNP01000061.1 coordinate 359,892, forward strand.
CACTCCCCGACACCAAGCTGTGCAGCGAAGCGCTCGATCACGCCAGAGGAACCCTCCCCCGCGGTCTTGAACCACAGCCTGCGCTGCTGGATCTGGGCCGACGCCTTCGCGCAGATCGATGCGATCGAGTACGACCCCGAAGATCTCTTCACTGCGTGCGCCCTTCACGATGTCGGACTGGGCGCAGAAGGATCGGCCGAGCACGGGTGTTTCACCTACATCAGTGCCGCAGACGCAGAAGAACTCGCGACCCGAGTGGGAACTTCGGAGAGGTCGGTACAGCGAATCGGCGAAGCGATCCGTCTGCACATGGATCTGACCGTCGACCGCGGCGCGGGCGCTGACGCCTATCTACTGCATGCCGCAGCGCATTTCGACGTTGCCGGTCGGCGTGCGCCCGAAATTCCGCGAGCAACTGTTGATGCAGCAATCGCGGAGTACCCGCGAACAGGGTTCACCGACGAGTTCACGCAGTCGATGAGGCGCGAGGTCCAGCTCCGTCCGCACTCTCGCGCGGCGACGCTCTGGAGATCGGGCATGGCACTGCCGCTCCGAACCAATCCCCTGGATTGGAAGAGCCGCTAGCTACGTCCAGTCCTCGAGCACCGCGGTTCGTGATCCTCCGACGTTCCCGGTATTCACCACGCCCACGGGTTCGATCAACATCACCTCCGCTTCCTCTTCGGCGATGGGACAATGCTCGACTCCGCGAGGCACAACGAACAATTCACCGGGCCCCAGCGAAACATCTCCGTCGCGCAGTTGGATTCGGATCTGCCCCTTTGTCACCAGAAACATTTCGTCGGTGTCGGTGTGGGAGTGCCAGACGAATTCACCTTTGATCTTGACGATCTTGATCTCGTAGTCATTGAGGCCCGCAATCTTCTTGGGCGACCAGTGCTCGGTGAACTGACCGAACTTCTCGCGGAGCGATACCGCTGTTGCCGAACTGTTCATGTTGTTCCTCCCTCGGGCGCGCCACCACTGCGATGACGACCCCGCCACTCTTCGTCACCCGAGGCAGCTGCGTCTTGTACGTTTCTGACATGGACCCCCGCGGCGCACAGATCACCGCGTGGGCACCGAGCCTCGCGGGAATCACCGAGGTCTTCCATGCCGATTTCGTCGGACACGCCTATCCCAAACACACGCACGATCAGTGGTCCCTGATGCTCGTCGACCGCGGCACGATTGCATACGACCTCGATCATCGCGCTCATGGCGCAGCACCAGAGATCGTGACTCTGTTGCCGCCAGGCATTGCACACGACGGAGTTCCGGTCACCGAGGCCGGATTTCGTCAACGAATCCTCTACCTCGACACGTCAGTTCTCGGCGAGGTCCTCATAGGCCCGGCGGTGGACAGCCCCGAGATTCGAGACCCTCTGCTGCGCCATCGCATCGATCAACTGCACTCTGCACTCGGCCCGGACGGCGAATCACTCGAGGCCGAAAGTCGCCTGGGGTTCCTCGCTGAAAGATTGAACGAGATCCTCACACCGGCCACAGGTCGATCCCTTCACACGCCGACCGTTGACGAACGCGTTGCCGATCAACTTCGGGACCTGCTCGATGCGCGACTCACAACGGGAATCACGATGCGGGAAGCGTCGAACATCCTGCAGCGGAAGCCCACGTATCTGATCAAGAACTTCGCGAAGCATTTCGGGCTTCCGCCTCACAAGTACGTGACGGGACGTCGAATCGATCTGGCGCGACGCGCAATCCTCGCCGGGCGCGAATTGGCGGACGTGGCCGTCGACGTCGGATTCCACGATCAATCCCACCTGTCGCGGCACTTCGTCAAGCATGTCGGGGCGCCGCCCGGCAAATACTCACTGAACGTGGCCAGTGGAGCGCGCTAGTCGCAGCACCTGGCACCGGTTTCGTCGAGCAGACACTGGTTCCGGTCAGCTGGAGTCTGTGTCCACTGAATGAAAACGGTGTCAGGTCCCAACGATCAAGCAGCCGTCTCGAGGTCGACCAGGAGGAAGTCCTCGCGCCGCGGCCCGTATTCACGATCGGTCAGCTGATACGAGCGCAACGCACGAGGTGCACGGGCCAACTCGTAGAACCGCTCGGAGCCAGGCACGAATTGCCTCGTAGCCCAACCCCAGTTCGGGCCGTGCGGAAACTTCGGGTCGGGCAGCATGTCGGACTCCATCGACATGAGCCGCAGGCGCCGAACTACCCCGGTCGTGGCGGCATCTGCGCCGAAGTCTATCCACGCCTGACGCGCGTTTGGGTCGTCACGAGGAGTTCCGGCAAGTAGGTGCAATGCACCCGCGACTTCGGCAACCGCCCACCGGCGCGGGTTGTCGACATTCCAGGAGAGTCCCCACCGGACGGTCTCCCCCAATTCTGGAGGAACAAACCACCGAAAACGCAGACCGTCGATGACTACCGGCGTGATCATCGTGTCGAGGTTCGCCGACGCACCGACCATTCGACCGGCTCGACCGCATCGTCCAGCCCGAGAACCACGCGAGCTGCATTGCGCCCTTGATCGAACAGGGACTGGCGAACCGTTGTCAGGCCGGCGTCCGATGCGGCTGTTGTGTCGTCCCATCCGACGACTGCGACATCGTCGGGCAGCGCGAGGCCGAGTTCACGGATCGCGTCCAGAACCCCCAGAGCCAGTTCGTCACTCATCGCCAAGATGACATCGGGCCTTCGGCTCTCGGGAACGTCGAGCAGGGACCGAGCCATCCGCGCACCCTCGCTCCGCTCGTTGACAGTGACGACCCCTACCCGCACCGAGGGCCAATCGAGGCCCGCGTCGCGGACGGCGCGCTCGTAGCCCTCGAGCCGATGGCGGGACACCGGAAAGAACGCTTCACCTGGATCCACGTCCATCCGAATCTCGGACCGACGCTCACGATCCCACGGAAGGCTGATCACCGCGGGCCGCTGCGCCCCCGACAACCCGACTGCCGCGATCGCGACGGCGCCGGCGACATCGTCCATCCCGACGAGATCCACACCCTCGTGCAACGGACCACCCTGGATGCATGCGGGTTTTCCGGTGCCGACAATCGCGTCGAGGATGGGATCGTCGAAGACGGTGGTCCAGACGACAAAACCGTCTACTGCCGCGTCGCGAACTCTGTCGACGTCTCCCGGTTTCCCCGAGTTCGGCAGCATCATCAGCCCGGCGTTCGCATCCAGGCACGCTTCGGCGACTCCCGAGAGGAATCGCCGAGCTACTGCGTCTTCGAAGGCGTACGTCAGCTTCTCGCTGAAGACGACCGCGATGTTGTTGAATTTCCCGCTCCGCAAGGACTGCGCCGCCCGGTTCGGGCCCGCGTACTCGAGCTCTTCGGCGGCGGCGAACACCTTGGCCCGCGTTGATTCAGACACGCGCTCGGGCTGCGCGAAGGAGTACGACACCGACATCACCGACACGCCTGCGGCCTTGGCGACGTCGGCCATCGTCGGACGACTCGAACGCTGCGCACGTATGGCCATGAGCATCAGCATAGCGAGTGAAAAATATCCATTGCGCAGGCGTGTATCGATACATGTATCGTTACACAACATGAGTGCTCGACTGCCGAAGGCAACCACGCTACGGCTGATGACACTGGCCGGAGCAGCCTTCGCCTACGTGACGGCCGAAATGCTCCCCGTCGGACTGCTCAGCGAAGTCTCAACGGACCTCGACGTCACCGAAGGGCGTGTCGGCCTACTGCTGACCTTCTACGCATACGGTGTCGCGGTCTTGACGCTTCCGCTGATTGGAGCGGTCAAAACCTGGCCGCGACGACGCGTCGTCGTTCTGACGGTGGCCACCCTCGCGGTGTCGCAACTGGTCGCAGCATTGGCCGTCAACTATCCGATGCTGGTGATCGGACGATTGCTCTGCGCTGCGACGCACGGAGTGTTCTGGGCTGTCGTTGCACCGGTCGCTGCCACCCTGGTTCCGCGCGGACAACAGGGCAAGGCCATCGCGATGGTGTATGCCGGTACGTCTCTCGCTTTTGTTCTCGGAGGACCCCTGTCTTCGGCGATCGGCCAGTCCTGGGGTTGGCGGACCGCGTCGGCGGCAATCGGTGTGGTGGCAGTGGGCATTGCTTTCTCACTGTATCGTGCGTTGCCAGAAATGCCGGTCGATCAACACCATCGGAGTAAGCGAGACAAACCGAAGCCGACACCGGCGATGAAACGGGCACTCGCCGTCATCTGCGCGGCAACGCTGTTTGCCGCCCTTGGGCAATTCGCTTCGTACACGTTCTTCACACTTCTGGTGGAGGAAAGCCTCGGCTCGTCCGGTGGCATCCGTACCGCGATGCTTCTGGTCTACGGCGCCGCCGGCGCCGTCGGAGTGTGGGTCGCCGGCAAGTACTACGACCGCCGACCGCGTCTCTTCACGCTCATCTCGATCGCGACGGTGGCAGGCGCGCTGGCCATCTTCTGGCTCTTGGCGCCGTCGATGGGAGCGTTCGCTGTCGTCGCCACGATCTTGTGGGGTGCGGCGTTCACCACCGTTCCGATCTGCCTCCAGTCCTCGGTTCTGCGCGCCGTCCCTATCGGGACCGACCGTGCCTCGGCCATCTACGTTGTCGTGTTCCAGATCGCGATTGCAACGGGCGCTCTGCTCGGTGCGGCCGTCGTCGACAGTGGCGGGCTCTCACATCTGGCGGGCATCGGGGTCGCTCTGATGATCGCTTCGTTGGCGATAGTCGGGTTCGGCCGACGCGCGTTTCCCCAGGAACCGGAACGGTCTACTCACTCCCCCACCGACGCGCCGGCCGGACTCTCGTCGTAGATCAGGGTGTATCGCCAGAACAGTCGTCTCCTGATCCGACTACCTGGCAGACACAACGCGGCCGCGCGCCGGACGTCAGCCATCGACTCCCCCGGTTCCGCGGTGGGAGCCGTCATCGCCTTCAGCGGCTCGGAGGCAACCCGTCGATGCTTGACGACGCCGACGACGGGATTGCACACGGTCGCCAACACCGACAGGAGTGCGTCGGTGGCTGTGGTCGATCGATAACACCCGACCACGACGAGCCGCCCGCCCGGTTCGAGCAGGCCGCTCAGCCGCTTCATCGACTCTTCGAGTGGAAGATGATGCAACGCTGCGACGACGGTGATCGCGTCGTACGTCGCCTCGGATGCAAAGTCCTCGATCCGCTGCGCGTCGATGATCACGTTCTCGTCGTCGACAAACCTTGCGCGCACGGCGGCCGAGGTTGTCAGGTCGGGTTCCACACCGACCACCACGTCGAACCGCCGACGCAAGAGGTCGATCAGATTGCCGGTCCCGCTCCCCACGTCGAGAGCGCGACCGGACCTGACCCCGCTCAGATTACGTAGAACCCACCGGCCGTAGTGATCGTTGTGACTCCACGGATGGCGTCGATTGAAACCGTCCAAGCGAGCAATCACACCCATACCCGACGGTATCAATCCGAGCCCGCGCACCGGCCGTCACAACCGCGGGTCGACCGGCTCCGATTCGAGAGCCAGCACCGCGAACACGGCCTGGTGCGCTCGCCACAAAGGTTCACGGTCGACGAGCCTGGATACCGCCTCCATGCCGAGCGCGTACTCGCGCAGCGCCATCGACTGCTTGTGTCCGAGGTTGCGATTGCGTAGCCGAGCAAGTGTCGACGGTTCGAGGTAGTCGGCACCGTAGATCAACCGTAGGTACTCCCGGCCGCGGACCTTGATCCCTGGCTGAACCTTCGCGTCGTACCCCCGCGGTCCGTGAATCTGATTCGCCAGCGGTTTGACGACCATCCCCTCACCACCGTCGCCGGTGAGCGACTCCCACCACTTCGTCGCTTCGAACACCGAGTCCTCGGAACCGAGATCGACCACCAGGCGACGTGTAGTGGTAAATCGACTCGGGTCGGCCGCGGCCAGGCGGTCCGAAATACCGAGGTGCCATTCGTGATCCCGTTCCCCGTACGACTGGCCCTCGGCCGCCAGAATCTGGAACGGCGCGATGGTGACGCCGTCCAGTCCGTTCGTCGGCCACACGTACCGTCGGTACGCCTCGCCGAAGCGCTCGATACTGGCGGCCCGAACAGTTGTCTGTTCGAACATCTCCGCCACGTCCAGGCCCCGCGACCCGGCCCGCGCCAGCACGGCCTCGCGAGCTGTGAGGTCTGATCGCCCGGCCGCCGCGACCGACGCGTACTGCGAGCGCAGCAGACCTTCCGCTTTGACGTTCCACGGCAACAGTTCGCAGTCGAGGAGCAGCCAGTCGGTGCCCACCTCTTCCCACAACCCAGCGGAGGTGACTGCGGCGGCGATGTCGTCGATCAACTGCTGAGTCAGGTCGTCGTCGAAGAACTGGCGGCCGGTGCGGGTGTGCACCATCCCGGTGAGCGCATCCGGTGCGTCGAAGCGGGACTGAGCAACCGATCGATCACGGCACACGAGCACCACTGCCCGCGAACCCATTTGCTTCTCTTCGCAGATCACTGTTCCGATTCCGCCGGCCCGGTATGCGTCGAACGCGGTCGACGGGTGTTCCAGATAGTCATCGGATTGGGCGCTCGCGCAGGGCGCCATGGTCGGCGGTAGGTACCGCAGCCATTGCGGCGCGACCGCGAATCGGCTCATCACTTCCAAGGCGCCGGCAGCGTTGTCGGTGCGAACGGACACTCGACCGCGCAGTTCGGTGTCGACGCCGGTCGTTTCGAGGACGTCGGCGAGATCGAGCACGTCCGGATCACGAGTCGGCGGTGCCAGCGGTACCACCGGCTCGTACCAAACCTGCTCCGCCGGAACCGACACGATCTCTCGTTCCGGGTATCGAAGAGCCGTGAGGGATCCACCGAACACACAGCCGGTGTCGAGGCACGCGGTGTTGTTGATCCATTCCACCTCGTGCACCGGCGTGTGACCGTAGAGGACCATTGCTGATCCTCGGTAGTCCTGCGCCCACGGGTATCGAACGGGTAAGCCGAATTCGTCCGTTTCACCGGTGGTTTCACCGTAGAGCGCAAAGCTTCGCACTCGGCCGGACGCCCTGTTGTGGTAGTCCTCCTTGAGACCGGCGTGCGCAACCACGAGTTTGCCGTCGTTCAGAACGAGGTGCGCGACGAGCCCGTCACAGAAGTCGACGACGCTGTCCCGGAACTCCGCCGACTCGGTGGCAATCTGCGCGAGGGTCTCGGCGAGTCCGTGACTGGCCGTGACCTTCTTACCGCGCAAGGCCTTGACGAGTTTGTTCTCGTGGTTACCCGGAACCGCTATCGCATGTCCCGCCGCGACCATCCCCATGACCAGACGCAGCACACCGACCGAATCCGGTCCTCGATCCACGTAGTCACCGAGGAAGACGGCAGTTCGCCCTTCCGGCGGCACCGCATCGACAGCTCTGCCGTCCGTCCCGTAGTCGACGGTGTAGCCGAGTTTCACGAGGAGCGTCTCGAGCTCGCTTCGACATCCGTGGATGTCACCGATGACGTCGAACGGACCACGCTCGACACGCAGATCGCTGCGGAGCGGGTGGCGCAAGAATGTGGCTTCGGAAACCGCGTCCTCACCTCTGAGGATGTGAACCGAACGGAAACCTTCCTTGCCCAACCCGCGAAGCGAGCGAGTCAGCTGTTGGTGCTGGCGGCGAATGACGTCGCGTCCGAACGTCCGATCAGAGCGTGCGTCGTTGCGCGCAGAACAGACCGATTCCGGAACATCGAGCACGACTGCCACCGGCAGTATGTCGTGCTCGCGAGCCAACGCGACGAGTCGCTTGCGCGCGGCGGGCTGGACGTTGGTCGCGTCGACCACCGTGAGGCGTCCGCGTCGCAAACGCTTGGCCGCGACGAACTCCAGCACTTCGAAAGCATCGGACGTCGACTCCTGTGAGTTCGGATCATCACTGACCCACCCTCTGAATGTGTCACTCGAGAGAGTTTCGAACTCACCGAAGTGACGCGCCGCAAAGGTCGACTTTCCCGAGCCACTGACGCCGATGAGTACTACCAGGGCGAGATCTGGAATCTCGTACATCGTCATGACGTTCGTGCCTCCTTCGTGAAGATTGCCATCTGTGTCGGCCCGCCAAGGACCGGATCAATTGCTCCGACAAATTCGAACTCCACGCAACAGCCGTGGACTCGGGCCGTTTCGGATGCCCAGTCGCGGAATTGGGTTCGGGAGAACTCGAACCTGTGATCGGGGTGCCTGAACTCTCCCGCGGCCAATGCCGGATACAGCACGTTGTAGTCGGCATTCGGAGTAGTCAGCAGCACATACTGCGGTGCTGCGTCCACGAAGACCGATCTGACCAGCGCCGGCAGGCGCGCCGTGTCGACGTGCTCGACCACCTCCATCAGCACGGCTGCGTCGAAGCCTTTCAAGCGTGCGTCGCGGTACGTCGCGGACGACTGCATCAAAGACACACGTTCACGTTGGGCGTCGGACATTTCGGAGAACTTCAATCTGCGTTGCGCCCGTGTCAGTTCGCGCGCGCTCACATCGACGCCGACAAGTTTGTCGAATTGAGCGTGCGGCATCAGCACCTCGATCAGTTTGCCTTCGCCGCAACCGATGTCGACAATCGTTCTGACGTGCAGTCGCTGAAGCGTCGCCAAAACTGCGTCGACGCGAAGCCGTGCCAGCGGCGGATCCGGTCGCGGTACTTCGATCTGCGCCTCTGCTTGTTCGGGAATCAGTCGATCGACCACCGATTCGACCAGGTCGCGTCGACGCGCCAGGTAGCGGGACATGATCAGCGCGGAATCCGGATGCGACGCCAACCACTCTCCAGCGACGCGGATCAACTTGTCTGCCTCGTCGGGTCCCACCCAGTAGTGCTTCACGTCGTCGAGGACCGGCAACAGCACGTAGAGGTGCCGAAGGGCACTCTGCACCGTGTGTTCCCCGGTGAGCGTCAACGACACGAAGTCGGAGTTTCCCCACGTCGGCAGGTGCGGATCAAGCTGCACCGGTATCGCGGTCACATCCCAGCCCAGCGGCTCGAACAACCGACGAGGCAATTCCGCATCGCCGCCACACGGAACCACCGGAATCGAGACGGTCAACGCGAGTTCGGTTCCAACGAGTTCCGGGTGCGACTTGCACGTTCCCGTCAACGCGGTGCGAAACAGCTTCGACAGAGCAACCGAGAGTATGGACGACGCCGCATACGGCCGATCATTGACATACTCACCCAGCGAAAAGTTGTCGCCACTCTTGCCGCGTCGATACCTACTCTGCACAAGTTCGATGGGGTCGACGTCCACAATCACTGCCACCGTGGTCTTTTCGGCTGAGGCCTCCGGGTACAGAACCGTGGCGGTGCCGATCGCCAAGTCGAAGCTTTGCACGCGGTCGGGATGTTTGTGCAGCAGGTAGCTCAACGCGGTCGCATCAGGAGTCTGCGGGGTCGGGGTGGACGTCAGTGTGAGTAGCACCAGGCGAATGTAGCCCGGCAAACGTCCGGGGCGCCTCCGATTTACGCGCCCGCGGCCGTCAGAACAAAGTGAGAGCTGCTCCCGCACCCACCAGTTCCCGGGGCGCCTCACGCGGCTCACTGCCAGCTGCACTGACGTCTCGATGCTCCGAACGACCACCCAACCCATGGCGCTCGACCAATGGCTCGACACGGCTTGCGAGCCAACGCTTGTATTCGGGAGTGACATACGCGCCCCGCCCGTACAGCTCGCGGTAGCGACGGATGAGCGCCGGATGTTCCTGAGCAAGCCAATTCATGAACCAACCCCGAGTACTCCCCCGCAGGTGCATCGGGAAGACCGTCACACTCGTCGCACCGGCTTCGGACAGTGCCTCGAACAGCCCGTCGAGATGACTGGTGGAGTCGGTGAGGAACGGAATGACCGGCGCCACCATGACATTGCACGAGAATCCCGCGTCGGTGATGGCGCGGATCATCTCGAGACGCGCCCGCGGCGACGGGGTACCAGGCTCGATCTGCTTCTGAAGTGCAGCGTCATTGATCGCCAACGACACACCGATTCCGACGTCGACCTGCGCTGCCGCCATTTTCAACAGCGGCAGGTCCCGTCGGAGCAGAGTTCCCTTCGTCAGGATCGAGAAGGGAGTTCCGGATTCGGTCAACGCGCGAATAATGCCGGGCATCAAGCGGTATCGGCCCTCGGCTCGCTGATAGGGATCGGTGTTGGTACCCAGTGCCACCGCCTCCCGTTTCCAGGACTTTCGCGCCAACTCTTTGCGGAGCACCGCGGCAATGTTCGTCTTCACGACCACTTGGGAATCGAAATCCGCGCCGGCGTCGAGGTCGAGATACTCGTGACTCGGTCTCGCGAAACAATATCGGCATGCGTGCGAGCAACCACGAAAAGCGTTGACGGTGAAGCTGAACGGCAACGTCGACTCTTCGGGCATCTTGTTGAGCGCGCTCTTGCAGAGCACCTCGTGAAACGTGATTCCCTCGAACTCGGGAGTCTGCACGGAGCGAACCAACCCGGCCCGTTCGAGTCCGGGTAGCGCTCCGTCATCTGCATCCAATGCCTGACCCGACCACCTCATGGCCCCAAGTCGAACACTTGTTCTAAGGTATGTCAAGATGGAGCGAATACCTGACCGTGCCTCACCACGGCCGGGAAGTTGTTGGCAGAATTCGGTGCATGTCGAACAGAATCAATATTTCGTCCGGTTCCGAATGGGAACCCAAGATCGGTTACTCCCGTGCCGTGCGCATCGGTAACCAGATCGCAGTCTCCGGCACCACCGCTCCTGGTGAGACCCTCACAGATCAGACCCGCGCAGCGCTCGAAACTATCAAGGCAGCACTTGCCGAGGCCGGCGCCTCGCTCGACGACGTCATCCGCACTCGCATATACCTGCGCGACATGACGCAGTGGGAGCAGGCCGCTCTCGCGCACGGTGAAGTGTTCGGCGAGATTCGTCCCGCCACGACGATCCTCGAGGTCAGCTCGCTGATCGACCCCGCTCTGCTCATCGAGATCGAGGCCGACGCGGTTCTCAGCTGATCGCCAATCCGGACATTTGTGAAATGGGCGCCTAGTCTGAGCCGATGAAACCGATGCGGCTGTATCCGTTGACGCTCGCGCTCGGCATCACCGCCGCTTTCCTCTCGCCCGGTTCTGCACTCGCAGAACCGGGCGAGAGTCTTTCGACGGCTTGCGGCAGCCAGTTGAGCAATGCCGAGGTGGGCCGGATTGCCGAACTCAGCGACGTCACGACCCTGAACGGTGCCGGACTGCCTCGGCTCGAGACCGCTGTCGAACGTCATCGTGAGATCACGTCGATCCTCGTCTCACACCACGATTGGCGAGGCTTGTTCTCCATCGGCCTGGACGCTGTCGAACACGAGGCGGTGATGCCGCTGCAGCGAGACCCTGCGGCCTTCGCCGATGACGAGTGGGCCCATTCCGTCAGCTTCGAATTGCTGCGCAGGTACCTGGTGAACGTCCATGCGGAGTTCACCGGCACTCCCACCGATCCGGCGTGGAGCAACTACTTCGCCCTGACACGTCAGTGCGACGCCAGTACAGCACGGGTCGCCATGGCCGGCTACAACGCGCATCTCACCGTCGACCTCGCTCACGCCGTCGCCACGTCCGGAACCACTGCGGAGGGTGTCCCCGATTTTTACAAGATCGTCGATTCCATTGCCGTCAAGGGTGGTTCGATCGTGACCCTCACCAAGGCCGAGTACGACGCCGATCTGGGGCCGCTCTGGCGGTTCTACTTCGTCGGCGAAGGACTCGACCGATTGGCCGGAAACTCGCAGCCCTCGGAACTGTTGCTCCGCGCCGCCGACAGCGGATACAACACCATCACGCTGGCCAACGGGTTCGCCCTCCAGAATCCGCAGACACGTCCCGGCGCAGAACAGGAGATCGACGCGCTCTGGCGTACTACAGATTCCGCTCTCGACATACTCTCGCGACTCGGCGGTCTCTGACATCTCACCCTCCGCTGCCTGAAACGGACACACCTGAGACAATGACCCCATGACGGGGCACTCGGCAGGGCAAGGCATGCAGAGTCCCGCCATGCGCCGGGTACGAGACCTGTTGCGCGGACCCGCAATTGTCTGCAGCGAACAGGCCACCATCCGCGAGGCCGCGAAGTTGATGACCGACGCGGGCCGCCGCGCTGTCGTGATCCCGACGGCTACAACCGGTTTCGGAATCTTCACCGAAGGTGACCTCCGTGCTCGCGTGGTAGTCGGTGGTATCGACAGCAATCAGCCGGTATCGACGGTGATGACGCCGTCAGCAGTGACAGTCGATCCGGATCGATTGGGCGCCGACGCCGTGACCGACATGCTCGAGTACGGATTGCGCCATCTCCCGGTCGTGACCGAGGCAGGCGCACTGATGGGCGTGCTCGAACTCAGCGACCTCCTGACTTCGGCCACCAATCAGGGTTTCGAACTGCGCGCAGCGCTCGCCACCGCACAGGACGACGCGCACCTGATCGAAACAGCCCGCGCGGTCCCTGTTCTGGTGACGGAATTGGTGGCGTCGCGGGTCTCACCGCTCGACATCGGCGCGACGCTGGCCGTGCTGATCGACGTGACTGTCAGGCGAGCCATCGAATTGGTGGTGGGCGGAGACGAGCGACCGGATTTCGCGTGGCTGTCGCTCGGCAGCGTCGCCAGACGTGAAGCGCTCCCCTCTTCGGATATCGACAGTGCGCTGGTGTGGGGCGGCGAATCTCATCACGAGGGAGCCGACGCCGCGAAGACCATCCACGACATCCTCGATCTCTGCGGGTTCCCTCGCGACACCAAGAACGCCGTCGCGACCCAGGCCAGGTTTGCTCGGACACTCCCACAATGGCGCACTGCGCTGCGGAAATGGGTGTCCAACCCGTATCAGGACCAAGCCCTGGTCATGTTGTCGATGCTGGCGGACGCCCGTGTCGTCGCAGGCGATCCGGCGTTGGATCCTCGCCCTGCGGCGTTGGATCAACTGCGACTGCACCCGGCCGTCATGCGACTGCTCCTTCGCGAAGCCGTCGGAGACAAGGCAAAGCTCCATTCGTTCAAGGACGTGATGACGCGTCGGACCGGAACCGTCGACCTCAAAGCCAGCGCCGTCCAACCGATCGTGAACATCGCTCGTTGGGCGGGGATTTCCGTGGGCGCCCGCACGAGTTCGACACTCGAACGCCTCAAGGCTGCAGCGGGAAGCGGTTTCCTACTCGACGACGACGCCCAGGTACTGATCGAATCTTTCGAGGTGTTGCAGCAGATTCGTGTCCGCCACCAGACCGATCAGTTCGCGGCAGGTCGGCCACCGACCGACGAAGTCGTGATCTCCGAACTCACTCCGCTCTCGAGGAGCTTGCTGAGCAATGCAGTGCGCGAGGTCGCGGGCGTGCAACGACGACTCGAATATGCCGCGTCCGCGTCGGCGCTACCCGACATCGATCCGTGAATCGCACTGCGCTCGAACAGGTTCTGGCGGCGGAGCGCCTCGAAGGCTGGGATCCGAGCGATGAACAGATCGCGGAACTCGAGGCCGTGATGATCGGGATGCTTTCTCGGCGTGAGTATTTCGAGCAGGAATTGGCGCGAGCCGTCGGCCTCTCGTCTGCGATTCCCCCGCGGATCCGCTGGCGACGATCAGCGCCGTACGTCTATCGCGGTACATCGGTTCTCGCGAACAATTTCGACGTACGAGATCCCGCCGCACTGCAATCACTCGAGTTCGCGGCGACCGCGCTTCGCCTGGGTGAGGCGCATCTCGGCAGCGACCTCGTACCGCACACGCGAGACACAGCCGAACTTCTCCTACTTCACCAGCACGTTTTCCAAGATCTGTACCAGTGGGCCGGCCACATCAGAACCGTCGACATCAGGAAAGGTGCGGCAACGTTTGCTCCGGTCTCGGCGATTCGGAACTACCTGTCCGAGGTGGAAGAGATCATCGCCGCCGTCGATTGGGTAGCGCTCGATAACGGCGCTGCGTCGTTCGCGCTCGCATCGGTGTACTCGACGCTCAATCATGCCCACCCGTTTCGGGAAGGAAACGGGCGAACCGGAACCCTCTTCCTGCACCGACTCGCCGCGGACACCCGGTATCAGCTCGACTTGTCGCGGGTGAGCAGAACCGAGTGGGTATCCGCGTCGAGGGATTCTGCGCCTTTCCGTCCCACCGGCACCCCGTCGCCTCGCCCGTTCATCGATCTGTTCAATCGCGCGCTGACTCGCTGACGCAGACATCTGCAACCGTTCCAGGCGGACTGAACACCGTAACTGCTGAGTGAGCACCGCTTCCGACACTCTGGAAGCGGTGCTCACTCTAAGACGACTGTGCTCACTCGACCATCAGCCGGGCAGCGCGAACTCTCCTGCGTCGGACCAACGCTGACGCTCGGCCCCGAACGCGACGGACTGCATCGCGCGGAACTCCTCGATCGAGCGCGAGTTCGACGCGAGGAACTCCTGATGCTCGGCCAGCGAGAAGCTGCCGTCCTCGATCTCGACGCCCCCGTCGCGGCCGGCGGCGGTGTCCGCGCGCAGATCCATCAACTCTTCCGGCTCGACGGGGTACCAGGAGATCCGGTCGAAGAATCGCAGCAACCACGGAGTGCCCTCCTCGAACGGCCCGGACTTCGCGGGGTGGCGGTGATTCCACACCTGCGTCGTACGTCCGACGAACTGGTACCCGCCCGGGCCTTCCATGCCGTAGATGCAGAGGTACGCCCCACCGATCCCGACGGCGTTTTCCGGGGTCCAGGTGCGGGCGGGGTTGTACTTGGTCGTGACAAGGCGATGACGTGGGTCGAGCGGCGTCGCGACCGGCGCTCCGAGGTAGACGTCACCGAGTCCGAGCACCATGTATTCGGCGCCGAAGACGGTGTCGAACACGTCGTTCACGGATTCGAGACCGTTCATCCGGCGGATGAACTCGATGTTCCACGGGCACCAGGGCGCGTCGGCGCGAACCCCGTGCATGTACCGCTGGATCGCTTCGCGCGTGGCCGGGTCGTCCCACGACAGTGGCATCCGCACAGTGCGACTGGGCACAACGAGTTCGTTGGCCGCCGGCAAGGTGTCCTCCGCCTCGGCGAGCATTCCCATCAGTTTGCCGACGGGCAGCACGTCCGGGTCGACGCGGACCTGCAGGCTGCGGATTCCCGGGGTGAGATCGAGTAGTCCGGCCGGCTTCTCGGCTTCGAGTCGCTGATGCAGTGCATGAGCACGCGCACGTAACGCCAGGTCGAGATTCATGTCGCCGTATTCGACCAACACGTTGTCATCGCCTGAGCGCCGGTACGTGACCGTGGTGTCGCCGTCACGACGGGCTATGACGCCGTCGTCGCCGTCACCACCGGAGGAATGAACAACCGAATTGGACGCTCGACGCGATACTCCGAGGTCACGCCGGGAGGCTGCCCGTTCGGCGCGGACCGGCACGAAGCGAATCTTGTTCCCGGGAGCCAACTGTCCGAGCTTCCAGCGATCAGCGGACACCACTGTGATCGGGCAGACGAAGCCGCCGAGGCTCGGTCCGTCTGGTCCGAGGAGGATGGGCGTGTCGCCGGTGAAGTCGAGTGCACCGATCGAATACGCGTTGTCGTGGATGTTCGAAGGGTGAAGTCCCGCTTCGCCGCCGGTGGTTCTGGCCCAGTCTGGTTTCGGACCTATCAACCGGACACCGGTGCGGTCGGAGTTGAAGTGGACCTCGTACTCCGTCGCGTACAGCGTGTCGATGTCGGAGCGGGTGAAGAACTCCGGCGCCCCGTGCGGGCCCTCGGTCACCGCAAGTTCCCAGCACGTGTGTATCGCCGGAACATGCTCGGCGGGAACAGCTCCCGCGACCCCGGTCGCCTGTCCGAGTTTGAGAACGTCTCCTGCCCGCAGAGTCCTACCTTCGTGTCCCCCAAACCTGCCCAGGGTGAAGGTCGACGCACTGCCGAGATAGTCGTCGGTCTCGATTCCGCCCTGTACGAGTACGTAGATGCGCAGTCCCGGGCCGCTGACCGTTCCGACGTCGAGCACCGATCCAGCGGGGACGAGAACGGGACGCCACTGACCGTGTACGACGCCGTCGACGGTCACCGACACCGGGGCACCTGTGATGCAGACCGTGGTGTCTTCGTCGAACGTCATGGCAGGTCCGGCCATCGCGCATTCGATGCCGGGGGCGCCTTCGGGGTTTCCGAGTGCGGTGTTTCCCAACCGAAACGACAGGTCGTCCATCGGGCCCGATGGTGGGACTCCGATCTGCCAGTATCCGACGCGTCCTGGATAGTCCTGAACCGTCGTCAGCATTCCGGGACGCACGATGGTCAGTTTTGCGTTCATTCGTCTGCTCCCGGCCGTGTGACGATCATGCGGACGGCCGTGGGATCGAAGCCGTTGCACGGGTTGTTGATCTGCGGGCAGTTGGACACGAGGACGAGCACGTCACGTTCGGCACGCAACGCGAGCCGCTTGCCTGGTGCCGACAGTCCGTCGACGATTCCGAGTGTGCCGTCGGGGTCGACCGGGACGTTCATGAAGAAGTTGATGTTGGACACCAGGTCCCGCTTACCGAGCCCCCATTTTGCGCCCTCGACGAGGAAGTTCTCGACGCACGCGTGCTGATGCTTGGTGTGGTGGCCGTATCGCAGGGTGTTCGATTCCTGTGAGCACGCGCCGCCGACGGTGTCGTGGTTTCCGACCTCGTCTGCGACCAGGGTCATGAGTGGAGTTCCGTCGTCACCGCGGAGCACGGAGCCTGTGGACAGAAACAGGTTCTTCTGGGCTGTGACCGTCGCTGCTGCCGAGTACCGAACGCTGTGATCGTCACCGGCGTAGACGAGGGTGTCGACGGCTTGATTTCCGTGTAGATCGACGATGGTCAGAACGTCACCGGCACGGACAACTGCGGACCACGGCCCGAATGCGTCAGCAATCTCGTCGAGGATCACCGTTCCGGGAACGAGGGCGGGGACATCCAAGGTGGTGGTCATGCGATCTCCTCCAGGTTCGAAGCCGTCCAGGCATCTTCGGTATTGAGCACTGCGCGTTGGTATTCCGGCCCGAGATCGTCAAGGCCGCCGAGTTCGTCGGCCGCGTTCCACGCGAGCACTTCGAGGGACGTGGTGGGAAACTGCGGCGCTGGATCGAGTGGGTGCGCGGTGTTGGCGATCATCACGATGACGGGCAGGTGGATCAGAAGGTCGACCGTTGCGCCCGAGCCGGCGGACCCCGTACTGGTGAGAGCGCCGTCCGCCTCGACGCGGACACCATGGAAGAAGGACAACGGCGGCGCAATGTCCTGCGGCCCGAGCCCGTTTTTCGCGGCAGCGACGGTGAACAGTTCACGACCGGCGGGTGAGGCACTGTGCAGCGAACCCTGCCCGTACTTCGCCTCGTTGGTGGCGCGTGACGTCGTTCCGCAGAACGCGTCGTGGTGACCCGACGTGTCTGCGACCACGGTCGCAAGTACTCGCCCCTGATCGGAGAGCAACGGGTGCCCGACGCCGAGATAGGCCTGCCATGGCACCTTGACGGTATCGGCGACGTTGAGACGCTCCCAAGGGGCGTCGGCGCGATAGAGCAAGATGTTTGCGCAGGCGCTGCCAGCGATGTCGCGAAGTCGCAATCGGGTTCCACGTGCGAGAACCTTGGTCGTGTACCGCCCACCCGGCACGGTCTCAGCCCAGGTCAGACGTTCGGGAGCGACGTCTTCGGGTGGGTTCGGCCAACGCGTTGCCGGCAATACGGGCATGGAATCGGTGATCGTTCCAGCTTGAGACCGGGCATGCTCGCGCGCTCCGGCGGTGGTCTGAGTACTCATGGTCAGGCTCCGATCGTGACGGGATTCGGGGTGGCGCGGCCACGTGGGAAGCAAGCGACTCCCAGCCCCACGACCAGCGCTACCGTGATGGGCGCGGCCCACTGCAGAATGGGGTACTCCCCGGTGGGGTTGAAGATCTCGGCTCGTGGCCAGGACAGGTTGATCACCATCAGCGCGCCGTACACAACCGCGGCGATGTTGACCGGAATTCCCCAGACGCCCAGGGAGAAAAGCTTTTTGCCTTCGGCGTCGAACTTGGGGCCGACTGCCGTGCGAGGCCATCCCTTGAGACGCTGAACCAGCAGCGGCACGGTCACCATGAGGTAGGCCAAGTAGATCAAGATGATGCATACGCTGGACAGGGTTGCAAAAATTGCCGAGTTGCCCACGTTGACGGCCAGGACGGCAATGCAGACCAGACCGATGAGGACGGACGGCGCGATAGGTGTTCCGGTGCGGGGGTTGACCTTTGCCAGTACCTGCGAGGCAGGAAGCCGCCCGTCGCGGGCCATCGAGAACATCAGCCGTGAAGCAGCAGTCTGAATGGCCAAGGTGCACACGAACACTGCGATCGAGACGTCGATCAACAAGACCGTGCCCCACGGGGAACTGAGAATCGATGTCAGTACGTACGGCAAACCTTCCGTGGCCAGGCGTCCGTCGGTGAGTGAGGGCGCTGCCATCAACGCGCCGAGGATCATCAAGCCGCCGCCGAGCGCGGAAGCGGACAGTGCAAGCCGGATCGTACGAGGTGCGACGCGTCGGGGGTTGCGGGTCTCCTCGGCCAGTTCGCCTGCCGAACCGAAGCCGACCATGACGTAAGCAGCCATCAGTCCGGACATGATCCACGCCCAGGCGTATCCGGGCTGACCGCCGGCACTGCCGGTGTCGAAGACGACGTCCGGTCCGCGCTGAGCGTGGGTGAAGAACATCCCGATCACTGCGATGACACCGACGATTTCGCAGGTCACGCCGATGTTGTTGATACGCGACATCCAGTTGACGCCGATGCAGTTGATAAAGGTGGTCAGAACCAGAAGTACCGATCCGAGCAGCACGGCGTTGGCGGCACCACTCGATGCGGTGAGTGCGCTGTCCTCGCCGATGATCTGGAACCCGCTCCACACATTGGGGAGCACGACCTGCAAGGCGATCGCGGCGGCCGATGCAGTGACGATCTGAGCGAGAATCATGAACCAACCGGCGAACCAGCCGACGATCTCACCACCCATCCGCCGCGACCACTGGTAGATGGCACCCGAAATCGGATATCTGGCAGCAAGTTCCGCGAAGTTGAGAGCGACCATGAACTGACCGATGAAGACGACCGGCCACGTCCAGAAGAATGCCGGACCCGCGAAACCGAAACCGAGGCCAAACAATTGGAAGATCGTGGTGAGGATGGAGACGAAGGAGAAGCCCGCGGCGAAAGACGCGAACTTTCCCAGCGATCGATGCAGCTGCTGCTCGTAGCCGAACTCCGCGAGGTCACCGTCGTCGTGAGGCGAAGAGGCGAGTGCGGATGCGGTGGTGGGCTGCGCAGCCGGGGTGGTTGCACTCAACGGCGTACTCCTTCGGCGAAGCGATTCAGAGGCGAATAACTGTCGATTGATAGTTTTCGCGAAATCCACTCGCCGCAGGTGACGCCCGCGTATACGATTCGCCTGATTCTGTAACAGGCTCGTTGAGTACGTTTCGAGCACGTGACCGAATGCTCACAGCGGCGGCCATCCCGCACGTAAGGCCGCAGCCTGCCACTATGGAAGGCGTGACCAACGCCGGCCCCGGACGACCCCGCCTGACCGCTCGCCGACGCCCGGGTGGCACTGCCCGGGCGGAGATCTTGGATGCAGCCGCTGAACTGTTCACCACCCGAGGCTTCGCCGCGACGTCCACACGCCACATCGCCGAAGCAGTCGGAATGCGTCAGGCGTCGCTGTACAACCATTTCGCCACCAAGGACGACATTCTGGTTGCACTGCTCGCCGACACCGTGACGCCGGCGCTCGACTTCGCGGAGAATCTCAGGCCACTCGACACCGCACCCGAGGTGAAGCTTTACGCACTTTCGTACATCGACGCGGCACAACTGATCACCGGACGGTGGAACCTCGGCGTCCTTTATCTCTTACCGGAACTGAGAAGTGACAGGTTCATGTCGTTCCGAGCCGATCGCGATCGGCTTCGCGAGCAATACCGGGCACTCGCCCAGGATGTGCTCGACGCGATTGACGATCCATCATCAACGCACCTGGCCGAGCTTCCGTTTCGCCTGGTAGAAAGTGTGATCAGCGCGCGAGCCGACGCGCTCGAAGGCACCCCGATTCCCGACGCCGCTGTCATCGCCGGGTCGGCGCTGCACATTCTTGGGTGGCGCCAGGATCTTGACCCCATCCATACGGAAGCGGCAACGATCATTGCGAACGCAGAAACGCCGAAATTGTCCGGGGCTGCATCAGCTCCGGACAATTTCGACGCATTGAGGACCTAAACGGCCACGAGACTAGACCGAGAGGGACTGTCCCGGGAAGATCAGGTTGATGTTCGGAACCTGGCTGGCGAGGTTCTCGAGCGAGATGCCGTGTGCAGCAGCGATCTTCGACAGGGTGTCGCCTGCCTTGACCACGTAGTTGCCGCTTCCGGTGCTTGCTGCCGGAGCCGACTCGACGGAAGCCTCAGCGGTGACGGGGGCGGCTGCGGCCTCGTAGTTGCCTGCGGTGGTGCCGGTGGTCAGGTACTGACCGCAGACGGGCCATGCGCCGACGCCCTGGCCTGCGAGAACGTTCTCGGCGACACGGATCTGCTCGGCCTGGCTGGCGTTGGCAGCGTTGCCCGATCCACCGAATGCGTTCCAGGTGCTCTGCGTGAACTGCAGACCACCGTAGAAGCCGTTTCCGGTGTTGGCGGCCCAGTTACCGGAGGACTCGCAGTTTGCGACTCCGGACCAGTCGTGGCCGGCTGCCGAAGCGGTGCCGGTGCTCATGGCGAGCGGGATCGCGACGACTGCGCCTGCGGTTGCAACTGCGCCGAGGGCGCGCTTGAAGGTGATGCTGGTCATTGGGTAAATCCTCTCCGCTACCGCGGACGAGGTCGGCCCGGACGCTTTCACGTCTAGTCGATCGACTCGTCTGTTTCACTCCTGCCCCGCGAAGGTTTCGGGAGTACCGGACCCGCGGGGCAGAAGCACGCAGTTGCGGGTCGGTGTTTGCCCGGTAGTTTCGGGCTGTCAACGACCGTAGGTGATGGTCACGGATTGGTCACGGGGCAGTTTTCCGGCACTGCCGTACCAGATTCAGTCGAGTTTCAAGAAATAACCACAGGTCAACTAGTTGATTCGAGGTTCAACCATACCGATCGTTATCCGTCCGTTATGTGTCAACCGTCACTGCGATTTTGTGACCCACCGCACCGAAAAAGGCCGTGTCGGACCACGAAGGAGCCCCCTTCGGATGTTAAGAGATTCCTGGCAACGGGCAAAAACCAACCGCCCCAATCGTTATGGAGAATCAACTGGTGATCATCGCAGTAGAAGGACCCAGCGCCGCCGGCAAGACCACTTGGTGCCGAGCCCAGATGACGAATGAATCGGTCGTCGAGGAATTCGTGGCCGAATATCAGCCCACCGGGTTCGAACCGGATGGAACCAACCTCGAAGTGCAGGCAAGTTACTGGACAACGGTCAATTCGAAGCGATGGTCGCAAGCGGAAGATCTCGAAGCGAGAACCGGTATCGCGCTCTGCGACAGCGACCCGCTGAAACTGCACTACAGCTGGTGTCTCGCTGCGGTGGGCGCAGCACCTCGGGAGCGATTCGAGTACGAGCTCGCGGCAGTCGAGACAGCTTTCGAGCACCTCGAACTGGGTTTCGCGGATCTGACCGTCATCTCGATACCGTCACCGGGGCAGCTTCTACTTCAGCGCGAAGGAGACCCCAGCCGCCGACGACGGCATTTCGAGCTTCACGCGGCGCTCGCCGAGCCCCTCACCCACTGGTACTCGGCGGTGAACAGGGTAGATCCAGGTCGCGTTGTGTGGCGCTTTCCGACACAGCTCGATCTTTCGCGCTGTCCCCCGCCTCGATCGGATCGCAGCGATCCGGGCCTCCTTCGCGCGATGATCAACGAGCTGCCGCCTCTCCCCAGGTAGGGAGTGGCTGCTCGATCTCAGCGCGCTCGTTCGACCCTGGCCTCGTCCCACACCGGCGACTCGCTCTCGTACACGTTCCCATCCGATCCGAAGACGAGGAACCTGTCGAACCCGCGCGCGAACCAGCGATCGTGCGTGACCGAGATGACCGTGCCGGCAAACTGAGCAATGCCCTGCTCGAGCGCGTCAGCCGAATGAAGGTCAAGGTTGTCGGTCGGTTCGTCGAGCAACAACATCGTGGCGCCGGAGAGCTCGAGGAGCAGGATCTGCAATCGTGCCTGCTGACCGCCGGACAGGTCGTCGTACTTCTGTTCCGCAGCTTGGGACAATCCGTAACGGTCCAGCGCGCGG
Organism: Rhodococcus sp. MH15; assembly: GCF_019266045.1. Taxonomy (NCBI): domain Bacteria; kingdom Bacillati; phylum Actinomycetota; class Actinomycetes; order Mycobacteriales; family Nocardiaceae; genus Rhodococcus; species Rhodococcus sp. MH15. Next base: position 382,103 of record NZ_LPNP01000061.1, read on the forward strand.
CTCGCCGCTTCGCGTCCCATTCCGCTGCGGTGTTCGTCGCCCATGTGCAGGATCTCGAGCAGCGTGTTTCCGGTCAGATCGGGCCTGGAGTGTGTCTGCGCAAACAATCCGGGACGTACCCGGGCACCCAGCGTCGCATTACCCCCGTGCTCGACCGGCGCGATGTCGAGCGCCTCGACGGGCAGATGCTCGCTCCCCGGATCGGTCCCCCCACCCGCCAAGAGCCGAAGGAAATGCGACTTTCCGGATCCATTGGAGCCCAGCACGGCAACCCGATCTCCGTACCAGATCTCGGTGTCGAAAGGCTTCATCAATCCGGTCAGCTCGAGATCTTGACATACCAACGCGCGCTTGGCGGTTCGCCCGCCCGCCAGCCGAACCGTCACCTTCTGCTGAAGTGGAATCGCTTCGGGTGGCCCTGCCTCCTCGAACTTCGCCAACCTGGTTTGCGAGGCGTGATACCGCGCAGCGACGCCGTCGTTGAACTTGGCCTTTTCACGCAATCGCAGAACCAGGGCACGTAATTTCGCGTGCTCCTCGTCCCAGCGTCGGCGCAGTCCTTCGAATCGAGCGTTGCGATCCTCGCGGGCTTGGTGGTAGCTGGCCAGCCCAGCGCCGTGCGTCCACGACGTTGCGCCGCTGATTCCGGGCTCGAGCGTCACGATGTGGGTGGCCGCGTTGGCGATCAGTTCGCGGTCGTGGCTGACGAACAAAACCACTTTCGACGATTCCGAGATCGTCTTTTCCAGCCATCGCTTGCCCGGAACATCGAGGTAGTTGTCCGGCTCGTCCAGTAGGAGTGCGTCGTCGGGCCCAGCGAACAGTGCTTCGAGAACCAACCGTTTCTGCTCGCCACCACTGAGGGAGTTGGCCGCGCGCCACTTCGCACGGTCATAGGGAACACCGAGAGCCGCGGTAGTGACCTTGTCCCAGAAGTCTTCGGTCTCGTAGCCGCCCACGTCGGCCCAATCGGCCAGCGCATGCGAATACTTCATTTGAGTTGATTCCTCGTCGCGCTCGATCATCGCGGTTTCTGCCGTATCGAGCGCCAGTGCTGCGTCCCGGATCCGTGCCGGCGAGACGGACAACAGAAGATCGCGCACGGTGGACTCGTCGCGAACCTGGCCGACGAATTGCCGCATCACGCCCAGTGTTCCGGATCGAGTGACAGCGCCCTCGTCGGCGACGGCGTCTCCGGCGATAATGCGAAGCAACGTCGTCTTACCAGTCCCGTTGGGCCCGATCAGTGCAGTTTTTGCACCGTTGCCGACCCGAAAGCTGACACCGCTGAGCAGTTGCCGACCATCAGGGAGAAAGTAATCGACGTCGGCGATGTTGAGGTGGGTCACGCTGTCAAGAGAACCCTACCCACGACGATCTGCCAAACCATTATTCCTGCCTTCGGTCTCGAGCTCACTACCGTCACGGGATCGACCGACCGCATCGAGCGCCGCCAGATATCCGAAAACCATTGCGGGACCGATAGTTGCACCTGGACCGGCATAGGTATGACCCATCACCGGCGAGCTGGTGTTACCTGCCGCGTAGAGCCCGTCGATGACCGAACCGTCGGCGCGCAACGCTCGCGCGCGAGCGTCCGTGTTGATGCCGCCTTTGGTCCCCAGGTCTCCAGGCACCATCTTCGCGGCATAGAACGGACCCTTCGTAAGTTCTCCGAGGCTGGGGTTGGGCTTGTTGGTGCAGTCGCCGTAGTAGTGGTCGTATCTGCTTGTCCCACGGCCGAAGTCGCGATCGACTCCGTCGCGCGCGTGACTGTTGAATCGTGTGATGGTGGCGGACAGCGCATCGCCCGGCACTCCGATCTCGGCAGCGAGTTCGGCAATCGATCCAGCTCGCACAATCGCACCCGATTCGATCCACGACCGAGGTATCGGCCTGCGCGCCGGAACCCCCGCGAACAGGTAACGGTCACGGTACGTCTGATCGAAGATCAGCCAAGCCGGGATGTTCTCAGCGGGTCCTTCACCTCGGCCGTACTTTCCGCCGAACATGGCGTGTGCCGCTTCGACATAGGGAAGTGACTCGTTCATGAAGCGCTGACCGCTGGCGTTGACCATGAGGCTGCGAGGCAGCGAGCGTTCCGCCAAGGCGAACCACGGGCCTTTGGGCAGTGGAATCGACGGGGCCCACCACGCGTCGTCCATGTACGAAATTGCGGCGTCGACGCGTAGAGCTGCACGGATGCCATCCCCGGTATTGGTCGGTGCCCCGAGAGTCCACTGCGCGCTACTCGGCCGTCGCTGGTACTCGCCTCGCATGTCGTCGTTGTTGTCGAACCCGCCACACGCGAGGATGACACCGCATCGAGCGTGCATGGTGGTCTGCACTCCCCCGGACTCGAGTCGCACACCCACGACACGATCACTGTCGGTCACCAAATCCACAAGCCTCGTCCCGAGCTCCACCGTCACTCCGGCGTCCCGAACTCCGAGCATCAGTTCGGCCATGAGCGCCGGCCCGAGCCCGATCAGCTTCTTCCTCCGAGCTCTTGCGGCCAGAGATCTCATTCCTACCCGAAGCATCCGCACCGGACCCCGCCAATGCCGGATCCCCGTGCTCAGCCAACGGTAATCAGATTGTTGGACAACCATGTTGAGCGGAACCTTCATGTACGGCGGATGAAGTGTCGCAAGATCGTCGCCCAGAGCTCGCGCGTCGAACGGGCGCGGCTCGCACGAGCGGCCGCTTGCACGTCCGCCAGGTGCCTCGGGAAAGTAGTCGGAGTAACCCTTCACCCATTCGAGCTCCAACGCAGAGTGACGAATCAGGAAATCGAGGGCTTCCGGACCCCGATCGAGATACGTGTCGATTCGGTCGGCGTCTGCATCCTCTCCGACAATGCTCTTCAGATATGTTCGCGCAGAGTCGATATCATCTTTCGGTGCCTCGCGGCGAAGTATCGAGTTTCCCGGAATCCACACGCCGCCCCCGGACCGGGACGACGAACCGCCCCAGTATTCGGACTTCTCCACGAGTATCGTCGAGAGTCCGTTGCGGGCTGCGGTGATGGCTGCAGACATGCCGGCAGCCCCCGATCCGACAACAACGACATCCACTACGGGCACATCTACTACGGGCGGCACGGCGCCCTGAGAGTTCTCGTCCATCACTGGTCACGACCTTTCGTGTCATCTTCGTCCTGCGTGTGCCACCGGGATCCCCGAACTGCGTCGAGTGCCCCCTCGACGCACACGGGAAGTGATGCCCCGCGCTTGTGAGGGTTACGTATCCATTGCCGATAACCGAACTCCGCCGCTGCCAACATCAAATGAACGAGAAGTCCTGGACGGCTGTCATTTTCCGGATCGAGGTACATCCGTTGTGCCACCAACTCGACCAACCGATCACGATGCTCGGGCGCGATCAGGGCGACTCGATCCATCAGGTGCGGCGCGGTGCGGAACGCTGCTCGCCACTGATCGATCTCCGAGGACTCGAAAGCATTGGAGCGTTCCAGGATTGCCCGCGAGATCGCAAGATCAGCCGACTCGGATGCCGGGCGATCCTCGAGCAGCGTCACGATTCCGGCGCCGCCCTGCCTGACCGGATCCAACAGCAGATCCTCCTTGTTACGAACGTGCCGGAAGTACGTACTCGCCGATACCCCCGCTGCCGCCGCAATCTGCTCGGTGGTCACATCCTCGAAACCGTCACGCGCGAACAGATCGAATGCCGCACGTTGAATGTCTGCTCGCACCTGCAACCGCTGTCTCTCCCGTAGTGACATCAGCAACGTCCTCCCGCCTCGGCCGAGATCCGGCCATTCTCGATAATGCGAGTCTCACCTATTGTGACAGTCACTGTCAATATCCAATTCTCTGTCAGATATCAGCAGACCCGGGCACATCGTTGACAGGGCATTCGATGCCACGACAAGCTTCGAAGATGAAGCGATGGGGACCGAATCGAGACGTTTCTCCAACAATTTGTCGATGCGGGGCTTCAAGGCGCGGTCACCGAAGCGTATTTCGGTGGTCCACTCTGGCGCATGACCCTGCTCGCCCGTTTCGACGACCGAGCCCTTGGCCCCGACGGCGCCGTCATCTATCGAAATCGAACAGTGCTTCTCGTTCGGACCAAGTGGGAAAGATCATCGAGCAAGAGGACTACTACGAGGACACCGCCAGAATCGGTGACTTCGACAGGCGGCTCCGCGAAATCGAAGCCGGACGAGCCTGTGGCACAGTCGTGGGATGACAGACGTCAGGATTGACCGTCACCGAAAGCTGTCGGCGTTCCTGTCTTCCCAGAACGATGTCGAACTGGCCCGACTGGTCGACACCGTTCAAATCTCGAGTGTCGGCGTAGGTGGCGCCGCAGGAGTGATCAGGGTCTATGACAACAGGCTCAACGGCGTTCCGGTATTCACCAAACGCATCCCACTGAGCGTGCGGGAAATCGCCGAGGTGGGCTCTACTTCCAACCATTTCGATCTGCCGACGTTCTGCCAGTACGGCATTGGTGGCCCAAGCTTCAACGCCTGGCGAGAACTGGCCGCGAACATCGTGGTCACCGATGCCGTTCTGGCCGGCGAAACACAGTCGTTCCCAATGCTTTACCACTGGCGGATACTTCCCGGACGTTCGCCCGTTGCGGCCGAACACGCCGACATCGATTCCGTTCACACCGCCGGCGCCAGCCGTGAAGTGCGGACCCGTCTCGAAGCGCTTGCCGCTGCGCCGTGCAGCCTCGTACTGTTCTGCGAGTACATCGAACACCCGATCTCGAATTGGCTGGAAGACAACCCGTCCGCCAAAGCTGCCGAAGTCGAGCGACAGTTTTCGGAGATCGTGGCATTCTTGCGCGATCGACAGTTGCTGCACATGGACGGACATTTCGGCAACATGCGCACCGACATGGAGCGGATCTATCTCACCGACTTCGGACTGGCCACATCCCCACACTTCGACCTGTCGACTGCCGAGCACGACTTCGTCCGGCGCCACGCCACTCATGACGCCGACTACGCCGCCATGCTTCTGGTCAACTGGCTGGTGACCGAGGTCTGCGGGGTACCGAGGCCGACGAGCGGCGGACCAGTCGCCCGCAACCAGTACGTACGACGATGCGCCACAGGTCATATTCCAGGTGATGTGACACCAGAGGTGGCCGCGATCGTGACACGGCACGCGCCCGTCGCTGCGAGGATGAACGACTTCTACTGGCGATTGTTCGACGGCGACTTCGATGCGCCCTACCCGCATGCCGCGCCAGTTCCGACTTCCGGTCGAGCACAGGGTTTTCCCTGAACTGCCGTATTCACATCTCAGGGTTCATGTCATCCTCGGGACCGATGTGCTGGTCAGTGCCGGTAGGGCACAGTTCTCCTCATGATTGAACTGAGGGGATTGACCAAGGTTTACGGACCGACGAAAGCGGTGGACGACTTGTCGTTCACGGTCAAGCCGGGCATCGTGACGGGCTTCCTGGGCCCGAACGGTGCAGGCAAGTCGACGACGATGCGGATGATCCTGGGTTTGGATCAGCCGACGTCGGGTGCGGCGTTGATCGAGGGCAAGCCGTACCGCGAGCTCAAGACGCCGTTGCGGACGGTGGGTGCGTTGCTGGATGCGAAGTGGGTGCACCCCAATCGCAGTGCGCGTGCACATCTGCAGTGGATGGCTGCTTCGAACGGGATCCCGAAGTCCCGCGTCGACGAGGTGCTCGGGTTGGTCGGATTGTCCGAGGTGGCGGGCAAGAAGGCCGGCGGGTTCTCGCTCGGTATGTCGCAGCGTCTGGGGTTGGCGGGTGCGCTGTTGGGGGATCCGAAGGTGTTGTTGTTCGACGAGCCGGTCAACGGTCTCGATCCGGAGGGCATCGTCTGGATTCGTAAGTTCATGCAGCGGTTGGCGGCCGAGGGCCGCACGGTGCTCGTGTCGAGTCACCTCCTGTCGGAGATGGCGCTCACGGCGGAGCAGTTGGTGGTGATCGGTCGGGGTCGGTTGATTTCGGATTCGACGGTCGCGGAGTTCGTGGATCGTTCGTCGGAGTCGACGGTGCGCGTGCGCAGCCCACAATTGGACGCTCTCCATGCCGCATTGACTGCCCAGGGACTGACTGTCCGCGAGGAACATTCAGGATCGGAGCCGGTGTTGGTGGTCGTGGATTCGACCACCGATGTGATCGGTGGTTTGGCTGGTTCGCAGGGAATCGTGTTGCACGAGTTGGCTTCTGTGCAGGGATCGCTCGAGGATGCGTTCATGAAGTTGACCGGGGACGATGTCCAGTACCACGCATCCGGTATCGATCCGGGCGCCGGAGCCCACCACGCAAACACACAGCACGCTATGGGAGGTGCACTGTAATGGCTGTTCTCAGTGCTGAACGTATCAAGATCACCACGACCAAGTCGCCGCTGTGGTGCACGATCACAATCATCGTCCTAGGGTTGGGCGTCGCCTGGATGATCGGGCGTTCGTCGAGTTCGAGCATTCAGGCGTACAACGACGAAGCCGCATCAGGAACTCCTGATTTCGAGAAATTCCTCCCCACGTTCAACGACGCGGGGCTAGGAGTATCCGGATTCGGCGTCATGGTCCTGATGATCATGGCGGCGCTCGCGATCACCAGCGAGTACCGCTTCGGCATCATCCGTACCACCTTCCAGGCCATCCCGAGTCGGGCTTCGGTTCTGATCGCCAAAGCCTGCCTGATCGGGGCTTTCGGCGCGGTGCTGTCCTTCGTTCTCATGCTCGGCGCGGTATTCATCACCAAAGCTGCGGCAGGCTCTGAAGGTTCCACCAATCTGGCACTGGACAACGCCGACGCCTGGCGCGCCGTTTACGGCGTACCGATCTTCGCGTTCCTCTGCGTTGCCCTTGCCATCGCCGTCGGAGCACTCCTTCGTCAGTCCGCAGGCGCCATTGCACTACTGCTGCTGTGGCCACTGCTCATCGAGAGCCTGTTCGGCATGTTCGGATCCTTCGGCAGAAACGTCACACCGTTCCTCCCGTTCGCCAACGCCGACCACTTCCTCTCTTCGGGTTCGAGCACCAATTTCCATTGGGGCCCTTGGGGAAGCTTGTTCTACTTCGCAGCGTTTGTGCTGGTGATATTCGGAATCAGCATCGCCGTCGTCAACAAGCGCGACGCCTGACCGAGTCGCAAACCGACCAAGACCAAAACTGGCCGCACCGGAGCCCTTCCGGTGCGGCCAGTTTCGCGTTGACAGAACCCGCAGCGCTTGTCGATCACGCCAAGGAACAGGGCACGCGCGGGTTCGCGTCACTCTGCCCCGCGGACGCGGCACCTCGAAATAAGACCTGGTCGAGTTCCTGGCAGACTGACCTTACGCGTCAGCGTTCCAGTTGCGCGGCAAGCTCTTTCATCCAATCGAGGAATGCCTGCGGGCCGTCGAACTGGACGCCGTCGACAGCAGCCACTTCCGGTGCGATGTCGTCGCCCTTGACCACCAACGCTTCTCCACCCGAGGCAAGGACAGCGGCAAAGGCCGGTAGGTCACCCCGGTCGTCGCCCGCGTACGCGACGACGTCGACCCCTGCGGCCGCGATCGCGCGAAGGAGGCCTGTCCCCTTGTCCTCCTCAACGGGTGGGCGCAATTCCTCGACCAACTTGCCGGGCTCACGCCGCAACCCGGTCAGGCTCGCGATTTCTGTCGTCGCTGCTTCCACCAGGCGCTGCGCGACCGCACGATCCGCGGCCCGACGCCAATGCACGGCCACCGCAAGGCCTTTGCTCTCGACATGGATGCCAGGAACTGCCGGAGAGTCGAACAAGCGACGCAATTCGGCTTCTGCTTCGGCGACAGCATCACTGAACGCCGCGACGGCCGGAAGCACGTGGATTCCGTCGTCCGTCCAGGTCTCGACGCCGTAGGAACCCATGAGCACAACGGAATTCAAGCTGAGCCGCTCTCGCAAGAACGACACAGGCCGTCCCGAGAGCAAGCCGACAACACCGAGATGCTCGGCCAGGGTCGCAAGCACGTCTTCGGCGCCGGGCAGTAGCGCACTCGCCGACGGATCGTCGACGATGGGTGCAAGCACGCCGTCGAAATCCATCACCAGTCCACAGCGAGCTGGATCGGACGTGAGTCGGAGGATGACGTCCGAAGCGGTTCGCATGGTTCGAGTGTGCCAAATCGATCGCACTCGCAATACCAACACCGGAGCCGAATGTAATCTCTGCCACTTCGTCCAGGTTGTCCGGAACCGCTGAGTAGGTCGCGTCGTCTCCCTGTAAGGGCCCACAGTGGTCCGCTAAAGTTCTCACGACGCTTACCAACTGGGGGGTAATGATGAGCGAATTGACTGTCGCCACTGACGGCATCCGAAAGTACGGCTCGACGTCGACCGAAGCGGCAGGACGCATCGCGCAGGCCGCCGCCGTCGATCTGGGTGCAAACATCGCAGCAGTCGCACCGGCCGTGGGCCCCGTCGGGATCGAATTTCTCGAAGCATTCGCGCGCGCTCAGGCCACACACACCAAAGATGTTGCAGCACTCGCCACGTTCTACGCCGGCAACGCCGCGACGGCCGGTGCAGCCGCGCAGGCCTACGACACCACAGATCATGCAATCGCAACAGATCTGACCGCTGCGGCCGGATCGACGGGCACGACCGCGTGAGCACCGAAGACGACTCGACAACCGTCATCGAATTCCTTCACGGTGGCGCTCCTGCCCCGGTACTGCCGAACAATGTGGTCGAATCGATGCTCGCCGGCATACCGGTACCGGCACTCCCCGGAATCGAAGATCTGTTCGCGCCCTTGATCGAACTCGGGAAGAGTCTCGGCACAGGCACTTTTGCGGGCATCGATCCCGTCGGCATCTTCGATCAGGCGTCCACTCTCATCGACCACGCCATGGGACTGTCCCGAAGCGCGGTCGCCGACGTGGGCCAGACCTGGAACAGCACCGGCAGTGACGCCGCGACCGAACTGTCGCGATCCGCCCAGAACAGCGGCGCAGAATTGAGCGAACGCGGAACCGCGATATCGAAAACTGCTGCCGCCGCCGCGGAATCGGTGCAGCGAGGCAACGCGAATCTCGCGGCAATCGCGCAGTCCTTCGCCACCACGGTTGCAGCTGCCGCGCCCATCGCGTGGACACCACCAGGACAGGCGATGTTGCTTGCCTCGGCAGCTGAACACATGCAGGCAGCCGTCGCGGCGGTGACTCGGACGCGCGGGGAGATGCTCGGGCACACCGCAGCCATGAACGCCCTTGCCGGACCGATCCCCGTGCCGACCCCACCGACCAGTGAGGCACTCTCCAACCTGATCACTGCGGAGGCAATCAACAACGCCGCCCGTCAGATCGCCCAACCTCTGTCTGCCTCAACCGATGCCGGTGATGCGCCGTACTCCACCCACCCGGACTCCACTCAGCCAGGCACCGAGGCTGTTCGAACCTCGGCTGCACAGGCCGGCGCCGGGCTTCCGACCGGCGTCGCCAAGCTGTGGGGCGCAGGCAATCCGTCGACGTCACTCGCAGCCGGCGCGTCGCCGTCACCCAGTGCGACGGCAAGCTCTGGCGGAGCATGGCTGAGCGGAAGCGGCACTATCGGCGGAATGATGAGAGGCGCAGCGGGAGTTGCTGCAGCTCAACCGGTTCCAATAGCAACGCCCGGCCTGGGTGCACCGTCGTCGGTGGCCGGCAATGCTGGCATGTCGCCGGGCGGCATGCTGGGCGGTGGACCCCGCGGATCTCGGGACGACGAGTCGCCACGCACTACCCCGAGGTATCTCGTCACTGCCGGCGACGAGAATTCGATGGTCGACGATCTGCCGATGGTGTCGCCGCCCGTGCTCGGGGCTGACGATCCCGATCAGTACCTGTTCCGAGATCTCTGATCAAGACAAACCTCAGACGAAGCCCAACTCCCGCACCGCCGCACGCTCCTGCTCCAGTTCGCTGACGGACAGGTCGATCCGTTCGCGTGAGAAGTCGTCGATCGCGAGGTCGGGAACGATAGCGAACTCGCCATCGGCACAGGTCACAGGGAAGGAAGAGACCAATCCTTCGGGCACTCCGTAGGAACCGTCCGAACAGACGGCCATGGATACCCAGTCGTCCTCGGCGGTACCGATCACCCAGTCGCGGACGTGGTCGATCGACGCGCTGGCCGCACTCGCCGCAGAGGACGATCCCCGCGCAGCGATGATGGCGGTGCCTCGCACCTGCACAGTCGGGATGAAATCGTTCTCCACCCAGTCGCGGTCGTCGATCACCGCGAGTGCAGGCTCACCTGCGACAGTCGCGTGGGACAGGTCCGGGTACTGCGTCGCCGAATGGTTTCCCCAGACGGACACCTTGCGCACCGACGACGCACGAACCCCGGTCTTCTTCACCACCTGCGCGATCGCTCGGTTGTGGTCGAGACGTGTCAGCGCACTGAACCGAGCATCGGGCACGTCCGGTGCATTGTTCATCGCGATGAGCGCGTTGGTGTTGGCCGGGTTTCCCACGACCAGCACCTTGACGTCCGAGGCTGCGTTGTTGTTGATCGCCTTCCCGTGCGCTGTGAAAATCGCGCCGTTCGCACTCAGCAAGTCGGCACGCTCCATCCCCTTGCTCCGCGGACGTGCGCCGACCAGCATCCCGACGTTCGCGCCGGAGAAGGCGACATCGGGATCGTCGGTGATGTCGATGGAGCTCAGCAACGGAAATGCGCCGTCTTCGAGTTCCATCGCAACGCCTTCGGCAGCGGACACGGCGGCAGGAATCTCGAGCAGTCGAAGTTTGATCGGGACGTCAGCGCCGAGCATCTCCCCCGCAGCTATGCGGAAAAGCATTCCGTATGCGATCTGACCCGACGCTCCGGTTACCGTGACGGTTACGGGCGCAATACTCATTGCCGACTCCTCACCTGCCGTTTTCACGACTGTCCGTTCTACAACGCTGTAAGAACGGTTTCCACGCTAGTCGAGTAAACCGGCCACTTCGTGGTCTGTCAGTGTGGTTCTCGGCACTCGTCCCTCCGCCGTCACGAGTTCGACGGCGCGGTAGAGCGGACGCTCGGCGAGTCCGGCGCCGCGGGCTTCGGCACGCAACTGTTCGATCAGCACCGAGGACAACGCGGCAGCCGGTACCAACTCGCTGGCCGCCAGCGCGTCGGCGAGCTTGCGGAGTGCAAGGATCTCCAACTCGCGCCCACCCCCCGCGGTATACAGCGCGAGCGGGATCCGCACGGTGGACCGTCCGTCGCCGAACGTCAAGCTGACTTCGCTGATCCGGCCGGATCTCACCGTCAATGCCGCCGTGAGTACCTCGGCCACGTCGACGACGTTGGTTCGAAAACCAGCTTGCGCACGAACTCTGTTGCCGTACAACGTGATGTGCCGGCGCAGCGTCATCAGGATCGCCAGTGACGTCGGCACCGCGATGACGGCACCGACGATCACTCCAACGGTCGCCGTCGAGAACACACTGACGATCAACCCGACGACCACACCGAACACCACGACAACAACGGCGAACTTCTTCAGCCGCGGCGCGATCAATGCCACGGGAACCAGATCGAGCGAAACCGGTTCGGCCTCAGTGCTCAACGAGTTCCCCGAGCTTGTCGACAACCTGGTCGAGCGCCACTGTCTCCTGCTCACCTGTTGCCAACTGTTTGACAACGACAACGCCCTCTTCGAGTTCACGCTCGCCGAGAACCAAAGCGATCGCGGCACCCGAACGATCAGCTGCCTTCATCGAGCCCTTCACGCCACGGTTTCCGTACGCCAGGTCGACGCGAATCCCATTGGCACGCAACTGATGTGCGATCTTCACCAGTGCAGCCTTCGCCTCGGCACCCATCGGTACACAGAAGACGTCGACACGCGCCGGTGGCGCAACGGACTTGCCCTCGGCCTCGAGCGCGAGAACCGTGCGGTCGACGCCGATTCCGAACCCGATGCCCGAGAGCGGCTGTCCACCCAGCTGTTCCATCAGACCGTCGTAACGACCACCACCACCGATTCCGGACTGCGCACCCAGTCCGTCGTGCACGAATTCGAAGGTTGTCTTGGTGTAGTAGTCGAGGCCGCGGACCATGCGCGGGTTGACGACGTACGGAACGCCCAATGCGTCCAGGTGCGCTAGCACCTCGTCGAAGTGCGCCTTGCAGCTCTCGGACAGGTGATCGAGCATGAGCGGTGCGCCCGCAGTCATCTCACGAACATCCGGGCGCTTGTCGTCGAGCACGCGGAGCGGGTTGATCTCGGCCCGTCGACGCGTGTCCTCGTCGAGTGGGAGTGCAAAGAGAAACTCCTGCAGCAGTTCGCGATACTGCGGCCGGCAGGTGTCGTCACCGAGAGAGGTGATTTCGAGGCGGAAGCCGTCGAGCCCCAACGACCGGAATCCGGCGTCGGCGATCGCGATGACCTCAGCGTCGAGCGCGGGGTCGTCGATCCCGATGGCTTCGACGCCGACCTGCTGCAACTGGCGGTAGCGACCGGCCTGCGGGCGCTCGTAGCGGAAGAACGGGCCCGCGTAGCTGACCTTGACCGGCAACTGTCCACGATCGAGGCTGTGCTCGATGACCGCACGCATGACTCCGGCGGTTCCCTCGGGACGCAACGTCACCGAACGGTCACCGCGGTCGGCGAATGTGTACATCTCTTTGCTGACGACGTCGGTCGACTCACCGACACCGCGAGCGAACAGGCCGGTGTCCTCGAAGATCGGCAATTCGATGTGGCCGTATCCGGCCAACCTCGCGGCGCGCGTCAAACCGTCACGAACGGCGACGAATTCGGCTGACTGCGGCGGAACGTAGTCCGGAATGCCCTTGGGTGCAGAGAAGGTGCTGGCTTTACTCACGAGAGGTACTTTTCCTTATTCTTGTGCGCTGAGTCCAACGAGAAACGGATTCGAGCTTCGCTCGGCGCCGATCGAACTGTTTCCGCCGTGCCCGGGCAGGACCACTGTCTCGTCACCGAGTACCAATAGCTTGCGGGCGATCGAAGCGAGCAACTGCTCGTGATTTCCGCCGGGCAGGTCGCTGCGCCCGATGGAACCCTGGAACAGGGTGTCACCGGTGAACGCCAAATCGACGGGCCCGCTCTCGGTGTTCGCCTGGGTGCGGAACACCACCGATCCCTGCGTGTGCCCGGGTGTGTGGTCCACGACGAACGTCATTCCGGCCTCGGTGATCTTGTCTCCGTCGGCCAGTTCGATCACCTCGTCCGGCTCCACGAACGTCATGCCTTGAATGAATTCCTTCATCGTCGGGCCGATCCCCCGTGCCGGATCGCTGAGCATGTAGCGATCCTCGGGATGGATGTACGCGGGTACGGAATACCGCTCACAGACCTCGCGGGCCGACCACACGTGATCGAGATGACCGTGCGTCAGGAGTACCGCCGTGACCGACATGTCCTTGGAGTCCAAATATTCGAAGAGCGGCTCAGCTGCATCCTGACCCGGATCTACGACTACGCACTCGCACGCGTCGTCCTGAGCGAGTATGTAGCAGTTGGTTTGGAACATCCCGGCCGGAAAACCAGTGACGAGCACGGGGGCAACTCCTCTTCGAAGGGTGGAAACGAACAACACGCTGTCGGTTACAGCCTAAGCTGCTGCCCCGCCAGTAAGTTCTCAGGTTGCAATGGGAGACTCTGACGACGAGTAGAGCCGCTTGCCGAAGCCGACCCCCAGGGTGTCGCTCGGCCGGCCGACCACGATCCACCCGCGATACGGAGGACTACAGCAGTGCCGAGTAACGAGCAACGCCGCGAGGCGGCGAAACGCAAGCTCGAGCGTCAGCTCGAACGTCGCGCAGAACGTGCCCGCAAGCGCAAGCAGATGACGATAGCCGGAACTGCGCTCGGCGTGGTCGTCGTAGTCGGCGTCGTCGGTGGACTCATCTGGCTGAGCAATCGCAGTGACGACGACGCGAACACCACCAACACTGCTGCCGACGACTCGAGCCTCACGCCACAAACCGCGGGTGCAATGCCGGCCGGTCTGTCGACGCCACTGGCCGACACGGTTTCCTGCTCGTATCCAGCCGACGGCGCTACCGCGTCCAAGGCCAACAACCCTCCTCGTACCGACGGGATTCCCACCACCGCGCCGGACGCGACGCCGAGCATCAGCGTCGAGACCTCGCAGGGAAACATCGGGCTCACACTCGACGGAACGAAGTCTCCGTGCACGGTCAACAGCTTCGTGAGCTTGGCGCAGCAGGACTACTTCAACGACACCACCTGCCACCGCATGACGACGAGCCCCTCGCTCCAGGTGCTGCAGTGCGGTGACCCGTCCGGCACCGGCACCGGCGGACCGGGCTACGGCTTCGACAACGAATTCCCCACCACGGCGTATTCCACCACCGACCCGGCAGCGCAGGAGCCCGTCACCTACGCGCGCGGCACGGTTGCGATGGCCAACACCGGGGCACCCGGTAGCAACGGCAGCCAGTTCTTCCTCGTCTACGGCGACTCACAACTCCCCCCGCAGTACACGGTTTTCGGCACGATCGACGAAACCGGGCTCGCCACTTTGGACAAGGTCGCGGCCGGCGGATCGACGCCAGAGGGTGACGGCAAGCCGAATCTGACCACCGACATCAAGACAGTAAGGCTCGACTGATGCGACCTAAACCTGTGATGCGCTTTCCTGTAGTTATTGCCGCCGCAAGCGCCGCGGCGCTGCTTCTGGCTGGTTGTTCCAGTGATTCCGGTAGCTCGGACTCGCCGTCCAGCACCTCCAAGGCGAAGACGACAACGGCTGCCATGCCGCCGCTCGACATGTCACAGTTCGACGCACTCCCGCCTGTCCCGACTCCGGCCTCGGCGACCGTCGACTGCTCGTACCCGAGCGCGGCGGGTGCAGCAAAAACCGTCAATCCGCCGAACTCCACGGGTGTGTCCACCGAGGGAACCGTCAACGTCGCGCTCACGACTACGGCCGGCCCGATCGGGATGGAACTGAACCGGGCGGAAGCCCCCTGCACGGTCAACAGCATCGTGAGCTTGACCGAGCAGAAGTACTTCGACGACACCCCGTGCCATCGACTCGTCACCACACCCGGTCTACAGATCCTGCAGTGCGGCGATCCCTCGGGCAAGGGCACGGGCGGACCGGGCTATGGCTTCGACAACGAGTACCCGACCACTGCCTACCCGGCTAACGATCCGGCACTCTCCTTGCCTGCCGTCTACCCCCGCGGCACGCTGGCAATGGCCAACTCGGGTAAACCGGGCAGCAACGGCAGTCAGTTCTTCCTCGTCTACGAGGATTCGGTCTTGCCGCCCAACTACACGGTCTTCGGAAAGATCGACGACGCCGGCCTGGCGACGATCGAGAAGATCGCGGCCGACGGCGACGACGGTGGCATGGGAGCAACCGGCGGCGGTGCACCCAACACCCCGATCACCATCGAGACTGCAGTAGTCGCCTGACCCCCTGTGCGCCTTTATTAACCGCCCGCGGTTAATAAAGGCGCACAGCAGTTTACGAGGCAGAGGTCACGCGGTAGACGTCGTAGACGCCTTCCACGTTACGAACCACGTTGAGAACATGACCCAAGTGCTTCGGGTCACCCATCTCGAAGGTGAACTTGCTGATCGCCACTCGGTCACCTGAGGTGGTGACCGAGGCCGACAGGATGTTCACCTTCTCGTCGGCCAACGCCTTGGTGACGTCGGAAAGCAACCGATGACGATCGAGCGCCTCTATCTGGATCGCGACCAGGAACACCGATGTCGCTGACGGTGCCCATTCGACGTCGATGATTCGCTCCGATTGATCGTGGAGCGAGTTGGCGTTGGTGCAGTCGGTACGGTGCACGCTGACCGCGCCGCCACGCGTGACGAAGCCCAGAATCGAATCGCCCGGTACCGGCGTGCAACACTTCGCGAGTTTTGCCACCGTGCCCGGTGCTCCGGGAACCAGAATTCCGGAGTCACCCGTACTGCGGGTGCGCACCGGCATGGTCGACGGCGTCGAACGCTCGGCCAGTTCCTCCTCGACGGCGCCGACGCCGCCCAGATGAGCAACCAGTCGCTGCACGACGTGGTGCGCCGACACCTGACTCTCGCCTACGGCCGTGTACAACGCCGAGACGTCGGGATAGCGAAGTTCGTGCGCGATCGTGCTCATCGATTCGGCATTCATCAACCGCTGCAACGGAAGTCCCACACGGCGGACCTCCTTCGCGATCTGATCCTTGCCGGACTCGAGCGCCTCCTCGCGGCGTTCCTTCGCGAACCACTGACGGATCTTCGCCTTGGCACGCGGCGAGACGACAAACGTCTGCCAATCACGGCTCGGCCCGGCGGTGGCAGCCTTCGACGTGAAGACCTCCACCACTTCGCCGTTTTCGAGAGTTCGTTCCAGCGCGACCAGTCGGCCGTTGACCCTGGCACCGATGCATCGGTGCCCGACCTCGGTGTGCACCGCATACGCGAAATCGACGGGGGTCGATCCGGCAGGCAACGTGATGACGTCGCCCTTCGGCGTGAAGACGAAGATCTCCTTGACCGCGAGGTCGTAACGCAACGATTCGAGGAACTCCCCCGGATCGGCCGCTTCACGTTGCCAGTCGAGTAGCTGACGCATCCACGCCATGTCGTCGACCTCGGCGATGTCGCCCGCGTGCTTGCCCTTGGTCTCCTTGTACCGCCAGTGCGCGGCGATACCGAACTCCGCGGTCCGGTGCATGTCCTGGGTCCGGATCTGGACCTCCAGGGGCTTGCCTTCCGGTCCCACGACGGTGGTGTGCAGCGACTGGTAGACGCCGTAGCGCGGCTGTGCGATGTAGTCCTTGAAGCGTCCGGCCATCGGCTGCCACAGCGAGTGGACAACACCGACCGCGGCGTAACAGTCACGCACCTCTTCGCACAGAATGCGCACGCCGACCAGATCGTGGATGTCGTCGAAATCGCGGCCCTTGACGATCATCTTCTGGTAGATCGACCAGTAGTGCTTGGGCCGGCCCTCGACGATGGCATTGATCCGCGAGGCGGACAGAGTCGAGTTGATCTCGGCGCGAACCTTGGCCAGATAAGTGTCTCGAGAGGGCGCGCGATCGGCGACCAGTCGAACGATCTCGTCGTACTTCTTCGGGTGCAGGATCGCGAACGAAAGGTCCTCGAGTTCCCACTTGACGGTCGCCATTCCGAGCCGATGCGCAAGTGGTGCAATGACTTCGAGAGTCTCACGCGCCTTACGTGCCTGCTTTTCGGGCGGCAGGAATCGCATCGTGCGCATGTTGTGCAGACGATCCGCAACCTTGATCACGAGCACGCGCGGGTCCCGCGCCATCGCGATGATCATCTTGCGGATGGTTTCGCCCTCGGCTGCGGTGCCCAGAACGACCTTGTCGAGTTTGGTGACTCCGTCGACGAGATGAGCGACCTCGTCACCGAAGTCCTTGGTCAACTCTTCGAGTGAGTAACCGGTGTCCTCGACGGTGTCGTGCAGAAGGGCTGCGACGAGGGTGGTGGTGTCCATACCCAACTCGGCCAGAATGCTTGCGACGGCCAACGGATGCGTGATGTACGGATCGCCGGACTTGCGCCGCTGGCTCGAATGTCTGTCCTCGGCGACGTCGTACGCACGCTGGAGCAGCGCGAGGTCGGCCTTCGGATACAGCTCACGGTGGAGGCTGACCAACGGCTCGAGCACCGGGCGGATGGTGGCGTTGCGCTGACCGGTGATGCGTCGAGCAAGCCGAGCGCGCACCCTACGGGAGGCGGAAGCGGGCACGGCCAGATTCTGCCCACCCCGATTGCCGGTAGTTTGCGCAGATCCCGAATCGTCGGGCACCGCGGACTTCGATGGTGTCGTCTCCGGAGCCGGAACTGCACCCGTCTCCTGCGACACTGCACCCGAGTTCTGTGATCGATCAAGATTCGACGTCATGTCGCCACCTCCTACCACCGAGTTGGTTGAGGCAACCGCCCTGCATCGGGTAATTGCCCTGGAGGTCTAACTCGACCCCCAGGAGACAACTTTAATACTCAGACCTTCACCAGTGATGTCAGTGGGTACTTCAAGAAGCGATCTCGACCGCGCAGTTCCTCGATCTCGAGCACCACTGCGACGCCGACGACGTTCGCTCCACCCAACTCGACCAACTGTACAGCCGCCTCGAGTGTCCCTCCGGTAGCCAGAACGTCGTCGATCACCAGAACATTCCGCCCGGTGAGATCGAAGCCGTTTGCGGGAATCTCGAGAGTCGAGGATCCGTACTCGAGGCTGTACGAACGAGAGAGCACCGGCGGCGGCAGTTTGCCGACCTTCCGCACGGCAACGACTCCCGCACCCATCTTCGCGGCCGCACCGGCACCGAGCAGGAATCCACGAGCATCGACGGCGGCGATCGTGTCGGCGTCCGGAGCACAGGAGACAAGGGCATCGAGCACGGCCCCGAACCCCTCGGCGTCGGCGAACACCGGAGTCAGATCGGCGAACCGAACACCGGGACCGGGAAAGTTGTCAGCCCAGCGGGTCAGCCGAACAACGGCGTCCCCGGCAGCCCGGTGGATTGCGATCAATTCTTCAGTCGTGTGCAAGGCAACACCATTCGAGACGCTCATCTGCGTAGTACCCATCTGTCCATGTTCCAGCCGGTAGCGGCCCGAGTCGGATTGACCAACACTGCCGACATGCCTGGAGCTACAGCGACAGTTCGTAGTTGATTGAACAGTGGAATCGTAGGCACCTGGGTCCACAGGATGTTCTCCGCCTCCACCGAGAGTCCCAATTGCGCACTCGTGCTCGCATCCACGTTCAACTGATCGATGATCTGATCGATCCTGGCATTTCCGTACGTACCGAGGTTTGCGCCGTTGCCCGATCGCAGCGCTCCACCCGCGTCGATCATGCTCGCTGTTCCGCCTGCGCCGACTTTGCCTGCCATACCGGAAAGCACGGCGTCGACTCCCCCAGTCTGCAGACTCGCAGGATCGAAGCTGTCGCTACTTGCGTCCTCGACCGTGATTCCCGCCGGAGCACACGCGGCTTTCGCTTCGGAGACGATCTGCGCCCGAACCGGGTCCGGTGCGAGGTACCCGACCCGGACGGTCAACTGGTCGAGGTCGGCTTCCGACAACGACGTCTTCGCAGCCTCGATGTCGGCATTGGCGTACCGATCACCGTCGACCGCAGCGGCGTCGCTGTAAACGAGTGAATCCGGCGCCATCAGTCGCGAATCGACCACGCCGGAACCCAAACCCGCCTGCGGCGCATTCTCCGTCTGCCCGAACTTCTCGAACAGAGTCGTACGCGGAACACAATGCGCGAACGCTCGACGGGCGGCTTCGTCGCCCAGCGAACCAGAGGTCGCGAGAACGAACTGCTCGATCGACCGCGACGGAATCTGTTGGACGTCGAACCCGGACGGAGTACCGAGTTCGCCAGCCGAGCCGGAAGCGACGTCGACTACCTCGATCGAGTTCTTGTCGAGATCCTCGGTCAGATTCACACCACGTGGCCAGACGACGATGCGATCGGTCGCAGGCTTGTTGCCCCACCACCGCTCGTTCGCGACCAGCACCAGGCCGTCGTCGGTACTGTACGAGTCGATTCGATACGGACCAGCGGAGGGCAGTACGGAGGTGTCCACCTGACCTGGAGTCAGGTTCCACCCGGTGTTCCAGAAGTCCGCGATCTTCGACAACGCTTCGGTGTCACCGGCATTCACCGCGCTCACCACGTCGCTGACACCCGTGCGCTGCGTCACGACGTGTGAAGGCATCAACGCAGTCGCACCGAACAACGACCGCCAATCGGTGAACGATCGCCCGGGTTTGAAGAACACCGTCGCGTCCTTCGCCCCGCTCTGGCAGTCGATCCGGTCGATGTCCGCGTATCCGAGATTGTTCGCCGTGTCGAACATGGGCTTCACGGCACCATCGACGTCTTCGGTGAACTTGCCACTCGACGCCGCCCAGGTGAGGACGAGATCGTCACAGGACATCGGAATCCCGTCGGAGTACACGGACGCCGGATTGAGCTTGTACGAGACCGTGAGCACGTCACCGGGCAACTCAGACGCCGTTCCGATGTCGGTGTCGGAGACAGGTGCTCCGGCCGGGCCGGTGAACGTGAAGCCGGGAAGCACCCGGCCGAACGCGGCCATCGCCCCGGACACCGATCCAGCTGTCGTGTTGGCGTTGTACGTGGAGATGGAGTTGTCGATGGCATATCCGATGGACGGAACCTGCTCGGCGCTTTCCGAGCAGGCCGCCAACGAACCCGCAGCCACAGCGGTGGCCGCAACGAACGTCATCGATCGAACCAGTGTGCGTGTTCTTGGGAGCATGTTCAGTGCCCCTTCTTGTTTCGCTTTCCGGTCGGCCGCGCACCCGGCTGCGGAGCAACCGGCGCACGGCGTGCAACTGGTGCGCCGACGGCAACCGTCTGCGTACCCTTCTCGGCCAGCGTAGCCCGGCGCGAGAGCACCTTACGAGTGTGCGCGGCAACGGGTCCCCAGCGTTCCTTCATCGACACCAGGAGCGGCGTCGCGAAGAAGATCGAGGAGTACGCACCCACGATGATGCCGACGAGCTGAACGAGCGCAAGGTCCTTGAGTGTGCCGACGCCGAGCATCCAGACCGCGACGACCATCAGAGCGATCACCGGGAGCACACTGATGACGGTCGTGTTGATCGATCGCATCAAGGTCTGATTCACCGCGAGGTTGGCCTGCTCGCCGTACGTCCGGCGCGTCAGATGCAGAACACCGCGGGTGTTCTCTTCGACCTTGTCGAACACCACCACGGTGTCGTACAGCGAGAAGCCGAGAATGGTGAGCAAACCGATCACCGTCGCGGGCGTCACCTCGAAACCGACGAGCGAGTAGACGCCGGCAGTGACGATGATGTCGAAGAACAACGCAACGATCGCAGCTACCGCCATGTCCCGCTCGAAGCGGATGGCGATGTAGATACTCACGATCACCAGGAACACAATCAGCGCGATCAGCGCCTTCTTGGTGATCTGGCCGCCCCAGGTTTCACTCACGTCCGCAAAACTGATGGCTTGCGCCGACGGGTTCCCGTTCTTGTCCTTGGGCTGGAACTCGTCGAAGAGAGCCGACTGAAGATCGTTGATCTGCGTCGCGTTCAACGTCTCCGACCGGATCTGCACGGTTGCGCTGGCACCCGAGCCGACTGTCTGCACGCTGACCGGTTCGAACCCGAGTGTGTCGGAGTAGACGGTTTCCACCGCCGACGTCTCGACTCCGCCCTCGGCCGGGAACTGAATGCGTGATCCGCCTTCGAAATCGATACCGAAGGTGAAGCCGCGCAGGATGATGCTCAGCAGCGCAATGGCGACCAGAGCGCCGGTCAGTCCGTAGTAGAAGCGACGCTTGCCGACGACCTCGAACGCACCCGTTCCGGTGTACAACCGCGAGAGCCAGCTGTGCTTGGGCATCGCGCCCTGATCGACGCCTGAGTCAGTGATCTCCGACCGGGCCGCCGCATCGGCGGACTCGGCGGCGGAACTGTTGGTGGACCCCACCGGGGAGTTGTTGGACTCGCTCATGCTCGTGTCTCCTTAGCCGACGCAGCGGCGGCAACCTTACGTTCGCGGGCAACCTCTTGCACTGCGCCGAGACCGTTGACGCTGGGCTTGGACCAGAACGCCGAACGGGACGCCATGCTGACCAGTGGCCACGTCACGAGGAACACGACAATCACGTCGAGAATGGTCGTCAGACCCAAGGTGAAGGCGAAGCCTCGCACCTGTCCGACCGCCAGCACGTACAGAACTGCAGCGGCGATGAAGCTCACCGCGTTGCCGGAAAGAATTGTTCGGCGTGCTCTTGCCCAACCGCGTGGCACCGCCGAGCGGAAGCTACGGCCCTCACGCATTTCGTCCTTGATGCGTTCGAAGAACACGACGAACGAGTCGGCGGTCATACCGATACCGATGATCAGACCAGCCATGCCGGCCAAGTCGAGCGTGAAGCCGATGTATCTGCCGAGCAGAACCATGATCGCGTAGACCATGACTCCGGAGAGAATCAGCGACAACGCCGTCAGGACGCCGAGCATGCGGTAGTAGACGAGGCAGTACAGCAGAACGAGAACGAGACCGACCGCGCCGGCGATCAATGCCGCCTGCAGTGAGGCCAGGCCGAGCGTGGCCGAGACCGTCTCGGCCTCAGAGGCTGCGAACGAGAGCGGAAGCGAACCGTACTTCAGTGTGTTGGCAAGTTCTTTGGCACTCTCGGCAGTGAAGCTGCCCGTGATCGAGGTGGCGCTACCCGCAGGCGTTGCACCTTGAATCGTGGGAGCGCTGACGACCTTCGAGTCGAGCGTGAACGCTGCCTGCTTGCCGATGTTGGCTGAAGTGAACTCGGCCCAGGTGTTGCTGCCGGTCGTCTTGAACGAGAGGCTGATCTCGTGGCGCGACTGCTGCGAGTTGAAGACCGAAGACGCGTCGGCAATCTCCTGGCCGTCGATGATCGAAGGACCGAGGAGATAGATGTTCAGTCCGTCTTGCGAGCACGCGACCAGCGGCAGGGTCGGGTCGTCGTTTCCACGGAGCGGATCCGCGACGGAGCAGTCGAGGTTCGCCACTGCTTGCTGCTGCACTGTCGGATCGCTGCTCTGCCGGAGGGCGCGCGCTGCGGCGATTTCCGCTGCTGCTGCGTCGCCTTCGTCGGTGCCGTCGCTCGGCGCGTCCCCGGTGGGGGCCGGAGTCGTTGTCTGCGGCGCGGGCGTTGCCTCGGGAGTAGTCGGGTCCTGAGCCAGGAACGGACGGTTCTGCGGCGTCTGCGTCCCGTCAGCGGGTGCTTCGGGGGCCGGTGCATCAGTGGCCGGAGTTTCGGCCGCCGGCGCCTCAGGCGTAGCTGTCCGATTCGCGTCACGGGTGGCGACGTCGATCGAACCCGTCACCGGGCGGATGTACAGACGAGCGGTCTGGCCGAGCGAGCGAGCCTGCGCACTGTCGTCGCCGGGAACGGTGATGACGAGGTTGTCACCGTCGACAACGACCTCGGAACCGGAAACGCCGAGACCGTTGACGCGGGTCTCGATGATTTCCTGAGCCTGCTTGAGACTGTCCTGACTGGGAGCGCTGCCGTCCGGGGTACGAGCGGTCAACGTGACGCGCGTTCCACCCTGCAGGTCGATGCCGAGCTTCGGCGTGGCCGACTTGTCTCCAGTGAAGAACACCAGGGCATACAGTGCCACTACCAGGACCCCGAAAAGGGCCAGGTAGCGGACCGGATGCACCGTTCCGGTGGAAGGTGCCACGATCTTTAAGTCTCCTCGGTAGGTGCAGAGCTTCAGTAAGTGCACGGCTCGGGTGGTCGACGACCACCCGAGCTGCGGCGTTCGAACTGCAACGATTGATCAACGGGGCGAACTGAGCTGCTGGTGTAAGAGCGGACAAACCGATCTGGACGTGTGTCCGAGTTCACAACTCTAGAACACGTACCAGTTCGACGAAGTCAGGACTCCTTGGTGAGCCGGATTTCGGTGTCGGCAGCAGACTCTTCGATCTCGGAAATCGAGTCGTCGTCGTACTCGTCGGTCTCGGTCGTCTCGACGACGCGCTCACGGATGACCAGACGCGACCAGGTGGTGATGACACCGTCCGCGATCTCGAGGTCCACGGTGTCGTCGTCCAGGGAAGCGATCGTGGCGTAGAGCCCGGCCGTGGTCTGCACCCGATCGCCGACCTGCAGCGAGTCCTGCATCTCGGAAGTCGCGGCCAAGGCCTTCTTCTGCTTGCGCATGCCCAGGAACATGGGCACCAGCAGTGCGAGGATCAAGAGGGGGAAAAGCAAACTCGACATGTGTTGATCAACCTCGGTTGTGTTGCACGTTTTACGCCGCGATGGTCCCGGATGGACCTACGCAATACACCAGTGTGCCATTAGTTGCTGAGGATTCCTGACAGATCGGCCGTTCAAGTAGGCCTTTCCAGTCGAAATTCACTCGCCGTTCGGATCGAACAACGTGGCCTGCGGTTCGTTGACACGAACCTCGATACCGCCCGCTGCGGCATCCGGCGGCGGTGTCATTCCGAGTTGAGTCCAAGCAGCGGCGGTAGCCACACGTCCTCGCGGCGTCCGGGCGATCATTCCGGCCCGGACCAGGAACGGCTCGCACACTTCTTCCACCGTCGACGGTTCCTCGCCGACGGCCACCGCAAGCGTCGACACGCCGACGGGCCCGCCGCCGAACGAACGCACCAAAGCACTCAGTACCGAACGGTCGAGACGGTCCAAGCCCAACTGGTCCACGTCGTAGACGGCCAAGGCCGCCTGAGCGACGTCCATGGTGACGATTCCGTCGGCGCGCACCTCGGCGAAGTCGCGAACCCGGCGCAGCAATCGGTTCGCGATACGCGGTGTCCCCCGCGAGCGTCGTGCGATTTCGGCACCGGCATCGACTTCGAGATCGACGCCCAGAATTCCGGCCGAACGCATCAGAATCTGTTGCAGCTCTTCGGGTTCGTAGAAATCCATGTGAGCGGTGAACCCGAAGCGGTCGCGCAACGGACCGGTCAGCGCACCCGACCGCGTAGTCGCACCGACCAGCGTGAACGGTGCAACCTCCAGAGGAATCGACGTGGCGCCCGGCCCCTTACCGACGACGACGTCGACACGGAAGTCTTCCATGGCCAGGTACAACATCTCCTCGGCCGGACGAGCGATTCGGTGAATCTCGTCGATGAACAACACATCGCCCTCGACGAGGTTGCTCAGCATCGCAGCCAGGTCTCCGGCGCGTTCGAGCGCCGGTCCGGACGTCAACCGCAGAGAAGAGCCCAACTCCCCCGCGATGATCATCGCCATCGACGTCTTGCCGAGCCCGGGGGGACCGGACATCAGGATGTGATCAGGCGTGCTGCCGCGAAGTTTTGCTCCGGTGAGCACGAGCTGCAGTTGTTCGCGAACACGAGGTTGACCGATGAAGTCGTCGAGACTCTTGGGGCGCAGACTCGCTTCGACATCACCGTCTCCCGCCACCAATTCGGCAGAGACCTGCGACTCGTCGTCGAAATCGTCGATCGGGTCGAAGTTCATCGAGTCTTACCGAGCAGCGACAGAGCGGAACGCAGTGCGACCGACGTGGTGGCCTCGGGCGATTCCGCCAGAACCGAATCCGTGGCCTGCTCTGCCTGCTTGATCGGGAAGCCCAGACCTTCGAGAGCCTCGACGATCTGATCACGGATCGAGCTGCCGACGACGACACCGGACGCCGCGCCGGCCGTCGTCGCGACGGCGTCGACCTTGTCGCGCAGTTCGACAACCATGCGCTCGGCGCCGCGTTTTCCGATACCGGGCACCCTCGTCAACGCCGTCAGGTTGCCTTCCGAGAGCGCCCGCCGCAGCGCGTCCGGTTCGAGAACTGCAAGAGTTGCCATCGCCAGGCGCGGCCCGACACCCGAGACCGTTTGCAAAAGGCTGAACAGATCCTTCGACTCGGTATCGGAAAAGCCGTACAACGTCATCGAGTCTTCGCGAACGATCATCGTCGTGAACAGTCGCGCTTCGCTTCCCCGGTGCAGCGCACCGAGAGTCACCGGGGTGGCATTGACCCGATAGCCGACACCTGACGCTTCGATGACCGCGTGATCGAGCGCAATATCGAGTACCTCGCCGCGTACCGACGCGATCATCGTGAACCTGCCTTCTTCGTCTCGGCCAATTTTGCCTGATACTTACGCATTTGTTCAGCGGCCATCGCCTCGGCGCGGGCCATCCGCTCGATCATCGGTGCTCGCCAGCAGTGACAGATCGCCAGCGCCAGAGCGTCGGCAGCGTCAGCAGGTTTCGGCGCCGTCTTCAAATTCAGAATTCGCGTCACCATCGCAGTGACCTGCGCCTTGTCGGCGTTACCGCTGCCGGTGACGGCGGCCTTCACCTCGCTGGGCGTGTGGAAACACACCGGAATGCCGCGTCTGGCGGCAGCGAGCGCGACAACTCCGCCTGCTTGCGCCGTCCCCATCGCGGTACTGACGTTGTGCTGCGCGAACACGCGCTCGATCGCGACCACCTCCGGCTTGTACTGCTCGATCCACAGTTCAGCCGCATCGGAGATCCGCAGAAGCCGAGAACCGAGGTCCATCTCGGCCGGAGTCCGCACCACGTCGACCGCAATGGGGCGCACTTTCCTGCCGTTGCTCCCGTCGACCACTCCCAACCCGCAGCGAGTCAAGCCTGGGTCCACTCCGAGCACGCGCACTTGTCACACCTCTCCATACCGAACAGCTGTTCGATAGCTTAGCGGTGCGCGGGACTACTACCCCGCATCAACACGCAACCCGGCCCGGACGCGGACGTCAGGACCGGGTTGAGTTGAAAAACAATCAGTCTTCGAGAGCCGCGAGAACCTCGTCGGAAAGATCGATGTTGGTGTAGACGTTCTGCACGTCGTCAGAATCTTCGAGCGCGTCGACGAGCTTGAAGATCTTGCGTGCGCCGTCGACATCCAAGGGAACCTCGACGGAAGCGCGGAAATCGGCTTCAGCGGAGTCGTAGTCGATGCCGGCTTCCTGAAGTGCCGACCGTACGGCAACCAGATCCTGTGGCTCACTGACGATTTCGAAGGTTTCACCGAGATCGGTGACTTCCTCGGCACCGGCGTCGAGCACAGCCATCAGGACGTCGTCCTCCGACTGGCCGTTCTTCTCGAGCGTGACGACACCCTTGCGAGCAAACAGGTAGGAGACGGAACCCGGGTCAGCGAGGTTGCCACCGTTACGGGTCATCGCGGTGCGAACTTCACCGGCTGCGCGGTTGCGGTTGTCGGTGAGGCACTCGATCAGAACGGCGACGCCGTTGGGTCCGTAGCCCTCGTACATGATGGTCTGCCAGTCTGCGCCGCCCGCTTCTTCACCGGCGCCGCGCTTGCGCGCACGCTCGATGTTGTCATTGGGAACAGACGTCTTCTTCGCCTTCTGGATGGCGTCGTACAAGGTGGGGTTGCCCGTGGGATCGCCACCGCCGGTTCGTGCCGCCACCTCGATGTTCTTGATCAGCTTCGCGAAGGATTTGCCACGACGTGCGTCGATCACAGCCTTCTTGTGCTTGGTGGTGGCCCATTTTGAGTGGCCGCTCATGCGATTCAAGCCCCTTTCCTGCTGCGTTGCGCACGCCGAATGCGCGTCTTTCAGCTCTGCCGATGTTACCCGTCCCACGTCACAACTCGCTGCATCCCCCGACACGAATTAGTCAAACCACGCATTGTTTGCATAGAATGCAAACATGTTGGTGCGAATAGATCACGCCTCCACAACTCCACTCGCGGAGCAGATTGCGGCCGGGGTTCGTGGCTCGGTCATCCGCGGTGAGATCGGTCCCGGTGACCGTCTGCCGTCCGCTCGCGCTCTCGCCGACTCGATCGACGTCAATCTCCACACGGTTCTTCGGGCGTACGCAACACTCCGCGACGAAGGCCTGATCGACCTCCGACGCGGACGTGGCGCCGTTATTCGCGCCGAGTTCGACTCGGGAAGAACAGCTCTCAACGAATCTGCGCGCGAGTTCGTGCGGCAGGCCCGAAATCTCGGACTCGACACCGCGCACATGCTCGACCTCATCAAGGAGACCAGCACACAATGACGACCAGCAAGATCCGACTCTGGACAGCAGCTTCACTGACGTTGATCCCGACCCTGATCCTGGTTCTCGCGCGCTTCGCGTGGGATGAACGCCTGCCCGAAACCGTCGCGAGCCATTGGTCCGGATCGACCCCGGACGGGTTCAGCACCACGACGACGTTTTTCGCCATCGCGCTGGTGATTTCTCTGGTGGCTGTCGTTTGCGCCTGTGTCGTCGCGGCCCGTTCGAGCGACAACGCGCCCTTGTTTCTCGCCGTAACCTCGATCGCGAGTGCGACACTGGCGACGATCTGGATTCTGAGCGTCGCCCTGACGATCGACGCCGGGTCGCCGGAAGCCGCGCGTATCGGCTGGTGGATTCTTGCGCCGATCGCGGCGGTACTCGTAGGAGTTCTGGCATACGCGCTGCCTGACCAGCAACGAAGCGGCCCGGAGTCGCCACTGCCGACCCCGACGCTCGACACTCCGCTGACGGCCTCCGAACGTGCAGTGTGGGTCGGGCAGGTCCGCAGCGTCTGGCCGTGGATCGTTACCGCCGGCCTCGTAGTTCTCGTGATCGCGACTGCCGCGTACTCGGATTGGTGGGTTGCCGTGATCCTGGGTGTGTCCACACTCGCCGTCACAGCATTCGCGTCGATCACCGTGCGCGTCGACCGTCACGGTGTCGGCATCAGTTCCTGGGGCGTTCGATGGAAGAAGATCCCCATCTCGAAGGTGAAGTCCGCATCAGTCGACGCGATACGTCCAGCCGAATGGGGCGGATGGGGTTACCGAATTACACCGCGCGGAACAGCCGTCACTCTCCGCTCGGGTGAGGCCATCGTGGTCACTCTCGAGAACGGACGACTGTTCGCCGTGACCGTCGATCACCCGGAAGACGGTGTGAAGCTGATCAATTCGTTGGTTCAGGCTGGTTGATTCACGAACAACGTCAATTCACGAACAACACGGCAGCGGCATTGCCGGCGAGGTAGAAGCCGGCAATGCCGAACACCCAACCCATCGCGCTGTCGCCGTAGCGAGACATCAGCGAGTCCACCCCGCTCAGCGGCTTGTCCAGTCGGTCGCCGGCCACGATCCGCCCGCACAACAGAAGCACTGCCGGAGTGGCCATGATCAGGCAGTATCCGGCAAGTATCGACGCAGACGTGACTGCGGACAGCCCAGCAGCGGTGATCATCGCGATCGCCGCCAAGTAGGGCAGCATCGTCACCAACTCGGCGGTCCCGGCAGCAATTGCCAGAAGTACAACACTTCTCGCGGAACTGCCCGAGCCGAGCACCCGCTCTCGCCAAACATGAGTTCGATCGGCCTGACCGGATGTGCGCCTCTTCTCGGAATCGAATCGAAAGCTCCACGCGAACAACGCGATACCGAGTATCAACTGCGCACCGCGGGCGGCGGGGGTTTCGAGCAGCGGGGCGACGACAGGCATACCTGCCCGTGCCGTCGTCCAGACTGCCACCCCGACAACAAAATAGAACGTCGTGATGACCACCAGATACGTCAGCAGCCTGCGAACCTGCGGTCGTCCCGGCATCAACAACATCAAGACCGGGACGACCAATGTTCCGATGCTCGTACTGTCCAGCAGGGCGAGCCCGCCCAGCGTGGTGAGCAGGACGAGTTCCACCTCAGTCGTTTCGGCGCTCGGGTATCGCTGTCTCCCTCGTTCGGACTGCATTCACGATGTCGAAGGCACCGATGATCGCGAGGATCACGCCGAGTGGTCCGCCGCGAAACCAGAAGAACTCGGCGTCACGCGCGAACAGCCACAGACAGCCGCCACCGACGACCAAGAGAATGCCGATCATCAACTCGAAGCGAATTTTCATACGTCGAGCCTGTCTTCTCTCTCGAATCCGCACATCAGCCATCGGAACAACGCCGACCTCATCATTTGGTATGACAAGTCAGGCGCCCCGGTGTGCTCTGATAAGTCTGTGGTGACCAGAAGTCGGAGTGTCGGCAAGTGGAACGATCCGCTCATCGCCTTCGGCCTGTTCGCGATCGGGGTACTCCTCTACCTGGTCGGCCTGTACCAAATGTGGACAGATGTCGGAGGTGTCCCCGACGTTCCCGCCGCGGTTCGGATCGCGATGTTGGCTCTGCTGTGTGCGATCGACTCGTTCCGGCGGGTGCGTCCGGCAACAGCCTTGGCGGCGGGGGCCGTCATCGTCGCGGTCGACGCCGCCCTTGGCCCGACTCTTCCGATGTGGCTGGTCCTCTCGGATCTCACCTACGCCGCGGTTCTGTACGGGACGGCGCGGTTGGGCCGAGTGGTCTGTTCTCTGACCGCGGTGACGGTTGCCGCGCTCACCGCCCTCGTCTACCTGTCCACCCAGGACGTCCGCGCTGCGGCTGGGGCGGGCGTCGTGACCGCTCTGTTCTTCGGTACGCCGGTGTGGTGGGCACTGGTCATCCGTCGACAAGTCGAACTGACCGAGGCCGAACGCGAGCGTTCCAGAGTCCACGAAGCACTCGCCGCTCTGGACCGCGAGGCCGCGGTCGCTCACGAACGCGCGACCATGGCGCGCGATCTGCACGACGTGATCGCAAGCCACCTCTCCGCCATCGCCATCCACTCGGAGGCGGCACTGTCCACCTCAGCTCTCTCCGGTGAACGGGGCGAACCAGACGACGGCTTGCGGGAGATGATCGGGGCGATCAGATCGAGCAGTCTTGCGGGCCTTTCCGAGATGCGCTCGATGATCGAACTGCTCCACGCCGGGGACGACGAGACCCCGGACCCGCGTTCCTCTCCCCCGCGGCTGACCGAGTTGCCCGTCGTCCTGGACGCAGTTCGGGCAGCCGGCGGCACTGTGCACGTTGCGATCGACGTCGATGCTGCCGACCTGCCGAGCGTGGTCGATCACACGGCGTATCGGATCACCCAAGAAGCCTTGACCAACGCACTCAAACATGCGCCTGGCGCGCCGATCTCGATGTCGATCTCTCTCCAGCACAATGCATTACAGATCGAGATCCGAAACCCCGTCGGTCGCGACACATCCAGTTTTCGGGCGGGAACGCACGGACTTGCAAACATGCGTCACCGCGCCGAGCTGCTGGGCGGTTCACTCGACGCACTTCCGGTCGACGGAGAATGGACGGTATGCGCACAGCTACCGGTCCCCGCGCCGAACGGAACGGATCGGTGATCACCGTCGCCCTGGTCGACGACCACGCCGCGATCCGGTCGGGACTCGCGATGATCCTGCGGCAGCACGACGACATCGATGTCGTCGCAGAAGCCGGTGACGGAGCGTCGGCGATCACCGTCACCCGCACGCATCAACCCGACGTCGTACTCATGGACGTCCGGATGCCAGGCACCGACGGCATCGAGGCGACGCGTCAGATCATCGGGACGACCCGCAGCCGGGTTCTGGTGTTGACCACCTTCGACCTCGACGAATACGTCTTCGCGGCCCTGCGCGCCGGTGCTTCGGGATTCCTGCTCAAGACTGCGACAGCGGACGAGCTGACCAGCGCTATCCGCAACGTCGCGGCCGGAGATGCAGTGCTCGCTCCGCGCGCGGCGCGTGTCCTGATCGGCGAGTTCGTGCAGCGCGCACCCAAACCCACCGAACCGCTGGGATTGAGCGAGCTCACCGACCGTGAACGCGAGGTCCTCGCGCTGTTGGGGACGGGTATGTCCAACGCCGAACTGTCGCGTGAACTCGGAGTCGGTGCTCCGACGGTGAAGTCGCACGTGTCGCGAGTTCTGTCGAAGTTGCACCTCACCTCACGCGTCCAGGCGGCGATCCTTGCCCGCGAACTGGAGCTGTAGGTTCGGCCGAGGCTGACTACTCCAGTTATCCGCGAACCAGATCGACGAACATCTCGTGCACTCGACGGTCCCCGGTAACCTCAGGATGGAAAGAAGTGGCGATCACCGAGCCCTGCCGAACCGCGACGATCCGGCCTGCGGCCTCCCCCGCGGCGGCGGGAACCTGCGCAAGGACCTCAACGCCCGGCCCAACTCGCTCCACCCACGGCGCGCGGATGAAGACGGCGCGAATGGGATCACCGATGATGCCCTCGAACTCCAGGTCGGACTCGAAAGAATCGACCTGCCGACCGAAAGCGTTGCGGCGCACCGTCATGTCGATGGCGCCGAGATGCTCGGCGTCCGGCCGGGTGTCTAGTACCTCGCTGGCGAGCAGAATCATGCCCGCACACGATCCGTAAGCCGGCAGCCCGCCGCGGAGTCGCTCACGAAGCGGTTCCAGCAGCTCGAATACCTGCAGAAGCCGGCTCATCGTGGTGGATTCGCCACCGGGGATCACGATGCCGTCGACCTTGTCGAGTTCCTCCGGGCGCCGGATACCCACCGCATCCGCTCCCGAATCATCGAGTGCGGCAAGGTGTTCGCGAACATCACCTTGGAGGGCGAGTACACCGATCAACGGACGCGTCATCACACAGTTCCTGTCTTGTTCTCACGGCTGTTCTTGCTCTCATGGCTGTCGGGTTCGCGTTCGAGACGCGTCAAACCCTCCTGAACCACCGCTGCCACCATGTTGCCATCGCGATCGTAGATACGCCCCTGAGTGAGCGCGCGACCAAAACCTGCCGACGGCGACGTCTGGTCGTAGAGCAACCACTCGTCGGCCCGGAACGGACGCAGGAACCACATCGCGTGATCGAGCGAAGCAGTCTGCGTCTTCACGCCGCGGTGCGGGACTTTGGAAGTTCCGAGCAGGGTCATGTCACTGAGGTACGCGAGGGTGCAGATGTGCAGCAGCGGACGATCCGGCAGAGCCTCGCGGTAGCGCATCCACACGCGTTGTTGCGCGGCGAGATCCGGCGCTGACGCGCTCTGCTCAGCGGGCACAATTCTGATGTCCCAGTTCTTCCACTCCTGATAGAACTGCGATTCAGCCAACTTCGGAACGGTCTGCGCATCCGGCAAGTCCTCCGGCGCCGGAACGGAGGGCATCCGGTCCTGGTGCTCGATACCTTCGTCGTCGACGTGGAACGAGGCCGACATCGTGAAGATCGTCTTGCCGTCCTGAACTGCATTCACCCGGCGGGTGCAGAACGAGCGCCCGTCGCGGATGCGGTCCACCAGGTAGACCGTCGGAATCTTCGGATTGCCCGGGCGCAGGAAATATCCGTGCAACGAGTGCACGTGGTAGCTCTCGTCAACGGTGCTCACGGCAGAAACCAACGACTGCCCGGCAACCTGCCCGCCGAACGTCCGTTGAAGTGCGGTGGGATGGACCGCACCACGGAAGATGTCCTTCTCCAGGTGTTCGAGCGCGAGGATCTCCTCGATACCAACCATGAGTCCTCCGAAAACATAGACCGCCGCACTGGGCGCGATGACGGTTCACAATATCGCCTCGGCGAGCGGGCACGGCACCATGGTGGGCGTGAGTACATTCATCCCGTCCAGTCCCCTCGCCTTGGCCGAGCAGATTGCAACGCTGAGCGGATCGTTTCCGTCGGTGGCGGTAGTAGCGATCGACGGACCTGATTGTGCACAGCCGTCTCGGCTCGCGGAACTGGTCGGCACCGCCGTCGAGTCGCGCAACAGGCCGAGTGCTGTTGTGTCACTGCACGACTACGTGCGGCCGGCTTCGCTGCGATACGAGTTCGGCCACGAGGATGCGCTGAGTTACCGCACTATCTGGTTCGACTATCCGGCACTCGATCGTGAAGTGATCACCGCAGCCCGCACAAAACGGGCGTTCTTGCCGAAACTCTGGGACGAACCCACCGATCGATCGGCTCGGTCGACCCGTATCCCCGTCCATGAGCGCGCGGTCATCGTGATCGCCGGTCCGATGTTGCTCGGGCGCGGGCTGGAGTTCGACGTCAGCGTCCGCCTGGACATGAGCGAACCTGCCATGCGGCGGCACACACCGGAGGCAGATCTGTGGACCGTCGAGGCACTCCTCGAACACCGATCAGAAGTGTCCGAGGAGGTCGATTTCGAGGTCAGATACGACCATCCGGCCCGGCCTGCGGTGCGGTCTCGCCAGTGAAGGTCTCACTGCGATTGATCTCACGTCGGCCGACCTCACTTCGGGCGATACAGCCTGGTCAGACCCTCCTGGACGACTGCAGCAACCATATTTCCTCGGCTGTCGAAGATTCGTCCCTGCGTCAGTGCGCGACCGAAGCCCGCTGACGGCGACGTCTGGTCGTACAACAGCCACTCGTCGGCGCGGAACGGCCGCAGGAACCACATGGCGTGATCGAGCGAAGCGCTTTGCATGGCCACGTCCATGTGGGGGCCGCGGGAAGATCCGAGCAGCGTCATGTCGCTCATGTAGGCAAGCGTGCACACGTGAAATACCGGGTCGTCCGGGAGCGCCTCGCGGGAACGGAACCACACTTGCTGCTGTGCGGCAGCGCCCGGACGTTTGTCGATGTCGGCCTTCGGCACCATTCGCAGGTCCCAGTCGGACCACTCGCGGGCCAACCACGCAGTCTCGGGATCCTCCGAATCCTGGGCGATGGCCAAGGTCTCGGGGTCAGGAACGGGTGGCATCTCGTCCTGGTGCTCGATGCCTTCGTCTTGGACGTGGAAGGACGCCGACATCGTGAAAATGGCTTGCCCGTCTTGAATTCCGGTGACCAAGCGGGTCGCGAACGATCGACCGTCCCGAACACGATCAACCAGAAAAACCGTCGGCTCCATCGGATTTCCCGGACGCAGGAAATATCCGTGCAACGAATGAACCGAGTAGGCCGGATCGACCGTGCGTACCGCCGACACCAATGCCTGTCCGGCGACCTGGCCGCCGAAAGTGCGGGTCAGGGTGGTCTCCGCGATGATTCCTCGAAAGATGTCCCGCTCGAGGCGTTCCAACTCCAGAATTTCTTCGATCCTCGCCATCGATGCTCCACATCTTCCCGTGTACCGACGTCTACCGACCTTCACACAATGCCTGACGCACCCCCGGCCACCAAAGTGGGCATACAAAATCATGGAGTTGCATGCCGCCCTACTCAGAATGGGGGTGGATCGCCTCCGCCGTCGAAGGTCCTCCTCCGGGCCTTCTTCTTCATTCGGAGGTGCATTCGTAACCGCTGCCGCCGGCGTTCACCCCGCACACGAGCGGCTTTGTTTTCCAGACGTGTGCGCCGACGCCGACCACCCTCGGGCAGTACAGGCTCGAGCATTCCCGCCAGCAGACCTGACGGCCTCGTTCGGTAGCAATGTCCGGTCGGCGAGGTCAGCATGACGCTGCGGTCCGAGTTCGAGGTGTGCACCCACTGACCGGAGTGCTTGAGGCGGTGATGATTTCGACAATAGGCACTCAAGTTCGAGGCCACGGTCTTTCCACCACGAGTGGGATCGCGATGATCAAAGGGTTCAGTGTGATCGAGATCTGAATTCCACGCAGCGACATCGCAGTGCAACCACTGGCAGCTTCCTGCGATCACCCGCACCCAGGTGTCGAGGACAGCGCCCGGGCGGTACACGAACGCAGAAGGAACGACGGGCGAAGGTACTGGCTCGCCCATACCGGCAGCCTCGAGCGCGGCGTCGGCTGGTACCTTCACATTCCGAATCAGCGCACCCGCGGCGATGTCACGTGCATGCTCTGCACTGATCACTCCATAACCGTCGAGGTGAGCGGGTTCGTCTGCACCTGGTGCGTCACCGCCCTGAAGCGTTGATTCCAGCATGACCACGTGAACCAACGGCCGACGCACCACCACAATCCCGCTTCGATCTTGTGGGCACTCGTCCCGGCCGCAATCGCACGGCAGAATCGTCGACCCGGATACCAACGCTCCCAATGCGTCAGCTCGTCGTTGCTCGTACTTACGGGAATCGTGTCGACACACCGACATTGCCAACTCCCGCAACCGACGGTCGAAAGCCCGTGCTTCCTCCGCCGGAATACTCCCCAATATCCGCGCCATTCCGTCTTCGGCAGCGCTCACACCCACGAACCGGTCAGCGAGGGCGCGGCGTCGACGCTCGCGCATCCCCTCCGGATCCACCACGGCGACGATACGGTCGATGGCCGCCGTCAATCGGCGGCCCGTCATGCCGGTACCGCCATGTATCGGTGGTGCTGAAATCTTTTCGAGGAGTTGCCGTTCCACCTCGTCTATCAAATCGTCATCGACGTTGGCTGTAGCGGAGTCGATCAATCCGACTCGATACAAATCCAGTTCTCCGCGCGCCATGGCGGCACGCGTGCGATGGAGGCGAGTCTTGAGAGAAAAGCCGAGACCGATCAACTTTCCCGCTGCGGCACGGCCCATGGTCAATGCCGCGCCGAGCTCGGCCTCAGCCAGTTCGTGAGCGGTAGACGACCAAGCACCGTTATCAGTGTGGTCAGCGCTGCGACGCTCGAAAAACTCGGCAATGGCAGCCAGTTTCCGTTCCACGAGCATCGATTCGCGCGCATGCAGATCGGCGATGAGATCGATGAGG
This sequence comes from Rhodococcus sp. MH15, assembly GCF_019266045.1. Taxonomy (NCBI): domain Bacteria; kingdom Bacillati; phylum Actinomycetota; class Actinomycetes; order Mycobacteriales; family Nocardiaceae; genus Rhodococcus; species Rhodococcus sp. MH15. The sequence goes on from NZ_LPNP01000061.1 coordinate 418,027, forward strand.
GCGCAGTCGGATTCAGCACCGGACAGCTGCGCTGCGGTACCCGAACTTCCTACTCCATCATCGAACATTCCTCAACATTATTCGAATATACGTTCGATATCCATGATTTCCAGGAATCAGTCCGAACAATCCTGATTGACCGAAAATTGTTGCGGAGCAACCTTTGCGGCCACTCGTGTTCCGGCAACGGATTCCCCTACTGAACCAGGGCGTTGATAATGCGGGCAGCTTCGGCCGGGTAGATAGGGCGGTCGGACCCACCACTCAATACCCAGTGGACTGGACTACCTTCGTCTAGGACTCGGAGTTGCACGTCGAGCGGAAACGCATCGATGTCAGCCGAGTCGACTCCAAAGACATGGACAATCTCATGCCCAGGTCGCCCCTCGAACTCGAAGATGTTCTCTACGACCTCGAGCAACTCGACGCTTCCCAACGTGACGCCGAGTTCCTCCGCGAACTCGCGCCGCAGCGCTGCCTCGGCCGTCTCACCGAACTCGATACCGCCACCGATCAATCGATGAAAGTTCTCCCCCGTGACAGAGTCCGTGCCGTCGAGTATGAGTATGTGACCGGAACGGACAGGTATCCCCAGTGAGATGTTACGAATTGACGACATACGACACAGTTTAGGTAGCCAACTCGAACACCATTTTGAATCCGACGACGGCGAATATCACCAAAAGTGATGGGGTGGGCGCAAATACGACTTGGACTTGCCGAGACTCCCGATGACAGACTCGAGCATCATTCCCAGACAAAAGAATCCATTGAGGAACTCGATGAACGACGCTAGTACCTGGACCGCACGACTCGCAGCACTCGACCTGACCCTCCCGCCGGTCGCTACCCCGGCAGGCTCCTACCTCCCCGCTGTTCAGACGGGGGCATACGTCTACACGTCGGGACAATTGCCGCTCGTCGACGGCACTACGACGTGCATCGGCAAGTTGGGCGAAGGTGTCTCCGTCGAAGACGCCGCCCAGGCGGCGCGGTTGTGCACACTCAACGGACTCGCGGCCGTCGATGCCTTGGTCGGGCTCGATCGCATCGTTCGCGTCGTCAAGGTTGTTGGATTTGTTGCTTCCGGATCCGGATTCTCGCAGCAACCCCAGGTGATCAACGGCGCCTCCGACCTGCTGGCCGAGATCTTCGGCACGGCAGGACAACACGCACGCTCCGCGATCGGCGTCGCCGAACTACCCCGAAACAGTGCCGTCGAGGTCGAGTTCGTGTTCGAGGTATCGGACAGCATCTGATCGGTCTGCCACACCCCGAAGGGGCGGCGGTTGCCAACGCAACCGCCGCCCCTTCGTCTGTGAGGACTTTCAGGCACTGAGCCCGGTCGTCGAACCTGCTGTCACCAACCGCGCTCTGCGAGGCGGTGTCCGACGGGCAGGTCGTCGACGTTGATACCGACCATTGCCTCGCCGAGTCCGCGCGAGACCTTGGCGAGCACGTCCGGGTCGTCGTAGAACGTGGTGGCCTTGACGATGGCCTCGGCGCGCTGCTTCGGGTTGCCGGACTTGAAGATGCCCGATCCGACGAACACGCCCTCGGCGCCGAGCTGCATCATCATGGCAGCGTCTGCCGGGGTGGCGATGCCGCCCGCGGTGAACATGGTGACCGGCAGCTTGCCGGCCTTGGCGACCTCGACGACCAGTTCGTACGGGGCCTGCAGTTCCTTGGCGGCTACGTACAGTTCGTCCTCGCTCAGCGAGGTCAACCGGCGGATCTCGCCGCGGATGGTGCGCATATGGGTGGTGGCGTTGGAGACGTCTCCGGTGCCTGCTTCACCCTTCGAGCGGATCATGGCCGCGCCTTCGTTGATGCGACGGAGCGCTTCGCCGAGGTTGGTGGCGCCACAGACGAAGGGAGCGGTGAACTTCCACTTGTCGATGTGGTTGGCGTAGTCGGCCGGGGTCAGGACCTCGGACTCGTCGATGTAGTCGACGCCGAGGCTCTGCAGGATCTGCGCTTCGACGAAGTGACCGATGCGTGCCTTGGCCATGACGGGGATGCTGACGGTGGAGATGATGCTGTCGATCATGTCCGGGTCGCTCATGCGCGAGACGCCGCCCTGTGCGCGAATGTCTGCGGGGACCCGCTCGAGTGCCATGACGGCGACGGCGCCTGCGTCTTCGGCGATCTTGGCCTGCTCAGCGGTGACCACGTCCATGATCACACCGCCCTTGAGCATTTCAGCCATGCCGCGCTTGACGCGGGCGGTGCCGATGGCGGTGGTGGGGGCAGAGTCGGGGGTGCTCACAGCAAACTCCTGCAGTAGTGGCGTGACAAAAGAAACGAGGCACGGCGAACACACGAGTTCATTCGCTCGGAGGCCTCTGGCCAGAACTCTAGGACTAACCGGCCTTCGATTCCGTATCCAATTTGCCATTGCTGGCCTTAGACTGCCCGCGAGCACTGAACGACCGAAAGATCAGCGGATGGAACGCACTTCCGGATCCTCGGTACCGTCCGCGATCGTCGCCGCTTCCACCAGGAGGTTTGCCAGATCCAACGGGTAGACCGGCTCACCGGACTTGGCCAATTGGCGGATCTCGTCGGCGCTGCACCAGCGATGGCCGGTGATGGCACGCTGCTCCAATTCCGTGTGGCCTTGGAAGACCGGCTCGAAGCCGTGAGTGCGCGTAGCGAAGAACAGCTCTTCCGAACGGATCAGCTCACCGTCGAACGGGAAAATCGCCACACGACGCCAGAGTGGACCTCGCAGATTCTCCGGAGCCACGACGAATCCGGTCTCCTCCTCGATCTCACGAACGGCAGCCGCCCGCAGGTGTTCGCCCCGTTCGAGCCCGCCGCCGACGGTGAACCAGAAGTAAGTGTTCGGGATCTTGGGATCGTGGCCGCGCAACAGCAACACCCGATCGTCCTCGTCCAGCATCACCACGCGGGCAGAGGTCCGTGACGTATCCACGGTGATGCCCTCGGGCACCGCCGCCGCGGTGGTGCGCTCGGAGATCTCGAAATACTGAGGCAGCGGTGCCGTTCCACCGAGGTGCAGCCAGCGAACAAGTCGACGCGTACGCAACGCGAGAGTGTCTCGCACCGCGTCGTTGTGGAACCGCCGGGCGATCAGCACGCGCGCTTCGGCATCGGCCAACTCGGCCACCAGTTGAGGGCGCAGCGACGTCGTGCCGTAGGCAGCGAGAGCATTGGACAGCCGGTTCTCGGCAAGCTCGCGATCCTGACGATCCGCACGTTCGGCGGCGTCCGCCAAGGTGACGAATCTGCGCGCGTCGTCGGCGTTCATGTCCACCGCCGCCGCGCGGACAACCGCGGCACGACGGGACAGAGCCGCATCGAGCGCCAACCACGACTGATCCGAACGCACATGCAGTCGATCGAGTCGGTTCGCCGTCCCGTACGCCCACAGTCCGACGACCAGGACGACGGCAGCGACGAGCCCGAGAATGAAGATCGTCAGAGCGGAGAAGGTCATGACCCCACCACGCGTACGCCGGTGCCGCCAACCGTGACGGTCTCGTAGACACGCAGGATCTGTTCGGCCACCACCGGCCAGTCGTATTCGGCGACAACACTTGTCGCGGTGTTGACCAGCGCGCGTCGTCGATCCGGGTCGCCAAGGACGGAATCGATTGCCTCGGCCAGGGCATCGGAGTTCCCGATGGGGACCAGCAAGCCGGCCTGGCCGTCGCGAAGAACACGACGGAAGGCGTCCAACTCACTCGCGACGACGGCGGTACCGGCCGCCATGGCCTCGACCAGCACGATCCCGAAGCTCTCACCGCCGAGATTGGGCGCGCAGTAGACGTCCGCACTGCGAAGCGCCGACGCTTTCTCCTCGTCACTGACCTGCCCGAGCAGGCGGAGATGCTTGAAGTACTTACCCGCCTCTTTGCGGAGTTTCTCCTCGTCGCCGCGTCCGACCACGATCACTTCGAGGTCCGGGTGACGCTCGACCAACTCCGGCAGCGCACCGAGGAGGACGGCCATCCCCTTGCGCGGTTCGTCGTAGCGACCGAGGAACAGAATGGTTCCACCTTCGCGCGGGTAGCCGGGCAACAGATCGGCCTCGGCAAACGCTGCGACATCGACGCCGTTGGGGATCTCGACCGCGTCGGATCCGAGAGACTCGACCTGCCAACGACGCGCCAACTCCGAGACTGCGATCCGGCCGCTGATCTTCTCGAGATACGGAGCCAAGACACCCTGAAACGTGCTCAGCACCAACGACTTCGTGGTCGACGTGTGGAAGGTGGCGACGATCGGGCCTTCCGCGATGCGCAACGCGAGCATGGACAGACTCGGCGCATTGGGTTCGTGGATATGTAGAACGTCGAAGTCACCTTCCGCGATGAACTTGCGGAGGCGGTTGTTCGCCGTCGGGCCGAAAGACAACCGCGCAACAGAACCGTTGTAGGGAATCGCGACGGCTTTACCTGCGGAAACCACAAAATCCGGCAACTCGTCGTCATCGGACGACGGCGCAAGCACACTCACTTTGTGACCACGTTCGATCAGCACCTCGGCCAGATCCACCACGTGCGCCTGGACGCCGCCGGGGACGTCGAAGGAGTACGGGCAGATCATGCCGATTTTCATTCACCCTCCATGCGGGCGAGCCGCGATTCGGAAAGGTCCGAGCGCCACAGCGGTTGAAGCATGTGCCAGTCAGCGGGGTGCGCTGCGATGTTGACCGCGAAACGGTCGGCAAGTGCTTGCGTGGCCGGGCCGACTCCGCCGGATACGTCGATCGGTGGGTCGATCTTGAAACCCCATCCGTCGGGTGTGAACCAGCAGTGGACCGGAAGTAGCGGCGCGCCGGTGTCGATCGCGAGCTTCGCCGGGCCCGCGGGCATCCGAGTAGGTTCGCCGAAGAAGGTGACGGGCACACCCTTCTTCGCCAGATCGCGCTCCCCCAACAGGCACACGATCTTGTTCTCACGCAGATGCTTGGAGAGTTCGACGAACGGTGGATGCTCCCCGCCGCTGAGCGGGAAGATCTCGAAGCCGAGACTCTCGCGATAGTCGACGAACCGTTCGTACAGGGATTCGGGCTTGAGCCGCTCGGCAACGGAGGTCAACCCGCCCCACTGCTGAACGCACCACACGCCGGCCATGTCCCAATTACCGCTGTGAGGCAGCGCCAATACCGCGCCATGACCTGCCGCCATTGCCTTTTCCAGATGCTCCTGGCCCTCGACCAGCGCATGCAGCGCCTTACCTGTCGCGACCAGGTCCATCGACGGAAGACGAAACGCCTCACGCCAATACCGGGCGTACGAGCGCATCGAATCCTTGATCAACTGATCCGGAACTTGCTCCGGCGTCGTGCCCAGAACTCTCGCGAGGTTCTTCCTGAGTTGTTCGGGTCCGCCCTTGCGTACCGCGAAATCCGCTCCGGCGTCGAACAGCTTGACCGCCACCGATTCCGGCAGGCTTCGCACCAGACGCCAACCCGCGGCGTATCCCAGATCTGTTGCACGCTCGGCAAAGCTCATTTCTCTGCCTCGCCGTCCGTGTCCGGCGCACCTTCGACCGTCGATGCGGCCGGGGCGATCGGCAGAAGTTCCCGAGCGCCAGGGGAATTGCGCACCGCGAGCACTCGCTGGAAGACCGTCACGATGCTTCCGGCGGCAAGTACCCACATCGCGATGTGGATTGCCCACGGAAGACCCATACCCGTCAGGCCGGATCCGACCAACACGATGATCAGTCGGTCCGGGCGCTCGATCCACCCGCCGTCCGCAGTCAGCCCGCTCGCCTCCGCACGCGCCTTCGCGTACGAGATGACCTGCGAGGTGACGAGGCAGATGAGCGTCGCGACGAGCAGCCACTTGCTGTTCTCGTGGTAGACCGCCCACCAGGCCAGGCCGGCAAAAATCGCGCCGTCGGCGACGCGGTCGCAGGTCGCGTCCAATACCGCCCCGTACCGCGTTCCGCCGCCGCGAGCACGAGCCATTGCGCCGTCGAGCATGTCGAACATGACGAAGAACCAGATGAACATGGTTCCCCAGAACAGATGTCCGGACGGAAACAGCGTCACCGCACCGGCGACGCTTGCCACCGTGCCGATCACCGTCACCGAGTCCGGCGTCAGACCGGTCTTGACCAGCGCCTTCCCCATAGGTGCCGTCACCTTGGACACCGATGCGCGCCCGAAGAAGCTCAACACCGCAGGAACCCTCCCCGTCGTGAGTTCCGGTTCGGAACTCGTTGCAGCAATGCATCCTGCCATGAAGCCGGATGCGTCAACCTATTGTTGCCAGGCACCGGCGAGTAGTCCCCTGGTCTCCCGCAGCAATTGCGGCATCACCTTGACCCCACCGAGCACGGTGATGAAGTTGGCGTCGCCGCCCCAACGTGGCACTACGTGTTGGTGAAGGTGCTCGGACAGCGAACCGCCCGCAGCGGCACCGAGATTCAGGCCGACGTTGAATCCGTGAGGATTCGACACGCTCTTGATCACCCGCAACGCCTGCTGGGTGAACGCCATCAACTCGGCGCTCTCCTCCGGCGTCAGGTCTTCGAGTGCCGCGACCTTGCGGTACGGAACCACCATCAGGTGCCCCGGGTTGTACGGATACAGGTTCAGAACCGCATAGACATGCTCACCGCGGGCAACGATCAGTCCTTCTTCGTCCGACATCTTCGGAATGTCGATGAACGGTTCACCTGTCGTGCCCGGGGTGTTGGGCGCCTCGGTGATGTACGACATCCGATGCGGCGACCAAATGCGCTGCAAATGGTCAGGGTCACCGACGCCGTGGTCGATCAGCGAACCTGGACCGTCGTCACCGGGGGCGCTCACTGCGCCACGCTTGGCTGCACCAGTTCGGCTGTCGGCGAGGCGTTCTCGCGGCGGCCGATCCACTCGGTGATGATCCGGACGGCGTCGTCGACGGGAATGCCGTTGATCTGCGTGCCGTCACGGAAACGGAAGCTGACCGCGCCGGCCTCCACGTCACGCTCGCCCGCGAGGAGCATGAACGGGACCTTCTGCGTGGTGTGGTTACGGATCTTCTTCTGCATACGGTCGTCACTGAAGTCGACCTCGGCGCGCACACCGGCAGCCTTGAGCTTCTTCGTGACGTCGAACAGGTGATCGGCGAACGCCTCGGCCACCGGGATTCCGACAACCTGCACCGGTGCCAGCCACGCTGGGAAAGCGCCGGCGTAGTGCTCGGTCAGCACACCGAAGAACCGTTCGATCGAGCCGAACAACGCGCGGTGGATCATGACCGGACGAGTCTTGACGCCGTCGTTGCCGGTGTATTCGAGCTCGAACCGCTCGGGCAGGTTGAAGTCGAGCTGGATGGTCGACATCTGCCAGGTGCGGCCGAGGGCGTCCTTGACCTGAACGGAAATCTTGGGACCGTAGAAGGCGGCTCCGCCCGGATCCGGCACCAGCGTCAGGCCGGAAGCTTCGCCGACCTCGGCGAGCGTTGCGGTCGCCTCTTCCCAGACGTCGTCGCTACCGACGAACTTGTCCGGGTTTTTGGTGGACAGTTCGAGGTAGAAGTCGTCGAGGCCGTAGTCCTTGAGCAGGTTCAGCACGAACTGCAGCGTGGTGGTCAGCTCGTCGCGCATCTGCTCACGGGTGCAGTAGATGTGAGCGTCGTCCTGGGTCATGCCGCGCACGCGGGTCAGGCCGTGGATGACGCCGGACTTCTCGTAGCGGTAGACCGAGCCGAATTCGAAGAGCCGCAACGGCAATTCACGGTACGAGCGTCCGCGAGCACGGAAGATCAGGTTGTGCATCGGGCAGTTCATCGGCTTGAGGTAGTAGTCCTGGCCCGGCTTGCGCACGGTGCCGTCCTCGTTCAGTTCCTCGTCGACGTGCATCGCCGGGAACATGCCGTCGCGGTACCAGTCGAGGTGACCGGAAACCTCGTACAGATGCCCCTTGGTGATGTGCGGAGTGTTGACGAACTCGTAGCCCGCCTCGATGTGGCGGCTGCGCGAGTAGTTCTCCATCTCGGTGCGGATGATGCCGCCCTTGGGATGGAACACCGGCAGACCCGAACCGAGCTCGTCGGGGAAGCTGAAGAGGTCCAGTTCGGTACCGAGCTTGCGGTGATCACGACGCTCGGCCTCGGCGAGCAGTTCGAGGTATTCGTCCTGAGCCTCGGTGGACTCCCACGCGGTGCCGTAGACACGCTGAAGATCGGCGTTGTCCTGGTTGCCACGCCAGTAGGCGGCGGAGCTTCGGGTCAACTTGAAGGCCGGGATGTGCTTGGTGGTCGGAATGTGCGGGCCGCGGCACAGATCGGACCAGATCTTGTCGCCGGTACGAGGATCGAGATTGTCGTAGATGGTCAGCTCGTTGCCGCCCACCTCCATGATCTCGGGATCGTCGATACCGGACTTGTCGTCGATCAATTCGAGCTTGAAGGGCTCGTCGGCCAACTCGACCCGAGCGTCCTCGATCGAATCGACGACTCGACGCGAAAAGCGCTGTGATCCCTTGATGATCTGCTTCATACGCTTTTCGAGCTTGGCCAGATCCTCCGGAGTGAACGGGCGGTCCACCGCGAAGTCGTAGTAGAAGCCGTCCTTGATCGGCGGACCGATGCCGAGCTTCGCGTCGGGGAATTCTTTCTGAACCGCCTGCGCGAGGACGTGGGCCGCGGAGTGCCGGATGACGCTGCGGCCGTCTTCGGTGGATGCTGCCACCGGCTCGACGTCGACATCGACATCAGGTGTCCACGACAGATCCTTGAGCGTTCCCTCGCCATCGCGGACAACGACGATCACGTCGGGCCCCTTCGTGGGGTATCCGGCTTCGCGCACTGCAGTCCCGGCGGTCGTCCCCGCGGGCACCCGAAGTGGGGCGGCTGAGTGCTCTGGCGCGGGACTGGTCACGGCGATGTGCTCCTAAAGGTATTGCGACAAGTTAGACAGGCGTCGTACCCACTGCGAGCACGCGCACGATCATGTTATCGGCCCTACCGACATGGTGAGACAACCGAGTGAAGGAAACCGGGCCGCGTTCAACTCACAGCGGCGACTCGAGCCACGAGTAGTCCAGGCCCACCCATGTCCCGATCAGGCCGAAAGTGCCGAGCACCCACAAAGTCGCCAAGACGATCACTGTGGTGAACAGAACGCCCAACCCTTTGACGAACAGCGACTGCTTGCCGAACCATTCCATGAACCGGTCGTATCGAGCCTTCGCGAAATGAAGGAGTCGATGTGCCCACGCGAACTCCGACGCCAGGATGCCGAGGCCGGCGAAAACGATGAGCCAACCGGGCCCGGGGTACGGAATAGCCACGATGCCGGCGGCGAACACGATCGTGCCCACGACTCCGACACCGATGCGGTACGCAAGATTGAGGGTGGGCCGCGCGGCGATTCCCGCGCGCCACCGCTCCCAGCGGGACTCTGCGTCCTGGAAGACGGACAGGTCTGAATCGTCGACGGAAGAATCGACCTTTTCGGTACTCAAAGCAGTCACCTTTTCGGTCGCGAAATGTCTCTTCGACCAGGCTACCGAAATCGTCGCCCGGCGACCTGCGACGACGGTCTGCATCCCGAAATAACCGTGCCCTCGAACAGCTGTGCCCTCGACCAGCTGTGCTCTCAAACGACTAAAGGCGTCCCCGATGATCGGGAACGCCTTCAGTGTTTTTCTGTGGTCCCGGCTGGGATCGAACCAGCGACCTTCCGCGTGTGAAGCGGACGCTCTCCCACTGAGCCACGGGACCGTAAGTCATCCGAACGCATGCGCTCGAACGAGTTGGAACATTAACACGGCTGCGCGATGAATACGAATCACCAGGTTGGCATTCGTTTTGCTCCAGGCGACCCCGAAATCTACGAATTCGAGCTGATTTCAGACCGTATTCATCGCCAAGACGGACAGTTGCAACGCGCGCAACGGGCCGATTCGACTCCGAACACGCCACTGAGCTGGTGATTTGTGTGTATCCGACACGGTCGGCTAATGTTTCCAACGCACCGAGGAGAGCGAGCAGCTCCCCAAGCAACACGGTGCGATGCGGACGTGGCGCAGCTGGTAGCGCACAACCTTGCCAAGGTTGGGGTCGCGGGTTCGAATCCCGTCGTCCGCTCGAGAGGTGTGACTCAACCTTTTACGGTGGAGTGGCCGAGTGGTGAGGCAACGGCCTGCAAAGCCGTGCACACGGGTTCGATTCCCGTCTCCACCTCGCGCGATTAGCTCAGCGGGAGAGCGCTTCCCTGACACGGAAGAGGTCACTGGTTCAATCCCAGTATCGCGCACCACGTCAGGCCCTCGGGCCTGATGGTCAAGACCTGCTTGCAGGTCTGATAAGTTAGAAAAGTACTGAGTTCCGGTAACGGAGTTCATTGCTCATGCGGACGTGGCGCAGCTGGTAGCGCACAACCTTGCCAAGGTTGGGGTCGCGGGTTCGAATCCCGTCGTCCGCTCCATTTTTCTCCAGAACCCGCGCGATTAGCTCAGCGGGAGAGCGCTTCCCTGACACGGAAGAGGTCACTGGTTCAATCCCAGTATCGCGCACCATTTTAGAATGCAAGAAGCCGGAACCTCAGGGTTCCGGCTTTTTGCGTTCGAGCGCCGAACACACGGGCCGCAGTACTGACGCAAGCCCCCTCGGGAATCCACGTCAGTACTGCGGTTGATGTAGCTGATCAGATTGTTGTAACTGCTCAGTGAGAGAAGCGGTTCGCTGCCGAAGTCATCGCGCGCAGCGAGGACTCCGTCGACGACTCCGCAATACCCATCGCCCAGCTCCGACGGCCGTCGCACTCGGTGAAGATGAACGTCGCCGTGCGGTGGCCGATCTGGTGCTGATGGAAAGACAGGATCTCGAGCGAGATTCCCGCGTCGTGCAGCATCGACGTCATGGCCGAGATCGCGCCGGTCGAGGTGGCGGACGCTTTCTGGATACGCTCCCCCAGACCTAGAGTCGCTTCGAAGGTCCAACGACCCGGCGCAATCTTCTCGGAGGACCACGCACCCAGACGGATCGGGCCACTCATAGCCGCATACGTGGACTCGAACTCGGTCCACGACATCGCTGAGCATTCGGCACGCAAGCCGGCGGGCAGAGATTTGCCGTGACGCGCCGCGAAGGGATCAGCAGCAGAAGAAGAATCAGAAGCGAAAGCGAAGTTGTAAGTCATGATCGTGGTCTTCCTGGAATGAAGTGGAGGACCAACTGGTAGCAAGACGACCCGCAGCGAGGGGTCGGTCCGATTCAGACCCCGCTACGGCGGCTTACTACGAGAATTCGCTTCATGAGAGACGAGGCTAGGCGGCCCGGTTCGAGAATGCAACCCAGACCGCCTCCGCACAGGTCAGACCTGAGCCGCTTTGTGCTCGGCGATGAGGGCGCGATACCACTCGAACGAGGTCTTCGGAGTGCGCTTCTGGGTGTCGAAATCGACGTGCACCAGGCCGAAACGCTCCTTGTATCCCGCAGCCCATTCGAAGTTGTCGAGAAGTGACCACACAAAATAACCGCGGACGTCGACACCGTCGTCCATTGCCGATCGGAGGGCGCGAAGGTGCGCATCGTGGTAGTCGATTCGTGCTTCGTCGTCGACGACGCCTGCGGCATCCGGGGCGTCGTGGAATGAACATCCGCTTTCGGTGATGTAGATCGGCGGCAGTGCGTCACCGAAGCGGGCGTGGAACGTCCGCAAGATCTCGCCCAGCCCCTCGGGAACGATCGGCCAACCGAAATCGGTTGTGGGATAACCGGTAATCGCGACAGGGGCAAAGGGCAGGCCCGGGGGCAGGTCGACTTCGAGCACACCTTCGGTCCCCTGGCCTTCCACCGGAGCAGCAATCATCGTCGGCTCGTAGTAGTTGATCCCGTACCAGTCGAGCGGCGCCCCGATGATTTTCAAGTCCTCGTCGACAGGACCGCTGAGCAGCTGAGCGAATTCGTCGGCCGGGTACTTCCCGACCAGAACCGGGTCGGCGAACATCCAATTGACGACGTGGTCGTAGATGTCGGCAGCCATCACGTCTTCCGGCGAATCCGAAGCGGCACGCACCGGAGCATGGTTCGAGGCGATTCCGATGTTCGTGCATCCGGTTGCCCGAAGCGCTTCGACAGCGAGGCCATGCCCGAGCAGCTGGTGATGTGCGGCTTGGAAAGCCTCGAACCCCAAGGCCAGTCCGGGGGCGTGAACTCCGAGGGCATGCCCGTAAAGCGTGTGCACAACTGGTTCGTTGAGCGGCATCCACATTCCGACCCGATCCGACAGTCGCTCGCCGACGACCTGCGCATACTCCCCCAGCCGATACGAGGTGTCGCGGTTCATCCAGCCGCCCTGCTCCTGCAAGGCAAGGGGCAGATCCCAGTGAAAGAGCGTGACGGCAGGAGTAATTCCCACCGAACACAGTCGGTCGATCAGGCGGTCGTAGAAGTCGAGCCCCTTCGCATTCACTGCCCCCGATCCGGTGGGCAGAATGCGCGACCACGACAGAGACAGCCGATAAGCGTCGAGCCCGAGCTGATTCATCAGCTCGATGTCCGACTCCCAGCGGTGATAATGATCGGCAGCGACCGTCCCGGTGTCGCCCCCGACGACAACACCGGGACGGTCACAGAACTCGTCCCAGATCGACGGTCCGCGACCGTCTTCGGCCACAGCTCCTTCGATTTGATAGGCCGCAGTGGCGGTTCCCCAGACGAAGGAAGTCGGAAATTCTGGTGTCGGCTGCCGAGTCATGTCGGTCAGTTAATCAAAGAACCGTGCAAAACACGCAGCTTTGTTGGACACTCGACCAGTATCAAGATCCAGTACCGTTCGGCCTAACCGAACGAACGAGACAAAGGCCCTGCTTGATGACGGATAACACCCGCACCCTGACGAGGGCTCGGATCGCCACTTCGGTGGCCTTCGGACTTCAAGGATTTCTGCTCGCCGCCATTCTGACGCAGCTGCCGCAGTACAAGGACTTGTTCGAGCTGAGCGAGACACTGGTTGTGGTTGCGGTTGTCACCGTGTCCGTCATCGCCGGGCTCGGCAGCGTGCTCGCCGAGATGCTGGCCGTGAGAACGTCGAGCAAGATGACCCTGCGAACTGGGCTCGCCGTCATCGCAGTCTTCGGCGGGGCAACCGGAATTGCGCCCAACGCAGCGATGTTCTTCGTCTTCCTGGCGATCTACGGCATCGGACTCGGCATGGTCGACGCGGCCGCCAACATGCAGGCAGTCTCGATCCAACACGCCAAGGGCCGCTTCATCCTCTCCTCGTTCCATGCTTCCTGGAGCGTCGGAGCGATTGTCGGCGCCCTGTTCATCTCTGCTACCGCAGGCCTCGACATTTCGATCCGCGTCACGCAGGTGATCGCGGGAGTTGTTGTCGGACTGATGCTTCTGGCCTTCGGCCCGCAACTGCTCGATCGGTCCGAGTCTCCGGTTGCCGAGGCAAACATCACGAGCACCGCGAAATTCGCGGTACCCACCCGCGCCTTCGTCCTCCTCGGCGTCGCGATGGCATTGTTCTACGCGGTCGACTTCAGCGTCGGAAACTGGTCGACTCTGTACGTCAAGGACGAACTGCTCGCCGACGCCGGGACCGCTGCCCTTTCCGTGGCGGCGTATCAGATCGCGGCACTTGTCGCACGACTGACCGGGGACTACTGGGTCGGGAAATTCGGTGAGACCACCGTCGTGCGGATCGGCTCTCTCATCGGCGTAGTCGGTATGACAGTTGTCGTCCTCGCGCAATCTCCCGCCGTTGCCATCGCCGGGTTCCTCATCGTCGGGCTCGGGGTACCGGTGATCGCTCCGATCTGCTTCAGCGCTGCCGGCAGGATGGCTCCCCCGGATCAGGTCGATGCGGTGATCGCACGCATCAACCTCTTCAACTACGTCGGCACAGTCGTCGGCGGCGGCATCGTCGGCGCGGTCGCTGCCTTCAGTGACCTTCGAATCGGGTTCCTGATTCCGCTGGCGTTCTGCGCGATCTTGATAGCTCTTGCTCCCGCGTTCGCACCGAAACGAGCCACAACTCCGGTCGCCGAGAACGCCGCTTGAGCATTGCGCCCGAGGAAAGTGGTGTACTTGATCGACCGAATTGTGTGCGCGAGAGGCAGAAACTGACGTGACGATCACCGTTGACCGGGCCGGGATCTGGGATTCCGAAGCAATCGCCGACGTGGCAGCGGTGACATTTCCACTGGCGTGTCCGCCGGACGCATCCGACGACGACATCAGTGCCTTCATCGACAACGTTCTCTCCGTCGACAAGTTCTCCGAGTACCTGACCGATCCGACGCGAACCGTTCTCAAGGTCATTCGCGACGGTTCGATCGTCGGCTACGCGATGCTTGTCGACGACGAGCCCGCCGACCCGGACGTCAAAGCTGCTGTGACACTTCGCCCGACAACAGAACTCAGCAAGTTGTACGTGCTTCCGGGTAACCACGGAACCGGCGCGGCAGCATCCTTGATGGACGCGGTTGTCGACCACGCACGACGCAGCGGAAGTGCCGGGATCTGGCTGGGCGTCAATCAGGAGAACCTGCGCGCCCAGAAGTTCTACGCAAAGCACGGTTTCACACAGGTCGGCACGAAGACTTTCCTCGTGGGCGCACAACTCCACCACGATTTCGTGATGGAGCGCCCCGTCAGCTGACAGGCGTGCAGACTAGCCGGCCGCGACCTCGAAACGAGAAAGTGCGAGCAGGCGCGAGGTCGCGCGCAAGTACTTCTTCTTGTACCCACCGGCGAGCATCTCGGGGGTGAAGATCTCGTCGAGGCGTGCGCCGGAAACGGTGACCGGGATGCTCGCATCGTACAGGCGGTCGGCGAGAACCACGATGCGCAGTGCAACGGACTGATCCGTTGCCGGGTGGACACCGTCGATGAACACGGCCTTCACACCCTCGACCAGCTTGTTGTACCGCGACGGGTGCAGGGTGCTGAGGTGCTTGCACAGCTCGTCGAAGTTGTCGAGCGTGGCGCCGTCGATGGCGTCGGCCCGAGAGACCAACTCCTCCGAGGAGATGGGCTCGGGTGCGGGCGGGAGATCGCGGTGACGGTAGTCGGGGCCGTCGACGCGAATCGTCTCGAAGATCGAGCCGAGCTTCTTGATCTCGCGCAGGAAGTCCTGGGCGGCGAAGCGACCCTCCCCGAGCTGGCCGGGAAGCGTGTTCGACGTCGCGACGATGGACACGCCGCGCGCGGAAAGCTCCGAAAGGAGGCGGGATACGAGCATGGTGTCGCCCGGATCGTCGAGCTCGAACTCGTCGATGCAGAGAACGCTGTGGTCGGCGAGCGCTTCGACCGCCTTGTTGAAGCCGAGAGCGCCGACGACGTGTGTCAGCTCGACGAAGGTTCCGAAAGCCTTCGGCGACGGAACGCTGTGGAAGATCGACGCCAGCAAGTGAGTCTTACCGACACCGAACCCGCCGTCGAGGTACAGGCCGGCGCCGGTCGCCTGGGTCTTCTTGCCGAACAGTCCGCGGCGTCCACCACTACGGATCTTGGTGACGCGCTTGGAGAATTCCTCGGCCTTGGCGACAGCAGCTGCCTGGCTCGGTTCCTTCGGATCAGGAATGTAGGACGCAAAACTCACCTCGTCGAACATTGCGGGAGGCACCATTTGAGCTACCAGTTGATCGGCGGGTACCACCGGGCTTCGATCGACAAGACGTTCATGCATCCGTCAAGGGTATCTACGTGATGTGATCTCTCATGTGCACCGTATGGATATTGCGACCTACTTCACACCAGGCCACGACGACGAACTCCGCGGCTTGTACGCCTATCCGGAGAACCTCTCGCAACCCTGGATGCGCGTGAACTTCGTTTCCAGCATCGACGGGTGCGTCGCCGTCGACGGAGTGAGCGGTGGACTGGGCACACCGGCAGACAAGTCGGTATTCGGGATCTTGCGCGAACTTTGTGACGTCGTCGTGGTCGGCGCAGGCACAGCGCGAGCCGAGAACTACGGGGGTGTGCAGGTCTCGGACGAAGCCCGGGCGCGTCGCACTGCCGACGGCCTCGCTCCGGTCCCACCGATCCTCGTCGTCTCGGCGCACGCGTCGATCGACCCCGAAAGCCGACTCCTTCGCGATACCGAAGTTCCACCGATCCTTGTTGTCGGTCGCGACGCGGACTCCGCGGCAATTTCGGCGCTGAGATCTGCCGGAGCGCAGGTGGAGGTGACGGACTCACCGAACGTCACCAGCGGCGACATCGACAGGGCCTTGTCGGCTCGCAAGCTCCGTCGCGTGCTGTGCGAGGGCGGACCGTCACTTTTCGGGCAGTTGATCGAGGACAATGCCGTCGACGAACTCTGCATCACCACGTCACCTCAACTGGTGGGGAGCAAAGTCGGCCGAATCTCACTCTCCCCCAACGCAATGCCCACAGCCATGCGTCCCGCGCACATTCTCGGTGATACGGACGGCACGATCCTCACTCGATGGGTTCGTCAGCAGCCACGTCGGTGAACCTGGCACTCTGGTCGGCATGCGCAGAGTTGCTTTGATGGCCGTCGTCCTCGCGACGTGTTGTGCGTGCGGCGCCGGTCCGTCGCTTCGGCCCGCCGTCGCGGTCGAAGGCCGCACCGACGGCAGCCCTGCCCAGAGCGAGGGACCGTCGCCCGATGCGCCGCCGGTTGACCCTGGCGTCCCGACCGATGACATACCGTGGCGAGACTGCACCGGCACGTCACTCGCCGACCAGGCTCTCGCGGCGTCGAGCGCCGGCGTCATTCTCGAATGCGCGGAATTCAATGCCCCCATCGACGTGACCGGCGCCATCGACGGCAACTTCACTGCCGGCTTGACCCGCGCTCGGACCTCGTCGACGCCTGCCGACGCGTATCCGATCGTGTTCACATCGGGCACCGATCGTTCGTCGGGAAACTCTCTGGCCATGCTCGCCGCATCCGGCTTGAACACGGTTCTCACCGAACATCCCGTGGTTGCCCTCGATCGACGCGGAATCGACAGGTCCACCGCAATCGACTGCATGACGCCGGAAATTCGGCGTGGCCTTCACGATCTGGGCCAGTTCGACGCGGATTCCACCGGTGACGCCGCCGATGCGGTCGCGGCTCTCGGTCACGACGCCACCATTGCCTGCACGGACTACCTCGACCCTCAAGAACTGAAGTTCGGCGCCGACTCCGCAGCCGAGGACATCGACGCTCTACGTACACGGTGGGGCGTCGAGACCATCGCTCTGTGGTCTGCAGGGTCCGGCTCGGACATCGCGCTGAGCTATGCGGCAGCCCACCCGAACAACCTCGCGAGATTGATCCTCGATTCTCCCGCTCCGGTGGCCACCGACGCTGCGACCGAGGCCGAAAGCCGCGTGCAGGGCGAGGAAGCGGCATTGGCGGCATTCGCTCAGCGATGTGTGGCGCTGGGGTGCTCGCTCGGACCTGATCCGAAGAAATCGGTCACGGACTTGATGGAGCGCGCTCGAGCCGATGAATTCCAGCCGCTGTCCGCCGCTGCGGTGTCGAACGCGATTTCGGCCAGCCTGTGGACTGCCGGAACCAACCGTGAGCAGGAGACCCGCTCACTGTCCGACGCTCTGTCCGCGCTCGGTACCGGCAACGCTTCGCCGATTCGAGAGCGCGCCGCCCGGGCGGAGAACGAGGTGGACGGCGACGGCCAGTTCATCGGACGGTGCACCGACGGCATGCAATGGCCGGGCATCGGGCGTGCGCGCGAGCTTGCGGACACCTGGGGCACCAACTATCCGGTGTTCGGGCGAGAAGCCGCGCTCGGGTTGCTGGCGTGCGCCAGCTGGCCGTCGACCGCCAACTCCCCCCTGCCGAATCAGTTGAAGCCCCCAGTCCTCGTGCTGAGCGGTCAGGGTGACCCGGCCGTCGGGAACTCCGGACTCTCGACCGTCACCGGCGTCGTGACCAATGCAGGATCGCGCTTCGCAACTCTGGACTGGCAAGGTGCGGGTCACCCCGCGGCACAATCCACCTGCGCTCAACAGGCGATGCGCCTCTACCTCAGCGACGCCTCCCTTCCCAGTAACGGAAGCGTGTGCCCGGCCTGACTCGGGCGCTCGTCCACCACGACCGAAAAGGGGTGCATCCCCCGATCACACCCTGCTCCGGTGTACCGTGCCGAAGTGTTCCTTCGACAGCTCGAGCCGCGTACCGGGCGGACAACCCAACAAGTCGTCAACTTCGTTTTGTGGCCGATCGCCGTGATGACAGTGCTCAATCGTGTCATCGTCACAGCAGTCAACGGCGCCATCACCGATGACTTCCGACCGGTCTACAACGCCGCGCTGGCGTTCTGGAACGGGCGCGACGTCTACACCGCAGATTTCAACTCCGTAGACCCCCATTACCTGTACCCACCATCGGGTTCCTTGTTGATGGCACCCCTGGCGATCCTCGATCCCGAGCGCTCACGGTGGCTGTTCATCGGTGTCAATGCCGTCGCCATTCTCGTGGCTCTCTACCTGCTGTTGCGCTTGTTCGACCTGACGATCAGTTCCATCGCGGCGCCGATTCTGGTGCTCGGCGCGTTCATGTCGGAGACGGTCACCAACACGTTGGTGTTCACCAACATCAACGGCCTCGTCCTGCTGGGCGAAGTTGCCTTCCTCCTGTTGCTGATGCGCAAGAAGGATCTGTGGGCCGGCGCCGCGATCGGTCTCACCATCGCAGTGAAACCCACTCTCGCGCCGCTGCTCCTGCTGCCACTCGTTCGCGGTCAGTGGAAGGTGTTCGTCACCGCCCTGGGCATCCCGTTCATTCTCACGGTCGTGGCATGGCCGCTGGCGTCGGATCCGATGGACTTCGTCCGCCGCACCGTGCCGTACCTGCTCGAATCTCGTGACTACTTCAACAGTTCGATTGTCGGAAATGGCGCTTACTTCGGTCTGCCCGAATGGTTGATCCTGCTCTTGCGCGTCGTGTTGGCCGCCATGGTCGTCGTCTCGCTGTGGCTTCTGTACCGCTACTACCGCAACGACGAACTGTTCTTCCTCACCACCGCGACCGGTGTGATCATGACCGCGTCGTTCCTGCTGCCCTCGCTCGGCCAGATGTACTACTCGATGATGCTGCTCCCGCTCCTGATGTCCGTGGTGCTCAAGAACTCGGTCATGCGGAACTGGCCGGCCTGGCTCGCCGTCTACGGCTTCATGACGTTCGACAGCTGGTGGTCGAACCGCTGGCCGACCTTCGGCCGGGCGGCCGAATACACCAAGAGCACCCTCGGCTGGAGCCTTCTGCTGATCGTGATCTTCTGTGTCCTCGGATACCGGTATCTGGTCGCGCGTCGAGAGGGCCGCTTGGATCGGGGAATCGATCCCGCGTACCTCCTCGATCCCCCACTCGATACCGTCTCACCTGCCCACGAAGCCGAAACGGCGACAAAGCATTAGCGTGGAGGCATGAGTTCTTCACACGATGGCATCGACAGCACACCTGAGGTCACGTACACCGAGAGCGAGTGGCGCGAAAAACTGACGCCGGAGGAGTTCGCCGTCCTGCGCCAAGCCGGCACCGAACGCCCCTTCGTCGGCGAGTACACCGACACCACCACGGAAGGTGTCTACTCCTGCCGGGCCTGCGGAGCCGAACTGTTCCGCAGCACCGAGAAGTTCGAATCGCACTGCGGGTGGCCGTCCTTCTTCGATCCGGCGGATTCGGATGCCGTGATCCTGAAAGAAGACAGCTCACTCGGAATGCGCCGGGTCGAGGTCATCTGCAAGAAGTGCCACAGCCACCTCGGTCACGTCTTCGAGGGCGAGGGATACCCGACGCCGACCGATCAGCGGTACTGCATCAACTCGATCTCGCTGGTTCTCAAGCCCGCTCAGTAGCCAGGTCGTGGGCTACCCCGTGTCACTGGTAGCCCACGATTCGAGACTTTCCACTCAGAAGTCCCAGTTCAGCGCAGTCGGGCTCAGACCGGCCGCATTCAGGTCCTCGTTGCGAGCGACAAGTCCGTCTTTGACGGAACCGATCCCGCCACCGATCGCGCCGGAAGTGATGTCAGTCAACGAGGCGTCGCCGCCCGTGACTTCCTTCGTCACGATCGCAGCGGACGCTCCCGACACCGCGTCGTCGAAGGCGCCCCGCGCGATCTCCTGCACTCTCGAACCGGTCGGGAGCGGGTTCGGGTCAGGGCCGACACGATCCGGCGTCGTCTTCAACCCTCCGTTCGCAAGTCCCTTGATGAAACCGTCGCGCCCCTCGGTCACGACCTTGCCACCGTCGATCGACTGGCGATGATCCATCGTCATCTGCCCGAGTTGAATGGCGAGGCCGGAGAAGACGGCAGCGGCAGCTTCCACTGCCGCAGCCTCGATCACTCGTATCAACAATTGCTGCAACAACATTCGGACCGTGAGTGTCGTTGCGACCTCAGCCGCCACGACCCCGGCGGTACTGACACCCAGTGTCGGGACAGCAGCCGCCACCATGGCGGCAATCTCGAGCGCCAGTGCGCCCAGCGCCGCGAGGATCGACAGTTTGGTGTACTCGATGTCCGTGCCGGTATCGGTGCATGACTGACCCAGTTCGGCCGCGGCAGAGGACAACCGCTCGAAGACCTCCGCAACTCCCCCGGCCTCGGACCAATACCGAGACAACGAGTCGCCGGCTCGACCGTCGATCGATGCCAGTACTGCCTGCAATCCGTAACCACCGGCAGCGGCCGAAGCCTCGATCCGATCAGCCGCGCCTGACCAGGCATCACCCAACCTCCACAGTGCCGTTTCGTCTCCTTGCGGCCAGTCACTGCCCACCGCGACCGACGCAACCGCCTGTAACCAGCCTGGAATCTCGAGTCCCATCAGAGCCCACCCGCCATGTCGTCGGCAAGCGAGGTGTCGATCGATTCGAAACGATCGGTGATCTCGATCAGCGTGGCGGTCAATTCGCGCAGCGCGCCCGCGACCAGCGTCATCCCACCGACTGCTGACTCAGCACCGGGAACATATGCGCCTGAGAATGCGGATCCGAACTGGTCAGTGCCCCAGCAACCCTCTTCGGCGGCGACCACTGCGTCGAGAGCGCTCCGCGCCTCGTCGAGATCGGCAGCGACCACCGCGAAGGCTGGTGCAGCACTTTTCATCGCGGCCACATTCACGCCCAGCTCAGACATTGCCGGAGCTCCTCAGAACGGTGCGGTCCCAGTTCTCGTCGCAGGAAGCCGGTGTGGAGCTCGGACGAGGTTCGAGAATCTCGCGCAATCCGAGCACGCCCGGAACCAGGTCCGGCAAGTCGATTCCGGCCGCCTCCGTGAGCGGCTTCGTCATCTCGGCAACCTGTCGGCGTATGTCTTCTGCCGCAGACGCGGCCGTAGCCAGGATCAGATTCCCCAACGCTGCCGGCGAATGCTTGGCGTAAGAACTCCCCGAGAGATCGACTCCCACCACCGCCCCCGAGGCGTCGACGACGATTTCCACGCTGCCGTCACTCGAACGCGCGCTCGCCGTCGCTCGAGCGATCCTCTCCTGCAAGTCCGCCAGCGATCGAGTCCGCTCCAACAGAACGTGCTGCATCGAATCGATCTGAGCCCGAAGTACTTCGACTTGCCCCCGCATCGAACCAACATCCGCTGCACTCACGATGGCCCCCACCTTCGATAGATCGTGACACCTGATTCAGGCGCTCACGAGGTTCGACGCGAGAGGTGGCCGATCGGTTCCGTCAGCGTGAACGAAGCACGGGCGGATCGAACGCCTTGACCGGCGGCAGGGCCCCGTCGAATTTCTCGATCTGCACCAGAACGTGCTGGCCGGTGCACCCGTGCGAGAGTGACGACGTACCGATGTCCGGTGTCAGAACGTTGGGATTGCCGTGCACGCACAGAGAGTCGGGATCGGCAGGATCGAGCGGGTCGTACCAGGCACCGGTGGAAAGTTGGACGACGTCGCTCCGCAAGTCCGAGTCGACGATCACACCAGCAAGGCACGCTCCGCGATCGTTGAACACCCGCACCACGTCTCCTGCCGAGACGCCGCGCGCGGCCGCTGCATCGGGGTGCATACGAATCGGCTCGCGTCCCTGAATCTTCGACGCCTGGCTCGCAGCGCCGTGATCGAGTTGGCTGTGCAGACGCGTCTTGGGCTGATTGGCGATCAAGTGAAGCGGGAATTGCGAGGCTCGCGGTCCACCCAGCCACTCGTCGGGCTCGTACCAGCGCGGATGGCCGGCGCAGTCGTCGTAGCCGAAGGACTCGATGGTCTCGGAGAAGATCTCGATCTTCCCACTCGGAGTCGAGAGCGGATATTTCTCGGGATTCTCACGGAAGTCACCGAAGAGCACGAGGTTGTCTTCGGTTCGCATCCGGTAGTGCCCTTCTGCCCAGAAGTCCTCGAACGTCGGTGTGTTGCCGCCGTCTGCATCGACGAACGGCCGCCATTGACCGTAGAGATGCTCGATCCACTCCTGTGAGGATCGCCCCTCGGTGAACTGTTCCCCGAATCCGAGCGCAGAAGCGAGAGCGGCAAACGTGTCGTAGTCGTCACGCGAGTTCTCGAAAGGTGGAACGACCTGCTGCATCGCGACCAGAAGCGGGTCGTTTCGAGTGCAGCTCAGGTCATTTCGTTCGAGCGAGGTGGTCGACGGGACAACGATGTCGGCGTTGCGGGCCATCGGCGTCCAGTACGGATCGTGAACGACGATCGTGTCCGGACGCGCAAATGCCCGTCGCAGCCTCGGGAGATCCTGATGGTGGTGAAACGGATTGCCACCGGCCCAATAGACCAACCGGATGTCGGGATAGGTCAAGCGTCGGCCGTCGTAATCGAACTCCTCCCCGGGCGAAAGCAGCAGGTCGGAAATCGCGGCTACCGGAATGAAATCCGACACCGGATTCACACCTTGCGAGAAGGTCGGCAAGGGATACGGCACCGGAGCCAGACCCGGCTCGTTCATCGAACCGTAGCCGTGCCCGAAACCTCCACCCGGAAGCCCGAATTGGCCGAGCATCGCTGCGAGTGTCACGCCCATCCACGGTGCCTGTTCACCGTGTTTGATGCGTTGCAACGACCACGTGACGGTCACCAGCGTCCGGCCAGACGCCATTCTCCGAGCCAGGTCGGTGATGAACTCCGCCGACACACCGGAGATCTTCTGCGCCCAGCGCGGATCCTTCGGTACACCGTCGGAACGTCCGAGCAGGTAATCCTCGAAGCGTTCGTAACCGACGCAGAAACGGCCCAGGAAATCGCGATCGTGCAGGTCCTCCGACGCCAGGACAAAGGCCAGGGCAAGCATGATTGCAACGTCGGTTCCCGGAACGGGTGCGATCCACTCACAGTCACCCTCGACGTCGTCACGCAACGGACTGAAGGAGACGATCTTTCCGCCGCGGGCACGAAACGCGTCGAGCGCCCCGCGCGTCGGATGATCGCTCGTACCACCGGCATTGACTCCGGTGTTCTTGATCGGCACTCCTCCGAACGAGACGAGGAGTTCGGAGTGCTTCGCGATGACGTCCCACGACGTGGAGCGCGCGAACAACTTCCAGTGCGTTCCGACCACACGCGGCATGATGACACCGGTGGCACCGAGCGAGTAGCTGTGAACTGACTTGGTGTATCCACCCAGCTGATTCAGAAATCGGTGAACTTGGCTCTGCGCGTGATGGAATCGGCCGGCGCTGGCCCAGCCGTACGAGCCGCCGAAGATCGCCTTGTTTCCGTGCGCGTCGACCACGCGACGTAGTTCACGCGAGAGGAGTTCGGTCAGTTCGTCCCAGGAGACCGAGACGAATTCGTCGGCTCCACGTCGGTCGCTGGGACCCGGCCCGTTCTCGAGCCAACCCCGACGCACCGCCGGGCCCGAAACACGAGCCCGACTGCGCACCGAACCGGCGAGGTTCCCGAGCATCGGCGAAGGATTCGCATCACCCTCGTACGGATGCACGGCGGTCACCTCGCCGGCGACCGATTCGGCGGTGAACATTCCCCAATGGGACATGTGTTGACGACGCCGGTTCGGTGCAGTTGTCACAGGAACTACTTTCGAAGCAGATCAGGGAAGGGAAAGGACCAGCTTCTCGATGTCCACGCGCGGGCCGGTGAAGAACGGCACCTCTTCGCGAACGTGCAAGCGAGCTTCGGTGGCACGTAGATCGCGCATCAGATCGACGATACGAATGAGCTCGGGTGCTTCGAACGCGAGAATCCACTCGTAGTCCCCCAGGGCGAAGGCCGGGACCGTGTTGGCGCGAACGTCCTTGTACGAACGAGCAGCCATACCGTGATCGGCGAGCATCTTGCGACGCTCCTCGTCGGGGAGCAGGTACCACTCGTACGAGCGGACGAACGGGTAGACGCAGATGTAGTCGCCCGGATCCTCACCCGCGATGAACGAGGGCACGTGGCTCTTGTTGAACTCCGCGGGGCGGTGCACCGCCGAGTTGCTCCAGATGGGAGCACTGGCCTGTCCGAGGACGGTGGTGCGACGGAAATCCGCGTACGCGGCCTGCAGTTCCTCGATGGTGGCCGCGTGGGTCCAGATCATGAAGTCCGCGTCGGCGCGCAGGCCGGCGACGTCGTAGATCCCGCGAACCACGACGCCCTTGTCTTCGAGACCCTCGAAGAACAAGCGGGCGTCCTTGACCGCAGCTTCCCGATCATCGCCCAGCACACCGGGTTCCACCTGGAACACGGAGAACATGAGGTAACGGATTTCAGAGTTCAGTTTGTCGAAATCAAGGCGTGCCATGGGTCTATCGTGCCACTCGCTCGAATATCCGTGTAGCCGCCGTCGTGCCGACTGCGACACACGCCGGAACCCCGACGCCGTGCAGCCACGACCCGGCCAGGGCGAGGCCGTCGAACTGCGTCATCCCGGACTCGATTTCAGCCACGATTTCCGTGTGACCTGGGGCGTATTGGGGAAGACCTCCGTGCCACCGCTGTACGAAGGTCGCGCCTGGCTCCTCGGTGATTCCGGTCACGGTCTCGAGATCGGCGCGCGCGAAGTCGATCAACTCGCCATCCGACCGGTCGACGATCTCCGATGCACCGAATCGACCGAACGACACCCGAACGAGGTGCTCACCGCGATCAGCGAGGTGTGTCCACTTTCGACTCGACAGCGTGAACGCCTTGGCGGTCAGGTCGGCGTCGGTGGCTACCAGGATCCCTGAATTCTGCGGAAGTTCGACCTGCCCGGACAACCGGAGCGCCACCACCGCGGACGACGCCAGTTCGATCCGAGCGACGGTACTCGCAACATCCGCATCGACTCCGGCCAACAGCGCCGCTGCGCGCGGCGCCGGGACGGCCAGAATCACCGCGTCGACGCTTCCGAGCGGATCGACGTTCCAACCAGCCCCGTCGCTGCGCAACCCAGAAGCCTCGCCGCGGACGAAGGTCGCGTCGGCGGCCTGCTGCAGCGCATCGAGCAGGATGCCGTACCCGTCTCTGAGCGCTCCGAACACCGGCCCCGGTGCAGGCGTCGGCAATGCGGCTGCGACTGCATCCGTGAGGCTCCGAGAGCCCGCATCGAGGGCCGCAGCGAGTGTCGGCAAAGCTGCACGCACGCCGATGGTCTCCGCCAGCCCCGAGTACACCCCACCGAGAAGCGGATCCACCGATCGGCTGACCACCTGATCACCGAATCGCTGCGAAACCAGTTCGGCAACACTGCAATCGGAACCGCGGGTCCACTCCAGCGGGACGCCGGCCTCGGCCGCTATGCGCGCCAGGGTCTGCTCGTCGACAAGATCTCGAACCGACTCCGCCGAAGCCGGGATTCCCATCAGGGTTCCGGTCGGCAACCGATTCAGTGAGCCCTGAGACCAGATCAACGGACTCAGGCCCGCGGGGTAGACGATCTGATCGGTCAGTCCCAGCTCGGCGAGAAGCGCAGGAACTTCCGGCCGACGGGCGATGAAAGCCTCGGCACCGATGTCGATCGGGCCACCGCCCAGATCAATCGTTCGCAGCTTCCCGCCCAGCCGCGGTGAGTCGTCGACGATCGTGATGTCCGCTTCGGAGCCCAGACTGCGCCGAAGCCGGTACGCGGCAACCAGACCGGAGATTCCGCCTCCGATCACCGCGACCGACGGCCGAGTCGTTGTCACAGCGAGTGCACCAGCTCCACCGCCGAGGTGATCGCCGTGGGATCGGTGTCGGGAAGAACTCCGTGGCCGAGGTTGAAGATGTGGCCGATGGCACCGGCCTCGATCGCGCGGTCCCCTTCGGCGGCGATCCGGCGCACCTCACGATCGATCACCTCGGGGCCCGCGAACAGTACGGCGGGATCGAGATTGCCCTGCAGCGCCTTACCCGGACCGACACGACCAGCCGCGACGTCGAGCGGAATCCGCCAGTCGACACCCACGACGTCGGCGCCTGCCTCCCCCATCGCGCCGAGAAGTTCACCGGTGCCGACACCGAAGTGGATACGCGGGACGCCGGCAGCGGCAACCTCGGCGAACACTCGCTCGGAATGCGGGAGAACAAATTCCCGGTAATCGGCCAGCGAGAGCGCGCCGGCCCACGAGTCGAACAGCTGGACCGCGTCGACGCCCGCCTTGAGCTGCGCCTGCAGGAAGCAGATCGTGGTGTCGGCCAAACTTCCGAGCAACGCGTGCCAGGTCTTCGAATCGGAGTGCATGAGCGCTTTGGTCTTCTCGTGGTTCCGGCTCGGACCACCCTCGACCAGATACGACGCCAGAGTGAACGGCGCTCCGGCAAAGCCGATCAGCGGCGTGGAGCCCAACTCGGTAGTGAGAAGCCGAACGGCCTGCGCGATTGCGCCTACCTCTTCGGGGACCAGTCGCGGAAGTGCTGCAACGTCGGCGATGGAGCGAATCGGATTGGCGACCACCGGTCCGACGCCGGCAACGATGTCGAGATCGATTCCCGCGGCTTTGAGTGGAACGACGATGTCCGAGAACAGGATTGCCGCGTCCACGTCGTGACGGCGCACCGGCTGCATCGTGATCTCACAGACCAGCGCCGGATCGAAACAAGATTCCAACATGCCGATCCCGGCGCGGATCTCGCGGTACTCCGGCAACGAACGCCCGGCCTGACGCATGAACCACACCGGCCGTCGACTCGGAGTGCGTCCGGTCGCCGCGGCAAGCAACGGTGCGTCGGGCAAGACTCGCCGAGCGCTGTATTCCGCCGACCCGGTAATGCCTGAATTCATGTTGTCCAACCCGCTCATCAGTCCTCGCGCTCTCCGCCAACGTGTGTCTTCGATCGACTCAATGCTGCCACGTCCCACACTCGGGATCGGACACCCGAGCGGTTCGTGAGCGGCCACACACCCGAGCCACACTCGGTCGGCGCGCCTCCACCTCCCCGCCCGCATCCCCGACTAACGTCCTGACCTGTGACGACATCCGGATCGACAGCCGACCCGGCCGAGTTCCGTGCCGCCGTGGAGGCGATGACCGCTGCGCGGGTTCGGCCCGAGATAGAGGTCGGTCCCATCCGCCCGCCGCAGCGCCTCGCTCCGTACAGCCACGCGGTGGGGGCCGAGGTTCTCCACCCGGACTCCGACGTCGTGGCCGAGCAGTCCGAAGGTGACGCTTTCGGCCGCCTGATCCTGTTGTTCGATCCGGACGGCGACGAGGCGTGGAACGGCACCATGCGGTTGGTGGCGTACATCCAGGCCGATCTCGACGAAGCCGTCGCCGCGGATCCACTACTTCCCGAAGTAGCCTGGAGTTGGCTGGTGGACGCTTTGGAGGCCGGACCGGAACCTTTTGTGGCCCTGGGCGGTACGGTCACAGCTACAACTTCCGTGCGGTACGGCGACATCGCCGGACCTCCGCGAGCCCATCAACTGGAGTTGCGAGCGTCCTGGACTGCAACTTCGTCCGAATTGGCTCACCACGTCGAGGCTTTCTGCGAGGTTCTCGCGTACGCGGCGGGGCTTCCGCCTGCCGGGATAACCACGCTGTCGCGGCAGAACGACTAACTCTGTCACTCGTTTGAGCATTCCCCCGGAAAAATACTAGAACCTGTTCTAGAATAAGTCATGCAACGTCTCAGCGGACTCGACGCGACCTTCCTCTACTTGGAAACACCGACCCAGCTATTGCACGTTTGTGGACTTGTCCTGCTCGACCCCACGACCATCCCGGGCGGCTACGACTACCGGAAGCTGCTTCGCGAGTTGGACTCGCGAATGGCCACCATGCCGACGTTCCGGCGCAAACTCAAAGATTCCCGTCTCAATCTCGACTACCCCGTGTGGGTCGACGATCACGATTTCGACATCGAGCGGCACTGCCACCGGACCGCGGTACCTGCTCCCGGCACACACGCGGAACTGGCAGAGCTCGCCGGACACATCGCGAGCCAACCGCTGGATCGTTCCCGACCGCTGTGGGAGATGTGGGTGATCGAGGGACTTGCCGACGGACAGATCGCCGTCATGTCGAAGATCCATCACAGCGCTGCCGACGGTGTCACCGGCGCGAACATCCTGGCTCAGCTGTGCAGTCTCGAACCGGATTCACCGGCGCTCGTGGATCCCACCGCACAGGGTGCGGGCGACGCGGGAACGCTGGACATCGCCATCGGCGGACTCATGGCCGTCATCGCCCGACCCGCAAGAATTGCCCGTCTGGTCCCCGGCGGAATCGCCATGCTCCCGAAGTGGGTGACGCGTGCGCGAAAGGGTGAAGCGATGCCTGCTCCGTTCACCGCGCCGCGGACCTCGTTCAACGGCGCGATCACCGGTCACCGCAACGTCGCGTTCAGCCAACTCGATCTCGCGAAGGTCAAAGCCGTCAAGGACCGTCACGGCGTCAAGGTCAACGACGTGGTTCTCGCGCTCTGCGCCGGGGCACTGCGTAAGTATCTGGAGGACCGGGACGAGCTGCCGGAGGACTCCCTCGTCGCCATGGTGCCGGTGTCGGTCCACGGCAAATCCGATCGTCCGGGCACGAACCAGATCTCGGGCATGTTCACGCAACTCGGCACCCAGATCGCCGATCCGGTCGAACGCCTGCACGCGATCAGCGATTACAACGCCACCTCGAAGAACCACAACGAGGCTCTGGGCGCGAACATGCTCCAGGACTGGTCGCAGTTCGCTTCGCCGGCGGTGTTCGGCGCCGCCATGCGCGTGTACTCGTCGCTCAAACTCGCCGAGCGTCACCCCGTCGTGTCCAACCTGGTCGTGTCGAATGTGCCTGGACCGCCGGTCCCGCTCTACTTCCTCGGTGCCCAGATCAAGGGAATGTTCCCGCTCGGCCCGATCTTTCACGGAGCAGGTCTCAACGTGACGGTGATGTCTCTCGACGGAAAACTCGACGTCGGCATCGTCAGTTGCTCCGATCTGGCACCCGAATTGGACCAGCTCGCGCAAGGTTTCGGAGCCGCACTCGACGAACTGTTCGACGCT
Source organism: Rhodococcus sp. MH15 (assembly GCF_019266045.1). Taxonomy (NCBI): domain Bacteria; kingdom Bacillati; phylum Actinomycetota; class Actinomycetes; order Mycobacteriales; family Nocardiaceae; genus Rhodococcus; species Rhodococcus sp. MH15. Next base: position 447,310 of record NZ_LPNP01000061.1, read on the forward strand.
GAGGTGACAACCCCGGCCCCGACTGCGACGTAGAGTCAGTGACCATGTCCGAAGTCACCGATGATGCAACCGAGCCCACCTCCGACGTAGTTCCGCTGCTCGTTCCGCGTGACGGAGTTCCGGACGTCATCACCACTGCCGCCGGTGTCACCGACGCCGCGGCCGCGCTGGCCTCCGGCCACGGCCCGCTCGCCGTGGACGCCGAGCGCGCATCCGGATTCCGCTATTCGGCACGGGCGTACCTGATCCAGCTTCGACGCGAAGGAGCAGGATCGTTCCTGCTCGACCCGATTCCGACAGCGCAAGACCTGCAGCCGTTGGCCGAGGTGATCAACCCGTTGCAATGGGTGCTGCACTCTGCCGATCAGGATCTCCCCGGCCTCGCCGAACTGGGCCTGACGCCGGCCGAGCTGTTCGACACCGAACTGGCCGGACGACTGGCCGGGTTCGAGCGAGTCGGACTCGCCGCGATCGTGGAACGAACCCTGCGAGTGGAACTTCGCAAGGGTCACGGGGCTGCGGACTGGTCGACACGTCCGCTGCCGGACGCCTGGTTGAACTACGCCGCCCTCGACGTCGAAGTGCTTCTCGAACTGCGCGACGCAATGGAAGCCGAACTCGAATCCCAAGGCAAGCTCGAGTGGGCGAAGGAAGAGTTCGAGTACATCCGTCTGGCCGGCCCGCCCAAGCCCAAACCGGACCGCTGGCGTCGTACGTCGCACATCACCTCACTCAAGACCACCCGTCAGTTGGCGGCGGTACGGGCGCTGTGGCAGGCGCGCGAGGATCTCGCACGCAAGCGCGACGTGTCTCCGAGTCGGGTTCTTCCTGACTCCGCGATCATCGATGCCGCTCTCAAAGATCCTCGGTCGCTGGATGCGCTCCGCTCGCTTCCCGTCTTCGGCGGACCACGTCAACGCCGGTATTCGCGTATCTGGATGGATGCACTGGAAGCCGCGCGCAGGCTCCCCGACAGCGAGCTTCCGCCGAAAACCCCGCCCATCGTCGGGCCGCCCGCTGCCGGTCGCTGGGCCCGCCAGGATCCAGCGGCGGCTGATCGGTTGACCGCGGCGCGCGCAGCACTGTCGGACCTGAGCAAAGAGGTTTCGGTGCCCGTGGAGAATTTGCTCCAACCCGACCTGGTCAGGCGCCTGTGCTGGGACTGGAAACTGGAACCCGACTCGGACATCGCCGAAGTCGAGAGTGCGATCGAGACCAAGCTCACTTCCGGTGGCGCACGTGGCTGGCAACGCACTTTGACCGTTCCCGTCCTCGCCGAGGCACTGAACTCCGTGGTCCCGGCCGAGCCCGAAGTGGAAGAGCCGGAATCCTGACCTGACCCCGGTGTGAGGTTGGAGCAATTCGGCACGTTAAGTTACCGGTCAGTAATGGGCAGTAGTACGCTTGACACGAGGCCGGACGCCTGGCCGTGATCGCCGAACCAACGTCTCACCGCCCTTCGGTGCGGTGGGCAGCTCCATCAGGAGGAATTCGCGTGGCTCCATCCACAAACAACCAACGCAACGTCGTCTTCGTCGACGGCATTCGCACCCCGTTCGGCAAGGCCGGCCCGAAAGGCATGTACGCCGACACGCGCGCAGACGATCTCGTCGTCAAGGCGATTCGTGAGCTGCTTCGCCGTAACCCGCAGCTCGATCCCGCACGGATCGACGAAGTTGCTGTCGCAGCCACCACGCAGACCGGTGACCAGGGCCTGACCATCGGCCGCACCGCTGCGATCCTCGCCGGTCTCCCCGAAACCGTTCCAGGATTCGCCATCGACCGCATGTGTGCCGGCGCGATGACCGCCGTCACCACGACCGCGTCGGGCATCGGCTTCGGCCAGTACGACGTCGTGATCGCCGGTGGCGTCGAGCACATGGGTCACCACCCGATGGGTGAGGGCGCAGACCCCAACCCGCGTTTCCTCGCCGACCGCCTGGTCGACCCGAGCGCCCTCGTGATGGGTAACACCGCCGAGAACCTGCACGACCGGTTCCCGACCATCACCAAGGACCGCACGGACGCCTACGCCGTCAACAGCCAGAACAAGTACGACGCTGCCAAGAAGGCCGGCTTCATCGCCGACACCCTGGTCCCCGTCGCCACCCGCAGTTCCGCGGGCTGGGGTCTGGCCACCGAAGACGAGCCGCCGCGCCCCGGAACCACCGTCGAAGATCTCGCGAAGCTCAAGACGCCGTTCCGACCGGCCGGACGCATCACCGCCGGTAACGCAGCCGGACTCAACGACGGTGCCACCGCAGCACTGCTCGCCGGTGAGGACACCGCAGCCGAGCTCGGCCTGCCGGTCGGCATGCGCATGGTGGGCTTCGCCTACCAGGGCGTCGACCCCGCCGTCATGGGCATCGGCCCGGTTCCCGCCACTGAGAAGCTGCTGGCACGCACCGGCCTCAAGATCGAGGACATCGGACTCTTCGAGATCAACGAGGCGTTCGCCGTTCAGGTCCTCGCGTTCCTCGAGCACTACGGAATCGCCGACGACGACCCGCGCGTCAACCAGTGGGGCGGCGCCATCGCGTGTGGCCACCCCCTCGCTTCCTCGGGCGTTCGCCTGATGACGCAGCTCTCCCGCCAGTTCGCGACGCGTCCCGACGTGCGCTACGGCTTGACCACCATGTGCATCGGCCTCGGCATGGGCGGCACCGTCATCTGGGAGAACCCGAACCACGCTGACTACCAGGCAGGAGTCAACTAAATGTCTGATATTGCAACAGCATTCGCCGACGAGGTCGTGACGAACGCCTACACGAAGATCATCTCGGTCCCCGGCATCGAGGGCCCTTTTGCACTGATCACCCTCGACAACGGCTTCGACCACACCAAGCCGTCGTCCTTCGGTCCCGGCGGACTCGCAGCATTCGACGCCGCCCTCGACGAAGCCTTTGCCGCCAACCCGGTTGCCATCGCCGTCACCGGCAAGCCGTTCATCTTCGCCGCCGGCGCGGATCTCAAGGGTGTTCCCGCGATCACCTCTCGTGAGCAGGGACTCGAGCTGGGCCGCTTGGGTCACAAGGTGTTCCGACGCCTGCGTGAGTCGTCCGTTCCCACGTTCGCCTTCATCAACGGTGTCGCTCTGGGCGGCGGCCTCGAGGTCGGACTGCACAGCCACTACCGCACGGTTGCCGCCAATGCGGGCGCACTGGGTCTTCCGGAAGCATTCCTCGGTCTGGTCCCCGGTTGGGGCGGAACGCAGTTGCTCCCCAACCTCGTCGGCCCGTCGAACGCCGTCACCGTGGTTATCGAGAACTCGCTGAACCAGAACAAGGTGCTCTCCCCCAAGAAGGCACTCGAACTCGGCGTCGTCGACGTCGTTCTCGATTCCGCCGACTTCATCGAGCAGTCCCTCGCCTGGGCGTCGCAGGTCCTCGCCGGCACAGTGACCCCCGCTCGCCCCGAGATCGATCGTGGCCAGGGCTGGGACGACGCGATCGCTCGTGCGAAGGCGATCGTCGACGGCAAGACCAAGGGCAACGCTCCCGGCGCCGTCAAGGCCGTCGAGTTGCTCGAACTGGCTCGCAGCACCGACATCACCGATGCCGCCTCGCTCGACAAGGGCTTCGCGGCCGAGGACGAGGCTCTTGCCGACCTCCTCCTGACGGACGAACTCCGCGCGGGTCTGTACGCCTTCGATCTGGTGAACAAGCGCGCCAAGCGTCCCGCCGGAGCACCCGACCGCTCGCTCGCTCGTAAGGTCAGCGGCGTCGGCATCGTCGGCGCCGGCCTCATGGCCAGCCAGCTCGCGCTGCTCTTCGTCCGCCAGCTCAAGGTGCCGGTCATCCTGACCGACATCGACCAGGAACGCATCGACAAGGGTGTCGGCTACGTCCACACCGAGATCGAGAAGCTCCAGGGCAAGGGACGCCTGTCCCCCGACGCTGCGAACCGCCTCAAGGCGCTCGTCTCCGGCTCCCTCGACAAGGCCGCGTTCGCCAAGACCGACTTCGTCATCGAAGCCGTCTTCGAGAACATGGACGTCAAGAAGAAGGTCTTCGCGGAACTCGAGCAGTTCATCGCCCCCGAAACCATCCTCGCCACCAACACGTCTTCGCTCTCCATCACGGAGATGGCGTCCGGCCTCGAACATCCCGAGCGTGTGGTCGGCTTCCACTTCTTCAACCCGGTGGCCGTTCTTCCCCTCCTCGAGATCATCAAGGGCAGCAAAACCGATGATGCCACTCTGGCAACGGCTTTCGCCACCGCGAAGTCGCTGAAGAAGTCCGCCGTCCTCTGCGGCGACAAGGCCGGCTTCGTCTTCAACCGCCTCGTCACCCGCACCTTGGGTGAGGTCATGTCCGCCGTCGACGAAGGCACCCCCTTCGACGTCGCAGACAATGCCATCGCCGAACTCGGCATGCCCATGTCGCCGTTCACCTTGCTGGCCCTAGTCGGACCCGCAGTGGCACTGCACACCGGGGAGACCCTGCAGGAGTCGTACCCGGACCGGTTCAAGAGCTCACCCGGACTCGAAGCACTCGTCGAGGCCCGCAAGCCCGGCGTGTGGACCTGGGGCGAGAACGGTCAGGCCGTCGACCCCGAGGTCGCCGCACTGTGGCCGCAGGGTGACAAGGTGTCCACCTCGGAAGAGGTCCTCGAGCGCACACGTCGTGCATTTGCCGAGGAAATTCAGATCATGCTCGACGAGGGCGTCGTAGCGGCAGCCGAGGACATCGACCTCTGCCTGCTGCTCGGCGGAGGATTCGGATTCTGGAACGGCGGCATCACGCCGTACCTGGACCGCACCGGTACCTCCGAGGCTGTCAACGGCAAGCGCTTCCTCGCGCCTGGTGTTGCCAGCGTCTGAGTCAGTCGATCGACCCGTCACGGACGGCGTGCCTTCGGGTACGCCGTCCGTGGCGTTTGCGCAGGTTCAGAATAGTGTTCCCACATCGTCTTTCACGATGTTCTCGAGCGCACGCTCCGCGACGGCGGCGATGGTCATCGACGGATTGCACGCAGCGGAGTTTCCCGGCAGCAGAGCGCCGTCGAGCACGTACAACCCCCGCTGGCCCAGAACCCGCCCATCAAGATCGCACACCGAGTTCATGCAGGCACCGCCGAGGGGATGCCACGTGGAGGGCAGTATCGCGTTCGTGTCGGTGAGCAGTCCTCCTGCCGCGATCCGCTGGGCGGCCGGCCCGATGTGGCCTTGCTGGATCGCCGAATCCCCGTCCTTCGGCCAACGGAGCACCGCCTCACCCCGCGCCGAGTCGTACACGAACCGACCTCGGTCGCCGCTCACACCGAATCCGACCATCACCGTGCTGTGAGCGTCGAACGCAACGGGCGGGAACGACGCCTGAATGACGGTGAACGCATTATGCGGGTCGTCCCAGTTCCGGCTGCCGTAGACGACCGGCCCGCCCTGCGTCGCACCGAAGTTCTCGGCGAGATCCGACCAGATGTAGATCCGATCGGCATTGGTCCCCCACCCTGCGCCGAGCTCGTCCGGTAGATCCCTGATCCGCCCCGTTGCCGCGGCGCGGACCAGGAGTTTGGTGGTGTTCATGCTGCCTGCAGCCATCACGAGCGCATCCGTCGTCAAGATCTTGTTCTCGAGAATCTTGCCGGAAATGTCGGTCCGGTCCACGTACACGCGCCACCGTCCGTCGGCGGCCCGCTCGACATCGGTGACCTGGTGCAGAGTCTCCACATTCACCAATCCGGTCGCTTCCGCAGCCGCAATGTAGGTGACATCCACCGAATGCTTGCCACCGTTGTTGACACCGAGCGCGCCGTCACCGTTGGTGTAAGACGGCTTCATCTCACCCCTCAATTCGGCCAACGCGAAGTTCCAGTCGATCGGCATCGGAATCTTCGACACGGGTAGACCGGAACGCGCTGCGTTACGCGCGAATACACGTGCCGCCTCGTAGTTCGGGCTGGAAATCAGTTCGTCTGGTGCAGTTTCCACTTGCAGCATCCGCGCCACCCGCGGGTAATGGACGCGGCCCATTCGTGCGTAATCGAGCTCCTCCGGAAAGTGCGTGTTGAAGACCGCTTCTTCCGGTTGCAGCGTCATCCCTTGGTACACAAGCGATCCGCCGCCCACACCGGCTGCGCAGATCGCGGTCATGTTCTCACCGGTCACCGTCTCCAACAAACCCGCGTATGGCTCGAAGATCGCCGGCCTGCCGAACAGAGTCGGGTTGGACTGATGCCAGAGGATGCGCTTGTCCGGGCTGGCGGGGTGCGGGAAAGTTTCGGCATTCGGCCCGGTCTGCCACCGAATCCCTCTCTCCAGCAAAGTGACCGGAACCCCCGCCTCGGCCAGGCGAAGTGCCGTCACCCCGCCGCCGAACCCCGATCCGATAACCACGACACGGTGCACTTCACGTGTCAGCGGAATCCCTGTTGCAGCCCTGGCCGTGCGTGGCGCCATCATCGCGACTCCCACGGCGGCCGTACCGGCCAAGAACGATCTACGTTTCACTCCGGACATGACTGGTGCTCCCTCGAAGAATGTCGCCAGAGAATTCCGGGCACGCCAAAACTAGACACTCTGACGCTCGAGTGTCAAGGTTTTGGCGGAGCAGGCAAGGAACTACGAGGTCGACCGGATTGCGGGCCCGAGCCACCTCGAGAGAAAGGCCCGCAAGGAGTCGTCGGAATGTACGAGGTCACTGTCGAATGCAACAACCGAAAGCCCCAGTCGCACGGCGATTTCCACTATCTCATCCAACTCCGCCTCCGTGGCGAGGCCACGTTCGACCATAGGGGTGAGCATCTGACCAGCGAAAGGTATTGCTCGACTCATCATTTCGAGATCGAAGACAGGGTTTCCCCGCTCGGCGAGGAGCAGAGTCGCGAGCACCGGGTGAGCACGCACGGCAGTTCGCGCGGCAACGATGAATTCGACGACGTAGTCACACACCGTATCGACCGACTCCACCTGTGCCGTGATCTCCCCGAGGACCTCGACAGCGAGACCGCCCATCGCCTGAGAGACGACCTCTTCACGTGTGCCGAAAATCGAGTACACCGTCTGGCGCGAGACACCGGCCGCGGTGGCAACTGCGGCAATGTTCACAGCCTCGAATCCGCCACCTTCGATCAGTCCGAGGGCGGCGCCGAGAATCTTCTGCTGTGATCGCACGAGGAAAGTATTGCCCACTGAAACGGTGCACTGAGAAACGCGGTCCAGATCCGACTCCCACCTGCATAAACGGCACAATCGGTTTCGTTTGGCTGCCGAAATTCAGTAGGTTAGGCTACCCTTTATGAAAACTTCTGTTCGGGGCTTCACTGCCCTCGGTGCGGCCGCAATCGCGGTCACCGCACTTGTCTCGTGCTCCTCGGATTCAGGCACATCCACGCCATCCCAAGGTACGGGCGGATTCCCCGTCAGCATCGAGAACACCTTCGGCACCACGACCATCGACTCGAAGCCCGAGCGCCTCGTCACCCTCGGATGGAACGCGCAGGACATCCTGTACGCACTCGATCTGACTCCGGTCGGACAGCCCAAGTACACCTACGGCGCGGACGACAACGGCGTCATGCCCTGGGCGCAGGACTACTTCGACGCGGACAAGACAACGCTCTTCGACATGCCGGCCAGCGGAGAACCGCCGATCGAGTCCATCGCGTCGTTGACCCCCGACGTCATCCTCGCGCCGTACGAGGGCTTCGAGGAATCCGTCTACAACCAACTGAGCAAGATCGCACCGACGGCCGCCTACCCCGGCGCGGCCTGGCAGACATCCTGGCAGGACCAGACCCGCATCGTCGGCAAGGCAGTCGGCAAGAGCGAAGAGGCCGACAAGCTCGTCGACGGCCTCGACGCGACTCTCGCCGATACCGCCACAGCCCACCCGGAGTTCGCCGGAAAGACATTGGCAGTGGTCAACTTCGACACCGATTCGAGCAACATCAACGTCTATCTGCCCACTGATCCGCGGGTCCAGGTGCTGACCGAACTCGGATTCGTCAACGCGCCGGGCGTCGAGAAGCTAGCCGCGGACAATGCAGGTGGATCGTTCTTCAAGACGATCTCCTACGAGAACATCGCCGACATCGACGCCGATGTGATCGTCGGCTTCACCGACGGCTCCGGTGATCCGTCCGGCATACCCGCAGTCGGTGGACTCGGCGCGGTCAAGCGTGGATCCACCGCATTCCTTAGCGACACCCGGGTCATCGGCGGACTGAGCAACGTCAACGTCCTGAGCACGCCGTGGGTCCTCGGCCAGATCACACCGACGTTGAGCGAAGCCGCAAAGCGCGCCTCCGCCTAGAAACGAGATTTTCCCGACAACCCTCTCCGGCGTGATCCGTATCGAACGGCTCGCCGGAGAGGCGGGTGACCCGGAAATTCATGGCGAAGGATCTCGAAGACATTGCAGCAAAAGCCGAGCGCCGCTCGGGCGAGTAAAGCGCCCTCACCTGCACTTACCATATTGTTTGCATACTAACTGCAATCAATACGACATTACTGTGTCAAGCTGATTCGCTGCGGGAATGGACTCAGCTGGGTAACGGCGCGTGAGTCCCCGCCAAATCTGCCCCGGTGGGCGTAGCGTGCAGAGTGCTCGCGGATGGATCGGCGCATCGGGGTGTCGACCGTAGGGCCTTTGAGGGGGCAGGAATGGCATTCAGCGGAACCGCCTCCGGCGGAGGATCAGGCGCTACTCGCGCCGACGTCGGACATGCAGTGCTCTTCGCCGGCGCCGCCGCGCTCGGCGGTTTTCTGTTCGGATACGACACCGCCGTCATCAACGGGGCGGTCGGTGCGATCCGAGACAAGTACGACATCGGCGCCTCGGGCACCGGGCTCACGGTCTCACTGACTCTGCTCGGCGCAGCACTCGGCGCCTGGATCGCAGGCACACTCGCCGACCGACTCGGCCGCATCCGCGTCATGCAGATAGCCGCGGTGTTGTTCATCATCGGCGCCGTAGGCTCCGCAATTCCGTTCAGCGTCTACGACCTCACGTTCTGGCGCGTGGTCGGCGGCCTGGCAGTGGGTTTCGCGTCAGTCATCGCCCCGGCCTACATCGCGGAGATCTCCCCCGCCGCGATTCGCGGACGTCTCGGCTCTATGTACCAACTGGCGATCGTTCTCGGAATCGCCGTGTCGCAGTTGGTCAATTACGCCCTCCAGGCCGCGGCCGGTGGTGATCGCAATCAGATCGCAGGCCTCGAAGCCTGGCAGTGGATGCTGATGCTCGAGGCGGTTCCCGCAGTCCTGTACCTGATCATGACAACCACGATTCCCGAATCTCCACGGTTCCTCGTGGCGCAGGGCAAGGACGATCGTGCTCGCAAGATCATCTCCGATCTCGAAGGTGGAGATCACGACGCCGTCACCGAACGCATGAACGAGATCCGCGAATCTCTGACGGAGAAGCAAGCCAAGACCACAGTCCGCCAACTCTTCTCGAAGCGGCTCGGGGTCTCCCATCTGGTGTGGGTCGGTATTGCACTCGCCGCATTGCAGCAGTTCGTCGGTATCAACGTGATCTTCTACTACTCGAGCACCCTCTGGCAGGCGGTCGGATTCGGCGCCGACCGATCCCTGCTGATCAGCGTCGTGAGCGCCTTGGTCAACATCGTCGGTACATTTGTCGCCATCGCCGTCATCGACCGGGTCGGTCGAAAGCCGCTGTTGTTGGTCGGTTCCGCCGGTATGGCCATCTCACTGGGCACCGCGGCGTTCTGTTTCCATTCGGCAACAGTGACCAAGAACGAGATCGGCGAATCTGTGGCCACGCTGACCGGAGCGAACGCGACTATCGCACTTATCGGTGCGAACGCATTCGTATTCTTCTTCGCTCTGTCCTGGGGCCCGGTGGTCTGGGTGTTGATCTCCGAGATGTTCCCCAACCGCGTGCGTGCTGCAGCAGTAGGAATTGCGACCGCCACCAACTGGGTCGCGAACTTCCTGGTCTCCTGGACGTTCCCGGCACTGGCCGATTGGAATCTGTCGTACACCTACGCCGGCTACGCCGTCATGGCAGTGTTGTCGCTGTTCGTCGTCCTGCGATTCGTGAAGGAAACGCGAGGCAGCACACTCGAATCCGTCCAGTAACGAGATCTCACGGTGTCACACCGAAAAGCGGTGGCCCTCGGATTGATCCGAGGGCCACCGCTTTTCGAGATTATCGTGAGACGAGCCGTCAGCCTTGCGCGACTTCGCCCTGAGCCGACGCCGAGGACGCGTCTTCCTGGACGTGGACACCGACGCTGCCCATGCCCGCCACCCAGCCGGTGATCTTGCGGGAGAGGTCCTGAGCCGTGAGTCCGAGTTCCTTGTGGATGGCCTCGCGGCTGGCGTGATCGAGGAACTGCTGGGGAACGCCCATGTCGCGGCACGACGTGTGCACTCCGGCTGCCCGCATCGCCGCCGAGACCGTCGAACCGATGCCGCCGTGCAGACCACCGTCTTCGATGGTGACCACGAGGGCGTACTTGTCCGCCATCTTCACCAGGGAATCCGCGACCGGCAGAACCCACCGCGGATCGACGACGGCAACCGAGATGCCCTGCTTGTCGAGCCGCTCGGCAATCTCGAGTGCCAGGGATGCAAACGGGCCCACCGCGACGAGGAGCACGTCGCCGCGCTCACCCTCGCTGGACTTGAGAACGTCGACCATTCCGTCGAGTCGCTTCACGGCCGGAATCGCTTCGGGTACAGCGCCCTTCGGGAAACGAACGACGGTTGGGCCGTCGTCGACGAGAAGCGCCTCGTCCAGTTCTTCCCGCAGCGTGTCGGCGTCACGCGGTGCCGCGACGCGGATCCCCGGGATGATTCCGAGCAGCGAAAGATCCCAGACGCCGTTGTGGCTGGCGCCGTCGACTCCGGTGACCCCGGCGCGGTCGAGCACGACTGTCACCGGTTGCTTGAGCAGAGCGACGTCCATCAACAACTGGTCGAAAGCCCGATTGAGGAAGGTCGAGTAGATAGCAACGACGGGGTGAAGTCCGCCAAGTGCAAGACCGGCGGCCGAGGTCATCGCATGCTGCTCGGCGATACCGACGTCGAAGATCCGATCGGGGAACTTCTCACCGAAGGCCGCGAGGCCGGTGGGCCCGGCCATCGCCGCGGTGATGGCGACGATGTCCTCACGACGCGAAGCCTGCTCGATCAACGCGGCCGAGAAGACCGACGTCCAGTCCGGCGCGGACGACTTGGTGCCGCGACCGGTGACGGGATCGATGACACCGGTGGCATGCATCTGGTCGGCCACGTCGTTCTCGGCGTGTGCGTAACCGTTGCCCTTTCGAGTGACGGCATGCACGATGACCGGTCCGCCGTAGGCCTTCGCCCGGCGCAATGCCGATTCCATGGCGGCTTCGTCGTGTCCGTCCACCGGTCCGAGGTATTTGATACCGAGATCGGTGAACATGACCTGAGGGCTGACCGCGTCTTTGAGACCCGCCTTCATTCCGTGCAGGACGGAGTACGCGGTGCGCCCCACCCAGGGCAGTCTCTTGACCATGCGTCGGCCACTGTCGAGGGCGCGCTCGTAACTCGGTGCGGTTCGCAGTGCCGAAAGATGGTCGGCGAGTCCGCCGATGGTCGGTGCGTAGGAGCGGCCGTTGTCGTTGACGACGATCACCACCGAACGGTCCTTGCCTGCCGCGATGTTGTTGAGAGCTTCCCAACACATTCCGCCGGTCAGCGCACCGTCACCGACGACGGCAACTACGTGGCGATTCTGACCCGTCAGCGCGAAGGCCTTCGCGAGGCCGTCGGCATAGGACAGCGCGGCGGAAGCGTGAGAGGACTCGACCCAGTCGTGTTCGCTCTCGGCGCGGCACGGATACCCGGACAGTCCGCCCTGCTTACGCAGAGTGTCGAACTGATCCTGACGACCGGTGAGGATCTTGTGTACGTAGGCCTGATGGCCCGTGTCGAAGATGATCGCGTCCTGCGGCGAGTCGAAAATTCGGTGCAGTGCGAGGGTCAACTCCACGACGCCCAAGTTGGGCCCGAGGTGACCACCGGTCGCAGCGACCTTCAGCACGAGGAACTCACGAATCTCGTCGGCCAACTCCGTCATCTCGGCGTGGCTCAACTGACGTAGATCGTCAGGACCCTGAATGCGGGCAAGAACACCCAACGAGATCGCTCCCTCCGTGCTTCACAGCTGCACCGGTGCGCGCCGCGGCTGTCTTCGCGACAGTGCTGCCAGTCTACGGAGCGTTCCGGCGAACCGACACGCGGACTCGGCCCGATTCCGGTGTGACTTCGCGTAACAGCGAAATCCCGCGGATCGCTCGTGATCGCAATCACAGACAAATGGGATCCGTCGCGATCGACTCGGCAACTCTTCTTCCACAAAACGACCGCCATGTCAGCTTAAGGTCGACGTATGGGAACTGTGGTCGACGACCTGATAACGCGAGTGTTCGACGAAGTCCGATCACTCGACGAAGGCGAGTTGGCCGACTACATCCCCGAACTCGCGGCGGTCGCCCCCGATTCGTTCGGAATCTGCATCGCCACCGTAGACGGTTACGTCTACGAGATCGGTGACTCGCGAATCCCGTTCACCATTCAGTCGATCTCGAAGCCCTTCACCTACGCCTTGGCTCTCGCCGATCGAGGAAGCGAGGCGGTTGCCGCGAAAATCGACGTCGAACCATCCGGCGAGCCGTTCAACGAAATCAGCCTCGACCCGCTCACCGAACGGCCACGAAACCCCATGATCAATGCCGGGGCGATCACCGCTGCATCACTGGTTGCCGGACCGAATCCCGAGGCCCGCTTCGAGCGCATCCGCTCGGCGTACTCGCGATACGCAGGCCGCGAGCTGACCTTCAACGAAGCCGTCTACACCTCCGAGGCCCGCACCGGTCACCGCAACCGTGCGATCGGCCACATGCTGCGATCCTTCGACGTCATCACCGGCAATCCCGACGAGGCCGTCGACCTGTACTTCCGTCAGTGTTCGATCGACGTGACCTGCCGTGATCTGAGTCTGATGGCTGCGACGATGGCGAACAACGGCGTCAATCCGCTCACCCACGAGCGTGCGCTGGCACCCGCAGGCGTCGAACAGGTCCTCAGTGTCATGGCAACCTGCGGGATGTACGACGGCGCCGGCAAGTGGCTGGTAGAGGTCGGATTGCCGGCCAAGAGCGGTGTCGGCGGCGGAGTGCTGGCGGTTCTGCCGGGCCAGATCGGGATCGCCGTGTACTCCCCCAGGCTCGACGTTCACGGCAACAGTGTTCGCGGAGTTGCGTCTGCCCGGGCACTGTCGAAGGAACTCGAACTGCACTTCCTCCACGTGACGCGGGCGTCACGCTCGTCGATCCGGGCCAGATACAGCGTCATCGAAGCACCGTCGCGAGTACGACGCACCCCGACCGAACAAGCCGTGCTCGACGACGTCGGCAAGCGCAGCCGGGTCTACGAACTGCACGGCGATCTCCTCTTCACCGGTGCCGAATCGGCGGTCCGCGAAATCGGCTCGGTGGACGAGGGCCTCGAAGTTGTCGTCATCGACGTCCGCCGCGTCGACGACGCCAGCGACGTCGCAGTACGCATGATCACCGCGCTGCAGGTTCAACTGGCCGAGCAGGCTTGTGCTGTGGCCGTCGTCGATCCGCAAGGACTGCTGGGACAACGAAGTTCGAGCATCGACCCCGCCAGACGAAGTGGTCGGGTTTTTGCCGATCTCGATTCCGCCATGCAGTGGTGCGAAGACACGCTGCTTGCGGTGCATTGTGAGGCCGATCGGCAGGCGTCGACGATCTCGATCGAGGACCACCCAGTTCTCGATGCTCTGTCCGCGGCGCAGATCGAGGGATTCTCCGCAGAACTGGAGACGCGAACCTATGCCCGCGGCGAGAAGATCGCCCGCCGAGGCGAAGCGGCCTCGGGGTTCTATCTGATTCTCAGCGGCCAGGTCAGCACCATGTTCACCGACGCGCACGGGGTCGAGCACCGCATCACGACGCTCTCCGCCGGAATGACGTTCGGCGAGATGACGATGTTCCTCGACACTCCGTTCCTCAACGACATCCGCGCCGATTCCACGGTCACCGTGGCCGTCCTGACTCCGGAGCGATATGCAGAACTGACCGCGCAGGCACCCGAGTTGAAACTTGCGCTTCTCGAACGACTGGCGGCGGGCGCCTACGAGCAATTGGACCTGATGTTGCGGAGTGTCATATCCGCCGGACGAATCGGATAGGAACCACACGTGCCCACCACCGCCTTCACCTCGGAGCCGTCCACTGTCACGGTGACCGGAACCGCCACTGCAACAGCTGTTCCCGACATCGTGCGATTGACGATCGGAGTATCGGTGACACAGACGGCCGTTTCCGACGCGTTCGACGCCGTCGCGCGTCTGTCCACTGCCCTGACCGAGACCCTGCACGCGCGCGGTGTGCGCGGAGCGGACCTCACCACCGCCGGGCTGAGCGTCCATCCGCAGACTCACTGGAGCGACGGAGGCCGCCAGGAGACAACAGGATTCACGGCATCGACAACTTTCCGAGTCGTACTGCGAGAGCTGGAGCCGGAAGCGGCGAACTCCCCCGCTGCCGTCATCGCGGCATGTGTATCGGTGGGTGGCGACGCGATTCGGCTCGACGGACTGGAGTTCGATCTCGACGACCGCAGCGATCTGGCGACAAGAGCACGCGAATTGGCCTGGACGGCAGCCGAATCGAAGGCCAGACAGTTCGCAGACCTGGCAGACAAAGATCTGGTCGAAGTCCTCGAGGTGCTCGAGGACTTCGACCAGATCGTGCCGATGCGCGGACGTGTCGCGGCGATGAAAGCGGATTCGGCCCCGATAGCCGTCGAACGCGGAGAGATCGAAGAATCGATCTCGGTCCGCGTTCGATGGGCTATGGCGTGACAACAGTAATTCAGAAGACGCGGCCGGCAGTAGACCAGCCGGGCTTGCGGATCAGCGAGTGAGGTTCTTCTCCTCGTTCTTCTCTTCGCGTTCTTCTTCGAACTTCTGCTCGGCGTCGGGGGTTGCCATGTCGATGGTGGTGCGCAACGGACGGTTCGGGATGAAGATGACCGACACGAGCGTGACCACGGCGACGACGGCTGCGACCAGGAAGATCCGTCCTGTTGCGTCGCCGTAGGCGAACCGAACGATCTGCGAGACGAAGTCAGGCATATTGCTCAGGTCGAGGCCGTCCTGGAGGCTCTTTCCAGCTACTGCCTGCTGCTCGGGCGGCAAGGTGGAGACCGAATCGACTGTCAGTGTCTTGACGCGGGTCGCAAGAATCGAACCGAGCACCGACACGCCGATCGCGCCGCCGAAGGTGCGGAAGAACGCCACGATACTGCTGGCCGCGCCGATGTTCTCGACGCTGACCGTGTTCTGCACGGCGAGAACGATGTTCTGCATCAGCATGCCGGTACCGAGACCCACGATGGCGATGAAGATTCCGATTGTCCACAGGCTGGTTGCGTGGTCGATCGTCGACAGCAGCCCGAAACCGACCAGCAGCAGAACTGCGCCGGCGACGATGAAGGGCTTCCACTGACCGAACTTGGTGATCAGCTGGCCCGAGCCGACCGAGGCGACGAGCATGCCTGCGACCATCGGAATGGTGAGCAATCCGGCTTCGGTGGGATCGAATCCGCGTGCGGTCTGGAAGTACTGCGTCAGGAACGTCGTCGCGCCGAAGAGGCCGACACCAACTGCGATCGAGGCGATGATCGCGAGAGCCGTTGTGCGCTCGGTGATGATCTTGATCGGCAGGATCGGATCCTTGACCTTGGATTCGACGAACATCGTCAGGCCGAGCAGGGCCAGACCACCGATGACGAAGAAGGCCGACTCCTTCGAGAACCAGGCGTAGTAGTCGTCCTGACCGGCAAACGAAACCCAGATCAGCAGGACGCTGACACCGGCGGTGAGCAAGGTGGCGCCCATCCAGTCGATGGAGACGTTGTCCTTCTTCACGGTCTCGACGTGCAGTGTGCGCTGAAGCAGGAACAATGCGATGACTGCCAGCGGAACACATACGTAGAAGCACCAGCGCCAGCCGGCAGTGTCCACGAGGACGCCGCCGAGGATCGGTCCACCGGACATCGAGACGGCCATGGCCGCACCCATGTATCCGGAGTAGCGACCGCGATCTCGCGGCGGGATGATCGTGCCGATGATGGCTACGACGAGAGCGGTCAGACCGCCCATACCGATGCCCTGGATGACACGCGCACCGAGCAGCAACGGAACGTTGTGCGCCGCGCCGGCGATGACCGAGCCGATCACGAAGATGACGATCGCGGTCTGGACCAGGACCTTCTTGTTGTAGAGGTCGGCAAGCTTGCCCCAGATCGGCGTCGACGCCGCGGTGGCGAGCAACGCTGTCGTGATGATCCAGGCGTACTGCGTCTGAGTTCCGTGCAGTTCACCGATGATCGTGGGAAGCGCTGTGGAAACGATGGTGCTACTGAGCAGCGCGGTGAACAGCGCTGCGATGAGTCCGGTGAGTGCTTCGAGAATTTCGCGGTGAGTCATCGCGCCCGCTTCGCGAGCCGATCCGTCACCTCCGGTACTTGCCCGGGTTTCTCCTACTGTTGCTGCCATGTGCCTTATCTCCCAATACTTTCTACGCCCGTGTGCGGAACTGCCGGTGAGGCCTGCCGATTCGATGCGCCGAACGTCTCGTTGAGACGTTGCAGCGATGTCACTGCGGCCATGGCCTCTTCCTGGCTCCAGTCTTCGAGCATGTTGCGCAAACGCGCCGCACGCCGCTGCGTGGTTCTCCGTAAAACGTCGTGTCCCTCTTCCGATACTCGGATGCGGAACGCCCGCTTGTCAGCCGGATCGGGATTTCTCTCGACATACCCAGCGTCGACCAGATCCGACATTTGTCGGCTGAGCGACGACTGACTGACACACAGATCGACGGCCAATTCGTTCTGTCGGCACTCCCCACGCGCCGCCAGCATGAACAACACACTGACCAGCGCAGGCGGCAGCAGGCTGTCTGCACCGGTGGTGACCGCGGCTCGCAGCGATCTGCCGAACATGAAGATCGTGTCGACGAGCGCTTGGGCCGTCTCCGGCTGTACCGACATTGCCTACCCCTGAATTCGAGTGGCCCGAACGAGCCGTGACTTGAAAACGGAAAACTACTTGCAGAACGAAACTATACGATTAGTTGCGTAATGCAAGCAACTGTTGTGAACGCGAGAAGCGTCACACCGTTTCAGGGAAAGATTTCGGGACGTCTCAGCGTTCGAGGAGCGCGATGCACTCCATGTGGTGAGTCTGGGGGAACGCGTCGAACGCCCGGAGGCCACCGATTCTGAAGCCCTGCTCCAGGTAGAGGCCGATATCGCGACCGAACGACGCCGGGTCGCACCCGATGTGGACTATCCGCTCAGCGCCCGTTGAGGCGAGAGCTTCCACGACCGGACGGCCGGCCCCCGCACGTGGCGGGTCGAGCACGACGACAGCAGGCGAACGCTCCAGATCCGCGATGATGTTCTCGACGCGGGCGCTGTGGAAGCGCACCTGACCGAGATCGGACAGCGCTGCCTGCCCGTCCGCGACTGCACGCGCCGAAGATTCGACGGACTCCACCACGCCGGACGGCCCGACAAGCTCGGCGAGCACAGCTGCGAACACGCCGACACCGCCGTAGAGATCCCAGGCCGTGTCCGCGGTAGCGGCTCCGGCCCACTCCCCGACCACCTGTGAGTACGCGGCCGCAGCGCCGCGATGGGCCTGCCAGAAACCGGTCGCGGCCAGCGCCCATTCTCGACTGCCGACGCGCTCGGTCACTGTGTCCGATCCGATGGCAACTCGGGTCTTTCGCGGGCCGCCGCTTGCCGCTCGGCGTGCCATCGCGCCGCGTCGCCCGGGCGTCCGCCGTCCCGTCTTGGACACCGCGGGTGCCGCGATTTCCACGACGTGCCGCTCGCCCGCAGCGTCGAGAACGACCTGCAGCTCGCTACCTGGCGCCCACTGCGCACCGCCGAGACCGTCGTACGCGCTCTGATCGATCTGGGTGCACCGCAGGTCTGTGACGATCCGGTTGCTGCGGTACGCGTGGTATCCGGCGACACCGTGCCCGTCCACCGCCAACCGGACTCGCGTGCGCCAACCCGTTCCGCCTCCGGTTCCGGGCAGTTCCTCTACCTCGACGTCCGATTCGACACGAGCCAGTCGCAGAAGCTGCTCCCGCACGACCGAGGTCTTCATCTCACGTTGGACGCTCAGATCCGCATGCGAGTAGTCGCAGCAGCCCGCCCCGCCCGGGCCGGAGATCGGGCATGTCGGATCGATCCGATGCGGAGAAGCGTCGAGAACGGTGATCGCGTCGGCGCGGCAAAACGATCCGCCCTTGTCCTCGGTCACCCGGACCAGCGCACGCTCCCCCGGCAAACCGTGACGGACGAACACGACCCGCCCCTCGTGCCGGGCGACGACGAACCCGCCGTGACCGGGGTTGCCCAGATCGACCTCGAAGGTCTGTCCGGTCCAATTCTCACTCAACGAACTACGCCTGCCATTTCGATGTTGCCGATCATTTTTCGCCGGTGATCATTTCTCGCCGGTGTCGTAACCGCGACGCGTGGCACCTGCGGTCTTCTCGATGTCGAGCGGCTTCGCCTTTGCCGACGAACTCAGCTGCCACGGAACGCTGGTCACCATCACGCCGGGCTGGAAAAGCAGACGACTCTTCAGACGAAGCGCGCTCTGATTGTGCAGGATCTGCTCCCACCAGTGTCCGACGACGTACTCGGGAATGAAGACGGTGACGACGTCACGCGGAGCATCGCGTCGTACACGCTTGACGTAATCGAGAACCGGCTTGGTGATTTCGCGGTACGGCGACTCGATCACCTTGAGCGGAACCGTCACGTCGCTCTTCTCCCACTCACGCACGAGTGCACGGGTGTCCGGCTCGTCGACGTTGACCGTGATGGCTTCGAGGGTGTCCGGTCGCGTGGCTCGCGCGTAGGCGAGAGCTCGCATCGTCGGCATGTGCAACTTCGAGACGAGCACGATCGAGTGCGTGCGGCTGGGCAGTACGCCGTCCCACTCCTGCTCCTCGAGCTCGGCTGCGACGCTGTCGTAGTGCTTGCGGATCATCTTCATCACGATGAAGATCGCGACCATCGCGACGATGGCGATCCATGCGCCGGCAGCGAACTTGGTGATCAGAACGATGATCAAGACGGTGGCGGTCATTGCCAGACCGATCGAATTGATCACTCGCGAGCGCTGCATACGGGCCCGTTGCGCCTTGTCGGTCTCGGACTTCAGATGCCGAGTCCAGTGCTTGATCATGCCCGTCTGGCTGAGCACGAACGAGACGAAGACGCCGACGATGTACAACTGGATGAGCTTGGTGACCTCGGCGCCGAACACCACGACGAATGCGATGGCAGCACCGGAGAGGAAGAGGATTCCGTTGCTGAATGCCAGTCGGTCGCCGCGCGTGTGCAGCTGACGCGGTAGGTACCGATCCTGCGCCAGGATCGATCCGAGTACCGGAAATCCGTTGAACGCGGTGTTCGCGGCCAGAACCAGGATCAGTGCCGTGACGATCGCCATGAAGAAGAAACCGATCGGGAAACCACTGAACACGGCTTCGGCGATCTGCGCGATCAAGGTCTTCTGATGGTAGCCCTCCGGCGCTCCGACCAGCTGTTCCTGCGGATTGTGTGCGTAGACGATGCCGATCTTCTGAGCCAGGATGATGATGCCCATCAGCAGGACGATGGCGATCGACCCGAGCAGCAGCAAGGTCGTGGCAGCGTTGCGCGACTTCGGCTTCTGGAACGCCGGTACGCCGTTGCTGATGGCCTCGACGCCGGTCAGTGCGGCACAGCCCGAGGAGAATGCGCGGGCGATCAGGAACGCGAAGGCAATTCCGTACAGATGCGAATCCTCGGCGTTGAGCGTGAACGACGACGATTCCGCGTGCACATCCTCACCGAGGACGTAGATCCGGAAGAATCCCCACCCGAGCATCAGGAACATGCCGACGATGAATGCGTAGGTCGGAATTGCGAACGCGGTCCCCGATTCACGGATACCGCGAAGGTTGACCGCGGTCAGCAACACGATCGCCGCAACCGCGAACAACACCTTGTGCTGCGCGACGAACGGCAGAGCCGAGCCGATGTTCGACGCCGCCGACGAGATCGACACGGCGACCGTCAGCACGTAGTCGACCATCAGCGCACTACCGACGGTCAGACCGGCGGTCGGGCCGAGGTTGACCGTCGCGACCTCGTAGTCGCCGCCACCGGAGGGGTATGCGTGGACGTTCTGGCGGTAGCTCGCCACCACCACAGCCATGACGATGGCGACGGACAATCCGATCCAGGGTGTGTACGCATACGCGGAAATACCCGCGACGGAGAGAACCAGGAAGATTTCTTCGGGGGCATACGCGACGGACGACATCGCGTCGGACGCGAAGACCGGTAGTGCAATTCGCTTGGGTAGCAGCGTGTGCCCGAGTTTGTCGCTTCGGAACGGCCGACCGAGCAGGAGCCGCTTGGTAGCGGTCGAGAGCTTAGACACGTGCAAAGCGTAAGCCGTCTCGCCCGATTCGGAGTCATCAGAGCCCCAACTTCACCTTTTGTCGTGACAACCGGCACGCGAGCGACCGTTGTACTTGCTCTTCCCGTGAGGGGCTGTACCGTTCGATTCGGCGTGCAATCGCGCCATGAGGGTCCATGAAC
The DNA here is from genome assembly GCF_019266045.1 of Rhodococcus sp. MH15. NCBI lineage: Bacteria > Bacillati > Actinomycetota > Actinomycetes > Mycobacteriales > Nocardiaceae > Rhodococcus > Rhodococcus sp. MH15. Next base: position 467,966 of record NZ_LPNP01000061.1, read on the forward strand.
GGAGTAGGGCGTGTATGTCGTCATCATGGGGTGCGGTCGAGTGGGTTCTTCCCTCGCCGCGTCTCTGACCAGGATCGGACATGAGGTCGCCGTCATCGACCGCGATCAGAGTGCGTTTCTGCGTCTCGATCTCGACTTCCCGGGAACCAAGGTTCTGGGAATGGGGTTCGACCGTGACGTGCTGGTCCGGGCGGGAATCGAGCGGGCCGACGCCTTTGCCGCGGTGTCCTCGGGAGACAATTCCAACATCATCGCAGCGCGAGTCGCACGCGAGACTTTCGGCGTCGAACGCGTCGTCGCACGTATTTACGACGCCAAGCGTGCCGCCGTTTACGAGCGACTCGGCATTCCCACGGTCGCCACCGTGCCGTGGTCGACGGATCGTTTCCTGCACACGTTGACCAAGGAAAGTCAGACTGCGAAGTGGCGCGATCCTTCGGGCACTGTCGCCATCACCGAACTTGCCCTGCACGAGGATTGGGCGGGCAAGCCGATCGCGCTCCTCGAGGGCGCGACCAGTTCGAGAGTCGCCTTCATCATCCGCTTCGGGACCGGCATTCTCCCCGACCGCAAGACTGTCATCCAGGCCGACGATCAGGTCTACATCGCCGCCGTGTCGGGAACCGTCGCCGAAGCTGTCGCACTGGCCGGCAACCCGCCGCCGAGCGACGACTGAGGGAGGCCGCAGATGACTGATCCGTACGCCGCCCCCCACAACAAGACTGCGACTGTGTTGCACTACAACGTGATTGGAAGTTCTCGATGAAGGTCGCCATCGCCGGAGCCGGCGCCGTAGGCCGTTCCATTGCGCGAGAGCTGATTCGAAGCTCACATGACGTCATGCTGATCGAACGCAAACTCGATCACATCGAACCGGAGTCGGTGCCCGAGGCGAAGTGGGTGCACGCGGACGCCTGCGAACTCAGCAGACTCGAGGACGCGTCGATGGAGTCGTACGAGGTCGTGATTGCCGCGACCGGAGACGACAAGGCAAACCTGGTCCTCAGTCTGCTCGCGAAAACCGAGTTCGGTGTTCGCCGAGTTGTCGCCCGCGTCAACGATCCCCGCAACGAGTGGCTCTTCGACGAGTCCTGGGGCGTGGACGTCGCCGTCTCGACACCGCGGATGCTCGCTTCGCTCGTCGAAGAGGCCGTCTCGGTCGGTGACCTGGTCAAACTGATGACATTGCGGCAGGGACAGGCCAACCTCGTCGAGATCACGTTGCCCGACAACACACCTCTTGCCGGAAAAGCCGTCAAGAAACTCGAACTTCCGCGAGACTGCGCACTGGTCACCATCCTGCGTGGCGGACGCGTGATCGTCCCGCAGATGGACGATCCCATCGAAGGCGGGGACGAACTGCTCTTCGTTGCGGCCGTCGACGCCGAGGATCAGTTGCGCGTTGCACTCCGCCTGGAGAATTGACCGACGAACACACTGACGACGAAAGGGAATCACATGGCACAAGCGCCCGAAAACACCGTAGTCACCGACAATCCGGCCCAGAGCCGGTACGAGATCCATGCCGACGGCGACCTCGCCGGGATCGAGGACTACACCACCTCCGGTGACGTCGTCTCGTTCAACCACACCGAGATCTACCCCGCCTTCGAAGGTTTCGGATTGGCCGGGATTCTCGTCCGCCAGGCTCTGGACGACCTACGAGCACGCGGCCTCAAGGTTCATCCGGTGTGCCCGTACGTCGTGAAGTTCCTCGACAAGCACCCCGAGTACCAGGACCTGATCAGCTGAGATCTCGGTCTTCGCGCGGCTTCGTCAGATTCACCGAGCCCACCTCTTCGGACCCTGCGTCCGTGGCGGTGGGCTCGCTGCTTTCGGGCTCCACAACCGGTTCAGGCTCGACGATGCGATCGGCCTTACGCACAGCCCAGACCGTCACGAGCAGCACCAAACCGGTCAACGGCCAACCCATGCCGATACGCGCGACTGCGAGCCATCCGGTGTGGTCGGTGTCGTAGAGCTGTGACTGAACGAGATACCGCGCACCGAAGACCAACGCCCACGCTGCCGTCGCGACGTCGTAGAGCCGGACGGCGGAGCTGTGCTTGCGCCAGAGATTGCCGTGCCCGTTGAGATAGCCCCAGATGATTCCGACGAGGGGCCAGCGTACGAGGATCGAAATCAGGAAGACCGCACCGTAGGCGAGGCTCGTGTAGATACCGAAGAGGAAATATCCTTTGGCGTCGCCGGTGCGGTAGGCGATGAATGCGGAAACTCCGACTCCGAGAAAACCGGAAATAGCGGGTTGGAGGGAATCCTTGCGGAAGAGGCGCCAGGCCGCGATAGCGACAGCGACGCCCAATGCGGCCCAGATTGCCGCGGTGAGATTCCAGATGCTGTTGACCGGGACAAAAATCAGAATCGGCAAAGACGAATAGATCAGACCACTCAGCCCGCCGAGTTGGTCGATTACCGATCGCTGTTGTGTTTCAGTCACCTGTCGAGGGTGCCACAGTCACCGAGTTGCACGGTAAATGCGGGAAACGCGCCTATTCGCCGCGCAGTTCGTAGTAAGGGTTGAAGATCGCCTTGCGACCGTCACGCTCGCCCACACGACCGCGGATCAGCAGGGTCTTACCGGTCTCGATTCCCGGGATCCGGCGACGCCCGATCCAGACGAGATTGATCACCTCGGTGCCATCGAAGAACTCGGCCTCGATACTGGCATTTCCCGACTTGGGACACGCGTCGACGCTGCGGAGTCGGCCCACCATCGTGACTTCTTCACCGCGACGACAATCGCATGCCTTCTGACCTCCGGAAGCCTTGTTGGACTCGGCCATCTCCTGGGCGTCCAACTGGTCGACGTCCTCGGTCAGACGCTGGGTCAGTCGACGAAAATATCCTGCGGCGGCGGGTGCCATTGCGCGCTCCTGCGAACATGTGTGACGCAAGGGTTTCGCGTCACGTGAAGGGCTGTGTGATCGCCACTGTAGACCCATTACGAGCGTGTAACCACACCGGTCAGTCCGCGTCTCGGGGGCACCGGGCAAGATCAAGAGATGCAGAACTCTGAATCGGCGACCGTTGCCGTCGTTCTCCCAGGTACAGGCTCTGACGCCCACTTCGCGGACCGCGCATTCCGGGCGCCGCTGGAGGCTCTGGGTGTGCGCATCATCGCAATTGAACCGGACCCTCGGCGTGTCGTGGACGGCTATCTGGACGCGATGGACAGAGCCGCGGACACGCACGGCCGAATCATCGTCGGAGGGGTCTCGATCGGAGCGGCCGTTGCACTCCAGTGGGCCGCCGACAATCCCGATCGAACGGTGAGTGTGTTGGCAGCGCTTCCGGCCTGGACGGGCTCGGCCGACGACGCCCCCGCAGCAGCGAGCGCGCGGTTCACCGCCGGGCAACTGCGCTCCGAAGGCTTGGAGTCGGTGATCGCTGCGATGCTCGCGTCGAGTCCGGCGTGGCTCGGAGCCGAACTCGAGCGCTCCTGGCGCTCTCAGTGGCCCGATCTCCCGGCTGCGCTCGACGAGGCGGCGTCGTACCACTCACTCGGCGAGAGCGCGCTACGGGCGGTGGGCGTTCCGGTCGGCATTGCGTCGGCGGTGGACGATCCGGTTCATCCCGCGTCAGTGGCGCAGGCCTGGGCGGCTTCACTCCCCCGCGGCGCAGTCGCCACGACGACGCTCGACATGATCGGGCGCGACCCCGCGGTTCTCGGGTCCACCTGCATCAAAGCGCTCGCGGCGATCGAATCCGATACCACCGCGAGCGCCTGAAGAAAATTCTGTTACTGACCCAATTGCTGCATGGCAGAACCGGATTCGCCGCTACGAGGCGGCGGGGTCGGCCGTGCTGGAGGTGCCGGCGGAGCGGGCGGTGCTGACTGCTGTTGCTGCTGGGCGGCGACCTGTTGCTGCTGCGCTGCCGCCAACTGCTGCTCGTGTGCGGCCGCCAACTGCTCGGCGAGCACCTGCGGGAGCACCACGGGCAGCGGTGTCCGCACCGGATGCGGCTCTGATCCTCGGTTGACGACGGTGTCACGCAAGATGTCCCGTGCGATTGCCACCAGAGGAGCGTTCGCGGCGGTGGATCCACTCGGACCCGCGACCACGCAGCGCACCATCCACCGGGGACCGTCGACGCCGATGAACCGCAGGTCCATGTTGGCCGTCACAGCAGCCAGTTCACGGCCCCACGGGCCGTTCTCGACGCTCACCGCGGAATTGTCGTCGCGAAGCGACTGCGCGAGCTCGGCAACGACCTCACGCCACTGACCGGGCGATTTCGGGGCGGCGTAGGCAGCAACCGTGATGCGGCCGTGCTCGGTGACCAGGTGCACGGCCTGCGGCGAACCGTTGGGCGCCATCTCGACCTGCAACTGCCCGCCGGTCGGCATCGGCACCAGAACGGAACCGAGATCAAGACGCTGACCGTCACGGCCTGCCGTCGGATCGTCGGAATCGATCTCCGAGATGTCGTAAGGGCCTTCCGATTCGTCACCGAACTCGTCGCCGGTGACTTCGAGATCGTCTTCGACCTCGTCGATCTCCACCGACTCGTCGTTCTCGTCACCGAAGAAGCTGGTGGTTTCCTCGTCGACGTCTGTCTTCTTCTTGCGTCCGAACATGATTCAGACTCCCTCTCCGACTACCGCGCCAGGCGCATCGGTATCGAGTATCGCGTGCCCGCCGCTGGAACCGTAGCCTCCGGTTCCTCTGGTCGTGTCGTCCAGCGATTCGACTTCCTCGAAAACCGGAAGTTCGACTCGTTGAACCACGAGCTGAGCGATTCGGTCACCGCGGCGGATGTCGATGGCTGTGGCCGGATCGAGATTGATCAAGCAGACCTTGAGTTCGCCCCGGTATCCCGCGTCCACGGTTCCGGGCGCATTCACGATCGACAGTCCCGATTTGGCGGCGAGTCCGGAACGCGGATGGATCAACCCGACGGTGCCCACCGGCAAAGCGATCGCGATCCCCGTTCCGACCAGTGTTCGGTGGCCGGGCTCGATGGTGACGTCGCTGGTGGAGCACAGATCCACACCCGCATCTCCGGGATGCGCACGCTGTGGAACGGGCAGGTCTGGATCCAGTCGCTTCAAGGCGATGGAGAGATGGTCGCTCACGTGGGCCAAGACTACTCGTAGCGACGGACTATCCTTGACAGGTGCCCGAAACATCTCGACCTGACGTCGCCACCACAACGCCCCCGTCCACGACGCTGTACTCCGAGCGCCTGTGGGTGCCGATCTGGTGGTGGATCGCCGGGCTGGCCGTAGCCGGACTCCTCGCGGCCGAGGTCCACATGGGCCGCCCGGGGCTTCTCTCGTACCTGGCGTACGTCGTACTACTCCCGATCCCGATCTGGGCGGCATTCTGGCTCAGCCGGATGCGCGTCGAGGTGGTGGAGACAGCAGGGGTGAAGGAATTGCATGTGGGTAGAGCCCACCTGCCGGTCGAATTGATTTCACGGGCGGCAGCAGTGCCGGCGTCCGCGAAGAGTGCTGCGATGGGGCGCCAACTCGATCCGTCGGCGTTCGTCCAGCATCGCCCATGGGTAAAGACAATGGTGTTGATCGTGCTCGACGACCCGGAGGATCCCACGCCGTACTGGTTGGTGAGCACACGTCGTCCCGCTGATCTGCTGGCTGCGCTGGATCTCTGACCAGCGCGGTCACAGCAAAGCAGTACTTCCCGACCCTTGGTCGACCCTCGCGCTGACGGGTCGACCACCGGGAAGGGAGATCAGGCAGCGCAGTCCATGCATACGAGCTGTCCGTTGGCATCACTGGCCAGGCGGCTGCGGTGATGAACCAGGAAGCAGCTCGAACACGTGAACTCGTCTGCCTGCTTCGGAACAACTCGAACCGAGAGTTCCTCGCCGGAAAGGTCGGCACCCGGCAGCTCGAAGGACTCCGCGGTGTCCGTCTCGTCGATGTCGACGACGGCTGACTGCGCTTCGTTGCGTCGCGCCTTCAGCTCCTCGAGCGAGTCCTCCGAAACCTCGTCGGACTCTGTACGCCTCGGTGCGTCGTAGTCAGTTGCCATCTCGTCTACCCCATCCTCTTCGTGTATCCCGGTCCCGTGTGCGCCGAGAATCCGGTAGATCCTTGATGCGCATGGAAACCGCCGTGGCATCCAGATCATTCCCTGTCGCTGCATAACGCTGCAGGACTGGAATTAGTGCCCGGAAGTTCCTTCCGAGAACGTGATCTGCGCCTCATTTGGTTGTCATTTCGGCGTCCGGCCGATGCCCAGTTGAACGACCTGGGCCGCCAGACAGTAGCCGACGTGAGCACGAAAGTAGTAACCGAATCGGAAATTTCCGAAAAATGACTGCGAATTGTCACCAAGGCAAGAGCAAGCTGTGACCTTTCCACGATGTTTTCGGGCCGAATCCGGGTAGAAACAGGCCGGTAATCGGCCAACTGCCGTTTCGCAATCGACAAGGACTCGACGCGTCGAGCCTCGCTTCGGCTGTCTCGTCACACAGGCCCTCTAAGGTAGGCACCGAACGTCATGCCGGCGCCGCTCGGCCCGATGGCGAAGTAGAAGTTTCGTCAAGAAAGTCGAGGGATACCGTGGTTTCTCTGATCACCGAAGGCAGCTCTACCGATGACCAGGGACGTCCGTTCCGCCGTCGGCGCGCGTGGCCGGTGATCGCCGTGTTCGCGGTACTCGCATTGATCGGCAGTGTCTTGTGGGTCCGCATCCTGAGCGCCGAGGCGGAAGTCAGTGACACCGTCGCCTGCAACCTGCCGCAACCTTCGTCCGATCCTTCGGCAGCGGCGCCACTACCGCTGGGAACCGTCGTCGACCGCTCGAAGCTGCTCGACGTGGATCCCGCTCCCCTCGCCGCCACCAAGGTTCGTGTGTTCAACGCCAACGGTGAACACGGTCAGGCGGCCCAGGTGGCAGCGCAGCTGAGCGAGTTCGGCTTCTCCAGCGCGCCGGACGTCCAGGTCGGAAACGACCCCGTCTACGTCGACCAGAACATGGAGTGCCAGGGTCAGATCCGATTCGGAGCGAACGGCCTCGCCGCCGCCAGTTCCGTCTGGCTGGTCGCCCCCTGCGCCGAACTGGTCCAGGACGGCCGCGGCGACGACACCGTCGACCTGGCTCTCGGCACGTACAACAAGGGCGCCCTGACCCCCAACACCGACGCCACCGCGATCTTGCATGCTCTGGCCGAGCAGCCCGCAAACGCCGAAGTCGCCCCCATGGACATCGCACTGCTCAAAGCAGCGCGCACGGCGCGCTGCTGACAAGCCTCAGCTCGGAATCGGCTGATCTGCGCCGGTAGCTCCGAGCATGTGCGCGAACTGCTCGGCGATCGCCGGAGCGACTGCGTAAACGACATCGCCGTCGGCCGACGTGGAATTGGGCGCCGGGACGTTGATCACGGCGCCCGCTTCGGAAGCGATCAAGGAGCCGGCTGCCCAGTCCCACGGACTCAGTCCGTGTTCGAAGTGAGCGTCGACCCGGCCGGTGGCAACCATGCACAGATCCAACGCAGCCGAACCGATGCGTCGGATGTCGCGGACCTGCGGCAGGATCTGCCCGATCAACGTGCCCTGCACCTTCCGGCGATCCGCTCCGTAACCGAAGCCGGTGGCCAACAGCGCCATTGACAGCTCGGTCACCTCATTGGCTTGCAGGTCGCTGACGACGCCGTCGGCCGTGGTCATGGTTGCACCGCCGCCCCGATGCGCGGCGTACGTGGTTTCCAACGACACGTCGACGACAGCCCCGGCTACCGAGAACCCGTCGATCTGTACGGCCACCGAGATGGCGAACGCGGGGATTCCGTAGAGAAAATTCACCGTGCCGTCGATGGGATCGACAACCCATCGAACTCCCGCGGAATCGTCGGTGTCTCCGCCACCTTCCTCACCCAGGATCGAATCTGCAGGGCGCAATTGCGCCAGAAGGTCGCGAATCACTTGTTCGGTTTCGGTATCGACCACCGTGACGGGATCGGTGGGCGTGCTCTTCGCCGCAACCGAACCACCCTCGGCGGCACCGGAACCCACCAGGCCGAATACCTCGGGCCGACGCAAGCGGACGTGTTCGGCTGCGCGTTCGGCGACGGCTACGGCTACTTCCCGCAACTGTGCGGGGTCCAGAGAATCGGCGGAAAAGTCGGGCATCGTTCTTTCTGAAGGGCGCACCGGACCATCGCAACACATCTCTACCGAGGGGCACCACTCGAACGTCTCGAGGTGGGCGGTTCGAGAGGACGCGCCCGGGTCCTTGTTCGGGTTAGTGTTTGCAACGGTAGATCGTGACCTCGAATTCGACACTCAGGAGCGCAGGACGATGACAACCACAGGTTTCGGGATCGACGTCGGCGGCAGCGGCGTCAAGGGCGGCACGATCGACCTGAGCACCGGGGAAATGATCGGTGACCGCATCAAGATCCTGACCCCGCAGCCGTCCACACCCGATGCGATCGCGGGCACTGTCGCCGAGATCGTCGAGCAGGCCAAGTGGACCGGTCCGGTCGGCATCACCTTGCCCGCTGTCGTGACCGGCGGCGTCGCGCGAAGCGCCGCGAACATCGACAAGTCCTGGATCGACACCGACGCGGCCGCTCTGTTCGGCAAGGCGCTGGGCGGGCGCGAGGTCACCGTCCTCAACGACGCCGACGCTGCCGGAATCGCCGAGGACTCGTTCGGAGCGGGCAAAGACACCTCCGGCGTCGTGATCTTGTTGACCTTCGGCACCGGAATCGGATCTGCCGTGCTGCACAACGGAGTTCTGTTGCCCAACACCGAGTTCGGTCACCTCGAGGTCGACGGCAAGGAAGCCGAGCACCGGGCGGCGTCGTCGGTGAAGGAGAAGAAGGACTGGAGCTACAAGGAGTGGGCCGTCGAGGTCTCGCGAGTTCTGACCACCTTCGAGAACCTGCTCTGGCCAGATCTCTTCATCGCCGGAGGCGGTATCAGCCGCAAGCACGAGAAGTGGATTCCGCATCTGACCAACCGCACCAAGGTCGTCCCCGCCACCCTTCTCAACACCGCCGGAATTGCCGGAGCTGCGCTCGCATCGGTCGGACTGACCAGGCCGGCCTCCGTCGCCGGATGAGAATACCCGCACGTGAAAAGCGGAAAATCTACCTGTTACGGCCCGCCGTGACGTAAGAGTTTCCTGAGAGTCGTTACAATGGTGAAGTCCGGCTGCGCGCCGGCCAACAACCATTGACCTCTCCGCCGGATCACCACTCTGGCGTGACGCCGCACGACACCGTCACGAAAGGGCGTACGTGGCAGCCACCGATACACGTCAGACTGCTGATTCTCCATCAGAGTCAGAGCCACAATCTCCAGCCGTGGAGGCGGCCACCGTCACCGCTCCGGCAGCCAAGAAGGCTCCGGCGAAAAAGGCCCCCGCCAAGAAGGCAGCAGCAAAGAAGGCTCCGGCCAAGAAAGCTCCGGCCAAGAAGGCAGCAGCTAAGAAGGCCAGCCCCAAGAAGGCCGGCGATCCTGACGCCGAAGACGGCGATGTCGAGTTGGAAGACATCGACATCACGGACGGCGACCTTGCCGAGGTCGAGTCCGATGTCGTCGAGGTCGTAGCAGTCGGCGAAGACGAAGAGACCGCTGCAGAGCCGTCCGAGAAGGACAAGGCTTCCGGCGACTTCGTCTGGGACGAGGAAGAGTCCGAGGCTCTCCGTCAGGCACGCAAGGATGCCGAACTGACGGCGTCCGCCGACTCGGTTCGCGCCTACCTCAAGCAGATCGGCAAGGTCGCACTCCTCAACGCCGAAGAGGAAGTCGAACTGGCCAAGCGCATCGAGGCCGGCCTCTACGCCGTGCAGATCATGCAGGACCTCGCTGACAAGGGCGAGAAGTTGCCTGCGGCTCAGCGACGCGACATGAGCTGGATCTGCCGCGACGGCAACCGCGCCAAGAACCACCTCCTCGAGGCCAACCTCCGCCTGGTCGTCTCGCTGGCCAAGCGCTACACGGGCCGCGGCATGGCGTTCCTGGACCTCATCCAGGAAGGCAACCTCGGTCTGATCCGTGCAGTCGAGAAGTTCGACTACACCAAGGGTTACAAGTTCTCGACCTACGCCACGTGGTGGATCCGTCAGGCCATCACCCGCGCAATGGCCGACCAGGCTCGCACCATCCGTATCCCGGTGCACATGGTCGAGGTCATCAACAAGCTCGGCCGTATCCAGCGTGAGCTGCTCCAGGACCTGGGCCGTGAGCCCACGCCGGAAGAGCTCGCCAAGGAAATGGACATCACGCCGGAGAAGGTGCTGGAAATCCAGCAGTACGCGCGTGAGCCGATCTCTCTCGACCAGACCATCGGCGACGAGGGCGACAGCCAGCTCGGTGACTTCATCGAGGACTCCGAAGCTGTTGTCGCAGTCGATGCCGTCTCGTTCACCTTGCTGCAGGATCAGCTGCAGTCGGTACTCGAGACGCTGTCCGAGCGCGAAGCCGGCGTGGTTCGCCTCCGCTTCGGTCTCACCGACGGTCAGCCGAGGACTTTAGACGAAATCGGACAGGTCTACGGCGTCACGCGTGAGCGTATCCGCCAGATCGAATCGAAGACGATGTCGAAGCTGCGCCACCCGTCGCGTTCGCAGGTTCTGCGCGACTACCTCGACTAGTCACACCAGCTATGCACACAAGAGCCGCTCTCCGGATCGCCGGAGAGCGGCTCTTGTGCGTTTGCCGCCTCAGACCAAGAGTGTGTCCCGGAGTTGTGCGACATCGTCCTCGCTCAACTGAAGGCCGTCCCGGACGTAGTTGTCGAAGTTGCCGTACACCCGATCCACCGTGGCGAAAGACGTGTCCAGCCAAGACTGTTCGACGCCGTCGATGAACGCGCTCCCCGTGCTGGGTCCGGTGAGGTACTGATTGCTGAGCATGTAATCGGCGTTCACGTCGGTGCGACTCACGCCGAGGACGGTCAGGAGAACTGCGGTCATCCAACCGGTACGGTCCTTGCCCGCCGAGCAGTGGTAGAGGACTGCACCGTCGGTGTTCGCGACGTTCACCAGCGCGTCGTGGAATGCGCGGCTCGCCCCCGGATCGGTCACCATCAACGCGTACATCGTCGGCATGTCCACCAGCGCCGGGAGGTTGGCGGGGTTGGTTCCGATGACGTCGAACCAGTTGCTTCGCGCCCCGTTCGGAAGGCGATCCTGCGAGAGCGTTCGTTCGACGACCGTACGGAAGTCGTCGACCGATTCCACTCCGCGTTCGCTCAACGACGCGAGATCCGACGGTGTCAGCTTGTCGAGGGCATTCGAGCGAAATACCTTCCCCCACCGAACGGTCTGCCCGTCCGCGGCGACGTAGCCACCGATGTCACGCGCGTTCGACGCACCCTCGAGGTGTAGCGATCGATCCGTGGCAACCTGCGCAGCTGTGGGTCCGGCGTGGTCGAGAGCGGGAATTCCACCGGCGAGCGCCGGGACCGGTGCACACGAGATGATCAGCGCACACAGAGCGGTCGCGGCGGGACGGGCGATTCTGTTCGACATCCGGACAGAATAGGACCGCAATCAGGACTTCGTACGAACCTTGATGTACAACGAGGCGACCGGTTCGATAACTCTTGCCGCCACCGGGCCGATGACCGCCATCAGGAGCACGTAAGCAGTTGCCAATGCGGCAAGTTCGGCGTCGACGGCGCCTGCGGACACCGCGAGGCCTGCGATGATGATGGAGAACTCACCGCGGGCGATCAGAGCGGCACCGGCGCGCGCCTGACCCATTCGCGCGACACCCTGACGTCTGGCCGCCCAAGCGCCGGTTACCAGCTTCGTGATCGCCGTGACCACTGCCAGGATCGCGGCCCATCCGAGGACTGGCGGAATGGAACTGGGATCGGTGTTGAGACCGAAGACCACGAAGAACATTGCGGCGAACAGATCTCGAAGGGGCTCGAGCACGCGACTGGCATTGTGCGCCGTCGACCCCGAGATCGCGATTCCGAGGAGGAATGCGCCCACAGCCGCCGACACCTGCATCGCCGAACTGATGCCGGCGACCAACAGTGCGGCACCGAGCAGCTTGAGCAGGAGCGTCTCACTATCGGGACTGTCGAGGAGGGCGGAGACGTACCGTCCGTATCGGAGGGCCACGACAAGAACCACGGTGATGACCAACAACGAGATCCCGACCGCTTCGAGCCCGCCCATGAAGCTCACGCCCGCGAGCATCGCGGTCAGAATCGGCAGGTACAGCGCCATCGCCAGGTCTTCGAACACCAGAATCGACAGCACGACCGGTGTCTCGCGGTTACCGAGGCGCCCCAGGTCGCTGAGCACCTTGGCGATGATTCCCGAAGACGAGATGTAGGTGACGCCGGCCATGACCGTCGCCCCCACGACGCCCCAGCCGAGCATCAAGCCGACAACCGCGCCAGGGGTGGCGTTGAGGACGATGTCGACGATGCCGGCTACCCGCGAGCGTTTGAGACCGGTGACGAGCTCGGCCGCAGTGTATTCGAGCCCCAAGAGCAGCAAGAGCAGGACGATCCCGATCTCACTTGCCAGATGGGAGAACTCGCCGATGTCGCCGAGCTGGATGAAACCGCCCTGTCCGAAGCACAGGCCGCCGATCAGGTAGAACGGGATCGGCGACATGCCGACGCGAGCAGCGAGCCGTCCGAGCAGTCCGAGCGCGAAGAAGACCGCGCCGAGTTCGATCAGTGCGAGGGTGGTTGTGTCCACGCGCCAGTCAGCCGTTGGCCAAGATTTTTGCCGCTGCAGCCAAACCGTCCGGCGTTCCGACTGCCACGAGAAGGTCTCCCCCGGTGAACGTGAAGTCGGGGTTCGGAGACGGGCTCACCTGTCCTGCCCGCATGACGGCGACGATGGACACTCCGGTACGCGTGCGCATGCCGGTGTCCCCGAGGGTCTGTCCGTCGTAGCGAGAACCGTCCTTGATGTAGAGCTGTTTGGTTCGAATGCCCGGAAGGTCACGGTGCTCTTCCTCGAGCTGAGCAACGAGCTGGGGGGCCCCCAGGAGATTGCTGAGCGCTGCCGCTTCCTCGGTGGTCAGAGGCAGCGAGGCAGCACACGCGTCAGGGTCGTCTGCCTTGGAAACGATGAGGTCGGTATGACCGTCCCGATGGGTGACGACACCCACGCGACGACCGGAAGACAGAACAAAATCCTTGCGCGTCCCGATCCCCGGTAGTGGGGTGACTTCTACGTTCATATACCAACGGTAGCGCCGATCGGTGACCTGCATCGCGGGAGGGCCGTAATCCGCGGGGCACAGTTCACGACCGGCCAACCGGCGACCTACCGAACCGGCGAAAACACGCCGTTCTCGCCCGGAAAATACTCGACGACAGCGGTGACGGCTGCGACGGGAATCGGGGCGTACAGATGCGGGAATCGCATCGATTCCGGGTCCGAGGGGACACCCGGTTCGTACTTGACCTGACCGACGAGCAAGGCCGGATCGATAGCCAGAAGGACTATGTCGTCACGGCCGGCAAAGATCCGATTGGCCGGGAGATGAACTTGCGCCGGAGTCGACATGTGGACAAATCCCTCCGCCTCGAATCCGTCGGGGATACGTTCACCGAGCTGTTGTGCCCGCGCCCACTCCTCGCGCGTGCACATGTGGAGCAACTCGACGCTCTCGTCGACAAGTGGTTCGCGTCCCGGGTTCATCCGCCCAGAATATCGGGCTGAGGTCGGCGACCCGAATCAGCTGTCAGCGAACAATCTTCACCCGAGAATGCCTGCCCAGCGCATTTCCAGTGAGACACAACACTAAGAAACGCCTTCGGGAACAACCCGTAAACCCCAAACGTCTGTAAGAGTGGATCTACCGCGCCATTCCGACGCGGCGGACCAGGCCCCAGGCACGCGGCCCGAATGCCGCAAAGCCAGTACGGAGGAGTCATGCCCGGAACACTGACCAGCCCACAGTTGACCGCTGCCGACCGGTGCGACCGGTGCGGTGCCGGAGCACGCGTACGCGCCGTGCTTCCCACCGGCGGCGAGCTTCTCTTCTGCGGACACCACGCAACCGAACACGCGGATCGACTTCGCGAGATGAATGCCGTCGTCTCCGAAAGCGAACCCGCAATCTGACCTGTCAGCCGGGGGTGGCCTCTTCACGAGGCGCGCCATGAACGCCAGAACGGGCGATCACAGTCACTGTGATCGCCCGTTCTGCCGTTCCGGGGTCGCAAGCACGCGAAGCGTGCGGGACCGGTATCGGCTGCTACCAGCTGCGGAGAATCGCGATGCGTTCGGTCAGCTGATCGACAGTAGCGATGGCCGTCGGCGGACCGCCGCACACCCGGCGCAGTTCTGCGTGAATGATGCCGTGCGGCTTACCGGTGCGGTGGACGTTCATCGCCACCAACCCGTTCAGCTCCTTGCGGAGCGCACCGAGCTGATCTGCCGTGGCCGCTCGATCGGATACCACTGCCGCCGTGGGTTGCGGGGCGGCAGCCTTGGCCGAGTTGGCCTCGACCTGTGTCTGCTGGCGTTGACGCAGCAACGCCCGCATCTGATCGGCGTCGAGTAGACCTGGCAGACCGAGGTAGTCGGCTTCCTCGTCACTTCCGGCGAATGTCGCGGTACCGAAGGACGATCCGTCGTAGATCACCTGGTCGAGTTCGGCATCGGCGCCCAGGGACGTGAACGCCTTCTCCTCCTCGCCCAGCTCGTCCTTCTGCTTGTTCGCATCGGCGAGCAGGTCGTCTTCGAGGCCGTCCTTCTCACGATGCGGCTTGCCGAGTACGTGATCACGCTGGGCCTCGAGCTGTGCGGCAAGGTCGAGAAGCACCGGCACCGACGGCAGGAAGACGCTGGCAGTTTCGCCCTTACGACGCGAGCGCACGAAGCGCCCGATCGCCTGAGCGAAGTACAGCGGAGTCGACGCGCTGGTCGCGTACACACCGACCGCCAGACGGGGAACGTCGACACCCTCGGACACCATGCGGACCGCGACCATCCATTTCTGGTCGCTCGCACCGAATTCGGCGATTCGCTTGGACGCGGTGGGGTCATCGGACAGCACGACAGCCGGCTGTTCGCCGGTGATCGCTGTCAGGGCCTTCGCGTACTCGCGGGCCACTGTCTGGTCCGTCGCGATGACAAGTCCGCCGGCATCGGGCATACCGGTACTGCGCAGCTGCGCCAAACGGGTGTCTGCTGCTTGCAGCACGGCAGGAATCCAGTCGCCGGCAGGGTCCAAGGCAGTTCGCCAGGCCCGAGTCGTCTGCTCGGCGCTCAGCGGCTCGCCGAGTCGAGCGGTGAATTCCTCGCCGGCGTTGTTTCGCCACCGTGCCTCGCCCGAGTAGGCGAGAAACACGACGGGGCGAACCACGCCGTCCTTGAGGGCATCCGAATATCCGTAGGAGTGGTCGGCTTTCGAGCGGAGCAGACCTTCCTTGTCCGGCTCGTACTCGACAAAAGGAATGGCACTGTCGTCACTGCGGAACGGGGTTCCGGTCAGTGCGAGACGCCTGGTCGCGTCGCCGAAAGCTTCACGAATGGCGTCGCCCCAGCTCTTGGCGTCGCCGCCGTGGTGGATCTCGTCGAGGATGACCAGCGTCTTGCGGCCCTCGGTCCGCACACGATGCTTCGACGGGTGCGAGGCAACCTGGGCGTAGGTCAGCACGACGCCGTGATAGTCACTCGAGGTCTGGCCGGTCGAGTTGGAGAACCGCGAGTCCAATGCGAGGCCGGAGCGCTGTGCGGACTCCGCCCACTGGTGTTTGAGGTGCTCGGTCGGCGCCACGACGGTTATCTGGTCGACCGTCCGGTCACGGAGCAATTCCGAAGCTACCCGCAGAGCGAAGGTGGTCTTACCTGCTCCCGGCGTTGCGACCGCCAGAAAGTCACGCGGACTGCTGGAAAGGTATTTGGTCAGTGCACGGCGCTGCCATGCACGAAGGGAACCGGTAGGGGCGCCAGGTTGGGTTCCCGCGGATTGAGCTCCGGCGGGTTCGGGCGAATTGCCGAACTCGGCTGCCACGGTCTCAGACGTCATAGGCCGCGCCTCCACTGGAATCGCACTGTTGTCTCGCGCTCCTCGAATTTTCATCAATGTCCGGCGACGAGCCTAGCCGCCGCCACCGACGAAAGCCGCACTCGAAGCGCGTACTCATGGCCGTTCTCACTCCGGCCGGCGAGGTTTCGCTTCTCTCGCGTCCTGCCGACCTGCACGCGAATTGTCTCAGAAATGTGCGACACGTCGGCGCCATGGTTGGGCAACCGGGTGTGTCGTCAGGGATGCTGGAGACATCATGAGTGAAGCGCGAGGCGAGAAGTCGAGCGGAAGTGATCTGCACCACCGCAGATGGCATCCGCTACGCCGCACCGGGCAGTTGATCGGTCGAACCCTGAGCAAGGCCTGGGACGATTCCATCTTCGGAAAGGCGGCTACGGCCGCGTTCTGGCAAACGCTGTCGCTTGCTCCCCTGCTGCTCGGCCTTCTGGGAATGATCGGCTACATCGGTGGGTGGTTCGGACCCAACACCGTCGAGATCATCGAATCCAAGATCGTCACGTTCAGCGGAACGATCTTCAGCGAAAGCGTCGTCGACCAGATCATCCGCCCGACGGTGACGGACGTCCTTCAACGCGGACGACCGGAGATCATCTCGGTGGGCTTCCTGCTCTCCCTGTGGGCGGGATCATCGGCGATCAGTACGTTCGTCGACTCGATCGTGGAAGCACACGGTCAGCAGGATGCGCGCAATCCCATCTGGCAGCGCATCTTCGCCCTGCTTCTCTACGTGATGTTCCTGGTGATGGCGGTGTTCATCCTGCCACTGGTAGCTCTGGGGCCGACGCTCGTCGGGCGAGCACTGCCGGCCTCCTGGTACGTGGTCGGATCGAATCTGGTCGACACGTTCTACTACCCTGCTGTCGGTCTGCTGGTGATCATCGGCCTCACGACGCTCTACAAGGTCGCTCTGCCGAAGTCGCTGCCGTGGCATCGGCTGCTCGCGGGCGCCCTGGTCGCTGGTGTGTTCTTCATGGCCGCCAGCACCGGATTGCGTTGGTACCTGGGATTCGTCACCAGCACCGGCTACACGTACGGCGCGTTGGCAACGCCGATCGCGTTTCTGCTCTTCACGTTCTTCCTCGGTTTTGCCGTCGTGCTCGGCGCCGAGTTCAACGCGACGGTTCAGGAGTTCTGGCCCGCTCGTGCCACTCGGATGGAGCAGATGCGAGAGTGGCTTGCGGCTCAGAACACCGACGAAAAGACCGGTCCGGTCACCAATCTGACCTGGCACCTGGCCACCAGCCCTATCCGCATCTCGGGCGACAAAGCGGACCCGGCCACGGTCCCCTCGTACGGGCGGCCCCGCAGCAGACAAACCGAGAGCAGACAATCGGAGTCGCGCCAGAACTCGTGCGTCGACCAAGATCCCTGCGATGAACCGCACGCAGACGCGAAGAGCCCGGCGGCCGACTGCGTCGAGGCTGTCGATCCGCAGAGCTCCGGAAGTACTCCCGCTCGCCTGACCCGAGGTCAGTCGCCCTTACGGAGTCCTTCGTAAATCTTCTTGCAGTCCGGGCACACCGGTGATCCCGGCTTGGCGGACTTCGTCACGGGAAACACCTCACCGCACAGCGCGACGACATGGGTTCCCATGACGGCGCTCTCGGCGATCTTGTTCTTCTTCACGTAGTGGAAGAACTTCGGGGTGTCGTCGTCGGTCGTTTCGTCGGTGGAGACGTCGGGACGTTCCTTGGTTTGAGTGCTCACCCCTCCAATAATGCCGTCTCCGTCACAGCGGTGCGACCCACGGGTCGTGTGCAATTGTCGGCCGAGAGTGGAACAGTGGAGTCATGGCACGAAATGGCGCGTTCGGCAGGTCCGACGAGGCCGGGACTCCCGACAATCCCGTACTGATCACCGAAGCGCAGCAGTCCGTCGAAGAACAGCACAAAGCCCGAGTGCGCAAGTACATGATCATCATGTCCTTCCGGTTCCCGGCGTTGATCCTCGCGGCGATCGCGTACGGCATCTGGGCCAACGCCTGGATCTCGATGCTCATCATCGGTGCATCCATTCCGCTTCCCTGGATCGCCGTCCTGATCGCCAACGACCGACCACCGCGCACCAAGGACGAACCGAGTCGATACGACGGACGAAAGAAGACCGCAGGCGAGATCGAATCCGCGACGCACCACACCATCGAAGGCTGACAAGTTCCGCCTGCGAGAATGACAGGGTGAGAAGCGAAACGCTCCTGTCCATCACCCCTGCGCTGCGTGAGGCTCTGCTTCGCAATCGATTCGACACCGGAACCATGCTCGAGGCGTTGGGTCCCGAAGTTCACGCTGCTCTCGGTCGAAGTGAGCCGGTGCCCGTGCGCCGCGCCACCCGAGAACTCGGGGACCTGGGCGTTCTCATCAGACTGTTCCTTGTCGCCGATGACTGCCCGGCGGGCGACGTCGCCGCGGCGCTGGCTCCGCTGACAATCGCGCAGTGCGTCGACGCCGGTCTGCTCGAAGGTGAGAACTTCGACAGTGAGAATCCGCTCGTGCGGGCCGCGGTGGATCTTCGCCCCATCGACGTCGGCGACGGCGATCGTTGGGTGATCTCGGATCTCGACGGCGGAATCCGTCCCAAGAAGGCCACGGCCGATCATGTGCTGGGCGTCGGGCATGCGTCACTGTCCTTGCTGCAGGCCACGCCCACCGCGAGGGTCGGCAGCGTGCTCGACCTCGGTACCGGATGCGGCATCCAAGCCCTGCACGCGAACACGTACGCCGATTCGGTCACCGCAACCGACATCAATCAACGTGCTGTCGACCTCACGGCAGCAACCATGGCCCTCAACGGACTGGACGTCGAACTCCTTCAAGGGTCCTGGTTCGAACCCGTCGAGGGTCGAACCTTCGACCAGGTGGTCGCCAATCCGCCGTTTGTCGTCGGCGAGGCACGCGTCCATCACACGTACCGCGATTCCGGCCTCGATCTCGACGGTGCGAGCGAATTGATGATCTCGCAATCGATCGACTACCTGAACCCCGGCGGCACGGCAGCTCTGTTGGCGTCCTGGGTGCACGTCGAAGGGCAGGACTGGCGGTCGCGGATCGCGTCGTGGCTGCCGGCCCACGGCGTCGATGCCTGGGTGGTCCAGCGCGATGTCGCGGATCCGGCTCTGTACGTCGGTACGTGGCTCAAGGACGGCGGGCAGGATCCGCGAGATCCGGAAACGGCATCGAGAGCAAACGCCTGGCTGGATCACCTCGAAGAATCCGACGTCGAGGGCGTCGGCTTCGGTTTCGTGTTCCTTCGCCGCACCGACTCCCCCACCGACCTGATGGCCGAGGACCTCATGCACGGCTTCTCGGACCCGCTCGGGGCCGAGGCGCTCGCTTACTTCGACCGTCTTGCCTGGTTGCGTGAACACGACGTCCTCGAGGAACGCTTCGTCCTCGATCCGGACACGGCTCTCGAACGCGTCTACCTCCCCGGTGACGAGGGATGGCAACAAGTGGTCACGCGTGTGCACCGCGGCAACGGACCGCACTGGCAGCACGAGATCGACGAGCTCGGTGCTGCGCTGTTGGCCGGACTCCGAGCTGATGGACTGGTGGTCGACGAATTGATCGAACTTCTTGCCGCGGCGAACGGCGAAGACCCGGACCAGCTACGTGAGGCCGTCGTCACAATGATGGTCTCGCTGGTTCGGCACGGGTTGGTGCTTCCCGTCACGAACTGAGTTCCCGGTGAGTTGCAGATTTTTGTGTTCTCAGCAACTTCTCAGGACGACTGGGAAATAACTGCAGGTCACGGCGATTTAGCGGAAATCGGCACGGGAACTTTCCCGGAACTCTCACACGTTGAACTGTGTGAGAGACCGCCGATAGGGAGGCAAGTCATGACAAGCCCCAGCACCACTACTCGCATTCGTCCGAGCGCCGCAGATCTGGACGCCCAGAGCCCGGCCGCAGACCTGGTCCGCGTCTACCTGAACGGGATCGGTCGTACTGCACTGCTGACAGCAGCAGACGAGGTCGAACTGGCGAAGCGAATCGAAGCGGGGCTGTACGCCAGCCACGTCCTTGCCACGGGAAAGCGCCTGACAGTCGCCAAGAAGAGGGATCTCGCAACGATCGTTCGCGAGGGACAGTCGGCACGTAGCCACCTCCTGGAAGCGAACCTGCGACTCGTCGTGTCGCTGGCCAAGCGCTACACCGGCCGCGGCATGCCGCTCCTCGATCTGATTCAAGAAGGCAACCTCGGACTCATCCGTGCGATGGAGAAGTTCGACTACGCCAAGGGCTTCAAGTTCTCGACGTACGCCACCTGGTGGATCCGTCAGGCAATCACCCGCGGAATGGCTGATCAGAGCCGCACCATCCGGCTCCCAGTCCACCTCGTGGAGCAGGTCAACAAGCTCGCCCGCATCAAGCGCGAACTGCACCAGCAGCTCGGGCGAGAAGCCACGGACGACGAGTTGGCCGAAGAGTCGGGCATCCCGGCGCACAAGATTGCCGACCTGCTCGACCACAGCCGCGACCCGGTAAGCCTGGACATGCCTGTGGGCAACGACGAAGAAGCGCCCTTGGGCGATTTCATCGAAGATTCCGAGGCGACCTCGGCCGAGAACGCCGTCATCGCCGGTCTGCTGCACAGCGATGTGCGCAGCGTGCTCGGGACGCTCGACGAGCGGGAGCAGCAGGTCATCCGACTTCGCTACGGTCTCGACGACGGCCAGCCCCGCACCCTCGATCAGATCGGCAAGCTCTTCGGCCTCTCGCGTGAGCGGGTTCGTCAGATCGAGCGTGAGGTCATGGGCAAGCTCCGCGTCGGCGATCGCGCCGAGAAACTGCGGTCCTACGCGAGCTGATCAAACAACACAGCACGTGCGTCAGCGCGCCACACCACTCGCGCTGACGCACCGCACAAAGCACCGGCCACCGCTACTTCCCTCCCCCTCGGGAATGTGCGGTGGCCGGTGTTGTTCGCTGTGTCTACCGCAGCCGCCTGGGCCCCAGGTCGATTGCGCTCGGCTCAGGTCCGATTCGGACACGTGAATCGGTGATCTCCGCGCCGGTAGCCGAAGCGAGTACCGGCTCACAGGCCAGTTCGCGGACTTCGGGAATGTCGTCGGCCAGCGCCGAGATGCGCTGGACCAGATCAACCAACGCACCCTTGTTGACCGGAACGGCGTTGCGGTATCCGGAGAGAAGCGGCGCGGCCTTGGGCGCGTCGATCAATTCCGTAGCAGCGTCCTCGGTGAGAGGCAGTACGCGATAGGCACGGTCACCGAGGAGATCGGAGATCACACCGGCAAGCCCGAACGAGATCAGCGAACCGAACGACGGGTCGTCTTGGACACCAACCACACATCCGATGCCCTTGGTTGCCATTTTCTGCACGTGCAGCAGCGGTTCACCCGACGCTGCCGCAAGATCTCGGTAAGCGAGGCGCACCGATTCCGGTCCACTCAGATCCAGCCTGACACCGCCCAGATCCGGTCGGTGTCGCCACATTTCGCCGGTTGCCTTGACCGCGACCGGGTAGCCGACAGCATCCGCTGCCTCTACTGCTTCGTCTTCGCTCAGGACCGAACGGAATTCGACGACGGCGACCCCGTAACACTCGAGCAG
This sequence comes from Rhodococcus sp. MH15, assembly GCF_019266045.1. Lineage (NCBI taxonomy): Bacteria > Bacillati > Actinomycetota > Actinomycetes > Mycobacteriales > Nocardiaceae > Rhodococcus > Rhodococcus sp. MH15. Next base: position 489,518 of record NZ_LPNP01000061.1, read on the forward strand.
CGCCGCCGCTTCCACATCTGAAAGCCAACGGCCAGGAGAGTTTTCAAGCCAATCTGCCACCATCTTCTGGGCTCGCTCGGAGTCGATACCCACGGGTCGAACCACCTTCGACGCAGGCTTGCTGCGCCACTCCGCATATCGCCAAGCCCTCGCCAACGCCAGGGCGGCACGCTCCGGCCCCGGGTAGGACGGCACCGAACCGCGGGTCGGGTTACCGACTTCGTCACGAACCGCCAGGACGTCCGGCACACCCTCAGCTGCGAGGAACGTGGTGAGAATCGGCTTGTCCGAGCCTGCGACGGCGTCCTTGAGTGCTTTCGCGAACGGCTCGACCGGAATGGCGACCGGAGGAACGAAGACGGCAATGACGGCATCGACGTCGAACGACGCCAAAGCGTCGCGCACGGCAGTGGCGAACAGTTCCGGACTCGCCTGAGCGCCGAGGTCGACCGGGTCGCTGACCTGCAGACCTTCACTGCGGGCCGCGTCCGCAGCGAGGACACCGAGCGCGGTCGAGTTGCCGATGACCGCAAGCCGGGGGCCGGCGGGCAACGGTTGGTATCCGAAGAGCAAGGCGCAGTCGAACAATTGTGAAATGGACCCGACCTGAATGACGCCCGCCTGTTCGAAGAGGGCGCGGACGATCGAATCGTCGATCTCGACTCCGGTGGCGGCGAGCACCGGCGGAACCGCGTGCCGACCGCTCTTCACCGCGACGATCGGCTTCTTCCGCGCAACTCGACGCGCGATGCGAGAGAACTTCCGTGGGTTGCCGAAGCTCTCCAGATAGAGAAGGACCACTTCGGTGGACTGGTCGGAATCCCAGTACTGCAGAAGGTCGTTACCCGAGACGTCCGCACGGTTACCGGCGGAAACGAAGGCGGACAATCCGATTCGGCTGCGAGCGGCTTCGTCGAGAATGGCGATACCGAGCGCGCCGGACTGACAGAAGAAGCCGACGTTGCCTGCCACCGGCAAGACCGGCGCGAGCGTCGCATTCAACGAAATCGCCGGGTCGTTGTTCGCGACACCCAGCGCATTCGGGCCGATGAGGCGCATACCGTGAGCGCGCGCTGCATGGACCAGTTTGCGTTCGGACGAGCGCCCGTCCGGACCACTCTCACTGAAGCCCGACGAGACGACCACCAGCGCTTTGACGCCCTTGTCGAGGCAGTCGTCGAGTACCGAATTGATCGATTCTGCAGGTACAGCCACGACGGCGAGATCGACGTCGTCGGGGATGTCACGAACCGTCGGATATGCCCGAACGCCGTGTACCGAACGATGCTCCGCGTTGACGGGATAGACCGGTCCGGTGAATCCGCCGCGCAGCAGGTTGGTCAACACCGCGTTACCCACTTTGGCCGGGTCCGCTGATGCGCCGATCACCGCCACCGATCGCGGGCTGAGCACGTTTCCCATGCTGCGGGCCTCAGCTGCCCGCTCACGTGAATTGCGTACTGAAACAAGCGCTTCCGTCGGGTCGATCGCGAATTCGAGTCTCAGCACGCCACCGTCGAAAGAGCGGCTCACCTGATACCCCGCCTCACGGAACACCGTCACCATGTTGCGGTTCTCGGAGAGGACCTCGGCGACGAACATCGTCAGACCGTTCTCGGCCGCTGCCGCTGCCAGGTACTCGAGCAGGATCGGGCCGAGGCCGCGCCCCTGGTGTGCGTCGGCGACGACGAAGGCGACCTCGGCAGACTTTCCGTCACCGACGTCGAGCAGTCGCTCGTATCGACCCACCGCGATGATCTCGTCGCCGAGCATCATCACGAACGCCACACGGTTGTGGTGGTCGACCGTCGTGAAGTTCTTGACGTCGCGCGCCGACATCGTGGGGTACGGGCCGAAGTAGCGCAGATACCGGGTGCGTTCGGAGAGTTTGCCGTGGAATTCGACGAGCTTGTCCGCGTCTTCGGGAACGATGGGTCGCAACGCCACCGCTCCGCCGTCGGAGGCGAGAACATCGACTACCCAGGAATGGGGATAGGTGTGAGCGGGGTCGGTCTTCGGCGCCTGGCCGCTCGCCTCGCCGCCTGCAGCTTCGGTATCGGACTGTTCAGTCACGGGGATCCTCCGGGTCGAGTCCGAGTAGCGGGAACGAAGCGCGACGTGTCGCGATGATCGCCGAGTCGATACGGGTGAGTGCACGGTCCACCGAGGCGACACCTGTCTCCGGTGTACCACCCGGGCCGTCCCACGGCGTGTAGGCGACATCACCGCCGTCCCCCATGGTCGGCGGGAGGTCGACGCTCGGCGCTCGCAGCTTCGTCGATTCCTTCCAGTCTTCCGGGACAGCGGTGTCGACGTCGATCTCGCGATCGAGCGCTGCAGCGATCAAGTGAGTCCATGCCCTCGGCACGACGCGCACCAGTCCGTATCCCCCGCCTCCGACTGCCAGCCACCGCCCCTCGGAGTAGCGGTCGGCGAGGTCACGCATCGCCAGGAACGCGGCGCGCTGACCGTCGACGGTGAGGGCGAGATCCGCGAGCGGGTCCTCGCGGTGCGAGTCGACTCCGCACTGGCTGATGATGATCTGCGGGCGGAAGGCTGCAATGGCTCCCGGGACGACGGCGTGAAATGCACGCAGCCACAACGCGTCGACGGTTCCGGGCAGCATCGGGATGTTCACCGCCGTACCTTCGGCGGCCCCGTCGCCGACCTCGCTCGACCATCCGGTGTTCGGCCACAAGGTTGCCGGGTGCTGATGCAGCGAGACCGTGAGCACCCGCGGGTCCCCGAGGAACGCATGTTGCACTCCGTCGCCGTGGTGAGCGTCGACGTCGATGTAGGCGATGCGGTCGTAGCCGTTGTCGAGCAGCCACGAAATCGCAACCGCCGCATCGTTGTAGACGCAGAATCCAGAGGCCCAATCCGCCATCGCGTGGTGCATGCCGCCGCCGATGCTGACCGCGCGCCTCGTACGTCCCGAAGCGATTTCCTGCGCTGCGGCCAGCGAGCCGCCGGCGAGGATCGCACTGGCTTCGTGCATGTGCGGGAAGACCGGGTTGTCCTCGGTACCGAGCCCGTGGGGAACATCCTGGCCGCTCACACCGTTGTTCGCAGAGTTACCCGCGTCTTTGACCGCTGCAAGATATGCCGGTGTGTGGATTCTGAGGAGGTCGGCATCGGACGCGGCACTCGGTTCGAGAAATTCGACGCCCTCGAGAAGTCCGAGGCTTCGCGAGAGTGCCATCGTGAGATCGAGGCGAGTGGGATTCATCGGGTGATCGGCGCTCCACCGATAGCTCAGGTACTCCGGACTCCACACCACGACTCGATTCGCTCGAGACGCCGCGGGGTCCCCGTCAGATCTGATCGACGCGGTCATGGGATCACGCTACTTCCTTCTCGTTTCGTGCTGCACACCACACTCGTGGCCCGCTTCGGAGACCGAGATCGAGTGACACGAATCCAATTCGGACACGCGCTGGACTCGCCGCGGTGGAGGCGGCACCGGAACCACGAACTGAACGGTAGAATGATCAACTGACGAAGGGGTTGAGTGTGAAGGATCTAGTCGACACCACGGAGATGTATCTCCGGACGATCTACGACTTGGAAGAAGAGGGCGTAGTCCCACTCCGGGCGCGGATCGCCGAACGGCTCGAACAGAGCGGACCCACCGTCAGCCAGACTGTTGCGCGTATGGAGCGTGACGGCTTGCTGATGGTCGCCGGCGATCGACATCTGGAACTCACCGACAAGGGTCGCGATCTCGCGATCTCTGTCATGCGTAAGCACCGGTTGGCAGAGCGCCTGCTGGTGGACGTCATCGGTCTCAAATGGGAAGACGTACATGCCGAGGCATGCCGTTGGGAGCACGTGATGAGCGAGGAGGTCGAGCGTCGGCTCGTCGTCGTTCTGAACAACCCCACGACGTCGCCCTACGGCAACCCGATTCCGGGCTTGGACCAGTTGGGACTCGACGGCCCGGTTGCCACCACCGAAACATTGGTGCGCCTGACCGATATTCCGCACGGCGCACAGACAGCTGTGGTCGTTCGGCGACTGGCCGAGCACGTGCAGTCCGATCCCGAGGTGATCGCGCAGCTGCGTGACGCCGGCGTCGTTCCCGACGCCAGGGTGACGGTCGAAACCCGTCCGGGCTCGGTGACGATCATCGTGCCGGGTCACAGCGGGTTCGACCTGTCCGAGGAAATGGCTCACGCCGTTCAGGTCAAGCAGGTCTGAGGAAGTAGATGAAACTCCTGGTCACCGGCGGCGCCGGTTACGTCGGCAGTGTGTGCAGCACTGTGTTGCTCGAGCGTGGACACGAGGTTGTCGTCATCGACGACCTCTCCACCGGAAATGCCGACGCGGTGCCTGCCGGTGCCGAGTTCATCGAAGGAGACGTGGGAGCGCTTGCTGCCGACGTCCTCGGCAGTGCGGGTTCACCGGTTTTCGACGGTGTGCTTCACTTCGCGGCGCAGTCGCTGGTCGGCGAATCGGTGCTGCACCCCGAAAAGTACTGGCGCGGAAACGTCGTCACGACCATCGAGTTGCTCGAGGCGATCCGTGTCTCCGGTACTCCGCGCCTCGTGTTCTCGTCCACCGCAGCTACGTACGGCGAACCGGAGCAGTCCCCCATCGTGGAAACCGCTCCGACCCGCCCTACGAATCCGTACGGCGCGACCAAGCTCGCGATCGATCATGCGATCACCTCGTACTCGATCGCCCACGGCCTCGGTGCGACGAGCTTGCGCTACTTCAACGTCGCAGGTGCGTACAAGTCCGCCGGCGAGAACCGGGTGATCGAAACCCACCTGATTCCACTCGTCCTGCAGGTCGCGCTCGAACAGCGGGACAAGATCTCGGTCTTCGGAACCGACTGGCCCACGCCGGACGGAACCGCGGTACGCGACTACATCCACGTGCTGGACCTCGCCGAAGCACATCTACTGGCGCTCGAATCCTCGGTTCCCGGCGAGCACCGCATCTACAACCTCGGAAGCGGTGCCGGCTTCAGCGTGCGCGAGGTGATCGCCGCCTGTGCGCGGGTCACCGGCCTGCCGATCAACGTCGAGGACGCGTCACGACGGCTGGGTGATCCGGCAGTACTGATCGCATCGAGCGACAAGGCGATTGCCGAGCTGGGTTGGACGCCCACGCGTACCGATCTCGACGTCATCGTCGCCGACGCATGGCAGTTCCTCCAGGATCTGGGCGACCGCTCACACGCTGCTCGCTAGCTTCCATTCGGCAGTGCCGGCGGCAAGCCGGTGATTCCGAGCGATTCCCCGATGGACAATCCGACGGCCGCGAGGTCACGGATTCCGTCGGGGCGCATACCGGATTGCAGCGATAGATCCAGCAATCCCGCCAAGGTGTGTTCCGAATCGGCCGACAGCGCGGCCGACAGCGCAACACCTGCCAGAGGTCCGTCGCCACGCACATATGCAAAGAAGCCGAGAAGTGTTGCCGGCCAAGCTCGTTCGGGCAACGGGACTTCATGGGTGAGCACGAGCCACAATTGCTCAGCATGTGCCGCAACGGACGTGATCGCCAATCCCAGCACCACGTCGCGCACGCGTACGTCCGTCAATGCGACCACCAGATCGGCGCATTCCTGCGGGTCAGGGCGGTGAGCGCCTGCCTCGACACGGCGGACGTGTTCCAACACCAGATCGATCCGGCACTGAACTGCGGTTTCACCGCTCGGTCCCCCACTGTGCGCGCTCGACTCTCGTCGGCTCGCGATCAGTCGGGCAATCGTGTCGTGATTGCGAGCGGCGCCGTGTACCCACCGGACCAGTTCCTCACGCGAACGGCGAATGACCCTCCCGCCCAACACCTGTGCTGCTGCAACCGACGAAGATGCCGGGTCTGGCAGGGCGCCGCGGTGAATCGAACGCATGACGCTCGTCCACGGCTGGCCAGATTCTATTGCGGCCGTGCACAATACGTCGGCCAGCTCGACGCAGGTTCCACCGAGCATGTCTTCGAATACCTCGGCCAGCTCGATGGTTTCATCGATCAGAGTTTCAGCTGCCGAGCAATCGGTGATCACCACGAGAACGACCGCACGCGCGCCTTCCCCGTCACAGACGGCGGCGAACTGGCGCAGCGCCGCGCTCATCTGCCTCGCGGGCTTTCCCCTGACACTGGGAAAGTAGTCGTGCCGCATCACTGGTCCGAGCGTCGAGGCGGAGGCGCCCATCAGAGACAGCGCAACCACAGAGTTGGACGGATGGAAGCCCAGGAGTGCGGGTATTGCCGCGATCAATTCGCCTGGATCGGAGACGCGTTCGACGCATCCGAGAAGGGCGGTAAGGTCGTCGTCGGAGAATTCGAATTCTCCCGGAAGAGGTGATGTCGTCATGCACACACCGTCGCTGATCACCCTGACCCGGCCGTCTGCTCGACCAGGGAAAACAGCTGCGTCCAAGTCGTCTGTGGATTACCGCATTTGTTGGGGACCAAGTACCGCGCCGCACGGAGCAGTTCCGCTACTTGTCGGACCTGTGTGCTGCGAAATCACTTGCCTGCTTTGACCTTCTGTACGGCTGCGGTGAACGCTTGATCCAGCGGTGCCGTCGAGGGCGTCGCAGAACCGAACGTCATCAGTGTTGTCGCCACCCGTACGTCGCCGACCTGCGCGATCAAGGTCAGCATCGTCTGATCACCGGCTGTGGCCTTGGGGGACACGACAGTGCGGCGAAGTGACATCGTCTTGTCGGCATCGATCGGCGACGGCGGAAGAATTTCCGTCGTCACTGTCGTAGTGACGCCGTTCGCAGTGACAGTCATGGACGGGCACTGCCGAGTTTGCGCTTCCAACTCGTCCAGTGGTGCATCGACCTTCGTGAGTTCAACCGAAATCGTTGCCCTCGTCGCGTTGTCGGTCCCGACCGCCATCACGGTCCCGTTCGGACCGTAATCCTGTTCCGGTGGCTCACATTCGGACGGATCGACGGTAGCACCGCGCGGGACGCCGACTAGATCCGGCGCTGCCATCGGAACGGCTTGCGGGGGCAGCACAACAGCGCCGAAGGGCTCGGGGAATTCCTCGGGAGTCAGCAGCAGTTCGGACAGCGGTGCCGCCGTTTTCGGAGAGGTGGATTTCGGCGTCGAGGATTTGGGTGCAGCCGTCGTACTCGGCGCCGCCGTGCCGCTGTCGGTCGCACCGGCAGTCGCCGGCGCGGAGTCCGGAACGGGTGCTCCTTGGACCGACCCGGAGCAGCCCGCGAGTAGTGCAACGGCGGCCACCGCAGCAAGTGAGCATGCGGCCACTCGCCTGGACGATCGTGGACACACCCGCATGTAAGCCTCCGCACTCGACCGATACCGACAATCGACCAATCCATTTCGGACAAATCGGCCGTGCCGACCTTGTGTTCCACTCTGCCATGTCCGAAGCCGCGCACCCGACATCTAGCGAACGCCCAGGCCAAGTGTCGAAAGATACCGCTCAGCTTCGCTCTCGGCGAACGCCCGTCTCGTCGGATCGGGAATGATCGGTCACCGACTCGGTGTTCTTACCGATGAACGTCTGATCCAGTGCTGTCGGGCACCTGACTCCGATGCTGTCGCGCGTGCGCCGATAGTGGACACTTGAGATCAAGACCGAAGAGCGAAGGGGACTGCGATGGACGAACAGTCGAGGATGTACGAGCTGGAATTTCCGGCGCCCCAGTTGGCGGCTGCCGACGGCCAGGGACCGATCCTGATTCACGGACTCGAGGGTTACTCCGACGCCGGTCACGCCGTGAAATTGGCGACGACGCATCTGCGCGAAAGCCTCGAGACCGAGCTTGTCGCGTCGTTTGCTGTCGACGAGCTGATCGACTACCGCTCGCGTCGACCGACGATGACGTTCAAGGCCGATCATTTCTCCGATTACGACGCTCCGGCGCTCAATCTGTACGCACTGCGCGATACGGCCGGCACGCCGTTCCTGCTGCTTGCCGGGATGGAACCGGACCTCAAGTGGGAGCGGTTCACCACAGCTGTTCGACTGTTGTCCGAACAGTTGGGAGTGCGTCGAACCATCGGGCTCAACGCGATTCCGATGGCAATCCCGCACACCCGACCGCTCGGCGTGACAGCACATTCGACCAACAAGGACCTGATCCAGGACCATCAGCGTTGGTCAGGTGAACTGCAGGTTCCCGGCAGCGCATCATCACTGCTCGAGCTTCGTATGTCTCAGCACGGGCACGAGGCGATGGGCTTTTCGGTGCATGTCCCCCACTACCTCGCGCAAACGGACTACCCGGGCGCCGCAGAAACTTTGCTCGAAAACGTTTCCGAGGTTTCGGATCTGGAGTTGCCGTTGGTTGCACTGGGTGAGGCCGCGGCGCGCGTTCGGGAACAGGTTAACGAGCACATAGCCGGGAACGAAGAAGTTCAGACTGTAGTCCACGCTTTGGAGCGTCAATACGACACTTTTGTCGCCGCTCAGGAACAACAGTCGTCCCTTCTGGCCGGCGAGGCCGACCTTCCCAGCGGTGACGAGATCGGCGCAGAGTTCGAAAAGTTCCTGGCCGAACAGGCAGGAAATGACGACTTCGGCTCAGCTGGAGACCTCGATCGAGGCGACAACTGACGAAAATGTGACGGGCGGGGCGCATAATTCGACATTGTGCGCATTCCGCAACCCCTCCGTTACCTGGGCTGTTGTTCAGGACACATCCGTCGGATAGCCTCAAACTCTGTGTGATTTTCGTTGACGGCTCAACAACTGGAGCAGACAGTCAACGTGGTCACACGCCGAGCCAGGAGGCGACATGAGCAGACCACGGAACCGTCAGCTCCGACCGGTCCCCGACGAGGAACCGCGGATGATGTTCCGGACGATTCACGGCTACCGACGCGCATTTCGGATAGCCGGCGAGGGTCCGGCAGTACTGCTCCTGCACGGAATCGGCGACAACTCGTCGACGTGGACCGAGATCATTCCCCACCTCGCCAAGAAGTACACGGTCATCGCACCTGACCTGTTGGGTCACGGCCGTTCCGACAAGCCACGCGCGGATTACTCGGTAGCCGCGTACGCCAACGGCATGCGGGATCTTCTGTCGACGCTCGGCATCGAGCACGTCACCGTCATCGGGCACTCGCTCGGCGGCGGCGTAGCGATGCAGTTCTCCTACCAATTCCCACACATGGTGGATCGCCTCGTGCTGGTCTCGGCCGGTGGCGTCACCAAGGACGTCCATCCGCTGCTGCGCCTCATGTCCGTTCCGGTGGTCAACGAGGTGGTAAAGCTGCTCCGGATACCTGGTGCAATGCCGCTCGTCCGGATGGCCGGGAACCTTGCCGGAGTAGTTCACGGTTCAAATCTGCGTCCCGGCACCATGTTGCACGACACACCGGACCTGATTCGCGTGCTCGCTGATCTCCCCGACCCCACTGCCTACGAGGCCTACCTTCGTACGCTGCGGGCCGTCGTGGACTGGCGCGGACAGGTGGTCACGATGCTCGACCGCTGTTATCTGACCGAGAATCTGCCGGTTCAACTGATCTGGGGCGACGACGACTCCGTCATTCCCGTCTCCCACGCTCATCTCGCGCACGCGGCGATGCCGAACTCACGCCTCGAAGTCTTCCGCGGCTCGGGCCACTTCCCGTTCCGCGACGATCCGATGCGTTTCCTGCAGATCGTCGAAGATTTTCTTTCCAGCACCGCACCACTCGTCTTCGACGAGGCTCGCTGGCGCCACATGCTGATCTCCGGGGTCGGCGAGAACACCATCACCGGAACGTCGTCCACCCGCATGGCGGTGCTCGACGCCATGGGCTCGGACGAGCGAAGCGCAACCTGATCTACGGTTGCGGCTAGCCTGTACGAGTGCTGCTGACGGAACTTCTCCCCGACAACGCGGATCCTGAGTCCGTTTTCGACGCCTTCTCTTCGTGGACCATCGAACGAGGTTTGACGCTCTACCCGGCCCAAGAAGAGGCCGTCATGGAGTTGGTCTCGGGTGCAAACGTGATCCTTGCGACGCCGACCGGGTCAGGCAAATCGATGGTGGCGATCGGCGCGCATTTCTATGCGATGTCGCTCGGCAAGCGCACCTATTACACAGCGCCGATCAAGGCCTTGGTGAGCGAGAAGTTCTTTGCGCTGTGTGAAGTCTTCGGTGCCGAGAACGTCGGCATGATGACCGGCGACGCCGCCGTGAACTCGTCGGCGCCGATCATTTGTGCGACGGCCGAAATCGTCGCGAATCTTGCACTGCGCGAGGGCCCGAACTCCGATATCGGCCAGGTCGTGATGGACGAGTTCCACTTCTACTCCGAACCCGATCGAGGTTGGGCGTGGCAGGTTCCGCTCATCGAGTTGCCGCACGCCCAGTTCCTGTTGATGTCGGCAACTCTCGGTGAAGTCGACTTCTTCTCCGAAGATCTGACGCGCCGTACCGGGAAACCCACCACCGTCGTCTCCGGCACAGAACGCCCCGTGCCTTTGATGTTCTCGTACGCGACCACGCCGGTCGGCGAAACCATCGAAGATCTGGTGACCACCAACCAGTCCCCCGTCTACATCGTGCATTTCACGCAGGCCGCCGCCCTCGAACGCGCCCAGGCACTGACGAGCGTCAACTTCTGTTCCAAAGAAGAGAAGGAAGCGATCGCCGAGGCGCTGGGTGGTTTCCGCTTCACCACCGGGTTCGGAAAAACACTCTCCCGCCTGGTCCGGCACGGCATCGGCGTTCACCATGCGGGCATGCTGCCCAAGTACCGACGGCTCATCGAAGTTCTCGCACAGGACGGGCTTCTCAAGGTGATTTGCGGTACCGACACCCTCGGCGTCGGCATCAACGTCCCGATCCGCACGGTGCTGCTCACGGGTCTGGCCAAGTACGACGGCGTCCGCACTCGGCATCTGAAAGCCCGCGAGTTCCATCAGATCGCCGGTCGCGCGGGTCGTGCAGGCTACGACACGATGGGCACCGTCGTCGTCCAGGCACCCGAACACGAAGTAGAGAATCTGCGGGCAGTCGCCAAGGCCGGCGACGATCCGAAGAAGATCAAGAAGATTCAACGCAAGAAGGCTCCCGAGGGGTTTGTATCCTGGAGCGAAGCGACGTTCGATCGCTTGGTCGCCGCATCGCCCGAACCGTTGGTGTCGCGATTCTCGGTCAGCAACTCGATGCTGCTCAATGTCATTGCCCGCCCGGGTAACTGCTTCGACGCGATGCGGCACCTGTTGGAGGACAACCACGAATCGCGTCCGGCGCAGCGCAAGCACATCCTCAAAGCGATCTCGCTGTATCGCGGATTGCTCAGCGCCGGGATCGTGGAACGCCTCGACGAACCCGACGAGTACGGCCGCATGGCTCGGTTGACGATGGACCTGCAACGCGACTTCGCCTTGAACCAGCCACTCTCACCGTTCGCCTTGGCGGCATTCGAACTTCTCGACGTCGAATCCGACAGTTACGCACTCGATGTCGTCTCGATCATCGAGTCGACGCTCGACGATCCGCGTCAGGTTCTGATGGCGCAGCAGCACTTCGCTCGTGGCGAAGCGGTTGCGCAGATGAAGGCCGACGGCATCGAGTACGAGGAGCGCATGGAACTCCTCGAAGAGGTTACGTGGCCGAAACCGTTGTCGGACTTGCTGTTCCCGGCTTTCGAAATGTACCGGGGTGGCCACCCGTGGATCACCGAGTTCGCCCTCTCCCCCAAGTCCGTGGTGCGCGACATGATCGAACGCGCCATGACGTTTGCCGAGTTGATCAGCCATTACGGACTCACCCGGTCCGAGGGCCTCGTCCTGCGCTACCTCGCCGACGCCTACCGCGCGCTGCGACAGACCGTCCCGGCGGAAGCGCGCACCGAGGAACTCGAAGACATCATCGAGTGGTTGGGCGAGCTGATCCGTCAGGTCGACTCGAGCCTGCTCGACGAATGGGAGTCACTCACCGACCCCGGAGCCGAGGCAGATACGGAAGAGGTTGCGTTCGGCGCCGACATTCCCCGTCCCATCTCGGCGAACCCGCGCGCATTCCGCGTCATGGTGCGCAATGCGATGTTCCGACGCATCGACCTCGCGTCGCGTCGGCAGTGGAATGAGCTGGAAAACCTCGAGGACGGTATCGACGCCGCCGAGTGGGAAGAGCAACTACTCCCGTACTTCGAGGAGTACGCAACAATCGGAACCGGGCCATCGGCGCGCGGGCCGGCGCTCTTCCAGGTCACCGAAGAGGGTGAGTTCTGGCGGGTGCGGCAGGTGCTCGAGGATCCGGAGGGCGATCACGGATGGGCACTGCTTGCCGTCGTCGACATCCCGGAATCGGATGCCGCGGGTGAAATCGTGTTCGACGAGCTGAGCGTCGTAGAAGGCTAGCGCCTGTGCGCCTTTTTGGTAGTCGGCGCTACCAAAAAGGCGCACAGGGGGCGTCAGCCCCTTCGAGCCTTCCGCGGCTGGTTGCGGCGAGCAGCGCGCTTTTCCTTGATGCGAACGTTCTCGGCCCGCACCTCGGCCTGAACAGCGCGTTCCTTTTCGAGCCATTCGGGCTTCTCTTCGAGGAGTGCGGCGATCTGATCCGTGGTGAGTGCTTCTTCGACGCCGCCGCGGGCCAGGCCGGCGATCGATACGCCCAGCTTGGCTGCGATGACCGGGCGAGGGTGCGGTCCGGTGCGTCGCAGCTCCAGCAGCCACTCCGGCGGATCGGTCTGCAGAGCGGTCAGCTCGTCACGAGTCACGTCGCCTTCCTGGAACTGCGCAGGTGTTGCTTCCAGGTACACACCCAGCTTCTTGGCAGCCGTCGTCGGCTTCATCGTCTGGGGAGTTTTGTTCGACGTCATGCAACAAGAGTAACCAGCCGATACGGGTGCTTTTACCAAGGCGGTAGCCTTGCCTGGTGACAGACGCGGATAGTCAGGCAATTTTTCGACTCGCGTACGCCCCGGGGGTGACGCCCACCAAGTGGGTCCGGGTGTGGCACGAGCGGCTCCCCGAGGTGCGTCTGGAACTTGTTCAGTTCCCGGTTCTCGAACTCGAAGCTGCACTTCGCGCCGGTGAAGCAGATGCAGGTTTGGTTCGACTGCCGATCGACCGGACCGGCATCAGCGCCATCTCGCTGTACGCGGAAACCCCGGTGGTGGTGGTACCGAAAGATCACGTATTCACTACTGTCGATCAGATTTCCGTCGACGATCTGGCCGACGAGATAGTGCTCGATCCTCTCGACGACAGACTCGACTGGCCGACCCGTCCCGGAAAGACCGCCGCCGAGCGACCAGCGACCATCGCCGACGCCATCGAGTTGGTGGCCGCCGGCGTCGGAGTTGTCGTGGTTCCCCATTCGCTGGCGCGGTTCCACCATCGCAAGGACCTGACCTTCCGTCCGGTGGACGGTGCGCCCGAGGCTCCTGTGGCTTTGGCATGGATGGAGTCCAAGACCACAGATCTGGTCGAGGAACTGATCGGCATCGTGCGGGGCCGAACGGCACAGAGTTCCCGCGGACGGAACGGCGAGCCGGCCGAGAAGATCAAGGGCTCCGTCAAGGCCAAGATCGCGGCCCGCGAGCGTCGCGCAGAAGCTGCCAAGAACGGGCAGAAAGCTAAGGGCGCCGGCACCGCGAAGAACATATCCGGACGCAACGCCGGTTCCGGTAAGGCCAAGGCGGGCGGCAAATCAGGCAGCGGGAAGTCCGGTGGGACCAAGAGTTCGGGTGGCCGGTTCTCCGGAAAGCAGAAGGGCCGCTAGGGCTTCAACTGGCAACTCGGAGGATCGCTGCCGGACAACGCTGAACTGATCAGGCGCGACAGACTCGGGCTGTGGTCTCGCGAATTGGCGCATCGTCGAACTCCGTCGAGCATGATGAGAGTATGACTCCCGCGAGTTCTTCAGCCCTCGACGAATTGGTAGCGGCACTCCCCGAGGGAGCCGTCCTGCTGGATCCGGACGTGACCGCGGGCTACCGCCAGGACTGGGCCGCCGACCCGACCGCCGGCCGTCCAGCTGCCGTGGTTCGCGCTACGTGCACCGAAGACATCCAAACCGTGATGCGATGGGCAACCGCCCACCGCGTTCCGGTGGTTCCCAGAGGTGCCGGCTCGGGCCTTTCCGGTGGATCCAGCGCCGTCGACGGTTGCATCGTGGTCAGCACCGAGCGAATGCGACAGATCACGATCGACCCGGTCGCCCGTGTGGCGGTTACTCAGCCCGGCTTGATGAATGCGGAGGTCAAGAAAGCCGCCGCAGAGCACGGACTCTGGTACCCACCTGACCCGTCGTCCTTCGAGATCTGTTCCATCGGCGGCAATGCAGCCACCAACGCCGGCGGACTCTGCTGCGTCAAGTACGGAGTTACCACCGACTACGTTCTCGGACTCCGGGTCGTGCTGGCGGACGGTACAGCTGTCAGCCTCGGAGGTCCCCTGCTCAAGGACGTCGCCGGACTCTCACTCACCAAACTGTTCGTGGGCAGCGAGGGCACTCTCGGCATCATCACGGAAATCACGTTGCGTTTGATTCCCGCGCAGCCGCCCGCATCAACCGTCGTCGCGTCGTTCGACTCGGTACAAGAAGCTGCCGACGCGGTCTTGGCGATCACCAGCAACATGCGTCCGGCGATGCTCGAGTTCATGGATCACGCCAGTATCAATGCTGTCGAGGATTCGGTACGCATGGGTCTGAACCGCAAGGCTCACGCACTACTGCTCGCGCAGTCCGACGCACCCGGCGCGGCAGGCGTGCTGGAAATCGAGACGATTGTTCAGGCGTGCGAAAACAACGGAGCCACCGAAGTATTCGCCACCGATGACCAGGCCGAAGGTGACGCTTTTGCGGCGGCACGGCGAGCGGTGTTCCCGGCCGTGCTCGCGATGGGAAGTCTGCTTCTCGAAGACGTGGGCGTTCCCATGCGCGCACTCCCCCAGCTGGTAACCGGGGTCGAAGCCATCGCAGACGACCTCGACGTCCTGATCTGCACGGTGGCGCACGCCGGAGACGGAAACACCCACCCGCTCATCGTCTTCGACCCCGCAGACCCGGACATGTCCGAACGCGCACAGATCGCATTCGGACGGGTGATGGATCTCGCCATCGCGCTCGGCGGCACGATCACCGGCGAACACGGGGTGGGTCGACTCAAGCGCGACTGGCTGCCGTCACAGTTGGGTGAAGACGTCATGGCCCTCAATCGCAAGGTCAAGGATGCGCTCGACCCGCTGGGAATTCTCAATCCCGGAGCGGTCATTGCCGTGAAAGAAGGCTCTCTCGACTAGCTTTCACGTCGATGTCGAACGAGTTACGTCATCGAGGAACCGTCGGGCTGACCGAACGGACCAGCTCGGCCAGCTGACGGAATCCTTCTGCTCGGCCACTCGACGAGCGGAACACGACGCCGATCGTGCGACCGGGAGCTGGCGAAGCGAAACGCGCCGTCGACAAGTCCCCGCGTCGAACCTCCACTGCAACAGCCGATTCCGGGACCAAAGTCACCCCGAGTCCCCCGGCCACACATTGCACGACTGTCGCGAGAGAGGTAGCCCGCGTGTCGCCGGCAAGCGGATGGGCGTCTACCGAACGGCACAGATCCAACGTCTGGTCACGCAGGCAGTGGCCGTCGTCGAGCAAGAGCAACGGCAGCGCGTCGAGCACGTCCGCCGTGAGATCGACACGTCCGGCCAAGGAATGATCGTTCGGCACGACCATCACAAAATCCTCTTCGTACACAGGAACTTCCACCAGGCCAGGTGTTCCGGCAGGAAGCGCCAACACCGCGACGTCGAGCGCTCCCGATCGCAGTGCATCGAGTAGGCGCGCCGTTTGATCCTCGACTATTTGCGGCGCCAACGACGGCAGCTTCTCGCGCAGCTCCGGCAACAACCCCGGAAGAATGTAGGGCGCAACGGTCGGGATCAACCCGATGCGTAGCGGTCCGGTCAGAGAGTCGCCGGAGCCGGCCGCGCTCGCGACGAAACCGTCGGCAGCTTCGAGGATTTGCTTGGCCTGACCGAGCAAGCGCTGTCCGTCCGCGGTCACGAGCACACGCCGGGTACTGCGTTCGATCAGTTTGACCCCTAGTCCCGCCTCGAGAGCTGCCAGCGCCTGCGACAGTGTGGGTTGGCTCACACCGGAACGCGCTGCGGCAGTACCGAAGTGCCGGTACTCGGCCACAGACACAAAGGCACGCAGCTGTGACAAGGAAGGTTGATAAGTCTGATCAGACATGCCTATCAGTGTAGTGCCACCCATCACCTTTACCTTTTGAACGGTTTGATGCAGAATGGACTCATACCAAAAAGCGCCGGTCACAACCTCGACACTCCAGTCGAAACCGTCCGACCCGCTGACGGTGACAAACCCTCTCGATCCAGCACGTTCGGCCGTCACAGTCCGAACAGCCGGATCGTGTGCGCAAGAAATTCCTGTTCACGAGACACGTAGGAGAATGAGACACATGGCTCTGCTCACAATCGGCGACCAGTTCCCCGCTTACAACCTCACGGCTGTCATCGGCGGCGACCTGTCCAAGGTCGATGCCCAGCAGCCCGATGACTACTTCACCACCGTCACCAGTGACGACTACGCAGGCAAGTGGCGCATCGTCTTCTTCTGGCCCAAGGACTTCACCTTCGTGTGCCCCACCGAGATTGCTGCATTCGGCAAGCTCAACGAAGAGTTCGCAGACCGTGATGCTCAGGTTCTCGGCGCTTCCGTCGACAACGAGTTCGTGCACTTCCAGTGGCGTGCACAGCACGAAGAGCTCAAGACCCTCCCCTTCCCGATGCTCTCGGACCTCAAGCGCGAGCTTGCCGAGGCCACCGGCGTCCTCAACGCCGACGGCGTTGCAGACCGCGCGACGTTCATCGTCGACCCCAACAACGAGATCCAGTTCGTCTCCGTCACAGCCGGTTCCGTCGGCCGTAACGTCGATGAGGTTCTCCGCGTCCTCGACGCTCTCCAGAGCGACGAGCTGTGCGCATGCAACTGGAAGAAGGGCGACCCGACCATCAACGCCGGCGAGCTCCTGACTGCGAGCGTCTGAGTATGAGCGTCGAGAACCTCAAGAACTCGCTTCCGGAGTACGCGAAGGACCTCAAGCTCAACCTGAGTTCCATTGCGCGCACGACGGTCCTGAACGAGCAGCAGTTGTGGGGAACGCTCCTCGCAACGGCCGCAGCCACCAAGTCTGCGTCCACGCTCAAGGAGATTGCTTCCGAGGCTGCCGACAACCTGTCGGCAGAGGCATACAACGCCGCTCTCGGCGCAGCGTCGATCATGGGCATGAACAACGTCTTCTACCGCACCAAGGGCTACCTCGACGGTAAGTACGACGACCTTCGTGCCGGCCTGCGGATGAACATCATCGGCAACCCGGGCGTCGACAAGGCCGACTTCGAATTGTGGTCGCTTGCAGTGTCCGCGATCAACGGCTGCAACCACTGCCTCGAAGCTCACGAGAACACCCTCCGCCAGGAAGGTGTCGACCGCGAGGTCATCTTCGAAGCGATCCGCGCCGGTTCCATCGTCGCGGGTGTCGCACAGGCTGTCGAAGCCAACGAGATCCTCTCTGCCGCACAGGTCTGATCACTCGGACCTGAGTGCAGTTCGACGAGCCCTCCCCACCGTGAAGGTGGGGAGGGCTTTTCGCGCGCTAGGGTGGACCGATGGGTATCGAGGTGAGTGTGGTCCGGGTCTTCACGGACGAGAACGGCAAGCACGGGAATCCGCTGGGAATCGTCGACGCGTCCACGGTTGCAGAATCGGATCGACAAGCCGTCGCGAAGGAACTCGACTACAGCGAGACCATCTTCATCGACGTTCCGGATGACGGCGCCTCGCGTGCGCGGGTCCAGATCTTCACTCCGGCAGCAGAACTCCCCTTCGCCGGACACCCGACCGTCGGTGCCACGTGGTGGCTGGGCGAACAGGGCCGTCGCGTGAGCGCCCTCGACGTTCCTGCCGGCAGTGTCGACGTCCGCCAATCCGGCGCTTTGACGTGGGTACGCGCGCGTGCCGAATGGGCACCGGAATTCGCGATCTATCCGATGGACACGGTGGACGACGTCATCGACGCAGATCCGTCCGACTACGAGGCGGATCATTCGTATCTGTGGGCATGGCAGGACAAGCTCGAAGCTGCCATCCGCGCACGCATGTTCGCACCGGTGATGGGAATCGCCGAGGACGAGGCGACCGGATCTGCAGCGCTGCGCATCACGGACCGATTGAGGAAATCATTGCTCATCACCCAGGGACGCGGATCGGTCCTTCACACGACCTTCTCTCCGGAAGGTTGGCTCGAAGTCGGCGGCCGCGTCGTCGCCGAGCCGTCACGAACCTTGTGAGTACCCGGCGGGATTGCGTCCGGCCTCGAGGTCACGTGCACTCAGTGATACCGAGATCTCGTCACCGAGCGCAACTCCCGGCGCGAGGGGCAACTGATCTCCACTCCAGAACTTGCCCGGGTCGAACCAATTGACACGACGATTACCGACGAGCAGACCCATCGCTTCATAGGTCTTGGCAACCACTTCGGCGCAGTAGGCGCTCTCGACGGCTACTGCCGATACGTCGGACTTCTTGCGCAGCTTCGGGATTCGGCCGCCGAACCAGCGCGAAGCAAGCTTGGCCGTCGACGGGAAAGGCGTACCGTCCAGCCGCGCGATCGTCTGGAGCAGAGCGTCTTCCTGCTCCCGGGTGATCTCGTGGTCGAGCTGGCGCAACCATCCACGCTGCCCGTACTTGGCGCCCCAAACCTGAACGGCCGATCGCAGATCGTGCAGTTGGACACCACGCTGGAAGCGTCCGGTCCACATGTCCTGCAGCGAGTGACCGAGTTCCGCATGCCACATCAGCGGCGGAAGGTCGTCGATCACGACCGACATTCCGACGTGGTTGACCGGGCTGTTGGTCAGCGTCTGGATGGCCCGGTCCGCCGTCGACTCTCCGCGGAAGATCCAGATGTCGCCCGTGCGGGTCGCCGCGGCGGCCTCGTCGAGACTCACCTGCGAAAGCAATCGTCGGTCCATGCCTCTAGCGTAGAGGGATGAAACTCACGACTCCTCTGCGCGCCTCGCACGTTTGGAAACTGGTCGGCCTCGCCGGTGCAATGGGCGTTGCCGCCACCGGGGTTCTCGTTGCGCGCGGCGAACGCCAGCGTCGGGCCTACTCTCCGGACGAGATTCGCTCGGTGCTACACGAGCGCTACACCCAGGCGTACGCCAAGCAGTCGGAGCAAGAGGTTCTGGAACTGGAACCTGCGCCCAACGCAGTGCGGCGCCGAATCGAGAAACTCTTCCGGCGCCGCAGCTGACTTCAGCCGAGGGCTGCGAGGATCCCCGCGGCCATCTCGGCGACCTGATCGTCGGTCATGACGAACGTCGGCGAAATCTGCATCGCACCCTGACCCGCGGCGCGACCCGAAATACCGTGCTCACGAAGCGTCTTCACAAACGGCAACGCCTCCGCCGGATCAACCAACTGCACCGCAGCAACCGCACCGAGCCCACTACGAACCTCCGCCACCCGCGGATGCTCCGCCAACGGCTGCAGATGCGTATGCAACGACGCCTCCAAACGCTTCGACTCCGCGAGCAGATTCTCACGCTCGAGAATGTCCAGGTTCGCCATCGCCGCCGCAGCAGCACCGGCATGCCCGCCGTAGGTGTACCCATGGCGCCACCACGAACCCGCATAGAACGGCTCCGCCACCCGCGGCGCGATGAACACCGCACCCATCGGAACGTAACCCGACGTCAAACCCTTTGCCGTGGTCATCATGTCGGGCTGCAAATCGAAACGGGTGGACGCGAACCACTCACCACCGATCCGGCCGAAACCGGTCACGACCTCGTCGACGACAAACAGAATGTCGTGCTCACGGCAGATGTCACGCACCTCCGCCAGATACCCCTCCGGCGGCAGATACACCCCACCCGCACCGATGATCGGCTCCGCGAAGAACGCAGCGATCTTGTTCGCACCGATCTTCTCGATCAACTCGAGCAGACTCTTCGCATCATCCCAGCCGACGGTCGCCGCATCCGCCATCAGCTCGCCGTACCCCTCACGGTTCACCGGAATACCCGCCAGAGCCGTTCCGGCAACGTGCATTCCGTGATACGCCTTCTGGCGTCCGACGATGATCGTCTTCTCCGGCTGCCCCACCTCGTGCCAGTACCGGCGAGCCAGCTTCGCCGCAGTGTCCACCGAATCCGAACCACCCGAGGTGAAGAAGATCTTGCTCCCGGCAACCGGCGCGATGGCCGCCAACCGCTCGGCCAACACCTGCGTGGTTTCGGGAACGAAATCACCGAAGTTGGAGAAATGAGCGATCTTCGACAACTGAGCCGCTACCGCATCCGCGATCTCCGTGCGCCCGTGCCCGACATTGGTGAACCACAGGCCCGCCGTCGCATCCAGATACCGAGTGCCCTCGCGGTCCCAGATGTACGCGCCCTCACCGCGTGAGACGACAAACGCGCCGTTCTTCTCCACAGCGCCCATGTCCGCGAACCCGTGCCACAATGCCGAAGCCATCATTGTCCCCTTCGAATACAAACGATGCTGGTGTGCAAACGATGTGCTGCGACTATATCGACACCAGGAATCCGCGCACGACGGCGCTCGCCCGGCACCGGCTTTCACGGGCGCACCCGTAATCTGTCGACCATGACTTTTGCCGACAATCTTGCAGCACTGCCCGCCATCGATCATCTGGCCGCCATCGAGGTACTCGACGCCGACGGAAACGTCATCGACACCGTGGAGAACAAGCCCGGAAAGTCCGGCTCGGTCAAGGTGTACAACCATCTCGCTCAGGTCTACGGCGCGCTGACACCCGAAGCCGCCTCGGCAGGATTGACGATCTTCGCCGAGCACACCGAGGACGCCCGGGCGAACCCCGGTAAGCACCCGAACGTGGACCGCCTCGAGCAGGTGCTCGCCTCCGGCAATCCCCTAGGACTTCGCAGCGTTCCGTCCGCGTAACCCGGCTCCCAGCCGTCCGACGGCATTGACCGCCAACGCCATCAGGGCCATCGCGATGCCCAGTACGACGAATCCGATGAACAGGGCCAGATAGCCCTGGTGGCGAGGATCCATGAACGGATACGGATACCAGTCGACGATCGGCCCTCGAATCAACGTGTACACCGCGTAGATCACCGGAAACAGCAGCCACTGCAGTGAGCGGGCTTCGGAGATCCTGTGCCTCGAAGCGAAGAACACCCAGTCGAGAAGCATGACCAGGGGAAGAATCCGATGCAGTGCCGAGTTGATCCAGGCATCGTTCAAATTGACGTCGATATCGGCCAGGAGCACGGCGTAGATGATCCCGGTGATCACCATGTACAGCGTCACCGCCCCTCGGATCGACTGCCACGCCTGCGATTGTGGATCTCGAATTGCACCGACCAGCAACACGATCACCGCAAGAATGTTGCTCTCGATGGTGAAGTAGCTCAGATAGTTCGACAGAGACAGCTCAGCCGCGTCACGGATCGGGATCCACAGCAAAGCGGCAAGTCCGAACACAGCAAACAACAGTCTCAGGGCTCGCACGGCGATCGGCGTCGACAAGACAGGCACCGATGACTCATTTGCGGTATTTGTCGTCACTGGTCGATATTTGCACATCAGCACGATCTGCGAGCGGTAGTTGTGAACGCGTTCGATAGGCTGTCATCAGCATGTCTACAACACCACCGGCCCCGCTCTCCCCCAAGCGGAGTGACCTGAAGAGCGCGCTGGCGCAGGTCTCACTCCGCGACGAGAGTCGACTCCGTCGCAAACTCGACCGTGCCCGCACACCAGACGCTTTGGTGGCGCTGGCCGAGGAAATCGAAACGGCGCGCACGCGGTTGGCCGCACGCTCCGCCAATGTTCCCGCAGTCTCGTATCCGGAAGCTCTGCCCGTCAGTCAGCGCAAGGACGACATCGCGACCGCGATCTCGGAGAATCAGGTTGTCATCGTCGCCGGCGAGACCGGCTCGGGTAAGACAACCCAGATCCCGAAGATCTGTCTCGAACTCGGACGTGGCGTCCGCGGTTTGATCGGACACACACAGCCGCGCCGGTTGGCAGCACGCACCGTTGCCGAACGTATCGCCGAAGAACTCGACACCGAACTCGGCGACGCCGTCGGATACACCGTGCGGTTCACCGACCAGGTCTCGGACCGCACCTACGTCAAGCTCATGACCGACGGCATTCTCCTCGCCGAAATTCAGCGCGACCGTATGCTCCGACGCTACGACACGCTGATCATCGACGAAGCGCACGAACGCAGTCTCAACATCGACTTCATCCTCGGTTACCTGGCTCAGCTGCTCCCCCGCCGACCCGATCTCAAGGTCATCATCACGTCGGCGACCATCGATCCCGAGCGCTTCGCCAAGCACTTCGCTGTCGACGGTAAGCCCGCGCCGATCGTCGAGGTATCCGGGCGAACATTCCCTGTCGAAATGCGTTACCGGCCACTGACCGTCGAATCCGGCGACATCACCTTCGACCGCGATCCCGTCGACGCGGTCTGCGAGGCGGTCGACGAGCTGAGCGCGGAGGGCGAAGGCGACATCTTGGTCTTCCTCTCCGGCGAACGCGAAATTCGCGACACCGCAGATGCTTTACGCGATCGGCGTCTTCGCAACACCGAAATCGTCCCGCTGTACGCGCGGCTGTCTGCCGCCGAGCAACACAAAGTGTTCTCGCCGCACACCGGCCGACGCGTCGTCCTTGCCACCAACGTGGCCGAGACCTCGCTGACCGTTCCCGGCATTCGGTACGTCGTCGATCCGGGAACCGCGCGCATTTCGCGATATTCGGTGCGCACCAAGGTTCAGCGGTTGCCGATCGAGCCCATTTCGCAGGCGTCAGCTCGTCAGCGTTCCGGGCGTTGCGGCCGCGTCGCCGAAGGAATCTGCATCCGCCTGTATTCCGAGGAGGACTTCGAGTCACGGCCGGCATTCACCGAACCGGAGATCCTGCGAACCAACCTCGCATCCGTGATCTTGCAGATGACGGCCCTCGGCCTGGGCGACATCGCGGCATTCCCCTTCGTCGAACCGCCGGACCAGCGCGCCGTGAAGGACGGAATCGGACTCCTCGAGGAACTCGGCGCCATCGCGCGAGGTTCCGAGGCCAGCCACCCCGAACTGACGCCGGTCGGCCGCGAGCTGGCCCAGATTCCGGTGGATCCGCGGATGGCACGGATGCTGGTGGAAGCCAAGAACAACGGTTGCCTTCACGAAACCCTTGTCATCGTCGCGGCGTTGTCCATCCAGGACGTTCGCGAGCGGCCCGCCGAGTTCCAGCAAGCCGCCGACGAAAAGCACGCCCGCTTCAACGTCGAGAACTCCGACTTCCTGGCCTACCTGAAACTGTGGGACTACTTACGCGAACAACGTAACGATCTGTCCTCCAACCAGTTTCGCAAGATGTGCCGGAACGAGTTCCTGCACTGGCTCCGCATCCGCGAATGGCAGGATCTGCACGGGCAACTCCGGCAGATCACCCGCGGTCTCGGCTGGACAGTGGGAGAGACACCGGCAAGCGAGAACGCGATCCATCAGTCGCTCCTTGCCGGGTTGCTCTCGCATATCGGGCTACGCGAGGGCGAGAAGCGGGACTACCTCGGCGCCAGAGGCAGCCACTTCGCGATCTTCCCCGGATCGGGACTGTTCAAGAAGCCACCACGCTGGGTCATGGCCGCCGAACTCGTGGAAACGTCGAGGCTGTGGGCGCGCATGTCCGCGCGTATCGAACCCGAGTGGGCTGAAAAGCTCGCCCCGCACCTGGTGAAACGGACCTATTCCGAACCGCACTGGTCCTCCAAGCGCGGCTCGGCGATGGCATACGAGCGGGTCACTCTCTACGGAGTTCCTCTGGTAACCGGCCGCGCAGTGACGTACTCACGAATCGATCCCGAGGCCTCTCGCGATCTCTTCATCCGCCATGCGCTCGTGCAGGGCGAATGGCAGACGAACCACAAGTTCTTCCACGAAAACCGTGCACTCCTCGACAACGTCGAAGAACTCGAGAACCGCGCGCGCCGACGCGACATCCTCGTCGACGACGAAACTCTCTACGAGTTCTACGACGAACGTATCGGCCAGGAAGCCGTATCCGCCAAGCATTTCGACCAGTGGTGGAAGACCGAGCGGCGCAAGAATCCGAGTCTGCTGACTTTCACACCGGAAACGGTGGTCAACTCCGACGCAGCTGCAGTACTGGGCGGCGAGTACCCGGACGCCTGGCGCCAAGGCGACATGCAGTTTCCACTCACTTACCAATTCGAGCCGGGAAAGGACGACGACGGCGTCAGCGCGCACATCCCGGTCGGCCTGCTCGCGCAACTTCAGCCGGTCGGCTTCGACTGGTTGGTCCCCGGTATGCGCGTCGATCTCGTTACCGCTCTGATCAAGACGTTGCCCAAGAACATTCGACGCGCTGTCGTTCCGGCTCCGGATTATGCCGCCGCAGCATTGGCAGCAGTCAAACCTCGATCCGAGCCGTTGATGACCGCGATGGCCCGCGAACTCTCGCACTTGGGCGGGATCCAGATCGACGCCAAGGACTTCGATCCCGCCGCGCTGCCCGACCATCTTCGGATGACATTTGTCGTCGAGGACGAATCGGGCAAGGTGCTCGCGAAGGGTAAGGATCTGGCGCAGCTACGACGCACGCTCGCCCCGCGCGTGCAGAAGGAAGTGGCCAAGGCGGCAACCGGAACCGAACGGGCAGCGGCAACCGTCTGGACATCCGAAACGCTGGGCGCATTGGAACAGACCATCACTCGCTCCATCGGCGGACAGCAGGTGACCGGCTACCCAGCTCTGGTGCCGGAGAACGGCGGAGTTGCCGTTCGTGTCCTGAGTACGCCGGCCGCGCAGGCGCAGGCGATGAGGGAAGGTACGCGGGCGCTTCTCCTCGCGGCCGTTCCCACCCAACTCAAGGCAGTGACCGCCGGCTTGTCGAACACTCAGCGTCTGGCTCTCGGCCAGAATCCGGACGGCGGCTTGGAGGCCCTCGTCGAAGATTGCCGGGTGGCAGCTGCCAACGAAGTGATTGCGGCTCACGGTGGACCGGTACGCACGCCTGAAGCGTTCGATGCCCTGGTGAAGATCGCACGCTCCGAACTGGCCGGACGCGTTTCCGCGATCCTGCGCATGATTGTTCCGATCCTCGAACAAGCACACCAACTGAGCGTCGTGCTGGACCGCTCGCGCGGCGAGGCAGCCGACGACGTCCGAGAACAGCTGACCTCACTGCTGTTTCCGGGATTTGTCGCCGAACTGGGATCGGCCCGCCTACGCGATTTACCGAGGTATCTTGCCGCAGCAAAATTCCGTCTCGAAGCTCTGCCCGCAAGTGCACAACGAGATCAGCAGGCTATGGATGTCCTCGACCGGGTGTACGCAGCGTACGACCGGTTGTTGAGTTCGCTTCCCGAAGAGCGTCGCACTGCTCGAGATGTCGACGCGATCAGTTGGATGATCGAGGAACTGCGCGTGAGCCTGTTTGCGCAGTCCCTCGGTACACCCACACCGATTTCCGAAAAGCGAGTCCTGAAAGCTATCGAAGCGATCAAGCGTTGATGTTCGGCGAGAATTGCGCGATCAGTAGATTGTCTGAATGTTGACGTTGGTGAGGAAACCGCCAAAGGTGGCAACAGTGTTGGCGAACCCGAGGGTTACCAGGCTGTTCACGACTCCGAGAACTGCAACTAAGTTCATAACGCCTCCGTGAAGATCCGAGATGCGGACGAACGTACCTGGTAGACACTAAGCGAATAACGTGCCCGATTTGTTAGATTGTTCGCTTTGTGTTCTCAGCGTTACCTAAGACCGCTCTGTGCTCTCAGCGTTATCTGAGGCGAAGGCCTCAGTCGACGGAAACGGTCTCGGCGCCGGGAGCCTTCTCGGCGGCACGGGTCTCTGCATGCTCGCGCATGTCGGTGATCTCACGTTCGAAATCCGCAGCCGAGCTGAAGGACTTGTACACCGATGCGAATCGCAGGTAGGCGACTTCGTCGAGATTTCGAAGCGGATCGAGGATCGCGAGCCCTACCTCGTTACTGGGAATTTCGGCAGAACCCGAAGCTCGAACGGCATCTTCGACCTGTTGGGCGAGCAAATTCAGCGAATCGTTGTCCACTTGGCGGCCCTGGCATGCGCGACGCACACCTTTGACAACCTTTTCTCGGCTGAAAGGCTCCGTGACGCCGCTGCGCTTCACGACCGAGAGAACTGCCGTCTCGACCGTGGTGAATCGGCGGCCACACTCGGGGCACGAACGGCGCCGCCTGATCGCCTGGCCCTCGTCGGCCTCGCGCGAATCGACCACTCGGGAATCAGGGTGCCGGCAGAACGGGCAATGCATCGGGGTTCCTTCGTTGTCGCCGAAATGGCCGCAACTCAGATTCGCTACCGACTGCAAATCCTCCGACGATTTACAGAGCAGATCCACGTACTCAACGCGACCACCCGAGGTGGTGGGACTGTCAAGTGGACAGCTTACTCGCTGTGAACGGACTGCTCTCACGCTCGGTACGCCCCCGCCTGGTACGGGGTAGGTCAGCGCCCCGAGGCCGGCACGATCAGCGTTTGTCCCACTGACAGCCCGGAACTCGACATCGCATTGAGATCCATGATCTGCTCGATCACCGAACCGACAGCCTGGCCAGGTGCAACCTTGGCAGCAATATCACTGAGGGATTCACCCGCGGCAACGCGAACCACTTCGGTCGCGCCGTTTGTCGCAGCTACGTCACCACTCGACAAAGCGCCGATCCCCACCAACGCCAACACTGCGAATGCGGTGAATACGGCGCCCAGGAAAACCGTCTTCCAACTGACATCCTCGGCGGCCACTTCATGTTCGACCCGTGACACACCGACCCTGTTTCGGTGCGCGAAACTTCCTCCGTACGGGCGTGACGAATCGTGCTCGCTGTCCCACCGGCGAGGAGATTCGCGCAATGAACGCGAACCTGAAACCGCGCCCACCGCCGGAACCCGGCGAACGACGGCCGCCTGCGGTTCGTTGTCGACATCCCTGGCCACGCCATGCATTTCGGGCGCTCCGCGCCGTTCGAAGGACACAGCGTCTGCATCGGGCCCATAGAACGAGGGGTGGTACTTCAGTGCCGACGTACCGTCGAAACCAAACGCGTCGAAACCAATCGCGTCGTCGAAAACCCTGTTGCTTTTCAGTGCTGCGTTACCCATCGTGACCTCCGCTGGTCGACACCGATCGATGTGTTCGATCATGCGTTCGATGGAACGCATGTTCGAATTTCTACCACGCCTGGCCGACAATGTCTCTACTTGGAGCGACACGAATCGAACAGATGTTTGAAACCGCGAGCAAATCCGGCTAGATTCGTGTCAGACCACACAGCGGGAATTGCGAAAGCCTCCGTGTTTGTCGACAGCTCGAATGTTGGCAGGAGGCACCGACAGGTTTCTGCGCGACTTGCACCAGGCACTTTGCAGGCACTTTTGCAGGCTGTTTTTCAGACACGACTTCTTCAGACACGACTTCTTCAGACACGGAGGCAACAGGCCATGAAGGACGATCGCTCCAGCACAGCCGCGGAGGCAGGAGCTTCTGCAGTTCCGTCTCCGTCGAGCGAGACGCTCACCGAGCGTCAGCGGCGCGTTCTCGAAGTGATCCGCGATTCGGTGACGGAGCGCGGGTATCCGCCGAGCATTCGCGAAATCGGGGATGCGGTGGGGCTTACCTCCACGTCGTCGGTCGCGCATCAACTGCGAACGTTGGAGCGCAAGGGCTTCCTTCGACGCGATCCCAATCGCCCTCGTGCAGTCGATGTTCGGGGTCTCGACGAGGTTGCGGCCGATACCGCCATCGCGTCGGTGTCGAAGCATTCCGGCGAGTACAACAGTGCCGACCCGCTGCCAGAGCCGGCGTTCGTCCCCATTCTGGGCCGCATCGCTGCCGGCGGACCGATCCTCGCCGAGGAAGCTGTGGAGGATGTGTTTCCACTCCCCCGCGAGCTCGTCGGCCAAGGTTCGCTCTTCATGCTCAAGGTTGTCGGTGAGTCGATGATCGATGCAGCGATCTGCGATGGCGACTGGGTTGTCGTCCGTCAGCAGAACGTCGCCGAGAACGGTGACATCGTGGCCGCAATGATCGACGGCGAAGCCACCGTGAAGACGTTCAAGCGTACGAAGAAGGAGGTGTGGTTGATGCCGCACAACGACCTCTTCGAGCCGATTCCCGGCAACAACGCCGTCATATTGGGCAAGGTTGTCACGGTCATGCGGAAGATCTGAGTTCGCTCGCACCCTCGATCACAAGACTCTGGGCCCCGGCATCAGCCGGGGCCCAGAGTCTTTTCGTGACGATCAGCGGTGCATCACCCGAATCAGAGGTTCAACGAGCGTCCGATGATCTCCTTCATGATCTCGGTTGTGCCACCGTAGATGGTCTGCACACGAGAGTCCATGTACGCCTTGGCAACCGGGTATTCCTTCATGTAGCCGTAGCCTCCGTGCAGCTGGAGGCAGCGGTCGATGAGCTTGACCTGAGCTTCGGTGGTCCACCACTTTGCCATCGCAGCTTCCTGCACGGTCAGCTTCTCGGCATTGAGCTGCTCGATGAACTTGTCCACCAGGATGCGCACTGCCGTGGTCTCCGTTGCCAATTCGGCCAGTACGAATCGGGTGTTCTGGAAGCTGCCGATGGACTTGCCGAATGCCTTGCGGTCACGGCAGTACTGGATCGTGCTCTCGAGAACCGATTCCATTGCGGCGGCAGCAACGACGGCGATCGAGAGTCGTTCCTGGGGAAGGTTCTTCATCAAGTAGAAGAAGCCCATTCCCTCTTCGCCCAGCAGGTTGGCAGCGGGAACGCGTACGTCGGTGAAGCTGAGTTCGGCGGTGTCCTGAGCCTTCATGCCGATCTTGTCGAGATTGCGTCCACGCTCGAAGCCGGGCATGTCCCGCTCGACCACGAGGAGGCTGAAGCCCTGAGCACCCTTGTCCGGGTCGGTGCACGCGACAACGATGATGATGTCGGCGTTGATTCCGTTGGTGATGAAGGTCTTCGAACCGTTGAGTACCCAGTGGTCCCCGTCGCGAACTGCTTTCGTCTTGATGCCCTGCAGGTCGCTACCGGTACCCGGTTCGGTCATCGCGATCGCCGAGATCAGCTCACCCGACGCGAATCCGGGTAGCCAACGCTGCTTCTGCTCCTCGTTGGTCAACTCCAGGAGGTACGGCGCCACCACGTCGTTGTGCAGCGTGAAGCCGATACCACTGAAGCCACCCTTGGTGGTTTCCTCGGTGATGATCGCGTTGTAGCGGAAATCCTTGACACCGCCGCCGCCGAATTCCTCAGGTACCGCGGTTCCCAGGAATCCCTGCTTTCCGGCCTCGACCCAGACGTCACGATCGACGATGTTCTGCTCTTCCCACTTCTCGTGGTTCGGTGCCACGTGCTGTGCCAAGAACTTCTGGTACGACTCCCGGAAGAGTTCATGTTCCGGTTCGAACAGGGTGCGCTCCACGCCAACTCCTTGCAATTCGATATACGGCACTTCAGTGATGTACCCGGTGGGGACGATGTACCCGGTCGGGATGTTTTCGCTGAGACTGGGCACGCCGAAGTTCGCGGGCCCACGTCACTGCCTCCGACGGTAGAACCTGTTGCGATACCCGTCGATGACCCGAACGATCACGATTCGTGACTGTAGCGGTTATCTGTTACTCGAAGTACGGAATTTGGCGAGGTATCGCATGATCGGGTAGGCGACCAGGATGCCGATCGACCCCCAAGCGATGCCGCCCAGCTCGACCGAACCAATGGTCAGCGTCAGGTTCCCGATGCCGGCAACCAGTGCGGCAGCGGCGACGGTCAGGTTGACCGGATCGGTGAAGTCCACCTTCGCTTCCATCCAGATGCGCACACCGAGAATGCCGATGAGTCCGTAGAGAACCATCGTCGCACCGCCGATGACGCCGTTCGGAACCGTGAAGACCAGTGCACCGAATTTGGGCGAAAATGCCAGGATCACGGCGGTGGCGGCCGCTACCCAGTACGCCGCGGTCGAGTACACACGCGTCGCTGCCATGACCCCGATGTTCTCGGCATACGTGGTGGTTCCGGATCCGCCGCCGGCGCCCGCCAAGGTCGTGGCGAGACCGTCTGCAAACAGCGCATTGCCGGCCAGATCATCGAGGGACTTACCCGTCATGGCGGACACCGCCTTGACATGTCCGACGTTCTCGGCGACCAGAACGATCACCACGGGCAGCGCGAGCACGATCACCGACCAGTCGAACGACGGTCCGTGCAGACTCGGCAGCCCGAACCAGTCGGCTTCGCGCAGAGCGGACACTCGTTCACTGTCGAGACCACCGATGACCGCGGCGAAGACCCAGCCGATCACGACGCCGACCAGAATGCCCAACCGGCCGAGCAGCCCGGGACCGACGACCGTGACCAGCAGGATCGAAACGAGCGTCACCGTGGCGATCAGCGGCTGCGATTCGAAGGAGCCGACCGCCGTCGGAGCGAGGTTGAGACCGATCAGCGCGACGACGGCGCCTGTCACTACCGGCGGCATGACGGCGTCGATGACCCGGCTGCCGATCAGACGTACGGCGACGCCGATCAACATCAACACGATGCCGACGGCCATGACGGCACCGAGCTGCGCGGCCGGGCCTGACCCTGCTGACGCTGTCAGCGGCGCGATGAACGCGAAGGACGAACCGAGATAGCTGGGGATCCGGCCCCGGGTGATGAGCAGGAACAGCGCGGTGCCGATACCCGAGAACAACAGCGTCGTCGTGACGGGAAAGCCGGTAATGGTCGGAACGAGCAGTGTCGCTCCGAACATCGCGATGACGTGCTGCATCCCGATCCCGATGGTGCGCGGCCAACTCAGTCGTTCGTCCGGCGCCACGACGGCGCCGTCGGCGATCCGCTTGCCGTCTCCGTGGACAGTCCAGCCGATTCCGCCGGTCCCGGTCATTGTTTCTCGTTCGATCACAGGTCGAAATACTAGAGGTCAGGCGCTCGGTCTCCGACCGAGACCGACGAAACCACTTCAGCTGATTGCGTCAGCCGCCGCTTTGCGCGCTGCCACGGGATCACCGGTTGCCAGCACGGCCGCCGCAGCCGCCTCACATTGCGCCATGGTGACGGACCCGACCTTCGCTCCCACACCCGCGACCGACGCCGCAGCGCACGACAGCGAGGAAACGCCGAGACCGGCAAGTACGCAGGCCAACAGTGGATCGGCGGCCGCCTCACCGCAGACGCCGACACGCTTGCCTGCCGCCTGACCGGCCTGGGCCGTACGTGCGACAAGGGCGAGCACCGCGGGCTGCCATGGATCGGTCAGGTCGGCGAGTTCGGAGGACATCCGATCAGCGGCCATCGTGTACTGAGCGAGGTCGTTGGTACCGATCGAGAGGAATTCGACGTGTTCGAGAATCTGGTCGGCCAGCAGCGCCGCCGCCGGGATCTCCACCATGACTCCGGGAACGAGATCGCGTGCCCGCACCGCATCGGCAAAGCGTTTCGCCTCGGCCGGGGTGGCGATCATCGGCGCCATGACCCACGGGGACGAGTTGGTCGACGCCGCTGCTGCGGCGATCGCGTCGAGCTGGCGGTCGAGAATCCCCATGTCCTGCCAGGCGATTCGGACCCCACGAACGCCGAGGGCCGGATTAGCTTCCTCTTGGTGGTTGGCGAATTTGAGCGGCTTGTCCGAACCCGCGTCCAACGTGCGAATGATGACCTTCTTGCCTGCGAAGGCCTCGAGAACTTCGGCGTAGATCGCCGCCTGCTCGTCTACGGTCGGTTCGGTCTCACGGCCGAGGAAGCAGAGTTCGGTCCGGAAGAGCCCGATGCCTCCCGCTGCGGTCAACGCCGCGGCGCGAGCGCCCGCGCCGTCTTGAACATTGGCGAGAACGTCTACCGGCCGACCGTCCGACGTCCGGCCTGGTCCGGTCCACGTGCTGACGCGTTCGCGATCGATCCGGGATTGTTCGACCAGTTCGCGCGCCTGTTCGGGATCCGGCTCCGCGATCACGTCGCCGGTGGTTCCGTCGATCAGAATCGGTGTTCCGGCCGCGATGGATTCCAATTCCTTCGCAGCCACGATGCACGGGATGCCCAACTGCCTCGCGATGATTGCCGTGTGGCTGGTCGGGCCGCCGAAGATGGTCACGAGTCCGATGATCTTGGTTGCATCGAGGCCCGCGGTGTCCGCAGGAGCCAGATCGTCCGCGCACAGCACCGACGGCGTCTCGGGCATCGGAACTCCGGGTTCGGGCAATCCGGAGAGTTCGGCGATCACGCGGTCGCGGATGTCCTCGAGATCGGTGACGCGCTCGGCCATCACACCGCCGACGTTGGTGAACAGCACCACGAACTGCTCCGTCGCCGCGATCGCAGCCTGCACTGGGGGCACTCCGCCGGCGATCGACTTCTTTGCCGCCCCGATCCAGCCGCGATCGGCTGCCATCGCCGCGTTGGCCTGCAAGACCTCGGCGGCCGCGCCTGTGGCTTCGGCAGCCCGTCCGAGAAGGCGGTTCTCGACAGCCTTCGCTGCTGCGACGAAGGCGTCTGCAGCGGCCTCTCGATCGGCCTCGTCGAGTGCGGGCGCATCGGTGACGAGTTCTGGTCGGCTGGACGGCCAGATAGCCGGGCCGTAGGCAATTCCGGGCACGACGGGGGTGCCGTGCACGGTGATTCGGTTGAGCTGTTCGGTCATCTGTCCTCCTTGAGCGATGGGCCCGGTGTCACACCGGATCACCTCGAGCGCGTAAAGCCCGCACCTTCGTTGTGACGAAGATTACTCCCAAGTCTTGACATGTCAACACACTCGGGCGTAAAACAACATAAAGCAACATTCACTGTGATCCACAACGCACCGTCGGATCACATTTCGGAATCGGAGAGCACGTGTACGCGGAAGAACGCCAACAAGCGATCGGCACCATGGTGTCGCAGCGCGGACGCATGTCCGTGGCGGCGCTGTCGGAGACCTTCGGTGTGACCACCGAGACCGTGCGTCGCGATCTGGCCTTCCTCGAGCGGATCGGACAGATCAGGCGTGTACACGGCGGCGCCGTTCCGACCGGATCCCTCCATGTGACCGAACCGGGCATGGCGGAACGCGATCAGACCCGCGCGCAACAGAAGGACCGGATCGCCCGCTGCGCGGTCACCTATCTCCCTCCTACCGGCGGCAGCGTCATCTTCGACGCGGGCACGACTACGGGCCGCATGATCCCCGAACTACCGACCGAGAACGACTTCACGGCCGTGACCAATTCCGTGCCGATCGGCGCACGACTGGCATCGATGAACTCGATTTCCCTGATCCTGCTCGGCGGACGAGTACGCGGGGTGACGCAAGCCGCGGTCGGCGAGGACGCTCTGCGCCTGCTGAGCACGTTGCGGGTCGACGTCGCCTTCGTCGGAACCAATGCGATCAGCGTCGGGCACGGACTCTCCACCCCGGACAGCGAAGAGGCCGCCGTCAAACGAGCGATGGTCAAGGCCGCCAATCACGTTGTCGTGGTGGCCGATTCCAGCAAAGTCGGCCGCGAGCACTTGATCAGCTTCGCGCCACTCGACAGCATCGACGTCCTCATCACCGACGAAGAGATCAGTCCCACAGACACATCCGAGTTCCACGACCACGGAATCGAGGTGGTGATCGCATGATCGTCACACTGACAGCCAACCCGAGTATCGATCGGACCGTACAACTCGAGCAACGGCTCGAACGAGGCTCCGTCCTACGTGCCCACTCCACTCGCAGCGACCCCGGCGGCAAGGGGGTCAACGTGGCGCGTGTTCTCGCCGCAGCCGACCTCGACGTGCTCGCGGTGCTACCGGGAAATGGTGGCGATCCCTTGCTCTCGGCGCTCGCAGCCGGTGGGATTCCCCACATCGGCGTCGCCACAACGGGTCCGGCTCGCACCAACATCACCATCGCGGAACCGGACGGGACCACGACGAAGATCAACGAACCCGGCGCAACGCTGTCCGGTTCGACGCTCGACGCCCTGGCACAGGAGTTGATCGCCCGCGCCGATACCGCACTGTGGTTCGCGCTGTCCGGCTCACTGCCTCCCGGCGTTCCGCTGGGGTGGTACGGCGAACTGGTCGCCGCGCTGCGCGATCACCCGTGCAAGGTGGCGGTCGACACCTCGGACGCCCCACTGACGGCACTCGCCGAAGGCTTCCCCGGCTCGGCACCTGATCTGCTCAAACCCAACGGCGAGGAACTCGCGCAACTGACCGGCGTCGACGGCCACGTCCTCGAACGTGCTGCCGAGAACGGTGATCCCGGGCCTGCGATCACGGCGGCGCAGCGATTGGTCGATCGCGGCGTCGGCAGCGTGCTCGCCACGCTCGGCGCAGCCGGTGCCGTCCTCGTCACGGCCGACGGCGCGTGGATCGCCACCGCTCCCCCGATTGTCGCAGTCAGTACCGTCGGCGCAGGCGATTCGTCGCTGGCCGGCTACATCCTCGCCGAAGCGGGCGGCGGCTCGGAATCCGAGCGGCTACGTCACGCGGTCGCCTACGGAAGCGCCGCTGCCTCCCTTCCCGGCACAACCCTTCCCACACCCGAACAGATCGATCTGGCAGCGGTTTCGGTATCTGCAGCAGATGCCGCCTCTCCCATCCCCGTCCCCACCGAACTCGCCTGACGCCCTAAGGAACCTGACATGTCCGATACCACCGCAGCCGGCAGTTCCGGCCCGGAGATCATCAGTCCCGAACTGATCTCACTCGACACCGACCTGGGTTCGACCAAGGAAGATGTCATTCGTTCTCTCGCAGCGCGATTGACTGCAGCGGGACGGGCGAGCGACGCCGCGGGACTGGTCGATGCCGCACTCGCTCGCGAAGCGCAGTCCGCGACCGGACTGCCCGGCGGAATCGCAATTCCCCACTGCCGCGCCGAGGCTGTCTCGTCCGCGTCCCTGGGGTTTGCTCGACTCGATCCGAAGGTCGACTTCGGTGCACCCGACGGCCCCGCCGATCTGGTCTTCCTGATCGCGGCACCCGAAGGCGC
This sequence comes from Rhodococcus sp. MH15, assembly GCF_019266045.1. Classification (NCBI taxonomy): domain Bacteria; kingdom Bacillati; phylum Actinomycetota; class Actinomycetes; order Mycobacteriales; family Nocardiaceae; genus Rhodococcus; species Rhodococcus sp. MH15. Next base: position 524,504 of record NZ_LPNP01000061.1, read on the forward strand.
CGGGGCCGAGCACATGAAGCTGCTCTCCTCCTTGGCCCGAGCACTCGTCAGGCCCGCGTTCGTCACGTCACTTCGTGAAGCGTCGACGCCGGACGAGATCGTGAGACTGGTCGACGAGGTACTAAATCCCGCACCGAAGGATCCTGCAACAAAGGCTGCGGCAGCGACACCCCCGGCACCTGTTTCCACCGGGAAACACGCTACCGAGGAGACCCCGGCACCAGCGCCCGCGGAGCGTCACATCGTCGCGGTCACCGCCTGCCCGACCGGAATCGCTCACACCTACATGGCGGCGGACTCACTCGTCGCCGCGGGTGAACGCGCCGGCGTCAAGGTGCACGTCGAAACGCAAGGTTCAAGCGGAAGCACCCCCCTTGACCCTTCGGTGATCGCGGGAGCCGCCGCGGTCATCTTCGCCACCGACGTCGGCGTGAAGGGCCGCGAACGATTCGCCGGTAAGCCCGTCGTCGCTTCCGGTGTGAAGCGGGCAATCAACGAGCCGGACAAGATGCTCGCAGAAGCGTTGCGCGCCTCCGAGAATCCCGCCGCCGCCACCGTTGACGGCACCGCCGCAGCGGCCGCGGATTCCGATGCCGGTTCCGTAGGATTCGGCACCCACCTCCGTCAGGTCCTCCTGACGGGTGTCAGCTACATGATCCCGTTCGTCGCGGCCGGCGGTCTGCTGATCGCACTCGGCTTCCTGCTCGGCGGATACGAGATCTCCGGTCCGGCCAAGGACATCGTTCTCAACAACTCGATCACCAACCTTCCCGACGGTGGTCTGGCCACCTATCTCGGCGCAGTGCTGTTCCAGATCGGTTCGTTGGCATTCAGCTTCCTGGTGCCCGCGTTGGCCGGCTACATCGCCTTCGCCATCGCCGACCGGCCTGGCATCGCTCCCGGCTTCACAGCCGGCGCGGTCGCCGTGTTCGTCGGTGCCGGTTTCATCGGCGGCTTGGTCGGTGGTCTCATCGCCGGTGTCGTCGCGCTCTACATCGGCCGGATCGCCGTCCCGCAGTGGCTGCGAGGCCTGATGCCGGTGGTGATCATCCCGCTGTTCGCGACGCTGGTCGTCGGAGCACTGATGTTCATCGTCCTCGGGCGTCCGCTCGCCGCGATCACCTCCGGTCTCACCGACTGGCTCAACGGACTGTCCGGCAGCTCGGCCATCTTCCTCGGCATCATTCTCGGCCTGATGATGTGCTTCGACCTCGGTGGACCGGTCAACAAGGCGGCTTACGCCTTCGCCGTCGCCGGACTCAACGTCAACGACCCGGCCACTTTGCGCATCATGGCGGCTGTCATGGCTGCCGGTATGGTTCCGCCGCTTGCCATGGCACTTGCCTCGACGGTGCTGCGTCCCAAGCTCTTCAGCGAAGCCGAACGGGAGAACGGAAAGGCTGCCTGGTTGCTGGGTTCGGCATTCATCTCCGAGGGCGCGATTCCGTTCGCCGCTGCCGACCCGCTTCGCGTGATCCCCTCGATGATGGCGGGCGGCGCGGTCACCGGCGCGCTGATCATGGCTTTCGACGTCACTCTCAGCGCCCCGCACGGCGGCATCTTCGTCTTCTTCGCAGTCGGCGGAATCGGCTGGTTCCTGGTCTCGCTCGCCGCGGGAACCGTGGTAGCTGCGCTCGCCGTCGTCGGAGCCAAGGAGTTCTTCCGCAAGGGGCCGTCCGATGCCGAACTCGACCCCGAAATCGTGCCCGCTGCGGCATGATCGACAGCAGGCAACACTGCAGTCACCACCTGAGTCACCAGATCTGCCCGAACACCCCATAACGTCCGCAACGACAGTTCTGCAACGAGGAGATCCCATGCCCAGCAAGACAGTTGCCGTCGGTTCCGCAGTCGGCCTCCACGCCCGCCCCGCCGCTCTCATCGCCGAAGCAGTCGGAGCCTCCGGCGCCACGGTCACCCTCGCAGTCGCCGACGGCGAACCGGTGGATGCAGGGTCGGCACTGATGATCATGACGCTCGGAGCCGCCAAGGACACCGAAGTAACCATCGAGTCCGACGACGCCGACGCACTCGCCAAGGTCGCCGAGCTGGTAGCCGCTGATCTCGACGCCTGACCCGATGTCAGTCGGTGCTGTGTAGCGGGCCGGACACTCTCACGGAGTCAGTGCGAGTGTCCGGCCCAGCCAGTCCATTTCGAGTTCCAGAGCAGTGCCCCACACATCACCCGAGTGCCCGCCGGGAAGGGTGTAGTAGTCCACGTTCATGTCGGCGGCGCGTGCAGCCTCGAACATGATCTCCTGCTGAGGGCGGTAGATGTCGTCGTCCTCACCCGCGACAAATACACCCGACAACTGCGGATACCGATTCTGCGCCATCAGGTCTCGGGCGTTGACCGCGTCGAACGCGCTTTCGTCACCGTCGAACATGGCCGCCACGGTGTCCTCGTGATCACCGGTCGACGGTTCGTCCTGCCCGGAGAAGTCCAGGAACGACGGGTATCGGTCCGGGAAGTTCACGGCCATCTCGATCGCGCATGTCCCGCCGTAGGAGAACCCACCGATAGCCCATTGCGCAGCGTCCGGATTCACTTGAAGGTTCGATTCGATCCAGTTCGGGACGTCCTGGTCCAGATACGTCGCGACGTTGCCGAGGGCAGAATCCATGCAGCCGGGGTTGGCGTCGTAGTCCCCCAACGCGTCGGGCACCACCACGACGGGAGCAAGCCCGAAATGCCTCGACGCATAGGCGTCGACGGTGGTCGCGAGCCGGCCACTGTCCAGCCAGTCGCTGGGGCTGCCGGGCTCACCCGCCACCAACACCAGTACGGGCAACTCGGCACGCGGATCGGCAAGATAGGCCGGCGGGAGATACAGCGTCGCAGGCCTCGCGTCGAATCCCGAAACGTTTCCTGGAATCGCCGCTTCCGTCACGACACCGTTGCTCGGCATCCGCACCGGAACCTGCCAATGAGTTTCGGTGGGCAGTCCCCGTTGAACCCAAGGTTCGGCCCCGGGGAGCGAATCGAAGGCAACGTTCTCGACCGAGCCCACCGGCCAGTGCCCGACCAGTGAGCCGAGTGTGGGATAGGTGCCGGTCTGCGCGTTGACCTGACCTACTGCGACGATCGCGGCCAGCCCGGCGAATGCCGTCACCGAAAGGCCACGCGCAAGCCCTGGGCGCCGAAGGAGAACGAGTGCGGCGCCGATGACTCCGAACATCGCCAGCGCTATCCAGACAAAATTCGACGCCGGTAGCTGCGCGGGCAGCGGCCGAAAGCTGAGCCACACGAACGTCGCACCGGTGGCTGATCCGAGCACTGACAGACCTAGCGCGACCAACGCGGCCCTACGCGGCAACCACCGAAGCAGAAGCAACGTGCCGACGCCGACGATGACGGAACCCACGAGCAGCGCTGCGGTGATGTGTCCGTGCTCGAGTGACATACGCGAGAGCCGCGTCAGGAGTTGATGCCCGTGCATTCGTTCCAGTATCCACATCTACCGTCGGTCTGCGAATTCGTGGAATTATCGGGAATCAGCGGCGTCGTCGAAATCTCACGAATGCCGCGCCCCCGATCGCACATCCTGCCGCGACCAATACGGCCCACACGAATGTCCACGGATCGACCCCGACACCGACCGAACCGGCAGACGAGTCAGCCGTCGCTTCTGTCGCGTCCACGAGCGCTCGCATCACGTACACCGGAGGCAACGCTCCGCCGGCAGATTCCGAACCGATCAGAACATCGCCCGCATCGTTGAATGCCACCGCCTCACCCTGAGGCTCCTTCGGGAGCGGGATCCGCAGCGGTTCGGTACCGGTGAGCGTCGCGCCGATTCCGCCGTCCACGACTTCGTACAGGTACAGGTCGGAGTAACTCCGAAGTGCGATCGCCGAACCGTCCGACGACACCGCTCCCCCGGTGAACATCACCGACACGGGCTTCTCCGGTCCGAGGGACACGGCTCCGACGCGCTCGAGCGGCGTCGGGCCGGGCTGCGCCAAGTCACTCAGTTTCTGATCCCCGATCGGTGTGTAGACACTGCTCTCGCCGAACAATTCCTTGGTCACGACAAAAACGTGGCCGTCGGGGTCGAGCAGTATCGACTCGGTGTCGTGCGCACCGTCCGGGTACGTGAGGCGGTGCAACATACCGTCACCGGAATCGAGGTCCATCGTGATGAACGCCACTGTTTCGCGGGTCCGGAGGTTGTCACCGGTGTCCGACAGAACGAGCGTTCGCCCACTCACCGCAAGATCTTCGACGTCGTAAGGATCTATCGGGACCGGAATCTGTTTCTGGACAACACAGTTCAGGTCCATTTCGAATACGAAGTCGTCACTGCCGCCGTCGCCCATCGCGTAGATCCGATCGTCGACGACGACCATCCCCGACAACTCCTGGAGCGCAGGATCGGTAGGCGTACAGAGTGGGACGAACTCGCTCGGTTCGAACGACGACGCCTGTGCGAGCGCTCCGGGAAGCAGTGCGGTTGCCGTAGTCGCAGCAATCACCGCGACCACGGCCCCGAAACTACGCACTCGGTGCGTACTCGACCAATGCCGAGGCCAACATCTGTGGCACACGTGCGTGCACCCGCGTTCCCGCCTCTTCGTGAGTCGATTCCAAAATCGTTCCGTCCGAGTGGATTCGAGCCATCAAGTCACCGCGCGTGTACGGCACCAGCACGTCGACCTCGACCTCCGGCCGAACCAGCACCTCGCTGAGATGTGCTCTTAGTTCGGCGATTCCCTCACCCGTACGCGCCGAGACGAACACGGCACCAGGCAACAGACCACGTAGTTGCGTCAACGTAACCGGATCTGCCGCGTCGATCTTGTTGACCACGATCAACTCCGGCGGAGCCTTCGAATCCGTCTCGCGCAGAACATCGGTGACGACTTCCCGCACAGCCTTGATCTGTTCTGTCGGCAACGGATCCGAACCGTCGACGACGTGCAGCAGCAGATCTGCGTCGGTCACTTCCTCGAGAGTCGAGCGGAATGCCTCGACCAACTGAGTCGGCAGGTGTCGCACGAAGCCGACCGTGTCGGTGAGAACGTACTCGCGGCCGTCGTCGAGTGCTGCGCGGCGAGTGGTCGGGTCCAAGGTGGCGAACAACGCGTTCTCCACGAGCACACCCGATCCGGTGAGCGAATTGAGCAGACTCGATTTGCCCGCGTTGGTGTATCCGACGATGGCGATCGACGGGATGTCGCTCTGCAATCGACGTGTGCGCTTGGTGTCGCGAGCGGCCTTCATGCCCTTGATCTCGCGGCGTAGTTTTGCCATGCGCTCACGAATACGGCGGCGGTCCGTCTCGATTTTCGTCTCACCGGGACCACGCAGGCCCACACCGCCGTTACTGCCGGCACGGCCACCGGCCTGGCGCGACATCGACTCGCCCCAACCACGCAGACGCGGGAGCATGTACTCCATCTGAGCAAAAGCGACCTGCGCCTTACCCTCACGCGAAGTGGCGTGCTGAGCAAAGATGTCGAGAATGAGAGCTGTCCGGTCGATGACCTTGACCTTGACGATCTTCTCCAGCGCCGTGAGCTGCGCCGGCGTCAGCTCACCGTCGCAGACGACGGTGTCGGCGCCGGTCGCCAGGACTACTTCGCGCAGTTCCTGCGCCTTGCCGGAACCGATGTAGGTGGCAGCGTCAGGTTTGTCGCGGCGCTGAACCAGTCCTTCGAGGACCTCGGAGCCGGCCGTCTCGGCAAGTGCGGCCAACTCGGTCATGCTCGCCTCGGCCTGCTCGGCAGTTCCCTGCGTCCAGACGCCGACCAGGACAACTCTTTCGAGTCGAAGCTGGCGGTACTCGACTTCGGTGACGTCCTCGAGCTCGGTCGACAGACCGGCCACGCGGCGCAGGGCGCCGCGATCTGCGAGTTGCATCTCACCGGTCGACGGGTTGCCCGATGCGGACGCTGCCGTGTATTCGGCTTGCGCGTACTCGGACTGCTCGTGAGCGGTGGACTCTTCGTTTTCATGTGTGTTCGTCATACAAGATCCATGGTCCCACGAAACCTGGCCACGGTGCATCCGTATTTCCTGCAGGCGTATTTCCCGCGGGCGATATCACACGAGCGATTGCCACCAGGCATCGCTGATCGTCCCGTTCGCCACCAGAACCGAGGGCCCCCGCAACGACCCTTTGCCGCCTTCGACGGTGACCTGCACCTCGCCACCGAGCACGCGCACCAGTACCGAGCCTTCATCGCGGCCGTCGTACCTCAGCGCCGCGGCCGCCGCTGCGACCGTTCCGGTTCCGCAGGAACGAGTCTCGCCCACACCACGCTCGTGTACGCGCATGTGGACCCCACCGTCGTGGATCGGCGTCACGATCTCGATGTTGACCCCGTGCGGGAAGAACCCGGGATCGAAGCCCGGAGAAACACTCAAATCGAGCGCACTCAAAACTTCTGCCGTCACGTGCTCGTCGACACACGCCAAATGCGGATTACCGACGTCGATGCCGACGCCGGCGAAGACGCGGCCGTCGATTGTTGCCGAACTGGTGCCGAGGTCCTTGATCGGGCCCATCGCCACAGTCACGTCACCATGTGTGGCGTCGTAGCCGTGCACCACGACCGGACGCGCTCCGGCGCGGCTGCCGACCACGAACTCGTCCTTGCTCTCCAAGCCCGAGGCCTTGAGATAGTGGGCGAATACCCGAACGCCGTTTCCGCACATCTCGGCGATGGAGCCGTCGCTGTTGCGGTAGTCCATGAACCAGTCTTCGGCAGCGACGCCGTCGGGCAGCGCACCGAGCACGCCCGCGTCCGCAAGTGCGCCTGCCCGGGCGACACGAAGGATGCCGTCGGCGCCGAGGCCACGCTGACGATCACACACCGCTGAAACTCGCGCCGGCTCGAGATCGATCCGAACGTCGAGGTCAGGGAGAACAACGAAGTCGTTCTGCGTGCCGTGGCCCTTACTGAAATCCATGGTCGCCATCCTATCCGGACCTACCGAGCGACTTACGCAGGTGACGCGGTGACCACGACGTTCTGTTCGTACGTGAATCCAGACGGCAACGAGGGGTCGGGCACGGTTGCGCCGCCGCAGGTCACCAGGACAAGCCTGGGCGCACCGGATTCGGAGAAGAACTCCGCAGGCAAAGCCACCTTTTCGTACAACTTCAGGCTCGCTGCGTGATAGGTGAACATCGTTCCGGTGTCGTCACTGACATAGATCGGTGTTCCAGGCTTCATCTGGTGCAGCGCCCACAAGGCGCCGTGCGTGCGGTCACCGTCGTCGACGTGGCCGGCAACAAGATTGGTACCCTCCGAAGATCCGAACTGCACGCCGTTGGTGAAATGCGAAACCTTGTCAGGATGCGGAAGGATCATTCCGCGGTTGGCGCCGAACCCACTGGTCACGATGTCGGCTCGCACATCGAGATCGGGAATCGCGAGCGTGTTCGGCGGCAGATCCGTTGGCGCAGGCGCCCACGTCGCCCCTGGATCGGTTGGAGCTCCCACGTCGAAGGGTGCTTCGGGAACAGGTGCGCTGATGGGCTTCCCGGCCGCACTCACCGCAAAGTAGATCAGTACCCCGCCGACCGTGAGAAATGTGACGAGCAGAAGAACCAGCGGTAGCCGACCCGCGCGTCGACGTTTCGGATGCGCGTGCGCCGCGGTCTGCGCCATGCTCGTTGACCTCCAGTTCATCGCTCGCGAAACCGATCGATCGCGAAATAGCTAACTGTAAGATAGCTGATCCGCTCGATCGTGTTACAGACCGCGATCTGCGAGCGCCGCGAAGGCGGAGTTGGGCAGCTCCGGATCGGCACCGTCGAGCCAGTGCACGCGTGCGTCACGACGGAACCATGATCGTTGTCGGCGAACATAGCGCCGTGTCCCGATGAACGTCCGTTCGAGTGCTTCGGCCAGATCGTATTCACCGTCGAAATGTGCGAGCACCTGTGCGTAGCCGATGGCTCGCGGCGCGGTGACGCCATCACGCAATCCTTGCTCGACGAGCACGGCAACTTCGTCGACAAGTCCGTCTGAAAACATCAGCTCTGTTCGCAACCGAATCCGGGCGTCGAGTTCTTCCGTATCCCGATCCACGCCGAGAATGCGAGTTCCCCATCGAGGGTCACCGATCTGCGGCGCCGAGGCCGCGAACGGCAGACCTGTCAGCTCGACGACCTCGAGCGCCCGAACCATCCGCCGACCGTCCGTCGGCAGTATCGACGCCGCTGCTACCGGATCAGCAGCAACAAGCGCCGTATGCACCGCACCGACCCCTCCTTCGGCGAGCACCGCCTCCCACTTCGCACGAACCTCGGGATCGGTTGCCGGAAAGGACCATTCGTCGAGCAAAGACTGGACGTACATCATGGATCCGCCGACGATCACCGGAACCTTGCCCGCCGCGATCAGATCCTCGGCGATCGCGATCGCGTCGCTTTGATAACGCGCGACGGTGGCGGTCTCCTTCACATCGAGAACGTCGAGCAGGTGATGCGGAATCCCACGGCGCTCGGCCGGTGTCAGTTTGGCGGTCCCGATATCCATGCCGCGATAGAGCTGCATCGCGTCGATGTTGATGATTTCACCGCCGAATTCCTCGGCCAGTGCCAGCGCGAGATCGGACTTTCCCGACGCTGTCGGACCGACAACTGCGATCGGGCGAAGTTCTTCAGGGACGTTCACGGCCGCCACGTCCCGACGTGGTAACCGACGCCGAACGGCGCATCGCTGTAGTCGACCGTCGCGCGAGGATGGGCCGACCGAGACGAGCCCGTAAAGACACCGGCCAGGACCTGCCACGCCGCGCGCCCCTGGGCTCCGACACTGCGGCAGAGCCGCGGATCGAGAGCAAGCAGCGCCTCCGGGTCCCCGGCCGTCAGGGCGTCGTCGATGGCCGACTGCACACCCGCGGCGCGCTCGTCGAAGCTTCCTGGCGCCTTTGCCGTCAGCGTGGACGCACCGTCAGCAACGATCAGAAGCCCTTGCGGTCGGTTGTCGCTGTCGAGTTGCTTGCGCAGCTGCTGCCCGAATTCACGACATTCATTCGCCGACGCCTTTGCACTGACGACGTGCATGTCGACGGTTATCTCCACGTCTGTTCGGCCACGCAGCCAGCCGGCAACAAGGGCGCACAGTTCGAGAGATGGCACCGGTTCGCCTGCCGCATCCGCGTCCAGTGACGTCCGGACATCGGCGCCGAATCCAGCGAACGTACCGATCTGCCCACGTCCGACGCCCGATCGCCAGAGTTCGCCTGCTGCTTTCTCGGGTTCTGCATTCTCTAGGCCGACGCCGACGCCCACCCAGTGCACCGCCTCGTGAGCGAGCCGGCGCACGGCGGTTGTCGCTGCAGCACGCACCTGAGCGGACTCGGCCGAATCACCGGACAATTCCGGCACGAGTAACGGCGCCGAGGGGACGAGAACAGCGGAAGTCAACACAGTTGCCACGCTAGTCGACCGCGAGGTGGCGACCTCACACCCTCTTACCTGATTCAATAGTCGGAGAACGTGAGTACCGGGTTCAATGGAACCAGGAATGCGATCAGGCAGCCGTGACGCGCGGCAGAGACGAGGACCGATGACCGAGAACAGTGAACCCACCACCGGCGCCGACAGCAGTTCGGCCAGCCCGAGCCCGGCAGCACCCAAACCCGGCGCTCCCAAACCTGGTGGACCACGCCCCGGTGCGCCCCGCCCCGGAGCACCTCGCCCCGGACCAGCAGCCTCGCATGCCGTCACCCCCGCACCGGCCAGCGACCCGAGCAAGTTCGGACGCGTCGAGGAAGACGGAACCGCCTGGGTGAAGACCGCTGACGGTGAACGTCAGATCGGTTCGTGGCAGGCCGGCGACGCCACCGAGGGCCTCGCCCATTTCGGTCGTCGCTACGACGACCTCGCGACCGAGGTCTCGCTACTCGAGGCTCGTCTGACGTCGGGCGCCGGAGACGCCAAGAAGACCAAGGCTGCCGCCATCGCTCTGTCCGAATCCCTCTCGACCGCTGCAGTGATCGGTGACCTCGACGCTTTGGCTCGCCGACTCGACGTGATCGTTGCCGGTTCCGACGAGGCCGCAGCGCACGCGAAGGAAGAGAAGGAACAGTCGCGCGCGGCAAGCACCGCCCGCAAGGAGGCCCTCGCAGTCGAGGCCGAGCAGATCGGCTCGGAGTCGACCCAGTGGAAGACCGCGGGTGATCGACTGCGCGAGATTCTCGACGAGTGGAAGACGATTCGCGGAATCGACCGCAAGGTCGACGACGCACTGTGGAAGCGTTACTCGAAGGCTCGTGAGTCCTTCAACCGACGACGTGGAGCCCACTTCGCCGAACTCGACCGGGATCGTGCGAGCGCCCGTTCGACGAAGGAAGAACTGGTCGAGCGTGCCGAGAAGCTGTCGACCTCCACTGAATGGGGACAGACCGCCGGGGAATTCCGCGATCTGCTCAGCGAGTGGAAGGCTGCCGGCCGCGCACCGCGCGAGGCCGACGACAACCTGTGGAAGCGCTTCAAGGGCGCTCAGGATGTGTTCTTCGCCGCGCGCAACGCTGCTGCATCCGAGCGCGATGCCGAATTCGAGCAGAACGCGGTTGCAAAGGAGGAGCTGCTCGCTGCCAATGCGAACATCGATCCGGCGCACGGACTCGAGAACGCCCGCGCAGCGCTTCGCGATCTGCAGGAGAAGTGGGACGCGATCGGCAAGGTGCCGCGCGACCGAATGCAGGAACTCGAAGCGAAGCTCCGGGCCATCGAAACCAAGGTGCGCGACGCGGTCGACGCCGAGTGGCGTCGCACCGATCCGGAAGCACTTGCCCGGGTCGCGCAGTTCAAGGAGCGGGTGAGCCAGTTCGAGGAGCAGGCCGCCAAGGCTCAGGCTGCCGGCAAGACGAAGGACGCCGAGAAGGCTCTCGCTCAGGCCAAGCAGTGGCGTGAGTGGGCCGAAGCTGCCGAAAGCGCCGTCAACGAGTAATCGACGACGAGCTGTAAAGACAACAAAAACGCCGGCTGACTCCGAAAGGAGTCAGCCGGCGTTGTCTTGTGCTTTGGATGGACGGCCTGCTGTGTCAGCCGACGTTCCATTCCTGATGCTTCTCGGCTTCGGCCGCAGCGATCCGGCGTTGCTCCTCGGCGGCGAGCTGAATGTTGGTTCGTGTCCAGACCACCTTGAGCCAATGGAACGTCAAGAACACGACGGCAAACCATCCGATGATCAGCCCGATCGACGGTCCTGCCACATTGAAACCGGCGGGAATGGTCTGACGCGACCAGACGGCCATCATGCCGAGAGCGCTCGCCACGGCACTGCCGGCGAGTGCGACCCAGGCCAGACTCCAACGCCGCGTGACCAGCGCTAGCATCGAGAATCCGATGCCGAAGATGACGACGAACCACACGAACAAGCGTGAGAACAGTGCAATCCGTTCGGTTTCCGCGTCCTGGTTGTACGCGAGCACATCCCAGCCGTTCGCAACTCCCGCATGGGGCAGGGCAAGGGTGCCGACCAGCACGAGCACCGCAACCGCGACAACCATGGCGCGCACACCCGGATCGATTTCTCCCGCGACCTTGCGTTCCGCGTCGTCGAGATCCTTGCGGTAGCCCTCGAAGGCGTCGTCGCCCGGCTGTGGTGTCGTGTTCTCGTGTTGCGAGGTCATGCGTTGCATCCCATCTGGACGGGTTGTGGGGCCGGGGCACCGATCTTCGGTAGTCCGAGACCTACGCCGATGGGCGGGGTCTTGGGTGTGATGCCCTTTTCGAACGAATCACCGGCGCGGGTCCGACGGTGCGTGAGCACTCCGTCATCTGCCACGAGGTGATGAGGGGCTCCGTGGGTGACGACGACCGTCACCACGTCACCGGGTCGGATTGTGCCGTCGAGGTTTCCCTCGGGGCGGAAATGCACCAGGCGGCCGTCTCGCGCGCGACCACTGAGACGTTGAGTCGCCGCGTTCTTCCGACCCTCCCCCGCTGCCACCAAGAGTTCGACCTCGGTGCCGACGAGCTTGCGATTTTCCTCGATGTTCACTTCTTCCTGAACGGCGAGCAATCGCATGTAGCGTTCCTGGACAACCTCTTTGGGAAGCTGATCGGCCATCTCCGCCGCCGGCGTGCCCGGGCGCTTGGAGTACTGGAAGGTGTAGGCGTTGGAGAATCGCGCCTTACGCACGACGTCCAGCGTCTCCTCGAAATCCTCTTCCGTCTCCCCCGGGAACCCGACGATGATATCCGTGGTGATGGCGGCGTGCGGCATTGCGGCGCGCACCTTCTCGATGATCCCGAGGTACTTCGACTTGCGGTACGAGCGCTTCATCGCCTTGAGAACCTTGTCCGAACCGGACTGCAACGGCATGTGCAGTTGCGGGCAGACGTTGGGAGTGGTTGCCATAGCTTCGATGACGTCATCGGTGAACTCTGCCGGGTGCGGCGATGTGAACCTGACCCGTTCGAGGCCGTCGATGTGTCCACATGCCTTCAAGAGGGAGGCGAAGGCTCCGCGATCGCGCGGTTGCTCCGGATCGGCGAACGACACGCCGTAGGCGTTGACGTTCTGTCCCAGCAGGGTCACTTCCGAGACACCCTCGTCGACGAGTGCCTGCACCTCGGCCAGAATGTCGCCGGGACGTCGATCCACTTCCTTGCCACGCAGGGCCGGAACGATGCAGAACGTACACGTGTTGTTGCAGCCCACCGAGATGGAAACCCAACCCGCATAAGCAGATTCGCGTTTGGCTGGCAGTGTCGACGGAAACGCCTCCAGCGCGTCGAGGATTTCGACCTCGGCGCGCTGATTGTGACGCGCACGGTCGAGCAGCGCGGGAAGCGAGCCGATGTTGTGAGTGCCGAAGACGACATCGACGAACGGCGCCTTCTTGACGACGGTGTCACGATCCTTCTGCGCCAGGCACCCGCCGACCGCGATCTGCATGTCGGGGTTCGCCTCCTTGTTCGGGGCGAGCTGGCTGAGGTTGCCGTACAACTTGTTGTCCGCGTTCTCGCGGACCGCACACGTGTTGAAGACGACAAGATCAGGATCGGTTCCGGTCTCCGCCTTCGAATACCCGGCGTCCTCGAGCAGACCGGACAGTCGCTCGGAATCGTGGACGTTCATCTGACAGCCGTACGTCCGCACCTCGTAGGTGCGAACAGACTTCGCAGTCGGCTCCGGAACTGCAGTCGGCTCCGGAAGTGCAGGGGACATTTCGTCGATCAGTGACACGCTTCAGCCTAGCTCACGTCCACTACGACGTGTAATAACGCCCTGATAAACAGCCGAAACGCGACATAAACGTCGTCACAGTAAAATTTCCATTACATATGGCAAGAACCATGGCGAAATCACGGGCGTCGACGCAAACTACGCCTAAGGTTCTCGTTTATGACCCAAGCCGACGATGCGACGACGCCGACCACCTCCGGCGATTCCACATCCATGATTTCGATGACCTCGGTGAACAAACACTTCGGGGAACTTCACGTCCTGCAAGAGGTCAATCTCGAGGTACCCAAGGGCCAAGTGGTGATCGTCCTCGGTCCGTCGGGCTCCGGTAAGTCGACTCTGTGCCGCACCATCAATCGCCTCGAACCCATCGACTCCGGCACCATCGCCGTCGACGGAAAGACGCTCCCCGAAGAGGGCAAAGCACTTGCCGCACTTCGTGCCGACGTCGGGATGGTCTTTCAGTCTTTCAACCTGTTCGCGCACAAGACGATCCTCGAGAACGTCATGCTCGCACCGATGAAGGTCCGCAAGGCGAAGAAGGACGAAGCCAAGAAGACGGCGCAGGCATTGCTCGAGCGCGTCGGTATCGCCAATCAGGCCGACAAGTACCCGGCGCAGCTTTCCGGCGGTCAGCAACAGCGCGTCGCGATTGCTCGCGCTCTTGCGATGCAGCCGAAGGTGATGTTGTTCGACGAGCCCACCTCCGCTCTCGATCCCGAGATGGTCAACGAGGTCCTCGACGTCATGACTTCCCTCGCCAAGGAAGGCATGACCATGCTCGTGGTCACGCACGAGATGGGATTCGCCCGCAAAGCCGGCGATCGTGTGCTGTTCATGGCTGACGGCCAGGTCGTCGAGGACACCACGCCCGAAGAGTTCTTCACCCATCCCAAGTCGGATCGGGCCAAGGACTTCCTCGGCAAGATCCTCACGCACTGATTACAGTCTCCCCTCCGACAGTCCTGTCCTCGTCCACAAGACAACTTGCTCGACTGCACCGTTCACCTCGGCTGCACCGTTCATCTCGACTGCACTGTTCGTGTGTCGACAACTGAGAGGATCTTCATGAAGATCAATCGTTCCGTCCGTTTCGGAATCGGAATCATGGCCATCGCGTTCGCTGCCACGGCCTGTGGCGGCGGCGAGGAGAACAAGTCGATCACCGAGAGCGCTTCCGACGGCACTCTCACCGTCGGCATCAAGTTCGATCAGCCCGGCCTCGGTCAGCGCAATCCGGACGGCACCTTCTCCGGCTTCGACGTCGAGGTAGCCCGTTACATCGCAAACGAACTGGGCGTAAAGCCCGAAGGCATCACCTTCAAGGAATCTCCGTCAGCCCAGCGCGAGACCCTGATCCAGAACGGCGAGGTCGACTACATTGTGGCCACCTACTCGATCACCGACACGCGCAAGGAAAAGGTCAGCTTCGGCGGCCCGTACTTCATCGCAGGCCAGTCGCTGCTCGTTCGCTCCGACAACACCGACATCACCGGCCCCGATTCCCTGACCGGCGGCAAGAAGCTCTGCTCGGTGTCGGGTTCGACTCCGGCGCAGAACATCCAGGACAACTACGCCAAGGACGTCCAGCTCCAGCCGCTCGACACCTACTCCGCTTGTGTCGAGGCTCTGCGCAACGGCGCTGTCGACGCTGTCACCACCGACGACATCATCCTCGCCGGCTACGCTGCCCAGTACCCGGGCGAGCTGAAGGTCGTCGGAGAACCGTTCACGACCGAAAAGTACGGTGTCGGCCTGGCCAAGGACGATTCCGAGGGTCGCGGCAAGATCAACGATGCCATCGAGAAGATGATCTCCACCGGCGCGTGGGAAGAAGCCTTCAACAACACCGTTGGTGCTTCGGGCTACCCGATCCCGGCCCCGCCCACCGTTGATCGTTACTGACCTGCTTTTTTCACCGTCAATCTCGCTGCGGCTCCCCATTTCGGGAGCCGCAGCGCGTGACGCCACCAACGGAGATCCCGTGATCTGGGGAGACGGCAAGTGAACCTTCTGAGCAAGTACGGCGACCAGATTCTGGAAGCCTTCTGGACCACGATCCAGCTGACGTTCTTCTCCGCGATCGGCGCCGTCATCATCGGTGTCCTGATCGCGGCCATGCGCGTGTCACCGGTTCCGGTCGCCCGATTCCTGGGTACCGCGTACGTGACCGTGTTCCGCAACACCCCCCTGACACTGATTCTGCTGTTCTGTCTGTTCGGTCTGTCGCAGACGCTCGGAGTCAATCTCGCCAAGTCGGACTCACCGACGTTCTTGACAGACAACAACTTCCGACTCGCCGTACTCGGCCTCAGTGTCTACACCGCCGCGTTCGTGTGTGAGTCACTTCGATCGGGAATCAATACCGTTCCGGTCGGCCAGGCCGAAGCGGGCCGATCACTCGGTCTGTCGTTTGCACAAAATCTTCGGCTGATCGTCTTGCCTCAGGCTTTTCGCGCGGTCACAGCACCGCTGGGTAGCGTGCTGATCGCACTGACCAAGAACTCGACCATCGCCGCGGTGATCGGCGTTTCCGAAGCGTCAGCGCTGATGAAGAAGATGATCGAGAACGAAGCCGCGATCTTTGTCGTCGGTGGAATCTTCGCTGTCGGTTTCGTGATCCTGACACTTCCCATGGGCTTGATCTTCGGCAAGCTGAGCAAGCGATTCGAGGTTTCACGATGAGCAACCGCGCAACAGTTCTCTACGACGCGCCCGGTCCGAGAGCGCGAAATCTCTACCGATTCGCGTCCCTTGTCGTCGCCGCACTCATGGTGGCAATCGGGTACGTCGTCTACCGCGCGCTCGACGAAAAGGGCCAGCTGACAGCAGCGAAGTGGGATCCGTTCCTCGAATCCACCTCGTGGACAACGTATCTGATACCCGGCATCCGGGGAACGCTGATCGCGGCTGCGATGTCCATCGTCTTCGCGCTCATCCTCGGTTCTGCACTGGGTATCGGCAGACTCTCCGAGCACAACATCATTCGGAAGATTTGCGGCGTCATCGTCGAATTGTTCCGAGCAGTACCGGTTCTGATTCTGATGATCTTCTCGTATCAGGTGTTCGCCGAATACGAGGTCTTCAAGTCCAAGTACCTCGCACTCGCGGCAGTCGTCGTGGGTCTGACTCTGTACAACGGTTCTGTGATCGCCGAGATCGTCCGTGCCGGAATCAACTCACTCCCACGAGGGCAAAGTGAGGCCGCCAAGGCACTTGGTATGCGCAAGACGCAGATCATGGTGACGATCCTGCTTCCCCAGGCGGTTACCGCCATGCTCCCGGCCCTGATTTCACAGATGGTCGTGGCGTTGAAGGACTCCGCCCTCGGTTACCTGATCGGATATGTCGAGCTGGTGCGTCAGGCCCAACAGCTCGGCACCTTCTACGGAAACTTCCTGCCGGCGCTCATCGTGGTCGCCGCGATCATGATCGCTCTCAACTCGGCTCTGACCTTCCTGGCAACCAAGGTGGAGAAGCGCCTGCGGTCCGGGAAGCGAAAGGGCAAGGGCCCCATCGCGGCTCCGTCCGCCGACCCAGCTGTTTCGGTTCCGGGTATGGACCTGACCAAGCCGTGAATCAGATGGAGCCGTGAGTCGAATCCAGCCGCGTTAGCGTGAATACACAACAGGGCGGGGGTACCACCGAATTTCGGTGGTACCCCCGCCCTGTTGTTCTGAATGCTGCACTTCGCTACGAGTCGGTGACCGCCGCCATCTCGGCTTTGACCACCTCGTACGACATCCCAGCTGAATATCCCTTGCGTGCCAGCATCGAGACCAGTCGACGCGTGACCTTGTCGCGATCATCGACGGGCTTGTTCTTCAGCTTCCGCCGAACCAGCTCCGCTGCTCGCTCGCGTTCATCTTCCGGATCGATCTGTGACAACGCTTCGGAAGCGGTGTCCTGGTCGATTCCTTTGAGCCGCAACTCGACTGCAAGCGCACGCTTTCCCTTGCCCGAGTACGTATGCCGCGAATGAACCCACTGGTTCGCGAAGTCTGCGTCGTCGATCAACCCGATTTCTTGGAGTCGATCGAGGACCTTGGCAATGATCTCGGGCTCGAAGCCGCGCCCGCTCAGCTTTGTTTCCAGCTCGGAACGACTGCGCGCCCGGTCGGTCAGGAGGCGTAGGCAAGCATCTTTGGCCTGCGCCTCCGTCCCACCCTCTGCGCGTTGCGACGGCTTCTCGGATCGTTGACGGGATCGACGCCGAGGCGCGCCGTACTCTTCACGAGCATTCTCGCCGTTGTCACCGTCGTCGAAGCTCATGACTGAACTCAGAAGTCGGCGGGAGCTTCGTCGGTTGCAGTGACGTCAGCACCGATACCGAGCTTTTCCTTGATCTTCTTCTCGATCTCGTCGCGGATATCGGTGTTCTCCAGCAAGAACTTACGAGCATTTTCCTTGCCCTGACCCAACTGGTCACCTTCGTAGGTGTACCAGGAGCCGGACTTGCGGATGAACCCGTGCTCGACACCCATGTCGATGAGCGAGCCTTCCTTGCTGATGCCCTGGCCGTAGAGAATGTCGAACTCGGCCTGCTTGAACGGCGGCGCGACCTTGTTCTTGACGACCTTGACGCGAGTGCGGTTACCCACTGCGTCGGTACCGTCCTTGAGAGTTTCGATACGACGGATGTCGAGGCGGACCGAAGCGTAGAACTTCAGTGCCTTACCACCGGTGGTGGTTTCGGGAGAACCGAACATCACACCGATCTTCTCGCGAAGCTGGTTGATGAAGATGACGGTGGTGCCCGAGTTGTTCATGGCACCGGTGATCTTGCGCAGCGCCTGGCTCATCAGTCGAGCCTGCAAACCGACGTGGCTGTCACCCATCTCGCCTTCGATCTCGGCGCGAGGAACAAGAGCGGCCACGGAGTCGATCACGACGATGTCGAGGGCGCCTGAACGGATCAGCATGTCGGTGATTTCGAGGGCCTGCTCACCCGTATCGGGCTGCGAGACCAGGAGTGCATCGGTATCGACGCCCAGCTTGGCTGCATAGTCGGGATCGAGTGCGTGCTCCGCGTCGATGAACGCCGCGATACCGCCGTTGGCCTGAGCATTGGCAACTGCGTGCAGTGCCACGGTGGTCTTACCCGAGGACTCCGGGCCGTAGATCTCGATGACGCGGCCACGCGGCAGTCCGCCGATACCCAGCGCGACGTCGAGCGCGATGGAACCGGTGGGAATGACGGCGATGGGCTGGCGGACACCCTCACCCAGGCGCATCACCGAACCCTTGCCGAAGTTCTTGTCGATCTGCGCCAACGCGAGGTCGAGTGCCTTGTCCCGATCAGGTGCCTGTGGTGCCATCGTGATCCCCATCCTTGTTTCAGTCTTCAGTGCCTGCCTGAGCAGACTCCGTCTCTTCAGCGCCTGCCTGAGCCGACCCTGTTGGTGTGTTGCGATCAGAGTAGATCCGGCCACCGACAGACTTTTCGATCTTGCTTTAGCGCTTGTCGATCACCGCGTTTGTAGGTCACCGCGTTTGTAGAACATCGAAAGTTCGCAGTTACCAAAGAAGCGTCACCACCGAACAGGTTCAGCATAGACGAACACGTGTTCGAACAGAAGATGGGAGACGTTCGACACGCCGAAGAATCAGCGGCGGGCGGGTGGTACGTCGAACTCCACACAGAGCGCACGCCACACTTCGCGAGGCTCCCAGCCTGCTTCGACGGCCTCCGCGGCAGTCATTCCGTCGAGACTCTGGAGTACATGGTCGATCAGCATCGAGTCGCCTCGTACCTGCCCGAACTCTTCGCGCACCATTTCATGAAATTCGGTCAACCGCACAGCCGCCACCGTAGTCCACAGAGCGGTGCACCTGCATTCAGGCGCAACGTGCTCACGCCGTCACACCTCCGTTGACCACCTGTCGGCACACCGCCACCGGATCGGTGACCTGCGACGCAGTCGCGGCAGCCGCTCTCGCAGCTTCCGCGAATCGTTTGTCGGAGAGCACCTGCAGTACGGCATCGCGAATCGACTGAGCATCTGCGGGCCGCACGATCACCGACGTCCCTGCCCGCGCAGCGCGATTGGCCAACTCCCACTGGTCCCCGCCCCCGGGAACGACGACCGTCGGCACGCCGGCCAGCAGGGCCTTCGCCAACATGCCGTGCCCGCCGCCACATACCAACACCGACGCGTCACGCAGCATCGCGTCCTGGCGTCCGAGACCTGCACGAACCCAATCAGGATGCTCACCTTCAGCCCCGTCGAGCATCGACGCAATCAGCCGCACACCGGCTCCGCCGAGTCCTTCGACCGTGCCCTCGAACATTCCCACTGCGCCGGTGTGCGCCGTGGAGGGCGCCACCATAACCAGCGGTTCGTCACCTGGCGGTGGATCCAGAATCACCTCGGTCGGCTCCCACAGAAGCGGTCCGACGACGTGAGCGCGCTCCGGCCAGTCGGGGCGAGGCACTTCGAGTGCCGGAAGTGTTGCGATCAGCCGCGCTTGCGGACCGGGATCCAGAGCGGGCAGTCCGACACCGACACGGGCCTGGGATCGCTGGGCCAACCCTTGCTTGATCGAACGTCCCGTCGCTGCGCGCATCAGGGTATCGCGAAGTCGACCACGAATTCCGACGCCGGGAGCGAGCCCACTGCCGATCGGCGGCAACCCCCGTGAAGGTGAGTACAGCGGGTGAGGCGAGAGTTCCACCCAGGGGATGCCAAGTCTTTCGGCGGCCAATCCGCCTCCGGCAGTGAGGATGTCGGAAACGACGAGATCCGGGGAGACGGACTTCAGGTCGGGAAGCAGTTCGGTGGAAATATAGGCGGCGCGCGAATGAATCCGAGCGCCTGCATCAAGATCGTCGTCTCCCGGCCGCGGGGCCAAGCCCTTGAGCGGCTCGGCTTCCACGCCGGCTGCTCGCGCTGCCTCGACCCACCGGGTCCCCGTGTACAGGATCGGTTCGTCGCCGGCCTGGATCAACGCCAGCGACAACGCTATTGCGGGAAAAGCATGACCCGGGTCCGGCCCGGCAACAACGGCTACACGCACCGGATCAGAGTGTCACACCGAGTGAAAGGCCTGTTCCGCCGCACCCAGTGCGCGTTCGCGATCCGAAGCCACCAATCCGATTCTCGTCCTGCGATCGAGGACGTCGTCGACGTCGAGGGCGCCTTCATGCGACACCGCGAAATCGAACTCGGCACCGCAGATCTCCAAGTCCGCAACCGACCGGAGACGATCGCCGCTCGCCGCGGCAACGACCTCGGCCTCGGTGCCGTATCGCGCCACCAATGACGCGGGTGCCTTGATCTTCTTCAATTCCGCCGGTGATGCAGCGCCTACCAGCGGCAACGCGCGTGTCCGACATGCCCCGGCGCTCAGCGACCCGACCTCGACCGCAGCGTCGACGGCGTCTTCGGCCATCTTGCGGTACGTCGTGAGTTTTCCGCCTACCACCGTGACCAAGCCCGAGTCCGAACGGACTACAGCGTGATTGCGCGAGAGGTCGGCCGTCGAGCCTTCACCGGTGTCCAGCAGCGGACGCAGACCCGCGAAGGTCCCCAAGACGTCCCCACGGGTCAGCGGAACTTCCAACGCCGTGTTCACGGTGTCGAGCAGGAAGCCGATCTCGTCCTCGGACGCCGTCGGTACGTCAGGCACCGGTCCCGGCGCTGCTTCGTCGGTCAACCCGAGGTAGATCCGGCCGAGCTGGGCGGGCAGGGCGAAGACGAAACGGTTGGTCTCGCCGGGAATCGGCACGGTCAGTGCTGCCGTGGGGTTCCCCAATCGCGCTGCATCGAGCACCAGGTGCGTCCCGCGGCTGGGGCGCAGGGTGATGCTGGAGTCGACCTGATCAGCCCAGACACCGGTCGCATTGACCACGACGCGGGCACGCATCAAGAACTCGGACCCGGTCAACTCGTCACGCAAGGTGGCCGACGTTCCGGATACGTCGTATGCACCGACGCGGGTCAGGATTCGCGCGCCGTGCGACGCTGCGGTTCTGGCGATACCGACGACGAGGCGGGCGTCGTCGATGAGCTGCCCGTCGAACGCGGTCAAGGCGCCTCGTAGGTTTTCCCGCTTGACCGCGGGAGCCAATTCGCGCGCCCGCGCAGCGCTGACCGTCCGCGATCTGGGCAGCACCGAAGCCGGGGTTCGCGCCGACATGCGCAGAGCGTCACCGGCCAGGAAACCGGTACGCACCAGGGCCTTCCCGAAGAACGACGTTTCGGGCAACAGCGGTACGAGTTGAGGCATGGCGCGAACGAGGTGCGGCGCGGTGCGCGTCATGAGGATGCCGCGCTCGACCGCACTTTCACGCGCTATACCGACATTGCCGGAAGCCAGGTACCGAAGGCCGCCGTGTGCGAGTTTCGAACTCCAGCGGCTGGTGCCGAACGCGAGGTCGTGCTTTTCGACCAGCGCAACACTGAGCCCACGAGTCACGGCGTCGAGAGCGACACCGACACCGGTGATTCCGCCGCCGATCACCAGGACGTCGACCGAATCGCCGTTCGCCAACTGCTCGAGTTCACGAGTACGCCGTTGTGCGTTGAGCGCTGAATCGCTGCCTGCTGAATCTAGGGGGCTCACAGCTATTCTCCCGAATTCTTGACGGGTGCCAGATAAGCAGCGACCGCATATCGAAGTTGCTCGACCGACGCATCGGAGGAAAGCTCCGGCTCGAGAGTCGGCGCAGAAATGACGACGGACTGAGCCATCAGTAGAACCATCGCCGCGATCTCGTTGACGCTTCCCTCGCGAATCGAACCATCCTGTTGGCCGGCCGCGACAACGGATGTGATCAGCTCGAGAATCGACTTCTGGCTCGCGCCGAGCCGGTCCACGATGTAGGTCGTCAGCAATTCTTGATCGGCTTGCCGAATTTTCACGAAGAGCGGATGGTCGCGAATCTGGCCGACGACGTCACCGATCGCCTCCACGAGCAACGTGCCGGCAGACCCGTTGAAGGTCACCTCGGGCAGCACCGATCGGATCTCCCGGGTGAGCAGGTCCGCGACGACAGCTCGCGTGTCCGGCCATCGCCGGTAGACCGTCGGTCGGCTCACGCCGGCCCGACGCGAGATCTCGGCAAGTGTGGTTCGCTGCATTCCGAAATCGAGGACACACGACCTTGCTGCGTCGAGAATCACGTCGTCGATCTCGCGGCTGGGGATGCGCTGACCATCTGCCTTGCGAGGGGCAATTGAGTCATCTGCGTTACGGATTACCATCGTGTGTAACACAATACCGGACAAGTCACCGGTAATCCCGTCGGGACTTGCGATTTCTCTCGCTCAGAGATCATCAGAAATAGTACAACTCGAAACCAACTGCTCGCTCGGCGTCGAAACCAGGCTTCGGTCCGCTGACCATGTCGATCTGTGCGCGCGCCTGTTCCCGGATCGGCGTGGAACTCAGCGCCGCCAGATATCGCGCATGTTCCGCGAGCGAATCCACGGCGCGATCGACCGTCGACGTCACGTCGACGCAGTGTGTGGGAGTCATCGTATTGACCGCAACCCACCGAACACCGGACCACGGCGCCAGTCCCTGCGCCGTCAACGAGGGAAAGATCCATTCGTTTGCTGCGTCGGCAGTTGCGTCGAGAACGCTGATCCCGAGTGCACGGTGATCTGCGCTGTTCAGATAGCCGGGGCCCCAGGTGTGGGAGAAGTTCATCGTCACCACCAATTCCGGACGGTGGCGGCGAATTGCTGCGGCGAGAGTCGAGCGCAACTCCAAGCCTTCCACGAGACGACCGTCGGGCAGGCCGAGGAACTCCACCTCACCGACACCGACGATCGCGGCCGAGCGACGCTCTTCTTCCTCGCGGATCGGGCCGGACTCCTCGGGCGACAGACCGGCGATTCCGGCCTCGCCGCGCGTGGCCAGGATATATCGCACGTCTTTGCCGCGATCGGTCCACTGCGCCACTGCTGCGGCTGCGCCGTATTCGATGTCATCGGGATGCGCCACGATGACAATCGCGCGCTGCCAGTCCTCGGGGAAGTTTTCCATAGGGCAGATCTTGCCCGTCAGAACCGCGAAGCGGGCGAATTGTCGTCACTTCCCGACATCGCCTTCACCAGGAAGTAGATTCCGAAGCCGACAGCGCCGACCACCAGAACCCAGAAAAGCCCCTTGATCAGCGCACCGACCACCGCGAGTGCGACCCACACCAGTACGACGGCCAAGACGATCTTCCAAAACATGCTTACCTCCAACGTGCCGTTGAATAATCAGTCGAATCGGACAGGTGCTGCGTCGTCCGTAGAACCAGCCTGACAGGTCTGGCGTGACAAAGCAGCAGCTCAGCGGCAAGTTCAGGTAAAGATCAGGGTTCACCCCGAGACCGGCCCTCACGCAGGTCAGGTGTCCAACCCATGGGTGCCTGCTCCTGGCGTAAACTCGCGAAGTTCGATCCCGTATGCCGAAGGAGCACGTCCGCAGTGTCTACGACCCGTTTCCCCGCTCGCGATCTCGCGCATGTAGCCGTCTTCGCCGCACTCATCATCGCGCTGGGCCTACCCGGGTCGATCAACATCGGCATTTCCGGCGTGCCGATCACCCTTCAGTCCATGGGCGTCATGATGGCCGGCGCTCTACTCGGACCGCGCAAGGGTGTTCTCGCCGTCCTGACGGTCATTGCTCTGGGATTGGTCGGTCTACCGGTCCTTGCCGGCGGTCGCACCGCACTCGTGTCTCTATCGAGCCCGACAGCCGGATTCCTCATCGGTTGGATCCCGACGGCATTTGTCATCGGATGGCTGACCGCCAAGATGCTGCCCAAGTACCGGATCATCGCGGGCATCGGCATCAACCTTCTCGGCGGCGTCGTCGTTCTCTACGCGTTCGGCATCGTTGGAATGATGGTCCGCGGACACATGAGCTTCGTTGCCGCATGGTCGGCCAACGCCGCCTTCATCCCGCTCGACGCCGCAAAAGCAGTCGTCACCGCGTTGGTCGCGTCCCAGGTTCACCGGGCATACCCGGCACTACTGCGCGACTCGGTGATCTCGTCGAACAAGACCGTGGTGGCGAATTAATCTCCGATGAGTGAGATCGTCTTCGAGAACGTCGGACACAGCTTCGGTGAACGAACGGTCCTGCAGCAGATAGATCTGCGACTGAGCGAGCAGCGAATCGGAATCGTGGGTGCGAACGGAAGCGGCAAGTCGACGCTCGCTCGCATGATCAACGGACTGGTCGTTCCGACGGAAGGACACGTCCACGTCAACGGCTTGGACACGGCGAAGAAGGGCCGCGACGTACGCAAGCAGGTCGGATTCGTCTTCACCGATCCCAACCACCAGATCGTGATGCCGACGGTTGCCGAGGACATCGAATTCTCGCTCCGCCGTAGCGGATTGGGCAAAGCCGAGCGCGCCGCAAAGGTGGCCTCGGTGCTCGAACGCTACGGCCTCGCCGGGCACGCCGACCATCCCACCCACCAGCTTTCGGGCGGGCAGAAACAGCTCCTCGCGCTCGCGGCCATCATGGTGACGGAACCGAACGTACTCGTCGCCGACGAACCCACCACGCTCCTCGACCTTCGCAACTCGCGACTCATCAGCTCGGTATTCGAGTCACTCGATCAGCAACTGATCGTCGTGACCCACCAACTCGATCTCCTCGAGTCCTTCGAACGGGTGTTGGTCGTCGACCAAGGCCGCGTCGTCGCTGACGGTTCCCCCGCCGACTCCATCGATCACTACCGGTCGTTGGTCTCGTGACCACTCTCGGCGTCTACCGTCCGGGCCGCTCACTCCTGCACCGGATGCCGACGGGAATCAAGCTCTTCGCCTTGGTCGTGGCCATCCTCGCCGTCTCGATCTTCGTTCGTGAGCCGTGGCAACTGGCAGCTCCCACGATCGTAGTTGTGGCCCTGTACGCGATTGCGCGCATTCCTCCGATGACTGCAATCCGGCAGCTGCGTCCGGCGCTGTGGATGTTGCTCTTCATCGGGGCGTTCCAGCTGGTAGTCGCGGGATGGCAGCGAGCGGCCGTCGTGTGCGGGGTTCTGATCATCTCGATCGCCTTCGCGGCGATCATGGGTCTGACCACACGGATCTCCGAGATGCTCGACGCGATCACCAGATTTCTGACACCCTTGCGACGCTTCGGCGTCAATCCCGAACGGATCGCCTTGCTCCTCGCAATGACGATCCGGTGTATCCCGCTGATGTTCGAGGTCATCACACAGGTGTCCGAGGCACGCAAGGCGCGAGGGCTCGGATTCTCGCTGCGATCCTTCGCAGTGCCGGTCATCGTCGGCACCCTGATGACCGCAGATGCGATGGGTGAAGCATTGGCAGCCCGCGGCGCCGACGACTGAGCGCCAATCAGACCAGGAACTGTCAGTTGTACTTGCGGGTGATGTCGTCCACCTCGCCGATGGCGTCGGCAAGCGCCGAAAGTCGCTCGGCGGCCGCGTGCAGCGCCGAGAGTTCTCGGTTGAATCCCACCAGAGCCGAAGGGCTGTGAGGCGCTGTCAATGCAGCTGCGGAGGTCACCAGATCCTCGTACTGATCCAACCCCGACTGCAACTCAAGAACTGCGCCGTCGATGGTGGGATCAAGAGGTTCGGTCACCTTGGGTGTAGCGGCCACGGCGCGTTCCATTGCGACGACATCCGAAGACACCGCGAACATCGCTCTCAATGCCGAATCGGCGGTAACAGTGATTTCGTCCAACTCACCGGGGTCGATGGTGTCGGCGCGCCTGAGCACACTCAAGATCTCGAACAACGAAGTCTCGGCGCCGATGAGGCGAGACATCGGGATGAACGCGCGAGACGACGACGGTGGCAAGCGCCGGCGAATCGGCGCCGACGGCGGTGGGCCGGAACTCATCGAACGGTAACGGCCGACCGCGATGACGGCGGGAACCGCGAACAGTGCCGCTCCCCCGCCTGCCACGACCACCGACCACTCGGGGGCCGACGCAACAGCAAGGCCGGCCGTGCCGACCACTGATCCGCCGGACATGAAACCCCAACGCTGAGCGCGTCGACGTGCACGGGCACGTTTGCGCTCGAATTTGGCGCGCGGGTCTTGCCACCGCCGAGCGGCATCCGCCGCAGACAGTCCGACCTCGCGCAATGTGTCCGCGGTGCGTCCCAACGCTCCGAAGGCGCCGGATACGGAAACGGGAACGGCCGACCGGGGCTCGCGCCCAGGTCGACCGTCTCGTGAAGAAAACATCAGAGCATCACTGCCGACATCGAGGATTCGGCTACTGCCCGGTCTGACCGGCAGCCGGGGGCTGCTTCTCGACGGACGGCGTCGCAGGAGTGGCTGCTGCGCCGCCGGACGGCAGTGCCTCGCCCTTCATGGAAGCACGAATCTGCTCGAGGCGACTGTGCCCTGCCATCTGGACCGAGGCCTGCTGGACCTCCATCATGCGGCCTTGAACGGAGTTCTGAGCGAGTTCGGCAGAGCCGAGTGCGTCGGCGTAACGCCGCTCGATCTTGTCGCGCACAGCATCGAGGCTGGGTGTGTTGCCGGGAGCCGACAGCGTGCTGTCCATGGACCGAAGGGACTCGCTCACGCGCTCCTGCATCTTGGCCTGCTCCAGCTGGCTGAGCAGCTTGGTGCGCTCGGCAACCTTTGCCTGCAGAGTCATCGCGTTCTGCTCGACAGCCTTCTTGGCCTGAGCGGCGGCCTGCAAGGACTGGTCGTGCAGTGCCTTCAGATCTTCGACGCCCTGCTCGGCCGTCACCAACTGGGCCGCAAAAGCTTCGGCAGCGTTGGTGTACTGGATCGCCTTGTCGTTGTCGCCGGCAGCAGCGGCCTGATCGGCGAGGTTGACGGCCTGGCGCGCGTTGGCGTTGAGCTTTTCGACCTCGTCGAGTTGACGGCTGAGCTTCATCTCGAGTTGACGCTGATTACCGATCACCGACGCAGCCTGCTGGGACAACGCCTGATGCTGGCGCTGTGCGTCCTCGATCGCCTGCTGAATCTGAACCTTTGGATCTGCCTTCTCATCGATCTTCGAATTGAAGAGCGCCATCAGGTACTTCCAGCCCTTGACGAAAGGATTAGCCATTGGTTTGATCCTGCCTCCATCTGATGCGCCGCGCCGAACGCGACCCGGAGCGCGACCGTCGCGCACCGAAACAAGGGCTGCGCCCTATCTGCTCTGACCCCACCTGCTGGAAACCGGCGGTTACGTACAAAATCTATCGGTTACGGCCGGTAGTGGCTACGCCGCCGCCAACCTTCGAGCGTTCGGTGCCGGAATCACGACGCGGGTATCGCGTGCGATTGTCGGCGAACCGGAAGCCGAGACCGAACCGGAAGCCGACACGGCGGGTTCGGCGACCTGTCGACCAGCTACCGGAGCGCTCTTCTTCGTGGCCAGGGTCTCGCTCACGTCGACCAGCACGTCGGACAGTGGGACTGCGAGCGCATCACAGATCGCCGCCAACAGTTCGCTCGATGCTTCCTTACGTCCACGTTCCACTTCGGACAGATAGCCCAAGCTCACACGCGCGCTGTTCGACACCTCACGTAGCGTGCGGCTCTGCGAAACGCGCGTACGCCGGAGACTGTCACCGATTGCCTCACGCAATAGCAGCGCCATCTCGCTCCTCCTTCATCCGTGACCTCATCGTGCATGGTCGTACGTCTTCACAATCGTCAACGTCCGAACACATCCGATTGGTTCCCGAGCCTATCGTGCCGCACGCTCTGCGACACGATCACGTAACCGCGACACGGCAGTTGCGACCGCGGTTGTCCGAATCTCCCACCGTTCGCCGCCGAGCGCGAGCGGTACGCATTCGGTTCCGTCCGGGCCGGCGATACCGAGAAACACCGTTCCGACCGGGTGTCCGTCCTGCTCACTCGGACCGGCGACTCCGGTCAGTCCGATACCCCAGTCGGCGCCGCACCTCGTCCGGGCGCCGAGCGCCAATGCCACGGCGGTGCTCTCGGACACGGGGCCGTCCGTTGCCAGACGCTCAGGATCCACGCCCGCCAGCGTCGCTTTCAAGTCGGTCGCGTACACGACCAGGCCCCCACGCAGCACCGCGCTCGACCCTGGCACGGACGCGACCGCAGCCGTGAACAAGCCAGCCGTCAGAGATTCGGCGGCGGCGACAGTATGCCTCGCGGCGCCAAGGGCGTCGACGAGTTCGACCACTCCGAGTGCGAGCAGCGGGTCCGTCATGACTCGACTGCGCGAACTCCGGCGCGAAGCCTGATCGCCTGCACGATGTATTCGATTCCCGTCGCCACCGTCAGCACGACGGCAGCAGCCATCAGCAATCCGCTGACGATGTCCCAACTGCTCGGCAGCGGGCAGAGGTAGAACCCGATCGCGACGGCCTGCACGAGGGTCTTGAGCTTGCCGCCCTTGCCCGCCGGGATGACCGCGTGCCGCAGTACCGCGAACCGCAACAGCGTGATTCCGAGTTCTCTGGCGATGATCACTCCGGTCACCCACCACGACAGGTCACCGAGAACCGAAAGACCGATCAGCGCGGCGCCGATCAGTGCCTTGTCCGCGATCGGGTCCATGAGTTTGCCGAAATCGGTGACCAGACCGTACTTCCGAGCCAATTGGCCGTCGATCCGATCCGTGATCGCGGCGACGATGAACACGCCCATTGCCCCGAGACGCCACCACGTCGAGTGTCCGCCGTCGACGAACAGAACAACGAGAAAAACCGGAACGAGAACCATTCGGACCATCGTGAGAATGTTCGCGATGTTCAGCAACGGAACCGGGTTGTCCGCGACAGGTGTGCCGTCGGACGGGCCGACGGCGGCGCGATGGGCGTCGGTCTGATCGCGCGGGGTACTCATCGGATCACCGCACAGGCGGTGAGCCGAACCCGGGACAAAGCCGAGCGGCGCGGGAATTGCGTGGGGCGGACAGGCACGCGACTTAGAATATCGGTAGGGCCATTGACTAATGTGCACCACATGACTTCGACCGCGCCGACCTATACCGAGAGCCAGTTGATCGTGCGTCGCGCGCGAACGTCGGACATCCCCGAAATCAAGCGTCTGATCGACATCTACGCCGGCAAGATCCTCCTCGAGAAGAATCTCGTGACGCTGTACGAGGCAGTCCAGGAGTTCTGGGTCGCCGAGCGAGGCGGCCAGGTAATCGCTTGCGGCGCACTGCATGTGCTGTGGGCGGACCTGGGTGAGATCCGCACCGTCGCAGTCGATCCGACTGCCAAAGGCCAGGGCGCAGGTTTCCACGTCGTCGACAAACTCATCGAGGTCGCCAAGGAATTGGAGTTGGAACGGTTGTTCGTTTTGACGTTCGAGACCGAGTTCTTCCACCGTCACGGATTCGCGGAGATCGACGGCACCCCCGTCACCGCCGAGGTCTATGCGGAAATGTGTCGGTCCTACGACGCCGGCGTCGCCGAGTTCCTCGATCTGAGCTATGTGAAACCCAACACACTCGGCAATACTCGCATGCTCCTGACTCTCTGAACCGTTCAGACTCTTCACACACCACCCTCTCGATCACCAGCCCCGAAAGCGGTTCACGATGTCGTTGTTCCTCGTCGAATACACCTACGCGCCCGAGAAGAACGCTCAGCGCGACGAAGTCCGTAGCGATCACCGCGCGTGGCTCGCGGATCTGGTTTCCCGCTCGATCGTCTTGTCATCCGGCCCGTTTGCAGATGGAAACGGCGCGCTGATCATCGTCGACGCCGCAGACGCCGACACCGTTTCCCTCCTCTTCACCCACGATCCGTTCGCGATCGCCGATTTGATCGAGAAGGTCCGGATCACCGAGTGGGTTCCGGTGTTGGGTCAGTTCAGCGCCTGAGAGCCCCGGCCCCGGCTTACTCCCCCGCCCGGTCGCGAGTCTTCAACAGGCTCGCGACCGTCGTCACCGCCAATACTCCGATGATCACTCCGAGTGAGAGTGCCGTGGAGATTTCCGGGACGGAGACGTGTTCACCTCCGTTGACGAACGAGAGGGTGTTCTCGTGCAACGCGTGAAGTACCAATTTCACACCGATGAACGCCAGGATTATCGAGAGCCCGTACGAGAGATAGACCAGCCGTTCGAGCAACCCACCGATCAGGAAGTACAGCTGCCGTAGACCCATCAGCGCGAAGGCGTTGGCGGTGAACACCAGATACGGTTCCTGGGTCAGACCGTAGATCGCCGGAATCGAATCGAGCGCGAAGAGCACGTCGGCAAACCCGATTGCGATGAGCGCCAACAACAACGGTGTCACGACGCGCTTGCCGTCGATCCGGGTGATCAGTTTGTCCCCGTCGTATTCCTCGGTTGTCGGCAGCACCCGCTTCACGAGTGAGATGATGCGACTGTCGCGCTTCTCCTCGGCTTCCTTCTCATGCCCGTGATCGCGGATCAGGGTGTACGCGGTGTAGATCAGGAACGCACCGAAGAGGTAGAACACCCAGCTGTACGCATTGATGGCGGCCGCACCGACTCCGATGAAGATTCCGCGCATCACCAATGCGAGGACGATGCCGATCAGCAGGACTTTCTGCTGGAACTCTCGCGGGACGGCGAACGTCGACATGATGATCACGAAGACGAACAGATTGTCGACCGAGAGCGCCTTCTCCGTGACGTAGCCGGCGAAGTACTCACCGCCGTACGTGGTGCCCCAGATCCACATCACGACGAGGCCGAAGACGATGGCGATCGAAATGTAGACCGTCGACCAGAATGCGGACTCCCGGAAGGTCGGCGCATGCGGAGTGCGGACGTGGGCGAAGAAGTCGAAGACGAACAGGCCTAGGATCACCACGATCGTGATTCCCCAAGCCAACGGCGTCACATGCACGGGTTCCTCCGGTCGTCTGTCGACGGCTTCTCCGCCGAGGTGTCCCTACTCGTCTGCAGGTGCCTCATCCGGGTCGCCGCCGCGTATCGACCACAGCAGACCGTCGAGCTCCTCGGGCTTCATGAGCACCTCGCGTGCCTTCGAGCCCTCGCTGGGTCCGACGACGCCGCGGTTTTCCATGAGGTCCATCAGTCTGCCGGCCTTGGCGAACCCGACTCGTAGCTTGCGCTGCAACATCGACGTCGAACCGAATTGACTCGTGATGACCAATTCCACGGCCTGCAGGAGGACATCCATGTCGTCCCCGATGTCAGGATCGACGTCTTTCTTCTCCCCTGCCTTCTGCGCGGTGACACCTTCGGTGTACTCGGGCTCGGCCTGGTTCTTCGCGAAGTCGACAACCGCCGAGATTTCCTCGTCGGTGATGAACGCGCCCTGCATACGGGTCGGCTTACCCGCGCCCATGGGCAGGAAGAGGCCGTCACCCATACCGATGAGCTTCTCGGCGCCGGGCTGATCGAGGATGACTCGCGAGTCCGTCAGTGAAGACGTCGCGAACGCCAGACGCGAAGGCACGTTGGTCTTGATCAGGCCGGTGACGACGTCGACGGACGGGCGCTGCGTTGCCAGCACCAGGTGGATACCGGCAGCACGGGCTTTCTGCGTGATGCGGACGATTGCTTCTTCGACGTCGCGCGGCGCGGTCATCATGAGGTCTGCCAGCTCGTCCACGATCGCCAGGATGTAGGGGTACGGACGGTAGACGCGCTCGCTGCCCAGCGGGGCGGTGATTTCGCCGGACTTGACCTTGGAGTTGAAGTCGTCGATATGACGCACCCGGTTGGCCTGCATGTCCTGGTAGCGCTGTTCCATCTCCTCGACCAACCAGGCCAGCGCTGCCGCTGCCTTCTTCGGCTGAGTGATGATCGGCGTGATCAGGTGCGGGATACCTTCGTACGGCGTGAGCTCGACCATCTTGGGGTCGATGAGGATCATCCGTACTTCTTCCGGCGTTGCTCGGGTGAGCAACGAGACGAGCATCGAGTTCACGAAGCTCGACTTACCCGAGCCGGTCGAACCTGCCACCAGAAGGTGGGGCATCTTCGCGAGGTTCGCACTGACGAAGTCACCTTCGATGTCCTTGCCCAGACCTATCACCAGTGGGTGGTGATCGCGTCGGGTGCTCGGCGCGTTCAAAACGTCGGCGAGGCGAACCATTTCGCGGTCGGAGTTCGGTACCTCGATGCCCACTGCGGACTTACCCGGAATGGGGGCCAGGAGGCGGACGTTGTCGGTTGCCACGGCGTACGCGATGTTGCGGGCGAGCGCGGTGATCTTCTCGACCTTCACGCCTGGGCCGAGTTCGACCTCGTAGCGCGTCACCGTCGGTCCGCGGGTGAAACCGGTAACAGCGGCATCGATCTTGAACTGTTCTAGGACTTCGCTGATCGCCTCGATCATCGCGTCGTTCGCAGAACTGCGGAGCTTGGGCGGGTCTCCCTCGATCAGCAACGTCGTCGGCGGGAGGTTGTAGTCGCCGTCGGTGACCCGATCGGTGACGAAGTGTTCCTTCTCCTCCGGCTCCGGTTCGGGTTTCGGCACGGGCTTGGCGATGGGGACCGAACGCGCAGGCACCTTGGGGCGCGGTGCCGGCGTCTCCACGACGGGCGCTGCCGCAGCCGCGACGGGCTCGTCGGGTACTGCGGTGTCGTCGGCGTTCCACAGACCGAGGACTTCGGTCTTCTTGTCTCCGGATTCGAACTCGTCCGTCGGGTAGTTGTCGATCGGTGCGCGTCGGCTGGTCCGCTTGGCGGGCTTGAGCGGCGGCTCGGCGTAGGTGTCGACCGGGTAGCCGTCGGCGTCGAACAGTGAAGGATCGTAAGCAGATTCGCCGTAGTGGTGCTCACCGTCCTCGTCGAATTCGGATCCGTAGTCGCCGTATTCATCCGAGCGATACGAGGCGCCGAAGAAGGACTGGAACTTGCTCGGCACCTCACGCAGAGTCGTTCCGGTCAGAAGGAGGATTCCGAATCCGGCGGCGATGACCAGCAGCGGCGCAGACAGCCAGACGGTGAGCCCGTTGGTGAGCGGGCCGCCCACGACGTATCCGACAAACCCTGCGCCGTTGGAGCGACCGGTGGCGTCTGTCGGTGAACCCGAGATGATGTGCCAGAGGCCGAGCGCCGGCAGACCGACCAGCAAGGATCCCATGATCAGTCGGGGCCGGATCTCAGGTTTCGGTTCGGTGCGCATCAACAGGATCGCGAGGCCGACGCCGACGATGGGGAGCACGGCCGAGGCCGCGCCGAAGATCGCCCGCACGAGGGTGTCGATGCCGCCGCCGATCGGACCACCGGCCTTGAACCAGACGCCACCGGCGATGACGACGCTGAATGCGATCAGGCCGAGCGCTATTCCGTCGCGGCGGTGGCCGGCTTCGATCTCGCCGACCTTACTGACGGTGCGTGTGGTGGCGCCGACGCCGCGGGCAGCCAGGGACCACCCGGCTCCGATTCCCTTGCCTACAGCGGCCAACGGGCTGGCCCGCTGAGAGGTTTTCGATACCGGGCGTCGCGCGGCCGACGACGTACCGGACGCCTTCTTGGGCGCCGGCTTGGAGCCTTTGCCCGACGCGGGGCGCCCACCAGCCCTGGCCGAAGTCGTGACATTTCGAGGAGTCGATACGGTTCGCGTGGTGCGCGAGGCACGAGGTTTTGCGGTTGCGCGCGCGCTCGGAGTAGAGGCTGACGACCTGGTCGATGCCCTGGACGTAGACGTGCTTGTACTGGATCCCCGGGCGCTCGACTTACCTGCCATGGAGTTCAGGCTAGTCTGTGCGACCCCATCTGGACCATCCGCAACACCAGCAACACTGGTGGCGAGTGCGAAACGTGATCTTCACAACCCGTCTGTCGAGCTCGGCTCCGGCAGAAGGGGGCCATCAGAAACTGCGATCGAGCGCCATCACGGATTGAACGTCGGCCAGTTCACCTTTGGCTTCGATCTTCACCTCGTTGCGACCGAAAGCGTGCAGCAGCAACTCGGCGGGTTCACCCTGCAGGACAACACTGCGAGAGCCGGATTTGTGGACGACCGCACTCTCGCCGGACGGAAGTTCGAAAATGACCTCGACAGCGGCTTTGCGGTAACCCATCTTGCCGATCTGCCGGGCGTACTTCCACAGCTGAGCCTGCCGACCCTCCGACAACGGACGCGGCGCCCAGTTCAGATGTGCGCGTCGTACATCTTCGTGGTGGATGAACATTTCCGTGGTATTTACCTGCGCGTCGAGCCAGTACATCGGCGACCACCGAGGCGGCCCACTCCGAACGTCGTCGAGGATCTCCTCCCACGGACGCGCCGCTGCGGCCTTACGCACGCTCTCGGTGTGACCGGCAAGAGGGCTCAACATGATTCCGGGAGCGGCGTCGAGACGCCGCTCCCGGACTATCAGATGTGCTGCCAGGTCACGATTGGTCCACTCCCCACACAGTGTCGGAGCATCGGGGCCGAATTCGACCATGCTGTCCACCAGGGCGAGTCGTTCGTCATGAGCGAAGGTCACCTTCGCCAAAGTACTCGAACCGGACCGGGTTCGAGCGGAAGCGACCTGCTGTGCCGAATCTACGGAACCGCGATGACCGTCGGAATGATCATCGGACGGCGGCGGTACTTGTCCGCAACCCAGCGTCCGACGACGCGGCGCACCGACTGCGCGATGCGATGAGCGTCGATGACGCCTTCGCTCGCCAACCGGGCCAGGTCCGATTCCACGAGATCCGCGGCAGCCTTGAGCGCAGTCGGATCGTCGGAGAAGCCGCGACCGGACACCTCGGGGGTGCTGACCGCACGGCCCGTCGACTCGTTGATGACGATGGTGATCGCGATGAAGCCGCCCTCACCGAGCACGAGACGATCGGACAGCGTCGGCTCACCGACATCGCCGACGGACAGACCGTCGACGTAGACGTGTCCGACCGGTACGCGTCCGACGATCTCGGCGAGGCCGTCCACCATGTCGACCACGACGCCGTCCTCGGCCAATACGATGCGCTCTTCCGGCACGCCGGTTGCCTTTGCCAGCGCGGCATTGGCACGTAGGTGCCGCCATTCACCGTGGACGGGCATGGCATTGGTGGGCCGAACCGCGTTGTACAGGTAGAGCAACTCACCGGCGGACGCGTGGCCCGAGACGTGAACCTTGGCGCTCTGCTGGGTCACGACGGTGGCACCGCGCTTGGCCAAACCGTTGACCACGGCAAAAACGGAGTTCTCGTTGCCCGGGATCAGCGAAGACGCGAGAACGACAAGGTCGTTGGCGCGGATGTTGATCTGACGGTGTTCGCCGCGCGCCATCCGCGAGAGCGCTGCCAACGGCTCACCCTGCGAACCCGTCGAAATGAGCACCAGGCGATCGTCGGGAAGGGTGGCGGCGGTGTCGATGTCTACGACGAGGCCGTCGGGCACCGTCAGGTAGCCCAGATCCTGGGCGATCTGCATGTTGCGGACCATCGAGCGGCCGACGAAGACGATGCGGCGGTTGTACCGAGCGGCTACGTCGACGACCTGCTGGATGCGATGCACGTGGCTGGCGAACGATGCCACGATGACGCGCTGCTTCGCCTTGCCGATGACGTTGTCGAGCACTCCCCCGATTTCGCGCTCGGGCGTGACGAATCCCGGAACCTCGGCGTTCGTCGAGTCGACGAGGAACAGGTCGACGCCCTCGTCGCCCAGGCGGGAGAATCCGGCGAGGTCGGTCAGGCGGCCGTCGAGAGGCAGCTGATCGAGCTTGATGTCACCGGTGTGCAGTACGACGCCGGCGTCGGTGCGAATCGCGATCGCGAGAGCGTCGGGAATCGAGTGGTTGACCGCGAAGTACTCGCAGTCGAACGGGCCATGGGTGGTGGTGTTTCCCTCGACGACCTCGACCAGGTTCGGACGCAGGCGATGCTCGCGGCACTTGGCGGCAACGAGAGCGAGAGTGAACTTCGCGCCGATGACCGGAATGTCCGCGCGCAGACGCAGCAAGAACGGCAGAGCACCGATGTGGTCCTCGTGTCCGTGAGTCAAGATGACGGCTTCGACGTCGTCCATACGGTCTTCGATGTAGCGGAAGTCCGGGAGGATCAGGTCGACGCCAGGCTGCTGGTCCTCGGGGAACAGCACACCGCAGTCGACGATCAGCAACTTGCCACGGTGCTCGAACACCGTCATGTTGCGACCGATTTCGCCGATGCCGCCCAGCGCGACGATGCGCAGACCCGATGCCGGCGCCTTCGGGGGTGTTCCGAGGCGACCCGTGGGATCGACGGCCGGACGGTTCTCGGGGCGCTTGTTTCCGCGCCCGTTGCCCGACTTCGATGCTGCCGGTCGGTTACCGCCGGAAGATTTGCGCGGCGACCTCTCTTCGGTCGACTTCTTGGGTGCAGCAGATTTGGTGGCAGCGGACTTGGTTGCTGCAGATTTGGTTGCTGCGGCCTTCTTGGGCGGGGCGGCTGCGGCGGGGGCCGCTTCTGCCGCCGGCGCAGCTGGTGCCTCTACCGGTGCGGCCTTTGCGGCCGTTTCGGGAGCCGGAGGCGAAGGCGGACCGGCTTGACGACTGGCACTACGACGTCGGGGGGGACGGGTCATTTACAAAACTCCTGCCGCATGCAGATCGGCGGCAAGACCGTCGATCTGCTCTTTAGTGGGTGCAACCTGCGGAAGGCGTGGTTCTCCGACATCGATTCCGATGAGTCGCAGACCCGCCTTCGAAGCGCTGACACCGCCGAGGCGGGCAACGGAACGAATCACAGGGATCAAACTGAGGTTTATCTCGCGTGCGCGGGCGATGTCGCCGGACACGAACGCGGTGTGAAGGTCACGGAGACGACCCGGAACAAGATGGCCGATGACGCTGACGAAGCCGGTGGCGCCGACAGCGAGCCACGGCAGATTCAGCGGGTCGTCGCCGGAGAAGAACTGAAGCTCGGTGGTGCCGATCAACTCTGCGCCGGCGTTGAGGTCGCCCTTGGCGTCCTTGACGGCCTTGATTCGCGGGTGCTCGGCGAGTCGGCGGATCGTCTCGGTCTCGATGGGAACGACGGAGCGGGGCGGAATGTCGTACAACATGACGGGCAGGTCGGTCGCGTTGGCGACGGCGGTGAAGTGTGCAAACAGTCCGGCCTGGGGCGGACGTGAGTAATACGGGGTGACGACGAGCAGACCGTGCGCTCCGGCGCGAGCCGCGTCACGTGCGAGTTCGACGCTGTGAGCGGTGTCGTTGCTGCCGGCGCCTGCAACGATCTTCGCGCGGTTACCGACGGCGTCGATCACTGCGCGGAGCAGGTCGAGCTTCTCGGACTCGGTGGTGGTGGGAGATTCACCGGTGGTACCGGCAAGAACGAGGCCGTCACAGCCGTTGTCGACGAGATGGGCTGCGAGGCGCACTCCCGCGTCGACGTCCAACTTCCCGTCGGCAGTGAACGGGGTCACCATCGCAACGGAAATGGTGCCGAACGGACGCTCGACAAGAGAAGCGGAATCACCGTAGGTCATGGTCAGAAGGTTACCCGGTTCAGCTCTTACTTCTGCACACGAGTCACGACTCGGCCGCAAATGCGCTGACGGCAATTTCCGATCCGTCGCTTCCGCGAAGAATCTCGTAGTCCCCGAACACATTTGGCGCGACATCACGAAGCTGACGCAGGCACTCGACCGCGACTCGCCGGATCTCGACATCCGCATGTTCGGTGGCACGCATCTCGACGAAGTGCCGCCAGGCCCGATAGTTCCCGGTCACGACCAAGCGCGTCTCGGTGGCGTTGGGCAGCACCGAGCGCGCAGCCTGCCTGGCTTGCTTGCCCCGCATCGGGGCACCGGGCACCGATTGCAGTTTCCCTTCGAGGGCAGTCAGCAGTTCCCCGTAAGCGCGACGGCTTTCGTCGGTGGCATTCAGAAACAGTGCTTCGAGCTCGGGATCACCTTCGACAGCAGGAGGCACGACGACGTTTGCATCGTTCTCACGGACGAATCGCTGCGAGAGTTGCGAGTACGAGAAGTGCCGGTGACGAATCAATTCGTGAGTGCACGAGCGCGAGATACCGGTGATGTAGAAGCTCACTGTCGCATGCTCGAGCACCGAAACGTGTCCGACCTCGAGCAGATGCCTCAGATAGCCGGCGTTGGTTGCGGTTCGCGGATTCGGCTTGGACCAACTCTGGTAGCAGGCTCGACCGGAGAACTCGACCAGCGCTTCGCCACCATCCGCGTCCGTCTCCCACGGAATGTCCTCGGGCGGGAAGAACTCGGACTTCGCCACCAACTGCACCTTCAGCGACACCGTGTTCGGCACAACCCACTCCTCGACAAGCACGAAACGACCAGCACGAAACCCGGGCGCCGTTCGCCTCAGGTGCTGGGCAACTCTATAGCGGTCGACCGCCCTCGATACCGAGTGACGTCATCACGTCCTTGACTGACGTCACTTTTGACGCCACTGTGGTGTCATGGACATTTCGGAGTACACCGCAAAGCTGCAGAACGACCTCGCCACTGCAGCCGGACTCGGCGACGATCACACGCGCCGGATTGCGGCGTCGTTGTCCGCCGCCATCGAACCCTCGGTCCGCCTGGTCTTGTTGGCCGCGGCGACGGAACTGGCCAAGGAGATCGGGGCGAAGCTGGGCGACCGAGAGGTCAAGGTCAATCTCGACGGAAGCGAATTACTGGTCGACGTCGTTCGCCCGCCGAACTCGACCGGCGGCGAGGGTGCAAACGAGAAGGCAGACGACGAGAAGAAGGACTCAACCTACTCGTTCGACGACGTCAGCGGAGATATCAGCCGGGTGACGTTGAGGATGATGGAGCAGATCAAAGCCCGCGCCGAGGAGGCCGCCAATCAGAACGGAGTCTCCCTCAACTCGTGGGTTTCACAAGCCGTCCAGGGCGCATTGCGGGACCAGATGCGCAAGAACGGCATGGACTAGCTCGACGCCAACCCGATCACCGAATGATCTAATTGCGCAACTGCAGTAATCACGAACCGTTGCCGCAAGGCGAGAAGGAGCACGTTCATGGCCGTTTCGGGCGTCAAGGAATTCGAGATCAAGGCTGATCCGGAAACGGTGATGAAGGCCGTAGCAGCCGTCGATCGGCTGCCGGAGTGGTCGTCTGCACACAAGAAGATCACCATCGAGAGCACCCACGACGACGGTCGCCCCCATCGCGTTCGCATGGCCGTGTCCATTCTGGGAATCAACGACGAGCAGGTAGTCGACTACACCTTCGAGGGCGACGAGAAGGTGACCTGGACCCTCGTGGAGAGTGGTCAGCAGAACCAGCAGGACGGCTCGTACGTCTTGACTCCCACCGACGGTGGAACCAAAGTCACCTTCGAACTGACCATCGATCCCAAGATCCCGCTGCCGGGCTTCCTGGTGAAGAAGGCACAGAAGACGGCCCTGGAAACAGCGAGCAAGGGCCTGACGAAGTTCGTCGAAAACTTCTGAGCGCACACGCAATTCAGGCGGCCCTTACTTCGGCGTTCATCGCCGGGTAAGGGCCGTTTGCTGTGAAGCCGAGCTGTGTTTTCGCGGAAGTCCCTGCCGATGTTGAAGATTCGCCGGTAGCCGGGGACCGCCCGGAGTAACGTCGGCCGCGTGTCCGCCGAGACCGCAGAGCCCAACTCCATGGCACCCGTGCGCATCCTCGTCTACAGCGACGACGCACACACGCGCGAGCAAGTTCGGCTCGCTCTCGGAGAGCGCCCACATCCGTCGATGCCCACCATCGACTACATCGAGGTCGCGACGGCACCGATCGTCGTAGCCAAGCTCGACGCCGGCGGAATCGACCTCGCCATCCTCGACGGCGAGGCGAGTCCGGCGGGCGGCATGGGCGTCGCGAAACAACTCAAGGACGAGATCGCCGACTGTCCACCGATCCTCGTACTGACCGGTCGACCCGACGATGCGTGGCTGGCGTCGTGGTCGAGAGCGGAAGCCTCAGTGCCGCGGCCGATAGATCCGATCGAACTTGCTTCCACCGTCATCGCGCTTCTGCGTCGACAACTGAGCCGGTGAGCACCCGTTGCAGCGGTGATTCGTTGCGGCGCCGACTACTTCGGACTTTCGAGAGCGAAACTCGGCACCCCGAAAACGAACCCAATGTCGGAGGCCTCCCCTAGTGTGGGTGTCGCAGGTCACATAAGTATCGAATTGCTGGCAGTATCGAAATCGAACGGCACCTTCGGGCTGGGCGGACATCCGCACAGCGGAGAGGAGTTCGGGTGACATGAACGCTTACATCCCCATTCTCGTCCTCGGGGTCATCGCGATGGCCTTCGCTGTGGTGTCGGTTGTTCTCGCGTCCGTGGTCGGCCCGAAGCGGTACAACAGGGCGAAACTCGAAGCCTACGAATGCGGAATCGAACCGGCACCCCGTACCGCCGGTGGCGGGCGGTTTCCCGTCAAGTTCTATCTGACGGCAATGCTGTTCATCATCTTCGACATCGAGATCGTCTTCCTCTATCCGTGGGCGGTGCATTTCGATTCGCTCGGCTTGTTCGGCCTCGCGGCGATGGGCCTTTTCATAGTCAACGTCTCGGTGGCATACGCATACGAATGGCGACGAGGCGGTCTCGGTTGGGACTAGGCCAGCGGACACAGGTACAGCACACATACGTCAGACAAAACCGGTCACACCGCAGCTGTTACGACTGAAAAGAGTCGGATATGGGTCTCGAAGAAAAGCTCCCCAGCGGATTTCTACTGACCACTGTCGAGGGCCTGGCAGGGTATGCCCGCAAAGGATCACTGTGGCCTGCCACCTTCGGGCTCGCGTGCTGCGCGATCGAGATGATGGCAACCACGTCCGGTCGCTTCGACCTGGCGCGGTTCGGCATGGAGGCATTCCGCGCGTCGCCGCGACAGGCAGACCTTCTGATCGTGGCCGGGCGGGTCAGTCAAAAGATGGGGCCGGTACTTCGTCAGGTCTACGACCAGATGGCCGAGCCGAAATGGGTTCTGGCCATGGGTGTGTGTGCGTCGTCCGGCGGAATGTTCAACAACTACGCAGTGGTACAGGGCGTCGACCACATCGTGCCGGTCGACATCTACTTGCCCGGCTGTCCGCCGCGGCCGGAGATGCTCCTGAACGCGATCATCGAACTGCACCGAAAGATCCAGGAGATGCCCCTCGGCGTGAACCGCGAAGAGGCACGCGCGGCAGCCGAGCGCGCCGCACTGGCATCCACCCCCACCATCGACATGAAGGGGCTTCTGCGATGACCGCGGGCAACAACGGATCGAGGGGGATGTTCGGGGTCCGCGGCAGTGGTGACACCTCGGGCTACAGCCGGCTCGCCCCGCCGATCTCAGTAGAGGACAAGGCCTCTCGACCGTTCGGTGAATACTTCGACGAAGTTGCGGACTCGTTGGACGCCGCATTGCGCAGCGCGGGCAGCACTTTCACCGATGCAATCGAGCGGGTAGTGATCTTTCGAGACGAGATGACGCTGCACGTCGAACGGTCTCACCTCCCGCAGGTCGCGCGCAGACTGCGCGACGAACCGGAACTGCGCTTCGAACTTTGCCTGGGTGTCGATGGAGTCCACTATCCGCAGGACACCGGTCGCGAGCTCCACGCCGTGTATCCATTTGCTTCGATCACGCACAACCGCCGGATCAGACTGGAAGTGTCCGTGCCGGACTCCGATCCACATATTCCGTCCATCGTCGGGATATACCCCACCAACGATTGGCACGAGCGTGAGACCTACGACTTCTTCGGGATCGTCTTCGACGGTCACCCGGCCCTGACCCGTATCGAGATGCCCGACGACTGGAAGGGCCACCCACAGCGCAAGGACTATCCGCTCGGCGGTATCCCGGTCGAGTACAAGGGCGCCCAGACTCCTCCACCCGACGAGCGTAGGTCGTACAACTGATGAACGAGACGACAGGAAGCAACTCCGGTGCCACGACGGAAACCGTCGTCACAGCATCGGGTCAGGACTGGGACGACATCGTCACCGCGGCCGCTCGCCAGCGAACCGGCGAGGCCGAACGGATCGTGGTCAACATGGGCCCGCAGCATCCGTCCACTCACGGCGTCTTGCGCCTCATTCTCGAAATCGAGGGTGAGACAGTCGTGGAAGCTCGGTGTGGAATCGGCTACCTGCACACCGGAATCGAAAAGAATCTCGAATACCGGAACTGGACGCAGGGCGTCACTTTCGTTACTCGAATGGACTACCTGTCACCGTTCTTCAACGAAACCGCGTACTGCCTCGGAGTCGAAAAACTTCTCGGCATCACCGACGACATTCCCGAGCGAGCCACCGTCATTCGCGTGATGATGATGGAGCTCAATCGAATCTCGTCGCACCTTGTCGCCCTGGCAACCGGTGGAATGGAACTGGGCGCCGTGACGGCGATGCTGTTCGGATTCCGCGAACGCGAATTGATTCTGGACGTGTTCGAGACGATCACCGGACTGCGGATGAATCACGCCTACATCAGGCCTGGTGGTCTCGCTCAGGATCTACCCGACGGGTCGGTCGCGAAGGTACGAGAACTGTTGAAGGTCCTACCGAAACGGTTGCGTGACGTCGAACTGATGCTCAGCGACAACTCCATCTGGAAAGCCCGCACCCAGGGAATCGGATATCTCGATCTCACCGGCTGCATGGCGCTCGGCGTGACGGGGCCGGTCCTACGCGCCACGGGTCTCCCCCACGATCAGCGTCGAGCGCAGCCCTACTGCGGCTACGAGAACTACGAGTTCGACGTCGTGACGCACGACGGATCCGATTGCTACGGAAGGTACGTCATCCGTGTCGAGGAGATGAAGGAGTCCCTCAAGATCGTCGAGCAGTGCCTCGACAAACTGCAACCGGGGCCGGTCATGGTGGACGACAAGAAGATCGCCTGGCCTGCCGATCTCGCTGTCGGACCGGATGGCCTCGGCAATTCGCAGAAGCACATCGCCAAGATCATGGAGTCGTCCATGGAGGGTCTGATTCACCATTTCAAACTGGTCACCGAAGGAATCCGCGTGCCGCCCGGCCAGGTGTACGCCGCCGTCGAGTCCCCGCGTGGCGAGTTGGGTGTGCACATGGTCAGCGACGGGGGAACCCGGCCGTACCGCGTCCATTTCCGGGATCCGTCATTCACCAACCTTCAAGCGGTAGCGGCGATGTGCGAGGGAGGCATGGTGTCCGACGTGATCGCCTCGGTTGCCAGTATCGATCCCGTCATG
Source organism: Rhodococcus sp. MH15 (assembly GCF_019266045.1). Classification (NCBI taxonomy): domain Bacteria; kingdom Bacillati; phylum Actinomycetota; class Actinomycetes; order Mycobacteriales; family Nocardiaceae; genus Rhodococcus; species Rhodococcus sp. MH15. The sequence goes on from NZ_LPNP01000061.1 coordinate 567,678, forward strand.
GGCGGAGTGGACCGATGACCGGCCCGAACGGCTCGTCACGGGTGTTCATCGAACTCGGGCCGCGCCCGGACGAGCCCACGCAACTGGTACGCCCTGGCGCACGATCGAGTTATCCGCCTGACGTACTCGCCCGACTCGACGCCGATGCCGAAACCGTCATCGCTCGTTACCGTGAGCCTGACGCCGCGGCGACCACCAGTCGATCAGCCCTCCTGCCGCTCCTTCATCTCGTGCAGTCCGAGGACGGGTACATCACCCCGGCCGGGATCGATTTCTGCAGTGCCAAGCTGGGTTTGACCGGCGCCGAGGTTGCCGCCGTTTCCACCTTCTACTCGATGTATCGCCGTGGTCCGACGGGTGAGTATCTGGTCGGAGTCTGCACCAACACGCTGTGCGCGATCATGGGCGGAGACGACATCCTCGCAGCACTCGAAGAGCATCTCGGGTCAGCAGGCTCCAGAGACGAAGGCGGACACTCCATCTCGACGTCCGACGGCAAGATCACCCTCGAACACATCGAGTGCAATGCGGCGTGCGACTACGCCCCCGTCATGATGATCAACTGGGAGTTCTTCGACAACCAGACTCCGGAATCGGCGCGCTCACTCGTCGATGCGCTCCGCGCCGGAGAGCGCGTGACACCCAGTCGCGGTGCCACACTGTGTTCGTTCCGACAGACCGCACGCACCTTGGCCGGGTTCCCGGATACGCGAATCGAAGCAGCCGAAGCACAAACAATCGGCGGGGCAACTCTTGCCGGACTGCGTATCAGCCGATCTCACGACGACAACCCACCCGGCTCGGCCTCAGCAGCCGACGCTCCCGGCGAAGGGAAGTGACATGACACTCGCCCCCGTACTGAGTCGCTACTGGGATCAACCGAACTCGTGGACTCTCGACAGCTACCTTCGTCACGACGGCTACCAAGCCCTACGCAAAGCGCTAGCCATGTCCCCCGACGCCGTGATCGAAACGGTCAAGGACGCGGGCCTTCGTGGGCGCGGTGGCGCCGGTTTCCCGACGGGCCTCAAGTGGAGTTTCATCCCACAGAGCACCGAAGACAAGCCAGGAGACGGCAAGCCTCACTATCTCGTCGTCAATGCCGACGAGTCCGAACCGGGCACATGCAAGGACATGCCGTTGATGATGGCGACCCCACACACGTTGGTCGAGGGAGTCATCATCGCGGCGTATGCAATTCGAGCGGCCAAGGCGTTCATCTACGTCCGGGGCGAGGTGGTCCCGGTCCTGCGACGTCTGCAGACCGCCGTGGCCGAGGCCTACGCGGCCGGATACCTGGGCCGCAACATCCTCGGTTCGGGATTCGACTTGGATCTCGTCGTGCACGCGGGAGCAGGCGCGTACATCTGTGGTGAGGAGACAGCCCTCCTCGATTCGTTGGAGGGACGACGCGGTCAGCCTCGACTGCGGCCGCCATTCCCCGCCGTCGCCGGCCTCTACGCCTGCCCGACCGTCGTCAACAACGTCGAGTCCATCGCGAGTGTGCCGTCGATCGTCCTGGGCGGCCCGGAGTGGTTCCGGTCGATGGGAAGCGAGAAGTCGCCGGGGTTCACGTTGTACTCGCTCTCTGGTCATGTCACCACTCCCGGCCAGTACGAGGCGCCGCTCGGCATCACGTTGCGAGAACTTCTCGACTACGCGGGCGGCGTTCGCACCGGGCACACCCTCAAGTTCTGGACTCCCGGCGGATCCTCGACTCCGATCTTCACCGACGAACATCTCGATGTCCCACTCGACTACGAGGGCGTCGGCGCGGCGGGATCGATGCTCGGCACCAAAGCACTGCAGATATTCGACGACACAACCTGCATCGTGCGTGCGGTGCTGCGGTGGACCGAGTTCTATGCCCACGAATCCTGCGGTAAATGCACGCCGTGCCGCGAAGGCACGTACTGGCTGGTGCAGATCCTGCGTCGGCTCGAAGGCGGAACAGGTACTGAAGCTGATCTCACCAAACTTCTCGACATCTCGGACACCATCCTCGGAAAATCCTTCTGCGCGTTGGGCGACGGAGCGACCAGCCCGATCATGTCCTCCCTGAAGTACTTCCGCGAGGAATACGTAGCGCATTTCGACAGCAACGGATGCCCGTTCGATCCTCGCCGATCCGTTCTCGCGACAGGAGCGTTCGTCTCATGACTGCAGCCGACGCTACCAAGAACGACGCCACCAAGACCGACACGGCACCGCCCACTGATCTGGTCGCCCTCACCATCGACGGCCGGGAACTCCAGGTACCCAAGGGCACGTTGATCATTCGCGCTGCAGAGATGATCGGCACACAGATTCCGCGGTTCTGCGATCATCCTCTTCTGGACCCGGTCGGGGCGTGCCGACAGTGCATCGTGGAGGTCGAAGGTCAACGCAAGCCGGTGGCGTCCTGCACGACACCGGTTGCGGACGGAATGGTCGTCACCACACAGCTCACGTCACCGGTGGCGGAGAAGGCGCAGCGCGGGGTGATGGAACTCCTGCTCATCAACCACCCTCTGGACTGCCCCGTGTGTGACAAGGGCGGCGAGTGTCCGCTTCAAAACCAGGCGATGTCGACCGGTCGCACCGAATCCCGGTTCGGTGAGGAGAAAAGGACCTACCCCAAGCCCATCCCACTCTCGTCCGAAATCCTGCTCGACCGCGAGCGTTGCGTCCTCTGCGCCAGATGCACACGGTTTTCGGGCCAGATCGCCGGCGACCCGTTCATCGATCTCCTCGAGCGTGGCGCGCTTCAACAGGTCGGGATCTACGCCAACGAGCCCTTCGAGTCCTACTTCTCGGGCAACACCATCCAGGTGTGCCCGGTCGGCGCGCTTACCAGTACGGCATACCGATTCCGGGCGCGACCGTTCGATCTGGTGTCCAGCCCCAGCGTGTGTGAACACTGCGCCGACGGATGTGCTCAGCGCACGGACCACCGTCGCGGAAAGGTTCTCCGCCGTCTCGCCGGGGACGACCCCGAAGTCAACGAGGAATGGAACTGCGACAAGGGCCGTTTCGCATTCACGTACACGACCCAAGGTGATCGGATCACCACTCCCCTGATCCGCAACGCTGACGGCGAATTGATTCCGGCGTCGTGGCCCATGGCACTCGACCTCGTTGCGCGATCCTTCGCGCAGGCCCGCGGTGACGCAGGCGTACTCGTCGGCGGACGCTCTACCTTGGAGGACGCCTACGCCTACGGCAAGTTCGCGCGAGTTGCTCTCGCTACCAACAACATCGACTTCCGAATCCGTGCTCATTCTGCCGAAGAGGCAGGTTTCCTCTCAGCACACGTCGCCGGCCGCACACTCGAAGAGTCGGTGACGTACCAGGACCTCGAGTCGGCCCCGGCCGCATTGCTGGTAGGTCTCGAGCCCGAGGAGGAGTCACCGATCATCTTCCTGCGGCTGCGCAAGGCCGCACGTTTCGGCAAGACGACGGTGCTCTCCAGCGCGCCATTCGCTACGCGCGGCCTGCAGAAGATGGGCGGCTCTTTGCTTCAGACCGTACCCGGAAGTGAAGCAGCTCTGATGGATTCGTTGGCTCGCCCTGGAAATGAGGAGGGCCAGCTCCTCCGGCAGCCCGGTGCAGTGATCCTGTTGGGCGAACGACTCAGTGAGGTGGCGGGCGGCTTCGCCGCGGCGGTACGTCTCGCCGAAGCGACAGGAGCTTGTTTGGCTTGGGTCCCACGCCGCGCTGGTGATCGCGGCGCCGTCGAGGCCGGCGCACTACCGGGATTGCTTCCCGGCGGACGCCCCGTTGCGGACCCGGCGGCACGTCAGGAGGTGGAATCAGTGTGGAGGGCCTCCATCCCGGCATCCGACGGGCGCGACGCCGCGAGTCTGCTGGATCCGGGGCAGACGACTGCTGCCCTTCTTGTCGGCGGCGTCGAATTGAGTGATCTCCCGAACCCGGCGAAGGCAAGGGCCGCGATCGAAGCAGCAGGGTTCGTGGTGAGTTTGGAGATCCGTCACAGCGGAGTCACCGAACTCGCCGACGTCGTCTTCCCGGTGGCACCGGTCGCCGAGAAGCCCGGAACCTTCCTCGACTGGGAAGGCCGCGAGCGCGTGTTCGACACCGCGTTGAGAACGACAGGAGTGATGCCGGATCAGCGCGTTCTCCACGCGATCGCAGCCGAGATGGGCATCGATCTGGGCCTACCCGACGCAGATTCCGCACGCTCGGAGATACACCGCCTCGGCGCTTGGTCCGGATCGCGCCCCACCTCGCCTCAGGTCCCGTCAGGCACCATGCCCACACCGGCACTGGGCGAGGCAGTGTTGTCGAGTTGGCGAATGCTGCTCGACAACGGCCGATTGCAAGACGGCGAGCCCAACCTGGCGGGTACGGCACGGCTCCCACTCGTACGTTTGTCTGCCGAGACCGCTGCCGAGATCGGCGCCGACAACGGCGATCACGTTGCGGTGTCGACTGAATCCGGTTCCATCACATTACCGTTGGAGATCACCGAACTCCCGCCTCGAACAGTCTGGCTCCCGCTCAATTCACCGGGTAGCACGATCTACGAAACGCTCTGCGTTACCGCGGGTTCCGTGGTGAAGATTGCGAAGGCGGGAGCGCAATGACCACCCACGAGTACGGGACCGTGTCAGCTCCGGTCGACCTGTCGGCGTTCGGGCACGACCCGTGGTGGTTGGTGATCGGCAAGGCTCTCGCCATTTTCGTGTTCCTCGTACTCACACCGCTGGTGGCAATTTACGCGGAACGAAAGGTCATGGCACGCATGCAGATGCGTGTCGGACCGAACCGCGTCGGCCCCCGTGGAATGCTCCAGAGTCTCGCTGACGGAATCAAGCTCGCCCTCAAGGAGGGCATCACACCGACCGGCGCCGACAAACCGATTTATCTCCTCGCGCCCGTCATCGCAGTCGTGCCCGCGTTCATGGCCTTTGCCGTCATCCCGTTCGGTCCGCAGGTGTCGATCTTCGGAACCCTTTCACCCCTGCAACTGACCGATCTTCCGGTCGGAGTTCTCTACATCCTCGCCGTGACTTCAATCGGTGTGTACGGGATCGTGCTTGCCGGCTGGTCGTCCGGATCGACGTATCCACTACTGGGCGCACTTCGATCGACCGCGCAGGTCATCTCCTACGAGGTAGCAATGGGGCTGTCCTTCGCCGCCGTCTTCCTCTACGCCGGAACGATGTCCACGTCCGGAATCGTCAGTGCCCAACAAGGTGCCTGGTACGTCTTTCTCCTCCTGCCGTCCTTCCTGATCTACGTGACAGCCATGGTCGGCGAAACCAACAGGGCTCCCTTCGACCTTCCCGAGGCCGAGGGTGAACTGGTGGGTGGGTTCCACACCGAGTACTCCTCACTCAAGTTCGCGATGTTCATGCTGGCCGAGTACGTGAACATGGTGACGGTGTCCGCTCTGGCCACGACACTGTTCCTGGGCGGGTGGCACGCACCGTTCCCGTTCAACCTGTGGGACGGCGCCAATTCCGGTTGGTGGCCCGTGCTGTGGTTTGTTGCCAAGGTGTGGGGCTTCCTCTTCGTCTTCATCTGGCTGCGCAGTACCCTTCCGCGGTTGCGCTACGACCAGTTCATGAATCTCGGATGGAAGATTCTCATCCCCGCTGCCTTGGTGTGGGTGATGGTGATCGCGACTGTTCGTGCCTTCCGCAACGAGGGTTACAACACCTGGGTCGTACTTCTTTGCGTCGCACTGGTTCTCGGAGCTGCGCTCCTGATCGTGTTGGCCGGGACTTACCGCAGCCGACGCCGTACTGCCGCGTTGGTACCCGATTCGGGGACCCGGCCTTTCGATGCGATGTCGGGCGGCTTCCCGGTTCCACCCCTACCTGGTCAAACGCTGCCGACCCGAAAACTACCGGGTCAGAACGTGCCACCGCCGCGGCGGACAGATGTTTCCGACACATCGGAGGACTCCCATGCCTGATTTCCTCGGACCTATCGCGGGTTTCGGAGTGACGCTCTCGACAATGTTCAAGAAACCCGAGACCGAGTTCTATCCGGAGGAGAAGCGGCCCACCGCGCCCGGATACCACGGTCGCCATCAACTCAACCGGTATGCGGACGGACTCGAGAAGTGCATCGGTTGCGAACTGTGTGCCTGGGCCTGCCCCGCCGACGCGATCTATGTCGAGGGTGCTGACAACACCGAAGAAGAACGGTTCTCCCCCGGCGAGCGTTACGGGCGGGTGTATCAGATCAACTACCTGCGGTGCATCGGCTGTGGCCTCTGCGTCGAGGCTTGCCCCACTCGGGCTCTCACCATGACCAACGAGTACGAGATGACCGACGACAACCGAGCCGGGTTGATCTACGAGAAGGACCGCCTTCTCGCGCCCCTGAAACCCGACATGGCAGCGCCACCACACGCGCTGCGTCCCGGCACAACTCAGGACGACTACTACCGCGGCGACATCACAGCAGCTCCCGAACAGGCAGTACCCGAGCAAGAGCCGAACCCGGAGACCGAGAAATGATCGCGGCGGTCACGACCACGATCCTGGCGGAGGGAACGATGACATCGACCTCCACCGGCGAGGCGGTGCAGTTCTGGATCCTCGGAACCCTTGCGGTGATCAGCGCTTTGGGCGTGGTCGCCGCCCCCAAGGCCGTCTACTCTGCGCTCTTCCTTGCAATGACGATGATCATCCTGGCCGTCTTCTACATCGTGCAGGGCGCACTGTTCCTGGGTGTCGTCCAGGTCGTCGTCTATACCGGCGCAGTGATGATGTTGTTCCTGTTCGTCCTGATGCTGGTCGGCGTGGATTCTTCGGACTCCTTGGTCGAAACGCTACGGGGACAACGCGTCAGCGCGATCGTGATCGGTGTCGGATTCGGGCTACTCCTTATCGGCGGCCTCGGAAATGCGTCGATCTCGGGGTTCACCGGATTCACCGGACTCGACCAGGGCAACATCGACGCTCTCGCCGATCTCATCTTCATCCGCTACGTCTGGGCCTTCGAACTGACCGGCGCACTGCTGATCACGGCGACACTTGGCGCAATGATGCTCGCGCATCGGGAGAAGATCGGAGCCACACTCAGCCAACGCGAACTCTCGCAGCAACGATTCGCGTACCTGGGCAGCGATGAGAGCAATCCCGACAAGGGCTCGGCCACTCCCCTCCCCAGTCCCGGCGTGTACGCACGTCACAACGCAGTGGACATGCCGGCACTGTTGCCCGACGGAACGTTCTCGACGCTCTCCGTCAGCAGCGCACTCACTCCGCGTTCCCCGGATCCGAGTACCGGTGAGGAGTCTGCGCGATGAATCCCGAGAATTACCTGTATCTGTCGGTCCTGTTGTTCACCATCGGGGCTGCGGGAGTCCTCCTGCGACGCAACGCCATCGTGGTGTTCATGTGTATCGAATTGATGCTCAACGCCGCCAACCTGGCATTCGTGACCTTCGCGCGCATGCACGGCAATCTGGACGGCCAGATCTTCGCCTTCTTCACGATGGTGGTAGCTGCTGCCGAAGTAGTCGTCGGCTTGGCAATCATCATGATCATCTTCCGATCTCGGCGTTCTGTATCCGTCGACGACGCAGACCTGCTGAAGTACTGACATGTCAGGAGGAATCACGTCCGCCATCTGGTTGCTCCCCGCCCTGCCCTTGTGCGGCGCCGCTGTCCTGTTGCTGGCGGGTCGTCGCACGAACGCGTGGGGCCACCTGTTCGCCTGCGTCATGGCACTCGCGTCGTTTGTCGTCGCAGTGGTGTTTTTCATCGCCATGCTCGGCCGCGACACCGCCGACCGCACCGTCACCGAGCACCTGTTCAGTTGGGTCCCGGTCGACAGTCTTCAGGTCGAGTTCGGACTGCAGCTTGATCAACTGTCGATGTGTTTCGTCCTGCTCATCACCGGTGTAGGTTCGCTGATCCACATCTACTCGGTCGGCTACATGGCGCACGACCCCGAGCGTCGGAAGTTCTTCGCCTACCTCAATCTCTTCCTCGCTGCGATGCTGCTCCTCGTGCTCGCCGACAACTTCCTCGGGCTCTACGTCGGCTGGGAAGGCGTCGGTTTGGCGTCGTACCTCCTGATCGGCTTCTGGCAGCACAAGCCGTCGGCGGCGACCGCTGCCAAGAAGGCTTTTGTCGTCAATCGGGTGGGCGACATCGGATTGATGATCGCGATGATGTTGATGTTCACCACGTTCGGCTCGCTCTCGTTCAGCAGCGTCTTCGCCGACGCGTCTGGTGCAAGCGAAGGTGTCCTGACGGCGATCGGCCTGATGCTCCTCCTCGCTGCATGCGCGAAGTCCGCGCAGGTGCCACTGCAGTCGTGGCTCGGCGACGCGATGGAGGGCCCCACCCCCGTCTCGGCTCTGATTCACGCGGCCACGATGGTCACGGCCGGCGTCTATCTGATCGTGCGCTCCAATCCGATCTTCGATCTCGCACCCGACGCTCAACTCGTGGTTGTCATCGTCGGTGCCGTGACGCTCCTGTTCGGTGCGATCATCGGCTGCGCGAAAGACGACATCAAGAAAGCGCTCGCCGCATCGACCATGAGTCAGATCGGATACATGGTCCTGGCAGCGGGTCTCGGACCAGCTGGATACGCCTTCGCAATCCTTCATCTGATCACCCACGGATTCTTCAAGGCAGGCCTGTTCCTCGGCGCGGGTTCGGTGATGCACGCGATGAACGACGAAACCGACATGCGGCGCTACGGCGGGCTCCGAGCGTTCATGCCACTGACTTTTGTCACGTTCGGGCTCGGATACCTTGCCATCATCGGTGTTCCGCCGTTTGCCGGGTTCTTCTCCAAGGACAAGATCATCGAGGTTGCGATCGGCGAGGGCGGCATCAAGGGTGTTGTGCTGGGCATCGTCACGCTGTTGGGTGCGGCGCTCACTGCCTTCTACATGAGCCGCGTGATGCTGATGACCTTCTTCGGGAAGGCCCGCTGGGAGAACCAGAAACCTCACGAATCTCCGGCGGTGATGACGTCTCCGATGATCATCCTGGCGGTGGGGTCCGTCGGCGCCGGGATGCTCCTGACCATCGGGTCCAGCTTGCAGGACTGGCTCGAACCGGTTGTCGGCTCACATCACGTCGAACCGCCGATACCCGCATGGTCGATCACCGCGCTGGCGCTGCTCGCGGTCGCCGCCGGCGTCGCGATTGCGTATCGCGAGTACGCCACCCGGGAGATTCCACTTGTGGCACCTACTCCGGTTTCACCGTTGACCGTTGCGGCTCGCCGCGATCTGTACGGTGACGCCTTCAACGAGACGGTGTTCATGAAGCCCGGACAACAACTCACCAAGTCGTTGGAAGTGTTCGACACCAAGGGAATAGGCGGCGTCGTGGGCAGCTTTGCGGTGGTCGTCACCGGGCTGTCCGCGCTCACGCGGAAGCTACAGACCGGGTTTGTTCGCTCGTACGCGCTGGTGATGTTTGTCGGAGCAACACTCGTGGTCGCGACAATGATGGCGGTGACACTGTGGTGATCGAAGCGGCGGTGAGCGACTCTGTGACCAATACCGGCTTCCCCGCGCTGACGGTGCTCTGGTTGCTTCCGCTCATCGGAGCGGGTGTTGTCCTCGCTCTGCCGGCACGGTCGTACCAATTTGCGAAGTATCTCGCATTGGCTGTGTCCGTGGCAGTCCTGGTGGTCGCCGCCGTTCTCGGAGTTGCGTTCGACCGCGGCGGCGAACAATTTCAATTTGTCGAAAGCCACAGCTGGATACCGGCTTTCGGCACCAGCTACACACTCGGACTCGACGGGATCGCACTCGTTCTGGTTCTTCTCACCGCAGTGCTGGTGCCATTACTACTGATCGCGGGCTGGAACGACGTCCCGGCAGACCCGGCATCACCCAAGAGAATGCCGCACACCTATTTCGCGCTGATCCTTGTTGTCGAGTCCATGGTGATGATTTCGTTCAGCGCCTTGGACATTCTCTTGTTCTACATTTTCTTCGAGGCAATGCTGATACCGATGTATTTCCTCATCGGCGGGTTCGGCGGAGTGGGCAGATCTCGCGCAGCCGTGAAGTTTCTGCTCTACAACCTCCTCGGCGGACTGGTCATGCTCGCTGCAGTCATCGGCCTGTATGTGGTCACCACGCGCGACGAGAGTCCCTTCGCCAGCGGCACTTTCGACTTCCGGGCGATCGCCTCAGCGGCAAACAGCGGTGAACTCGGTGTTGGACCCGGGGTGCTCAACGCCTTGTTCCTCGGATTCATGTTCGCGTTCGCGGTGAAAGCACCGCTCTGGCCGCTGCACAGTTGGTTGCCGGACTCCGCGGTGGAATCGACTCCGTCGACGGCAGTGTTGATGATGGCGGTCGTGGACAAGGTGGGCACGTTCGCGATGATTCGCTACTGCCTGCAACTGTTCCCGGAGTCGTCGTCGACCTTTGCACCGTGGATCATCACGCTCGCCGTTATCGGGATCGTCTACGGCGCAATACTGGCGATCGCGCAAACAGACGTCATGAGACTGATCGCCTACACGTCGATTTCGCACTTCGGCTTCATCATTCTCGGAATCTTCGCGATGACCAGCCAGAGCCAAGCGGGTTCCGCGCTGTACATGGTCAATCACGGAGTCTCCACTGCGGCTCTGTTCTTGATTGCGGGATTCCTCGTCTCGCAGCGAGGTACTCGATCGATCGCGGCGTACGGCGGCGTCCAGAAAGTTGCACCCGTACTTGCCGGCACATTCCTCGTTGCGGGGTTGGCAACGCTGTCGCTGCCGGGTCTCGCGCCGTTCATCAGTGAGTTCCTGGTGCTGATCGGGACGTACTCGCGATACCACGTGGCCGCTATCGCGGCGACTGCCGCGCTTGTCCTGTCCGCGATCTACATACTCTGGCTCTACCAGCGCATGATGGGCGGACCTGTGAAGGAAGAGCAGGGAACGATCCGCGACCTCGCTCGACGCGAACTCGTGGTGGTCGCCCCTCTGATCGCACTCCTCGTGCTTCTCGGCATCTACCCCAAGCCTGCCTTGGACGTCATCACTCCTGCAGTGAGCCATACGGTCGTCGACGAGGCTCCGACCCCGCTCGTCGCCGACCACGAAGGAGGTGCCCACAAATGAGTTCCTTCAACGACGTGACCGTCCTCGGCTCAGCCGGCACGGCGTCACCCAGTGTCGAATACAGCTTGCTCTCGCCAATGTTGATCGTGTTCGGTGTTGCGGTTGTGGGCGTACTCATCGAGGCATTTGCACCCCGGCGTTTTCGATACCCCGTGCAACTCGTCCTCGGTGTCGCAGGCTTGGCGGCCGCATTCGTGGCAGTGCTTCTGCTCGCCGGCACGCGGTCGACGGCGATGATGGGTTCTGTAGCGGTCGACGGTCCGACCCTTTTCCTGCAGGCCACGATCCTTCTCGTGTCGATCCCCGCAGTACTGCTGATCGCCGAGCGAGGCTCGGGCAACACCGCCGAGGTGATCGCGCAACACGACGCGCTCGGCGGTTTCACCCCTCAAGCGTCGAGCGTCCCCGGAAGTGTTGCGGAGCAAGAAGCAGTGAAGGTGGGTATCGCCCAGACCGAGGTCTTTCCGCTCACCCTCTTCGCTGTCGGCGGCATGCTCCTCTTTCCCGCGTCCAACGATCTGCTGACGATGTTCGTTGCGCTCGAAGTGTTCTCACTGCCTCTGTATCTCCTGTGTGGTCTGGCACGCCGACGTCGCCTGCTCTCCCAGGAAGCTGCGCTCAAGTACTTTCTGCTCGGGGCATTTTCGTCGGCGTTCTTCGTTTTCGGAATCGCGTTGCTGTACGGCTATGCCGGGACGGTCACGCTCTCCGGTATCGCCGACGCAGCACGCAGCGGGTCGGGTACCGACGCCTTCCTGTGGCTCGGGACAGCACTCGTGGCCGTGGGATTACTGTTCAAAGTCGGTGCCGTGCCGTTCCATTCGTGGATTCCCGACGTCTATCAAGGGGCGCCGACGCCGATCACCAGCTTCATGGCTACTGCGACCAAGATCGCCGCATTCGGTGCCATCCTTCGTGTCTTCTATGTGGCTCTGCCCAACGAGTACGTGAACTGGCGTCCACTGATGTGGGCGGTCGCGGTTCTCACGATGGTTGTCGGATCGATCGTCGCTGTGACGCAAACCGACATGAAGCGGATGCTCGCGTATTCGGCCATCGCGCACACCGGATTCATTCTGACCGCTGTGGTTGCGGATTCGGATGCCGGCCTGGCCTCGGCGATGTTCTACCTTCTAGCCTACGGATTCAGCACCGTGGGCGCGTTCGCCGTCGTGAGTCTGGTTCGGGACGCAGACGGTGAGGTCGCGACGCTCTCGCGCTGGGCCGGGTTGGGCCGGCGCTCACCATTGGTCGGAGTTGTCTTTGCACTGTTCCTGCTGGCTTTCGCCGGGATCCCGTTGACCAGTGGGTTCATCGGAAAGTTCGCGGTGTTCAGCGCGGCAGCCGAGGGCGGGGCCGCACCTCTCGTGATCGTCGGCGTCCTGTGCAGCGCGATCGCCGCGTACTTCTACGTGCGAGTGATCGTGTTGATGTTCTTCACCGAATCGGCCGCAGACGCTCCGACCGTCGTGGTACCGAGTGCACTGACCAGCAGTGTGATCGGCCTCGGCGCCGGTGTCACGCTCATCCTCGGCATACTCCCCCAGCCGGCGCTCGACCTCGCCGAGCGTGCAGCGGACTTCCTACACTGAGCCGATGCGTGAATCTGATTGCGACGCCGGACTGCCGAGCACCATCCGGTCGCCATGGTTCGTGGGGTTTTCAGCGGTAGCGATTGTCCATCTGATCCTCAATGCCGCTGATGCTGCGCCCTGGGACGGGATCACCAAGGTCATGCTCGCTCCGATTCTGGCTGCCTGGGTTGTCGCCCGACGCGGACCTCGAATTGTTGCTGCTGCGCTGATTGCCTGTGCTTTCGGAGATTTGTTCCTGATCTGGGAAACCACGTTTGTCATCGGGATGGCAGCCTTCGCGATCGGTCACCTCTGCTTCATCCGATTCTTTCTCTCACACGGCGCGCTTCGGGAGATACGAAGGCGGCCATGGTTTCTGTGCGCTTACACCGTCGCTGGGATCGCTCTTGTGTCGTACACCTGGACCGGTCTCGAACCTGAACTTCGAATTGCCGTCCCCGTGTACGCCGCAATACTGGTGGGAACCGCATCAACCGCACTGACGTACAACTCGATCACCGGTATCGGCGGCGCGCTGTTCCTCACCTCTGACGCCCTCATCCTGCTCGGCCAGGCGAACAAGTGGCAGCCCGCCGCTGCGGGCATCTGGATCATGACGCTGTACATCCTCGCTCTGTTGCTTCTGACAGTGGGAGTTCTCGGCCGGAGTAAGACGCCAAACCGTCCATTAGCTCAGAGGCTGTAAGGATCAGCAACCAGCCGGACATCTCTTCATATGACCCCGAAATCCGAGGAACAACCGCCGCCGAGCGGCGAAGAGCGGTTCACCGCCCTGTGGGACGCCTACGCCGGTCGGGTGTTCGCGTATACCTGTCGCCACGTTGATCATCACAGCGCGCAGGAGGTTGTCTCCGAGACGTTCCTCGTTGCCTGGCGACGCTTGGACGAAGTGCCCGAGCAGGCACTTCCATGGCTGTTGGTGGTGGCTCGAAACACCGTGAACAACAACCGTCGCAGCGTTCGGCGCCTTGACGCGCTCACCGAGAAGATGGGACGCATCGAGCAGATTGCGGCATCGACGCCGGGCGCCGACGTCACTGTCACCGAACGCACGGAACTGCTCGAAGCACTGGCAACACTCACCGTCACCGAACGTGAAGCCCTGCTCCTGACTGCCTGGGACGGGTTGACCGCCACCGAAGCCGCGCGGGTCGCTGGGTGTTCGGTTCCGGCCATGCATGTTCGTCTCTTTCGCGCTCGGCGTCGATTGCGCGCCGGGTTGACTTCAGAGTCCGTCACCGTAATCCCGATGAACACCGCCCGACCTTGCGCTGCCGCCGAACACGGGAGTACCCCATGAGCAAAGATCTGCTGACCACGCTCGAGAAGCTGCGGCCGAGCGATACGGTTTCCGCCGAACTCTGGCCCGAGAACGCCCAAGATGCCGCACGAACCCGAATCATGGCTACCGAAAACAACATTGGGGCAACCAAAGCTCCACGCCGTCGCGTCGGTGCCATCGTTCTCGTCGCGGCGATCTGCGCAGCAGTGGTGGTGGGCTGCGCCGCTGCCACGGGGATGATGCCGAAAGCGTTCACCGACATGTACTCGGGTTGGCAGACGATGCCGGGAACCAACGGCGGAATAGATCCGTCCACCGCCGAGCGGGTCGGGTCCATTCCCGGACCTGACGGAACCTTGTTCAGCGTCTTTGTCGCCCACGGCGCCAATGGCTGGAGGTGCGTCGCCCCGGTTTTCGAGGCGTCAGCCGACATCGACAAGGTTGGTCCGTCGAAATTCATCGGCCTCGGACACGGCTGCAGATCAATTGACTTGTACGGCGCAGATTCATTCGGGGGCGGCGCCGGGTACGAGGCCGGTCCACACGAGGCGACCTACGACGCAGGAGCGGGAGGTGCTGTCCGAGCCGAACTTCACACCGCAGACGGCCAGATCTATCCGACAATTCTTGCCGAAGACCGCTTCTACGGATGGATTCCCCTGTCGCTCACGTCCCCTCGTCCAACCCTCGTCGGATATGCCGCAGACGGGACGGTCGTCGGCACCCGGTGAGCTGTCGGTACCCTCGAAAGATGACTGCACACGCCCCGAACGAGCGCATCCCCAGCCAGTGGGAAGAGATCACTGCAGCCGACTCGACGCATTCCACACGATATGTCGAGCGTTTCCGTTCCATGAGAGCGGACGGCAAGGACATTGTCGGGGAAGCACGTTTGATCGACGCGATGCTCGGACGCGGTGGCCGGGTTCTCGATGCAGGGTGCGGGCCTGGCCGACTCGGCGGTTATCTGCACGACGTCGGACATGTGGTTGTCGGAGTCGATGTCGACCCGGTTCTCATCGCTGCCGCAGAAGAAGACCACCCCGGACCGACGTGGCTTGTCGGCGATCTCGCCGAACTCGATCTGCCGGCCCGCGGTGTCGAGGCAGATTTCGACGTCATCGTGTCGGCAGGCAACGTGGTGGCGTTTCTCGCGCCGTCCACCAGGCAAGCAGTATTGTCAGGATTTGCTCGTCATCTCGCTCCGAGCGGCCGAGTGGTCATCGGATTCGGTGCCGGCCGTGGCTACGAGTTCCCCGAGTTTCTAGCCGACGCGACCGCGAGTGGCCTCGAGGCTGATCTGCTGCTCTCCACGTGGGATCTTCGCCCGTTCAAGGAGGATTCCGAATTCCTGGTCGCGGTGTTCTCCCGCGCCTGACCCGGCACTTCCCCCGCAGTCCCTGCGATCCGTCACACGGCGATCAACTCACCCTGATCACAATGGTGGCGACTGTTGTTCACTACGAACATAATTGGATCAATGCGGGTGTGGCCGAGCGGCAAGGCAGCGGTCTGCAAAACCGTCCACGCAGGTTCGACTCCTGCCATCCGCTCCCCTTGAGATTCCGCCTTTCGTTACGGAGCAACCACGGTATCGCCGCCGGGCTTTCGTGACATAGCTTCCGCTCGAGCCGAACCATTGCCCTGGAAACATCGCACCACCAAGATGTTTGGCATGTCCCCGGAGCACTACGGTTCCGTACGTGTCGCCGAACGTCCCGGCCGATGCGGGAACTGCGCGCACCCCGCCCCTTCGCTGGAGCGTGGGTGGATCGAGCGCTGCCTCAGGTTCGCTCCGCAGCCCGCTCGGTGTGCAGAAATCCTGGTGATGGACCACTACACCGGAGCGATGGAATTCTGCCGGTGCCGACATCCGTTCCACGGGTCCTGATCGCGCCGGATCCTCGAGATCCGCTGTCGAGCCGAGTCCCTCGGCGCCCCGGCTCGACAGCGAAATCACACCTGAATCAGCTCAGCGAGCTCAGCAGCGGCTCGAGAAGCTTGCAGAGCTCGAAGATTCCGATGATCGTTGAAATAGAACCCATGATGATCCTCCGTGATTCGTGAACTTTCCGTGACGTCGCGTCACAGGCAGAAAGCTAACAAACCCGGCATTCAAACGGGGACCTTGGATGTGTCCGGCAGATGAACTCCCTGCTCGGAGAAGCATTTTGGTGACCAGCGTCATGCTCATCGAGAAATGAGCCCCATCGTCACATCGCCTGACACCAACCGACGGTAGCAGCAAAAGTCTGCCCGTTGCGATCTGGCGATACATGGCACCATTTCCACCCCATCCGACTCTTGCTTTGTGCGCTGAATCCGATTACATTTCTCCACAATAACGGTACGCGTAACGAAATAAAGAGACGGTCTACTTCACAGCCCGATATATCCAGTGCCACAACCCTTCCGAGCTCTTGGAGGGGCGGCGTTTCGTCGCGTCCATAAGCTCCTCACTCCCCGATCGAAAGAGAGCACGATGACCACAGAGAGCGTCTCCGGCAATCAGCCGCGACCGGTAGCAACTATCGCAAGCCTGACCCTGCTGATCGCTGCCGTGGCCGCGCTCGAAAGCATCATCGTCCCCGCACTCCCCCTGATACAGAGAGACTTCGGAGTGACGGCCGACGTCGGAGCGCTCGCATCCGTCGCTCTGACGTTGAGCACTGTCCTCGTCACGCCGATGGCCGGGCGAATAGCCGACGTGTACGGCGCCCGCCCCACCTTGCTCGCGATCACGACAATCGTTGTCCTGGGCGGCAGCGTGTCCGCTCTCGCAACGATCTTCCCGCTGTTCGTCCTCGGCCAATTTCTCCAGGGATTCGGGCTCGGGTTGCTTCCCGTGAGCTTCGTGGTCCTACGACGCACTTTATCCTCGGACCGACTGAAGACGGCCACGGGTTTGCTCGGGGCTGTTGTAGTGGCCGGCGGCGCTCTGGGAGTCGTATTGTCCGGGCCCGTCGCGGAAAACGTCTCACGCACCGCGATGTATGCAGTTCCGACCGCGTTCGTTTTGCTCGGCGCAATTGCTTTTGCCGTGAGCACACCACGAGATCACATGTCGAACGTCGGCGGCCGACTCGATTGGCCGGGAGCGGGCGGATTGGCTCTGGGATTGTTGACGCTGACGGCGTGGCTGGCGAGCGCATCGAGCAACGGGTGGGGCGCACCGACGTCGATGCTGCTGCTTCTCGCTTCCGCTGCCGTGTTCGCGATCTGGGCCAGGTATCAGAGCCGGACAACGGAGCCGATGGTCGACCTGACGATGATGCGGCATCGTTCGATGTGGAGCGCCGTGGTCGTCGGCGTGGTTTTCGGGTTCACCTACGGCGCTGTTGTCTATCTACTTCCGCAACAACTCGCCGTGCCGGCAGAGAGCGGATTCGGCCGCGGTGCGTCGACCAGCGCCATCGGCTTCCTGCTGTGCGTCGGCTACGGCGCAGCGGTCATCGCGTCGGTGATCTCCGGAAAGCTCGCACAACGGGTCGGCACGAAAGCCATTGCGGTAGCGGGAGTTGCCTTCCTCGGCCTGAGCGGCGCCGTCGGCGTCTTTGCAACAACGATGTGGCAGATCGTTGTGGTGCTGATCCTTGCGGGTACCGGCGTTGCCGCCGCGTCGACGGCAGTGTTCGTCATCTCCGCCGACAGCGCACCGGCAGACCGCGTAGGTGTCACGACGGCAATAGTCACGATCGCCAGATCGCTGGGTTCTGCTGTGGGAACCCAAATTGCCGCCGGGATCATCGCGAGCGCGACTTCATCCGGCGGCCTTCCCCAGCACTCGGCATTCGCCACGGCTTTCGGAGTGGCGGCAATCGTTGCGATTGTCGGACTCGTTGTCGCGGTGACGATGCCGAAACCGGCGTCAACCGATGTTCAGTGGTCGTCGTCGTCCTCGTCGAAGTCTGCGACTCCGCGCTTCCAGTAGCCCGTGATCAGGTAGTCGCCCGAACTCAGGCCGAGTTCGTCGCGCACGAATCTGCGAATCGGCTTGAGACTGGTGGCCTCACCGGAGATCCAGGCGTAGAGGCGCTCACCTTCGGGCACGGTGACCGTCCGTACTGCCTGCTCGAGCAGATCCGAGTGACCGGCTGGGACGTCACCGCGGTGCAGCCATCGCACCTCGACGCCTTCCGGAACAGTGAGTTCGATTTCCTGTGAAGGGTCGGTGATCTCGACGAACACCCACCCGGCGGCAGCAGCGGGCATCATCTCGAGCCAACGAGCAATGGCAGGAAGGGCGGTGATGTCACCGGCCAGCAGATAGCGGTCGTAGGTCCACGGAACCACGACGCCACCGGGCGGACCTGCCACGTGCACCCGAGTGCCGACGGTCGCCGCCTGAGCCCAATCAGAGGCGTACCCACCTTCGTGGAGCGCGAAGTCGAGGTCCAGCTCCCCCGCCTCGGCGTCGTATCGACGGACGGTGTACTCACGCGAGATCGGCAATGGACGAGGCCACTTCAGGCTGAATCCGTCGCGTTCGGGTAGACGTAAAGTTCCGTCTGCATCCGGGTAGACCAGGCGAACATGCTCGTCGGGAGCGTGCGATTCGAAGCCCGCCAACTCCGGTCCACCCAAGGTCAGACGCAACAGTCCGGTCCCGACCATTTCGCTGCGAACAACTTCGAGTTCGCGAATACCGATGGGGTACGGCACTTTTGCGCCGGTGGTCCCCGCCAGAACTTCGGCGATGGTCGCGAGGTGGTCTCCTCGGTTCATGAACTACCTTCCTTTTCCGGCGGAGCATTCCCCACCGGCACAGTGTTTTCGGAGAGATCGACTTCGTTGATCTCCGAAGTTACCCGGCGCACCGAACCCAATGCTGCCAGGAGAACCAGGCCCAGTGTCACACCGGCTAGCCCCAAGACCAGTAGCGCGGCGCCAGGCTCGAGCCACTGCCCGAGGAACCCGGCTGCCATCGAACCGATCGCCGTACCCGTGACGGCTTGCACCATCCACAGACTGGACACGCGTCCGCGCAATTCGTCCGGCGTGTTCTGTTGAAGGACTGCAAATCTCAGAATGTCGTTGAGTGCGCGGCCGAGGCCGAATCCGGCCAGGCCCAGGAACGCGACAATCGCTGCTCCCGACGCACCCACTACCACCAGGCCGAGAGGCATCAGCGCAACAGAGATCAACATCGCGGCGCCGTTGCGGTGGACTCGTCCGGTCCAACCGCTGGTGAGGGAACCGACCACAGCGCCGACAGCGGGGGCGCCGTAGAGCAGACCGAGCATGGTGGGTCCGCCGCCGAGAACCTGGTCGACGAAGGCAGGCAGCAACACCATCGGCCCGCTGACGAACATGACCAACAGACCGCTGATCAGGATGCCGCGAATGACTGTGTGCGTGCCGGCGAATTTCACGCCGGTCACCAGCGCGCGCATCGGGCTTTCGTGATTCGTGCCCGGTGCAGGGGAAGGGCCGATGGCTTGGAACAACGTGACAGTTGCTGCGGTGGCCACCGCAGCAACAAAGTATGTCGCGGGAATGCCGCCGGAGGCGATGATCACGCCGGCGATTGCCGGCGAGATCATCGTCCCGATGTCGGTGGTCAGCGCTACCAAAGCGCCGGCCGCAGCCATCTTGTTGCGCGGCAACAACGTCGGCATCAAAGCCATCAAGGCCGAGCTGCTGACACCGCCGGCCAAGCCGTCGACAGCTGCCGCGACGTAGATGACCCACATCGACGGGTGTGGCAAGAGCGCATTGCACCCGAGAATGACAAAGCCGAGACCCGCAGCACTGCGGGCCAACTGGATGGTGCGTCGCCGATCGTAACGGTCAGCGAGCACGCCGCCGAACAGGCTGCCGAAGAACATGGCGATGGCCATCGCCGTGGACACTCCGGCAACCTGCAAGGTCGAGCCGGTGAGCTGGTACGTCTGCGCGGGGACGGCTACGACGAGCAGTCCGATCCCGAGCAGCGAGATCAATCGCGCGGAAAAGGCGTACCTGAAGGGACGGCTGGTCCGCAAGGGTGAAACATCGATCACCAGCCCACCGAATCGAGTCATGCGAAGGTCTGGCCGATCAGGTCGAGGGTAGCCATTGCGCCGTCGTAGTCAGGACGGTAGCTGCTGGCGGGGAGCTCGAACGTCGTGCCTGCCTTGAAGGACGGCAACTGCGAGTAAAGCGGATCGGTGGCAAGTTCGGCCATCGGGCGACCGGACACCGGAATCACAAAGGCGACAGGAGCATCGGCGACCTGCGAGAGCAGTTCCGGGCTGACCTCGAACGAGTCACCCGAGCCGAAGAGCTGCGGGTTGCCGGCCTTGGCCATGACGTCGTCGGCCTTGAAACCGAGCTCGGCGAGCATCGCGGGCAGCGCGGCCGTCGGCGGAACGAGGTACGGCTTGTTGCTCGAGACCGAGAGGAAGTAGACGACGTTGCCCTCGGGAACCTTGATCTTGCCCTTGACCTCTTTGACCTTGTCCTCGTATGCGCTCATCAGCGCCGGAACCTGGTCGGAACGGCCCGCCGCGTCGGCGACGATTTCGAGCTGCTTGTCCCACGCGGCGACCGTCTTGGGGACCAAGACGGTGGGTGCGATAGCAGTGAGCTGATCGTAGAGTTCCTCGGACTGAACAGAGGTGATTCCCTGGCCACCGCCGATGATCAGGTCGGGCTCAGCCGCCGCGACGGCTTCGATGTTGAGCTGCTCGCCGGCCGGCAATTCCTTGGTGCCCTGCGCCTTTGCGGCGTCCGCCCAAGCCGGCGGGAATCCACCGTCGAGGTTCGTGACACCGAGGACGCGGGTATCGGTGGCAACCACCGGTGCGTCCAGGGCGTACAGGTATCCGGCGAGACCGCCGCTCAGAACCACGATGCGCTCCGCCGACGCGGGCACGGTGACCGAGCCCTTCTCGGTCTCGATCACGCGGGTCGTGGGCTCTGCAGCCTTGGTCGGTTCGTCGTTCGAATCGCTACTGCAACCGATCATCGCCACGAGTGCGACGATCAGCAACCCTGCGATGGCGACGAATCGTCGCCAACTCCGTATCGCGAGGGGCGGTGTGGACTTCATCATTGAGCTCCCATTGTGTTTCAACTGTGTGGTTTTCGAACTATGTGGCCGTGCGTTTCGACAAATGGCTGTCGAGCAGCGGGGCAATTGCCGCCCACCCGGCTGGGGTCACCAATCCGGCGTGGTCGTACGGCAGATGGTGTACTGCCATGTCCCGGTCCCCGCGGACTCTGCGCCAGCGATCGGCCAGCAGCTGTCCGGACGCCTCGGCGTCGGCGGTGATCAGAGTAACCGGTCCGTCGTAGGTTGTGTCGGTCGAGCGGGCCACGAGCAAACGAGTGGCATCAAAACCCGCCCGAACAGCCTCGACCAGTCCCGGTGCCTGAGTGAGGATCTCGGGTGGCAGGGCGGCGGCCAGATCTCGGTCGTCGGCATCGTCGCGACCGCGATCGTCACGATCTCCCAGTGGATGAGTATCGATCAGACCGGCGAACTCCACTGTCTCGCCGATATCGACCAGCTGAGCCGCCATCGCGGCAACGACGTTGCCACCGAACGAGTAGCCGAGCAGGTGGTACGGCCCGCTCGGTTGCACGCCGCGAATCGTGTCGACGTACATCGCTGCCAGTTGGTCCACGTTCGTCGGTTCGAGTGGCTCACCGGCAACTGTGGGCAGTTGCAGGCCGAACAGTGGACGGTCGGCCTCGAGAACACCGGTCAAAGGCGCAAAGGGCCAAGCGAATCCACCGGCCGGATGCACGCAGAACAGTGGCTCTCCGCTGCCGTCGGCTCGCAGTGTCAGGAGGCGATCGCGACTCAGATCGATTTCGGACGCCGACTCGTCAAGGTGCGCTGCGAGCTCGGCGACTGTCGGACGGGCCATCAGCGTTGCCACACCGACGCTCACCGACAGGTCGTGCTCCATCTCCCCCACCAGTCGCATTGCTCGAAGCGAGTCGCCGCCGAGATCGAAGAAACTCTCTTCGGGATCGACTGCCTCGACGCCGAGTACCCGCGCAAAGACCTGGCACAGTTGCCTTTCCATCTCGGTTCGCGGTGCTCGGGCCGCTACTCGGGCGGGGGGTGCCGGCAACGCACCGCGGTCCAGTTTTCCGTTGGGCGTCAGCGGAATCGAATCCACGACGACGATGTCCGACGGAACCAGGTGTGCCGGTACGCGTTCCCGCAACGCAGCTCGCAGATCGACTGGATCACCGCCGGGTTCTTCGATGACGTAGCCGACCAGTCGCGGCGGCGCACCGCCTTCGCTACGGACTGACGCTGCCGCTCTCAACACTCCCGGCAACGACGCCAGCGCGGATTCGACTTCACCCAATTCGATCCGAATGCCTCGGATCTTGACCTGATGGTCTGCGCGACCCAGATATTCGAGTTCGCCGTCGCGGCGACGCAGTACAACGTCACCCGTGCGGTACATGCGCTTGCCGACGGAGTAGGGATCAGCAACGAACACAGCGGAGGTCAACGCGGTCCGGTGAAGGTAACCCATCGCCGTTCCGTCTCCGGACATGTACAGCTCGCCCGCCGCTCCGATCGGTACCTCCCGCAGACCCGAATCGAGTACCCGCGCAGACGCGTTCAGAATCGGACGACCCAAGCAGGGTGTCTCGCTCCCCTGAACCGGGGATCCCATCGCGTTGATCGTGAACTCCGTCGGCCCGTAAAGGTCGTACCCGTCGACACCGTCCTGATCGCGCAATCGCGACCACAACTCGGCAGGTACAGCTTCTCCGCCGAGCATCACCAACACCGGCGTCCGCTCACCGTCGAGGAGACCGGCGGCCATCAGTTCCCTGGCATACGAGGGGGTTACATTCACGACGTCGATACCGACTTCGCGGTAATGCTTCACCAGAGACGCGGGGTCCAGTCGCGCCTGCTCGTCGATCACGTGAACTTCGTGCCCCGCGAGCAACCAGAACAGTTCCTCCCACGACATGTCGAACGAGAACGAGACTGTATGCGCGATGCGCAGACGTCGGCCACCCACACTGTTTTCGGTCGGAGTGAATATCTCGGCCTTGTGATTGTGATACATCGTCGTCAACCCGCGGTGACCCACCACGACGCCCTTGGGTTTTCCGGTACTGCCCGAGGTGTAGATGACGTAGGCAGGCTGGTCCGGTGAGGTCGGCCCGCAGACCGCAGCCTCGTCGACAACTGGTGCCGAAGACTGCCCGTCGAGTACCCCGGCCACGTCCGGGTCGTCGAGTACCAGACATGCCTGTCCATCGGGAACTACGAGGTCACGCGTCTGAGTCGTGGTGACTACCAGCGCCGCATCGCTGTCGAGGATGAGTTCGCGCAGGCGTGCCGGCGGGTGAGCCAGATCCAAGGGAAGGTAGGCCGCTCCGGTTCTCATGACGGCGAAGATTGCGACGACGTGATCGGCAGTACGCGGAAGTGCGAGCGCGACAACACGGGTCGGTCCCCCGCCTGGTACCGACTGCCCCAGCGCCGACGCGAGTATCCGTGCCAGTCTGTCCACCCGAGAGTTCATCTCGGCTGCGCTCAGTGTGACGTCTCCGAAGACCAGCGCCGTCTCGTCCGGAGTTGCCGCTGCCCTTTCGCGCAGTAGTGCGTCCACGCTACCGCCGGCCTGGTCCGGCCGTGGCATCACGACGTGCTCCGAAGCGAATTCCGCGGGGGTGCGCGAAAGCGGAACCGCCGTGTCCGCCACCGTGGCGGTATCGGAATTCGCCATCACTTCGAGAATCGTGATGGTGCGGGACAGGATGTCCTGAGCCACGTCGTGCGGAATCAGGTCAGGACGGTTTTCGAGTGTGAGCGCCATCGCCGCGTCCCCGACACCCGGATCCACGTCGAGCGTGAGCGCATAGTGCGTGCCGTCCACCGCATCGAACCCGACGATTCCACTGCGACCGAACGTGTCTCGACGTGCCTGTTCGTCGCGAGGGGTGTTGCGGAAAACGTAGAGCGTGTCGAAGAGCGTGGCGAACCCTGCACTTCGCTGCACGTCGCCGAGCCCGAGATGGTGATGCCCCAGCAGCGAACCTTGTTCACGGAACAGGCGTCCGAGCAACGCCGAGATCTCCTCGCCTGGCCGGACCCGGACACGCACGGGAATGGTGTTGAGCGCCAAGCCCACCATGCGGTCGGCGCCCTCGACCTCGGGTGAACGTCCCGAAACCGTCGATCCGAAGACCACGTCGTCACGCCCCGTCACGGCGCGCAATGCCAGGCCCCACGCCGCAGAGACGACGGTGGACAGCGTCACTCCGCTACGTCTGGCCAGCTCGCGTACGTGCTCGGTGATGCTCTGTTCGAGCTGAACCCGGGTGAACACCGGCAACGGAGCGCGCCCGCCTGATCCCGTACCACCCACGAGTGTGGGTTGCTCGAGATCCGCGAGGTAGTCCTTCCAGGACGAGATGGCGTCCGTGCGATCCGCTTCGGCGATCCATCGCAGGTGATCACGGAAGTCCGCAGGCTTGTCGAGCGCGCCGTCGAGTCCAACCGGGTCCGTGCCGTGTGTGCGAGCAAACTCGTAGAGCGCAAACAACTCCGCGTACATCAAGGTCTGCGACCAACCGTCGGTCAGCAGGTGGTGCTGAGTGAAGACGAGGTGCGCTCCCCCACCTGGCAACCAGACCAACACCATTCGAATGAGTGGCGGCGCACTCAAGTCGAACAGCCTGCCGAATTCAGCCTCGTCGACGGCGCGGACCTCGATATCCAAGTCCTCGGGTGCGACTGCGCTCAGATCGATTTCGCGGAAAGGCATTTCGGCTGCCCTGGGCACGAACTGCACCGGAGCGTCGAAACCGGCGTGTGTGAAGCCGGCCCGCAGGTTCGGATAGCGCCGCAAGAGCGCATCCCCCGCTGCTCGGATTGAGCGAACGTCGACGGCGGCATCGGCGGAGAACTCGAATCGCGGCTGCATGTGATAGACATCCGTGCCGCCGGCGCCGTCGAGAACCGACTGGAAGTACATGCCTTCCTGCAAGGGACCGAGTGGCAGCACGTCCTGCCAGCCCGGGCTCAGCGACTCGAGCCGTGCCCGACGATCCGCATCGACGGCCACGAGCGGGCTCTGCACGCGATCCGGCGCGGTGTCGGGCAATGCCTTCCGGTCCACCTTCCCGTTGAGGGTGAGTGGTAGTGCTTCGAGCACCGTGATGGTCTGCGGCACCATGTGTTCGGGTAGGAGCCGCGCAATCTCCTTGCGCACCAGTACCGAATCGAGCGTGGTTGCACCTTCGGGAACCACATATCCGTGCAGACTTCCGGTACCCGCCGCATCGACGCGAACGGTGGCTGCCGCGCGGAACACACCTGCCACCGATCCGAGCGCGCCTTCGACCTCGCCGAGCTCGATGCGGAAACCACGAACCTTCACCTGATCGTCAGCACGACGAAGGAAGTGCAAAACCCCTCGCCGGCGTCGGACCAGATCGCCGGTGCGGTAGAGGCGTGCCCCCGGCAGAGAAGGATCGGCGACGAACCGAGCGACGGTCAGATCGGGGCGGTTCAGGTATCCGCGGACCACCTGCGCACCGCCCAGATACAGCTCGCCCGCAACGCCTTCCGGAACCTCACGCAGGTCGTCGTCGAGGATTCGCACGTGCACATCGGTCCAGGGCTGACCGATAGTGACTCGGTCGCCGGTCGTGATGACCGAAGATGTCGCCCACACCGTGGCCTCGGTGGGTCCATAGACATTCCGGACCGAAGCAGCGTTGGCCACCAGATCGTCGGCCAGATCCTGCGGGAGGGCTTCCCCTCCCACCAGGGCTCGCACCATGGCGAGTCCGACTGCGTTCTCGTGTTCGGTGACCACTCGCCACAGCGCCGGCGTTGCCTGCATCACTGTCGCATCGCTTGCGATGATCAACGCCGACAACGCATCCGGGTCGCGAACCGTCCTGCGGTCTGCGATCACGACAGTCGCGCCCGCCGCGAGCGGGCACAGCAACTCGAGTGCCGCGATGTCGAACGACACCGTTGTCACCGCGACGATGCGATCGCCCGGCCTGATCCAGCAATCCTCGAGTACCGTGTCCGCGAAGGCTGCGAGGTTGCCCGTCGAGACCATCACGCCCTTGGGGCGACCCGTCGAACCGGAGGTGTGGATCATGTAGGCGAGGTGATCACCCGCCGCGGGCGGCGGAGGAAGCACGACACCCGAGTTGGTGAACTCACCGTCCACGAAGACACTCGTGGCGACCGTCAACGGAAGTTGCCCGGCGCTGTCGATACTGGTCAGGACACACACCGGAGCCGCGTCCTCGATCATGAACTCGAGCCGCTCAGTCGGGTAATCGACGTCGAGTGGCAGGTACGCAGCGCCGATGCGCAGTACCGCGAGCAGTCCGGCCACCAGATCCGCATTTCGATCCAGCGCGACGGCGACTACCTTCTCGGGTCCGGCGCCGACCGCGAGAAGTTCGCGGGCCAGCTCGTCGACGCGCGCCGACAGTTCCCCGTAGGTAATTCCGACCTCGCCGGAGATCACCGCGATGTCGTCGGGGTGGCGGCTGACGTGTCGAGCGAACAACTGCGAGATCCCCGACGGCGGCGTCGCGCGTCGGCCCGGGTCGCGATCCGGCTTGTTTTCCGCCAGTCGCAGATCCGCGACGACAGTGCTGATTTCGTGACCGAGGACCGCGATCACACCGTCGAGCAATGCGTCCGCAGTCGCGGCGTCGAACAGCCCGGCATCAACCGTCAATCGAAGTTCTGTTGCGGTTCGGACGAATTCGAGGTCGACGCTCTTTCCGGGCGAGTGACCGACACGGGCAGCGAACAGGCTGCTCGTCGGACGCCCGAGTAGATCGGCGATTCGGTCGAGGCTGACATCGGAATGCGCAAGTGCCTCGGTGACAGCGTTTTCGACTCGCCGAACGACATCGGCAATTCTCGGCCGACCGGACAGGTCGACCCGAATCAGGGTGTCAGTCCCTTCCGAGACCAGTCCGACCGCAAGGTCCCGACCACCGCCGAAGCTGTTCAGCGTCGCCGCCACGGCAGCCAACAGCACCGCGTCGAATCCTGGTTCGTCACCGAACCGGGCATCGCGTAGCTGACGGAGGTAGGTGTGCGGGCGGTACTCTTCGCCGCGCGGGCGGTCATACGGAAGGTCCGTTTCGAGGGGCAGGTCCGCGAGCGTGCGAACCCAGTACCGCTCGTGATCAGGATTTCCCGCCACCGCCGGGGCGCGGAACGTCGCCACGGTCACGACGGGTCGATCGACGCCAACGACCGAATCCGGCGAGAACTTCGTCCGATCGACGCGTGCGGCCACGGCAAGACCGAGGGGGGTCGGGGTGTCGAAGACATCCGAGACGACGACGCGAATTCCCAGCTTGCGCAGGCTTCCCACCAACCGCATCGCAGTGAGCGAGTGACCGCCGAGAGTGAAGAAATTGTCACCTGGATCGACGTCGGGAATCTCCAACACCGTTGCGACACAGGCGCACACTGCATCCACGACCGCGGGATCGACATCGATCGCAGGATCGGGCGCGGCCACCTTTTTCGTGACAGCGACATTTTTCGCGGCAGACACCGCAACGGCAACGGACGCTGCCTGTCGGACTACCGTGAGCACCGCGGATGCGGGAGCTGTCGGTTCGGTCAGCAACCCACGCAGGATCTCCGCGAGCCGTGTGACCATTCGCTGCGCCGTGGCGTCGGAGACAACTGCCGGATCGTGGTACAGAACCAGATCCAGACCGGTGCTCGGCGGCGCCATCAACGTCATCGGATAGTGTGTGACCCCGCGGTTGGTGAATCCCTCGACCCGCAGTGTGTGCGATGCAGGCTGTCCCGCACCGGAGTTCGGGAAGTTCTCGAACACCAGGAGCGTGTCGAACAGTTGCCCGATTCCGGCGATGCGTTCGATCTCGGCCAAACTGGTGTGTTCGACGTCCACGATGTCGAATTGGGCGTTCTGCAGACCGACGAACTGATCGAGCAAAGGCCGGTGCGCGACGATGTCGAGGCGGGCCGGAATCGTGTTGCTGAACAACCCGACCATTCCCTCCACCCCCGAGAGTTCGGCAGGTCGGCCGGACACCGTGGCCCCGAACACGACGTCCCACTGTCCTGTCGCTTCGGCGAGCGCTGCTGCCCACGCACCCTGAACCAGGGTGTTGACCGTCAGCGCTCGCGCACGGCCGAGTTCGATCAGCGCTTCGGCGTCCGATGTCGCGAGAGGAACCTCGAGCGCGACGGGCACACTTCGCGGCGCTCCGGCATCGGCAACGAGAGTCGGCGCGGTGAGCCCACGCAAACGCTCGCTCCACGCTGCGCGGGCAGAGTCCTGATCACGGCCGGCGATCCATGCCAAGTAGTCGCGATACGGCGTCGGCGCAGGGAGGCGGCTGTCGCCGTCGTGGTAGACGTTCATCAGCTCGCGCAGGACGATCGGAGTCGACCAACCGTCGGTGAGCAGGTGGTGCGCGTTGAGGACCAAACGGTGCACCCCGCCGGGCAGCCGAACCAGTAGTGCACGCAGCAGAGGCGGTGTACTGACGTCGAAGACATGCTTGGCGGCCTCGTCCTCGAGCTGATCTGCAGAGCGGAATGCAGTGTCAGCTGGAACGGAGGTCAGATCGACCGAACGCCACTCGACTTTTGCGCCGCGCGGAATGATCTGAACGGGCCGTTCGAACTGCTCGTAGTGAAAAGCTGCGCGAAGGTTCGGGTGCCTGTCGATCACGGTCTCGAACGCGTCGGCCAACTTCGCCTCGTCCAGTGGCCCGGAGAGGTCGAAGCGTGCAGTGAGCGTGTAGACGTCTGCGACTCCGTCACGGACCGCATGGAACAGGAGACCTTCTTGTAGCGGCGAGAGCGGAAGGACGTCGGCAAGCGGTCCGTGGACGGCTTCGAGTTCGTTGATCCCTGCCTGATCGACCACCGCGCCCTGGCCGAAGATCGTCGCCGAGCAATCGGAAGGCGTCAAACCACCCTCGAAGAGCGCGGCATGCGCGGTCAGGGCAGCGAGCGCACGTTCCCAATGCTCTTGCAGCTCGACGATCGTCGCGCCGTCGAGCACTGAACCCGCCGCAGTCCATTCGACTGCCAGCGTCGTCGAGTCGTCCTCTCGGACAAATGCGTTGAGCGCCAGCACTTCCGACATAACCTTCGTCGCCGGCTCGATGACCGCGAATGGATCCTGCTCCGGCAATCGCCATCCGGTTCCGGGCAAGGACGGGAAGCGGCCCAGATAGTTGAGCAGCAGTTCGGGTGTAGCGCACGCGGAAAGGTCAGGTGCGGTGTCGGGATCCAGATGCCGCAGAACTCCATAGCCGACTCCGCCTCCGGGTACGGCGCGTTTTGCCTCCTTCACCGCACGAAGGAGATGCCCCGCAGCTGCTCCGCCGCTCAGTGCGTCGGCAAGATCGTCTGCGGTGAGCAGTGCATCGGTGGGAACCCGGACGGGGAACTCACTGGTGAACCACCCGATGGTTCCGGCGAAGTCGGTGTCGCTGGTGAGCGCGTCGCGGCCATGACCTTCGACGGTAACTGTCTGCGCGGGCAGCCCGATGAGGCCGCGGCCGTGCTGCCATGAGCGCAAGGCAAGCATCAAACCCGAGAGAAGCACTTCGTCGGCCTTGGCTCGATACGCCGCCGGAAGCGTGGTCAACAGCGCGTCGGTGACGGCCGGGGGCGCAATGGTTGTCGTGCGAGAGGCGGTTGCGGTCACGTCGATCTTCGGGTCGAGACGACGACTGCCGATCGGCTCGTCGTCCGCCTGTACCGACGCGGACTTCCAGTACTCGAGCTCTGACGCCCTGCTGCCAGAGGCCCCGAATTCCGCGAGCAACCCTGCGTATCGACGCCACGAACTTCCGCCTGCAGCCAACCGGGCCGACCTACGCTCGCGCGCTGCATCGGTAGCTTCGTGGAGGTCTGGAAGCAGAATTCGCCAGGACACACCGTCGACGATCAAATGGTGAGCCACGACGATCAATTGGTCGGGTCGACCGGCCTCGGTATTGACCAGTACGACTCGCAGGAGTTCACCGGCGCGTGGGTCGAGACTCGCCGCCGACGCCTCCGCGAGCTCTCTGATCCGGGACGGCTCGGAGGTGTCGGACACCTCGCGAACGAGTCCCTCGCTGCGCACTGCACCGGCGTCCCGGACGATCAATTCGGCAGTGCCGCTGTCGTTGTCACGGCGCAGGAGCAGGCGTAGAGCGTCATGGTGATCGAGGATCGTCTGCACGCCGGACTGCAGGTCACCCAGTGAAAGGCTGTCGTCGATGCGCACTGCGGTCCATTGCGCGTAGCCCGCGATTGCCTCGTCTGTCGGATTCTTGTCGATCAGTGCTCGAACGATCGGCGGGGCGATCACGGTGCCGGTCGCCACGTCCGCAACCGAGGCTACGGCGTCGGCGTCATCGGCAATCTCACGCGCCGCAGCGGCGATGGTTCCCAGATCTCGCTGTGCCAGTAGTTCTTTGGGAGCAACGATCAGACCACGCACCCGCAGTCGACTGCTGACACTGATTGCCGTGATGCTGTCACCACCGAGGCCGAAGAAATCCTCGTCCACGCCGACGCGTTCGCGGCCGAGCACCTCGGCCACCACGTCACAGAGGATTTCCTCGTGTGGTGTGGATGCAGCGCGACCTTCCGATTCGGCAGCCGGGGCAGGTAGTGCCGCACGATCGAGCTTTCCGTTCACCGTGACGGGCAGTTCGTCCAGAACGACGATTGCGGCGGGAACGAGATGATCCGGTACGCGACCGGCGAGGTCACGGCGCAATTCTTCCTGCGGCGGAAGCGTCGCGCCGGCGGCGGCTACAACGTAGCCGACGAGGCTGGGCCGTCCCCCATCCGTACGGATCAGCGCGGCAGCGGCGCCGATTCCGGGTACCGATCCGAGAACAGCCTCGACCTCGCTCAACTCGACTCGATGTCCGCGAATCTTCACCTGCTTGTCGCTGCGACCGATGAAGTCGTAGCCCCGCCCCGGCACCCACCGCGCCACGTCCCCGGCGCGGTACATCAGATCTCCCGGAGCCCCGAAAGGATCTGCGACAAAACGCTCGGAGGTCGCGCCGGCGCGGCCGAGGTAGCCCCTGGCCAATTGCGGTCCGGCCAGGTAGAGCTCACCTCGTTCACCGTCGGCGACCGGCTCGAGCGCGCTGTCGAGCAGGTACGCACGGGTACCCGCGAGGGGGTACCCGATACGCGGTCCGGCACCTTCGACCGTGGTCGCGATCGCGTCGACCGTCGTTTCGGTGGGGCCGTACAGGTTTCGAGCCGGAACACCGGATTCGATGATCGCGTCCCACAGTGCGGGCGGTGCCGCCTCGCCACCCACGACGAGGAGCTGCAACCGATGCGTACGCAGCAACCCGTTGTCCACCATCGCTGCCGCCATCGACGGCGTCGTGTCGACCACGTCGACGCGATCTCGCTCGAACGCCGCGACCAGAGCAACCGCGTCCTTCTGCAGTTCCTCGTCGTATACGTGCACACGATGACCACACAGCAGCCACAACAGTTGATCGAGAGACGCATCGAAGGCGAACGACGCTGTGTGCGCGGTGTGCAGTTGGCGGTTCCCGACGCGCTCGGCGGTGTCCCGGTAGATGGTGGCGCGATGGTGGTGAAGCAGGTGCGCCAATCCACCGCCTCTGACCAGCACACCCTTGGGCTTGCCTGTCGATCCCGAGGTGTAGATGACATACGCCAGGTGATCACCATGCCGTGCTGTCGCCAGTTCACCGAGTTCGAGTGGAAGCTCGGAATTAGCACGGAGTTCTTCGCGGACTGCGTCGGAATCGATGACGAGGGGGTCGGGCCGAAAACCTCCGACGAGTTGCTCGGCCAGAGTGGAAGTGGTGATCACGACCTTCGGCTGCGCATCGTCGATCAGATCTCGCAACCGCTCGGCCGGGTGCTGCGGATCCAGGGCCACGTACGCTGCGCCCGCGTTCAATGTCGCGAGCAGAGCCACCACCATCTCGGAAGTACGCGGAAGCGCAAGTCCGACAATGTCGTCCGGGCCGACATCGCGGGCCCGAAGCAACCGGGCGAGCTTGTGGACGCGGCCACCGAGTTCTTCGCCTGTCACTGTTTCGTCACCGCACACGAGGACTGTGTCATCCGCGTGCTCGACGACGATGCGGTCGAACACGTCGGGAACGAGTTCGACCGAGCCGGGCAGCGGTGCAGTTTCGCGGCCGGCGAGAATCCGCGCGGCTTCGGCCGCAGGCATCATCTCCACCTGACCGACGGCAGGATCTCCCTCCCCGACCATCGCGTTGACGATGCTGACGAAACCGGCGAGGCGACGCTGAACCGATTCCCGAGTATTGGTACGCGCGTCCACTTCGAATCCGAGTAGAACTTCGCCGTCCGCAATGGGCGTCACCGTCAAACCCAGGTCCTCCGGCGGTCCCCCGGCGACGTTACGCAGTACACCCACAGCGCCGGCGAAATCGAGGGCGAAGTCGAAAGCCTTGAGATTGATTCCGATCCCGTGAAGCAGTGCGCCGGTGCCGGCGACGCCCAGGTCCCGAGCAAGATTCTCACCGCGGTAGCGCTGGTGTGCGCGCAGGCTTTTCATCGTGGCGGCCACCTGCTTGCTCAGGTCACCGAGTCGATCGTGGCTGCGAATCGTCAACCGGAGAGGCAGAACGTTGACTGCCATGGCCGGCGTCTTGAGTGCCGTGCGGCCTACGCGCGCCATGAGTGGCATCGCGATGACAACATCCGTCTCGCCGAGCAGTCGGTGGAGAAACGCGCCGTAGCAGGCGATCAGTGCCTCGGCCCACGTTGTTCCCGTCGCGTCTGCCACCTCTTTGAGGCAGCTGAGGGCGTCGGCGGTAATGACCTCGCGAACCTGGATCGTTCGTTCCGCCGGACCGGTGACCTGCTGGCCGCGTCCGTCCAACGCGGGCAACGGCGTCAGGACATCACGCCAGTAGTCACGATCTTCCGCGAACTGCTCGCCAGCCCGGTACGCCTCGTCCTCGCTGACCAGATCTGTCATAGAACCGAATCGCGTTGGCGCGACCTCGGTTCCCTTCTTCGCGGCCGTGTAGTGCGCGGCGACTCGGCGCGAAATCATTGCTGCGCTGTATCCGTCGACGATCAGGTGGTGATAGAGCTGAATGCACCAGATCTCGCGATCGGAGAGCCTGATCAGCGAGTAGGTGTACAGCGGACGCTCCACCATCAGGCGGCAGTACTCGGACGCCCGGCTGCGCTCGGCGTCGACCAGTGCGTGCGCCACGGCTACGGGATCGCGCTCGTCACGGACGTCGGTGATCGGGATGATGCCAACCGGCTCGTCGGAGATGTACTGACGCGGGCCGTCCGCCGTCTCGATCATCCGCAGCCGCATGGTTTCGGCTTCACCGATCGTCGCCGTGATGGCGGCTGTCAGCAGTTCGGTGTCGATCGGTTCGTCGCCCGAGATTTCGAGCACCTCACCGACGAGGTAGCTCCGAGATTCGGGATCAAGCCTCTGTGCGTTCCAAATCCCGAGTTGAGCTCCTGTGAGAGCAAACGTAGCTTCGCTCGCCGCTCCGGAGTTCGAACCTGGAAGAACGCTCACACTGATCCCCTCGTCTGTGGACACACGTCACCCAAGGGTGACCTAACGTCGTTTTGGGTAGCCTAAACTAAATGTCAATGAATCGGGGAATCCGCCTCGCCGGTGACCCGAGAACCGACGGCTCCCGACGCGTCAATCAGAGGACACGCGCTTCTACAACCGCTTGCGGGACAGTCTCTTTCGTGAATCGAAACGAGAAAGTGAAGGCTAGTCCATCAGCGTTGCCGCGACGGTTCCGCCCAGTTCATAACAACCATCGCGGACAGATTTGTCCACGCTCACAGTCACTTCGAGCGGATCCGCCACC
Organism: Rhodococcus sp. MH15; assembly: GCF_019266045.1. Taxonomy (NCBI): domain Bacteria; kingdom Bacillati; phylum Actinomycetota; class Actinomycetes; order Mycobacteriales; family Nocardiaceae; genus Rhodococcus; species Rhodococcus sp. MH15. Next base: position 601,452 of record NZ_LPNP01000061.1, read on the forward strand.
GCGACCAATCCGAGCCCGGTGGCGAGTTTGCGCACCGAGGACACTGCACCGGCAGTGTCGTTGTTACCGTGAACCCACAGGCCGTACGGTCGATCCGAAACCGCGCCGAGGCATTGGTAGTACGTGGTGTCGAAGAAGTATTTCAGCGCGCCCGACATGTAACCGAAATTGGCGGTGGTTCCGAAAAGATAGCCGTCAGCAGCGAGGACGTCGGGCACCGTCGCCGCCAACGCCGGCATCACCTTCACCTCGACGCCCTCGATCTCGGGATCGCGAGCCCCGGCCAGGACTGCATCCAACAATTCGTGGGTTGTCGGCGAGGGCGAGTGGTGAACCACCAACAGAGTCTTCACACATCTGACAATACGGCGACGGGTGGCGCACCCGTCGCCGTTCACGCCTACGCCGAAACGGTTTCCGCGCTCATCGCCTTGACCAGGTCGTCGGTTCGGGTGACCGAGGCGCAGCGCCCGGCCGCGTACTCGAGCGCACCGACATGCTCGTCCAGGGAGAAGTCGGCTACCGCGTCGCCCACGAAGAAGATCTGCACGTCTTGCATGAACCCGTCCAAAGCGGTAGTCAGGCAACCGATGTGGGCATAGATTCCGGTGATGATCAGCTGGTCACGCCCACTCTCGCGCAGCCGCTCACGCAGATCCGTCTTGATGAAGGCGCTGTAGCGCCATTTTGTGAGCATCACGTCGTCCGAATGCGGAGCCAACTCGGCGATCACGTCGGTGTGAGCGGGATCTGCCTTCAGACCCGGTCCCCAGAAATCCGACAGCAACGCACGCTCCTCGGGATCCTGATCACCGGGTTGCGCGGTGTAGACGATCGGGATTCCGGCAGCTCGCGCCGACGAACGAAGCCGGTCGATGTTCGGAACCACGGTTTGGAGCGGGTCGACGCTTCGGTCGTACGCGTTCACGAAATATTCCTGCATGTCGTGCAGAAGCAACACCGCTCGGGAAGGATCGAGAGTCCAGTCGACCCGATTTTGCGGAAACTCGGTGGGCATCTCGTATCGCACTGCTGTGGGTAGCGCCATGATGAATCTCCTCGAAAATGTGGGGGTGGGAACCGATCAACTCGACAGAGTCTGTGCGGCAATCGATTCGCTGAGAACACGGCGCAAGGCCGCCTTGCTGGTCTTTCCGACGCCGGTGACGGGGAACTCGGTCACGAACTCCACTCGATCCGGAACCTTGTACGCCGCAACGCCTCGGCCTCGTATGTATCGCTTGATCTCGCCGACGGTCGGGGCATCTCCGGAAATCACCAGAACAGCACAGGTTCGTTCGCCCAGGTACTCGTCGGGAACGGCGACGACGGCCGCATCGTGGACAGCCGGATGCGAGAGCAGGTGGTTCTCGATCTCCTCGGCCGCAACCTTCTCACCGCCGCGGTTGATCTGGTCTTTTGCGCGCCCCTCGACTATCAGATGTCCTGAATCGGTGACGCTGACCAGATCGCCGGTGCGATAGAAACCTTCGGCGTCGAAGACCTCGGCATTGTGCGCATCCGCCCGGTAATAGCCACGGATCGTATACGGACCCCGAGTCAGTAAGTGCCCCGTGGTTCCGGGCGCGACGAGCGCGCCTTCGTCGTCGACCACACGAACCTCGTCGTCGGGTGAAATGGGCCGGCCCTGAGTGCTGACGATCAATTCTTGCGTGTCGTCGAGGCGGGTGTAGTTGACCAGCCCCTCGGCCATCCCGAACACCTGCTGGAGGGTGCAGCCCAGCTCCGTGGGTACGCGTGCAGCGGCTTCGGCGCTGAACTTCGCTCCGCCGACGCCGAGAACCCGCAAGCTCGACAGATCGTGATCTGCCTTACTGGGGGCGGCCATCCAGGCCAACGCGATCGGTGGGACCAAGGAAGCGTGCGTGACTCGCTCTGATTCGATCAGACCGAAAGCTGTGGAGGGCATGGTGTCCGGCGCCAGAACCACGGAGCCGCCGGCGTGGAGAACACCCAGGATGCCCGGCGAACTCATCGGAAAATTATGCGCTGCAGGGAGAACCACCAACATGCGCGTCGAGTCGTCGACGCCGCAGATCGGGTTGGACGCTCGCACCGAGTAGAGGTAGTCGGCGTGCGTTCGCGGAATCAGCTTCGGAACACCGGTCGTGCCACCGGAAAGCTGAAGAAAGGCGACCGACAACGGATCGACGTCGGCAAGAACGGGAACCTCGTATCCGCGCAGCGAATCGAAACCGACAAACTCTTCGGGGTCACCGGCCACGATCACAACAGGCGGAGTCTCGAGGCCTTCGTTCACCTCACGCGCCAGCGCGCGGTAGTCGAACCCGCCATGACGGTCAGCGACGATATAGGCAGCGACATCAGCGAACTGGCAGAAGTATCCGATTTCGGTTCGGCGATGCGCCGGCAACCCGAATACCGGCAGGGCGCCGAGCTTCAACACACCGAACAATGCTTCGACGTATTCCACGATGTTCGGCAGCTGCAGAAGCACCCGGTCACCGGCGCGAACACCCAAGCCGGACAGGCCTCCGGCCACGGCCGAGCTGCGACGATCGAGGTCGGAATATGTCAGCCGTGTCTGTGTGCCAGAGGCACCGCTGCCGACCACCGCTTCGTTGTCGGGATGCCGTGCGGCCGCGGCCGTGACGAATCCGGCCAGCGTCTCGTCAGTCCAATAGCCTCGTTCCCGATAATACGTCACCAAATCGGGTGGATACTGTGCGACGGGTGCCAAGGGCTCGCGAGCGATCCTCGAGGTCATGCAAGTGACTCCTGTTCGAAAGTACTGTCAGCAAATACGTCTCACGCTTTGAGCGTCGCTCCACCGTCGACGTACAGCGCCTGCATGGTGATGTGGGCCGCCCGGTCGGACAGCAGGAAGTGCACCGAGTCCGCGATATCGTCTGCGGTGGCCAGTTTTCCGAGCGGAATACCCAGGCGATAGCTCGCCAGATTGCCTTCGATGACCGCGTCGGCACCCGAATCGTCGGAAGGGTCCGACCACAGTGACCGCTGCATCGCTGTGTCGGTGGATCCCGGAGCGACCACGTTGACACGAATGCCGTCAGTAGCCAGCTCCAGTCCAGCGGTTCGAACCAACATGGTGGCAGCAGCTTTGGACGAACCGTAAGCACCCATCCCGATACGTGGGACACCGGCCGCGTTCGACGAGACGACCACGATCGCCCCGGCCCGACGGCGACGCATTTCCAGTCCCACGCTTTGCAGCACGTTCAGCAATCCGAAGACGTTGACGCCGAATATCTTCCGCCACTGGTCCGGATCGGAGTCCAGCACCGATCCGGTGTCGAGAATTCCGGCGACGTGCGCGAGCGCGTCGATCCGGCCGAACGTGTCCATCGTCGAGGCCACTGCAGCGTCGACTGCCTGCCGATCGGTCACGTCCACGACGTGACTCTCGATATCGGCGCCTTCGACGATTGTTTCTGCCAATTCCGCAGTTACCCGCTTCAATTCGACGTCGTCGCGATCGAGCAACGCCAGCGAATACCCGTCGCGCGCAAGCGTACGGGCTACTGCGGCGCCGATCCCCGCCGCAGCACCGGTGACCACGGCGATTCGGCGCTCGCTCACTGCGGGCACAGGACCTGAACCCAGGCATTGATCGTGGGCTCTTCTGCCAACTCCGCGAAGTCGGCATCCGCGCCCGCTCCCCGCCACCGTTCGACGAGCGTCATCAAGCGAACCGAGTCAAGGCCTTCGTCACCCAGGTCCGCGTCGTCGCCGAGTTGTTCTGCCCTCATCGACAGAACCTCGGCGACGTCGCGCACGATCTGGTCACGGTCCACGGTGTTGCTCATCGGTCTCCTCGAGTAGTGGTCGACGCGCTCAGATCGAGCCAACCCAACCTCGTGTCGACCCCGTCCGCACGCCTTGACTTTAGGCCAGCCTAACCATAACGGTACGGAAGTACACAACCCGGACGGTCGCAACACAAATTCACCCAAACTAAGGCTAGCCTCAACATAACAAGCAATCTGTCGAACTGGAAGGGTGTCCATGTCAGCACTCGCCGAAGTCTCCGAATTCCCGTTGCGCAACAACCGGACTGACGATGAAACGGACTCCGTTTTCCTGCTCTCACGTAGGCAAACGTCGATCCGCACTTCGGGAGTAGTCGAAGAATTCGACTCGGCCTTCGACGCTGCCGAAGCCCTCAAGACCGGGCGCATCGACTCGGTCGTCGGCGCCCTGCCGTTCTCCCCGGAGACGCCGTCCGCCCTCACCGCGCCACTAAGTTTCACACGAGTCCGCGGTGATCTATATCACTCGAACATCCCGTCATTACCCACTTCGCGGGTAGCCGGATTCGAACCCAGCCCGCAGATCCACACCGACAGGGTCCGCGGAGCCATCGAACGACTTCGAGCAGGCGAACTCGACAAAGTTGTCCTCGCACGCTCCCTGACCATCGAGGCCGAGTCCACGATCTTCCCCGCCGCTCTGGCCGAGAAACTGATTGCACTCGATCACGCGCACAACGGTTTCTGCGTCGACCTGTCCCCCGCCGGAGGAAAGTACCGCGGGCGTTCGCTGGTCGGTTCGACGCCCGAGGTTCTGATCGAAAGGCGAGGCGGCGTCGTCACCTGCCACCCGCTGGCGGGCTCGATTGCACGCCATCCGAATTCGGATCAGGACGAGGCGAATGCCGAGCAACTCCGCGCGTCGACCAAAGATCTGGCCGAACACGCGTTTGTCGTCGACTCCATCAGCGCGACACTCGGACCACTGTGCACGTCCTTCAATGCACCCAGCGCACCGGAAATCCTTCGGACACCGCAACTGTGGCATCTCGGGACCAAGATCGAAGGTGTCCTGATCGACCCGAGCCTGACCTCGCTCGAACTCGCAATGGCGCTGCATCCGACTCCCGCTGTCTGCGGCACACCGACGGTCGCCGCACGCGAGCACATCACCGCAACCGAAGCCGATCGTGGGTTCTATGCCGGTGCCGTGGGCTGGTGCGACCGGACTGGAGACGGCGAGTGGATGGTTGCTATACGTTGCGCCGAGATCGCAGCAGACGGCCTCTCGGCGCGGGCCTACGCCGGCGGCGGCATCGTCGCTACTTCCGACCCGGAAATCGAATTGAGAGAGACCAGTACAAAATTCCGCACGCTACTCAGTGCGTTCGACCTCGCTGAACATCAGCTCTGACAGGGCGTCACTTCTTCGAGGTGTTCAGGGCAATCGCGGCGTGAACGAGTGCCTTGAACGCCTTTTCGTCGACGGCTTCGCCCTCGTGGAAATCGATCGCCCGTCGCGTATTGCCCTCGAGGCTGGAGTTGAAGAGTCCTGAAGCGTCGTCGAGTGATGCGCCTTTGGCAAAGGTCACCTTCACTGCGCTCTTGTAAGTCTCACCGGTACAGATCATTCCGGCGTGGTACCACACGGGAACACCTCGCCACTTCCATTCCTCCACCACATCCGGATCCACTTCTTTGATCAGAGTTCGTATCCGGGCGAGCATCTCGCCCCGCCAGTCTCCGAGTTCCTCGATTCGCTTGTCGATCAACCGAGACGGGGAATCTGCGCCTTGCTTGTCGGACTCACTCTTCGCCATCGCTTCGTCACTTCCTGCTCGTCGCCGCCGATCTCCGGTGAGTCGAGTATCCCCTCCTGCACGCGGATTCACTCGGTGAATCACTGACGCATCACGGCGTCTCGGCAGATGCGATTTCTTGCAGTTTCGGTCAAAGTGAGACGGACGTCCAGTATTCTCTGGGTACTAAGTCCCGATTCTTCGGCCTGGAGGACTGCATCGTGATCTGGAATCGACCGCTCACCCACTCAGTCGCTTGGGCTGCCGGATCGGTTGTTCTCGCCGCCGCGATTGTCGGCGTTCACACCGTTCCTGCGGCGGCGCAACAGGCCCGCGTCTTCGACGTACTGTGCACACCCACCGATGCAGGCCTTTCCGAGCTGTCCGGACTCACCGTCACCGCGGCCGGGATGTACGCAATCGGCGACAGCGGCTCCGACGATCGGGTCGCCGAACTCGATTCGAACTGCCACGTGCAGCGCTGGATCAGCTACGAACGTCGGTCGGGCTGATCGACCTCGATCCGGCTTCAGGTGCGGCGACCTCCTACCCCCTGGTCTATCCCGACGGCGCGCACGACGCCGAGACACTACTGATCCAGAGCGACGGGGTTCCCGTCATCGTCACCAAGGACTACCTAGGTGCAAGCGTGGTCTACACAACCGCTGAGCGACAGCAGGTTCAGGATCTGAGTACGGGCTCGCCGACCATGTTGGCCAAAGTAGGTCAGCTCAGATTTACTCCCACCCTCACACCCGGTGGGCCCGTCCCCCACGCCGGCACGATGGCTGTCACCGGCGGCGCCGTGAGCAAGGACGGCACGGTGGTAGCGCTCCGCACGTATACCGACGCTTACCTGTACGCAGCTCCCGACGGCGATATCGTGAAAGCGTTGAACACCAACCCGATTCGCGTCCCCCTTCCCGACGAGCCACAAGGTGAGGCGATCGCGTTCGACGCTGCCGGTGATCTGATCAGTGGCTCCGAGGCATACCGAGGGCCATTACCACCAATCCGAATTCTTCGCGGCGCCAGCGACATCGCACTGTCGGGCGGAGCGAGCGGCTCTCTCGGGTCGTAGTCGATTCGCGTCCCCGGGAAAGCGGACAGGCGCCGCTATCATGGCCGAGTGAACAAACAACTTCGAGCGACAGTGGTGGTCTCGGCAGTTCTCGCACTGGCTTCGTGTGCGAATTCCCTCGAAGGATCACCGCGCCCGGATGCGTTTGTTCCGAGCATCGACAACCCGGATCCGTCCGAAGCCATCGACGGAGTTGTCACGGTCGACTACCCAGCAGCCCAACACGTACGCCCGAACGAACGCGTGGCGTACACATATTCACCGCCCTTCGGAGGCCGTCATGACTCGGTCTGGGCAAACTGCACCGGAGTTGTTTATCCACAAGCGATTCGGACCGAGAATGCGGTCCATTCTCTCGAGCACGGGGCCGTGTGGATCACGTACAACCCCGACCTCGTCTCGAGCGAGGATCAGGCTCGCTTGGCACAGCGAGTCGAGGGCATGAGCTACACGTTGATGTCGCCGTATCCGACCCTGGATTCGCCGATCTCGCTGCAGTCGTGGGGCCGTCAGCTCAAGCTCGACAACGCCGCGGACGCGCGCATCGATCAGTTCGTCTCGGCTCTGCGCGTCAACCCGAACACGTATCCCGAAGTGGGCGCGACCTGTTCGGTGCCGGTGACGAGCTTCGACCCGAACAACCCGCCGCCATTCGACCCCACCACTCCGGATCCGTCATCTCCCACAACCGTTCCGGAGCGGTAGCGTCTCAGCAGGCCCCGCTTCGCGGCGTAGACACCTACTTGCCTCGTGAACGGCGTTCCAGTTCGACTGCCCGTCGCATGGTTTCCCGAGCCCGGCTTCGGTCACCGGCATAGTCGTAGGCGCGAGCGAGTCGGAAGTTCTGCTTCCAGTTGTCCGGGTCTGCTTCCCAGTCGACCTTGATCTGGGCGAACAACTCGTCGGCGGCCGCTCGCTCGATCCGGCCCGAAGGCAATTTCGGAAGCGCAGACGCATCGACAGCGAGGCCCTCGTCGTGAATCTGCTGCGCGAGGCGCTGGTGCGTGAAGCCGGCACGGAGCGTGGCGATGACGAGCCACAGCCCCAGGAACGGCAGGATCAGCACGCCGATCCCGAGACCGATCGCGGCGCCGCCACCGTCCTGGATGAGCTGGATTCCGCGCTGGCCGAGCAGCACGAAGTACACCGCGAGCGCGATGCAAATCGCGACGATCAGTGCGACGGTGCGGGTGGTCTTGTTCATAGATCGAGAAAGGAATCGATACCGACCGTCAGACCCGGACGCGAGCCGATCTGGCGGACACCGAGCAGAACGCCCGGCGCGAACGAATTCCGGTCGATCGAGTCGTGGCGAATGGTCAGTGTCTCGCCCTGAGTTCCGAGAATCACTTCCTGATGCGCGACCAGTCCGGCCATCCGCACGGAGTGAACCCGGACGCCGTCGACGTCGGCTCCGCGCGCACCCTCGAGCTCGGTCGTGGTGGCGTCAGGGCTGCGTCCGACGCCTGCTTCCGCGCGAGCCTCGGCGATCATGGCGGCCGTTCGGTATGCGGTGCCCGAGGGAGCATCTGCCTTGTTGGGGTGATGGAGTTCGATGACCTCGACGGAATCGAAGAAGCGCGCCGCGGCAGCCGAGAAGCGCATCAACAGCACAGCACCGATGGCGAAGTTCGGGGCGATCAGAACACCCGTTGCCGGCTGGGCGTCGAGCCAGGACTGAACAGTCGCAAGCCTGGACTCGTCGAAACCGGTGGTGCCGATCACTGCATGAATTCCGTTGGCCACGAGGAATTCCAGATTTCCCATGACGACGTCGGGGTGCGTGAAATCGACCACTACCTGAGTGCGGGTGTCGACAAACGTCTCGATGCGATCACCGGTGTCGACCTGAGCGACGAGTTCCAGATCGGGAGCAGCTTCCACTGCCTCGCAGATCGCTCGACCGACCTTGCCCTTGGCTCCCAGAACCCCGACCCTGATGGGTGCTGCACTCACGTCTTCCACGCTCCGTCCGATGCATTGTTTGAGGTGAAGCCTACGCAATCACCCCGATGCGCTCACCATCAGTCGGGCGGGAGTTATGTCACCACTGGCACACTGGACGTAGTGAGCAACCGTCCGCAAGTCCGCGAAACCGGCAACCTTCGACCACTCGAGTTGGCAACGGGTGCCGTCATGGCCGGATTCACGGTCGCGTTGTCCGTCATTGCCACGGTCATCCCCATGGCCAGCGCCCTCAACCTCGTGGCCGCCGTTCCGATGGGAATTGTTGCCCAGCGCTTCCGAGTCCGCGCCGTGACGACGGCCGGTATCTCGGCCACGGCAGTCGCCTTTGTCGCGGCGGGTTCGGGATCTGCGGCGGCGGTCGCATTGAGCGCTCTCCTCGGCGGAATCATCGGTACGGTCAAGCGGCGCGGTCTCGGCTTCGTCTCCGCATTGCTGTCGTCATTGGTCATCGGGCCCGCGCTGGCGTTGTTCTCCATAGTCCTGTTGCTTGTTCTCGCTCCGCTGCGCACCTTGTTGTTGACCTCGCTCGAGAACACCGCGTTGGGCGTGGCCGAGATCTTGAAGCGTGCCCCCACACTGGTCGGCGCAGCCGAATGGATCGAGAACAGCATCGGCTCGATCATCGACTACTGGTGGTTGTGGATCGGCGTGTCCATCATCTCCGGAATCGTCCTCAGTACCGTCGTCTCCTATTTCGTCCTCGGCGCCGTCCTCGACCGATTGGCTGCACTCCCTTCGGCCGACCCGCTCCAGACAGCACCCGACGACCGTCCGATCGATCCTCTGCCGGTCACTTTCGATCACGTGGGCTTCACCTATCCGGGTGCAACGACACCGGCCCTCGTCGACGTCAACTTCACCGTGCGACGAGGAGAGTTCGTCACCATCGTCGGCCACAACGGCTCGGGCAAGTCCACACTCACCCGGTTGCTCGCCGGTCGCGCGCCGACTGTCGGGACGCTGACGAGACCCGGGTCCGCCGGTCTCGGCCGACACGGCGGAACCGCCGTCGTCCTCCAACGACCCGAAAGCCAGATCCTCGGAACCCGCGTCGCGGACGACGTCGTCTGGGGGCTCCCCCCCGAGTCGCATCCCGACGTCGATGCACTGCTGGCCGAGGTGGGACTCGCGGGCATGGGTATGCGTGAGACCTCCGGGCTGTCCGGTGGCGAGATGCAACGTCTGGCTGTTGCAGCCGCGCTGGCGCGGCGCCCCGCTCTGCTGATCGCGGACGAAGCCACCGCGATGGTCGATCAGGCCGGCCGGGAGGAATTGGTCTCGCTCCTTGCCGAACTTCCGCGACGCCACCCGATGGCCGTGGTACTGGTCACCCATCACCACGCCGACACCCGCAACGCAGATCGGGTGATTCAACTACAACGCGGACGGCAGATCGATCACCAACCCGGTTGGATGACGTCGACGTTCGGGGGTCCGCCGTCTGCGCCGTGGCCGGTCAGCACTCGAGCTGTCCTCCAACTCACCGATGTCACCCACACGTACAACGACCGGACTCCGTGGTCGCGGCGCGCACTGTCGGACGTAAATCTCACAATCGGCGACGGCGACGGGCTGCTGGTTCTGGGCGGCAACGGTTCCGGTAAATCGACTCTGGCCTGGATCATGGCGGGCTTGATCGCACCGAGCAAGGGAACCGCAGTCTTCGACGGCAAACCCGTCTCACGCCAACTCGGCACCGTCGGTCTCACGTTCCAGCATTCGCGACTGCAGCTGCAACGCCGAACCGTCGCCGAAGACATCGAGGCCGCCGGAGGTCCGGAGATCGGATCGGTGCAAGTCTCGTGGGCGCTCGACGCCGTCGGACTCGACCGTCACATCGCCGGCCGCAGCATCGACGAGTTGAGCGGCGGACAGATGCGACGCGTCGTCCTGGCCGGTCTCCTCGTGCGCCAACCGCGGGTACTCATCCTCGACGAACCGTTGGCCGGTCTCGATCCACCCGGTCGACACGAAATCCTGAACGTACTCAGGTGGATTCGTCGGAACGGAACCGCAGTAGTCGTCATCTCCCACGATGTCGACGGCATGGACGCCGTGTGCAGCAGAACAATTCGACTGTCGGAGGGTCGCATCCTCGACCCTGCCGCCAGCAGCGCCTTGGAAGGATCGACGACGTGACAACACTTCTGCGCGAAGTCCCGACTTCATCGCCGATCCACCGATTGTGGGCCGGAACGAAGATCGTTGCCGTCGTTCTCGTCAGCATCGTGGTCGTGACCGCTCCGTCCTGGCCGGCGATCGGCGTCGTACTCGGATTGTTGTTGCTGACCGCGGTGATCGGACGCATCCCCCCGACTGCAGTTCCGCGACCTCCGTGGTGGTTGTGGGCGCTGATCCTGCTCGGCGCGTTGATCAATCTTCCGATCGGCCTCGACGCAGTCTTCATCTACCTGCAAGCTGTGACGTTCGGTCTTGTATTGCTCTGCGTCTCACTGATGTTGGCATGGACCACGTCGATGAGCGATGTGGCGCCGGCACTGGCAACGCTCGGTAGACCGCTGCGATTCCTCAAGATCCCGGTCGACGAGTGGGCGATCGCGACGGCCCTCTGCATTCGTTCACTTCCGCTCTTGATCGACGAGATGCTCACCCTGGTGGCGGCGCGACGACTACGCCCGAAAGCTGTGGTGAACAGCGCTGCCGACAATTCGATAGTCGATCTGATCACCACGACCATGTCGGTGGCAATTCGGCGCTCTGCCGAGATGGGTGAAGCGATCTCCGCTCGCGGGGGCACCGGTTTGATCGCGGCGTACCCCAAGCGCCCTCAGCTCGCCGACCTGTTCGCGCTGATCGTCGTCATCGCCGCGTGCGTCAGCGCGGTTGTTTTGACTCTGGTTCTGCGCTGATCGGATCACCGCTGACAGAATTTCCCTGGGCGATGATCGCAGAACCCATCCAGCGCCGTAGGTATCGCCGCAGTTCCTCGTCGCTCCGCTTCGGGTCGCCGGGCGCGAGGAAAAACGACTGCATCGTCCGCAGGACGTATTCGACCAGTTCCTGAAGTGATGCGTCGTCGTATCCGAAACGCACCCAGTCCACGTCGAAGCGGGTGATCATCGCCATTCCGAAGGCCTGCGCCTCCTGAGAGGTCAGACCTTCGGGATGAAGACTCGAATTCGTGCTGGTGAGCAGAATGCCGAGATGCGGCGTTCGGTGGACCTGGGTCAGGGTGTAGACGACACCCTCGGTCATCGCCTCGACGGGATCTTCGATGCCGCTCACGTGTGTGGTGAGCCGATCGAGGTAGCCGTCGACCGACGCGATTGCAGCTGCCCGCATCAGAGCGTCAGCGCTGGGGAAGTATCGATACACGGTCTGCCGGATCACGCCCAGTGACTCGGCGACGTCGCCGATGCTGATTTCCGAACTCGTCCGTCCGATCAACTCGACCGCGGCCTCGACAATGCGACGAGACGCATCTTCGTCACTGTCCGGTGGATTGCCGCCCCACCCACGCCTTCGTGCCACTGCCCACTTCCTCGCTCGAACGAGGCTCGAACCATGTCTTTGCGCTCGAAGTCCAAGAGCCACAGGCTAACACAGGCAGGTTTTGCATCTGCGCCCCTCGAATTCACTCCCCTCGCCGAAAGTGAACATACAACTGCACACCAATATGTATGATTACCGCCACACGTGGCTTCGAGTGCCAGAGCGGCCACCTGACCAGCCCCTCCGAAAGACGAGGTTCGACAAGTGACCAACCTTCAACCCCGAAAAATGGACTTCGGATTCGAGGATCAGGACGTTCCCTTCCTGTGGAACCCGGAGAATCCGGCCTGGTCGAGCATGTCCAACGCGGTCTCGTTCCTGGCCATCGGTTTCGAGAAGATGATCGTGAAGATGATCATGCAGACCAAGTCGCGGATCAGCGATCCTGAAGTGGCCGAGGAAGCCGTGGCGTTCATGCGTCAGGAAGGCCATCACTCGACCGCGCACCGCCAGCATGTGAAGGCTCTGATCAGGCGCTACCCCGGACTACAGAACACGCTCGACGCTGTGATCGGTGAATTCGATCTACTGACCGAGGCGACCTCGCTGAACTACCGGCTTGCATACACCGCGGACCTGGAGGCGACCTTCACTCCGGTGTTCAAGCTGATGCTCGACAACGAGGCGACCTTGTTCCGCCCGGGAGACGACCGCGTCGCGTCGCTGTTCATCTGGCACTTCGTCGAGGAGGTCGAGCATCGCAGCTCGGCTCTGATCATCTTCAATTCCGTAGTCGGAAGCGAGCTTTACCGGATGCGGATGGCACCGTCGATCTTCGCGCACGTGATGAAGGTGATTCGTATCGCCTGCGCAGGCTTCAACCAGCACGTTCCGCTCTCCGAGCGGCAAGTCGACTCACTGTCGATGTTCGCCACCCACCGCACCAAGCAGAAGATTCTGACGTCGTTCGCTCCGTATCTGACCAAGGGCACGATGCCTCGCGCCTTCGATCACCTTCAACTCGGAGAACAACTCGTTGCACTCGGCGGTGTCTTCCGCAGCCAGATGCCCAATCACAACCCGGACCACGAGAAACTCCCCGCACTCGCCGACCAGTGGTTCAAGCGTTACGACGACGGCTACGACTGCACACGCTGGTACACCGCCGAATCTCAGGCACAAGCCGAGTCGATCACGTCAGGGGCCAACTGATGGCAGAACACTGCTCCCCCACGTTTTCCCAGCTCGCAACAGAACTCGGTTTCTCCTGTCAGGAAGCAGGTGGACTCGTCGAGTTCCGTAACCCGGCGGCGCTGGAGAACTGGACCCTGCCCGTCCTCGAATGGACCATCATCGTCGGCTCGGTGCTCGCACTGGTCCTGGCGATCGTGCGGTTGCGCCGCAACGGCGACCCCACCAATCTGGTTCTCTGGTTCGGCGCCACCGCCTACCTGTTCATCATCGAGCCTCCGCTGTACTTCCCGGCGGCGTTCGGCATCGAAGAACAAGTGGACACGATGTTCGCGCACAACGTGTTCACCGTCGACTTCATGTGGGGTCGACTGCCGCTGTACATCGTTGCCATCTATCCACTGATGGCGACGTTGGCCTTCGAAATAGTCAGAATGCTCGGCGTTTTCCGCAGATACGGTCCACTACTGGGCGCTGTCTGCGTCGGCTTCGTCCACCATGCGTTCTACGAAATCTTCGACCACCTGGGGCCCCAGTTGCGGTGGTGGGAGTGGTCGACGTCGAACCCGATCAACCAACCCATGTTCAACGCGGTTCCACTTCCCAGCGTGGTCGTCTTCGCCGCGCTGTGGCCGATGTCGTTGGCATTCTGCGTCCAGTACTTCGTCGGACGGCACGTCGATGCCGGCAAGCACTTCTCCGGACTTCAATTGGTATGGCGCACCATCGTGATCGGCCTGCTGGCCTCGCTGGGTACGTTCATTCTCCCGCTCCCGGCGACGGTCTTCGGTATGGGAAGCGACACTGTCCGCGGGTTCCTCTACGCCGCTGAACTTGCAGTCCTCACAGTGGTCGCGATCGTGGTTCTCGTCCGCCAATGGACGCACCTGCGCTCGGCAGAATCGAACACTCCTGCACACACCAACAGGTTCGTGCAGATCTACAGCGTGGTGTACCTGGTTGTCATGGCCGTCCTGTGGGCGAGTGCGCTTCCCGACTTCTTCGACGCGGTCGACGGTTCCACCAGCGCTGGAGATCCCATCGGGAACCTCTGGTACACAGTGGCGTGCTTCGTCATCGCAATCCTGTGCGTGAGCGCAACTTTCACCATTCCGAAGCGGAACTCCGGGACGGCCGACGCCGAGCTCCTCGGGGCAAACTCAGCGACTCCGGCTACCTAGGCGACCGGGACGAGACCGCTCGGGTCTCGTCCCGGTTTCTCGGTTTCACGGGACGCGGTGAGTCCACTCTTCGGTTCTGAACTTCGTGTCCACCAGCTTGCGCGCCTGCTCCAACTCCGAGTCCGTGTAATCGCTGTCGTGGGTGTCGTATTGACCTCGAAAGTGCTGCGCAAACGACTCCAGGATTGCTGCACGCGTCATTCCGGTCTGCGAACGCAGCGGATCGACGCGCTTGGCCGCACTCTTGGTTCCCTTGTCCGACATCTTCTCTCGTCCGATTCGCAACACCTGCGTCATCTTCTCAGCGTCGATGTCGTAGGCCATGGTCACGTGATGGAGCACAGTGCCGGACGCGAATCGCTTCTGAGCGGCGCCGGCGATCTTGCCCTTGTCCGAGGCGATATCGTTGAGCGGCACATACCGAGCGTTGATACCGACCTCGGCAAGCGCTCCCATGACCCACTGATCGAGAAACGCGTAGGACTGCTCGAAACTCAAACCCTCGACCAATGACGCCGGTACTGCCAACGAGTACGTGATGCAGTTGCCCGGTTCCATGAACATCGCGCCGCCACCGGAGATTCGGCGCACCACCCCGATGCCGTACCGCGCAGCCGCCTCGGAGTCGACCTCGTTACGCACGGACTGGAACGATCCGATCACGACCAAGGGCGAGTCCCAGTCCCAGAAACGCAATGTCGGCGGACGCTCACCCGATGCGACCTCACGCGCGATGACCTCGTCCAGCGCGACGTGCATCGCGGGATCGAGAACCACCGGCGGGATGAGGTCGAAGGTGTGATCCGCCCAGCTCGTGGCGTGGCCGAGTGCGCGCCGGATCGCGATGCCGACCGACTGCGGCGTGAAGCCGATCATCGAGACGGACTCGTCGAGCGCAGTGGAGATGGCATGCGCCAACTGTTCTGCATCCGAGTCGGCGGGCATTCCGCGCAACGCCGCGTTGATGTCGTCGAGCGCGCTGTCGGGCTCGAGGAAGAAGTCCCCCGAGACTGCGACTTCGGACAGCCGACCGTCCGCCACCTCGACGTCGACCGCGACCAGTTTTCCACCAGGAACCTTGTACTCTCCACGCATCCGTCCAGCCTATCCCTGCGGGATTCTCTGCGGTGAGCGCCGTCGAAGATCACACCCCGCGCGCAGTGCGCATCTGTTCGGAAGGCAGGGCGATCAAGTAACCACACCTGTAAGTCGCTGCGGGGCTGCACAATCGCGCGGACGGGACCGCACGTGTCGACCCCTGGCAATTTGGCCGAGCAACGGCCCTGCTTCTGCCGACAGGCGAGATGATCTCTGTGGTGGGAGGATTGCCGCAACGAGCCAACTCCCTGGCGAGCCACAACGGAGGTAGACATGAAGGTCCCGGCGTTCCACTCGACGGTTCCTTCGGATCTCGACGTCTATCACGACAACGAAAGCTGCATTTTGGCCGCGCGCATCGCAGTGTCCCATCGTGCCCACGGAGTCGACGGCCGACCGTGGTGCACTGCGTGTGCGTCTTTGGACTGACGAGCGACCACCAGCTCACTCACACCCACGTCGCCGATTCGGGGGCAACCCCGTTGGCCCGAGCATTCGCATCGATGACAGCGCGGAGCCACACTGTCAGACCGGTCTCGACCTGCTCGTAGAACGCGGTGAATCCCGGATCGGCCACGTACATCCGTCCCAGACACACCTGCATCGAATGTGTGCAGTCGAAGTAAACCCCGATCGACGCTCGGTGCCGTTCTGCCAGCAAATTCGCCTCGGCGCTTCCCGGTTCGACACCGGATCGGCAGGCCAGCGCCAGATCTTCGTTGAGCGTCTCGACGCAGTCGGCGATCTTCTGCCAATCCTCAGCGGTCCTACCCGCCGACCGTTCCGCGTGCTGCGCCCACTGCGCGCTGTCACCCCAACGCTCGTGCGCCTCCGGCCCCCATGACGGCTGCCAGTGTCGGCCGAAGATCGACACCTGCTCGTGTGCCGGCAACAGCACACCCGACTTCCTGGCATCGATGATGCGATCCAAGGACTCGCCCAGTTCCTCCAAGTCGGCTATCCGTTGCCGCAACTCGGCGCGCTGCCCACGCAGCGTCTCGTCCACGTGGGCTGCGGGCGCATCGAGCAATATCCTGATCTCGTCGAGCGACAAACCCACGTCTCGGTAGACAAGCACCCGGCCGATGCGGCCGAGGTCCGCGTCGGTGTACAGCCGGTAGCCCCCGTCACTGCGCCCGGACGGACGCACCAAACCGATTGCGTCCCAATGATGGAGGGTACGTACGGTTATGCCTAGTCGTGATGCGGCAGCACCGACAGTGAGAGCACTGTCTGCCTCGTCTCCGAAGAGTTGGTCCGTCACGTGATCCAGTCTGACAGACGCGGTTCGGGAGGCCACAGCGTCAGACCTCGGTTCAGTCGACGGGTCCGTCAATTCCCATGCCTCGCAGATGCTCGGCCTCGGCACTGTTCGGGTCGTACGGACGAGCGGCCGTCATGATCACACGCGCGTTCTCCGGTGTCACGATCTCCAACTCCAGTGAATTCCACGGCTTCAGGTCTGGACCGCTGGTGCATCCGGGCCGCAATTCCTCACACGCCTTTGCTATCTGGTCGATCTGACTCAGCACACACGCAAAGCTCACGCTGATGGACGGTGGTGAATCTGCTCGCTCGCCGGGCACGAGCAGAACGTCTTGAAATGCCCAGCGCCGCAGATGCGTCAGTCGATCAGGCACCGAAAAGAGGTCGAAGAAACCGAGCCCACGGATCCAGAAGTCGGCAGATTCGGCCAGATCCGATGTCGGAACCGACACGAACATGGGCATTCCGTAGAGACCTCGGAACTGTTCCGGAGGCACGGCGTCTGTAGCGGGGACAGGGACGGGGCTGATGTCGAATGCCGGGTAAGTATCGGTCATGAAGTCATCGTGAGCCCTCACGCTACGTCAGGGTCAAATCGTGTGAAATCCGATCGAACCAGATTGCGCGATCACACCGTGCGTGCGAATGCGCCGTCGTCTGCGAATACCCGTTGGGCAAAGCGTTCGCCGATGAGACGGTGCGTCGCAGCGTCCGGATGGAGCTGATCGGGAAGCGGCAACTCTTCGTTCTCGGCCGCACCATAGAGATCGCACCCGTCGACGTAATGCAGATTGGGATCAGCCGCCGATCGCTGGGTTACGATGCGCGCCAACTCTTCCCGAATAGAGCGCAGCGTCAGCTTTCCGGCTGCACGCTCGGCAGGATCGCCGGTAGCAACGAATCGCATTTCGCCTCTGGCAAGCGCGTCGAAATCGAATGCACCAGGTCCAGGCGTGTCTTCGTGAATCGGGCAATAGACAGGCGAGACGACCAGCAGTGGAGCCACTGGATGGCCGTCGCGGACCGTGTCGAGGAAGCCGTGCATTGCCGACGTGAAGGCCCGCAGGCGCATCACGTCGGAGTTGACCAGATTGATGCCCATCTTGATGCTGATGAGGTCGGCAGGAGTGTCTCGCATAGCGCGGGCGACGTACTGGTCCAGCAGAGCGCTGCCGCTGAACCCGAGGTTGATCAGATCCACGCCGCCGAGGGAGGCTGCGAGAGCAGGCCAAGTGCGGGAGGGACTTTCAGCGCCGGAGCCTTGACTGATCGAGCTTCCGTGATGGAGCCACACATCACGCTTCGTGCCGACTGCGAGTTCGAGCGGGGCGTCGGTTCGCAATGCGACAAGTTCGGTGGTTTCGTTGTGCGGCAACCAGATCTCGACGGTCTTGGATCGCGCGGGCAAGTCCGCGAAGCGGATGGTGCTGACGGGTCCGGATTGTCTCTGAGCGGTACCGGTCGCCATGTCGATCGTCACCGTGTTGCCACCCTCAGCGATTGCGTGCCCGGTTGGTTCGCCGTCGACGATCAGGTCGTACACCCCTTGCGGCCTCGGCGGAGCACCGATGTAGATCATTTTCGTGGGCAGAGTGTCGAGTTCGATGGCCGTAGCGCTGGTTCGGAACACCAGCCGCACTCCGGACGGTTGTGATTGCGCCATTGCCATCTGCCCGTCAGCGAATTGCGTGCGAGCTCTGGCAGGCAGACGGTGTGTCAGCACACCGCGTTCGGTCCGCTCGAGCTCGAGGGCTCCGCGCACGATGTCCTCGGAAATTACGGTAATAATCCAGCTGCTCTGGCTGTTCATCTCATTCACCTGTAGATAAGTTGCGAAGGTTTTAACTACAGCACACAGTAATTTGCCTATACTATTTAGGCAAGCGGTTTCACTTCTCGACGAACAGGACCAACGGACATGCCTCGCGCAGGACTGACACCCGAACGCCTCGCCGTGGCGGGCGCCGAATTGGCCGACGAGGTGGGCTTCGAGCAGGTGACCGTATCGGCGGTCGCCAGAGCGTTCGACGTCAAGGTCGCAAGCCTGTACTCGCACGTGAAAAGTTCGAACGACCTCAAAACCAGAATCGCGCTGCTTGCCTTGGAAGAGATGGCCGACCAGGCTGCCGACGCCGTGGCCGGTCGGTCCGGCCGCGACGCCTTGACCGCCTTCGCGAACGTGTACCGCAACTACGCGAGGTCACACCCTGGTCGGTACGCCGCGTCACAGATGCGCCTCACCCCGGAGGCCGCGGCCGCGAGCGCGGGTTTCAGACACTCGCAGATGATGCGATCGATTCTGCGCGGGTACAACCTCACCGATCTCGATCAGACCCACGCAGTTCGGTTGCTCGGCAGCGTTTTTCATGGGTACGCCAGCCTCGAGCTGGGTGGATCGTTCAGCCACAGTGCACCGGACAGCGCCGAAAGCTGGGCAAGAATCCTCGAGGCTCTCGATTCGATGCTGACCAATTGGCCAGCGTCGAGTCCATGACCAGTCGTGATTCTTGCGCGCCAAGTTCTTGCGCCACTTGGTGATCGCACACGGCCAAGAAACCTCGGGCCCACCCCAGGAGCGGCGCCACACAATCGCGCGCTCCCGCAACCACAGGTCGCACTGGGACAGAAGAAGGTCCGAGTAGGCAAGAAGCCGGGCGTGGAGCTCCGCTTAGAGGAGAAGCTTGGCGCGCAGAGAGTCGACAGTGCCCTGGTCGACGCCGAGGCCCTCCCGTACGTAAGTATCCATACCGCCGTAGAGCCGGTCCACCTGTGCATACGCCGCATCGAGCCACGACAGGTCCACCGCGTCGTCCCGGCCCAGGTACGTGTTCGACGCCATGAAATCGGCACTGATGAACTCACGCGGGACACCCAGAATGGTCAGCAGGATCGCGGTACCCCAACCGGTGCGGTCCTTCCCTGCACTGCAGTGGTAGACGGTTGCGCCGTCGGAGTTGTTCGCGATCGCAGTCAGCAGGTCACGGAAGGCGACATCGGAACCACGGTAGTTGACCATGAACGGGTAGCCGATGCTCTGGCCGATGTTCGAGGTTCCCTTGACTGCGCCGTCGATCAACGCGCGACCGAGGGTCAGGGGAACGAACTCGTGGAACGCGATGCCGTGTTCGATACTGACGACGTCGGCGACCTGGTAGGTGACCCCGGCGGGGATCCGATCGGGATCCTCCGCACGTTCGGAGGCGTTGCGCAGGTCGACGTCGAGGGTCAGGTTCGCGGCGGTGAGTTTTGCCAGATCAGTCTCATTGAGCGAGCTGAGCTTGTTGGAACGGAACACCAGGCCTGTCCGGACGGTCCTGCCGTCGGTAGTCCGATACCCGCCGATATCGCGGAAGTTCCGCGCCTCGTCGAGCCTGATCTCGGCCGCGGACGGCGGTGGGATCTCCGGCAGCGGCGGTTGCTCCCCGGACGATCCGAACTGACTCGAACCCAATTGCAGGTCGCCGCTCGAAGCGGAGGCGAGTGTGGGGCCTGTCAGGGCCGCACCCATAGCGACCAGCGCAGCGAGGGCGATTCCGAAAGGGCGCGCCCCTCGGCGGCGCGTGTAGACAGTTGTCACCTTCATCCTCTCATTCGCTGTGCGGGATACCCCGCGCCCCGCAAACTCCCGTGCGAGATTACAAGGGTGGCACGCTCCTCGTCCCGACTTTGCTCCAGAAACCGGACATGTGTTCAGGTGCCCGGCCAGCCGCCATCCTGCAGGAAGAAACTCTTGCCCGTCACTGCGTCGCCATCGACCACGCCGGGCCCGATCGAACGACAGACCGCGGCCGCGGCGGCAGCCGTAACTGCACAGCGCCGAACAACTTCACTGTCGAGCAACTGCACGAATCTCCACCTCGAGCTGGTATCCGTTGGGACGAAATCAATCTCATGCGCTACCGGCCGTCGACCATGACCAGTGCAGGCTGAGGAATGTCGGACGAAGCGTCTGCGAGAGCAGCAAGAGTGCCGTCGAGCGCGACAAGGTCCGCACGACGACCCGGCGCCAAGATCCCCACCCGTCCTTCGTCATGGACCAAGTACGCACTGTCCACAGTCATGGCCTGCACTGCACGCTGCACTCCGATCCGTTGGTGGGCGCCAAGCACGGCACCGCCCATGGTCAGCCGATTCACAGCAGTCCTAATCGTCTGGAGGGGATCCATCGGCGTTATCGGGCAATCCGAGTGCAGCCCGAATTTCAAGCCGATGTCATCGGCGCACGCCAGCGGGTCCAGGTTGCCGGCTCTCTCAGGACCGAGGAAACGGTCACGGTGACGATCGCCCCAATGAAAAACATGGTTGACGAAAAAGCTCACCCCGATCTCGGCATCACGTATCGCCTCGAGATCCGCAGGCCCACTCACCTGGCAGTGCTCGATACGGTGCCGCGCTCGACGTCCGTCACTGCGGTGCGCACTGCGCAGCGCCGCGATGGCGGCGGCTACAGCCGCATCGCCGTTGGCGTGCACCGCGACCTGACCTCCCTCGCGGTGCACCTGGAGAACCATGTCGTCGAGTTGCTCCTGCGGATAGAGCAGATCACCGTGATGGTTCGGGCTGCAGGTATACGGAGTTCGCAAGGCTGCAGACAATCCTTGAATGGACCCATCCGCCCAGAATTTGGCGCCGGCCAGGCGGAAGCGTGACCCTGGGGCCGGTGCAGCCGTGAAAGCGATGTTCCTTTCCTCCAGTTCTGCGATCGCGAGATCACCCCGAAGGAAGCCAACCGTGTGCACGGGCATCTCGCCCATGGTGTCCAGGGCACGATAGGCGGCCAACTCCTGCATGCCCGCCGACAGGCCGACCCCTAGATCGTGGACGGTCGTGATTCCTCGCGAACGCGCCAGTGTCAAGCTACGCAGCAACGCGGTCTGCACCTCTGCCTGTGTCAGGTCTGGTATCGCGCCACTCAACCGTGCCACGGCGTCGATTTCCCAGGCCATCCCTGTGAGCCTCCCGTCCGCCCCACGCGGAAACTGCGAGTCCCCGGGATCCACCGTCGATTCGTCGATGCCTGCAGTTGCAAGCGCAACAGTGTTTGCCACCGCAAAGTGCCCCGAGATATGCAGAACGATGATCGGGCGGTCGGTGCAGACTGCGTCGAGGTCATCGCGTGTGAGATGGCGACCTTCTCGAAGTTGTGTGTCGTCGTACCCCCATCCACGTATCCAGCCGTGAGTGGGAGTGGAGTTCCGCAGAGCCCCTTGGATATCCGTGATCGAGGCGCACGGTGGCGTCCGGCAATCGGCCCATCCGTCAGTCAAGCCGGAGTAGGTCGGGTGAATGTGCGACTCGATCAGCCCCGGGATCACAGTAGCGCCGGCGAGATCGAGCCGACGAGTTTCCGGTCCGGCGTACTCCCCCATGTCCTTTCGACTTCCGGTGGCGACAACCAGGCCTCCATCGAGGACGAGCGCCTCAACCTGGGGTGACGCTGCGTCTTGGGTGAGGATTGCATCTGCGGTGAGTAGTGTCCGAGTCATCGGATATCCGCCTTCGCGGTCGGGACTGCGGGGCAAGGCACTGGTGCCGATCGATTTTCTGCACGGAGGCCCGAAACCGCTTCGACAGGAGGCCACATCACCCGGGTGGCGGACACGAACAACACGTTCAGAACAAGGGCTGCGGCACCGATGTTCATGCCTTTGTCCGCCAACCACATCGATACCGTGCCGTGTGTGTCGAGGTACAGCCAGAGCACCAGCACGTCGCCGAGCACCACGCCCATCGCGAGCGCTGCCGGTCGCAGCTTCCATCCGAAGATCATCGTCGCGAACACCACCACGGCCTGGGTCACCCCGTAATACGCGGTATTCACCAGCGTCAGCAGCAATTGGGGTGCGGCGAGGGTGAGGATCAGCGAGAGGCCGAGGTAGGCGACTATGACCCCGCGCACCCACACTCTCTGACGTGATTCGGGTATTCCAGGAACGATGTTTCGCGAGACGATCGAGCCGATTCCCAGCGCCGAGCCACACAGAACAACGATCGCGCACAGTGCCGCACCACCCGCCACCACTCCGGTCAGCCAGTCCGGGAGCACGAGGCGGGACAGTTGCAGGAGGACCTCATTGGACTCTGCGCCCTCGAGCTTGTTGGGCAGCAATGAAATTGCGCCGAAGGCAGCAGCGACGAGGAAGGGATACATGAGCATGTACAGCGGGTTGAATCGGGCGACTCGCTTGAGGGTTGCCTCGGACTTCGCCGATAGCACCGCTTGCACGATGAAGGGGAAAACGAAAAAACCGAGTGACTGGAATACAATTGTGGTGAGAACGAAGGTCAGCGACGAACCGGTGACGGTGGATTGCGAGGCCTGCCCGGCCCCATGGGATGCCGCATCGGCAAAGAGCTTCGTGATACCGCCCGATTTGGCCGTGGCGGCCAGTCCGATCAGGATCGCTCCCAACAGCAGAGCTGCGTCCTTGACGTAAGACACGAACGCCGGTGCACGCACACCCGAAAGCAGGAGGAAGAGCAGAGCAAGCGCAGCGCCGACGAAAACCGCCACCGTCGGGTTGATGGTGATGCCAAGTCCGCTCAGTGCGACCTGGAGGCCGGCAAGCTGCAACTGCCCCCAGGGAATGAGGAAGACTACCGAGGCAATCGCGATTGTCAGTTCCAACCCGCGCGACCGAAAGTGCCGCCCTGCCACATCGGGCAGCGTCATCGCGTTATACCGCTTGCCTGCCCGCCAGAGATAGGGCGCAAAGAAGTATCCGATCGGGTAGGCAAGCAAGATGTATCCGATGAACCAGACGCCGTAGCTTGCCCCGTGGGCGTACACACCCCCGGGAAATCCAATGAGCGTGCCGATGCTGTAGGCCTCACCTGCTCCCAGGATGAAAACCAGCACGGGACCGAAAGACCGCCCGCCCACGAGGTAGTCGGAGATCTCTTTTTTGCTTCCACGGCGTGAAAGCACTCCGGCGCCGAGCGCGAGGAGTAGCACGAGCGTAAATGTTGCAGCGATCATGTCGGATCCCCGATCTCGGTCTTGGCCTGAGCCAGTTCGTTTCGTTCCGCTTCCTCGAAGTCCTTGCGGTCAAAGAACTTCCATGCCATGTGGAGACACAACGAGGTCAGCGGCATCCACAGGAAAAGCCACGCGAACAAAATGGGAAATCCGAGAACAGTCAGTTCGGATCCGGAGAGCGCAACTATCCCGCCCAGCACCCCGACGAACGGAACTCCGATTGCGAGCAAGGCACTCTTCGCCTCGTTGGACATGATTGTGGCTCCTTAGCCGTTGATCGATCCGGAGCAGATGAGGCGAGGGGCGTTTTGCCGTCGAATCGTCGTCCGGTCTAGCGTTGAGTGTGCCTCCCGTCACTATGGCGGGACCATGGGTGAACCCCGGAATCCACGACGCTCGTTCGTGAAATTCACGGGACGCAAGACCAAGCACGCACAAAGGAGTAACCCCGTGGACGTAACCGACGTCGAAGAAGACACGATCCGACGGTTGTGTCGCGAGGTTTCCGACGAGCTCGAAGCGCTCACCGAGCGCGCGGTACAACAGATTCGCAGCGAACTCCCGGCCTACTCCGCGGTACCAGTGGCCGAGCAAGGCAACTACATCCGCAAACAGTTGTCCGCAATGCTGTGTGCCGTCGCCGAGAACGAAACGATCACCACAGAAGACACCGACCGAAACCGCGAACTCGGGCGCCGTCGCGCGATGCAAGGGCTCCCCCTCTCCGATGTCATCGAGACCTATCACATTGCATCTCGTGAGCTCTGGGACACGATGGTCCAGCGGTCCACGAAACCAACACACGAGCTGCTGCAAGCAGGCGGCAAACTTTGGGACCTCGTTCACGCCGCGACGAGCGCAGTCGCAGTCGGACACTCCGAGGCAACGCGCAGCGAGCAGGCCATCCGCGCCGGCGTTCGATACCGATTCTTCGAAACACTGCACAGTGCAACGGATATGGAACTGAGCAACGCCCGAGAGCTGGCACAAACCCTCGGATTCGATACACAGAAATCGTTCCAAGCACTGTCGGCCGTCGAGGACGAATGGTCAGAAGCACAAGTGGAACACCTGCAACGAACCCTGGATTCCGTGCATGTTGTCGCGCATTGCAGTCGACATGGCTCCCGAGTAATCGTGATGTGTCAGGGCGAACCAACCGAAGTCATCCACGCAATCATGCGAGATCATCCACGAACGTCACTAGGTATCGGGATGCCCCGGGTCGGGCTCGTCGGCGCAGCTCAAAGCATCACCGACGCCGAGCGCACATTGCAGTTGGCGACAGCGCCGGGCACGACGGTCAGTTTTGCCGACGAATGGCTCATCGCCACTCTTGCCACCCACCAGGACGAGCTGCTGCCGCTTCTACAGGCCGGGGCATCTGTGGCCGAAGAGCACTCACATCTGATGGACGCCGTCCGCGCCTTCGCGCGAAGCGGGTTCTCTGTCAGCGCCGCCGCCCGTGACATCCACCTACATGCGAACTCTGTCACCTATCGACTCGACCGCTGGCAGCATCTGACTGGATGGGATGCGCGAACCCTCGACGGCCTGATGAAATCCATGGTGAGCCTCGAATTGTTTCATCGTAAAACGCTCGCCAAGATCTGACACCGAACACAGTCCGCTTTTCCTCGGCACACTGAACCGCGCCCGTGCTTGTCACGCGGGGTCGGAGTCGAGTCGATTCCGAAGCCAAGCACCCATATCTAGCGCAGCACGCCGGGCAACAGGCGTTGGATGGTTTGTAAATCCATGCGGGACATCAGGATAGAGACGCAAGTCGACGTCGTTTCCGGCCGCCGACAGTCGCGCCACCATGGCAAGGTTCTCTGCCAGGACCACGTCTTCTGATCCAACGACAACGAGGGTCGGCGGCAGGCCGCTGAGGTCGCCGAATGTCGGAGAAATATCCGGAAGAGTGCGATCATCGACATGGCCGACGTAGGCTTCGATGAAGTATTCGTCGCTGATGGTGCGGCCCGCGGGAGTCTGGGCACTGACGTCGTACGTGCCCGCTTCCAGCACCGCACCCGAAAATGCCTTGGCCAGACCTCGATCACGAAGGCGCAGCAACGTCGTCGTCACCAAGGTTGCTCCCGCCGACATGCCACCGATGGCGAGCCTGGTCGTCCCGAACCGTTCGGCAGCGACCTCAAGCAGCCACAAGGCGACTGCCTCACAATCGTCCGGCGCTGCCGGCCAAGGGAATTCCGGTGCAAGCCGGTAATCGACGGTAACCACTACCACCCCGACCTCGTCGGCAAGTCTCATGCTTCGGGCGTCAGCGCTGGCCGCTGAACTCATGTAGAAACCCCCACCCGGAAGATACAGATAGACCCCGTTGACATCGCCGTCTTTCGGAGTGACTACGCGCACCGAAACGGATCGGCCCTCGATGTCGAGTGTGTGTTCAACAGCCCGGCTCGCCGTGGGATCAACCACCCTGGATGCTCGCACCACAAGCAGTTCCTGCAGGGAACTCGGACCGACACCGGCAGGCCGCGACGCATAGAACGCTCGCGTACTCGCCAAATCGTCACGAGGCATTTGTTCGATCAGATCAGTCAATGCAAGCTTCACCAGGGCTCCCTCGGGTCGAGACTTGTCGACAATGATGACACCTCCAGCAGGAGCACGTGTCCGACGTGTTCTCGGCAACGCGGGGCCGTGACAGGTATGAGCAAACCGCGCCGGAAAGAGGTCTTCTCACGCTAGCCTCGACTCGGAATTGGACGTTTGTCTAGAAAGGTCGATGGATGCGTGCGCTGTTGCTTGCCACCCTCGCAATCCTGGTCCTCCAGATTGCAACTCCGGCGGCGAACGCTGCACCACCGGATCCGGGCTGGACTCTCCCCCAACTGACCGTCGCAGATCGAACGATCAAGGACGTCGACGGACGAACGGTGTTGCTCCGCGGCGTGAACGCCAACGGTCTCAATGACTACGCAACCAACGGCACCGGTCTACCCACCGTTACGCCGCTGGGAAGAACGGACTTCGCGCAGATGGCAGCGCTGGGCTTCAACGTCGTCCGACTCAACGTCGCGTGGTCCCTCCTGGAACCGATCCGCGGTGCATTCGACACTGCGTACGTCGACCGCGTTCGAGTAGCGGTCGAGGATGCAAAAGACCACGGCATCTACACCGTTCTCGACATGCATCAGGATGCATGGGGCCCGTACGTCGGCACCCCGAGCGACCAGTCGTGCCCGTCATTCATGCGGCCGGGAGTCGGCTGGGACGGCGCACCCGAGTGGGCAACCCTGACCGGCGGATGGACAACCTGCAACATCGGTGGACTCAGGGAAGCCGCACCCGCGATCGCCCATGCCTTCCAGGCGTTCTACGACGACGAGCAAGGAATCCAGAGTCGCCTCGTCGCGACGTGGGCGCGGTTGGCTGCCGAGTTCAAAGACGAACCAGCTGTAGCCGGATACGACCTGTTGAACGAACCGAACCCCGGCCTGCGCGATCCATTCACGGCAGCTGATCAGATCGGGCAGTTCTACAAGCGGGCCACCCACGCCATCAGGCAGGCCGAAGCAGGAGGATTTCCACACCTCGTGTTCTTCGAGCCCAGCGCGATCTGGTCGGCTTTCGGCCTCGACGCGCTGCCCCCTCGCCATTACCTGACCGATCCTCTGGTGGTCTTCTCGCCCCATCTCTACAGCGAATCGATAACGGTCAGTAGCGAATTTCCCGGAATCGAAGACGGGTTCAAGATCGCCGACCGCGCTGCCGCCTGGTACGACGCCCCGTTGTGGACGGGTGAATGGGGTTGGTTCGGGGATGCCGGCGAGCAGAGAGCAGACGTCGACCGCTTCGTCGATGCCACCGACAGGTACCGGATGGGCGGCGCGTGGTGGTCGTGGACACAAGCGTGCGGTGACCCCCACCCGGTTCGCGACGGCAATACCCACCAGCCGCAGGGAAATCTGAATCGCATCGACTGCCCGTCCGGTGAATCACTCGGGCTCGTAGAGGGATTCGCCGCGCCACTCTCGCGAGCGTATCCGCGGGCAGCGCCCGGCACGCTGACGGAGGTATCGCGTGACGGGTTTGACGGGAGCGGCACCGGACGGGTCGAGGCCTGGTACCCCGGCACCGACCGGCCACAGCTCGAGACCACGAATCTCTCCGACGTCCGACTGTCCCCGATCGAGGGCGGATGGCAACTGATCGGTCACGCCGACGGCGACTACGCGGTCAAGCGCGCCTGATCGAACGATCATCCGGGAATCGCGCGTTCACACCACGCGAAAGAGCGGGTATCAGAAGATTCCGCCAATTCCCTTGCCGATCAGAACAACTCCGACGACCAAGATCAACACACTCATCACCGTGGTGTTGTTGTCCTGGAGCCAGACTTTGAGATTGGCCAATGGCTTTCGCAGGCGATCAGCAGCCACCAGGTATCCGATGACCGGGATCGCGACAGTTGAACTGGCGATGACCGTGAATACGAGAATCGAGGTGATCGCTCCGCTGGTCGCCAACGACGCCGAGCCGATCGACACTCCGGCCGCGATGCACATGAGCAGGTTCTTCGGGTTGATCGCGGCGAGCGCGAATCCAAGGCCCAATCCCTTGGCCGCGGTCATCTCGTCGACGGCTTGCATCCACTTCGGTGTTTCGTGCTCGCCGCTGCGCCCCCGCCACTGCTTGACCCCGACGGCCAACAGAAGGACACCGAGAGCTAGTTTGATCCACGAAACCGTGGCGGACGGTCCGTCGTCTGACGTGCTGACGACACTGGACAAGATGACGAAAAGAACTGTAGCGATGAAGATTCCGAGTAACCAGCCCACCGCGAACCCGGCGCTGGTGCTACCCGCTCGCTTGGAGAGCAACATCAAGATAGTGGCGATGACGGCCACCGGCGACACGGCGACACCGACGGCCAATGGGAGAAGTTCTCCGACAACGGAACCCATGTCAAAACTCATTTCTGATTGCAGCAAGCAGGATAGGCGGTAGGCGAGAAAAGGCGCCCCTGTCCGCCACGGCGGACAACAGAGCACAGCTGATACCGCTGCGCGACAATGCTGACACTGCGAGCGCCTGCGTAGTTGATGCCTCATTCGAAAGGGATGAGTGCCTGAACCGCAGGCCTCGATTCCCCACCGAAGATCGCGAAAAGACTTGGCTAACGGTGTGTCGGCTGCGCTCGCAGCAGAGCGCAGCCGACATCATCGAGGAGGATCACCAGACACAATCTCGAGTAGTGACCTCACGCGTAAAGACGGGTTACTTCGCGCAGCCACTGCCCTCGAACGCGAGCTTGGACGTATATTGCCCGTCCGGCAAATACTCTCCCATCACGGCCTTCTCGTCGCCGGGCGTCTTGGTATCGTGTGCAGCGTGGCTGAAGTCCTTGGCCGGCAGCATGTTCCGCATGATCAAGAGGGAATCGTCGGGATGCCCTGCGCCGTCACCGGCCGGCGAGAGCGAAAGCCATGACACCCCACATTCCTTCGTAGCGTTTGCGGGTCGGTCTTCAGGGAGCGACGCGACAATCGTGTAGCGACCATCCGCATCAGTGGCCATCTGCTCGTCGAACAGACACGTCGCTACCTTCGTCGTTGCCAGCGATTCATTGCTGCACATCGACCAGAACCGCATGTCGACTGCGCTGTCGAGATTCTTTGCGCCGCCTGTAGTCTTCGGAGTCCTCGGCAACTCTCCCCGAAGTACTAGAACTTCGCCGAACCCACGGTTGACTTCGGCTGTGACGTAGCTGTTGTCGATGTTGGAGTACTGCCCGCCCACCCGCTGGGGTGTGCCATCGCATTTGCCGAGATAGGTACAGCCGAGCGTGAACTCGGCGCTGTAGTACGCCCGCCAGACTGGTGCCTGCTCGGAAGGGAATGTCGCAGGATTGCCCGGTTGGTCACGCAATGCCTTGTACGTGTCTAACGGCAGCGAAGCCGGCTTCAAGATTCCGTTGTCCGCACCGACCGCTGAACACAGATCCTGCCCCCGCAGCACTTGACCACCGGGAAGGTGCAGCTCTGGCTCAGGCAGTCCTACGCCGCCGGTGAGATCACGCCCAGTGTCCGGCAGGTAGATGCGATAAAGCAGGCTTATCCGGTCCTGACCTGGCACACCGGCATACAAGGTGTTGGGTTTCGGCTCAGCAGGTGAGGCCTCGTTGAGGACGGAAGCCGTGTACGACCTGGCACCTTCGTTCGCTCGATCGGCACCGGGAAGATAGGTATTGCGCGAGCCTGCGTCCGGAGCAGTCGAAATGTCATTGAGGACGGCGGTCGGCATCGCGGTTGCCGCGTTGTACGAGTTCAACGACTGATAGCGAGCATGCGCATACTGCCCTCGGATAACCAACTCGGCGTTCTCGGGGATTGTGAACTGCGCAGCCCAGTAAATCGCCGCAGTGTCAGGAAAGGCGTAGTTGAGCTGTGGGTCCGCGCGCTCGGGATTGATCGGCACGGACCAGAAGCAGGTCGACACCGGATGCTCGACGTCCGGTCCGCCGGATCCGAAATCGACAGAACCAGATTCGGATCCGCTAGCCGAACCGGTTCCTGATCCGGATCCGCTCGACGAACCGAAATCGACAGATCCGACCGCCGGCGCGGCGACCGCGGACCCAGCCCCGGCAAATACAGTGATCGCGCTCAGCGCCACCGCAGCTACGAGTGTTCTTGATGAATGCATCGCGCTCCTTGTTAGATAGCTGACAAACAGTGATAGAACGATCTAGAGCGAGTACTCCCGGTCCAACGACGAGAGACCGTCACGAGGTCCGCACTCCGCACTACTACTTGGTGGGTTGAAAGTCGTTCGTCAGAGCGCCGCGAATCGCGTCGGTGTCCGACTGAGACCAGTTGTCGGGGTGCAGGATCCGCGCCCACATGTCCGCCGCCTCGGCACCGTAGTTGTGCCCGTGACCTGGCGGAACGTCCGCCGAGAAGACCATGTCGAGTGTCACCTGCCAGAATGTCAAGAACGGTATCCACGTCATTCCCGGATCGACATCACGGCCGAGAGGCTCGGCAAGCCAGTCCGGCTTGTTCAGAAGCAGGTCGAAAGACCACCAGACAATTGGGTCGCTGGCGTGCTGCCAGTACACGACGCGTGAGTCGTTCCACGGCGCATCCAGTTCGAGATCCTCCGGATAGGCAGCGAAACGAATCGACTGCCCGTCGTCGATCACCGGCACGGCTTCCCGTGAGCCGGAGTCACGACTGCTGGTGATCTCCTGCCATTGAGCGGTGAAGTTCGGAGTCCCCGACCACAACGCCCCATCCACCCGCGTCGCCATGTCCTGTGCTCCCGCGAACGCGGCCTGTCCCCCGTACGATCCGAGGCTCTCGCCGAAAACGACAAGCTTGGGGCGCTTGTCGAACGGCAGATCGATCCACTTCGCATAGACAGAGTTGAACAGCGCCCGGCCTGCGGCCATCGGGGTTTCGCGATCGGCGATGAATGCCAAAGGGCTGGGAAGGAACGAGTACTGCATCGCCGCGATGGCGGTGTCGCCGCCCTGGACGTATTCGAAAGCGGACGCCACGTCGTCGTTCACCCAGCCGCGGCCGGTGGTGGTCACTACTGCCAGGACGGCACGGTCGAAGCCGCCGGTGCGCTCGAGTTCGTTGACGACCCGCTGCGCGACACCGTCGACGGAATCCGACGACTCACGGCCGGCGTACACGCGGATGGGTTGCTTCGCGTCCAGCCCGGTCAGCGCGGAAATCTGCACCGCAGACGGCCCGCTACCCATGAAGGTGCGACCCTCCTTGCCCAGCGAATCCCATGCCTCGGCAGACATGGGTGAACCACTGCGTTCGGCGATCAGAGGCTGGTCGATACCATCGGGCGTGTCGTTGTCCGCGCCGGAGAAACTCCAGTTCGCAAAAGCGATGAGCCCGTTGTAGAGGGCACCGTTGACGACGAAGATCGCCAACGCGAAGACGACGACCAAGCTCGCGACTTTCGCTGCTTCCTTGGGAACAAACCGCAGAGCAACGGCAGCGAGTCCTCTGGTGAGATGCCGCAGACCGCGACCCACCTCCAACAAGATCAACCACACCACCAGCGAAATCAGCAGCACCAGAAGATAGTTCGCCCGGTTCACGCGAGGCGCCTCGACCAGATCACGGACGATCTGCTGCCACCACGAACCCAAGATCAGAAAAAGAGGCACCAATATCACTGCCAGTACGGCGAGTACGGCCCAACCGATCCGCTTGGTCCGGTCCGACCATCTCGGTTCGACTCCGCATTTGCGGATCATCCACGCCACGCTCACACCGATGCCGTACCCGGTGGCGACGGAAATACCGGTTGCCACGCCCTGCAGGTACCACGCGCGCGGTAAGAGGGACGGGCTCATCGAGAGGACGAAAAACACCAGACCGAACGACAACCCGACCGAGTGCAGTGTCTTGCCGTAGCGCCGCACACCTTCCCACACACGTTTCATGCCCGAATCGTAAGTGCGCCAGAAAGATGAAATGCGCCTCTCATCCCTTTCGAATGAGGCGCGAACTACGTCGGTGGAAAGTGTTCGCTATTCCGCGTCATGCACCGAAAAGCTTCGACCCAACGGCAATCACGGGCGAACACCGGTGGTGCGTTGACAGATTTCACACACGCGATTCCGCGTACACTGTGTGGGGTCAATCCACTCAGCACGTACAAATTCGGCGCGATTCTCATGGCGGCAAAACGAGGAAACCTACCGATCGAACTGAGCAGTTTCGTCGGTCGCCGGTCCGAGGCCAAAGAAGTCCGACGCCTGCTGTCGGACTACCGGCTCGTGACCCTTACGGGCCTGGGTGGGGTCGGCAAAACCCGCTTGGCGCTCCGTGCCGCCGATGATTCCTCCCGTGCGTTCCCCGGGGGCGTCTGGTTCGTCGACTTCAGCGAACTGCGGGAGCCGGCACTTCTCGATCAGACGATTCTTGCCGCACTCGGAGTACAAGACCGATCTACGCGGTCACCGCGATCGGTACTGATCGGCCGTCTCGTCGACGAACGTGTCCTGCTTGTTCTGGACAATTGCGAACACCTCATCGGCTGGGTGGCCGACACCGCCGCCGAACTCCTCCGGTGCTGTGCCCGATTGGCACTTCTGGCGACCAGCCGAGAACCGCTCGACATTCCCGGCGAGATGGTATTACGGGTGCCGCCTCTGCGATTTCCCAACGAGGCGCCGTCGCCAACCGACACCCGTGATGGTGATGCGATGATGCTGTTCGAGCAGCGGGCACGTTCCTCCGTGACGGACTTCCGCATCACCAGCGAGAACAGCGCGGCTGTGGAGAAGATCGTCCGCCGGTTGGAAGGACTACCGCTGCCGATCGAGTTGGCGGCTGCCCGACTGAGGGCGATGTCGGTCGATCAGA
Organism: Rhodococcus sp. MH15; assembly: GCF_019266045.1. NCBI lineage: Bacteria > Bacillati > Actinomycetota > Actinomycetes > Mycobacteriales > Nocardiaceae > Rhodococcus > Rhodococcus sp. MH15. The sequence goes on from NZ_LPNP01000061.1 coordinate 634,594, forward strand.
TCCTGCAAAAACTCGACGACCGCTTCCAACTGCTGACGCGGGGCAGCCGGAACGCTCCAGCGCGTCAACAGACGCTTGCACAGAGTATCGACTGGAGCTTCGATCTGTGTACGCCGCCGGAGAAGTCGTTGTGGGCGAACTCGAGCGTATTTGCGGGTAGCTTCGATCTCGGGTCCGTCGAAGGAATTCTCGCCGACGAAGCACAGAACGACGACTTGGGCGATCTCGTGATGTCCCTTGTCGACAAGTCGATCCTCATCCGTGAACAAAACGGCTCGTACGTCCGCTACCGCCTACTCGAGACTCTTCGCGACTACGGGCGTGAACTGGTGTCAGTCGACGAGTGGGTCTCGCTGCAGCGCAGGCACAGTGAGTGGTTCAGGCAACTCGTCTTCCGCGCCGGAGTCGACTGGACGGGGCCGCACCAAATCGACTGGATGACGCGGATCGACCGCGACTTACCCAACGTGCGCACCGCGTTGGAATTCGGTCTGACCGAACCCGACTCGGTCGAAGCCACATTGCGTACCGCAAGTGCTCTGCATGATTACTGGCTTGCACGTGGTCGATTCAACGAAGGTCGCTACTGGTTGGGTCGCGCCCTGGCCGAGGTGCCCGAACTGACCGAGGGCACTCTCGGTGACGCGGTAGTCGAGGCCGCCGCGACAGGCGCACTGCTGGCAGCCCTCCAACGAGATATCGCTTCGGCGACAAGCATTGCCGAAGAGGCTCGGCGACAGGCCGAGATGCAGCGGAACGACGACGGACGCATACTGGCGCGGTACACGCTCGGATTCGTCGCGGTCGCCGACGGCGATCTCGTGCGCGGCGCCGAGTACCTGGAGCAGGCTGTCGCAGCATTCCGGGCAAACGACGACATCGCCCGTCTGGTACCCGCGCTCTACTGGTTCGCCTTCGTCGTCGACGCACTCGGCGAAACCGACCGGGCTGCAAGTATTTACGAGGAGGAGTTGGCCCTCACCGAATCGCGCGGCGAAATCTTGTGGCGGTCGATGACGATGTCGGACTACGGATCCGCCCTGTGGCGTCATGGCAACCACGCTCGCGGTATCGAGCTACTCGAAGATTCTCTCCGATTGCTGCGAGGGCTGGGTAACCAGTTCGGATGTGCATGGTGCCTCGAGGAAATCGCGTGGACGCTTGTCGACCGGGACGCAAAGCTGGCAGCCACACTGATGGGAGCTGCCAACACGCTGTTCACCGCCACGGGCAGCCCGATGGACACCTTCAGGAGCATGGTCCCGTACCACGAAAACAGCGTGACCGAGGCTCGTAACCGGCTCGGAGACAGGGTGTTTCAAACAGCATTCGATCATGGACGAGCTCTGACTCTCGACGACGCAGCGGCCCGCGCGCTGAGAGAGCAACCGCCCGGTGGATCACCGAAATCGGCGGCCGACGAAGTGCTGACTCCGCGGGAGCAGCAGGTGGCCGAACTCGTCGCACAGGGCCTGACAAACCGAGCAATCGCGGACAAGCTGGTCATTTCTCAGCGCACTGTCGACGGCCACGTCGATCACATACTGAACAAACTGGGGTACGGCTCGCGCACCAGGATTGCGGCCTGGGTGCTCCAGCGCACAAACGACTTCCGCAACCCTTCGACCTCGTGACGGTCGGTGTCTTCGATCGATCGCGGCGCGGCGGGTAACCCGGCCGAATCCTGTCGCAAGAATCCGACCGTCGAAAGTTTTCTCAGCCTTCGTGATCAGCGAGAGTCCAGTGTCCCGCACCGCGCAGTTCGAGTTGTCGATTGTGAAAAACGTCGAGAGTGCTGCGATGCCCGACGCTGACAATGATGCTGTCGGGCAGTTCACGGCGAAGGATGTCGTAGAGCGTGTACTCGAGGCCTTCGTCGATTCCGGATGTCGCCTCGTCGAGAAATGCGGTTCGCGGTCGGATCAGGAGGACTCGGGCGAACGCCAACCGTTGTTGTTCGCCCGGCGACAGAATTCGAGTCCAATCAGCCGGCTCGTCGAGCCGACCGATCAAATGTGCGAGATGCACCTCGGCGAGCGCATCGTGGAGCCTGCGGTCGTCGAAGTTCGAGCGCCCGGTGTTCGGCTGACCTGAGGGCAACTGGTCCGGATATGCCAAACCCGCGCGCAGAGAACCCAATGGTAGGTATGGCCGTTGTGAGAGGAACAGGACGTCTCCGACCGGGGTGGTCACGGAACCGTTTGTGTACGGCCACAACTGCGCGATGCTGCGGAGCAGCGTGGTTTTGCCGCTACCCGACGGACCCTTCACCAGCAGTGCATCGCCGGGCCCCAGTGACATGTCGAGTTCGGAGATCAACGCCTCACCAACCGGCGTGCGCACGTCGAGTCCCCGAACAACCAAATGACTGCCAGCGGAGAACGCGTCGAGCACGGGAAGTGCGCGGGCACGTCGATTGGCATCGGCGAGCCCGGTCAAACGGATCAGTGTGGCCCGGAAACTTGCAAAATCGGCATAGGACTCTCGAAAGAACGACAACGAATTGTGCACCTGGCCGAATGCTTGAGCAGTTTGCATCACGTCGCCGAAAGTGATCTGCCCGCTGAACAATCGAGATCCCTGGACCAGAAACGGAAACACCACCGCTGTCTGATCCACTGCCAGATTGAAGCCACTGAACTTGAGCGTCCGGAAGACGATCGCCCACATATTGCGGATCACTGCAGCAAAACGTAGTCCGAGCGTGCGTCGTTCGACGTTCTCTCCGCGATAGAAGGCGATGCTTTCGCCGTACTCCCGTAGTCGAACCAACGCGTACCGGAAGCTGGCGCCGAGTTTCTCGTTCAAGAAGTTCAGCATGATCAAAGGCCGGCCGATCCAGAATGCGAGTGCCGTGGTCACCAACACGTAGATGTAGACGAGAAAGATCATCGCTCGCGGAATCTCGGCACCGAAAACAGTCAAGGGACCGGACAGATCCCACAGGATCTTGGTGAAGCTGACGATCGAGACCATTGCGGCGACGGCGCCCATGGACAACGTGCGGGACGACGTCGCGAATGCGGTGATGTCTGCCTGAATACGTTGGTCCGGATTGTCGACCGGGTTCTCCAGGAAGTTTCCGCGATAGTACGCGCGGCCGTCGAGCCAATCGTCGGTCAATGTGTCATTGAGCCAACTGCGCCAATTGATATCGAGTGTTTGGCCTACCAGGTAGACGACGAGTGAGCTAGCGACGTGGACTGCGGCCAATATCGCGAACACTCGCAGGTAGTGCCAGAAAGCGGTTTCGTCGAGGTTCTGAATGGCGTCGTAGAAATCCTTGTACCAGTACGAGAACAACACCGTCACGCGGACACCGAATATCGTGAGCAGCAGCAGTAACGCGAGAATCGACAGCGGAATGACGGTGCGCCGGGGATCGAAGTAGGGCCAAGCCATTCGCCGAAACTGGTTGCCCCAGACGGTATACCGAGCAAGCAGCAGCGCGGTGACGACGAGAACCGCTACCGTGATCGCATATGCCTCTGCCAACCACAGTGCGCTGTCCGGTACCGCGCTACCCCAATTCACCGTAGCCTCCGTCCTGGAGGGGAACTGACGATCACATATCGGTCGACAGCATTCGGTTCGCGATCCGCAATCCCGAGTCTTCCGCGGCATCCAATGCACGTGATTGCTCTGCCGTTATCCTGTCGCACACCCAATCCCAGTGCATCGTCACCACAGCGCCGGGGACGGGCATCGCCGCAAGCGCGTTGCCCTCGACCCTCCACCGCACTCTCTGCGTTGCCGGTCGGCCGCGTGCGAGTTGCTCACCGTCGAACTCGAGCGGGGACGAAACCACCAATGCATGCTCCTCGCCGACGTCCTCGACCACTCCCCATCTGATCCGGCAGTTCTGGAGGACGGACAGTGGGACCGCACCGCGCTTCCGAAGAAGCTTGACCCACGGATACACCAGAAATACGTGAAAACTGTGGTGCGCGAGCGCGCGGTCCCGACCCCCGAGGACGGGGAGGAACCCGGTGTTCTCGCGTTCACCGAATGCCCCCCTCAAGTGCTGTAACAACTTCCCCGAATCGAGAGAGTCGAGGAGATCACCTCCCACCCAATAGGCTTCGATCACTCGCGAATCCAGGGGGTCGTCGATGCCCGCTCCTACAGCCAATGCCTCGAGGTACGGCCACGCACCGTCGAATTGACGAGCGTGATCACGGTCGCCGCTGCCCGAGTTGCCGCTGGCCAGACGAAGCAGCACTGAAGGATCGTCGGGTCCGCAGTAACCCAACTCGTTCGGCGGATACGCGTAGCGGGCAAACAACGCCGGCCCGTTCATACCGACGGCAGTCATCAGCAGATCCGAGGAAGTTGTTCACCTGCCGGCAAATCCACTACCCGATTGCCTCCCAATGCCGTACGCGCCACCACCATTGTGCGATGTTCGGCCACGCACTCCCCGATCACGGCGGCTCCCACACTCAGTGGATTGCCGTGCATCGCTTCCAGAACCAGGGCGGCATCTTCGCGTGGAACGAAAGCGATCAACTTGCCCTCGTTTGCGACGTACAACGGATCCAAGCCGAGTAGCCCACAGGCGTCGCGCACGTCAGCGGGAATCGGCAGATCTCGCTCCACCAGCGCAACCCCGATGTTCGACGCCTGAGCGATCTCGTTGAGGGTCGCGGCGACTCCGCCCCGCGTAGGGTCGCGCAGGACGTGGATGTCGACGCCGGTGGCAATCATGTCGGCCACCACGCCGTTCAGGGCCGCACAATCACTGCGCACTTCGGTCCCGAATTCGAGACCTTCGCGACAACTCATCACGGCCACGCCGTGAACGCCGATGTCGCCGCTGACGATCACGACGTCACCCACTTGTGCGCGAGTGGGGCTGATGTCCACCCCGTCTGCGACAATCCCGATTCCTGCGGTGTTGATGAAGACTCCGTCGCCGTGACCGGCATCGACGACCTTGGTATCACCTGTCACCAGCCGAACGCCGGCAACGTGCGCGGCCTCACCGAGCGCCTTCGCGATTCCCGCGATGTCGGTCAGTGCCGTCCCTTCTTCCAGGATGAATGCCGTCGACATCACCAATGGCTGCGCTCCAGTCATCGCCAGGTCGTTCACCGTTCCGTTGACAGCGAGATCGCCGATAGTTCCGCCGGGAAACACCATGGGTTTGACGACATACGAGTCGGTCGAGAACGCGAGTCGCACCCCGCCGACGTCGAATACGGCCGAGTCACCGAGTTCTGCTTCGGCAGCGCTTCCGAACGAGGGCAGGAACAGGTGCTCGATGAGCTCGGCGGACATCGCTCCTCCACCACCGTGCCCCATGACGATGTTCGGCGAATCACGCAGCGGCAGTGGGCAGACCCACGCCGACAAGTCCACGACAGCGGTCTCCTCAGCCGGCATGACCCGCCTCCTGAAGTTCCAGGCGCCGGTACAGGTAGTACGCGGCGCACGCCCCCTCGGACGACACCATCGTGGCACCGAGCGGATTCCGCGGAGTGCATTCCTTCCCGAAGGCACTGCACTCGTGTGGCTTGATCAAACCTTGCAACACTTCTCCGGAACGGCAGACGCTCGACTCGTCAGTGTGGATATCGGTCACCGAAAAACGCTCTTCGGCATCAAAATACGCATACTTCGGTGCCAGCTGCCAACCGCTGTCCGGGATCGATCCGATGCCGCGCCACGTCCGGTCCGACACGGCGAACACATCCTCGAGCATCGCTTTCGCTGCGGTGTTGCCCTGCGCGGTGACGGCACGGGCGTAGGCATTTTCGACCTCGTATCGACCCGATTCCAACTGCAGCACCGTCTTTCGGATGCCCTCCAGCAGATCCAGCGGCTCGAATCCGGTGACGACGATCGGGACCTTGTACTTCTCGGCCAGCGCCGGGTACTCCGACGTTCCCATCACACTGCATACATGCCCGGCCGCCAGAAATGCCTGCACGCGGCACTCTGGCGAATCCATGATCGCGGCCATCGCCGGCGGGACCAGAACGTGCGAGACGAGTAGCGAGAAGTTCTCGATACCCAGGCGATTGGCCTGATAGACGGTCATGGCGTTGGCCGGCGCGGTGGTCTCGAATCCGATCCCGAAGAACACCACTTGCCGGCCCGGATTCTCCTTGGCAATAGTCAGTGCATCCAACGGTGAGTACACCACCCGCACGTCACCGCCGGCGCTCTTGATGCGGAACAGATCCGACGAACTCCCCGGAACTCGCAACATGTCCCCGAAGGAGCAGAAAATGACATCGGGTCTTGCCGCGATTTCGAGAGCTTTGTCGATGATCTCGAGCGGGGTGACACAGACCGGGCATCCGGGTCCGTGGATCATCTCGATCTGTTGGGGAAGTAATTGATCGATGCCGTGTCTGATGATCGAATGTGTCTGACCACCACACACTTCCATGATCGCCCATCGCCGTGTGGCCAGCGCACGGATCTGATCCAGCAGTTTGCCGGCCAGTTCCGGATCGGAGAACTCGTCCAGATATTTCATGATTCCGTCTCCTTCGGTTCGATCCCCGCGGCCCGGGCAGCCCTTTCGAACCCGTCACCGAATTCCTCTTCCAGTACGCCGAGGTGCTCGAATTCCGCCAGCGTGCTGCGAGCGGATTCCTCGTCGAGTCGCTGGATGGCAAATCCGACGTGCACCACGACGTACTCGCCGACTTGGGCGCCCGGAATGTACTCGAGGCACACTTCTTTTCGGACGCCACCGAAGTTCACCACCGACATCGTCGTTCCGTCGCGTTCCTCCAGGGACTCGATACGTCCCGGTACGGCTAGGCACATGACACAACTCCTGACCTCATGACGAACTCCCCACCAGCACTTGGCCGTAGGCGAGACCGCCGTCGTTCGGCGGCAACTCCAGTCCTGTCAACGGCGTGAATCCAGCGTCTGAGAGCAGAGCACACGCCCGAACGAGCAGTAGAGGGTTCTGAAAGACACCTCCGGTGAGTACTACCTCGTCCACTCCCGCCAGTTCCCGGCCACGAATTGCCCACTCGAGCACCAGGTGCGCTACGGATTCGTGGAAACGGGCGCCGATCACTTCAGCGGGCAACTTCTCCCGGAGATCGCGGACAACAGCCCGAATGACCGACCGCGGATCTGCTGTCCACGAATCGTCGTCCGACTGCGTCCAATCGAAGGTGTACCGCGAACCGGCGCTGTCGACTCCCCTCGACACCCCCTCCAACTCGATGGCAGCCTGCGCTTCGTAGTCGACCCTCTGACGGACCCCGGTCAGCGAGGAGACTGCGTCGAACAACCGCCCCATGCTCGAGGTGTCCACGCACCCGAAACCGGTTTCCATCTGGTGAAGTAGGACCGACTGCTCTCGGGGCGGACAGGCTGCCACGGGCGCGAGGTCGGATTCCCAGTCCAACCCGGCATGCCACAGGTGGGCGAGCGCCATTCGGTACGGCCGTTCCACTCCGGCATCGCCCCCGGGCAGCAGTACGTATCCCAGATGCGCGAGACGGCGATAACCCTTGTACGTCGCCAGCAGTAGTTCCCCTCCCCACACTGCGCCGTCCGCCCCGTAGCCGGTGCCGTCGAACGCTATTCCGAGAACTGGTTCGCTCCCGTCCCGGCCGTTCTCCCCCATCACGGAAGCCACATGTGCGTGGTGATGCCCGACGATGCGCACCGGTCGGTCACCACTACGACTGCGAGCCCACGAGGACGAGCGATACCGCGGATGCTCGTCACAGGCGATCTGGTGCGGCACCACCCCCGTGATCGATTCGAAGTGACTCTCCGACGCAGCAAAACTGTCGATGACAGCGAGGTCGCCCATGTCTCCGATGTGCTGACTCGGCCACACATATCCGTCCTCGGCAAGACAGAAGGTGTTCTTCAGGTCGGCCCCGACCGCCAAGGTAGGCGGTACGTCGAACGGCGCGGTGACGGGCAGCGGAGCATATCCGCGCGAGCGACGAAGCAACTGTCTTCCACTGCCGACTATTCGCATCACCGAGTCGTCACACGGCATCAAGATCGGACGGTTGTGGGTCAATACCCCGTCGGCCAGGTCACCCAATCGTTCGAGATCGTTGTCGGAGTACAGAATCGGCTCACCGCCGATGTTCGCCGATGTCATGACCAACACCGCTGGGCCCGCCTCTTCTCCGGCCAAACCCAGAAGAAGATGCTGAATCGGGTTGTAGGCCAGCATGATTCCGATATCCGGAATGCCGGGGGCAATCAAGGGGGAAAGCGCGTATCCAGACGCTTTGGCAACCAGCACAATCGGGCGCTCGCGCGAGGACATGGCATCAGCCTCGGCATCACCGACCACACCCAACTCTCTGGCTTCTGGCACATCGCGCACCATCACCGCCAACGGCTTGCTTGCTCGATGCTTGCGTTCACGCAACTCGTGAACCGCGCGGTCGTCGCGGGCATCACAAGCCAGGTGAAATCCTCCGATTCCCTTGACAGCAAGAATCTTCCCGTCTCGCAGTAGGGATCGGGCTCGTAGCAGTGCACCCTCACCGGTCACGGCGGGCGCGTCCCCTTCCACGAACGATAGCGTTGGACCGCACTGCGGGCAGGCAATCGGTTGCGCATGAAACCGGCGGTCGGCGGGATCCACGTACTCCGCCGCACAGTTCGCGCACAACGGGAATCGCTTCATCGTCGTAGCGGCCCGGTCGTAGGGCAGCGATTCGATGATCGTGAATCGCGGACCGCAGTTGGTGCAGGTGATGAATGGATGACGATATCGCCGATCGCTCGGATCAGTCAGTTCCCGGAGGCAGTCGTCGCAGATCCCGACATCCGCCGGCGCCAAGGTTCGCCCGACCGACCCCGCATCCGTCTCGACTATGCGAAACCCCTCACGACCAACCGGCCGCGAGTCCTCGCGCTCCACCGACTCCACCCGTGCCAGCGGTGGGGGGCGGTTTCGCACCCGAGCGACAAATGCATCGATTGTCTCTCCGTCGCCTTCGACGTCGATCACGACACCGAGAGCAGAATTTCCCACCGAACCCGACAGTCCCAGTTCGGTGGCGGTCGCATGGACGAACGGCCGGAAGCCCACCCCCTGGACTACGCCACGAACGATGACACGGCAGGCGATCTTCATGTCCCGACCTCGCCGTTACCAGTATCGGAGTCGACTACCTCACCGTCGTGGCCACCACGGCCCATCAGTTCGAGGCCGGCCCGAGCATGGCGAGCTCCCTGCTCGTCGACCTTCTCGACTGCAAAGCCCATGTGGATCACCACCCAGTCACCTGCCGTGACGGTGCCTTCGTCGAGCATTCCGATGTTGACCTTGCGTGGTGCCCCCTCCACGTCGACGAGAGCGAGTTGACCTCCGTATCCGTCCAGTAGTTCGCGTACCCGTCCCGGAATCCCCAGACACATGACTCACACCTCCGGCCCCAGTGTGGTGGCATCACAGTCCACGTCGATGGACCGGACGAGTGCCAGCACCGCAGAAGCGGCTTGCCTTACCGAATCACGCATCTCCGCACTCAATCCGATTCCGTCGCCGATCGATTTCGCATGTGCCCCCACCACGAACGTCCGCGGGAGTGTTCCGCCGAGGGCCTGCAGGCTGGCAAACACCGAACTCGGATGCATCGAGTGCGCGTCGAAACCTCCTTGCGGGCCTTCACTTTCGGGGTCCACTTCGATGATCGCGAGCTTGCCCGGGACTCCGGTCGCCGGTAAGGCATCGATCAGGACCAGGGCGTCCCACGACTCCAACAAGTCGTACGCCAGATGCACGCCCCGAATCCCGTAGTCGACCAGGTGAGCTCCCGATGGGAGATTCTCATGCTGCAGCGCCCGAACAACTTCGGGGCCGAATCCGTCGTCTTCGAGAAATATGTTTCCGACACCTGCAATCAGCACGCGCACAGCGCTTTACATCTTTCGCATTCGCAGATAGCGCTGGATGTCCGGCATCGACACCACCAGGACGATCGCGGCTGCGATCGCGGTGGCGCCGAGAAGTGCCGTCGACAGCAATCCCATGCTCCTCATGGCGAGTTCTCCTCTCGATAGCTGTGAAGTTCGATAGCTGTGAGTACGTCACGCGCTGTCGCGCGGCATCGGCTCTATCTCGTCCGGCGCGAAGTACAGGTAGCGGCCGTACCAGTTGTGCAGATCGGCGGCCGGATCGTCCAACAGTGTCACCCCAACATGAATGTCGCCGTCCACGTCTTCATGAATGGTGGCGACGTGGGCGATCCGGCCGTCGAAGAACAGGTCCTGAGCATCAGCGCGGCGTGAGGGGTGGAGCCGAACTGTACTTCCACCAGAGACACGGACGCCGTTGATCAGAACTGCGTCGGTGCGTGGTTGGACACTGGTGTCGGCTTCCGGGGTCCACCAGTCCACACCGTCAGGCACCTCGGGTATCAGATCAGAACCGGCGTGCGGATTTCGCAGCACACCGTGCAGGCCGGCTAGATCGTCGTCCGTCAATCGCTCACATCGGTCGATGATGTCGGCAGCTCTGGAGTCGGTAGCTCGCGCCCGCGCCTTTTCCTCGTCGGTCATGGCAAGGATTCTCAGGGTGAGAATTTCGTCGATCTCGGTCGAGTCGAAGAGAGATCCCTCGCTCTGCGGCGCAATCTCGGGAAAGTCGTACAGGATGATCGGTGACACCAGAACGGTGGGAGATGTGCCAGGGTGAGTGGGGTCCTCGGTCCCCGCAAGCACCGGATAACAGCGATTTTGCCGCAACTGCTCCGAGTGATCTGCTTCTTCGAACAACGACAGGAACCTCGAGCCTGTGCAGTTCACAATGACGTGAGTCCCCAGCATCGATTGCGCGGTGGCCGTGCCCTTGTCCCGTGCGTCGACGCTCGTGGCGTTCATGATCGTCACGGAAATCACCGTGCGTCCGTCCCCGGCGGAGGCGCTCACTGCCAAGAGGCCATTGACCGGAAGCCGTGTCCGAACGATCCGTCCGACCACCCTGCCCCGAGAGTCCGACAAAGTCTCTCCTTCGACAACTCCGGCCGCACAGAAGGTTTCTTCGACGCCGGCCTCGAGTTCGTCCAGACCCCACGGACCCAACACGATCTCGGACTCGGTGGCTTCGTCCCACGAGATCGACTCCCGCTCGCCGACCACCAACCGATCGACCGGGATCCACGCCCCGCCGGCGCCGAGTCGTTCAACCGTCCGCGACTGGTGGTGCAGAAATCTCACAGTCGCAGAAACCTCGACGCCGTTCCGCTCGAATTCGCCGAGCAGACATTGCGCGGACATCGACGGTTCCTCGCCGACTCCGACCTCGGCGGCGCCGGGCGGTCCGAGAACCCCGAACTGCCAACGGGATTGATTCTTCGCCGAGCCGGCCCGGTAGGGATAGAGAAGATATCCCTCGTACAGGACGGCGTCGGCCACGGCCCGAACGTCGTGATCCATCCCCGTTCGAGTCATCGCGGCACCTGGCTCGCCGTCAGCAACTGCCGCACGGCTGAATCGAGGTCCGTGAGGCCGTGCGCTGCCTTGAACCGCACGAGATCGGCAATCGTCTCATGGTCGAGGCGTACCCAACCAGACGCCGGATAATGCGCAGCCATCAGCTGTTTCCACACGTCGACCGGCAATTCGTAGGCAGCAGATCTGTCCCACGGGATCTGCTGCACGGAGAAACCACGCGGTCCGTCGGTGAATACCGTGCCGCTCAGTAGAACCACGATCGGAATCGTTCCGTCTCCGAGTGCGTGCATGTACTTCGACGCCGTCACCGAGAAGTCGTACGTACACGCCATGGGCAAGGCCGCGACCGTTGTTCCGGTGAATCCTTGAACGACCGTGGAACATTCCATCCACAGGAAGGTGCGCAGCGTACTCGACCAACGCTCCCGCGGACCGAAGAGATCGCGCAGACCTTCGCCTTCGGCGTCGGAGTACGGTCGGCGGTGTGGTTCGATTCGTACCTGCGCGCGCAGAGCCACCGCACGGACGGTCGTGCCGGTGGATTCCGACATTCTCAATCTCACCGTCAGATTCGGCGTAACCGCGTACGGTTCCACCTCCATGTTGTCGATCGAGAAGTCGAGAACAGTCATGCCGACCTGCTTCGCGCCTCGACGCGCCCGAAGAACTCGTCCACTGCGCGTGCGGCATCCTGGCCACCGTCGAATCCGCGCCACACGGTGCGCAATCGTCCCACCAGTTCGTAACAGGCGTCGATGGGAACAACGAAGCATCTCGGCGATTGTCCTGACGTGGGCACCGACACGATCAACGCCTCGACGTCGGCCCGCATCTGCGCGAGCCCCGGATTCTCCTCGAGCACAGTCTCGAACGAGTCGATGGGCAACTCGGATTCGGTAGCTCCGGCCGGTCCCGGATAGAGGACTATGTACTTGTCGAGGAGTGAGTTGCGGAAGAAGAATGCCAGGCCGACGGGGATTTCCAGAGACTCCCACCGGCCAGGGCCGAGGTCGAAGTCCGGAAACTCGAGGTACCGATCGGGAACCGCTTTGTATCGAAGGTCCGCGTCGACCGGTGCAAAGAGTAGATAGCAGGGTCGGCACACGCACATCAGGCTCCGGACCTGTACGTCCACGACGTGCTGGTGTTCGTCGCCTATGCCCGCCGCACACATCTCACACCTCGGTCCGGTCGGAACGACACGCGACGAGGCGATTCGTGTGAGCACCTCTCCCACAGTGACTTTCATGACCGGGCTGCGTTCACGGCTAGGTCACCGGTATCACAGAATCGTCAGCAAGCGCGACCGAGAGCACTCCGTCGCGAATCAGCACCGGCACAGGCGCCAGGTGCTCGGAGCCGGTGCCCACCCGCGCTCCCGCCCCGTACACACTGAAGTGGGCAGAGCACGTCGGACAGGTGAGGACAGCGGCGTCTCGGGCAGGACGGCCCATCATGCGTTCGAGCACAGCCCCCGCCATCGAGTGCTCACACACCGGGCAACGGTCGCGATACGCGTACAGATCGTCACCGGAGCGGCAGACCAACAGATCGGTGCCCGACACGCGGAAGCCCGCGACCTCTCCCACCTCGACTTCGGCGAATTCGGGGACCTCCACCCAGTGCGTACCTCCCCCGTCGGCGTGAACGTGCGAGAACAGGGACTCGACCGAAATCACACCCGACTTCAGCTCATGCGAATCCGGTGTTTCGACGTCGATTCCGGTGGTCTCGGGTGCCGCCGCCTGCACCGCGTCCTGGACCGCGGTTTCGAGGGTCACCGAGGACGAAGGGCAACTGTTACAGCTTCCGAGAAGCCGTAGTCGCACTACGCCGTCCGCCACCTCGATCAGTTCGACGTCGCCTCCGTGCGAACCGAGGTACGGACGCACGCTGTCGAGCGCAGTGCGGACGCGGGTCTCCACGTCGTGCGGGTGAAGTCCGTGCACCAGTAGCAGGCTGGACACCAGATCGTCGCGAACCATCGCATCCATCGTGGCCGGATCTGCCAGAGCGACGGTGCGTTCGAGTGCTGCGCCGTACAACTGCACGACTTCACGCACCAGTTGCTCGGCGCGATCTCTCGCCACCGGGCCTGCGCCGGCATTGGCCTGCAACAACGTCTCGATGCGCTCACCTGCTCCGCGCCAGTAGTCGGCCGATTGCTCCATCGATCACTCCCCGGTCACGGACTGCGTCGGAGAGTGCAACTTCTCCAGAGTCTTGCCACCGCCGAGATACATGTGAACACCACACGGCAGGCAGGGATCGAAACTACGCACGGTCCGCATGATGTCGATGCCCTTGAAGTGGTCTCGATCGTTCTCCTCGAAGATCGGCTGACCCTGCACGGCATCCTCGTACGGACCGGGGGTTCCGTAGCTGTCGCGCGGGCTCGCATTCCACGGTGTCGGTGGGTACGGGTGATAGTTCGCGATTTTTCCGTCACGAATCACCATGTGATGTGAGAGAACTCCGCGGACGGCTTCGGTGAATCCGCAACCGATACCCTCGTCCGGGACCTCGAACGACTCCCACGTCTTGGTCCGGCCGGCCCGGATCTCGACAAGCGCCTTCTCAGCGAAATGAAGGGCAGCCGCGGCTGCGTATGCCTGGAAATACGTTCGCGCGCGGTTTCTTTCGAGGGTATTGCTGCCATGTTCGGGAATCTTCCACTCGAGCGAGACAGGAGCCTTCAGTGCTGTTTTCGGAAGATTGATCTTCACACTGTGTCCGGTCGACTCCAGGTATCCGATGTCGACCAGGCCGGCCAGAGCGGTGCTCCACAGGCGAGCCAATGCTCCCCCGCCCGTATCCAGAGCAAGGTTGTCTTTTCCGTCGAACCATCGCGGTGACATGACCCAGCTGTACTTGTCCTCGAGGTTCCGCTTCTGCGGGTGAGGGTTGGTGTGCTGATTCCACGGGTGCCTGCGATCGACCGGGTTACCCAGCGGATCGGTTTTGACGAACATCTCCTGATCACTCCAGTCCTCGTAATACGAGGAGCCCAGCATGATTCGGATACCGAGGTTGATGTCCACCAGATCCGTGGTGACCAACTTTCCGTCGACAACCACACCGGGAGTGACAAACATCTTCCGGCCCCAGTCGGTCATGTCCTTGTAGGAGAAATTGCAGTACTCGGGGTCTTGGAACGATCCCCAACAACCCAGCAGGGTCCGCCGCAGGCCAACCTTTTCGTAACCAGGCATCGCCTGGTAGAAGAAGTCGAACAGGTCGTCGTGCATCGGCACGACCTTCTTCATGAATTCGACGTACCGCATCAGCCGCGACATGTAGTCCGTCATCAGTTCGATCGTCGCGACGGTGCCGACGCCGCCGGGATAGAGCGTCGACGGGTGAACGTGCCTGCCCTCCATCAAGCAGAACATTTCGCGAGTCGAACGCGAGACTTGCAACGCTTCGCGATAGAACTCACCCGTGAACGGATTGAGAGTCCGCATGATGTCCGCGATCGTGCGATACCCGTGCTGCTCCTCGTGCGGGCAGCGCGTGTTCTCTGCCTGCGCCAGCACACCGGGATTCGTCTCGGAGACCATCTTCTCGCAGTAGTCGACGGCGACAAGATTCTCTTGAAAGATGTTATGGTCGAACATGTACTCGGCGGCCTCGCCGAGATTGACGATCCACTCGCCCAGATGCGGCGGCTTGACGCCGTACGCCATGTTCTGTGCGTAGCACGAGCATGTGGCGTGATTGTCACCGCAGATGCCGCAGATACGACTGGTGATGAAATGCGCGTCGCGCGGGTCCTTCCCCTTCATGAACAGGGAATACCCGCGAAAGATCGACGACGTGCTGTGGCACTCCACCACTTCGCGATTGGCGAAGTCGATCTTGGTGTAGATGCCCAGACTGCCGACGATTCGGGTGATGGGGTCCCACGCCATCTCGACAAGACCGTCGCGGTCCGCAGTCGAGGTGGGTTCGGGAACGATGGCCGTCATTGCAGTGCCTCCCAGAGACGTTGCTCACGAACTGATTTGAATGTATCCGGTCGGTCACCACGTACGCGTCGCACCGGTGAGTAATTTCGACCCGCGCTCGCGCCAGTGCGGTTCCTTGTCCAACGTGTTTCCGGTGATCCGGCGGAGACTGTGGATCACGGACCCGTACATTCCCACCGCATTGGTGGAGAGTTTGCCGCCAGGTGGTTCATCCATGAACGGCATGAACTTGTCGGGGAATCCCGGCATCGTGCACCCGATGCAGATCCCGCCGACATTAGGACACCCGCCGACTCCGTTGATCCAACCACGTTTGGGGACATTGCATTTCACGACCGGTCCCCAACATCCGAGTTTGACGATGCACTTCGGTGACCCGTACTCCGTCGCGAACTCACCCTGCTCGTAGTACCCACCACGGTCACAGCCCTCGTGTACGGTGGCACCGAAAAGCCACTGCGGGCGCAGGGATTCGTCCAAGGGAATCATCGGCGCCTGATCAGTGGCCATGTACAGAAGGTAGGTCAGGGTCTCGGAGAGGTTGTCCGGCTGAATGGGACACCCGGGAACGCAGACGATCGGGATGCCCGCCTTCGATTTCCAGGTCCACCCGAGATAGTCCGGCACGCCCATCGCACCGGTCGGATTGCCGGCCATCGCATGTATGCCGCCGTAGGTCGCGCACGTACCGACCGCAACTACCGCAGTGGCTTTCGGTGCCAGCTTGTCGAGCCATTCGCTCGTGGTGACCGGTTGGCCGGTTTCGCGATTGTTCCCGAAGCCGCACCAATACCCCTCGTCGTGAAGTTTCTCGTTCGGTATCGATCCTTCGACGACAAGAACAAAGGGTTCCAGTTCTCCGCGGTCGGCTTTCCAAAACCACTCCAGGAAATCGTCAGCGCCACCCTGCGGTCCGCATTCGAAGTCGATGAGCGGCCAATGAACCGCTACCTGCGGCAGGCCGGGCAAGGCGCCGAGCGCGATCTCCTCGATACTGGGTTGCGTGGCTGCAGTGAGCGCCACCGAATCTCCGTCGCAACTGAGACCGGCATTGATCCACAGCACGTGGATCAGAGTTTCTTCCGCTTTGGCCGCTGCGCTTGCGGGGGTAGCTGCGCTTTCGGAGGCAGGTTCCGCCGTGGTGCCAGCAGTCGATTTTTGTGTGTCCATGTCAGCCGCTTTCACGGGTGCACTTGCGCCTTGACTCTCAGCGCCGCGACTGGCCTGACACGCTATGGCCTCAAGACTCTGTGGCCTCGAATTGCCGCGGCACCGAAACGCTGACGCCACCGGAGTCGAACCTCGGCCCACTTGCGTGGCACCCACTCATTTCATTAACTACCCGAGCAGATCAGTTGTCAACGGCCACCGGAGAAATCGCCGAACGACTACCGATCCACTCGTACCACTCGTCCATGCCCTCACCTGTCGTGGCAGACAGAACAACAACGCGCACAGCAGGATTGAGTATTCTCGCCTGCTCGACGCAGGCATCGACGTCGAACTCGACGTACGGGAGCAAGTCGATCTTGTTGATCACCACGAGGTCCGCGACAGCGAAGATGTGTGGGTACTTTTTCGGTTTGTCTGCCCCCTCCGGCGTAGAAATTAGGACAACCTTGCCTTCCTCGCCGAGGTCGAAGAGCGCGGGGCACACCAGGTTTCCGACGTTTTCGATCAGAAGCAGCGATTCTTCAGCGGGATCCAAGGCGCGCAGTGCGCGGTCGATCATCGCGGCATCGAGGTGACATCCGGCCCCGGTATTCACCTGCACCACCGACGCGCCGGTCTCTCGGATCCGCTCGGCGTCGAGCCGGGTTTCCTGGTCACCTTCGATCACGGCTATCGGTCGCTGACATCCGAGCTCCCGGATAGTTCGCGCCAGCAATGTCGTCTTCCCCGCGCCGGGGGAACTCATGATGTTGAGCGCCGTGATTCGGCGGTTCCGCATCCACTGACGATTGTGAACCGCAATGCCGTCGTTCTTGGCGAGCACCTGCTGCTCGAGAATCACGGTGTGGTCGGGGTGGCCGTGCTCATGGTCATGCTCGTGACCGTGCCCATGATCGTCGTGTTCCTGCTCGTGTTCTCCGTCTGCGACAACCGACACCCGAGGTCCTGTGGTGTCCCCGCACCCACACGTCGCGCACATGCTCAGCTCACTTCCATCGACAGGATCCGTAACTCTCGGCCGGCAAGCACCTCGACATCAGCACTGCCGCATTCACACAGCAAGAACATGTCGGGCGGCGAGAACATCACGCCGCAGCTTTTGCATCGCGCGCTGGTTGCAATCTCATCGATGTGCAAGCTGGCACCTTCGGCGTGAGTACCCGCGGTGACGACGTCGAAGCAGAACAGCAGAGAGTGTGGAACCACCGCGCAGAGTTGCCCTACTTCAAGCCGCACGCTCGATACTCGTCGCTCGCCGGCACGCTCACACACGGCTTCGACCACACTCTGCGCAATGGACAGCTCGTGCACGGTGAAACCCACGATTCGTGATCCGGAAACCTCCCTTCCACGATAAGCACCAACGGTCGTTGTGCGTAACCCGTACACGAAAACAGGCTGCGATCCGCAACTAATTGCGGATCGCAGCCTGTGACAGCGTTATTCGTGTGACGAACGCCGGCGAGAAGGATTACGGGTTCGGAACCGGCACCTTCGTCGTCGTGGTCGTCGACGTCACTGTCGTAGTCGGGGGGGCCGTCGTTGCATCCGTTCCCGCTACCGGTGTGGTCGGAACTGTCGACGTCGGCGTCACTGCCGCCGAACCCGTCGGAGTGGCAACCGCTCCCGATGTGACCGACGCCGATCCTGCCGCAGGCACCTGTGACGTGGTTGCGGGCGCTCCAGCAGATCCCGTGGAGCCAGTGGTCCCGGCCGGTGCCTGACCGGTTCCGGTGCCTTCAGCCACCGCGGCGTCGCCCTCAGCATTGCCGTCAGCCATGTAGGCATCGACAGCAGCACTGATCTGTTCCGGGGTCGGCTTCGCAGTTGTGTCGACGGGCTTTCCTTCCTTCGCCTGCTGGGCGAGGTAGGTGAGCCAGGCCGCTGCGTACTCAGCTGAAGTCAACGGCTTGCCGTTGGCCGCATCCGCATCTCGCCAGTAATCGAAGTGGTGTCCGACGTCTGGAGCGAGTGTCTGCTGGTAGGGGTCGCTCAAGATCACGGGAATCGTGTTCTGGTTGGTAGCAATCAGACCGACGATCTCCTTGAAAAGCTTCTGCGGCAGATATGCCAGCGGAGACACCTTGTCGGTGGACACCGTCTCGCCCTCGGCTACCGGCGCCGGCGCGGGTGTTTTTCCGGGCTTGTACTCCGGATCCGAGACCTTGAGCATCACCTGAAGGAATGTCTCGTCACTCTGCATCCAGTTGGGATTGGACGAAATGTCTGCGAACGCCTCGAAGACGATCTGGCCGAACACCACCGCGACGTCCTGACCGGTGGCCGGGTTCAGACCCTGCGCTTCGAGTTGGTCGATGTTCAACTGCCGACCGACATTTGCCGCCAAGATCAACAGAGAGATGTTGCTGGGAGCCGAGCAGGTGAAGTCACCGTCCGAGCAGAAGGACGCGACCTTGCCGTTCAGCTTGCCGAAACCTCCGGCAGTGCCGGGGAGTACACCTTCGCCAGGTGTCGCGGAGGTGCCGTTCTGGTACTTCGTATTGAAGTTATCCGGGTTCGTGAACGGATTCTTGGCACCGAGGAACGTACCGTCGCCCGCTTCACGGCCTGCATCCGCCAGCATGACCACACCGACAACCTTGTCCGGGTCGACCCCGAACTCGTTGTTCTCCTGCGTACCGATGTCCATCGCGACGCGACGCACCACATCGGCGCCTTCGCTGTACCCGACGATCGAGAACTGAGTCTTCGGGCATTCCTTGGCGATGGCACTCATCACGGACTGCGTATTTGCAGCGCCGGCAGCGACGGCATCCTCGTAGGACGCCATGTTGGCCGGGTACGCGATATACACAGCCGCGTACGAGCCGGGCTTGTTCGCGTTGACGGAGCCTGCCGGGTTGATCACCTGGTCGACGCGTTCACTCTTGTAGTCACCGGACAGGGCGGCCGGCAGCGGCTTCCCGTCGGCTCCCAGCAACATCTTCACCGTCGAAGCGTCCGGTGTGTCGTGTCGACCGGCAACCGCGATGCTGACCATGTCGTGACACTCGGTGACCGACGACGTCAATTGTGTCTCGATCGTGCGTGACTCCGGAGAGTCCACAGCGACCGCAACCGCGACCAGTGCGGCCACGCCGAGCGCTGCGGGCGCTACTGCACCCGCCAGTATTCGATGTCGCGAAAAGAACCCACGAACCGGCATATCTTCTCCCCAATCAGCTTTTGGAAAACGTACGACCGACCCCCGGGGCGTCACGCAACGTCATTCGAGTAGTCGTCCAGTACGAGAGGAGCGTTACAACGGGTAACGATTTTCCGTGGCGACTCGGGAGGGAATCGGGAGCGCAAACGCCTCATTTCCGCTGCATAACACCGACGTGCACCTACTCCGCGTCGAAGATAATGACCTGTCGGATTGCTTTTCCGTCGGCGAGTTCGTCCATACCCGAATTGATGTCGGCCAATTCGATTCGCGAGGAAATGAGCTTCTCGACCGGCAGCTTCCCGTCGCGCCACAACTGCGCGTAGATCGGGATGTCGCGGGACGGGACCGCAGATCCCAGGTAGCTGCCGATAATGGTCCGCGCTTCGGCGACCAGTCCGAGAGGTGAGATCGACGAGCGCGCGTCAGGCGCCGGCAACCCGACCGTGACGGTCGTGCCACCCGCTGCCGTCGCAGCCACCGCTGTCTCGAAGGCCCGAGAATTTCCCGCGGCCTCGACGACGATGTCTGCGCGAACGCCACTCTCGGACAGGCCGGACGGTGTGAAGACCTCGGTCGCGCCCAGTTCCAGCGCCTGAGCCAGCTTGGACTCCAGTGCGTCGACGCCGATGACGTTCTCGACCCCGAGTGCCCTCGCCGTCAGGATTGCGGCCATCCCGACGCCACCCAAGCCGACCACCATCACGGTGTCTGCCGGGCGAGGCTTCGCCGCGTTGAGGAGCGCTCCCCCACCGGTCAACACCGCGCAACCGAGTACGGCTGCAATTTCGGCCGGGATGTCGTCGTCGACGGGAACAACCGACTTGGCGTTGACCACAGCATGCGTCGCGAAACCCGAAACACCGAGATGATGTTTGACGTTCTCGCCGGAGCGCCGCAGTCGTTGCGCGCCACCGAGCAAACTGCCGTCGTTGTTGGCAGCGCTACCCACCGTGCAAGGCATCCGGCCGTCAGTGGCGCATCCCGCACATTCACCGCACCGTGGAAGAAAAGTCATCACGACGCGGGTGCCCACCGACAACGAATCAACTCCGTCGCCGAGTTCGATGATTCGACCTGCCGCCTCATGGCCCAACAACATCGGCACGGGTCGTACCCGATTCCCGTCGACCACGGAGAGGTCGGAGTGACAAAGCCCGGCAGCTTCGATCTTGACCAGGATCTCACCCGGGCCCGGGGATTCGAGGTCGAGTTCCGAAATCGAAATCGGAGTCGACTCTGCGAAGGGACGCTTCCGGCCGATCTCTTCGAGCACTGCACCACGGATCTTCAACTGCACACCCCGATTTCGATAGTTCGAACTACTTGCCCACGATCCCGCGTACCGACGCGGGGAGGTCACGAACCCGCTTGTACGGACCCACGACGGCGGCTGCAAACGGCCTCGTCAAGAGCACCTGCGCCACCTCGAGCACCTCTTCGGAGGTGACTGCGTCGATGGTCGCGAGCGTCTGCGCAACACTGCGATGGTTGCCGTAGTTCAGTTCACTGCGACCGATACGGTTCATGCGTGAGCCTGAATCTTCCAGTGCCAGAACCAATCCGCCGCGCAGCGATCCCTTGGCGCGGGCGATCTCGGCATCGGTGATTCCGTCCGTCGCCACGTTCGCGAGTACCTCGCGGATCACCGTGGCAACCTCCCCGAGGTTCTCCGGCTGGCAACCTGCATACACGGAGAACGCTCCGGTGTCCGCGAAGGTGTCGACGCCCGAATAGACGGAGTACGCAAGCCCGCGCTTCTCCCGAATCTCTTGGAACAGACGAGAACTCAGCCCACCGCCCACTGCGGCGTTGAGCACCGACAGCGCCCAGCGATGGCCCTCGTGCCGGCCGAACGCGCGTACCCCGAGCGCAAGGTGGACCTGCTCGCTGTCGCGGTGGGTCAAGCTCAGTTCAGGCATCGTGCGCAACCGCAGAGTGCCTTCGCGCCGCGGCGCCGGCTTGACCCCGCGCTCGAGATGTCCGGCAAATGCACGGCGAGCGAGCGTCACAACCTGCTTGTGGTCGACGTTTCCCGCTACGGCCAGCACCATCCGCTGCGGTGTGTAACGCCGAACATGGAAGGAATGCAACTGATTGCGCGACATCGACTCGATCGATTCGACGCTACCGATGATCGGACGGCCGACAGGATGATCGCCGAACAACGCGGTCAGGAACGCGTCGCCGAGCAAGTCTTCCGGATCGTCGTCACGCATCGCGATCTCTTCGAGCACTACTTGCCGCTCGACGTCGACGTCCGCGGTTCTGCAACGCCCTCGCAGCACGACGTCGGCGACAAGGTCAACCGCCATCGGAAGGTCGTCGTCGATCACGTGCGCGTAGAAACAGGTGTGTTCCTTCGACGTGAATGCATTGAGTTCGCCGCCCACACCATCCATGACCTGCGCGATGTCCAACGCCGTCCGTGACGGCGTCGACTTGAACAGCAGGTGCTCGAGAAAATGCGCGGCACCGGCCACACTCGGCTGCTCGTCGCGCGAGCCGACTCCGACCCACACACCGACGGAGGCGGAACGCACACCGGGAATGAACTCGGTGACGACGCGCAGGCCGCCGGGAAGGACCGTGCGCTGTACTCCGGATTCGGGAGTCGCATCGATCGGCGATTTCAGCACAGCGCTGCGGCTGCGCGTGGTGTTGGGAGTGGTCTTTGCCATGAAAAGGTTCAGCAGTCCTCGGTGCAAGTGGTCAATCAGGTATCTACAGGCTCTGTGTCTACAGACAGTACAGATGCGGCCCCGCACGGAAATCCGCGCGGGGCCGCATCAGAGTACGAAGTGAGATCTACTCGGAAGCAGCCTCGTCGGCGGCCGGAGCGGCAGCCTCGTCGTTGCCCTCTTCGACCGGGATCAGCGAGATCTTGCCACGTGCATCGATGTCGGCGATCTCGACGCGGATCTTGGATCCGACGTTGACCACGTCTTCGACCTTGGCAATGCGCTTACCGCTGCCCAGCTTCGAGATGTGCACCAGTCCGTCGCGTCCCGGCAGGAGCGAAACGAAGGCACCGAAGGCGGTGGTCTTGACGACCGTGCCCAGGAACCGCTCGCCGACCTTGGGGAGCTGCGGGTTGGCAATGGCGTTGATCATGTCGATCGCGGCCTGTGCAGACGGTCCATCGGTGGCGCCGACGAACACGGTGCCGTCGTCTTCGATGGAGATGTTGGCACCGGTCTGCTCGGTGATGGAGTTGATCATCTTGCCCTTGGGGCCGATGACCTCACCGATCTTGTCGACGGGGACCTTGATGGCCGTCACGCGGGGAGCGAACGGGCTCATCTCGTCCGGGGTGTCGATGGCTTCCGCCATGACCTCGAGGATCGTGGTCCGTGCGTCCTTCGCCTGCGAGAGTGCACCGGCGAGGACCTGCGACGGGATGCCGTCGAGCTTCGTGTCCAGCTGCAGGGCCGTGACGAAGTCCTTGGTACCTGCGACCTTGAAGTCCATGTCGCCGAAGGCGTCTTCGGCGCCGAGGATGTCGGTCAGCGCGACGTAGCGGGTTTCGCCGTCGACCTGGTCGGAAACCAGACCCATGGCGATACCGGCAACCGGAGCGCGAAGCGGCACACCGGCGTTGAGCAGTGCGAGCGTGGACGCGCACACCGAGCCCATCGAGGTGGAACCGTTGGAGCTCAGCGCCTCGGAGACCTGGCGAATCGCGTAAGGGAACTCTTCGACGCTGGGCAGAACCGGCATGAGAGCGCGCTCGGCGAGTGCACCGTGACCGATTTCGCGACGCTTCGGCGAACCGACGCGGCCCGTCTCACCGGTGGAGTACGGCGGGAAGTTGTAATGATGCATGTAGCGCTTGGTGGTCTCGGGACCGAGCGAGTCGACCTGCTGAGCCATCTTGACCATGTCGAGAGTGGTCACACCCAGGATCTGGGTCTCGCCACGCTCGAACAGTGCGGAGCCGTGTGCGCGCGGGATGATCGCGACCTCGGCGGACAGCGAACGGATGTCCGTGACGCCGCGGCCGTCGATGCGGAACTGATCGCGCAGGATGCGCTGGCGAACCAGCTTCTTGGTGAGCGAGCGGAACGCTGCTCCCAGTTCCTTTTCGCGGCCTTCGAAGTTCGGTGCAACCTGCTCGAGAACCTCGACCTTGACCTCGTCGGTCTTGTCGTCGCGTTCCTGCTTGCCGGCGATTGTCAGTGCGGCATTGAGCTTTTCGGACGCAGCGGCCTCGACGGCAGCAAAAACGTCGTCCTGGTACGCCGGGAAGACCGGGTAGTCACCCGTGGGCTTTGCAGCCTTGGATGCCAGTGCTGCCTGTGCAGCGCACAGACGTGCGATGAACGGCTTGGCGGCCTCGAGGCCTTCGGCGACGATGGCCTCGGTCGGTGCCTGAGCGCCGTCGGCGATCTTCGCGATGACGTTGTCGGTGGCCTCGGCCTCGACCATCATGATCGCGACGTCGGCGTTGTCACCGCTGCCGGACACGACGCGGCCGGCGACGACCATGTCGAAGACAGCGTTCTCGAGCTGATCGACCGTCGGGAATGCAACCCACTGGCCGGCCTTGTTGTCCTCGGAGACGATGAGTGCAACACGCACGCCACCGACGGGGCCGGAGAACGGCAGGCCCGCGATCTGCGTCGACGCGGAAGCGGCGTTGATAGCCACGACGTCGTACAGATCCTGCGGGTTGAGGCTCATGACCGTGACGACGACCTGGATCTCGTTACGGAGACCGTCGACGAACGACGGACGCAGCGGCCGGTCGATGAGGCGGCAGGTCAGGATCGCGTCGGTGGAGGGGCGTCCCTCACGACGGAAGAACGAACCGGGGATGCGGCCCGCTGCGTACATGCGCTCTTCGACGTCCACCGTCAGGGGGAAGAAGTCGAAGTGCTCCTTGGGGTGCTTGCTGGCGCTCGTGGCGGACAGCAGCATGGTCTCGTCGTCCAGGTAAGCAACGACGGCGCCGGCGGCCTGCTGAGCAAGGCGTCCGGTCTCGAAACGGATGGTGCGGGTACCGAAGGACCCGTTGTCGATCACGGCGGTGGATTCGAACACGCCTTCGTCGACCTCTACTACGGAATTCTCTGTCATTCTTTTCTCTTCACTTCCCTCTCGTCTTCGCCGTACCCGCGCGGGCGTTTCCACCCTCCTGGTGGAAACTGCGCACCGAGGGACGTCCCCCTCTTGAATTGCAGACGCTCCTTGCGATGCGAGCGATTTCTGCTTCGGGACGTCACGACGTTCGGGCGGCCGTCGATCGAAGTCCGCCGGAGCTTTCGGGCACTTGCCCGGTCCGGAGAACCACTACCGACAACCGACACCACGTTCTCTGGTGCATACGGTGTGCTGGCTGCGCACTGCACAACTGCGCCTAGACAACTGCGCCTGGACAACTGTGCATAGCGCCGACAGCGGAAACTGCCTTGCGGCAGCTAACGCCGAAAGCCAGCGAAGCCCAGTATATGCGTGGCTTCGCCGGCTGACGGAGTGTTCGGCAAACCGAAGCATGCCGTGTTGCTTTCGATCAGCGTCGTGAGAAAAATCTAGCGACGCAGGCCGAGACGCTCGATGAGCGTGCGGTAGCGAGCGACGTCAGTCTTTGCCACGTACTTCAGCAGACGACGACGGCGACCGACCATCAAGAGCAGTCCACGACGCGAGTGGTGGTCATGCTTGTGGGTCTTGAGGTGCTCGGTGAGATCGGTGATGCGCTTGGTGAGCATTGCCACCTGAGCTTCAGGCGATCCCGTGTCGGTCTCGTGCAAGCCGTACTCGCCGAGAACGACCTTCTTTTCTTCCGTGGTCAATGCCACTTGATTCACTCCTGTGATGACGTTTGCGTGAAAGGAACTAGATCGGTGCGGCCACCGCAAACCGCAGCACGCACCGAGAGAAGATCCTACCAGCAGCAATGAGGCGCTTTCGCCCACCTGGAGCGAATGTGGCGGCCGCCACTGACACAGGAGCAGCTCAACCGACGCTGCGTTCTGCATCCTCACTCAGAATCCGGCGTGCGCGTTCGACATCTCGGTTCATCGCCGTGATGAGCGACTCGATCGAGTCGAACTTCTCCATACCGCGAATCCGCGAAACCAGGTCGACCGCGACGTGTTGTCCGTACAGGTCTGCTTCGGTGTCGAGAACGTATGCCTCCACGGTTCGGGTCCGGCCCGAGAAGGTCGGATTGGTACCCACAGACACCGCGGCTTGGTATCGGCGACCGGGAACGACGGTTCCGAGTTCCTCGCCGGCACCGAGCACCGTGAACCACGCCGCGTACACGCCGTCGGCCGGAATCGCCGAAAACATCGGCGGTGCAACGTTGGCCGTCGGGAACCCCAACTCGCGTCCACGCTTGTCACCGTGGACGACCACACCTTCGACACGATGTGGACGGCCCAGAGCTTCGGTAGCCGCTTCCATGTCGCCTGCGTCGACGCACGAGCGGATGTAGGTCGACGAGAACGTCACCGCATGCTCGGCGAGCAGCTGGACGCCGTCGACGGCAAAGCCGAAGCGAGCGCCCATTTCACGAAGAAGATCGACATTGCCGAGCGCCTTCTTGCCGAAGGTGAAGTTGTCCCCCACCACGACCTCGGCGACATGTAGACGTTCGACGAGAATCTCGTGGACGTAGCGCTCCGGCGTCAGCTTCATGAAATCAGCGGTGAACGGCATCACGCAGAACACGTCGATGCCCAGATCCTGAGCCAATTCCGCACGCCGTTGCAGCGTCGTCAACTGGGCTGGATGACTACCCGGTCGCACAACCTCCATAGGATGCGGGTCGAACGTCATCAACACGCTCGGAACACCACGTTTGCGGGCAGCGGTAACCGCTCTCGCTATCAATTGGGCATGCCCACGATGCACACCATCGAACACACCGATAGTGAGCACACAACGACCCCAATCGGCCGGAACTTCGTCGAGACCACGCCATCTCAGCACGATTGGCAGCCTACGGGTCCACCGGCGGCGGGTCACGTTCGGACCCGCCCAGCGAATCACCGCTGTGCTGCCGCTCACGTACGGAAGTTCCGGATTTCGTAGCCTAAGCTAAGCGTTGTGGCAGCTCACAAGACCGGAACCTCGGAAGCATCATCGACGTCGGATGGCGACAGCACTTCGGCGCAGGACGCGGCAATCGACACGCTCGCACTCTCGTCGGTGGCCCAGGACTACCTCAAGGTCATCTGGACTATCCAGGAGTGGTCCCACGAGCGGGTTTCCACCAAGCTCCTGTCCGAGAAAATGAGCGTCTCGGCCTCGACGGTGTCCGAGGCGATCCGCAAACTCTCGGACCAGGGCCTGGTCGATCACGCCCGCTACGGATCCATCGCCCTGACCGACAGCGGCCGCGCCGCCGCCGTCTCCATGGTCCGGCGCCACCGGTTGATCGAGACCTATCTGGTTCAGGAACTCGGATACGGCTGGGACGAAGTCCACGACGAGGCCGAAGTCCTCGAACACGCCGTTTCCGATCTGATGATCTCGCGGATGGACGCCAAACTGGGCTTCCCCGAACGTGACCCGCACGGTGATCCCATTCCCGCCACCGACGGTTCGGTGCCGACTCCCCCGGCCCGCCAGCTCAGCGACTTCGCCAACGGTGAGCGGGGCCGCGTTGCCCGGATCTCCGATTCCGATCCCGAAATGCTCCGGTACTTCGATTCCGTCGGCGTCAGTCTCGATGTCGAGATCACCGTCGAGGAGCGCCGCGATTTCGCCGGGACAGTGTCCGTTCGACTCGGCGACAGCCCCGACACCATCGACTTGGGAAGTCCAGTCGCTCAAGCAATTTGGCTCGTCTAGCCGAGGTAGTCAAAGCGGCAGTCGGTATCGGCGTTCCACGGGCCGGACGCCGTCGGTCCGGGTCCAGTCGGCGAGCCTCTCGTCGACGTACACCCACCCTCGACGCTCGTACAGTGCGATCGCCGGCAGAGCGTCGTCGACGACGGCGAGCACCAGTTCCAACCGACTCTCGGCTGCGAAATCCGTCACAGCATCGAGTAGCGCATCGCTGAGGCCGTGTCCACGTGAGCCAGGATGAACGAACAATCGCGACACGGCTGTCGATCCCGCGGTTGTGGGCACACCTGCGACCTCGCTGTCGACGGCCACATGACCGACAACACGACCGTCACTCTCACCGACCCACGCCTTCACCACCGTGGGCGAACTGAGCCAGCGGTGCGGGTTCTGCGGCCACGTGTTCGGATATCCGTCGCACTCGTGGACCTGTGCCAGCGCATCGACGCAACCGTCGAGGTCGCCGTCGACACGCTCGCGGACGATCACCCGCGAAGCGTCGCCGGTCGCACGACCATCACCGAACTGGCGCGTCGACCCTTCTCCTGCAGAAGCGCAATCGTGTGACCGGTGGGATCGATCGCCGCACAGATCCCCTTCATCCCGATCGGCTCGAGCCAGCGCCCCTGGCTGATCGCCTCGGCTTCCTCCGCCGTGATCTGCCGATGCGGAAAAGCCGTCTGCGCGGCCTGATCGATGTCGAGGCTCACACCCGGCTGTTCCGCGAGATCTTCGAGCGTGCGCGCATGTTCGAGAGTGAACGGCCCGACGCGGGTGCGGCGCAGTGCCGTCAAATGACCGCCGACGCCCAATTCACGACCGAGGTCGCGGGCGAGCGAGCGGATGTACGTACCGGACGAGCACTCCACGTCGACGTCCAGATCGACGAATCCTCCCGGGACATCTCGCCGCGCCAGAACCTCGAAAGTCGACACCGTTACCGAGCGAGGCGCGAGTTCGACGGTTTCTCCGGCTCGCACCAGCGCGTGTGCGCGCTGACCGTCGACCTTGATAGCACTCACGCTCGCCGGGATCTGCTTGATGTCTCCGGTCAGCGTGGCCACGATCGCCGCGATCTCCGCGTCCGTCACTTGCGATGCGTCTGTGGAAGTCAGGACCTCACCCTCGGCGTCGTCCGTGTCCGTCGCTGCACCGAGGCGAATGGTCGCCGAATACGCCTTGGTGGTCAGCGCCAGGAGTCCGAGCAACTTGGTCGCACGCTCCACACCGAGAACAAGGACGCCGGTCGCCATGGGATCCAGCGTCCCGGCATGTCCCACTTTGCGGGTGTTCAACAACTTGCGGCACCGAGCGACCACGTCGTGGCTGGTGATACCCGCCTCTTTGTCGACAATCAGAATTCCGGCGCCGACAAGACCGGAGGAAGGCTTTTCACGAGCTGACACGTGTGCCGATTCTGCCAGTCGCGCTCACTGCACCGAAATTGCCGTCAGGATGAGTCCGTCCGACACCAACCACCTGCCGTCGAAAGAGGTGAGCGGCGGACCGGACGTCGCCTCACCGGGGACCAGCAGACGCGAGTTGAAAGTGCCGGACGTTTCCGACTCCGCCTCAAACGTGATGTGGGCGTCCTCGAAACCCAACCAGCGCCCGGTGAGCGGAAACCACGCCTTGTACGTGGCTTCCTTCGCGCAGAAGAGCACTCGATCCCAGTGCACCGGACCGCCGGTTTCCTGAGTGTCCAACCACGTTCGTTCCGCCTCGATGCTGACCGCGGGCAATACCCCGTCCGGCAGCGGGCCGTGCGGTTCGGCGTCGATACCGAGTGAGCGGACCTGCATGGAGTACGCCAGGACAGCGCCGCGGTAGCCGTCGCAATGGGCGAGGCTCCCGACCACTCCCTGCGGCCAGAGCGGCGCACCACGCTCACCGCGCATGACAGCGGCAGACGGAACACCGAGCTTGCCCATCGCCTGACGCGCAAGGTGCCGGGTGGTCACGAACTCACGACGACGCTTCTCGACCGCGCGGCCGATCAACGCCTCCTCACTGGGGTGCGGAACCAGACCGGGCGGATCTACGAAGGCCTCGGCCGTCGCAACTCCACCGGGAAGAATCTGTTCGATCACGTAGCGATACCTCTCAGCGTCCGGCGCGCATGCGCTCGACTTCGGCTTCCTGCTCCGGCGTGACCTTGAAGTGGCCACCCCACTTGTTGAGCGTTCCCGGCGGGTACTCCGGAACGGGAAGAATCTGACGCAACAACTTCTCCGGCAGTCCACGCCGACGCCACTCGCGCGGGTATCCGAGTGAGACTTCCTCGAAGCGGACGCCGTCGTAGTACGTGGTTCGAGGGATGTGCAGGTGCCCGTACACCGAGCACACCGCGTTGTACTTCACGTGCCAGTCGGCGGTCGCGGTGGTTCCGCACCACAGTGCGAACTCCGGATACATGAGTACGTCCGTCGGCTGCCGGACCATCGGGAAATGGTTCACGAGGACGGTTCTTGTGCCTTCGGGAAGCGCATCCAACCGCGCCTGGGTGTACTCGATCCTCGCCCGGCACCACGCGTCGCGCGTCGCATACGGCTGCGGTGAGAGTAGGAACTCGTCGGTGGCGACGACGTTCTTGTCACGCGCGATCTCGAGCCCGTGTTCCTTGTCTCGCGCACCTTCCGGCAGGAAGGAGTAGTCGTAGAGAAGAAACATCGGGACGACCGTGACCGGGCCCCCGTCTCCCTCCCACACCGGGAACGGGTCCTCGGGTGTGATGACGTCGAGTTCGCGGCACATGTTCACCAGGTACTCGTACCGCGGCGCTCCGTGAATCTGAACCGGGTCCTTGGCGGTCGTCCACAGTTCGTGGTTGCCCGGAATCCAGATGACCTTTGCGAATCGGCTGCGAAGGAGCTTCAACGCCCACCGAATGTCGTCAGTTTTCTCGGAAACATCTCCGGCGAGAATGAGCCAGTCGTCAGGCGAATCCGGGAACAGTTCCTCCGTCATCGGCTTGTTGCCGTTGTGACCGACATGAATGTCGCTCACCGCCATCAGCTTTGCTGCCACGATCCCTCTGCTTCCTCAGTTGAACTTCCGCGCTTCGCCGTCGCCGGACCTGTCACTGCCCACTTGCCGGAAAACGCTCGCCACGACACCGCGACCATCCGAAGTACTACGAACACGGTAAGCCCTGCCCAAATTCCGGCGAGCCCCCAGTCGTAGGCGAGAGAGAGCCAGATCGCGGGCAGAAACCCGAGAACTGCGCACAGCATGGTCGCGTTGCGCAGAAACACCACGTCCCCGGCGCCGAGTAGAACACCGTCGAGTGCGAAGACGATTCCCGCCACCGGCATGATCGCGACGAAGAACCACCATGCGATCGACATCTGACCGAGCACCTCGGCGTCGGACGTGAAGAGTCCGGGGATCACGGAGTGGCCGGCGGCGAAGAAGATCGCGAGCACCACGGCAAATACCGTCGACCATGCGGTGATCCGCCAGGTCATCTTTTTCGCCGCGGCTGCGAATCCACCGCCGAGCGCCGCTCCGATCAGCGTCTGAGCTGCGATCGCCAAGGAATCGAGAAGGAGCGAAACCAGGTTCCACAGTTGGAGGACGACTTGGTGTGCACCGACTACAGCCGCACCGAACCTCGACGCCACTGCAGCCGCGGAAACGAAACACGCTTGGAATGCGAGGCTGCGCAGAATCAGGTCACGGCCCATCAGCATCTGCGCCCGCATGATCGCAAAATGTGGTCGAGCCGAAACCGGTTCACGAAAGAGCGCCCAGGCGAACAGCACACCCGAAACACTCTGGCCCACCAGATTCGCCACAGCTGATCCTTCGAGTTCCAGACGCGGAGCACCGAGCAAGCCGTGCACCAGAATCGGACACAACACCGCCGAAATACCCAGGCCGACAAGGACGAACCGCAGCGGTCGCACCGTGTTCTGAACCCCGCGCATCCAGCCGTTGCCGGCCAGGGCCACCAGGATGAGTGGAACACCCAATACCGCTATCCGGAGCCAACTTTCCGCAGCCGCGGCGATGTCGGGAGTCCCGGCCACCGCCGAAGTCAGCGGGCCGGCGATCACCTGCACGATCACGACCAAGGCCAAGCCGATCGCGGCCGCCAGCCAGGTCGCCTGAACACCCTCGCCCACCGCGTCGCGCTCGCGGCCCGCCCCGTGCAGCCGTGCGGCGCGCGCCGTCGTGCCGTACGACAAGAAGGTCAGCTGCGTACTCACCAACGACAGGATCAGACCACCGACTGCCAATCCGGCCAGCGGAAGCGCCCCGAGTCGGCCGACCACGGCGATGTCGAACAACAGATAGAGGGGTTCGGCTGCCAGCACACCGAGTGCCGGAAACGCCAGGGAAAAGATTCGTCGCCCAGTGACGTCGAAATCAGCTGCCGAAGATCCCGCCGAGGTGGCGTCAGATTCGCTCAATGCCGCGGATTCAGCCGAGTGCCGCGACGAGCGCGGCAACAATCTCGTCGCTGGAACTGGTCGACGTGTATCCGGCCGACAGCCGATGTCCGCCGCCACCAAGACTTTCAGCGACCGCCGACACGTCGATCGCCGACTTTGCACGCAACGAGATCGACCAGCTTCCGGAAACCGACTCCTTGAGTACCGCAGCAACTTCGGCTTCCGAAGTGGTTCGCACGATATCGACGACACTCTCGATCTCCTCGGAGCGAAGAGCGCCGATGTCACTGCGTCGGATCACCGCGTACACCAGCCCACGGCCGTCCGCGGCTTCCGGAACCAGCACCGCGGACCCGAGTACCGAAGCCAGCATCGGCAACCACCCGAACGGATGGGTGTCGAGCAGCTTTCGCGCAATCGCGTCGCCGTCGATGCCGGTCGCCAGCAAACGCGCGGCGAGCACGTGCGGAAGCGGACCTCCCCACCGGAAGGAGCCGGTGTCGGTGACCAGTCCGGCATAGAGACAGTGCGCGATATCGCGATCGATCGCGACTCCCCACGCATCGAAGAATCGTGCGATGAGCGCCGTCGTCGAAGCCGCGGCTTCGTCGACGACGTTGATACTTCCGAATTCGGAATTGGAGCGATGGTGATCAAGGACGATCGTGCGATTCGCGCCGCCGAGGCGACTCGCCAACTCACCGAGGCGGCCCTCGCTGCCGACATCCACCGTCACCAGTACATCGACACTTTCCCGAACATCAGTGGGCGCCACGAGCAAGTGGAGACCGGGGAAATCGCGCATCGACTCGGGCAGCGCCGACGGCCGACTGAACGCGACCTGCACCGAAACTCCCCGACGCTCGAGAACGAGACCGAGTGCAAGTCCGCTGCCGATCGTGTCTGCATCCGGTTGCACATGGCAGAGGATTGTCACCGAATGTGCTGCTTCGAGAACCTCGGCCACCTGAGCGAACTTCGCCTCGCAGGGGTCGACGTCCGAAAGTGCGGTGATCGTCATTCTCGGTGCGCGTCAGTCGGCTTCACGAACATCTGGCGACGCCTCGTCTTCGTCCGAAGCCACTCGCGGCTCCTTGTACGGATCTGCATCTCCGGCCGGCTGTGCATTCTCACGCGCCTTGGCGACCTCGTCGTCGGC
This sequence comes from Rhodococcus sp. MH15, assembly GCF_019266045.1. Taxonomy (NCBI): domain Bacteria; kingdom Bacillati; phylum Actinomycetota; class Actinomycetes; order Mycobacteriales; family Nocardiaceae; genus Rhodococcus; species Rhodococcus sp. MH15. The sequence goes on from NZ_LPNP01000061.1 coordinate 667,666, forward strand.
GGCCTTGGCACGGGCCAGCAGTTCTTCCATATGACGCGCGGTGTCTGGAACGGTATCGGCGACAAACGTCAGAGTCGGTGTGAAGCGAACGCCAGTTCCGGCACCGACCTTCGAGCGGAGAACACCCTTGGCCTTCTCGAGACCTGCGGCGGCGGCTTCCACATCGGGTGCGGAATCGACCTTCTCGCCCATGACTGTGTAGTACACCGTCGCGTCGTGCAGATCGTTGGTGACCTTGGTGTCCGTGATGGTCACGAATGCGAGTCGCGGATCCTTGATCTCGTGATCGATCGCCGTTGCGACGATGGTTCCGATACGCTTTGCCAACTTGCGTGCCCGGGCTGGATCTACCATGACTGTCAGTCTCCTCTACCTGGCCACTCGAATCGAGGTGACTCGATCGATCAAAGTTCTGGTTAACAAGAATTATTACCGACAACAGTCTCGTCCATCGGCTACCCGGCAACCAAATCACCATCGGTAGAGGTCAGTTGTCGCATGTGTCGAGCGTGAGCACAAACACCGCCACAGTTGGTCCCGAAGCCACCGAATCCCTTGCCGACGAACTCGATTCGGTACGCCGTCTGGAAGCGTGGCTCATCGACACCGCCCGATGACGCTCAGTCTTCCGGGCCGAAGATTCGCCTTCGCACAGCCAGCAACTGAATCTCCGGACGCTCGGCGACCGCCCGCTCACAATGATCGAGAACGTCGTGCAGGTGATCGACGGACGAACTGACCACACCGACGCCCACGAGCGCACGACGCAGGCGTCCCTGCTCCCCCGCCTCCGCTGCACTCACACCGAATCGACGGAGTTCCGTCAGGATCGGCGACAGCATCGAACGCTTTTCCTTGAGTGAGTGGACATCGCCGAAAAGGATGTCGAACTCCAGTGCCCCTACAAACATTTTCCCCCTAGACAGAGCCGAATGGACTCTCTCGGACTTGTATGTTCAAGTCCGAGAGAGTCCATGTCAGCTAGTACTCACGTGCGTCCGCCCCAACGCCCGTGTCGACATAATCAGTCGCGCGGCTTCTCGCGAAGCTCGTAGCACTCGAGAACGTCACCGATCTTGATATCGGAATAGGTAACGGTCAAACCACATTCGTAGCCTTCGCGAACCTCGGTAGCGTCTTCCTTCTCCCGCTTGAGCGAGGAGATGGTGACCGTCTCGGCGATGACCTTGCTGTCGCGGATGAGACGTGCCTTGGCGTTGCGACGGATGCTGCCTGAGGTGACCAAGCAACCGGCAATGTTGCCGATCTTGGACGAACGGAACATGGCGCGGATCTCTGCCTTGCCCAGCTCGACCTCTTCGTACACCGGCTTGAGCAGACCCTTGAGTGCCTTCTCGACCTCGTCGATGGCCTGGTAGATCACCGAGTAGTAGCGAATGTCGACGCCCTCGCGGTTCGCCAGCTCCGTTGCCTTGCCTTCGGCGCGGACGTTGAAGCCGATGATGATCGCGTTGGACGCAGCAGCCAGGTTGACGTTGGTCTCCGTGATGCCACCGACACCGCGGTCGATGACGCGCAACTGCACCTCGTCGTCGATCGGAATTCCGAGGAGAGCCTCTTCGAGGGCCTCCACGGTTCCCGAGTTGTCACCCTTGAGGATCAAGTTCAGCTGTGAATGTTCCTTCAGAGCTGCATCGAGATCGTCGAGGCTGATGCGCTTACGACTCTTCGCTGCAAGCGCGTTGCGCTTACGTGCGTTGCGACGGTCCGCGATCTGACGAGCGATACGGTCCTCGTCGACCACGAGCAGGTTGTCGCCTGCACCGGGGACCGACGTGAAGCCGATGACCTGCACCGGACGTGAAGGCAGTGCCTCGTGGACGTCCTGACCGTGCTCGTCCACCATGCGGCGGACGCGGCCGTAAGCATCGCCGGCAACGATCGAGTCGCCGACCCGCAGCGTTCCGCGCTGAATGAGCACGGTAGCGACGGGGCCGCGGCCACGGTCGAGGTGCGCCTCGATGGCAACACCCTGAGCGTCCATGTCCGGGTTGGCGCGCAGATCCAGGGAAGCGTCGGCCGTCAACAGCACTGCTTCGAGCAGTGCGTCGATGTTGAGACCCTGCTTCGCCGAGATGTCGACGAACATGGTGTCTCCGCCGTACTCCTCGGCCACCAGTCCGTACTCGGTGAGCTGCTGCCGGATCTTGTCCGGGTTCGCGCCTTCCTTGTCGATCTTGTTCACCGCGACCACGATCGGCACGTCGGCCGCCTGGGCGTGGTTGATCGCTTCCACCGTCTGCGGCATGACGCCGTCGTCGGCTGCGACAACAAGGATCGCGAGGTCGGTGGCCTTGGCACCACGAGCACGCATGGCCGTGAAGGCCTCGTGACCCGGGGTGTCGATGAACGTCACGAGACGCTCGTTGCCCTCGAGCTCGGTCAGCACCTGGTAGGCACCGATGTGCTGCGTGATGCCGCCGGCTTCGCCCTCACGGACATTCGCCTTACGGATCACGTCGAGCAGACGGGTCTTACCGTGGTCGACGTGGCCCATGACGGTGACCACAGGCGGACGGGACTCGAGGTCCTCTTCTCCGCCGGCGTCCTCGCCGTAGGTGAGGTCGAAGCTGTCGAGCAGCTCGCGGTCCTCGTCCTCCGGGCTGACGACCTGCACGACGTAGTTCATTTCGCCGCCGAGCAGCTCCAGCGTCTCGTCGTTGACCGACTGAGTTGCCGTGACCATCTCACCGAGGTTGAACAACGCCTGCACGAGTGCTGCGGGGTTCGCATCGATCTTGTCCGCGAAGTCCGACAGCGATGCGCCGCGAGCGAGACGGATGGTCTCACCGTTGCCGCGTGGCAGCCTGACGCCGCCGACTGCGGGAGCCTGCATGCTTTCGTACTCGGCGCGCTTCGCCCGCTTCGACTTACGTCCACGGCGAACTGCTCCCCCGGGACGACCGAATGCACCTGCCGCTGCGCCGCGCTGACCGGGACGGCCACCGCCGCCGGGACGACCGCGGAATCCACCGGCCGGAGCTGCTCCACCGGGAGCACCTGCACCAGCACCGGCGCCGGGAGCGCCGCCGCCGCGGTATCCACCGCCGCCGCCGCCCGGACGACCACCGGGAGCGCCACCGGGACGACCCGGACGTCCGCCGCCACCGGGCGCGGGACGAGCGGAACGAGCAGGCATTGCACCCGGGTTCGGGCGAGGAGGCATGGAGCCGGGGCTGGGACGGGGTCCGCCCTGACCTGCAGGCGGACGGGGCCCACCCTGGCCGGGAGCCGGACGGGGACCGCCCTGACCCGGAGCCGGACGAGGTCCACCCTGACCGGGAGCCGGACGGGGACCGCCCTGACCCGGAGCCGGACGAGAACCGCCCTGACCCGCGCCCGGACGCGGTGCGCCGGGAGCCGGACGAGGTGCCGGACGCTCGGCGGGTGCCGAGGAGTACGGGTTGTTACCGACGCGAGGTGCCTTCGGTCCCGGACGCGGTCCGCCGGGCTTCGCGCCGGTGGACGGTGCGGCCGGAGCCGGTGCCGACGCTGCGGGAGCAGCCGGAGCCGGACGTGCCGGCTGTGCTGGTTTCGGAGCGTTGAACGTCGGTGTGGGGACCGGCGCTGACGGTGCTGCCGGAGCAGCGGCTGCGGGAGCCGCGGGGGCTGCCGGGGCCGGAGCTGCGGGAGCAGCCGGTGCGGGTGCGGCCGGCTTGGGGCCGGGACGCGGTGCGCCAGGCTTTGCAGCCGACGGCGACGGTGCGCCGGGCTTTGCCGCGGGGCGAGCCGCCGGAGCGGCTGCGCCGGTCTCGGACTTGGTTTCTGCTCCGCCTGCCGACGGGAATGACTCCCGCAGACGACGGGCGACGGGCGCCTCCACTGTGGATGACGCAGACTTCACGAACTCGCCTTGCTCCTTGAGCGTTGCGAGTAGTTCCTTGCTGGTGACACCGAGTTCTTTAGCCAACTCGTGCACGCGGGCCTTGCCTGCCACTGCTCTCCTCACTGATGAGGTCGAGCAGGAGGCATCCCACAGATGTGGGTCCCGCACGACCTCGGGTTATCGCCGATGGACGTTCATCGTTGGTGCTTCACGGTGTGCTCATGAGTGCTTGTGCCTGTTCTTCTCGAGAGGTACTGCTTTTGTGTGAACTGCGTCGACCAGCTGGTCGACAGCGGACGTGTCCAGATTTCCGGACACTCGCAGTGCTCTGCTGAATGCTCGGCGCCGCTCTGCCAGGCTCAGACAACTCGGATCCAGGTGCAGCCATGCACCTCGACCGGGGAGTCTTCGCGATACGTCGGGGACGAGCGGGGAACCCTCCGGCCCCTGCTCACCAACCACGACCCTCAACAGATCGACAGCCGACCCTTGTTCCCTGCATCCCACACACGTTCTGACCGGCGAACCGGGTTTCACGCGCGCAGAATCCGAGGACTCACGTCGAACCATTGTCCACTCTACCGCCGAACCGTCTCGATCACTGCATTCCACTGTTATCCGTTGGACGTGGCGGGCCGGTCGGACGCGTCGCCAACGGGTGCCGCATCGCTCCGAATGTCGATACGCCAACCCGTCAACCGCGCAGCCAGGCGGGCATTTTGACCCTCTTTTCCGATGGCCAACGAAAGCTGGAAATCGGGCACGATGACACGGGCCGCACGAGCCTCGGGATCGACGACAGTGACGGAGACCACTTTCGACGGGGAAAGTGCGTTGCCCACAAACGTCGCGGGATCTTCGTCGAAGTCGATGATGTCGATCTTCTCCCCCGCGAGTTCGCTCATGACGTTGCGGACGCGCTGACCCATCGGGCCGATGCATGCACCCTTTGCGTTGAGCCCCTGCACACGTGAGGCAACGGCGATCTTGGAACGATGTCCCGCTTCGCGCGCGACGTTGATGATCTCGACGCTGCCGTCCGCGATCTCTGGAACCTCGAGTGCGAACAACTTGCGAACCAGGTTCGGGTGGGTCCGCGAGAGGGTGATCTGTGGGCCGCGGGCTCCGCGAGCAACTCCGACGACGTAGCACTTGATTCGCTCACCGTGCTCGTAGTTCTCGCCGGGAACCTGTTCTGCAGGCGGCAACAATCCCTCGGCGCCATTGGATTCGCTGCCGATTCGGACGACGACCATTCCGCGGGAATTCGCACGCGTGTCACGCTGAATGACACCACCGACGATTTCACCCTCATGGGTCGAGAACTCACCGAAACTGCGCTCGTGCTCGGCGTCGCGCAGACGCTGCAGGATGACCTGGCGTGCGGTGGTCGCCGCGATGCGTCCGAATCCCTCGGGAGTGTCGTCCCACTCCTCACCGATCATGTTGCCGTCGGCATCGGTGTCGTGCGCCATCACTCGCACCGAACCGGTCTTGATGTTGACATCGATCCGAGCGTTCTGCTTGTGCCCCTCGGTGTGGCGGTACGCCGTCAGCAGCGCGGTCTGGATCGTGGCGATCACAGTTTCGATCGAGACACCTTTTTCGGCTTCGATCGCTCGCAACGCTGCAATGTCGATATTCACTTGTCGAACCCTTCTTCGTTTTCTACGTCTTCTAATTCTGCTTCGTCGTCTTCGACACTGTCCACGCCCGAGTCCTCGGTGAGGTCAACCGCATCCGAAGGAACTGCGCGCCCCTCCGGGATGCCGCCCGCGAGTTCCAACTCCGCCTCACTGGGCTTCGAGAACTCCACCTGAACTACAGCCTTTTGAACGTCGCCCAGTGCAATCTCGCGCACGGTCAGTCCGCCACGGCCACCGATGACAACTGCCACGGAATCGTCGTTCATCGTTCCGATACGGCCCACCACGGTCTCGCCGGCCAGATCGATTCGCGCTTTACGTCCGCGAGCCCGACGCCAGTGACGATCGAGCGTCAGTGGGCGGTCAATTCCCGGGGAGGTCACCTCGAGGGTGTACGGCGTTTCACCGATTTCCTCGAGGGTGTCGAAAAGTTCCGAAACGAGTCTGCTGATCTCCGCGGCGGCATCGAGCTCGATCCCGGCATCGCTGTCGACCATGATGCGCACCGCGCTGTGCTTGCCCGCACTGGTCACGACAACGTCGTCGACGTCATAACCCTGGGCGTGCACGAGTTCGGAGATCAGCTCGATCACCCTCTCCCTGGATGGCACCGGCATCTCGCGAACTCCTCATTTCAGTTGTCGTCGATTGTCCGACTTGTGTCGACTGTCGACGTGGGCGGCTGCGAGCATGAAAAGACACCAGGTGCCACATGCTGCAAGCATCCAAGAGTACCGCTCATTGCACGTCTCCGTGACCAGAGTGCCCGACGCACGTCACACTTGAACACGTGCCGCGGATTCGAACGATCGGCCGACCACCTGGCACGATGGACTGGTGCTGACGCCCATGACTACTACCCCACTCTCCCGGCGGAGTGCGCTCAAGATGACGGGAACAGCAGCGTTGGGCGCTGCTGCCTTCTCGTTGTCCGCCTGCACCGACAACGGCACAGCGGAGGCGGCTGCAGAAGTCGACCAGCTGACGGCCCAGGCCGATCGAGCCCGCTCCGACGCGGCAGCCGCAACCGCCGCCATCGCACTCGCACCGGACAAGTCGGCATCACTGACCACGATCAGCGCCGAACGCACAGCGCACGCACTCGAACTCGACGCCGAGATTGCGCGAGCAGCGGGCAGCGGCGCCGCTACGACCACAGCGCCCCCGTCGACCTCGGTCGCAAACGCTCCTACGGGCGTCGAAACCTTGAGTACCTCGCTGGCCGATTCGGCGCGCAGTGCCGCGGATCTCGCTCGGACGATGTCCGGCTATCGCGCGGGCCTGCTCGGTTCGATCAGCGCGTCGTGCTCGACTCAGGTAGCGGTGTTGCTTCCGTGATCATTTCGCACACCCGTCGATCCGAGAGTTCTGCCTTGCTGACCGCAATCGAATCAGAGAATGCCGCGATCTTCGCTTACGGAGTGGTTGCCGCGTTTTCGAATCCTGCCCGTGTCAACGAGGTTGCCACGCACACAGCAGCGCACCGCGCGCGACGTGATGCGCTGGTTGCCCTGTCGACCGACGCGGGCGTGACCCCGCCGACAGCCGCGGCAGCGTACGAGATCCCGTTTCCGGTGACGGACGCCGTTACCGCGGCACAACTGGCAGCACAGATCGAATCCGACACCGCCGTGACCTACCGGGCATTCGTCGAACAGGTCGATACCGACCAACTCCGCACGTTCGGAATCGACGGCCTGACCGATGCGGCTATCCGCGGTGCCGGATGGCGGTCCGCGCTGGGAACCGCTCCGGCCACCTCAGCGTTCCCGGGGGACCCGACTTCGTAACTGCTGTGCGCCTTTATTAACCGCCGGCGGTTAATAAAGGCGCACAGCGGCTCAGGCCTTGCGATGCGAGGGCACGAACCACGCCGCGACAACCGCAACCAATACGAAGCAACCGCCGACGCGCAGTGCAGGTGTCAGCGCATCTCCGTAACCGAGGGGCGTGAGGGCACCGCCGGCGGCAAGGAAGACCGCAGTGAGAACCGCGATTCCCAGTGCAACACCGATCTCACGAAGCGTCGAGTTGGTCGAACTGGCCGTTCCGTGATCAGGCTCGTCCATATCGACGAGTACCGCCGTCGAGCTCGGCGCGAAGGTCAGGCCCATGCCGATTCCCGCCATCAGTAGAGCCGGAACCAGCGACCCGTACGTCACGTCGGGACCGATCAACGCTGCCAACCAGAACAATGCTCCGGCCTGGAGCAACAGACCGGTCAGCAGAAGCGAACGGAGCCCGACCTTCGGCGCCAGAAAACCGGCGAGAGGCGCGAAGATCATCGGCGCTGCCGTCCACGGAAGCGTCCGCAGGCCTGCTTGGAACGGGCTGTAGCCCATCACGATCTGGAGGTACTGCGACAGCAGGAACACCGCCCCGAAGATTCCGATCGAGAAGGTCAAGCCGATGACGTTCGCCATCGAGAAGCTGCGTGAGCGGAACAGACGTAGGGGCATGACCGGATGCGAGGTCTTCATCTCGCGAAGCACGAACAGTGCCAACGCGACTGCGGAACCGACCAACGACGCAACTACTCCAAGCGACCCCCAGCCCTCGTCGTTGCCGTGAACGATCCCCCACACCGCCAGGAACACACCGAGTCCGGCGAGTGCGACACCGGGAAGGTCGAGAGGCTGTGTGCGACCGGTCGATTCACGCAACGCATACAACGCGAGAGGAACAGCGACGATCGCAACCGGCACGTTGATCCAGAAGATCCCCTGCCACGAGAACCCGTCGACTACCGCTCCACCGACCACGGGACCCATCGCGATCCCCAGGCCGGAGACGCCACCCCACACGCCGATTGCCATGGCACGCTTGGCTTCCGGTACCGCTGCCACGAGGAGAGTGAGTGAGAGCGGCATGATCGCGGCAGCGCCGGCGCCCTGAAAGGCTCGGGCCGCGATGAGCAGGCTTGGTGTCGTCGACAACGCCGAAGCAATCGACGCCGCCGTGAACAGCCCGATCCCGAACACGAACATCTTGCGGCGCCCCCACCGATCGCCGAGCGTCGTCGCCGAAAGCATCAGCGTCGCAAAGCAGAGCGTGTACGCATTCATGAACCACTGAAGTTGCCCGACGGACGCATTCAGCTCCTTCTCGATCACCGGCAGCGCGCTCGTCATCACGAGGTTGTCGAGGGTGGCCATGAACATGGGCAGAGAGGCAGCAACCATCGCTATCGCGATCGGAACCTTACGTCCTCCACTGCTTTCCGACCCGGATGCGGCGTCCGATCCGGACTTCGTCAAAACGGTCATCGTGATTCCTCGAGTGAAGGTGCCTTAAGGCATCGGATGATTACTTAAGTCGAAACTAAGCTATCCGGTGATAACGTGTCAACATGTCGATCGGTGCAGCTGAACCACGTACCCGCAGGATGAGCGCACCGGAACGTCGCGCGTTGGTCCTTGCCGCGGCAACGCGAGCTTTCGCAAAGGGTGGATACTCGGGGACCAGTACGGACGCCGTCGCCAAGGAAGCCGGTGTCTCGCAGCCCTACGTCGTGCGTATGTTCGGAACCAAGGCAGATTTGTTCCACGCAGTGTTCACGCGCGCGCTCGACGAAATCGTCCGCACCTTCAACGACAAATTGGATACGGTCACGATCGATCCGAGCAATCCGCAGTTCTGGGCCGAACTCGGATCCGCCTACGGCGAGCTGGTTCTCGACCGAGATCTACTGCTTGTCATGTTGCACGGCTTCGCCACCAGCACCGATGATGTCGCCGCCGTCTCCCGGAACGCCATGTCCGGCATCTACACCTTGCTGCGCGAGCGCACCGGTTGCACACCCGAGCAAGCGCGTTTGTTCATCGCGAACGGGATGCTGATCAACAATCTGCTCGCAATGATGGCGCCCGAACACGCCGAAGAAGATCCAGCCCTCGGCGAGCTCTGGGGCAGCGTCTTCAGCGACTCGACTGCGATCACGCTCACCGGCGACGAATCCTCGAGCGAAACCGACACCGATTCCTGACCGGTCACTGGGAAAAACTACACACATGTGACTGAGGACACCCTACAGTCGATCCGACATGTCTCCGGGAAACCCAGACGAAAAGGACCGACGTTGGATCTCGCACAACGCCTCGACGCGCTCGAACAGATCGAGGAAATCAAGAAGCTCAAGCACGGCTACTGGCGAGCATGTGATGCCAAGGATCCAGTTGGGTTCCGCAACAGCTTCATCCGTTCCGGAGCGTCGATCGACTACGGCCGCCTCGGCGCCTTCGACGACGCGGGGCCGATGGCGGACATCTTCGAGAAGATCGCTCTTCGCAAGGTCGACGGCCGGTACGCGGTCCTCGACATGCATCACGGATTGCATCCCGACATCACACTGACCTCGGAGACGTCGGCGGTGGGGCGATGGGCTCTGCAGTTCCGCCAGATCGACACCGTCGGGCGCACCGAGAAGTTGATGACCGGCGAATACGACGACAAGTACGTGATCGAGGACGGTATGTGGAAAATGAGTCAATGCCATTTCACGGAGACGTGGTCGATCACCACTCCCCTTTCCCCGGACGCTGACATCGCCGAGGGTTCGTTGGGTGGGCCGCGATGACGACGAACGGAAAAGTTGCGCTCGTAACCGGTGCCAGCCGGAGCGTCGGCAAGGGCATTGCCCTCGCGCTGGGAAGCGACGGATGGACGGTGTACGTGACGGCCCGAGGAACCGTCGGCGACGACGGCCCACTCGATCGCACCGCAGCCGAGATCACCGAGCGCGGTGGTCACGGCATTGCCGTGCAGTGCGATCACGCCGACGATCAACAGATCGTCGACCTGTTTGCACGCATCGCCGAGGAACAGTCAGGCCGCCTCGATCTTCTGGTCAACAACGTCTGGGCAAACCCGGCGGGTTATGCAGGCTTCGCCGATCCGTTCTGGAAGAGGCCGATCGACGATTGGGATTCGCTGATCGGAATCGGACTGCGCGCCCACTACGTTGCTTCGGTGGAAGCGGCGAAGTTGATGGTTCCCCGGGGCAGTGGAGTGATCGGCAACATCTCGTCGTTCGGCACCCGCGGGTACCTGCACTCTGTGCTGTACGGGATGTCGAAGGCAGGTTTGGACAAGATGGCCGCGGACATGGCTGTCGAATTGAAGGGGACCGGCGTCACCGCACTTTCCTTCTGGCTCGGGTTGATCCGCAACGAGCGGATGGAGGCGAGTGGGATCGAGAGCTTCGAAGGCTTCTCACTGGCCGAGGCCGAAACCCCGGAATTCGTCGGCCAAGTCATCACTGCATTGGCCAACGATCCAGAAGTGAACGCGCGCAGCGGTCACACACTGATCACCGCCGAGACGGCCGTCGAGTACGGAATCACCGACGCCAACGGGAAACAACCGGCGTCACACCGCAGTGCCTTCGGTGGCGGCCCGCTTTTCTGATTCATCAGTAGCAGTGGTCGCGTCGCGTGCCGGCACAGCACGCGGCGCTGCCACTCGCGCCTTCAGGGCAAGCCAGGCACACCCGATGACGACGACACCGCCGGCCACGATCGAGGGTGACAACGTCTCACCGAGTATCAGCGCCGACCAGGCAATGCTGAGCACCGGTTGAACCAACTGTGTTTGGCTCACAGTGGAAATGGGACCGATCGCCAGACCCCGGTACCAAGGAAAGAACCCGAGAAACATACTCACGCATCCCAGGTAGGCAAACGAAAGCCACGAATTCACATCGGCAGAGACCGGAGCCTGGGCCATGGACGCCACCGTCAACGCAATCGTGACCGGCAGTCCGAGAATCAATGCCCAGGCAATCGTCTGCCACGACCCGATCTCGCGGGCCAGCAACGCACCTTCCGAATATGCCAGCGCTGCACACACCACCGCGGCGAACAGAAGAAGATCAGCGAGATGAAACGAGCCGAGTCCGCCGTTTGCAATCGCCACGAACCCTACGACCGATACCGCGCCGGCGGCGCTTGCCCACCAGAATCCCTTACTGGGACGCTCTTTTCCTCGGACGACCGCAAATACCGCGGTCGCAGCGGGAAGTAGCCCGATCACGACTGCCGCGTGACTCGCCGGCGATGTCTGCAACGCAAACGTGGTGAACAGTGAAAACCCCAGTACCGCACCAACAGTCACGAGTGCGATGCGCAACCACTGCCGAAGCGTCGGAAGCGTCGCGCGAGTAACCGACAGCATCACAATCGCAAGGGCCCCGGCAACGACAGCGCGGCCCGCACCGACGAACAGGGGGTCGAGATCCGCGACGGCGACCCTCGTGAGCGGAACGGTGAACGAGAACGCCAGCACACCGAGCAAGCCCCACCACAAACCGGATCGAGACGATGGCATCGGTAGCGGTTCCTGCGGCGAGACGATAGCGCTACTCTTAATACTCATGTTTTACGATAGCAGTAGCACGCCAACCAGCAAAACTGGTATTTCAGGTGCGCACCCGTGTGCAGGAGATCGAAATTGCTCCGAGCAGTCCGACGAGCGCGAAAGCGTAGAAGCCCCACGGCACGGCGTAACCCGCACCCAGGAGGACTCCGCCCAGGATCGGGCCACAGATCGCACCGACCCGGCCGACACCTGCCGACCATCCGAGCGCGGTCGCGCGAATCTGAGGTGGGTGATTGGCGCTCGTGAAGGCGTAGACCAGTACCTGCGCACTGAACACGAAGCATCCGGCGAGGAAGACCATCACGTAGATTCCGAACGACACCTTCACACTCAGAAGCGCCAGGAACAGTGCAGCTCCGGCGAACCACACGATGGCTGCAGTCCGCGGTCCGATCTTGTTCGCGACGCCCCCGGCGATCAAGAGTCCGACGACGGCGCCGGCATTGAGGATCAGAAGGAACGTCAACGACGCCCCGAGGTTGTAACCGGCCTCACGCATGATCGTCGGAAGCCACGTGTTCAATCCGTAGACGAGCAGCAAGCCCATGAAACTGGTGATCCAGATGGCGATGCTGTTGCGCAGGAACTTCGAAGAGAACAGTGCGCGAACGGGATTGGCGGCTTCGGCGCGCTCAACTTCGGACGTGAGCGCAATCTCGAGTTCGACTCCGTAACGGGCAGCGATTTCCTCGGCTTCGGCACGCTTTCCGTGAGCGAGAAGGTACGACGGGGATTCCGGCAGATACCGCAACATGAGTGGAATCAGGGCGACGGCAGGAAGTGCGCCGACAACGAACATCGCTCGCCAACCGAAAGGTTCGATCACGACGAGCGCCAGCGCTGCGGTGGCAACGGCGCCGACGTGGTAGCCGGTCATCAGCATGGTCGACGCAGATCCACCGCCTTGTTTCTTCGAGAATTCGTTGACCAGAGCCAATGCCGTCGGTAGGGCGCCACCCAGCCCCACACCGGCAAAGAAGCGCAGCAGCCCGAAGATGAACGGATTGGGCGCAATTGCGCACAACAGAGTCAGAATCGAGAATGCGGCAACGGCGTACAGCAGCGCGCGGCGTCGACCGATGACGTCGGTGAGAGTGCCGATGACGAGGGCGCCGATGGTCATGCCGATGAGCCCGAAGGTCGAGATCATCGTGATCGTGCCGGTACTCAAACCCCACGCGTCGTAGTCGAGAAGCGAAGGAATGACCGCGCCGAGTACGACCAGGTCGAATCCGTCCAGAAGCACAGCGATCCAACACAACGGTGCTACCCACATTGCGGCACGCGCCCCAGGCGAACCGGTGATTGAACTCGACTGCGTATGCGGTGCGGTCATCGGATCCTCGACATTCACTGCTTGTGGGCGTTCGCGACCGGTTGGGATCCAGTAGTTCGGATCGAAACGTGTTCGCATTGCGAACGCCTGTTCATAATGAGCACATCGATTGTGTACGGAGTCACAACGCCATGTCAAACGTCGCGGTAATCTCGAGGAATGGCACTCTCCGAAAATGAGCGTGAACAGTTCCTGGCCGAACCCCACATCGGGGCGCTGTCCGTGGCGGACGGCACCGAGCGCGGTCCGTTGACCGTCCCGATCTGGTACCTGTACTCACCCGGTGGCAAACCATGGATCCTCACGGGCAAGGATTCGCGAAAGGCACGACTCATCGAGTCGGCCGGGCATTTCTCGTTGATGGCCGAAAGGCTCGATCCGACAATCCGTTACGTCAGCGTCAGCGGATCCGTCGACAAGATCGTTCCGGGCACCGACGAGATGCTGGTCGAAGTCTCGCGGCGTTACCTGGCTCCGGACAAGGTCGACGGGTATCTCGAATTCGCGCGATCGCAGTTGGGCGAACAGGTAGCGATCTACATGAATCCGCAGCACTGGCTGTCTGCGGATCTCGGGGCGATCTGACAATTCTCAGAAAAGCGAAGGCTCGGCGCGCCGGAGTGGCGCGCCGAGCCTGACCTGCATGTGGAGGGCTCTATGTCAGCTCTCGGTGAAGAAACGCACCCGATTGAGTCGATGACCGCTCGCCTCGAAGCCGAATAATGCGATGGCCGGTTCCCCGCACACGATGACGCTCGCCGTCACGGTGCGACCGGCAACCAGCATCTTGCTCTTCGTCACGCCGGTGAGCAGAGCGTTGACATCAGCGTTGGACAACTGCGTCCCCGCCGGAAGCTCGACGGGTACCGGCGGCGTTCGGCCGACAGCGGCCGCATCGAGGAACCGCGACGCTGCCTTCTTGCCTTTGTCTCCGACGCCGAAGATGCCGCGCGAGAACCCGAGCGCCCCGCCGATCCCCTGGTTCGAGAGCAACTGCGGCGTCAACTTCGCGGCCGCCTTCACCCCCGCCACACCAGCAGTCGCGAGCTGGCTCAACATCGTCGCCAATTCCCAATGCGCGTAGAGGGTTCCGATCCGCAAGGAATCGGGCTCCCCCACCAAGTCGTAGCGCAAGTGCATCGGAACGTCGAGAACGACTCCGGTCGACATCTCGGTAGCGAGGCTCAGATCGCGCCACACCGTCCGGCCGCACACGATGTCGCGCTCGACATGGAAGGTGATCGAATTGGGGGCGATGAACGTGTCGTAGAAACTCTCGATCGCCGCCTGACCGTTGTGCGGACGTGAACCTACAGGGTCGTTGACCTGTCCGTCGCCGGCAAACAGGGCCACCCAGGTCGAGCGGTCATGCGCGCCGACGGCTTTCGGGGATCCCTCCACGACGGCCATCAACTGCTCGCGCGTCACCGGCGCGGTCATGCGCGCATCTCGTATGCACCGTCGTACGCCTTGACCTGCTGCCACACCCGGTCGAAGCGTTCACTGTCGACAACAGGCTTCCGCACCGCGGCCAGGGCCCACTTCTGCTGCTCGGGTGTCGACGACGGCTTTCCGTGCAGTGCGATCGCGTATCCCGAGAAGTCACGAATCTGGAAGTCGAAGATCTGATCGACAACGTCGGCGTCGAGCCCGCTGATCTCGGCCTGTTCGAGAATCAGATGACCGTAGACGACGAGAGAGAACAGGTGCCCGACGTTGAGCATGAAATCGAGATCCTTCTGCTGCTGTGCGTCCGGCGCTGCAGCAGTGAGCAATTCGGTGAGCGCGATCGCCTGCTCGTAAAAACGGGCGACGTTCGGAATCGAAGAGTGCTTCTCGTAGACGGGCTTCCACTCGTGGAACTGAATCTTCGCAGCGCCGCGGGTAGGCCCCTGGTTCCAGAAGAACTCATCGTCGGCGGCGTCGTCGCGCGTGACGATCTCCGGGAACTGCGCCGAGTTGAACAGATAGTTCGGCAAGAACTTGAGAATCAGGCCGACGTTGACGTGGACGGTGCCCTCGAGCTTGGGCAGCGTGCCGATCATCTGCGCTGCCTCGCGGAAGTACGTGGACTTCTCGTATCCCTTGGCTGCGATCACATCGTGCAGCAACCCGACCACCTTCTCACCTTCGGAGGTGACCTTGGCCTTGGTCATGGGATTGAACAGCAGGTAGCGACGGTCCTCGAGGCTGGCGCTGCGGAAGTAGTCGACCGCCCGCGCACTGAACTGCTTCATCGCGATCAGACGTGAGTACGCGTCGACGAAGGCGGCGCGAACGTGGGCAAAATCCGTGACGGGATTGCCGTACAGAATTCGATTCTGCGCGTGAGTGATTGCCTCGAAGAACGCATGCTCGGTGATGCCGATGGAGCCGGTGCAGAGGTTGAACTTTCCGACGTTGACCGTGTTGAGCGCGGCCTCGAATGCGGCGACGCCGGTGTGCAGAATGTCTTCCTCGCGCACCGGGTAATCGTCGAGGCGGAAATTGCTGACATACATCTGCCCGCGCAGGACGTTGTCCACGAGCTGATAGTTCGGATGTGCACTGTCGGCGACAAAGAACACGTAGCCTTCGGGGCCCTCGACGTCGGTACGACGCCCGAACACAGACACCATTCCGGCTACGTTGCCGTTTCCGATGTAGTACTTCTCGCCGCTCGCGCGGAAGGCGACGTCGCCGTCGGTGGGAGTGAGGAGCATGTCGGTGGAGTACACGTCGGCGCCGTGGTCGCGCTCGGACAGCCCGAACGCCATGACACCACCGTCGGCAAGTTCCTGCGCTGCACGCTTCTTCGCAGCGTCGTTGTCACTCATCCAGATCGGTCCGAGTCCGAGGATCGTGACCTGCCAGGCGTACCAGTAAGCGAGTCCGTAAAAACCGAAGATCTCACTCAAGGCCGCGTTGCGGGCACCGTCCCAACGACGGTTCTCGTCACCGTCGGCGAATGCCGCCGGAGTCTGGAACGTCGCGAACAACTTCTCCTTGCCGACGAATTCGAGAAAGTCGGAGACCCACACGGCGTCGAGGTCGTCCTGAAGCAGTTGCTTCTTACCGCGGCTCTCGAACCATTCGATGGTGGCTCGCAGCAAACGGCGGGTCTCCGGATCGAACTGAGCGGGGTCGTAAGTATGGGGGTTGAAGAGCAATCCATCGGTGCCAGACACGTCATTACCTTTCGTCGATGACGCTAAACTACCAGCGGGTAACTTTCCGCGGTGCGATTCATGGAAGACCTGCGATTCTTCGCGAATGCCACAGGTCCATCGGATTCCACGTGCCGGCCCGAGCGCGCGTGATCGGGTAGCACGCCAACCCGAGCAACAACGCAGACATGTGGCCGATGGCGGTGAAATTGGTGGCGAAAATCAGAGGTACACCATAGAAGAGCAGCAACCCCGCGAGATAGACGTATCGCCACGGATCGACGATTCGATATACCAGAATCCCCATGACGCCGGCCAGACCGTAACTCACACCCACGTCGAGAGTGTTGACCGCCGACTCCGCCACGTATCCGTGCCGAATACCTTCGTACAGAACACCTTCGCTGATGTACGTGGCTCCGACGTGGGCGATGACGACAACACACAACCACCGCCACGTCCCGAGCCAACGCTCAGCCGTTGCATGAAAGATGGTGAAGAGAACCAGGTATCCCAACCAACCGCCACCTTCGAGCCAGAAGGCACTCGAGAACAGGACTCGTAGCGGGTCTTCGGCCAGGTGATGCAGATTGGTCGAGCGCTTGCCGAGAAAACGCTCCTCGACATTGTCAGGCAGATGCCGCAGGAACAGTGTGGTGAACAGCAGGGCCAGCAACCAGACGTAGGTACCGGGAGCACTGCGCACCCATCGCCATGCCGCCTTTGCTGCCCCCAGCATCCTCACCGCTTCGAGTCTGCGCTCACTCGTTCACTACTGCAACGGCAAACCCGTCCCATCCCTTCGAACCCACGGTTTGAATGGCGGTGCCGTCGAGTTTCGGCTCGGCCGCGATCATCTCCAACACCGCTCGACTCGCTTTGACGCGCTCGTCGTCGATATCCGGGTTGGACACGTGTCCCCCACGCACCACGTTGTCCACGATGATGACGGTTCCGGGATGCGAAAGGGCCAACGCCCACCGCACGTACTCGGTGTTGTTCTCCTTGTCGGCGTCGATGAAGACCAAGTCGAAAGGTCCCAACTCTTCTTTCGCGATCAACGGGAGACTGTCGAGCGCAGCGCCGACGCGGATGTCGACACGGTCAGCCAGTTCGGCACGCTCGATATTCGCCCGAGCGACATCCGCGTGGATGGGATCGAATTCCAGCGTGATGACCTGGCCCGAGGGACCGACCGCGCGAGCGAGCCAGATCGTGCTGTATCCGCCGAGCGTTCCGATCTCGAGAACATTGCGCGCCAAGCACATTCGCGCCAGAAGGTTGAGGAGCTTGCCCTGGTTCGGCGCCACGTCGATGGGCGGGAGACCTGCCTCGGAATTGGCGGCGAGTGCCGCGTCGAGAACCGGATCTTCACCTACCAACGTGGAAACGAGATAGCCGTCGACTTCTGCCCAATCCGGTTCGCGTTCCATAGCCACGATTGTGGCAGAAAAGAAGGGCCGCCGCAGACACCTCGGAAGGTGGCTGCGGCGGCCCAGACGCCTATTCGAATCAGCCGCGAACTGCGCTGATGATCTCCTCGATCGCCGAGTCGGCGTCGATCTCACGGCTCTCGCCGGTGAAGCGGTCGCGAATCTCGACCTTGCCGTCTGCCCAACCACGGCCGACGACAACGATCAGCGGAACACCGATCAGCTCGGAGTCCTTGAACTTCACGCCCGGCGATGCCTTGCGGTCGTCGAGGATCACTTCGAGTCCCGCGCGGTCGAGCTGCGCGGCGAGGCCTTCGGCGCCTTCGCGAGCGGTCTCGTCCTTGTTCGCAATGACGAGGTAAACGTCGGCCGGTGAGACCTCAGCGGGCCAACGCAGACCCTTCTCGTCATGGTGCTGCTCGGCAATGACGGCCACCAGACGCGAGACGCCGACGCCGTACGAACCCATGGTCGGGCGGACGGGCTTGCCGTTCTCGGCGAGGACATCGACGGTGAAGACGTCGGTGTACTTACGGCCGAGCTGGAAGACGTGCCCGATCTCGATACCGCGAGCCGAGACCAGCGTGCCGGCTCCATCCGGAGAGGCGTCGCCGTCACGAACCTCGGCGGCTTCGATGGTTCCGTCGGGGGTGAAGTCCCGACCGGCAACGAGGCCGACCACGTGCTTGCCGTCTTCGTCGGCGCCGGTGATCCAGCTGGTGCCGTCGACGACACGCGGGTCGACAAGGTAGCGAACGCCGTTGGCCTGCAGCGCCTTCGGGCCGATATAACCCTTGGCCAGGAACGGGTTGTTCTTGAAGTCGGTCTCGGTGATCATCACGAACTCGGCCGGCTCCAGCGAAGCCTCGAGGCGCTTTTCGTCGACCTCACGGTCGCCGGGGATGCCGATACCGAGCAGTTCCCACTCGCCGCCGGGCAGGCGGGTCTTGACCATGATGTTCTTGAGAGTGTCGGCGGCGGTGACGGTACGGCCGAGATCAGCGCCGTTCGCCCAGTCCACCAGGGTGTCGATGGTGGGTGTGTTCGCGGTGTCGTACACCTTGGCTTCGGGCAGCCCGTCGAACGGAATCGAATCGGGAACAACAGTCTTGACGGCCTCGACGTTGGCGGCGTAGCCGGATTCGAGGCAGCGGACGTAGGTGTCTTCGCCGATCTCGCTCTCGGCAAGGAACTCCTCGGACGCGCTGCCGCCCATCGCACCGGAGGTGGCCGAGACGATGACGTACTTGACGCCCAGACGCGTGAAGATCTTCTCGTAGGCGCCGCGATGCGCCTGGTACGACTCCGTCAGGCCTTCGTCGGTCAGGTCGAAGGAGTAGGAATCCTTCATCAAGAACTCGCGGCCGCGCAGAATGCCGGCACGCGGACGCTCTTCGTCGCGGTACTTGGTCTGCACCTGGTACAGGGTGACCGGGAAGTCCTTGTAGGAGTTGTACTCGCCCTTGACCGTCAGAGCAAAGAGCTCCTCGTGGGTCGGGCCGAGCATGTAGTCGTTGCCCTTGCGGTCCTTGAGGCGGAACAGGTTGGGGCCGTACTCGGTCCAGCGGTTCGACGCTTCGTAGGGGTCGCGCGGGAGCAGCGCAGGCAGCAGGATTTCCTGTCCGCCAATTGCATTCATTTCTTCACGGACGACACGCTCTACCTCGCGCAGCACCCGCAATCCCAGCGGCAACCACGAGTAGACGCCTGGAGCGATACGACGCACGTAGCCGGCACGAACCAGCAGTTTGTGGCTGGCAACTTCGGCGTCCGAGGGATCGTCACGCAGGGTACGCAGGAACAGGTGGGACAGACGGGTAATCACGAGGTGTAAGGATAGTCGCCGCAGTCGGCCGAGCGGGCCTCGGTACGGTTACAGCGTGCTTGTACTGCTGCCTCCCTCAGAAACCAAGTCCGACGGCGGCAAGGATGCGCCCCTCGATCTGGCCGAACTGTCGATGCCACAGTTGACCGAAACGCGCGAATTGCTGGTTCAGACGCTGGTCGATCTGGCCGCTGACGTCGAGGCGTCATGCGAAGCGCTCGGGCTCGGCCCGACGCAAGCAGACGAAGTGGAGCGCAATGCCAAGCTGTGGGTGTCCGCGACGCGGCCCGCACTGCAGCGCTACACCGGCGTGCTCTTCGACGCCCTCGACGCAAAGTCGTTCACCCGCGCCCAGAAGGCCAAGGCTCTCGATCGGATCGCGATCGGCTCCGCTCTGTTCGGTGCAGTCCGTGCGGGAGATCTGATCCCCGCCTACCGCCTTTCCGGCGGGTCCAAGCTGCCCGGGATGGGCACGCTCCGCTCACTGTGGAAGCCGGAGTTGCCGAAGGCCTTGGCGGCCGAAGCCGACGGCCTTGTCATCGATCTACGGTCCGGCACCTACCAAGACCTCGGACCGGTTCCAGACGCACTGATCGCAACGGTCCTCACCGAGAAGCCGGACGGCACCCGCACTGTCGTCAGTCACTTCAACAAGCACCACAAGGGTCTGCTCGCCCGTGCGCTGGTGGTCTCGCGTGCCGAACCGACCGACATCAAGGGTGTCGCGCGGGTGGCGTCGAAGGCCGGCCTGCGGGTGGAAATCGCGTCGGAGCGTGAACTGATCATCCTGACGGATTGATGGCTTCGTCTGTCAAGTGCCGCAGAAGGTTTGGAACGTCTCGCTGAAAGACCGCGGAGCCGCCTCGGTGTAGTCAGCCCACTCGTCGCGTCGGTCGAATGGATGCGTGACAACCTCCAGCAGCTTCTCGAATGGAGCGAGGTCGCCGTCGGTCGCGGCGCGCAGGGCAGCGTCGAGCCGATGATTACGCGGAATGTACAGCGGGTTGACGCGATCCAACGCGCTCGCGGTCTCCGCGGCCCCTTGTCCGTTTTCGGTCAGGGCTCCCTGCCACCGCTGCAACCAGGGCGCGATGTGCTCCCGTGGCACGAGTTGGTCGAGAGGCGCCGAATTTCCGCGCAATTCGTCTGCGAGTGCGCGGAAACTGCCTGTCCAATCAGCTCCGTGTTCCGCCAACAACGTCAGCAGATCGTCGACGAGCGCCCGATCGACAAACGGCTGGGCCAGACCGATCTTTGCCGCGAGACCGGCCGCATAGTGTCCCTCGTAGCGCTCGTCGAAGGTCTCGAGAACTGCCGACGCCGCGGAAATCGCATTGTCGGGTGCGGAATCGATCAGCGGCAACAGTGTTTCTGCCAAGCGCGCCAGATTCCACTTCAGTACAGCGGGCTGATTGCCGAACGCATAGCGGCCCCCGTGGTCGATCGAGCTGAACACTGCCGCCGGATCGAATGCGTCGAGGAAGGCGCACGGACCGTAATCGATGGTCTCTCCCGAAATTGTCGTGTTGTCGGTGTTCATGACCCCGTGCACGAAACCGATGAGCATCCACCTCGCCACCAGTGACGCCTGCGCCTCGACGACCGCCTCGAGGAACCTCAGATAGCGATTGTGTGTACCCGTTGACGGAAGTTCGGTCAGCTCCGGGTAGTGCCGGGCGATCGCGTAGTCGGTGAGCGGCTGCAAGACCTCGCCCTGCCGGGCCGCGAACTCGAAGGTCCCAACGCGTAGGTGACTCGACGCGATCCGTGCAAGCACGGCACCGGGTTCTGCGCCGTTGCGGCGAACGTCTCGGCCCGTCGCCACCACCGACAGCGCGCGCGTAGTGGGGACACCGAGGGCATTCATCGCCTCGCTGACGAGATATTCGCGCAGCATCGGCCCTACGACCGCATACCCGTCGCCGCCCCGAGAGAACGGTGTGCGCCCGGAGCCTTTCAGATGCAAGTCCACTCGCTGCCCGGCACTGCTGACGAGTTCGCCGAGCAACAACGCCCGACCATCCCCGAGAATCGGTGCGTACCCACCGAACTGATGACCCGCATACGCCATCGCCACCGGCGTGGCCCCGACCGGCACCGTCGAGCCGGACAGGACGCCGATCCCGTCCACACTTCGCAGCGCTGCTACGTCCAATCTCAACGACGCAGCCAGCTGCTCGTTCACCACGAGCAACTGCGGGTCAGGGGCGGCAGCACCTTGCCACGGCACCGTCAGAGCGCCGAGTTCGTCGGCGAACGTGCTCTCGAGGCAGGCCACGATGGTGACCGTGTCTGCTGTGGATTCCTGGAATGCGGCCATCACACGAGAGTAGTCACCGTGCGACAACCTATCGATCAGCCCTGATCGATGTACGACTCGAGCTGATCGCGTTCGCTCTTGAGCTCGTCGATGCGGCTCTTCACCACGTCGCCGATACTGACGATGCCGAGGAGGTTGCCGTCCTCGATCACCGGCAGATGCCGGATTCGACGCTCGGTCATGATCGCGGCAATGCTGTCCACTGCGTCTGCCGGAACACACGTGTACATCAGAGCGGTCATGACCTCGGAAACCTGGATCCCGAGAAGGTCCGGGCCACGCTCGTGCAGGCGTCGAACGACATCGCGTTCGGAAATGATGCCGACCACCGCATCGTCGTCGACCACCACCATGGCTCCGATGTTGTGGCGGGCAAGATCGCACAGCAGCCCGTTGACCGTCGTGTGGGCGTCGATCGTGACGATGCTGTTGCCCTTGTTTCGCAATATGTCCGCGATCCGCATCACGGCACCCCGATCCGTCGAGACTCTCGGCACGTCCTGCAACGATCGTATCGGCTAGCGAAGCGGAAAAACAGGACTGATCAGGCGATTCCCTGAGCTGCCTTCTCCGCAGCCTGAGCCTGGGCTACCTGAGAAGGTGTGAACCTGATGCACAGCGCCGCGATACCGGCGAACACGGCGCAGACCGCGCAGCCCACAAGTGCGAAGGTGTACCCCTCTCCGAGTGCAATCAATTGCGCCGGATTCATGTCCGCTGCCTTGCCCGAAGTGCCGCCGAGCGAGAGCGTCTTGGACGTCGCCATTGCACCGATCACCGACAGCGCCAATGGTCCACCGAGCGTCTGGGCAACTTGGGAGATTGCGGTCAGCGGGCCGATCTCGGTCTCCGGGACACCGGCGATCGCGCACAGTGGCAAGGGCACCATCGCGAGGCCGATACCGAATCCGATCCCGATCACGGGCACGAACAAGTTGGCCAGGTAGGTGGAGTCGGAATCGAGAGTAGAGCCGTAGAGGAGTCCGACGATCATGATCACGACGCCGGTGAGGACCAGCCAGCGGGGTTGAACCTTCACGGCGAGCTTGGAAGCAACCGACGCGGCGGCGCCCAATCCGAACGCGAACGGAATGAACGCGATACCGGCACGCAACGGCGAATACTGCATGATGTCCTGCACGAACAGTGCGACGAAGGCCGTCATGCTGAACATCGCGCCACCGACGAAGAAGATGGCGAGGAACGTCGCGACACGGTTGCGATCGGCGAACAACGAGAAGGGCAAGAGCGGGTTGTCCGCAGTTCGCTCGACAAAGAGGAAGGCGGCGAGGGCGACCAATCCGGCCGCCAATGCACCGATGACGGCGATGCTCCCCCATCCCATTTCCGGGCCTTCGGTGAGAGCAAAAACAACACCGGTACACCCGAGGGTCGCGAGGATCGCGCCGGGGACATCCAAAGCCAGACGCGTCTGATTCGTCTCGCGAAGGGCGCGGAACGCCATGCCGACGAGCGCGATGCCGATCGGGACGTTGATGAGGAAGATCAGACGCCACGACACCTCGGTCAATGCGCCGCCGATGATCAGACCGGCGATCGATCCGACGCCCGTCATGGCGGCAAAAATCGCGATGGCCTGATTACGAGCCGGACCCGCGGCGAAAGTCGTGGCAACAAGGGCGAAGGCAGTGGGCGACGCCACGGCTGCGCCGACACCTTGAAGCGCCCGCGCTGCGATCAACATGCCCTCGTTCAGGGCGAGACCACAGAGCAACGACGCCACCGTGAACAGCGAGACTCCCGCGATGAACATCTTCTTGCGCCCGTACGCGTCACCGAGGCGACCACCGAGGAGCATGAGCCCACCAAACGCAAGCGCGTAGGAGGTCAACACCCAGTTGCGGCCGCTGTCGCTCAGCCCGAGGTCGGCCTGCAATGGCGCCAGAGCGAGGTTCGCGACAGTACCGTCGAGCACCACCATCATCTGCAAACCACTCAGGACGATGATGGCAAGCCCGATGACTCGAGTCGCTACCGGGGCATTCGCCGAAGCGGTTTCAGATGTTGGGGAGTCAGACACAAGACTTCACGTTACCCAGCGTCGACGGAAAAGCCCGCGACCGGCCCGATCACGATGATCGCCGGAGGCTTGATCTCCTCGTCCTTGACGCGCTGAGCAACGGTCGCCAGATCGGCCCGAAGTTCACGCTGAGTGCGCAGCGTGCCCTCTTGGATGACGGTGACCGGCGTGGTTGCCGGGCGTCCACCGTCGACGAGTGCCTTCGCGAACTGATCGATGCGCTCGACCGCCATGAGCAGCACGATCGTGCCGCGCAACTTGGCCAGCGCCGACCAGTCGACCAGCGAATCCGGATGATCCGGAGCCACGTGCCCACTGACGACGACGAACTCGTGGGTGACGCCGCGGTGGGTGACCGGGATGCCTGCGGCCGACGGGACCGAGATCGCGCTCGTGATTCCGGGCACTACGGTCACCGGAACGCCGGCAGCGGCACACGCTTCGAGTTCTTCGTATCCCCGTCCGAAGACGTACGGGTCCCCGCCCTTGAGGCGGACCACGAACTTGCCTGCCTTCGCGTTGTCGATCAGCGCGGCGTTGATGGCCTCCTGAGCCATGGCACGGCCGTACGGGATCTTCGCGGCGTCGATCACCTCTACGTCCGGACCCAGTTCGGCGAGCAACTCCGGCGGAGCCAATCGGTCGGCCACGACGACGTCGGCGCGGGCGAGCAAACGGCGTCCGCGCACGGTGATCAGATCGGGATCACCGGGGCCACCACCGACGAGAGCAACACCCGCAGCGGCAGGCTCGGCCGTATCGGCGAGCACGCCCGACTGAAGACCTTCGACGACGGCGGTGCGGACTGCTGCCGAACGACGGTGATCGCCGCCCGCCAGAATTCCGATGCTCATACCGTCGTACTCGGCGCTGGCGGGAGTGACGGCGGTGCCGTGCTTCGCGTTGTCGGCGCGCACGCAGAAGATGTGGCGACGCTCCGCTTCGGCGACGATCGCCGCATTGGTTTCCGGCTCGTCGGTCGAGGCGATGGCGTACCACGCACCTTCGAGGTCGCCGTCGGCGTACGGGCGCTCTTCGACCGTGATCTGACCGGCAGTGGCCATACCTTCGACGGCTGGAGTGAACGCGCGACTGATGACGTGAACGCGGGCACCAGAGGCGACCAGCAGTCCGAGTCGGCGCTGAGCCACAGTGCCGCCACCGAACACGACCACGCGTCGATCGGTCAGGTTGAGGCCGACCAGGTAGTTGGTCTCGTCTGCGGTGGACTCGCTCACTCGCACTCCGTTTCGTTGTCAGAATTGGTCAAGCTGGAGGGAACTTTACGGGCCGCGGCCACGGTCACTCCATCCCTGGCAGTCTTGGCCAGCACAAGTCGGCCGCCCCCGGACGCGAGGATCGCAGCCGCTTCCGCGACGCTTGCCGTTCCGACGGCGTTCTCGACGCGAGGCGATGGTGACGGAACTTGAACTCGCGCAAGTACGTCCGGGGCGAAACTCACAATCGGGACGTTCAGTTCATGGGCCGCTGTCAGAAGAGCCGAAGCCGCAGCTTTTGCCGCCACAGTGGCGAGTACCACGATCTTCCCTTGCGCCGCGGGCACAGCCTTCACCGCAGCGACGATGTCCTTCGCGGTGACACTCGTCGTGAATCCCACGCCGATACAGAGGTCATCCCCGTGCGGCATCGACGAACTTCGCGATCGATTCGGGCTGCCCCACCGGATGAGTGTGGAGATACGACGCGTGGACGCCGCCGCGAACAAATCCTTCGCGGACACTGCCGCCGTCCCAGGGCCGCCACCCCCACGCACTTCCGCAACCGTCCGCGTCTGCCGAGACGAGAGACGTTCGGTGGAACTCGTGACCGGTGACGCGGGAGCCTGCTTCGAAGAGGCTGGAGTCGCTGATCGCCACTGCTTCGCGGTACCCGAGGGTCAGGCGTTTCCCGAACGTCGCATCCACCCCGACAACACCGGCCATGCTGTGACCGTCCAAGCTGCGAGCGAGGTAGAGCAGACCGGCACACTCGGCGTGGATCGGTGCGCCGCCGTCCGCCAGGTCACGAACCTGCTGCAGCAGAACGGTATTGGCCGCGAGGTCCACCGCATGCTCTTCCGGGAACCCGCCAGGAAGGACAAGAGCGGCAGTTCCCGCAGGAAGCTCGTCCCGCAACGGGTCGAACACCTGCACGTCCGCGCCGGCGGCGGTCAACAGCT
The DNA here is from genome assembly GCF_019266045.1 of Rhodococcus sp. MH15. Lineage (NCBI taxonomy): Bacteria > Bacillati > Actinomycetota > Actinomycetes > Mycobacteriales > Nocardiaceae > Rhodococcus > Rhodococcus sp. MH15. Next base: position 693,814 of record NZ_LPNP01000061.1, read on the forward strand.
CCCGGTGCTCGGCATAGCCGAAGGTGAAGGCAGGGCCGCCCGCCATGGCAACCACAGGCCGAGACTCTGCGTGTGCGCCGACCTCGGCAACCGGATCCCATGCAGCTGCACTCACGTTCGAGGCGGCGAGTGCGCGAACAGCACCCAGATCGACGTGCGAGGCAATAAAGTCGGACATCGCGTCCACTGCGGCCACAGCGGCGGCGCCGTGCTCGGCCGCCGGAATCAGGCCGAGGTGCCGGGAGGGAACTTCGAGTTCCGTCAACCGTGGCACAACTCCGAGCACTGCGACGCCGACCTTGTCGCACGCATGACGCAACACCTGCTCGTGACGAGCGCTCCCGACGCGATTGAGAATGACGCCGCCGATGCGCACACCTGCGTCGTAGGTCGCGAAGCCGTGGAGTACGGCGGCCAGACTCTGACTGTGCCCACGGGCGTCGATCACGAGGACTACCGGCGAACCGAGGATCGACGCGACCTGCGCCGTCGATCCCTCCGCCGACGGCTGCGAGTTTGCCTCGTCGATCTTCCCGTCGAACAGACCCATGACGCCTTCGACCACGGCGATGTCGCAACCAGCGGTTCCATGCCGGTAGAGCGGTCCGATGCGATCCGGGCCCACCAGAACAGTGTCGAGGTTGCGTCCGGGCCGCCCTGCCGCGAGTCCGTGATAACCCGGGTCGATGTAGTCCGGCCCCACCTTGAAGGGTGCAACGCTGCTACCGGACCGTCGCAGCGCGCCGATCAATCCCGTTGCCACCGTGGTCTTTCCGCTACCCGAGGCAGGAGCGGCGATCACCACGGCCGGAGTGGAAGGACTTACCATTCGATGCCCCGTTGGCCCTTTCGGCCGGCATCCATCGGGTGCTTGATCTTGGTCATCTCGGTCACGAGGTCGGCGGCGTCGATCAACGCCTGCGGGGCGTCGCGTCCCGTGATGACAACGTGCTGGTTGCCCGGACGATCGCGCAGTGTCTGCACGACCTCGTCGACGTCGACCCAGCCCCACTTGAGCGGATAGGTGAACTCGTCGAGGACATAGAATCGATGTTCCTCGCTCGCAAGCCTTCTCGCGATCTCCTGCCAACCCTCCGCAGCGGCAGCAGCATGATCTTCCTCGCTACCGGCCTTGCGTGTCCATGACCAACCTTCGCCCATCTTGTGCCACTGCACCGGCCCACCGACGCCGGTTTCGTCGTGCAGGTTTCCGAGCGCGCGGAACGCGGCTTCCTCTCCGACCTTCCACTTGGCACTCTTCACGAACTGGAACACGCCGATGTCGAACCCCTGATTCCAGGCACGCAGCGCCATGCCGAAAGCGGCGGTGGACTTACCCTTTCCCGGGCCGGTGTGCACGGCAAGTACCGGCGCGTTACGACGCTGACGCGTGGTCAGACCGTCGTCGGGAACTGTCTCGGGAACACCCTTGGGCATCGTGAACTCCTGAGCTGGGATCTAGGCTGCGGCGCGGACGACACCCGCGACCTGCTGCGCTGACAATTCGGCGAGGCGGACGTATCCGCCACGTAGTTCTCGCGCCAACTCGACCGCCAGCCCCAGACGCACGAGGCCGGTCTCGCAGTCGACGACGATGGACGCGACGGACGCGTCAGCGAGAAGATGCGCGGCGACGCGGGCGCGGTGCAGCGCGTCCTTGCCGCCGGTTGCCCGGCCGTCGGTGAGTGTGACGACGAGGGCGCGACGCTGCGGGTCACGAAGTCGTTCACGCAGAACCACTTCGCGAGCACGCAGGAATCCCTCTGCGAGTGGGGATTTGCCGCCGGTACGCATCGACTGCAAGCGACGGACAGCGATGTCCACCGAAGATGTCGGCGGCAGTACGAGCTCCGCTTCACGACCACGGACGGTGATGACGGCGACCTTGTCGCGGCGCTGATAGGCGTCGCGGAGCAACGAGACAACCGCACCGGTGACCGCGGAGAGGCGGTCGCGTGCTGCCATCGACCCCGACGCGTCGACAACGAAGACGATCAGATTGCCTTCTCGCCCTTCACGTATCGCGCCGCGGAGGTCAGCCGGTGCCAGCCGCAACCGTCCAGCAGTGCGACCACGGGCAACTTGAGACTCGGCTGCGGCAAAGACCGTGCTCGTCAGATGCAATCCGTGCCCACGCTCCCGCGTGGACCGCACAACTCGTCCACGGGACGACATGGACCGCGAGCGTCGTCCCGGTGCACCTTCACCGACTCCCGGAACTTCGAGGAGCTTGGCCTTGAATTCGCCGGCCGGTGGAGCCGAGGGACGATCGGTGGCGCGCACTCCCCCACCAGGTCCGTCAGGGTCGTCCGGGCCGTCGTCGTCCGGGCCGTCGTCGTCCGGCCCTTCGTCTCCGGGACCGCCGTCATCGGAGCCGCCATCTTCCGGGCCACGGTCTTCGTGATTTTCGGGAGGTTCGGGCTCTCCGTCGCGCGCGTCGTCCTCTACCTGCGACTGAGCATCCTGATCGGCCTGCTCGAGCGCATCGTCCAACTGCTGCTGATCCAAGCCGGGCTCGTCGAACGGATCGCGGCGGCGGCGATGCGGCAGCGTCAGTTCCGCCGCTACTCGTACGTCCTCCGCAGTGACTTCACTGTCGCCACGCCAGGCAGCGTGGGCCGTCGCGGTGCGCGCCAGCACCAAGTCCGCGCGCATACCGTCGACGTCGAACGACGCACACAGCGAGGCGATACGACGCAGTTCGCGGTTACTCAGCTCGACCGAGTCCAATTTCTCACGCGCCGTGAGGATTTCGGACGCCAACTCCTCATCGGCGGATACGTACCGAGCGACAAATGCCTCGGGGTCACGCTCGTAGTCGAGTCGGCGACGCACCACTTCCATGCGAATGTCGACGTCGCGGGACGCGGCGACGTCGACAGCCAGACCGAAACGGTCCAGAAGTTGCGGACGCAGTTCTCCCTCTTCGGGATTCATCGTGCCGACGAGTACGAACTTGGCCGGATGCGAATGGGAGATGCCGTCACGCTCGATGTGAACCCGGCCCATCGCCGCGGCGTCGAGAAGCACGTCGACCAGGTGGTCGTGAAGCAGATTCACCTCGTCGACGTACAGAACACCCTGGTGAGCGGCGGCGAGCAGTCCAGGTTGGAATGCGCGCTCACCGTCACGCAGAACCTTCTCCAAGTCGATCGAACCGATCACCCGGTCTTCGGTGGCGCCCACGGGCAGTTCGACCAAGCGGGCCGGTCGTGTCGTTCCGGCGTCGTCGACCGCGGGCAGCAGCGCAGTCAGCGCGCGCACGACCGTCGACTTGGCAGTTCCCTTCTCACCGCGAACCAGGACCCCGCCGATCCCTGGATGCACCGCACACAGGATCAGCGCCAATCGCAATTGATCCTGGCCGACCACAGCACTGAACGGGAAGCCCGCCACTGGTCGATCTTCTTCACTTCGCACGTCGATATCCCTCCACCTCTCGGTTTCCTCGCCGAGAATTTGGCTGCACTCGAATGTCGCGGCAACCTGGCTGAGATCTCCCGGTTTATCGGTAGAGGAGAGATCTTTCACAGTGGCGGGACCGCGCCTGGATCGAACAGGACTTCCCCGCGAACATTCGGTATCGAAAAAACCCTAGTCGGCTCGCTTTCCCACGAGCCGACCAGGGTCAATTCTCCGACAAACTAGCTGACGGCCACGAAAGGCTCTCCCCCACCACGACGCATCGGGGTGTGCGGGATGCCGTCTTCGATGAACTCTTCGCCGTCAGCCTTGAATCCGTGCTTGGCGTACATCTCGACCAAGTAGGTCTGTGCATTGATCCGGCACGGCGCTTCGCCGACCTCGGCCAGTGCGGCCTGCAGGAGGCGGGTCGTGTGGCCCTGGCCGCGAGCCTGACGCGACGTGCAGAGGCGTCCGATTCGGAAGCTCTTGTTTCCGTCGTCGTGCTCTTCGAGCAGCCGGAGCGTGCACACCACCTGGCCGTCCTGCTCGAGCCAGAAGTGGCGTGTTTCCGTCAGCAGGTCCCGCCCGTCCAACTCGGGATACGGGCAAGCCTGCTCGACGACAAAGACCTCCACTCGAAGCTTCAACAACTCGTAGAACGTCTTGTTGTCGAGATCGAGTGCCCATGAACGCTTCAAAGCTGCTGTTGCCGTCATGGGTTGGACTATCACACAGTCGCGGCGGTATCCGCGACCGGAGCCGATTCGGAAGCACCGGCGGAATCGAGCTCGAGAACCTTCGAGGACCAATCCCAGACCTGGTTGAACAGGCCTTCGTTGTCGGTGAGCTTGACGCCGATGGACGGAACCATCTCGCGGAGCTTGCCCTTCCAACCCTGGAACTCGGTCGGGAAGCAGCGCTCGAGTACGTCCAGCATCGCCGGGACGGCCGTGGACGCACCGGGCGAAGCACCGAGCAGGCCGGCGATGGAACCGTCCTCAGCGGCGACCACAGCGGTACCGAATTCGAGGACACCACCCTTGCCCTTGGCACGGCGGATCACCTGGACGCGCTGGCCCGCGGTGATGAGTTCCCAGTCCTGGGCCTGCGCCTTGGGCGCGAACTCACGCAGATCCCAGATGCGACCGGCTTCGTTCTTGGCAAGCTCGCTGACCAGGTACTTGACCAGGCCGAGCTCGCTGACACCGACACCGAGCATCGAGAGGATGTTGTTCGGCTTGACCGAGCCGGGCAGGTCCGTGACGCGACCCTGCTTGAGGAACTTCGGCGACCAACCAGCGTAGGGACCGAACAGCAGACCCGGCTTGTTGCCGATGACACGGGTGTCCAGGTGAGGCACCGACATGGGCGGGGCGCCGACGGCAGCCTTGCCGTAGACCTTGGCGCTGTGCTGGTCGATGAGTTCGGGGTTGGTGCATCGCAGGAAGGCACCGCTGACGGGGAAGCCACCGAAGCCCTTGGCTTCCTTGATGCCCGACTTCTGCAGCAGGTGCAGGGCGCCGCCACCGGCACCGACGAACACGAAGCGCGAGCGAACGGTGCGCTTTTCACCGGTGCGACGGTTGGTGACCTTGACGGTCCAGGACTTGTCCGAGTTCTGGGTCAGGTTGGTGACCTCGTGGCCGAAGTACATCTTGCCGCCGGTCTTGCCGATGTAGCCGATGAGCTGCTTGGTGAGCGCTCCGAAATCGACGTCGGTGCCGTCCTGGCTCCAGTTCAGGGCGATGGGATCGGAGAAGTCGCGTCCCTTGGCCATGAGCGGCAAACGCTTGCTGAACTCGGCCGGATCGTCGATGTACTCCATACCGCGGAAGAGCGTGTGGCCGGCAAGTGCGTCGTAACGAGCACGGAGGTACTTGGCGTTGGCCTCACCGTGAACGAAGCTCACGTGCGCGATGGGGTTGATGAATTCCTTGGGCTGTGTCAGGACGCCCTGCTCTACCGCGTGTGCCCAGAACTGGCGTGACACCTGGAACTGCTCGTTGACGTTGACGGCCTTCTTGATGTCGACCGTGCCGTCCGAGTTCTCAGGTGTGTAATTGAGCTCACACAGGGCTGAGTGACCGGTTCCCGCGTTGTTCCAGGGGTCGCTGCTCTCGGCTGCGACGGCATCGAGCCGCTCGAAGGTCGAGATCGACCAATCGGGCTGCAGCTGGCGCAGCAATGCACCCAGCGTGGCGCTCATGATGCCTGCGCCCACGAGCACTACATCCGTCTTCGTCTCTACCGCGTTCTGATTCGACACTGGAGAATCGACTTCCTTGTCATTAGCCGTGCGCGCATCCGCCTGCTGTGTTACGCCGAATAGGTTACCCGTGCGTACACGCGCGGTTCACCACCCCCAATTGTGCTCTACAACGCGCACTCGAAACGACGATTAGATTGTGATTTGTGACTACTTGGGTTCCAGACGTCCTCGGTGACGGATATCAGCAGCTGACGATCCCGCTCGGAACGGATCCGGACGGCGAAGGCGAGGTGGACGCAACACTGGTCCGCTACCAACCGCAGAAGGAGGCAGTGAAGACACACCGTGCCGTTTTGTACGTGCACGGCTTCACCGATTACTTCTTCCAGAAGCACCTCGCCGAGCACTTTGCCGAGCAGGGTTACGCCTTCTTCGCACTCGACCTGCGTAAGTGCGGCCGCTCCCTCAAACCGGGGCACACAGCTCATTACGTCTCCGACCTTGCGCTCTACGACGCCGAACTGAACGAAGCGCTGCGCATCGTCCGCAGCGAGACCGAGGGCAGCGAGGTGCTGCTCATGGCGCACTCCACCGGCGGTCTGATCGTTCCGCTCTGGCTGAACCGTTTGCAGCGCAAGCCCGGTGGCAGCGACGGCGCCGGAATCTGCGGGCTGGTACTCAACAGCCCCTGGTTCGACCTTCAGGGTCCCTCAGTGGTGCGCAACGTCGGTACTACGGCGATCGATGCGCTCGGACGGGTATCGGCGAAGACGGTGATCCCGGGAACTGGGCTACCGACTTACGGTTCCAGTCTTCATGTTTCGGCCAACGGCGTCTGGGATTACAACCTCGACTGGAAGCCACTGGCAGGCTGCCCCGTTACCTTCGGCTGGATGCGGGCCGTCCGAGCGGGTCACGCAAAACTTCACCGCGGCCTAGACATCGGAGTGCCCGCGCTGATTCTGCGCTCGAAGAAGTCGCAGTTCGCGAAGGCGTACAACCCGAGCGTCGACCTCGCCGATTCCGTGCTCGACGTCAAGCAGATCGCACGTTGGGCCGGTTGCCTCGGCGATCGCACCACCATCGTCCCGATCGACGGCGCCCGTCACGACGTGTTCCTTTCGACCGAGAAGCCCTTGGCCACAGCCTTTTCCGAACTCGACCTGTGGTTGGAGTGGCTCGACGGCCACCTCACCCCGGCCGCAGAAAGTTCGGCAAGCACAGCAAGCAACACACAGGAGATCGCGCAGTGACGCACTACGACCTTGCAATCATCGGCAGCGGATCCGGAAACTCGCTGCCCGACGAGCGGTTCGACGGTAAGAAGATCGCAATCCTCGAAGAGGGCACCTTCGGCGGAACGTGCCTCAATGTCGGGTGTATCCCGACCAAGATGTTCGTCTACGCCGCCGAGGTGGCACGCACCGTCACCACTGCCGAGAAGTACGGCGTCGACGCCACGCTCGACGGCGTTCGTTGGTCCGACATCGTCAAGCGCGTCTTCGGCCGCATCGATCCCATTTCTGCAGGTGGTGAGCGGTACCGCAGCGAAGACAGTCCCAACACCACCGTCTACCGCGGCCACGCCACGTTCACCGGCGACAAGACGATCGACACCGGAACCGGCGAGACGATCACCGCTGACCAGGTGGTCATCGCAGCCGGTTCGCGTCCGATCATCCCGGACGAGATCGCGTCGAGTGGTGTGAAGTACTACACCAACGAAGACATCATGCGACTGCCCGAACTTCCCGAGCACCTCGTGATCGTCGGCTCTGGATTCATCGCCACCGAGTTCGCACACGTGTTCTCCGCGTTGGGTTCTCGCGTGTCGATCATCGGTCGCAGCCAGCGACTGCTGCGGCACCTCGACGACGAGATCTCCGAGCGCTTCACCGAGTTGGCCGAACAGAAGTGGGACGTCCATCTGGGCTCCCCCCTCACGTCGGTAGGCGGCGACGGCGACAACATCGCCGTCGAACTGGCAAACGGCACAGTCGTTTCCGGTGACGTTCTCCTCGTCGCGGTCGGTCGTCAGCCGAACGGTGACCTACTCGGTCTCGACAAGGCCGGCGTCGAACTCGACGACAAGGGCTCGATCGTGGTCGACGAATACCAACGCACCACCGCCGAGGGCGTCTTCGCACTCGGTGACGTCTCCTCGCCGTACCAGCTCAAGCACGTCGCCAACCATGAAGCGCGCGTTGTTCAACACAACCTGCTCCAGGACGCGTGGAAGGACACGTCCGGGCTTCGCAGCACCGATCACCGCTTCGTGCCGGCAGCCGTGTTCACCGACCCGCAGATCGCCGACGTCGGAATGACGGAGAAGCAGGCTCGCGACGCCGGACTCGACATCACGGTCAAGGTGCAGGCTTACGGCGACGTCGCGTACGGCTGGGCGATGGAGGATCAGGAGGGCATCTGCAAGGTGATCGCCGAGCGCGGCACCGGACGCATCCTCGGTGCCCACGTCATGGGCACTCAGGCTCCGACCGTCATCCAGCCGCTCATTCAGGCGATGAGCTTCGGTTTGTCGGCTCAGGACATGGCGCGTGGCCAGTACTGGATCCACCCGGCCCTGGCCGAAGTGGTCGAGAACGCGTTGCTCGGCCTCGACATCTGAGCCCCGCCGCCCCAACGACGCCGAAAAGGCGGGCACTCCTCGCAATGGGAATGCCCGCCTTTTCGTAGGTCAGAGTTTCACCAGGGGCTGGTACGCAGCACGATCTCGGTTGCGAGTTCGGCCGGTGCCGACTTGACGACGTCGTCGACACCCGGAAGTTCCGTCACGCGGAAGTCGGAGTACACGAAACGACCGCTGGCGTCGGCGATGGCCCGACCTCCACTGCCCACGACTACGGTGGTCGGAACCTCGACCGGCGGAACGCCGGCAATATCGCTGGCCGACGGATGTCCACGGTCCACGGCGATCAAACTCGCGAAGCGGCCGAACTGACGTGCAGCCAACAGCCACGCGAGATCGGCGCCCTCCCGGTGACCGACCAGGTTCACCCAGGCGATGTTCAACTCGTCCAGAAGTACCACTGCCGAGGTCTCGTCGAGATTCTCGATCGATTCCACCGCGACGGTCCGCAGATCCGAATGGTGCAGTCGCTCACACACATCGTCGTACAAGTCGACGGGGTCGCCCTTGCCGGGAAGCAGGAGTACCGCATGCTTGCTGACCGGCCCGTCGATCCGAACGGTGCACGAACCACTGCCCACCGCTACTCGAGTCAATTCCATGTCTGGAAACGGTACGCGATCCACACAGTGGAGGACCCTGGAGTCGACAGAAGTATGACCACTCATACATTCACGCGCCGCTGCGGGCCCGATTTGTTCGCTCTGTACCGCCTCCACTCGGAGCGAAAGTGGCTTTCGGCGCATCTGAGGCGACGGACGTACCGTTCGCTCGAAAGTGGGGGTGGGCCGAACTCCAGTGGGGCGCGGGTCTAGGTACCGGACGGTTTGGGGAGCCTCGTCATTCCGTAGACGTGATCAGCGCGCACCGTGAGGATCTGTCGACGCTCCGCAACCATCGCTTCGCGGTACTCCTCCCAATCGGGATGCTCCTGACCGCTGATGTCCCGGTACAGGTCGACCAGTGCGTCAGACACTTCGTCGTGAGGATCGGCCGCTGCGGGTGTCACCACAGCAAGTCCTTCGATCACGGCGTAGCTCCAGAAGTCGGGCGCGCTGACGTGAAGGGAAACCCGCGGATCGCGTAGGGCATTACGGCTCTTGGCGCGATCAGCAGTGACGGACACGGAAGCCGTCTTCGACTCGTCATCCCAGCGGTAAATGATGTTGGACAACTGTGGGCGGCCGTCACGCTTGACGGTTGCCAACACACCTTGTTTTCCCTCGGCCACGAGTGCGAACAACGCGTCGTCGGTGTCTGTGTCATTGCTCATGTCTGCACCAACGACGCCGTGCGGCCGGTTTGTTCCGGAGGCAGTCCAGTTCGAAGATCGCGGACCGCAATCGAGCGATGTCTCTTCCCCCGATGGACGACAGCGGACAAAGATGGTCGACATGGCAACTTCTCGCGACATCCTCCGGCTGACTGCGTTCAGTTCGGATCCGGCCGGCGGTAATCCGGCCGGCGTAGTGCTCGACGCGCGCGGACTCGACGACCCCGAATTACAATCTGTTGCAGCCGAAATCGGGTATGCCGAGACGGCGTTCCTCATCGAACCGGAACTCGGAGGCAACCCGCGCCACAGCCGGATCCGGTACTTCTCCCCTATCGCCGAAGTACCGTTCTGCGGTCATGCCACTATTGCGACGGCCATCGCTCTCACCGAGCGAGACGGCGACGGAACCTTCACATTCGAAACACCGATCGGACCGGTATCCATCGACACGGCGACCGACGAGGACGGAACGTCCACCGCGACCTTCACCAGCGTCGAACCATCGGTCTCGCCGATCGATCATGCTGTACTGACAGCACTGCTCGGGCTCATCGGCGTCGATTCGTCTGCGCTCGACGCGCGGTATCCCGCAATGCTCTCGTACGCCGGCAACACGCACCCGATCGTCGTACTTCGTGATCAGGCAGCCTTCGACGAGTTCACCTTCGACCCATCCGCAATGCGAACTCTGATGGACGCGCAGGGGTGGACCGGCACGGTGACGATCCTGCATCCCCTCGACGACAACACCTTCGAAGCCCGAAATCTGTTTCCGGTGGGAAACATCGTCGAGGATCCCGCAACCGGGTCCGCAGCGGCGTCGACCGGCGGTTACCTGCGCAAACTCGAACCCGCGGCCACTCCGCGGCGGATCACCATCCACCAGGGCCGACACGTCGGGCGACCCAGCGTTCTCGCGGTCGAGATCCCGGTCGACGGCGGTATCGCGGTCACCGGCACCGCCGTGCCGACAGACGACCCCCGGTAACCACCAGCGATGAGTTTCTCCCGGCCGGCGGGTCTATTCACCAGAGCGACGTCACAAGACCATCGCATCGAGCCGGGAGAACATCATGTCTGCAATCGCTTCAACCGCACACAACCTCCACCTCACCAAGCCGCGTGCCGTACTCGGGGCCACGGTCATGGCCCTCGTCGCCAACCTGATCCTGTGGCTGATCGGCCTGGCATCGGGCGGATCGTTCGAGATGACAGATCAGGGAAAGGTGGCGAGCGTAGCTCCCGGCGGGGTCATCACACTTACGGTAGTGCCGTTGCTGGTCGGTTTGTCGCTCGCAATGTTGATCTCACTGAAGTGGGAGCCGATCATCCGCATCGCTCAGGTCGTGGGTGCAGTGTTTGCGCTCGGCACCATCGCCCTGACGATCGCCGCGGACTTCGACGCCGCCAGCACGGTCACGCTCGCGCTGATGCACGTGGTTGTCGCCGCGAGCGTGGTCGTCGCGCTCGAGGCCGTACGTCGGTCTCCGTCGAACTAGACCGCGGTAGGCGGCGCGGAATACGTCTCGACGATCTCGGCTGCCACGTCACGCAACTTGGTGTTCGTGGTCTGAGACTGCCTGCGCAGCATGTGAAATGCGGTGTCGGCGTCGATCCGATGGATGGCCATCAGCATGCCTTTGGCCTGTTCTATCGGCGCCCGAGTCTCGAGCGCGCGTTGCAGGGCGTCAGCTACCGCCTTGGCAGATTTGAAACGGGAGAAGTCTCCGATCGCGCGTGAGACTGTTGTCGTGAGAATCTCCATGACTTCCGCGTCGACGCTGTCGAAGGCCGCTGGGGCACGTCCGTACAGGTTGAACGAACCGAGTCGCTGATCCGGCGTGAAGAGCGGCGCCGCGAGAAAGGACTTGATCCCTTCGTCCTTCGCGGCCGCCGCGAACCGCGGCCAGCGTTCTGCGCTGGTCTCGGAATCAACGACTACGGTTTCACCGGTTCGAGCCGCGTGCAGACATGGTCCGTCGCCGGCGTCGTATTGCTCGATGTCGACGCGCAGGGTCCGCGAATCGGTGTGAACGGCGGTGTAGGTCTGCCCGGCAAGATCGATGGTGACGCCGATGCTGTCGGCGCCGTCGATGGCGTCGTTCGCGATTTCGACGGCGCGCTGGAGCAGAACCACGAGTTCGTCCTCGTCGCCGATACTTCCCCCGAGCGCTGCCAGCAACTCTCTGACCGCACGTGCCGTCAGCCGAGTTTCCGCAGCCTCGACGGCGACGTCAGCACCAGTTGCCGTCGCATCGTCCGGCAGTACCGACGGCACCGAATCCTCGGTTCTCGGGTCGAAGCCTCTGGGGTCGAAAGCGGTATCCACGACGAAGCATTCTTCCAGTTTCACGGGCACCAAGGAGAGTGAGTTCGGTGACAGAACCCGGCAAACCGCCGAGTCGTCATCGCCATCGATCGAGTGCGACACCGAGATTCCGCCTCGCCCGAGCGTGCTGGCCACGAACCGCGTCCGGACTCAGCTCCAGGACAACAGCGATCTGCGGATACGTCATGCCCTCCACTTCTCGCAAGACCCAGGCAGCACGCTGACGCAGTGGCAGGCGATCGAGTTCGGATTCCAGGGCGTCGAGAAATGCTGTGCCGCAGACTTCTTCGCTCGGATCACGCAAACGGGGATCAGCTTCTTCCCGGAGTTCGTCCATATCGGCGGCGCAGGAGCCGACTTTTCGATAGAAATCCGAGATCTTGCGAGAACAGATCGCGAACAACCAGGTCTTGGTGCTCGAGCGCCGCTGAAACCCCGGAAGTTGGCGCCACGCAGCGACGCAGGTTTCCTGGACGATGTCGTCGACGTCACTCTCGCTCACGAGCAGTCGACGGGCAAATCGATACAAGTGCGGGCCGTATCGGCGGACGATGACGTCGAAGGCCGCGTGATCGCCGAGCATTGCCGAGTCGACCAGCACCTCGTCACTGAAGTCGGTCAGCAAGCCGTCGAATTGATCTGTCACCGCGCACACTCCTACTAGGGAGCCGTCGCGGGAGTGAGGCCTGGCTATTCCACCGCGTCCACGTCGACGCCCGCGGGAGCGCTCTCAGGCTTCGAGTGCGGAAGCAATGACGGGGAGCCCGATAGGCGCCCCACCGTTGATCAGTTTCTCGAGTAGATCCTGATCGAGGTGCTGCTCGACGAGATCAGCGAGAAGGTCGAGTTGTTGTTCTCGCACCGCGGCAACCGCGGTGTCGGGTGCAGCAACAAAACCGGGAACCGCGAGCTCACGCAGCAGGCTGCGCCGAAAGTCGTCACTTTCCAGGAGACCGTGCCAGTGTGTCCCTCGAACAGGCCCTCGCACACTGCCTTCCGGCATACCGCTCGAGTCCGCCAGCAATGGGTGGTCCCCGTTGCGCACGACGCGTCCGTGATGAATCTCGTACCCGGACACCGAGATACCGTCTGCCGTACCGGTCATCTGCGCCAGCACCTTGTCCGGAGCGAACTCGACATCGAGGTCCAGCAGACCCAGTCCCGCGGTGGTCCCTGATCCTGATTCGACGTCGTCGACGATGGAATTACCCAGCATCTGGTAACCGCCGCAGATTCCCAGGACTGCTTGCCCGCGTCCTGCTCGCGCGACGATCTCGTCGGCCAGGCCGGTACTTCGCAACCACTCGAGGTCACTCACGGTGGACTTACTACCGGGGATCACCACGAGGTCCGCGTCGCGAATTCGCGACGGATCGGTCACCCACGAAACTGCCACGCCCGGTTCACATGCCAGTGCCTCGACGTCCGTGGAGTTGGAGATGCGCGGGAGCCGAACCGCAGCAACGGTGAGCCAGGCCGAACCGACGGGTGGGCCCGGGCGCCCTACCGGGGCATTGCCGGTGACGCCAAGCGAATCCTCGGCGTCGAGCCAAAGATCGTCGGCAAACGGGATCACTCCGAGAGTGGGTCGACCGGTGAGGCTGCGCAGTTGTTCCAGTCCGGGTTCCAACAGTGCAACGTCACCGCGGAATTTGTTGATCACAAATCCCGCGATCAATGCCTGGTCGCTGGGCGAGAGCACAGCAACGGTCCCGAACAGATGGGCCAGGACGCCGCCGCGATCGATGTCACCGACGACGACGACCGGAATCCGCGCAGCCTCAGCCAATCCCATGTTGGCAAGATCCGTTGCGCGCAAGTTGATTTCGGCGGGTGAACCGGCGCCTTCACAGATCACGACGTCGAACTCGGATCGAAGCGATTCGAGATCTTCGGCCACGACGGCGCGAAGCCACTGCCGATGCTGCATGTAGTCGCGAGCACCCACTGTGGTCATCGCCTTGCCCCGAACAACCAATTGCGACGTGCGGTCACTTCCAGGCTTGAGCAGCACCGGATTGAATCGAACACTCGGCTCCAGACCGCATGCACGCGCCTGAAGTGCCTGCGCACGGCCGATCTCTCCGCCGTCCAGCGTGACCACGGAGTTGTTCGACATGTTCTGCGCCTTGAACGGCGCCACTCGGATGCCTCGACGCGCCAACATGCGACACAATCCGGCCACAAGAACGCTCTTGCCTGCGTCGGAAGTAGTGCCGGCTACCAGCAGAGCGCCGCGCATCTCCGAACTCAAGGCAGGGTGAGAATCTCTGCACCGGTCTCGGTGACCACCAAGGTGTGCTCGAACTGCGCCGTCCACTTACGGTCCTTGGTGACGACGGTCCAACCGTCCTCCCAGATCTCGTAGTCGATACCACCGAGGTTGATCATCGGTTCGATCGTGAAGACCATGCCCGGTTCGATGATCGTCTCGACCGCGGGCTCGTCGTAGTGCAGGATCACGAGGCCGTTGTGGAAGGTCTCGCCGATTCCGTGTCCGGTGAAGTCCCGGACGACGCCGTACCCGAACCGATGGGCGTAGGACTCGATGACACGTCCGATCACGTTGAGCGCGCGGCCGGGCTTGACGGCTTTGATGGCCCGCATCGTTGCCTCGTGTGTGCGCTCGACGAGCAAGCGGTTCTCTTCGGACACGTCACCGGCGAGGAATGTCGCATTGGTGTCGCCGTGTACCCCGTTGATGTACGCGGTGACGTCGATATTGACGATGTCGCCGTCCTGGATCACAGTCGAGTCGGGGATTCCGTGGCAGATCACCTCGTTGAGAGACGTGCAGCACGACTTGGGAAAGCTTTTGTAGCCCAACGTCGACGGGTATGCACCGTGGTCGAGCATGAACTCGTGTGCGATGCGGTCGAGTTCGTCGGTCGTGACACCGGGAGCGACAGCCTTGCCGGCTTCCTGCAGCGCGCCTGCAGCGATCTTGCTGGCGATGCGCATCGCCTCGATCGTTTCCGGCGTCTGAACCCAGGGCTCGTTGCCCTCTTTGGCGGTCGGCTTCCACGCGTACTCGGGCCGCTCGATCTTCGAGGGCACAGCGAGGACGGGAGAGACGGTTCCAGGGACCAATGGGGTACGCACAGACATGCAGAACAGCCTAGACCTCGCGTCGCGCGTCAGCCGGATGCACTCCAGTTCCGGAAAACCGGGTCGACGAGAATTCTGACGGGGGTCGACATCGTCTGTCCGAATTCCTCGAAGAGCACGTCGCGAGATTCGAAGGTGCCCAGATCGCGGTCGACGAATTCGGAGAAGTCCAAGCAATCACACGAAACAGACTTGCCCCAACTGATCGGAGCGCGTCCGATCGCGTCGAACAGTGTCTCCTTGCCGGTATTCGTGAACGGTTCGAGCGCTGAGACCACCGCAGGTGAAACGATCTCGGAGATGTCCTGCCAGCGTCCGTCGACCAGAAATTCCGGCCACGCCAGCAGCACTGACTTCGGAATCACCGCATGTAGACGCCGAAATCTCGGGTACCAGAATTCCCCGCGTAGTACGAGACCGCGTACTCGGGTGGCGATACCTCGGCGGCGAGCCAACGCTTCGACGATAGCCAGTCTCTGACTGCAGGATCCGCGCTCTCGACTCAATGTCACCGAGACGGGTTGCCGGTCGTCGAGGCCGTACACCGGCCGAATATTTGCAGCGACGCTGCGATGCGCCGACACCAGGAACTCCTGCGCCGACTGGATCGCACCTTCTGCAATGTCCTCGTAGAGGCGGGCCACGTCGTCGTGGCCCCAGTCGAGGATCGGAGTTGCGGCCACATCGCCACCCGACGCGTCGTGGCGGATGTCACCTTTGCGGATTCCACCGAGCAGTACGCACGTCATGTCTCAACCGTAGTGCGCGACCGGAATCGGTGGAGCCTGACAGAATCCCAACCGTGAAGAAATGGCTGTTGTTGATCACCGCGATCCTTACCGAGGTGTCTGCGACGCTGTCGTTGCGCGCCGCCCTCGATCACCCGGCTTGGTACATCGTGGTCGTCGGCGGATATCTCGCAGCATTCACCGCCTTGTCGTTCGTCCTGCGGGAGGGCATGGGACTCGGTGTTGCATACGGAATCTGGGGCGCAACCGGAGTTGTCCTGACCGCAGTATTCGCAACGGCCCTTTTCGGAGATCCTCTGACGGCCACCATGGGCGTCGGGATTGCACTGGTCATCGGCGGAGTGCTGTGCGTCGAACTCGGCTCTCAGGCTGCCGCCGACAGCGGGCCGGCGGACCCAGCATGACCTTCGTATTTCTGATCGCTGCAATTATTTCCGAGGTCACCGCGACGTTGTCACTACGGATGGCGTCGCAGGACGGCAGCGACAAACGATGGCTCGCGGTTGTCACCGTGGGGTATCTCGCCGCTTTCGCCTTCCTGACCCTCGCGCTCGACGCGGGCCTCACCATCGGCGTCGCATACGGAATCTGGACCGCATGTGGAGTGGCGTTGACGGCAATCGCATCCCGCATTCTCTTTCGCGAACCGCTGACCAGGCTCATGATGGTCGGGATCGGCCTCATCGCGGCAGGCGTGCTTCTCATCGAACTCGGTGCGAGTCACTGATCGCTGCACACATCAGTGTAAGGTTTACCTAACTTTGCTCTGGAGGTAGTCCACGGTGCTGATCCCTGCCCTTCGTGAAATCGCCGACGGTCCACAGCTGGACGACGATTCCCACTTACGGGAATCCGACCGCCACACTCCGATGGCGCGCGCCGTCCCGGCGCCGTTCCAACTCACGACGTACATCGTCGAGACCGACCACATCACCCGGTGGCCAGAGCACGCTCACGTCGAGCACGAACTGATCTGGTCCGACCGCGGTGTCGTCAACATGATCATCGACAATCAACTCTGGACCGTCACGCCCGGCGTCGGCCTGTGGATCCCCCGCGGGGTCCTCCACGAAGGTCAGGCAAATCCCCACGTCGCATTCCGCGCCACGCTCTTCACCCCCGAGCTGTGGACTCCCGCCTGGAACGAACCGTGCATCGTGACACTGAGTGAGGCAGCCCGGGCACTGCTGATACACCTCGCCCACACCGGAATGCCTGCAGAACAACGCCTTCGGGCACAGCAGGTTTGTGTCGATCTCCTCACCCCGGCATCGGCACCTCACTTCGACGTACCGATCCCCCGAGATCCGCGGCTACGGATGCTCGTCGACAAAGTGCTGTCGGATCCCGCCGACGATCGATCACTCGATCAGTGGGCTCACGTTCTCAATCTCAGCCGACGTACGGTCACCCGGATTTTTGCCGCGGAACTCGCCTTGAGCTTTGCGCAGTGGCGCACTCTGGTTCGTATGAGCACGGCCCTCGGCATGCTCGGGACCGGAATGAGTGTGAACGCCGTCAGCCGCCGTGTCGGTTACGGGACGTCGAGTTCCTTCATCGCCGCTTTTCGCAAGACGGTCGGCTACACCCCCGGCAATGCGCTCGCCGCTGTCAACTGACTCGAGCCTGACCTGTTGTCGACATCGGCTGGCCCCTTCGCTACACGCACGCGCCCTACATTCACTTAGGTAAGCCTGCTCTCATGCGCGTACTGCGCTGAGTCGTGCAAGCACTTCCCTGATCAATCCCGAGGAGTTTCGCGTGTTCAGATCTGCCCGTCAGAGAATTCGTCCCCAGCGGAGGCGACGAATCGTTGTTGCGCTCATGCTGGCGGCGGCACTGCCTCTGACCGCCTGCACACAGTCGTCATCGGACGCCCAGGAAAACAATTCATCGGCATCCGCCGTCGAGGACGGCGCCTATCCCGTGACGATCAAGCACGCTTTCGGCGGGACCACCATCGACAAGGAGCCGACACGGATCCTCACCCTCGATTCCGCAGCGGCAGACACGGTCATCGCCCTGGGTGTCACTCCGATCGCGATGCAGAAGGACTCTTGGGCCGGCGACGCCGACGGGTTCCTGCCGTGGACCCGCGCCGAACTCGAAAAGTCGGGCCAGACGCTGCCCACGCCTGCGCCGTACTACTCTGACAGCGGCGAGCTACTGTTCGAGCAGATTCTCAATGCCGCGCCTGATCTGATTCTTGCCCCGTACTCGGGCTTCTCCGAGCAGGATTACCAGCGCCTGAGCTCGATCGCCCCGACCCTCCCGTACGACACCAAGCCGTATCAGCCCAGCTCGTGGCAAAACCTCGCCACCGATGTCGGCAAGGCACTCGGGCGTCCCGCTCAGACCGCGGCGCTGATCAAGTCGGTTGAGGAATCGGTCCAGGAATCGAAGGCGAGTCATCCCGAATTCAACGGAGTCACTTTCGCCTTCGGTTCCTACATCCGTGAAGGAGAAACCGAAACCGCCATCTACGGTCCGGACGATCCGCGCGTCAAGTTTGTCGAAAACCTCGGGCTCACAGTCGCTCCCGACGTGGTGAACGGCGCCAAGAACTTTGCCGGCGACTCGTTCCTTTTCGGCATCAGTATGGAAAAGCTCGACACGATCGACACCGACGTGTATCTCGGTTGGGCAAGCGATCAGTCGGAAGTCGACAGCACATTGGCCAACACTCTGTTCTCGCGGTGGCCGGTCATCGCCAACGGCAAGGACCTGTGGATCACCGACAATCGCCTGACTGCGGCGACAATGTACGTCAGCCTTCTGAGTGTTCCGTGGGCGACCGACGAACTCGTGCCACAGTTGACCGAACTGGTCGCAAAATAGCAGCCCGCTCGGTCTGATCAAGCAACTGAAGGCCACTCACCGCGAAGTGTCGCGAAAACCACGGTGTCGGTCCACTCGTTCTTGATCCACGCGTTCTGCCGAAAATGTCCCTCTCGCCTCATACCGATCCGCTGCGCGAGTCGCGCCGAGGATTCGTTTCTCGAATCCATTCGCGCGACCACGCGGCGCAATCGGGGTGTCGCGAACGCGAGGTCGATCAGAGCGGTCACTGCTTCCGTCGCGAATCCTCGGCCGCCGAACTCGGGCGAAAATGCCCACCCGAGTTCGGCGGTGTGCTCGACTTCGGCTGTGCAATCAGATTCTTCGACTCGCCAAGCACTCACGCTTCCGACAACCCGGCCCCCGTACTCGACAACAAGTGCCACCGCGCCCGATGCCAGGTCGCGGCGAGACATTCTGGTCTGCACGGCCTCTCGAGCCTCCGCGAGACTCCAGGGTTCGTTGAGCAAATACCGGCATACGTCGCTGCGCCCGTAGAAGGTGAGAAGATCCCGGTGATCGCCTGGGCGGTAGGTACGGAGCACCAGCCGGTCCGTCCGGATCACACCCGGTGCAGGCCTCATCGCCACACCTACGTCCGCCATATCCATGCCGTCACGGTAGGTTCTTTCGAATTCGTAGGCGAATGAATATCGCAATGCTGTGCAGCGCTCAATGTTTGATTTGCCCTCCGACGGGCTACTTCACCACCGTAAAAGGTCGGGACAGGGAAATATGCCAGGCTATTTCGCGCTTGAAATCTAGGGGCGGTCATGTCCGAGGATTCACTGGTAAAGCAGGGTGTGGCAAAAGGAAGCGCGCTGGGCGGAGCCGTTCTCCTCATCACAGTCGGCGTGCTCGAAATCCTCCAAGGCATCTCGGCGATATCGGAGGACGACGTGACAGTCGTCGGCCCGGAATACACGTACCAATTCGACCTCACTTCGTGGGGATGGATCCACCTCGTACTCGGTGTGCTCGTCACCGCTGTCGGAATCATGCTCTTCACCGGCGCGACGTGGGCACGGGTAGGCGCGATAGTCATCTGTTCTCTGTCGATCCTCGCGAATTTCCTGTGGCTACCCCACTCGCCGTGGTGGTCGATCATCATCATCGCGCTCGACGTATTCGTCATCTGGGCCGTCGCGACCTGGAATCCCGAGGTCATCTGAGGTCACCCGCCGAATCATCTTCGCAGTTCAGCATTTCAACTGTGCGCCAGTAGTTTCCGTCCCGGGAGGACCATCATGGCAAACGGCACGAGCGACGGACCACTCCAGGAGGACGAACGTGCCGAACTAGCCCGGTTGCGCGAAGAGGTAGCAACACTTCGCGAGCAGACTCCCAGCGCCCGCGAAACGACCGTCGAGAAAGTCTCCCGACCACCTCGACATGGGCTGCGGTGGACGGCGGTGACAATCCTGCTGGTGCTGGTCGCACTGCTCGCAGTCTTGTCGGTAACCACCCGCTTCGTACGTAGTCAGATCCTCGACACGGACCGCTACGTCAGCACGGTAGCGCCACTGGGTGAGAATCCAGCCGTGCAAGCGGAGATCACGAATCAAGTCACGGACGAGATCTTCGATCGCGTCGACGTCGAAGGGCTCACCACCGAGGCACTCACAGCATTGACGGACGTGTCGAATCTCGAAGCCAACGCCCCTCGCGTGGACCAGGCGTTGGTGGGTTTGGCACCGGTGATCGCCGGCCAGGCGAAGAGTTTCGTCCACGACACAGTGGCCTCGCTCGTTCGGACGCAGCAGTTCGAAGACCTTTGGATTCAGGCGAACCGAGCGGCGCACAACTCCCTCGTCGCCGTCATGACCGGAAACTACGGACCCGACTCGGTCGAGGTCGACCAGAGCGGAACGGTCAGCATTTCACTGAGCACGATCATCGACCGGGTGAAAACGGCGCTGACCGACCGCGGCTTCGCTTTCGCAGACAAAATCCCGTCCGTGGACAAGGAGTTTGTTCTCTTCCAGTCCCCCGAGCTGGTGAAGGCGCAGCGAGCCGTCTCGGCACTCGACAAGGTCTCGGCGGTGCTGCCGTGGTTGGGAATCGCTTGCGCAGCAGCCGCTGTCGCCGTTGCGCCAACCGGTCGCAGGCTTCGTACGCTGTCCCTGGTCGGTCTGTCGATTGCGTTGGGAATGCTTGTTCTTGCCATCGGAATTCTGATCGGACGTGCAATCTACCTCGACAGTGTCCCTACCGATATCCTCTCGCCAGACGCCGCCACCGCTGTCATCGACACAGTTCTGGTTCCGCTTCGGACGAGCCTTCGCGCGGTTGCGGTCCTCGGTGTGGTGGTGGGGCTCGGCGCCTACCTGATCGGTGGGTCGTCGTCGGCGATCGCCGTTCGTCGAGGCTACGGGCAGGCGTTGGACTTCGTCCGGCATTCTGCAAGCGGCCGAACGCCGAATCAGGTGGAGCGGTGGGCCAATCAGCTTCGTGTCCCACTGCGCTGTGCCATCATCGGCATCGCCGCACTGTTGCTGCTCTTCTGGCGCTACCCCACCGGATTGGTCGTTGGTTGGATCGTCGTCATTGCGCTCGTTGCTCTCGTCGCACTGGAAGTATTGGTTCGTCCCGCACGCGCCGCCGCGCAGGACGCCGCGCCTGACGACGGCGGAACCGACGACGCCAGGCCCGGGGCAGAAGATACGAAAACTACGCCAGCGCCTTTGCCTTGATGGCCTGGAATTCCTCTTCGTTGATCGCGCCTGAGTCGAGAAGCTCTCTGGCGTCGGCGATCTGCTGAGTCGGCGATTTCCCGGCGACCTTTCGAATGTAATCACTCTGCGCGTGTATGTGCTGTTGAGCGGCTTCCATCGACCGCCTCGTCATTCCGTCATTCTTGACGACCACGTAGATCATCGCGGACAGGAATGGAATGACGAAGAGGAATATCATCCACAACGCCTTGGCCCAGCCTGAAGTCTCGTGATCACGGAACAAGTCGGTGATGATCGAGAACAACACGCTCAAGTACGCCACAAAGGCAAAGCAGACGAAGATGAACCAGAAGAATTCCCAGAAGCCTTCCATGTCAACGCTCCCTGTACTCGGTTTTACACATCAGGAGTTCGGGAGGCTGACGTTCCGCGCCTGAGCTCCTGCATTCGGCCAGAACTCCCTGGTCCAAGGTCATTTCAGTATGCGCCGACGATCCCCGTTCCGGCTACAGCTCGAGAGAGTTCAGACTCGCCGACCGCTCATCCATTATCGGAATCACGATTCTCCGATCCGAGATCTCTTGTCTGGCCGCCTTTTCGACCAGAAGAGGCACGAAGTCGCGGATCCGACATCCCGCAAAACGCTGGTGAATTGTTCGCACTCTGTTTTCGATCTCCGGTGGAGGAACGGCGGGATAGCGGGAAATCAGGCGAGTGATCACCCGCTCGACGTGGAGCAACTCTTCGTCGCCAGTCATCCACTAATGGTCGTCCGTCCAGCCGAGCACGTCAAGACTCGGAAAGGGTTCGAAAACAACACGATTCGGGTCTCGATTGCGAAGAGAATAGGTTCACCGAATATGGGGCATACACATAAGGGCGGACGGTTCCCCGCGCGCTCGCGTTGCGCTCATGATGCCAGGGAGTGGAAGTGGGAAAGAACGCTCGGATTCTTCACGACGACACCCCGTCGACCCTTACCGACGACGCGCCGCCCGTGGCAGAAAAGCCGATGAAGAACAAGGTGTACCGCCGCAAACTCAAGCCGTTGCACGGCGAACTCGTGGCTTTGCAGGAGTGGGTCAAATCGTCTGGAGCCAAGGTCTGCATCGTATTCGAAGGTCGAGATACCGCGGGGAAGGGCGGTGTCATCAAAGCCATCACCGAGCGAGTGAGTCCGCGAGTGTTCCGGGTCGTTGCGTTACCCGCCCCGACCGAGCGAGAGCATTCGCAGATGTACGTCCAGCGCTACGTCCCGCATCTTCCGGCTGCCGGTGAGATCGTCATCTTCGACCGAAGTTGGTACAACCGTGCCGGTGTAGAACGAGTAATGGGCTTTTGCACCGAAGAACAAGCACATCAATTTCTCCAGCTCATTCCGACCGTCGAACGCGCGATCGTCGAATCGGGAGTCATTCTGCTCAAGTACTGGCTCGAGGTCAGCGAAGAACAGCAGCTCTTACGTCTGCAGAGCCGGATCGACGACCCTCGAAAGATCTGGAAGCTGTCGAATCTCGATCTGAAGTCGTTCAGTCATTGGTACGACTACTCGCGTGCCCGCGACGAGATGTTTCGCTTCACCGACACTGGCTGGGCGCCATGGTATGTCGCAAACAACAATGACAAGAAACGCGGACGACTCAACATCATCAGCCACATTCTGAGTCAGATCCCCTACGAGCCCGTGCAATCCACGGACATCACCCTGCCGAAACGGCAGAAGGCTCACGGCTACCAGACGCCCAAACAACCGCTGCACTGGATTCCGACCCGGTATTGACGATCGCCAAGGAAAGGATGTGCGGTCATGAGCCCCACGCCGTGGCATGCGCAGAGTGGCGAATCAGTCGTGTCCGTACTGCAGTCGGACCCGGAGCGCGGACTGCAGTCGGATGAGGCCGACCAACGGCGACGACGCTACGGGTCGAACGAAATCACCTCGACGCCACCGCCGTCGACGTGGTCGATCGCGCTGTTGCAGCTGAAAGATCCGATGAACTTGATGCTCGTCGCCGTGGCCGCGGTCAGCATCGCCATCGGTGAAGTGCCGACAGCAATCGTGGTGGCGGTGCTCGTCGTGCTCAACATCGTCCTCGGAACTCGACAGGAGTTGAAGGCACGGGCGAGCGTCGACGCCCTCGCCAAGATGCAGACGCCCCAAGCACGGGTCATTCGTGACGGGAACCTGATACAACTCGACGCTACCGAACTGGTGCCGGGTGACATCGTCCAAGTCGAGGCAGGAGACATCATCGCTGCCGACGGACGGTTGCTCGCCACCACCACCCTGGAGACACAGGAAGCCGCATTGACCGGGGAAAGCGCGCCGATACCGAAGGACCCGAATACGCTGAACAACGAGGATATTCCGCTCGGAGACCGCAGCAATCTGGTCTTCCAGAACACCTCGGTCACCCGCGGCACGGCGACCATGGTGGTCACCGAGACCGGGATGCAGACGCAGATAGGCCGGATCGCGTCGATGTTGTCGGCGGTCGCCCCTGGCAAGTCGCCACTTCAACGTGAATTGGACTCTCTCACTAAACTTCTCGGAATCATCGCGTGGACGGCAGTGATCGTCATCGTCGTCATCGGGCTCATTCGTGGGCAGGATCTGACTACGCTTCTGCTCCTTGGTATCGCAATGGGAGTGTCCGCGATTCCGACCGGCCTGCCAACATTCGTCCAGGCGATGCTGGCCTACGGTGCCCGTCAACTGGCCGACGCCAAGGCCGTCGTGAAGAACCTGACCGACGTCGAAACACTCGGCGCGACCAGTGCAATCAACTCGGACAAGACCGGCACGCTGACCATGAACCAGATGACCGTCCGATCGCTGTACGTCCACGGCCGTTGGTACACGGTCGAGGGCGAAGGCTATGCCAAAGCGGGAAGGATAACGCAGGTTGCCGGCGAGGCGCCGCCCGACTTCACCCTTCTCGCATACGGACTGTGTCTCGACAGCGATGCCACGGTTTCCGATTCCGGGGAAGTTGTCGGCGACCCGACCGAGGCCGCGCTCGTGGTGCTCGCGGCAAAGATCGGTGCCGACGCCCCACTGACCAGACGGACCTACCCGCGGGTGGCAACGGTTCCGTTCGATTCCGCGTACAAGTTCATGGCCACGTACCACCACCTCGAAGTCGACGGCGAAAGCCAGTTCGTCGGATTGGTCAAAGGCGGACCCGATGTCGTCCTCGCTCGGTGTTCTTCGGCCTTCCTCCCCGGCCGCCGACCGGTACCGATCGAGGAAGTCCGAGAGGAACTCACGGCCGCCAATCAGTCGATGTCCGAAAAGGGTCTTCGGGTGCTTGCATTCGCTGTGAGGCGACTCGACGGACGGGAAGACGCTGTCGTGGCCGACCCCATGTCCTGCGTCGAGGACCTGACGTTTGTCGGCATGGCAGGCATCATCGACCCGCTACGCCCGGAGGCGGTCGATTCGGTGCGCACCGCACACCGGGCCGGCATCGAGGTCCGCATGATCACCGGCGACCATGCCATCACCGCCGCAGCGATCGGTGCCGAACTCGGACTCGGCCCGGGCTCGGTGGGCGGAGGCGAGTTGCAAGCGATGACCGATGAAGAACTGTCGACCGCGTTGCCGAACCTGCACGTGTTCGGCCGCGTCACTCCGCAGGACAAACTTCGCTTGGTCGATGTCATGCAGAGCGGTGGCGCCGTCGTCGCGATGACCGGAGACGCGGTCAACGACGCCGCCGCGTTGAAGAAGGCAGACATCGGCGTCGCCATGGGCTCGGGCAGTGAGGTGACCAAACAGGCGGGCAAGATGGTGCTCACCGACGACAACTTCGGTACCCTCATCACCGCGATCACTTTGGGCCGCAACATCTACGGAAAAATCGTCTCATACATCCGGTACCAGATGTCGAAACTCTTCTCCTTGGTTCTCCTCTTCCTCGCTGCGAGCATCTTCAACATCAACGAGGGTGTGGCACTGACGCCACTGATGGTGCTGTTCCAGCACTTCTTCATCACACTGTTCCCCGTCGCCGTGATCATGCTCGACCCGCCGCCACCGGATCTGATGAACAAGCCTCCGCGCGATCCCAAGATGCCGATCGCACATCGAAGCGCAGTCGCTCAGTGGCTCGCGTACGGTGTCCTGCAATTTGCCGTGACACTCGCGGCGATGCTTCTCGCACCCGGTGAAATGAGTACTTCCGAGGCGAATGTTCCCATGACCACAGCATTCGTAGTGCTCTCTCTCGGTTCGATTCTCGCGGGGCTGACTATACGGCGTGATCCCGAGTCCGGCGTGGTTCCACCGGTGCTCGGTGCCATCAAGATCTTGACGATCCCCACGGTCGTGACCGTATTCGCCGTCGAGGCGGGCGTCCTCCAGGACCTCCTCATGACAACCTCACTGACCGGCGCCCAGTGGCTCGCCTGCCTGGGTTGGTCGCTGATCATCCCGGTTGTCGTCGAGTTGGACAAGGCAATTCGACGCCGCCGCCTCGCACAGGCACCTGCGCCCCTCCCTGCGACCACCGCGGTTGCCCCCGAGCGCGCCCGTTCGCTCCACTGAGGGAGGACAATCAAACGATGATGTGGGCGGAGAGTCTAGGTCGGCTACCGGGCGTCGCGACTGCCCGTGGGTATCGCCGCGAGTGGTTGCGAACAGACGTCACTGCCGGACTCGTCTTGACTGCCCTGCTCATCCCGGCAGGCATGGGCTACGCCGAGGCCGCCGGGTTGCCTGCGTACGCCGGGCTGTACGCCACCATCGTGCCTTTGCTCGCGTACGCGGTAGTCGGGCCCTCGAAAATCCTTGTACTCGGACCTGATTCGTCACTGGCGCCGCTGATTGCCGCCGCGGTCATACCGCTGGCAGTGGTCGGCGATTCGGAGAATGCGCTTGCACTAGCCGGTGTTCTCGCCATTCTTGTCGGACTCATCCTCGTGATCGGCGGATTCCTTCGTCTCGGCTTCGTGACCGAACTCCTCTCGAAACCGATCCGTCTCGGCTACCTCAATGCCATTGCACTCGTCGTCGTAGTTGGTCAGATTCCCAAGCTGCTCGGATTCTCCGTCGACGCGTCCGGTCTACTCGGTGAAATCGGCGGGATCTCAAAGGCCCTGGTGGGTGGCGACGTCGACCCCCTCGCTGCCGCCATCGGTGTCGGTTCGCTAGTCGTCATAGTCGCCTTCCGGCTCTGGGTACCTGTTGTTCCCGGCGTTCTGGTGGCCGTTGTCGCGGCCATAGTCTTGTCCGCTGCCGCCGGTCTCACCGATGACATCGGCATGGTCGGCGCACTGCCGGAAGGACTCCCCATCCCTTCCGTCGGTGGAGTCACGTGGCAGGACGTCGGCCATCTGATCGGGCCCGCCGCCGGTATCGCATTGATTGCCTTCGCCGACACCGGCGTTCTCTCGCGCACCTTCGCCGCCCGCCACGGCGAGGACGTGAACGGCAGTACCGAAATGAAGGCGATCGGTGTCGCGAACGTGGCCGGCGGACTGTTCGGCGGGTTCCCGATCTCGGCGAGCGGGTCACGAACTCCGGTAGCCGAACAGAGTGGGGCGCACACACAATTGGCCGGCGTCGTCGGGGCGCTCGCGGTCCTGGTGTTCGTCCTCGTCGCTCCCGGACTCACGGCATATCTGCCCGATGCAACACTGGCCGCCGTCGTCATCGTCGCCGCGTGTGCACTGATCGACGTGGGCGGCATGGTCCGCATGTGGCGCATGAGCACCGTGGAATTCGGCCTCGCCGTCGCGGCGTTTCTGGGCGTCGCCCTGGTCGGTGTGCTACAAGGCATCCTTGTAGCGATCGGACTGTCCTTCGCAGCGGTCATCGCGCAGGTATGGCAGCCACATCGAACCGAACTCGTCGAGACGGGCGAACCCGCCGGATTCCACGACATCGAACGCCATCCAGATGGGCATCGCATCCCCGGCCTGGTGTTGGTGAGGTTTGACGCGCCACTGTTTTTCGCGAACGGCGAGATCTTCGACGAGTACGTTCGCTCCGTCGTCGCCAAGGCGCCAGATCCGGTCGACTGGGTGGTTATAGCCGCCGAACCGATCACCGGACTCGATACAACGGCAGTCGACGAACTCGTCGATCTGGATACATTCCTCGAAGGCAAAGGAATTCGGTTGGCATTCGCAGAGATGAAAGGTCCGATCAAGGATCGACTCATCCGATTCGGAGTCGGGGATCGATTCGATTCGACGCACTTCTACCCGACCGTCGAAGCCGCCGTGAACGCATTCCGCACCCGAACCGGCGACTGACAAACGCCAGGCAGTCGGGAGCCGTGGCTGCATTGGGTACCGTTTGGTATGGGATTCACGACGGACAATGTTCCGGCACGCCGTATCGCTCAGGTCGCCGGCGTGGGCGGTATCGCCGTCGGCGTTGTCTCGCTGATCGCGTTGTACTCCACCAAGCCGATCAACCCGTTGATCGCCGTGGCCTCCTTCGTCCCGATACTGCTTGCGGTCACACTCGCAGCGTCCCTGATATGCCTGGTCTTTCGCCGCTGGATCCTGCTGGCGATCTCGGTGGTACTGATTGCGGTGGGCGCGTCGGTGATCAGTCCACTGTATGTGGCAAACAGTTCCGAAATCGACGGGCCGACTCTGCGCGTAATGCAAGCAAACCTTCTCTTCGGGCAGGCAGATCCCGCCAGTTTGACTGCGACGGTGCGCGAGAAGGCAGTCGACGTCCTGACGGTTCAGGAACTGACCACATCACTCGAAGGCTCTCTCAGAGATCAAGGACTCGAGCAACTGCTGCCGCATCACTACTTGGTACCGGACGAGGCCGGCGGGGGTGGCGCCGGTATTTACAGCCGTTATCCGCTGACGGACACTCGGGAATTGAACGGATTCGGACCGACCAATCTTGTTGCCGAAGTAGGCTTCTCGACTCCGTTCACCCTTCTGGCGGTTCACCCCGGACCGGCGTACGTGACCCCGCCCGACGTGTGGACTGCCGAGCTGAGCACTTTGCGAAACGCGCTCGACGCTGCTGCCGCCGAGGAAACCGTCATCGTCAGTGGCGACTTCAACACCACATTCACGCACAAGCAATTCCGTGACCTCCTCGATGTCGGCTACTCCGATGCCGCAGACCAATTGGGAGTAGGCATCGTGCGCACCTATCCGGCGGACAAGAAATTTCCCGCGATCGTCGGCATCGACCATGTACTTCTGCGGGGCGGTCAGGCGAAGTCACTCGAGCGGATCGAGATCGAAGGTTCCGATCACTTCGGCTTGATCGTAGACGTGGCGATCCCCAACTAGTCGGAGAGCACCCGACCCGAGCGAACGCGTTGCGGATCACCCGTGCTTCGGCATGCTTCGACCCGACACATCGATCGTCCGATGCAGGTGATGCGGCGTACGCAGGACGATCGACCGGTCCACCACGGATACGCCCGGAAACTGGTCGGCGAGATAACCTTCCAGACGCTGCACGTCGTCGATCGAGCGCAGCCACACCGCCAATGCGATGTCGTAGCTGCCGATCGTAGAAGCAACAAGCCTCGCCTCACGCAGGTGCGAAAGACGCTGAGCAATTGCCTCCTTTCGCCCGTCGAGACGTAAGAAGTACCAGGCGTAGACCGGCCAGCCGGAGTAGGGCCGAGCAATCTCCGTGCGGACGACCAGTCGCCCCGTCGACAGCTCGTGAGAAAGGAGCGCCCCAGCGCGAGCCGGCGTGACTCCGAGGGCCGCAGCGAGTGCCGAGACGGTGACACGTGGTTCGCGAGAAAGAATGTCGAACAGCTGCGACTGTTCCTCTTCGCCGGCGCGTACACCACGAATCTTTCCCGCCGGGGCCGACTCGAGCGCGGCAATTTCTTCCGCATCGAGAGCACGTAGACGCCAGTTCCTCGCGTCGGAGTTCGCCGAGGACACGATCTGAGTTCGCATCGCGGTGATCATCGGCAGGGATTGTGTTCGCTCCAACACGTACCTGGACAATTGATCGAGGTCAGTGCAGGTGAGCGTGACGAGCAGATCCCGATTGCCGGTTGTGAGATCGACTGTGAGAACTTCGGGATCGTGCGCGATCTGTTCGGCAACGCTCATGGTCTGTGCCGGTGCGCATTCGATCTCGAGAAGTGCGGTCGCCGACACGATGGGTCCACCACGGTACGCAGCGATCCACGCTATTCCTTGCGAGTGCAGACGCTCCCAACGCCTGGTCAGGGTGACCGGGTCGGAACCGATCGCGCGTGAAAGCTCGGACCACGACGCTCGCGGCCTGATCTGTAGTGCGTTCAACAGCCGAAGATCGTCGTCCTTGAGCATCTGATCCTGCACCGAGGACCTCACTTTCAAAAGAATGCTGCACCGAAACAGGATCGAAACGCGTCGATCCTAACTTCATCACATCAATAGTCCACCAAATCCTGAGCCTCGAGAACGCTTACATCTTGCGTTCGTTCGCCCCCTCGAGAAAGACACCGACATGACCGAAGCATTCCCTGTCTCGCATGACGATTCTCCGGTCAGCGATCAAACCGCGACGCAAAAAGTCGTTTTCGCCATGCGGTCGCCACGCCTGTGGATCGTGGTGACTCTGCTCCTCGGGCTTGCGGCAGGCGCGCAACTGATCGGCCCCGCAGTGATTCCCGTCGGCGCTGCCGCCATCACGATCCTGCCCATGGTGTGGGGACTGATTGCCGGCGGTGTCGTCTCGAGCCAGAAGTGGAAACCACTCGGCCTCGACCTTCAGGCTGCAGCCTCGGCAATCATGGGCCTGGCTGTTCTCTTGCTTTGTGCAAGGTTGTCTTTCACCATCGGCCCGAACATCCAATTGTTGTTCGAGGCGGGCCCCGCACTGCTACTGCAGGAATTGGGGCACTTGTTCGGCACTATCGCTCTCGCACTCCCGCTGGCGGTACTCCTTCGGATGGGGCCGGCCACCGTCGGAGCAACCTTCTCCATCGACCGCGAGGGCTCCTTCGCGATGGTCAGCGAACGCTACGGCCCCGATTCCGACCAGTACCGTGGAGTCCTGTCGATGTACGTTTTCGGCACTCTGTTCGGTGCCGTGCTGATCAGCCTGATTGCGTCACTGGCTACATCCTTCAACATCTTCGACCCCCTCGCATTGGCGATGGGTGCCGGCGTCGGATCCGGCTCGATGATGGCTGCCGCTGCCGCCAGCGTCGTTTCGGCGCACCCCGAGATGGCCGACCAGGTACTCGCCGTGGCGGCCACATCCAACATCATCACCGGCCTCCTCGGCGTGTATGTCGGCATGTATGTCGCACTCCCCCTTGCTGATCGAATCTACGGCGCCCTCACCAAGCGCTCGAAGACGACCAGCGAACGGAAAGCCGACACTGCCCCACGAGCGGTTGCGCCGAGCGTCACCGTGCCGCTGACCACGATCGTTCCGATTCTGTTCGTCGGTGGGGTCATCGTCTCCTCGATCGCAGCGGGTGGCGTATCTCGATCGATCATCGTCGGTTACTTGATCCTCACCGGATTGTTGCTCCTGGGCGTCGGCGTGGCCCGCCTGACCCGCGGCAAGATCGCGGCGATGATCGCAATCATCACCATCGGCGCCTTGGCGACAACACCGTGGTCCCCCATCGGTGATTTCGTCTCGAGCACCGTCGGGACTGTCGACTTTCTCTCGATCTGCACCCTCACCTTGACTGTCGCAGGTCTCAGCCTCGGCAAGGACCTTCCCTTGCTCAAGACGATCGGCTGGAAGATCGTGCCCGTCGGAATCGTCGCGATCCTCGCCTCTTACCTACTTTCCGTGGTCGTCGCGGAGTTCGCGCTGGGCCTCTGGCACTAGAACTGCACCCGAAAACGCTGAGAACCAAAGATGTTGAAAGGAACCAATACCCATGTCCATCGCTGACACCCGCACCCGCACAGACTCGGTTTCGAGCACGATCGAGAAGTGGGCATCACGCCTCATCGACGTCAGCCACACCATCCATGCTCACCCAGAGTTGGCATTCGAAGAGCATCATGCGTCGGCCCTCTTGGCGGACGCCGCGCAGGAAGCCGGCTTCACGGTTACTCGCGCCGCCTACGGCCTCAGGACGGCATTCGAAGCGGTGCGGGGCTCCGGCCCCTTCCGC
Source organism: Rhodococcus sp. MH15 (assembly GCF_019266045.1). Classification (NCBI taxonomy): domain Bacteria; kingdom Bacillati; phylum Actinomycetota; class Actinomycetes; order Mycobacteriales; family Nocardiaceae; genus Rhodococcus; species Rhodococcus sp. MH15. The sequence goes on from NZ_LPNP01000061.1 coordinate 725,132, forward strand.
GTCGTCGTCTGCGCCGAGTACGACGCCCTTCCCGACATCGGTCATGCGTGTGGACACAATGTCATCGCCGCTGCCGGACTGGGAGCAGCGATCGCGCTCGGAGAGGTCGCGGAGGAACACGGTCTGACCGTCGTCCTTCTCGGTACGCCGGCCGAAGAACATGGCGGCGGGAAAGTCTTGCTGCTCGAACGTGGCGCATGGGAGGGGGCGGCGATGTCGATCATGGTCCACGGCGCTGCAGGTGAAGACGTCAGCTGCACCGTCACCGGAACGCAGGCAGTCGACCGGTTCGACGTGACCTACACCGGAAGAGCCGCACACGCGGCCGCTGCGCCACACAAGGGCATCAACGCAGGCGACGCCGCCACGATCGCCTTGGTCGCCATCGGACTTCTCCGTCAACAACTTCCGTCCGACGTCAGGCTCAACGCCTATGTCGAGCACGGCGGCGAAGCAACAAACATCATTCCGGCCTCGACGTTGGTGCGAGCGGAAGTTCGGGCCGCAGAACTCGACGTGCTGTTGGACGCCAAGCGTCGTATGCTCTCCTGCTTCGAGGGCGCAGCTGTGGCCAGCGACTGCTCCTGGTCGACCGAACGCGCCGAACCGCGCTACGAGGAGCTTGTTCAACATCGCGTGCTGGCGACGATCTGGGACGAGGAGATCGCGAGCCTGGGCCGCACCGCGGCCGCCCGAACTCCCCTGACCGGCGGCTCGACAGACATGGGCAACGTGTCGAAGGTGGTTCCCTCGATCCACCCGATGATCGCGTTACGCGGCGTTACCGGAGTTCCTCACACGATCGAGTTTGCCGCTGATGCCCGCTCCGCAGCGGGCGACGAAGCTGTTCTGCACGGAGCAATTGCAATGGCACGCACTGTGATCCGAGCCGCCACCGGGGACTCGCGCTCCAACCTCCTGACGATTGCGGCCCAGCGCGAGTCAGGAGCGACTACCGTCACGAGCGCCGAATGAGCACCACCGGCGTCTATGTTTCCGCGCTCGAATTCTTCTCCATCGGCATCGGGCCCTCCAGTTCACACACGGTCGGTCCGATGCGAGCCGCCCGCACTTTTGTCGGCGAGCTCTCCGACGCCGGCTTGACCGCGTCGGTCGACCGAATTCGCTGCAATCTGCACGGCTCTCTCGCCGCCACCGGAATAGGGCACTGCACTCCCGACGCGGTGATCGCGGGACTTCGTGGGTTGGATCCTGAAACGTGCGAGCCGAACGACATTCACGGGCGTTGGGCCGAGCTCTCGGACGGCGGATCGGTGAAGCTCGTCGGCGGCTCACTCGGGCACGTTGTGTTCACTCACGAGGACATGGTGTTCGAGCCGCTCGTTCGCCGTCACGGGCACCCCAACTCGATGACACTGACCGCCTTCAGCGGTCGCGAAATCGTCTGTACGAGTAAATATCTGTCGATCGGTGGCGGATTCGTACTGCGTGCCGGAACGGAGAAGCAAGCAAGCGCGCATTCGATCAACTCACGCTATCGAACCGCGAAAGAGCTACTGGCGGAATGCGGCTCCGGAACTATCGCCGAACTGGCACTGTCGGACGAAATCGCGATACACGGCCAGGATCGGGCATTCACCGGCATCGACGCGATCTGGTCCGCGATGCGCGCATGCATCGAACGCGGCACCCAGACCGAAGGTGTATTGCCCGGGCGTCTCGGAGTTCGCCGACGAGCACGGTCTGCGAACATTCAACTGGAACAACGTAACTGCGCACCCTCCTCACGCGAGTGGCTGACCGTCTACGCCCTGGCGGTCAACGAAGAAAATGCAGCAGGTGGCCGCGTGGTAACGGCTCCGACGAACGGTGCCGCAGGCATCGTGCCGGCAGTGCTATACCACCACATACGTGCGGCGGGCGCCGGTGTTCACGACGTTCGAACCTTTCTCCTCACCGCTGCCGCAATCGGATCGATCATCAAGGCGAATGCCTCGATCTCGGGCGCGGAGGCGGGGTGCCAAGGCGAGGTCGGAGCTGCCTGCGCGATGGCGGCAGCCGGCTTGTGCGCTGTCATGGGCGGATCGCCACGACAAATCGAGAATGCAGCTGAGATTGCCATGGAACACCATCTGGGGCTGACCTGCGATCCGGTTGGTGGCCTGGTCCAAATCCCATGCATCGAACGAAATGCCGTAGCCGCCTCGACTGCAGTCACCGCAGCTCAGCTCGCATACCTCGGTGACGGGACGCATGTGGTGAGCCTCGATATCGTCATCGAAACCATGCGCCAAACCGGAAACGACATGTCCGTGCGTTACAAGGAAACCAGTGAAGGCGGGCTCGCCGTCAATGTCGTCGAGTGCTGAGGAGGATGTCGACGGCAGCGGCGAGGGCGGGCGGACGCCGTCGCCGGAAATATCATCCTCTCGAACGATGAAGTCCGGCGTACCGATTTCTACACTCGGTGACATGACTTTGTGGACGGTGACCAGATGATCGCTCATCACGCTGGAGGAATCCCACTTCACAATTCTTCACGGCACAACACTGCGGGGCCGTCGCGCTCGACGCAGTCCTCAGGTCGCAAGATCGCCGCGTTGATCGCGCTGGTCGCCGGTTTCTCCGCTGCCTTCGTTCTCGCCCCGGGCATGCTGACGAGTAGGCCGGGTGATGGGTACGCAGACCAAGGAGAACTCGTCGAGACGGTCCGCGCCGCGTTCGTCGAATACTGGAGTTCCGGTGTCCAAGCCTTCTCGCCGAGCTTGGAGTCCGCTGTCGACTACTGGCTGCGGTACCACGTGGCCAAGGCCGTGATCGCGGTAATCCTGCTGACGGTTCTGCTCGCACTCGGCCGGATGCTCAAGGCGTCGTTCGTGAACGCCGGCCCTCTGACGGCTGGAAAGAAACTCGCATTCGCCTCGGCGGGAGGGCTGGTCACGCTCCTCGCGATGTTTTCCTCGGTACTCGTGATGGCAAATATCCAAGGTGTCGTTGCACCCTTCTCTTCGCTGATCTCGATGTTGCCCGTGGCCCAGGCGGATGGGGCACTTGGCGACACTGTCGGGCAGGTCCGCCAACAGCTCGCTCAGTCGACGGGCACCGGAAACCAGCAAAGCCCTGTCCTCGAACTGATGATCAGCGACTTCGCGCGGTATCACTTGGCCATGGCGGTGATCGCGCTGATCGCGGCAGCAATATCACTGACCGTGACTGTGGTCGTGTGGGCACGCTTCGCGAGAACGGCGCGATCCGAGCGACGGACGAGATTCGTGTCGGGGTCGATCGGTCTTCTCACTGCACTGTTCACGCTGGGATTGATCGTTGTCGGCGTAGCAAATATGGGCACCGCGGCAGACCCGGCACCCGCGCTGGCGGCGTTCTTCGACGGCGGAATCTGACCCAAGCCAAGGGTTCAGGCCAGGGTTCCGTAGTCCCCCGGTACCGGTTGAGGAGGTACCTGGGGACTGCGTCTGCCGTACCCGGGGTCGATGTGTGAGTGCCCTCGGACGGGCAGAGTTCGACTCATGAAAACCGGAGCAAGACGCATCCTGCTTGTCGGCCTGTGCAGCGCCATGGTTGTCGGAGCTGTAATCAGCTGCAGCACGGACAAATCCACAGACACATCCGACAAGATCATGGACTCGACCATCACCGACCAGCTCGATTCGATCGTCGACGCAGCGGTGAATTCGACCGGGATTCCCGGTGCGATGGTGGGCATTTGGGGGCCCGACGGCAACTACGTCAAGGTTGCAGGAGTCTCGGATACGGCAACCAAAGCGCCGATGGAAACCGACTTCTACCACCGGATCGGCAGCGTCACCAAAACATTTACCGTGACCGCCCTGCTGCAATTGGTCGACGAGGGAAAGATCGGTCTCGATGATCCGATCTCCAAGTACGTCGACGGCGTCATGGAAGGTGATGCGATCAGCTTGCGTCACCTGGCAGGAATGCGCAGCGGCCTCGTGGACTACACGACGTCCGAACAGTTTGTGATGGAATATCTTTCGGATCCCCGCCGAACTTTCACACCGGAGGAACTCGTCGGATACATCAAGGACCTCCCACTCCAACTTCGACCAGGGACCACCGTCGACTACTCGAACACCAACACTGTTCTGCTGGGCATGGTGATCGAAAAGGTCTCCGGCTCAACACTGTCGGACGTCATCGACACCAAGATCACGACACCACTCGGAATGGAGCACACCAGCTTTCCCACCACCAACGCGTTCCCGACACCACACGCTCAGGGGTACACCAACCAAACGCTCGACGAATCCGTGACCGCGGCGACGGACTGGAATCCGTCGTGGGGCGGCGCCGCGGGTGCAATGATCTCGTCGTTGGACGACATGCGCATCTGGGTTCCGGCGCTGGCCAAAGGCGATCTCCTGACCGACGCCACTCAGAAGCAGCGCCTGCAAACCGTGAGCTTGAGCGAAGGGGACGACAGCTCCGGCTACGGACTCGGTTTGTTCAACAGCGGCGGCTGGATCGGTCACAACGGAAGCCTGCCCGGCTACAAGACAGTCTCGGTCTACTTGCCCGAGAAGGACACAACCCTGGTCGTCTTCATCAACACCGACATCGACGGAGAGACCGACCTGACCAGTGCTTTGATGGTGCCGATCACCAAGTTGATCAGCCCGGGCAACGTCTACGGCTGATCACCTCGGGTCCGATCCACAATTCGGACGAAAGTGACATCTCGGGTTTCGATCTGTCGATAGGCTCGACCGTCGACAGATCGAAACCCGAAAGAGGCACTCATGGGATCGTTGAACGACTGGCTTCTCGACAGCGACAGCCCGCTCGTGGGGATTGTGGGTGGCATCCTACTGACGATCGCAATGCTCTCCGGCGGTTCAGGCATGTAACCCACCGCTCCCGATATGGCTCCGCACAGCGGTGGACGTTCAGTGCGTGATCCAACGAACATGTTCGTTACGAACATGTTCGTGTACGGTGAAATCATGCCCACTCAGCCAACAAGTCCGTCGAGCCGTCGCAATCGTCCGGCCAAACCCGCTCTGACACGCGAGGGCATCGTCAGTACCGCGGTGGAAATCTTGCGGTCGGAGGGCTTGCAGAAATTGACGATGCGTCGACTCGCCCTCGAACTCGACACCGGGCCGGCATCGATGTACGTGTACGTGCGCAACACAGTCGAACTGCATGCCGCGGTTCTCGACGAACTCCTCGGAGTCGTGGACCTCGCCGAAAATTCCTCCGGCACTTGGCAAGCTCGCCTTGAACGGGTGTTGACCTCGTACACGGCCGTGCTGTTCGATCATCCCGGCCTCGCCCAGTCGGCTCTCGTTTCCCGGCCCAGCGGAGTTCACTACGTGCGCCTGCTCGAGCGCCTGCTGGCATTGCTCGACGAAGGCGAAGTCCCTCCAGGTCAGGCCGCGTGGGGCGTGGACTTGCTACTGCAGTACGCGACGTCCACTGCCGCCGAACACTCTGCGCCGAACAATTCCGCCGACGCGGATGCCCAATGGAGCGCGCTGACCGACGCAATCCAGAACGCAAACCCGCAGACGCACCCACTCGTCGCAGGCCATGCAACAGCTCTACTTGCCGGTGAACCCACCGCGCGCCTCTCCTGGGGATTCCGCACGCTCATCACGGGCATCGAGAACACCCCACTCACTTCTTAGGAACCCACCATGAACCACTACCCCATCGCAATCATCGGCGCCGGCCTCGGCGGCCTCACCCTCGCCCGAGTCCTCCATCTCCGCGGAATCGATTCGGCGGTATTCGATCTCGAATCCGGACCGACAGCCAGAACTCAAGGCGGGATGCTCGACATCCACGAAGACTCGGGTCAGATCGCGCTTCGTGCCGCCGGCCTCTATGAGGAGTTCCGCGCCCTCGTTCATCAAGGCGGGGAAGAGACACGCGTCCTCGATCGAAATGCCGTCGTGCACCTGAGCGAGCAGGACACCGGAGACGGCGACCGCCCGGAAATCGACCGCGGCCAGCTCCGTGACCTACTGCTCAGCTCAATTCCGAAGGAAACAATCCACTGGGGAGCCAAGGTCCGCAGTGCTCATCCGTTGCCGGATGGTCGACACGAAGTTCACCTCGCGGATGGAACCCACTTCACCACCGATCTCCTGGTCGGCGCCGACGGTGCGTGGTCGAAAATCCGTCCACTGGTTTCAAACGACACTCCTGCGTACACCGGAATATCTTTCGTGGAGTTCGACCTTCACGACGCCGACAACCAGCACGTGGATGCCGCTGAAACCGTCGGCGGCGGAATGATGTTCGCACTCAGTGCCGACAAGGGCTTCCTTGCCCACCGTGAGACCGACAACAGTCTGCACATCTATGCCGCCCTGCGAGTTCCCGAGAGCTGGGCAGCGAGTGTCGACTTCTCCGACGATCACATCGCGAAGAAGGTTCTGCTGGAACACTTCTCGGACTGGGACGAGTCACTGCGTTCACTGATCGTCGAAGCCGACAGCTCGCTGACCCCTCGCCCCATCCATGCCCTTCCCATCGGCCACAGTTGGAGCCGTACTCCCGGGGTCACTCTGCTCGGGGACGCGGCACACGTTATGTCGCCGTTTGCCGGAGAGGGTGCGAACCTGGCAATGCTCGACGGCGCGGAACTCGGCCAGGCGATCGCGTCGCACAGCAGCACGGAGGAAGGGCTAGCTGTCTACGAAGAGCGCCTATTCCCACGCAGCGCCGCGGCGGCACAACAGTCCGCTGATGGACTGGACATGTGCTTCGGCGAGAACGCACCCCAGGGGCTCGTGGACATGTTCACCTCACTCCCGTGACCTGACAAACTCGGATCAGGTCGTCACGTCCACGTGGGCAAGCGACGAGGACAAACCGCGATGGGCTTCAACTTGATCGAGTAGTTGGTGGGCTTTCTGCTCAACCACGGACACTGCATCGGCACCGGCGACCCAACGACGTGGGGGTAGCGGCGAATCGACAAGTGCCACAAGTGCCGCGGCAAGTTTCACCGGATCCCCGCCCTGGGCACCGTTCATACTCTTCCACGCTTCGACGGTCTCGCCGGTCCGAGCGTCGTAATCGTCTATCGACAATTCCGGCCAGACCGACGACGCACCCTCGACAAGCAGTTCGGTCCGGAAGAATCCCGGCTCCACGATCATCGTCCCGATTCCGTACGGTTCGACATCGAATTGCAATGATTCCATCCAACCCTCCAGCGCAAACTTCGACGCCGCGTAGGCTGCGCAAAACTCCTGACCAACCAGGCCCGCAAGCGAGCTGACAGTCACGACACGTCCACTCCGTTGCCTACGCATTACCGGCAACACCGCCCGTGTCACATTGATCGGCCCGAAAAAGTTGGTCTCCATCTGAGCGCGAAGTTGCGCCGGACTGACAACCTCGAAGAACCCGGCGTAGAAGTTTCCGGCGTTGTTCACCAGTACATCGATTCCACCAAATCGTGCAACTGCCGTGTCCACCGCAGCATATGCGGCTTGTTCGTTGGTGATGTCCAAGGCAATCACCAACAGGTCGTCATGCGCACCGATCGCTGCAGACACACGGTCCGCATCACGCCCCGTTGCCACCACCGCGTGCCCGGCGGCAAGAGCCGCCTGAGCAATATCGACTCCCATCCCCCGGCCTGCGCCGGTTACGAACCAGACCTTCTTGTCACCCATGTTCACTGTCCTCCCGTTTGATGGAGTCCAGTACAGAACAGATTCCACGGGCCTGGGAGTGCCTATCGTTCCCGGTAACAGCAGACCCCCTCGACGCCCCTCCTACTCGCGAAGAGTCGTCAAGAAGGCAATACGGTCGCCGCGGTAGAGCGAACGAACGCGCTCGATCGGCACACCGTCCGGGTCGACAGACGTCCGGTGTAATAGAAGCATCGGCATCGAGGTGGTGGACTCGACGAGGGTTGCCTCCCGCGGTGAAGCGAGCACCGTCTCGATCCGTTCGGTTGCGGAGGCAAAGACCACGCCGATGGAACGGATAGCCGCGTACAGCGACGTCGTCGCATCGAAAGCGTCGAGCATCTCACCGAACCTGCTGTCCGGCAGGAACGTTGATTCGAGTCCGATCTTCTCTCCGTCGGCGAAGAGAACACGCTCGAGGTGAACGACGCTGTCACCTGGTTCGATACCCAATTCCGTGGCGAGACCGTCGTCGGCCGACATTCGTTCGAAGGTCACAACCTTACGACTGGGTACTCGCCCAGCACTCAGTGCGCCTTCGGTATACGAACGAATCGAGAGCGGCTGAACCAACTTCGGACTCGCGACGACAGTGCCCCGCCCCCGCCGCTCGATCCGTCCTTCGACAAGCAGATCACGAAGCGCTTGACGGACCGTCTCGCGAGCGACTGTGAACCGCGCCGCCAATTCCCGCTCGGACGGGACTGCGTCGCCCTCCTCGAGCCCACTGAGAATGGTCTCGATCTCGGTGCGCACCCGGTAGTACTTCAACTCCGGTTCGATCACGACGCTCGAGGTCCCCGGCCCGGTGGACGTCTGCTGATTCATGGCGCAAGCGTACAAGAATTCGGTCTATACCAATTGTTAACCTGGAGTTCGTCTCGATTCCCCCTATTGGTCTAGACCAAACGTCACTATCTCTACATGCGAATTTTGATTGTGGGCGGAGGGATCCTCGGAACGGCGCACGCCGACGAGGCAATCCGTCGGGGACACGACGTCATCCATCTCGAACGTGAGCCCGAAGCCCGCGGTGCCACGGTACGGAACTTCGGCCTCGTCTGGGTATCCGGGCGAGCCCCGCACGAACTCGAAGCTGCGCTGCGCTCGCGCGAACTGTGGGCAGACCTTGCCGCCCGTGTCCCCGGCGTCGGATACCGCCCAGCCGGCTCCATCACCCTCATGCGCACCGAGGAGGAGGTCGCGGTCGCGCAGGAAGCGTTCTCTCGGCCGGACGCCGACAACCGAGGGTTCGCGCTCCTGGATCCCGACGCCGTTCGCGTCGTCAACCCCGCGCTCCGGGGCAAGTTTCTCGGCGGACTGCACTGCACGCTGGACGCCGCAGTCGAGTCACGGCAAGCGCTCCCCGCCATCCGTTCTTACCTCGAATCCACCGGCCGTTACACCTTCCACGCCGGAACGGAAGCCCGCGAGATCACGACGACCACCTCCGGCGTACACATCCGCGACGACCACGGTCGCGGCTTCGACGCCGATCTCGTGATCGTCTGCCCCGGAGCAACACTCGGCGGATTGGCTCGCGATCTCGCCGGCGATCTCCCATTGCGCCGTGTGCGCCTGCAGATGATGCAGAGCGCCCCACTCGGCGAAAAGCTCACCACCGCAATCGCTGACGGTGACAGCTTCCGCTACTACCCGGGTTTCGCCGGATCTGCCCTCGATCACCTCCGTACAGTGCAGCCGCAGGAACCGACTGCCGAGGAGCACCGCATGCAACTCCTGTGCGTGCAGCGCTTGCACGGCGGGCTGACCATCGGCGACACCCACGAATACGAGGAACCCTTCGACTTCGATGTCGACGAGGCGCCCTATCGCCATCTGTCCGGAGTCGTGGAAACACTTCTGGGACGCGATCTTCCGCCAATCGTCAAGCGTTGGGCGGGCGTCTACAGCCAGTGCATCGACCCCTCACAACTTGTTCACCGCGCACAAGCTGCCGACAACGTCTGGGTGGTTGCCGGCCCCGGTGGCCGCGGTATGACGCTCGGCCCGGCACTGGCGGAACAAACCGCCGACCAGCTCGGTCTCTGAATCTCTCCGACAAGAAAGACTTCTCATGTCTCCGATCACCCTTGCCGTTCTCGACATGGCCGGCACCACCGTCGCCGACGACGGACTGGTTCTTCGCGCCTTCGCTGCCGCCGCTGAAGCCGGCGGACTGCCCGCCGAAGGCCCGGAAGCCGACGCCGCTCGCCAGTACGTCCTCGACACGATGGGCCAGTCGAAGATCGTCGTGTTCCGGGCGATCTTCGGTGACGAAGACCGCGCCCAGGCCGCGAACGCCGCCTTCGAAACCACGTACGACTCCCTCATCGACCAGGGCCTGGCCGAGCCGATCCCCGGCGCCGAGAAAGCCATCACCACTTTGCGCGAGGCCGGCATCAAAGTTGCCTTGACCACCGGGTTCAGCCGATCGACGCAGGACAAACTCCTCGTCGCGCTCGGCTGGGAAACCCTCGCCGATCTCACCCTCTCCCCCGCCGAGGCCGGTCGCGGTCGACCGCACCCGGACCTGATTCTGGCTGCCCTGCTCAAACTTTCGATCGACGACGTCCACCAGATCGCCGTACTCGGCGACACGTCCAACGACGTGCTCAGCGGCATTCGTTCCGGCGCATCCATCGTCGCCGGAACTCTGACCGGCGCACACGACGAGCAACAGCTTCGCGACGCCGGAGCCACCCACATCGTCCCGTCCGTGACGGAGTTCGCCGAACTCCTCACCCACTCCTGATCTCACCTCCGAAAAAGGAATCGTCATGCGTCTACGCCCGAGCATCGCTGCGGCCGCTCTCGCCGTGTCCGTCCTTTCGTTCACCACTGCCTGCGGTGGCACCGGCACTGCTGCCGGATCAGACACCGAGACCGTCACCGTATACAGCGCCGACGGCCTGTCCGGTTGGTACAAGGGAAGATTCGACGCCTTCACCGCGCAGACCGGTATCGCCGTCAACCTCGTGGAAGCCGGATCCGGCGAGGTCGTCTCCCGCGTCGAAAAGGAGCAGTCCAACCCACAGGCAGACGTGATCATCACGCTGCCCCCGTTCATCCAGAAGGCCGACGCCCAAGGTCTGCTCGAGCCCAGCGGAATCGACACCTCCGCCGTTCCTGCCGACGAGAAGGACGACGCCGGCAAGTACGTACCCGTCGTCGAGAATTACCTCTCGTTCATCGCCAATCCGACTGCATCACCCGCCCCACAATCTTGGGACGATCTGCTCACTGACCAGTTCAAGGGCAAGTTGCAGTACTCCACGCCCGGCCAGGCCGGCGACGGTACCGCGGTGCTCTTGCTGCTCCAGCACCTGATGGGTAAGGAAGGAGCACTCGACTACCTCGGAAAGCTCCAGGCCAACAATGTCGGACCCTCGTCTTCCACCGGAAAGCTCCAGCCCAAGGTCAGTAACGGAGAGCTGCTGGTCGCCAACGGTGACGTCCAGATGAACCTCGCCTCCATCGCCGACGACGGATCGAAGTTCGACATCTTCTTCCCCGCTGGAGCCGACGGCACTCGCACCACCATTGCACTGCCCTACGTGATGGGCCTCGCCAAGAGCGCACCGAGCAGCGAACAAGCCAAGAAGTTGATGGAGTTCCTGCTCTCCGAAGAATCCCAGAAGACCGTCGCCACCGATGCACTCGGCGTATCGGTCCGCGAGGACGTCCGAAGCGCTGCCGGTGAATCCACCGACAAGAACACGCCTTCCGGAGTTCTGCAGGGCGTCAACGTGTGGACCCCGAACTGGAACGACGTCCTCAGCTCGCTCGACGCCGACATCGCCGCTTACCAGAAAGCCACCGGGAGCTGATCATGGCAAGAACCAGACTGGGGCGGACGCTCCCCGAGACCGTCGGTGTTCACGGAGCGATCGAACATTCTGCTCCGGCCATCACCTTCGATCGCGTCAACGTCGCCTACGGCCGCGGGAAGACCGCAACCCATGCACTCGTCGATTTCAATCTGCGAGTGGCACCCGGTGAAACTGTGGCACTGCTGGGGCCCAGTGGATCCGGCAAGTCGACCGCCCTGAAGGCCCTCGCGGGATTTGTCCGCCCCATGTCCGGTTCCGTCAAGCTCGGCACCCGAGACATCACCAATCTGCCTCCCGCACAACGCGGTATCGGCGTCGTCGTCCAGTCGTACGCTCTCTTCCCGCACATGCGTGTATCCGAAAACGTAGCCTTCGGACTCCGAGCCCATCGCGTGCCGCGGTCGGAGATCGGCCCTCGCGTGGCCGAAGCCCTGGACATGGTCGGGATGTCGGCGTACGGAAAGCGGCTTCCCCGTGAACTTTCCGGCGGTCAACAGCAGCGAATCGCCATTGCCCGAGCGTTGGCAATTCGCCCTGGAGTACTCCTCCTCGACGAACCACTGGCCGCCCTGGATGCTCAACTTCGCGAGAGCATGCTCGGCGAACTGGCGAGACTGCGCGCAGCACTACCTGACACAGCCATGCTCTATGTGACGCACGATCAGAGTGAAGCCCTGGCGCTGGCAGACCGAATCGCAGTGATGCGCAACGCCAGACTCGCGGACATCGACACCGCTGAGGCCTTGTGGAAACGTCCGCCGTCCAGCTTCACCGCGGCGTTCCTCGGGGGTGCCAACCTGTTGCCCTGCACCGTCACACGCGTCATCGGCACCTCCGCACTGGTCTCGATCGGTGGCACGCCGTTCACTGCTCACGCCCCGCAGCCCGAGATCGGGCACATCGAATGGGAGTCCGACATGGACGCCTACCTGTGTGTTCGTCCACACGCGGTAGGCGTAACCGGCGTCGGCGCACGAGGATCATTCCCGGCGCGCATCGTCTCGAGCGTCTGGCGCGGTTCCACGACGCGTCTGACGCTGGCTGTCCGTGGCCTCGACGACGTCCGCGTCGACGCGGATGTTCCAGGGCACGACGAACGACCGGTCGACACCGAAGTGGGCGTCGTCTTGCCCACGGACGGCAGTGTCCTGGTTCCGGCGGATCGCCACCCATGACGACAACCCTGGAACGCCCCGAAACCGCTGCGCCCCAGCACAAAGACCCGATCGCGTGGCGCCGGATCGGCTGGGCGCTGCCACCACTGCTTCTTGTCCTCGTGTTTGCTGTCTATCCCACCGCGCGTGTCCTCACGGAATCTCTGAGCACCGCAGATGGCACCGGGTTGTCCACGTGGTCTTCGGTGCTCGGTTCGGAACTGTTCAGAACCGCGCTCTGGCGGACCATCCAAATCGCCGTGGCGTCGACCCTGGGTTGCCTGATCCTGGGAACCTTCCTCGCCTTGGTGCTGGCCTTCGTTCCGTTCGCCGGATCCAAGGTGGTGGGGCGATTGATCGACACGGTGCTCGCCCTGCCGTCTTTCCTGATCACGCTGGCGTTCACGTTCCTGTACGGGACAGCCGGCGCCGTCAACGCCTTGATCGTCCGCATCACCGGCGATGCGAGCGGCCCACTGAATTTCCTCAACACTCCGTTCGGTGTGATCGCGGCCGAAATCACTTTCTTCACACCCTTTGTCGTGCGTCCGCTATTGGCAGCGTTCACCCAGATTCCGCGTGAACAACTCGACGTGGCAGCCAGTCTCGGCGCGTCACCCGTCCGAGTTCTGCGGCAGGTGGTGATGCCGGAAGCGTGGCCGGCCCTCCTGGCCGGTGGATCGCTCGTACTTCTGATGACACTGAATGAATTCGGCATCGTGCTCTTCACCGGGGCTAAAGACGTCGTAACTCTTCCGGTCCTCATCTACACCCGCGGCATTGTCACCTTCGACTTGCCCGGCGCGGCAGTGATCGCGACGGTCCAGGTCGCACTCTCACTCGGCCTGTACTGCCTCTACCGATTCACCTTCAACAGATTGATGGGAGGCAGCCGTGCTGCTGTGGACACGAAGCTCTAGGGCCCTCGTACTCGGATTCTTCACCCTGGTCGTCGCGGTGGTTTTCGTCGCGCCCATCGCCACCGTCGTCGCGGCTGCCTTGGCCGGATCGTGGACCGGTCCACTGCCGTCGAATCTCGGCGGCAAGAACTTCTCCACGGCGCTGTCCGACGAGAACTTCGCCAGCCTGATCGTCAGTTTGCAGACTGCATTCATCGCGGGGGCATTGGCATTGATCGTCGGAACGTGGGCCGCGCTGGCCTCGCGTGAGGCACCGATGTGGCTGCGGCGCATCACCGATGCCGTATTCCATTTACCGATTGCGGTTCCGTCGGTCGCGATCGGCTTGGGTCTGCTCATCACTTTCAACGAGCGCCCGCTACTGCTCGGAGGCACCAAGTGGATCGTGATTCTCGCTCACACGGTTTTGGTGCTTGCCTTTGCCTTCAGTTCCGTATCGGCCGCGCTCGAACGGCTCGATCCCGCCTACCGTCAAGCTGCCGAATCACTCGGCGCCGGCCCGGTGCGGGTGCTGACACGGGTAACGCTACCGCTGCTGCTCCCAGCGTTGGGTGCGGCCGCCGGGCTTTCCATCGCACTGTCGATGGGTGAGCTGGGCGCAACGGTCATGGTCTACCCGGCGACATGGAAGACCTTGCCGGTCAGCATCTTCGGACTCACCGACCGTGGCCAGGTATTTCTTGCCGCAGCAAATACGACACTGCTGCTTGCAGTCACCCTGGTCGCCCTCATGGTGGTCGGCAGAATTCGTCGGCGCTGACCTTGCTGTGCGCCTTTATTAACCGCCGGGGGTTAAATAAAGGCGCACAGCAGGGGTTTATCCCTTCCTCAAGATGTACCGCTGAACCTTGCCACTCGGGGTCTTGGGCAGGTTCGGAACAAAGTGCACCGTGCGCGGGTACGCGTGCGCGGCGAACTTCTTCTTCACCAACGTCTGCAGTTCCTTCTCGAGTTCGTCGTCGCCGTCGACGCCTTCGCGAAGAACGACGAACGCCTCGAGAACCTCACCACGCAACTCGTCGGGCATGCCCACCACGGCGGCCTCGATGACGTGCTCGTGCATGACCAGCACGCTCTCGACGTCGAAGGGACCGATGCGGTAGCCCGCCATGATGATGACGTCGTCGTCGCGCGAGGAGAAGAAGAAGAATCCGTCCTCGTCCGTCATTCCCGCATCACCGGTGATGTACCAGCGGCCGTCTTCGCTGAATCGCTGCTTCGTCTTCTCCGGCGCATCGACGTACCCGGTGAACCACATCAACGGGCTGTTGTGAGTATCGATCGCCACGCGGCCCTGAGTGCGGGCCGGTGCAATGTCATCCGAATTGTCTTCCAGCACAGCGGCAGACCAACCCGGCAACGGACGACCCATGGATCCGGGACGGACATCGTCGCGAAGTCCGTCGGCCCAGGCGTTGACGATGAACATGCCGTGCTCGGTCTGGCCGTAGTGATCACGGACCTCGACGCCCAACGAGTTCTTCGACCACGCAACAACATCCGGAGTCAAGGGCTCACCGGCCGAGGAAGCGCGGCGCAGCGAGATGCCTTCCGGAACGGGAGCCTTGTCGGCACGCAGACTGCGGTAGACGGTCGGAGCGGCGGCAAAATTGGTGACACCGAACTTCTCGATGATCTGCCACGTCAGCGGCGCGGAGAATCCGGCGTGCAGCAGAAGGCTTCGCGTGCCGGCGGCAAGCGGGCCGAGCAACGCGTAGTACAGCCCGTACGCCCAGCCCGGGTCTGCGGCGTTCCAGAACACGTCGTCCTCTCGGACGTCGAGGCCGAACTCCTGGTAGGCGTGGAACGAGGCGAGCGCGCGCACCGGAACCGGCACGCCCTTGGGTGTTCCCGTGGTGCCACTGGTGAACAACTGCACCATCGGTGCGTTGCCGCCGACTGCCTGAGCAGCGCCCTTCGGGTCTTCGGCATCCTGAGCTGCGACAAGTGCGTCGAAGTCCAACTCGTCACCGGCCGCGCCGCCCGCGACGATGACCTGCCACGCTGCGTCGGCGGGGATGTCCTCTCCCGGCGCGAGCTTCTCGAGCTGATTGGCGTCGGAAATGACCACCTTCGCGCCGCTGGCCGTCAAGCGGAAAGCGATGGCCGGCGAAGCGAACGCCGTGAACAAGGGCACGTGGACCGCTCCGCGGCGCCAGATTCCGAGGAGCGCGACCACCAGGTCCGCAGACTTACCCATCAAGGTCGCGACGTTGTCACCCGGCTCGACTCCGAGGTCGGCCAGAGCTGCCGCGAAACGCGCCGACTGCTCACGTAGATGACCGTAAGTGAGGTCCACCGAGCTAAGGTCTGCCTCGACGACGGTGAATGCAACGCCATCCGCGGGATGCCGATCGCAGAGCAATTCTGCGGCGCTGGCATGCGGGGTGTCGTACTGGTCCAGCAGCTCGCGCACCCGTGCGGTGGGATCGGTGCTCATCAACTTGCTCCTTATCGATCGTCGTATGGTTGGCCCGACCGGTTACGTTGGTGGCTCGTCATACGTACTGTTCACCCCCTATGATCTAGCTCACAAGAGAACTTCACTACCCCCAGAAAGGGGTACCTGCGTGAACCGACATGCTTCGTCACTTCTGCGCCCCCGCGACGGGGACGCAATGCGAGGTGAACTCCGCACAATCGCAGCTCAGGGCGTTGTTCCCGTGCTGTTCGGAGGCGAGGTCCAGGACGGAACCCTGCACCTGAGCGAATTCGTCGGCACCCGCACCAACAACCTCAAGGGCTTGGCCATCCCGCCGCGCTCGGGCATGGGCGGACGCGTCGTAGCCCAGGGTTCACCGATCACCGTCAACGATTACGGCAATTCGCAGTCCATCACTCATCACTTCGACCGTCCTGTTCTCAGCGAGGGCCTGCATTCGATCATCGCCGTTCCGGTCATGGTTTCGGGAAAATCGCGCGCTGTGCTCTACGCCGCGATCCGCGATTCCGCTCCGTTGGGTGACCGAACAGCAGACGTCATGGTCGGCGCATCCCGGCGTCTCGGGATGGAGTTCGCCATCCGCGACGAAGTCGATCGTCGTCTGCAACTACTGCAGGCCGCCGCCGCGACTACCGCCGACGGTATGTCTTCGGAAGAGATCCGCGGAGTCCACGCCGAACTACGTAGTGTCGCCCAGACCGTCACCGACACCGACTTGCAGACCAAACTCCGCGGACTCTCCCAGCGTTTGGCCAACCTGCTCCGTCCCACCGCCGACGCCGAATCCGACGTCACGCTCACCCCGCGTGAAGTGGACGTTCTCTCTCAGGTCGCACTCGGCTGCACCAACATCGAAGCCGGCCAACGGCTTTCCCTTCGCCCGGAAACAGTCAAGAGCTATCTGCGAAGCGCGATGGGAAAGCTGGACGCGAGCTCACGCCACGAAGCCGTGGTGACCGCCCGGCGGTTGGGACTGCTCCCCTGACGGGTCAGTAGCCTTCAGGCAGGGCGGTGAGCATGTCACGGGTGACTGCGACGGCGTTGTCCGAACTTCCGCCCCGCACAACCAGAGTCGCGAAGGCCAGGTTCCCGCGATAGCCGACGAACCACGCGTGCGATCCCCCTTCGACCTCGGCTTCACCGGTCTTGCCGTACACCTCACCCTGATCTTCGACGCGTTCTGCAGTACCGCTGGTGACCACGAGTCGCATCATTCCGCGCAGACCGTCGACCACGGCGGGCGAGATCGCCGGGCGCTCACCGTCGATGGTGGTTTCGCGCCCTGAAATCAGTTGCGGCACCGGAGTCGAACCGTTCGCGACCGTCGCCGCTGCCATCGCCATTCCGAACGGACTGACCACGACCTTTCCCTGACCGAACCCGTCTTCGGTCCGCTGCACCAGGTCCGACGCCGGCGGCACCGAACCGGAATCGATCGGCAATCCCACCACGTTGTAGTCCTGGCCGATGCCGAACTGCGCTGCGGCAGTGGTCAACGTGTCTGGTTGCATCTCGCTGGCCAGCTTGGCGAAGGACGTGTTGCACGAACGCGCGAAGGCCGTTGCCATCGGCACCGTGCCGAGTGAGAACTCGTTGTAGTTGGGGACGCTGCGCTCACCGATCTCGATCCGGCCAGGACATGGCACCATCGTGTCGGGGGTCGCCTGACCGGTCGAAATTGCCGCGCCTGCCGTGATGATCTTGAACGTCGAACCGGGCGGGTACTGACCCATCGTCGCGACCGGTCCGTCGCGGTCTGCTGCCTTGTTCTGTGCGACAGCCAGGATCGCCCCACTCGACGGTTCGATGACCACCATCATCGCCTGATCCTTGTTCACGTTCACGGCACGCTGAGCAGCGATCTGAATGTTGCGGTCCAAACTGATACTGAACGACGGAACAGGTTGCGGCGCAGTCTCGGTCAGCACATCGGTGTCGACGCCGTTCTGGTTGACCGTGACGACACTCCAGCCGGCTTTGCCGTCGACCTCGTCGATGATCGTCTTCTTGATCTGCCCGAGAAGGTCAGGCGCGAACTCCGGGTCGGTCGACACGAGATCCGATTCGTCCGAGACAGATACTCCCGAGATGGCTCCCAGTTGCGCCGATACCTGGTCGTAGTCGTCACTGCGCAGGCGGGTCACCAGATAGTCGCCCTTGACGGCCGTCGAGGATTCGGCGATCGATTGACCCGTCAGCGAAGAATCGAACCGACCGAGAACACTTGCGAGATTGTTTGCGGAACCAATGATGTCGTTGCTCTTGGAGCGATCGAACTTCACTCGGTAGACAATTCCCGGCACCAGGACATCCGTGCCCGAATGCTCGTTGACCCGCGCTCGCGGCGCCGCGGTTGCCCGCAACGACATCGTCTGCTTGTCACCGAGGCGCGGGTGAACGTCCGTCGAACTCCACCGGACGGACCAGTCGCCGTCCTTGCGTCCCATCTGCAGCTCGCCGTCGTACGTCCACACGCGGTCTTTCGGAAGGTGCCACTCGTAGGTGTAGCCGACCGTCGCAGTGTCACCGTTCATCTTCACCGACGTGGTCTCGGCAGTCATCGACTCGGCCTGGAGCGCATCCCAGGTGTCACTCAATACAGGACCCGCGGAATCAGGCCGGTCCGTCAGTTTTGCTGCCTCGTCGATATCCCTGTCACCGAACGCACTCAGGAACTGCTGCGCGACGGGCTCGGGGCCGGCGGGTTTCGGAGTACACGAACTGATCCCCACCGCCAAGAAAATCACGGTGCAGGAGGCCAACAGTTGGGCCGAGCGACTACGAGAGAAATGCCGAGTGTTCATCGAGCCCCATAGTAGGGCGACAAATGCTCCACCCAGCGTAGGCGCGACCATTGCACGCAGCTTGTACGGTCAGTCGAGCAGCACCGTCGAGAAGGTCGCGACCTGTCGGAACCCCACCCGCGAATAGGTCGACCGCGCAATCGTATTGAAGCTGTTGACGTACAGGCTCGCAATGCGACCGGTCGCCATGATCGACTCCGCTACAGCCGCTGTACCGGTCACGCCGAAGCCCTGCCCACGAAATTCCGGGTTGACCCACACACCCTGGATCTGGCCACAGCGAGCAGACATCGAACCGACCTCCGCCTTGAAAACGACCTGGCCGTCCTCGATGTGCGCCCACGCTCGACCAGCGGCGATCAGGCTAGCGACACGGTGCCGGTATCCGCGCCCACCGTCGTTGGCACGCGGGTCGACTCCGACCTCTTCGATGAACATCGCGATCGCGGCAGGCAGATAGATCTCGAGTTCGTCCGAGCGAACCTGCCGGACCAGTGGATCCGACGGGCACGCCAGCGGCTCGGAAACCGCGAGCAACGGCTGTTCGGGGCGAACCTCCCGCGCAGTTCCCCAGTCGAGCTCGAGCATCTCCCACAGCGGCAACGCCAATTCGGCGCGGCCGACCACCGACGAGCACATGCGCGGAATCCGACAGGCACGGTCGGCGAATGCCCGAATGTCATCCGGATCGCCTCGAAGCGGAACCAGGTTCGCCCCGGCAAAGCACAGTGAGGACAACGGCCCGCCTCGACTCCACAGCTCGCCGTGAATCATTCGTGGGTCGACGCCGCATTCTTCGACGCGCGCGGCAATCATGCAGGCCGCCACCGGATCGGCGTCGAGTACCCGTCGGACGTCTTCGAGATCTCGACTTCCGACCTGCTTGGCTCCGAGGAGTTTGAGCATCCGTCAACCCCCTCGACTCGACTGCGCGTCCACGAATATCACTACCCGATCATGATGCACTCAGATTGCCACGAACCTGACACCGACGGGGAAGATTCATCCGGCAATCACTCAACTCACGGTGACGACCGGCGCACCCTCCGAGGCGTCACCCTCCATGCTTTCGGCAATTTTCATCGCCTCTTCGATCAACGTCTCGACGATCTGCGCCTCGGGCACCGTCTTGATGACCTTGCCCTTGACGAAGATCTGGCCCTTGCCGTTGCCGGACGCCACACCGAGGTCGGCCTCACGCGCTTCGCCCGGTCCGTTCACGACGCAACCCATGACTGCCACGCGCAGCGGGATCTCCATGCCTTCGAGGCCGGCGGAGACCTCGTCGGCAAGTGTGTAGACATCGACCTGTGCACGGCCACACGAGGGGCATGAGACGATCTCGAGCTTGCGGGGACGCAGGTTCAGAGACTGCAGAATCTGGTTACCGACCTTGATTTCCTCGGCCGGCGGGGCCGAGAGCGAAACCCGGATCGTGTCGCCGATACCCTCCGCGAGCAGCGCACCGAAGGCGACCGCGGACTTGATCGTGCCCTGAAACGCCGGCCCTGCCTCCGTGACGCCGAGGTGCAACGGGTAATCGCATTTGGCGGCGAGTTGGCGGTAAGCCTCGACCATGATCACCGGATCGTTGTGCTTGACGGAGATCTTGATGTCACCGAAGCCGTGCTCTTCGAACAACCCGGCCTCCCACAGCGCGGACTCGACCAACGCTTCGGGCGTCGCCTTGCCGTACTTCTCCATCAACCGAGGATCGAGCGATCCCGCGTTGACACCGATACGGATCGGAATGCCTGCGTCACCGGCAGCCTTGGCCACCTCTTTGACACGGCCGTCGAATTCCTTGATGTTGCCCGGATTGACGCGCACCGCAGCGCATCCCGCATCGATTGCCGCGAAGATGTAGCGCGGCTGGAAGTGGATGTCGGCGATAACCGGGATCTGGCTCTTCTTCGCAATGATCGACAACGCGTCCGCGTCTTCCTGACGCGGGCAGGCGACACGAACGATGTCGCAACCGGACGCGGTCAGTTCCGCGATCTGCTGCAGCGTTGCATTGACGTCGTGCGTCTTCGTGGTGCACATGGACTGCACCGAGATGGGGAAATCGCTGCCCACACCTACCGTGCCGACCTGCAGCTGCCGTGTCTTGCGTCGAGGAGCAAGAATCGCTGCGGGTGCCGAGGGCATTCCCAGTCCGATAGGGATGGTCACGTCTGTGCCTTCTTTCATAGCTTCACTGCAAGTTTAGCCGGGCGATCGTCGCACTACCGCGCGGCAACCGTCACCCTTCTCACACGGTCAGAAGATCTTGATCGGATTGACGATGTCAGCCGTGAGTGTCAGCAACATGAACGCGCCACCGATCACGATGAATACGTAAGTAATCGGAAGGAGTCGCGTGTAGTCGACCGGGCCGCCGGGAATCAAGCCTCGGCGGGCGCGGAACCAATCACGGATCTTCTCGTAGAAGACCACCGCGATGTGACCGCCGTCGAGCGGCAACAGCGGCAGGATGTTGAAAACACCGAGGAAGAAGTTGATCGATGCGAGCAGTCCGACGAACATCGGCCACTCGGCTCGATCTGCGGCCTCGCCACCGATCACGCTGGCACCGACCACGCTGATCGGTGTGTCCTGGGCGCGTTCGCCGCCCGTGATCGACTCCCACAGAGCCCCCACCTTCGACGGAATGTCAGCCAACGCCTTCACCGAGTCGACCATGATCTGGCCGGTGTAGTCGAAGGCTGCCGGAACAGCCGTGAGAGCGTTGTACTCGACCAGCGCCGAGCCCGGTCCACCGATTCCGACAGCGGATACTTCCTGCTTCACGGGAACGCCACTGGCCGAGTTCACATATCGCTGGACTCGTTCGGGCACGACCGTGATCGACAAGGCCTCTCCGTCGCGATCAACCGACAACACGATCGGACCATCCACACCTCGAATAGCTGCTGCCACCTCAGGGAAGGTGCTCGTCGACTTTCCGTCGACTGCGGTGATCCGATCTCCCGATTGCAGGCCCGCATCTCCCGCGGGGCCCCCACCCGAGCACTCTGTCAGCTCGAAGTTGCCGTCCTGGCCCAGCTGATCGGGGGCCACACACGTGACCTCTTGGACCACTGGCTGAGCGGGCTCAGTTCGGCCCCAGCCGAGAAGCAATGCGTAGATCAGGAGGAACCCGAGAATGAAGTTCATCGCGATACCGCCGGACATGACGACGACGCGCTTCCACGCCGCCTTCTTGTACATCGCGTGCGGCTCTTCTTCAGGCGTCATCTCGTCGAGGGCCGTCATGCCCGCGATGTCGCAGAATCCGCCCAGCGGCAGCGCCTTGAGGCCGTACTCGGTCTCACCTCGACGGAACGAGAAGATCTTCGGTCCGAAGCCGATGTAGTAGCGGCGAACCTTCATTCCCAAAGCCTTGGCCGTCCACATGTGACCGGCTTCGTGCAAGGCGATGGACACGCCGATGCCGAGGGCAAACAGCACTACGCCCAGTGCAAAAACCATGAAAGCTCTAGCCCTCCTGCTTCACGAGCTGACGCGCTCGTGTGCGTGCCCAGCCGTCTGCGGCCAGAACGTCGTCCACGGTAACCGGTTCTGCGGACCATTGACCTGCATCGTCGAGAACAGCGGCCACCGTGCGGACGATCGCCGGGAAGGAAAGGACACCGTCGAGGAATGCCTGAGCCGCCACTTCGTTGGCCGCGTTGTAGATCGCGGTGAAGCAACCGCCGGATTTGCCCGCGCTTCGCGCCAGATCGACGGCGGGGAACACCGACGAATCGAGCGGCTCGAATTCCCAGGTGGAGGCGGTGGTGAAGTCGCATGCCGACGCAGCACCTTCGATGCGGTCCGGCCAGCCTAGAGCGAGAGCGATCGGGAGCTTCATGTCCGGCGGGCTTGCCTGCGCCAGCGTCGACCCGTCGAAGAAGGTGACCATGGAATGCACGATCGACTGCGGGTGCACGGTGACGTCGATGCGGTCGTAGTCGATCCCGAACAGCAGGTTCGTCTCGATCAGCTCGAGGCCCTTGTTGACCAGAGTTGCCGAATTGAGGGTGTTCATGGGCCCCATCGACCAGGTGGGGTGCGCTTTTGCCTGAGCTGGATTCACACTTTCGAGATCCTCGGCGCTCCAGCCACGGAACGGCCCACCCGAAGCGGTGAGAACCAACCGGGCCACCTCGTCGCCTGTTCCACCACGTAGGCACTGGGCAAGCGCCGAATGCTCCGAGTCGACCGGCACGATCTGACCGGGGGCGGCGGCTTTCGTCACCAGCGCTCCGCCGGCGACAAGCGATTCCTTGTTCGCCAGCGCCAGGCGCGCTCCCGAGTTCAAAGCCGCCAGTGTCGGTTCGAGTCCCAACGAACCGACGAGCGCATTGAGGACAACATCGGCACCGCTGTCCCGAACCAGTTCTGTCACGGCGCTCGGTCCCGAACGGGCGGTTACCGATTCCAGCGCCGATGCCGCTGCAGGATCGGCGACGGCGACGTCCGTGACGCCGGTTGCACGAATCTGTTCGGCCAACAACTCGACGTTGTTGCCGCCCGCTGCAAGACCGACTACTTCGAAACGGTCGGGGTTGGCAGCGATGACCTCCAGCGCTTGGGTACCGATCGAACCGGTACTGCCGAGGAGGAGGACGCGGGTACGTGTGGTTTCCTGCACTCGCCCATTGTTCCTGATAACACCTGAGAACAACCTTATCGACGCCCAACTACGTACGACAGGCAGTCGTATGTCACCATATTGGGCAGTAGTGCAACCGAATGAGCAGGAGGATCGACCGTGGCCGATACCCAGTTGGACGTCAAGTCCAGCGCCCCCGTCGTGGTCTCGCACGTCGATGAGGCCGAGGTTCCCTCTGCCGCATGGGGGTGGAGTGGTGAAGGACTCAAGTTTTTCCGTTTCCTCGGATGGTTCTTCGCAATATTCCTGCTTCTGATGATGATCGGAAACCATCACGGCAAGGTCGAGGATCTGTGGCTCATCGGCACCGCCGGATTGATGATCTTCATTCTGGTCCGCGACATCGTCATCCGTCGCCGCCCGCGCTAGAAACCTGACAAAGAGAAGGCCTCCACGAACGAAAGTTCGTGGAGGCCTTCTCTTTACGTGTTTCAGGCCTGAAACGTTTCAGTTCTCGGCTGCCAGCTGGCCACAGGCCGCGGCGATTTCCTGACCGCGCGTATCGCGCACCGTGCACGAGACGCCCTGGGCGATGACCCGACGCACGAACTCACGCTCGACGTCCTTGGGGCTCGCGTCCCACTCGCTGCCCGGAGTCGGGTTGAGCGGAATCAGGTTGACGTGCACCAACCCGCCGAGTGCTTTCTTCAGCTTCTTGCCCAGCATGTCCGCGCGCCACGGCTGATCGTTGACGTTCCTGATCATCGCGTACTCGATGGACACACGGCGACCGGTCTTGTCTGCGTAGTACCGGGCAGCCTGAAGTACCTCCGACACTGACCAGCGATTGTTGACCGGGACAAGAGTGTCGCGCAGTTCGTCGTCCGGTGTGTGCAGCGATACCGCCAGCGTGACGCTCAGGCCTTCGTCAGCGAGCTTGCGGATAGCGGGAGCTAGGCCGACGGTCGAGACCGTGACGGACCGCTGAGACAGGCCGAGGCCGTCGGGTGCAGGCGAGGTGATCCGTCGTACCGCTGCCACCACACGCTTGTAGTTCGCCAAAGGCTCGCCCATACCCATGAACACGACGTTCGAGAGGCGTCCGGGGCCGCCGGCGACTTCGCCGTCGCGCATGGCGGCCGCTGCCTCGCGAACCTGATCGACGATCTCGGCGGTCGAGAGGTTGCGGTCGAGGCCGCCCTGACCCGTCGCACAGAACGGGCAGGCCATTCCGCAGCCCGCCTGACTCGAGATACAGAGTGTCGCCCGATCGGGATAACGCATCAGGACGCTTTCGAGCAGCGTTCCGTCATGTGCCTTCCACAGGGTCTTGCGAGTGTCGCCCGAGTCGCACGCGAGGTGCTTGATCGGGGTCAACAAGGTCGGGAACAGCGACTCCCCCACCTTCTCGCGCACCGATGCGGGGAGATCGGTCATCTTCTCCGGATCGGCTTCCAGCCGCGCGTAGTACTGACGCGCCAGCTGATCGGCCCGGAAAGCCGGAAGGCCGAGCTCTTTCACCGCTTCTTTGCGCTCGGCGGAATCGAGATCGGCGAGGTGCCGTGGAGGCATTCCGCGCTTGGGTGCAGTGAAAACGAGGGGAAGAGAGGCAGCCATAGTTACACCATTGTCCCATTGTTTTGGGGTGCTACCCCACTGCCACCCGATTGTGGCCGGATTACCCGTGCAACTTCGCGCAGGTTGAGTGATGATCATGTCATGTCAACCACACCAGAGGATCCGTCGAATTCCCCCGTGTACGGCCCAGCCGACGGTTTCGGCCCCGATCCGGAACTTCCGAAGGTGGACGAGAACAAGGCAGTGGAAAAACACGATCCGGAACCGACACCGACGCCTGAACCAGTGCCGACCGGAACGTCGGTCACCGACCGAACCAGGGCTGCGACGACCTGGGTTGGCCTGGTCATAGGCGCAATTGTGCTGATCTTACTGCTGGTGTTCATCCTGCAGAACCTCGAGAGCGTCTCCGTCAAGATCCTCGCCTGGCAGATCGACTTTCCGCTCGGAATCACGATCCTGCTTTCCGCCATCGCGGGCGCGTTGATCATGGCGTTGGCAGGTGGCGTTCGCATCATTCAGATCCGGCGCGCAGCGAAGCGGCAGATGTGACTGAAATCTAGTTACGCAATTGGGTCGATCGATGGGCCAGCAGGCATCATTGATGTCGTGGAAATCACCGGAAAGGCCCTGATGTGACTACTCACATGGAGAGACCTGTGACCTCGCGAATTGCCCCGCAGCAGGCAAGATCCTGGCTCCTCGTCCCCGCGTCCAAACCGGACACCTTCGACGCCGCACTCGCGAGTGCGGCCGACGCCGTCATTCTCGACCTCGAGGATGCCGTCACCGCACCCAACAAACCAGCTGCCCGCCGCGATGTCGCCGCATTCCTGAGCGAACACAATCACGCCTGGGTTCGGATCAACGACGCCACGACACCGTTCTGGGAAGAGGATCTGGCCGTACTCGCGGGCCTCCCCGGACTCGAGGGTGTCATGCTCGCAAAGACCGAAAGCGGTCAGCAGGCCGACGCCACGGCCGAGCGACTTCCCGACGGCACCAAGATTCTTGCTCTCGTCGAATCCGCGGTGGGACTCGAGGCTGCGCCCGAGATCGCACGCACTGACGGCATCTTCCGTCTCGCATTCGGCAGCGGCGACTTCCGGCGCGACACTGGGATGGACGACTCCCCCACGTCGATGTCGTACCCGCGTTCGCGGCTCACCATCGCCAGCCGCGCGGCACGCATCGCTCCGCCGATCGACGGTCCCACGCTCGGCCCCGATCTGGATCTGCTCGCCCGAGACTGTGCGATCACCTTGTCACTCGGCATGGCCGGCAAACTCTGCATGACCACCGCGCAGACTGCCCCCGTCAACGCAGGACTGAGTCCCTCCGTGGCCGACGCGATCTGGGCTCAGAATGTCATCGACGATCTCGGCGAAGACGGCTCACGCGTGCGCGACGGCAGCGACTTGCCCAAGCTCGCCAAGGCGAAGAAGATTCACAAGCTCGCCACCCTATTCCACATCCCCACCGATCACTGATTTTTTTACTACTGAATCGGTGCAGAAAACGTCAGGCGCTCAAGTCGGAGCGCCTGACGTTCGTCTTTTGAGCCCGCCTTCACGCAAGTTCGAGTGATCGTGGTTTGGACCGAACATGGATCCGGTATCGCACCGTGAAGCCCAATCCCGTTACTTGCGAGAACGCACGCTCGGCCGTCTTCTCGGTGAACTCGATTCCGAGTACCCGCCGCATATCGTCTCGATTCTCGAACTCCCACCGGGTCTCGATGCGCGTGAGCGAGAATCCTTGAGCCTCGAAGAACGCTTCGACCGCCGCGGGATCGTATTTGGGCAGATCCGCCCTCATCCACTCCCCGTACGGGCCGGCGCTCACATCGAGATCCACGATCAGCAAGACTCCCCCGGGCCTCAGGATGCGCATGGCCTCACGAATTCCCGGGCCGCAGCCTTTTCCGAAGAAGTACGCCGTACGGGCATGGACGAGATCGACTGAAGCATCCACCAGACCCGTGGACTCTGCTGAACCCTGGACTACGTCGATCGACGCCGAATCGCGGGTTCGTTCCCGTGCGGACTTCACCAGCGGTGCATGCGGCTCCACTCCGACAACACGACGAGCGCTACGAGCAAACTCCGGTAGATGGAACCCCGCCCCACAGCCGACGTCGACGATGTCGCGTCCAGACCAGTCGACCTGAGCTCGCATCGCGGCCCAGATGGAACCGTCGACGTCCTGCGCGCGGTTCTCGATTTCGTACACGTCCGGCCAATGCCAGATGTTCGGGCTGGGGATCGGCTTGGAACGGCCGGAGAAGAAATCACGCACGAGAAATCAGACGAGTGCGTACAGAATCAGCCAGGTGACAAATGCCGACGGCAGGAGTGAATCCAGGCGGTCCATGATTCCGCCGTGGCCGGGAAGCAAGGTTCCCATGTCCTTGATGCCGAGTTCACGCTTGATCTGCGATTCGATCAGGTCGCCGACCGTCGCGACTACCACCAGGACGACACCGAGCAGGACGCCGATCATCGAATTCGCGTCGAGGATCAACGTCACCGAAAGCAAACTGCCGATGACGCAGAAAATGAGGGATCCGACGAATCCCTCCCAGGACTTCTTCGGGCTCACAGCGGGCACCATCGGATGCTTCCCGAACAGCACTCCAGCCGCGTAGCCGCCGATGTCGGAGCACACGACACCGATCATCAAGACGAAGACGCGACCGGGGCCGTCGTCTTCGAGCACCATCAACGCACCGAATGACGCCAACAGCGGGATCCACGCCAGAACGAACACCGTGATGGAGGTGTCTCGCAGGAAGTTCTTCGGGGTCGCTTTGAGCCCGTGGTCGAACAACCGCCACACCATGCACACCAGGACGGTTGCGGTGAATCCGCTGAGCACCCCGACCGGTCCCCACGGCCAGCCGAGCCAGATCGTGGCTTGCCCGCCGACGAGAAGGGGAATTCGCGGCACCTCGATGTCGGCTTCACGAAGCCGCGTGGTGACCTCCCACGTCGCGATGAACATCGCGATCGCAACGACTGCGATCCATCCCGGGGGGAGGAAGATCAAAGTGCCGATGACCAAGGCGCCGAGGCCAGCTCCGACGCCGATGGCGGCAGGTAGGTTCCTGCCCGCCTTCGACTTCGGCGGTTGCGCGCCCTCAGCGCCGCCCGTAGGCCCGTCCGTGACGGGACCACCGGCGGTTCCCTCTTGTGCGTGCACCCAAACTCCCTGATCTACTCCCGACGACAAACACTGCAAATGAGGAGGCTATACCTCCATCAACTCTGCTTCCTTGTGCTTGACGAGTTCCTCGACCGTGTGCACGTACTTCGCCGTGGTCTTGTCGAGTTCTTTCTCTGCGCGACCGACCTCGTCCTCGCCGGCTTCACCGTCCTTCTGGATCCGGCCGAGTTCGTCCATCGCCTTGCGGCGGATGTTGCGCAGCGTGACCTTCGAATCCTCGCCCTTGGACTTGGCCTGCTTCACCAGTTCACGTCGACGCTCTTCCGTGAGCTGCGGAACCGAAATGCGGATGATGCTGCCGTCGTTGGACGGGTTCACACCGAGATCCGAGTTGCGGATCGCCGTCTCGATCGCGTTGAGCTGCGAAGCCTCGTACGGCTTGACGATGACCATGCGGGCCTCGGGGACGTTGATGCTCGCGAGCTGCGTGATCGGCGTGATCGAACCGTAGTAGTCGATCACGATGCGCGAGAACATACCGGGGTTCGCGCGTCCGGTGCGAACCGAGCCGAGATCGTCCTTGGCTACCGTGACAGCCTTTTCCATCTTCTCTTCTGCCTCGAAGAGCGCTTCATCGATCACGGCTGTTCCTCCATGTTGTTCTGCATCATTTTTTGGGTGTCACTCACGACTTGATCAGGGTGCCGATCTTCTCACCGGACACCGCGCGAGCGATGTTTCCTTCGGTGAGGAGGTTGAACACCATCATCGGCATCGAGTTGTCCATGCACAGGCTGAATGCCGTCGCGTCCGCGACCTTGAGCTCACGTTCGATGACCTCACGGTGCGTGATCTGTTCGTACATCGTCGCGTCCGGGTCGAGACGCGGGTCGGCCGAGTAGACGCCGTCGACAGCCTTGGCCATCAGCACTACCTCGGCACCGATCTCCAGCGCGCGCTGCGCAGCAGTGGTGTCAGTCGAGAAGTAGGGCATACCCATCCCGGCACCGAAGATGACTACGCGCCCCTTCTCGAGGTGCCTGCGTGCGCGAAGGGGGAGGTACGGCTCGGCGACCTGGCCCATGGTGATGGCCGTCTGCACGCGAGAATCGACGCCCGCCTTCTCCAGGAAATCCTGCAGAGCGAGGCAGTTCATGACGGTGCCTAGCATGCCCATGTAGTCGGAGCGCGCGCGATCGAGGCCACGCTGCTGCAGTTCCGCCCCGCGGAAGAAGTTTCCGCCGCCGATGACCACTGCAACCTGTACGCCCGATCGAACGACCTCTGCGATCTGCTCAGCCACCTTGGTGACCACGTCGGGATCGAGACCGACTTTGCCGCCTCCGAACATTTCGCCGCCGAGTTTGAGCAGGACCCGCTTGAATCCTGGACGTTCGTTGGCTGGTTCGGACATTGTTCTCCTCAGTTCGATACAAGACCTTGTAGGTCCTTCATTCTTCTTCTGCCGCCGAATCGGACACCGCGGCATAGGAAAGCCCCCGGGACTCGTCCCGAGGCACTCTCATCCTGCCTCATCGGAGGCCCCAGGTACACGTAGACCCCGCCGGTAGAGCAAATGCTCTTCAGGCGGGGTCCATGTGTGCGGGCTCCGAATTAAGCGGAGGCGCCGACCTCGAAACGCACGAAGCGCTTGATGGTCACGCCTGCATCGTCGAGGATCGCCTTGACGGTCTTCTTGGAGTCCGTGACCGAAGACTGCTCGGTCAGAACGACGTCCTTGAAGTAACCGTTGACGCGGCCTTCGATGATCTTCGGCAGTGCCTGCTCGGGCTTGCCTTCTGCGCGGGCGGTCTCTTCGGCGATGTGACGCTCGGAAGCGACGATCTCCTCGGGAACCTCGTCACGCGTGACGTACTTCGCCTTGAGTGCTGCGACCTGCATTGCAGCGCCGCGAGCGGCCTCAGCAGCAGCATCGCCTTCACCGGTGTACTCGACGAGAACGCCGACAGCGGGCGGCAAGTCGGAGCTGCGCTTGTGCAGGTAAACGGCAACGGGGCCGTCGAAGGAAGCGACGCGGCTCAGTTCGAGCTTCTCACCGATCTTCGCGGACTGCTCCGCAATGACGGTGTCGATGGTCTTGCCGTCGAGCTCGAGCGCCTTGAGAGCGTCGAGGTCAGCAGGCTTACCAGCAGCAGCGACGGTCACGATCTCGTCGGCCAGCTTGATGAACTCGTCGTTCTTGGCCACGAAGTCGGTCTCGCAGTTGATCTCGATCATGACGCCGTCCTTGGCGACGACGAGACCCTCAGCGGTGGTGCGCTCTGCGCGCTTTCCGACATCCTTAGCGCCCTTGATGCGCAGCTGCTCGACGGCCTTGTCGAAATCGCCGTCTGCATCTGCGAGTGCGTTCTTACATGCCATCATTCCGGAGCCGGTGAGCTCACGGAGCCGCTTGACGTCAGCGGCGGTGTAGTTCGCCATGATTAGCGAGCCTCCTCATGTGTCTGTTTCGGACCTAGGACTAACGGTGAAGCACGGCCTAACGGTGAAGCACGGCCTGACGGTGGTGCTCGGGCCTAACGGTGAAACGGCCCTGACCAAAAGAACTCTTGGTCAGGGCCGGTTTCAACGAATCAGGCCTCGGTGGCCGGTGCCTCTGCGGCGGGGGCTGCCTCAGCCTCTGCAGCCGGAGCTGCCTCAGCCTCTGCGGCCGGAGCTGCCTGCGAGAGCAGTTCCTGCTCCCACTCGGCGAGGGGCTCGCCTGCGCCGGCTTCGGGCTTCGCGTCCTTGTCGGCGCTCAGTCCTGCACGTGCCTGCACACCTTCGGCAACCGCGGAAGCGACAACCTTGGTCAGCAGTGCTGCGGAACGGATGGCGTCGTCGTTGCCCGGGATCGGGTAGTCGACGAGGTCGGGGTCGCAGTTGGTGTCCAGGATCGCGATGACCGGGATGTTCAGCTTGCGAGCCTCGGCAACTGCCAGGTGCTCCTTGTTGGTGTCGACGATCCACACCGCGGAAGGAACCTTGGCCATGTCGCGGATACCACCGAGGGTGCGATCCAGCTTGGTCATCTCACGCGTGAGCATGAGGATTTCCTTCTTGGTGCGACCTTCGAATCCACCGGTCTGCTCCATTGCCTCGAGCTCCTTGAGGCGAAGCAGACGCTTGTGAACGGTGGTGAAGTTGGTGAGCATGCCGCCGAGCCAACGCTGGTTGACGTAGGGCATTCCGACGCGAGTCGCTTCGGAAGCGATGGACTCCTGCGCCTGCTTCTTGGTACCGACGAAGAGAACGGTGCCGCCGTGGGCAACGGTCTCCTTGACGAACTCGTACGCCTTGTCGATGTACGTCAGCGTCTGCTGGAGGTCGATGATGTAGATGCCGTTGCGGTCGGTCAAGATGAATCGCTTCATCTTCGGGTTCCAGCGACGAGTCTGATGTCCGAAGTGGGTTCCACTATCGAGCATCTGCTTCATGGTTACGACAGCCATGGCTGTGTACCTCAAACTTTCAATCCGGTTGATGCAGGCGATCGGGTGATCCCTGCCCTGGCACCCGCACGGCCGTCGGACCTGTTTCGTGAGAACCAGGACCAGCCGAGGCCGGAAAACGTGCGCGGGCGCGCGAAGTCGGACTGTGCGAGCACAGACCGCTCGACAAGTGTACGTCCTCGTCCCCCGATGCCATAACCACCCCGGAAGCAACAGACCGAACCGGCGGTTGTGGATCGGTGGCTACCTTGTGGATTACCCGTCTGATCTGCATTGAAGCGTGCGCTACTCCACGCAAGATCAAGGAATGACGATGTTGCGCGGAGCTCGACGAGGCGTGGTCTTTGCCGTGATCTCCTGCTGTGTCGCCGTAGGCACGGCGTCAGCAGACACGCGATTCGACTGGCCGCTCGCTCCTCGGCCGCACGTGGAACGCGCTTTCGACAAACCGGCCGAGAACTGGCTGCCGGGTCATCGCGGGGTCGATCTCGGCGGCAGCGCCGGCCAATCCGTCCTCGCGGCCGGCGACGGCATCGTGGTGTTCGCGGGAGTGGTCGCCGGAAAGCCGACGGTGTCGATCGATCATTCCGGCGGCCTACGCACGACCTACGAACCCGTCACCGCAGTCGTTCGCACAGGTGAACGCGTCGCAGCCAGGTCAGTGATCGGAACCCTTGAAACCGGGCACGAAGGGTGCGCTGTCGAAGCATGTTTGCACTGGGGCTTGCGCAGAGGACGCGAGTATCTCGATCCACTCGGACTGGTTCGGTCGCAACCGCTCAGGCTCAAGCCATTGAAAGGAGGCTGATCGGTCGCAGAAATCGGTCGCAGAATCAGTGCCACTCGGAGACGGCGTGCCGACCCACAGCGTCCGCGAAGTCGTCGGCCACCATCGCTGCCAGTTCCATGAACGCTCGTCTGGTGGCCGGTCGCATCAATTCGAGGTCCATCACCGACCCCTCCGCGAGATGCTCGTCGAAAGGAATGACCTCGACGGCGCGGCATCGACGCATGAAATAGTCCACCAACGCGTCCATGTCGATGACGCTCGACCCTGGTCGGGCGGCGCTGATGACGACGACGGTCCGCTCGACCAGATGGCCGTATCCGTGCAACTGAAGCCAATCGAGCGTTGCCGCCGCACTGCGCGCTCCGTCGATTGCCGGCGAACTGACCAGAACCAACGAATTGGCAAGATCGAGAACGCCGTTCATCGCCGAGTGCATGATCCCGGTACCGCAATCAGTGAGGATGATGTTGTAGTAGACCTGCAAGATGTCGATGACCTGGCGATAGTCGGCCTCGCTGAATGCCTCCGAAATCGCCGGATCCTGCTCACTCGCCAGCACCTCGAGACGACTCGACGACTGGGATGTGTGCACTCGAACGTCCGAATAGCTCTTTATGTCCGGTCTAGCAGCAATCAGATCGCGCACTGTCGAATTGGTCTGCAGCGGAACACGTTGTGCCAAGGTCCCGAAATCGGGATTGGCGTCAACCGCCACGACGCAGTCACCACGCAGCGAAGCAAACGTCGCACCGAGTCCGACCGTGACCGTCGTCTTGCCCACTCCCCCTTTGAGCGAGAGCAGAGCGACTCGGTAGTCGTTGCGGATCGGCTGCTCGATTCGGGCGGCCAGTGCACGGTTGCGCTGTTCGTTGGTCGAATCCCCCAGATTGACCACACCTCCGGTCGCACGATGCAATCCCCTACGCCAGCCGCCACGCGGCGTCCGTTTCGGGCGTTTCAGTAAAGCTTCGGCAACCAGATCCTGGTTTGTCACCTGCTGTTGGCTCGACGGTGGCGGTGGCGTGGACCAGACCTCTTGCAGTCGCGCCACAGGCTCCGGCGTCGGCGCCGGCTCGGGAGCCGGTTGCGGCGATTCGGACAGCCAGGCTGGTTGGCCGCTGTTCGGCAGGTGCTTCACATCTTGGCGGTTCACGAATCCCCCGGATATCGCATGTAATCGAGTGTCTCGATACGACGATCGAACTTTGCCGATTGTTCACTCTTCTGAGCTGCGACGCTACCAAATACCAGCCGAGAACTCGCGTCGCTCCACAAATCAGGCGCGCGGATGGGCCTGATCGTGGACGGATCGAAGCCGTTCGACCGACACGTGCGTGTACAGCTGAGTGGTCGCCAAACTCGCATGACCGAGGAGTTCTTGGACCACACGAAGGTCCGCACCACCCTCCAGCAAATGTGTCGCAGCCGAGTGCCGAAGCCCGTGCGGACCCATGTCGGGAGCCCCTGGAATTGCAGCCATGGTTTCGTGGACCACCGAACGCGCCTGACGCTGATCGAGCCGGCCGCCTCGAACTCCGAGGAGCAACGCTCGCCCGGACCGATCCGAACACAGCGCGGGTCGTCCGTGCTCCAGCCAGCCGTTCAGTGCCGATTCTGCGGGCAGGCCGTATGGCACCGACCGCTCCTTGTTCCCCTTGCCGAGAACACGAAGCAATCGTCGATCGGCATCGACCGACTCGACGTCCAGTCCACACAACTCGCCGACGCGAATTCCGGTGGAGTACAACAATTCCACGATGAGTCGGTCTCGCAGGGCGAGCGGCTCTTGTTGCTGCGCACCGCTTTCCGCCGCATCCATTGCGTCGAGGGCCTGGCTCTGACGCAGCACCGTCGGCAGCGTCCGGCGAGCGGGTGGAGCCGCCAGACGTGTGCCCGGGTCGACGGAAATGCGTCCGGTCTGCGCGAGCCACGCAGTGAACCCACGCGCCGAAGAAGCCCGTCGAGCTACCGTCGTACGGGCTGTTCCTACGGCATTCTGGGCGGCCAACCACGAACGCATGACACTTAGGTCGAGGCGGTCGAGATCTGCATTCTCCGAACCCGCGGAGAAATGGGTCAGCAATGCCCGCGCGTCACCGACGTAGGCGCGGATCGTGTGTTCCGACCGGCCTCGGCTCAGTCGGAGGTGCTCGGCATACGCATCGAGGTGAACGCTCAAGCTCGCCGGCAATGCGTCAGTCATGAACACACGCTCGCTCGCCGCGATTGAAACTGCAAGCTCCCTCGCCGATAGGGTTGATCGGTGAATCGAGCAATTCCTGTGAAGATGTTGTGCGTACTGGCACTGATTTCCGCAATCGCTCCACTGTCCATCGATATGTACCTGCCCGGCCTACCGTTGATGGCGGATGCACTCGACACTACTGCGGCCAGCGTTCAGCTCACGCTGACCACCTTCATGGCAGGCCTCGGAATCGGCCAGCTGATCATCGGTCCGATCTCCGACGGACTTGGCAGGCGACGAATACTGCTGGCCGCGACAATCATCACGGCACTGAGCGGCGCGGCATGCGCGGTGGCGCCGAACATCGAGTTTCTCATCGGTGCACGACTCGTCCAGGGCTTGAGTGGAGGCGCTGCCATCGTTCTTGCCCGCGCTTGTATTGCCGACCGAGCGCGCGGCGACGACGCAGCGAAGCTCTTCAGCATCATGATGATCATCGGCGGTATCGCTCCCGTGGTCGCGCCACTGATCGGCGGCGCACTTCTCGGCCCCGTCGGGTGGCGCGGGATCTTCTGGGTCCTGGCGGTCGCGGGCGCTGTAATGGTGGCTGGTGTCGTTTTGCTCGTTCCCGAGACACTTCCGCCCGAGCGACGCCACGGCGGCGGATTGAAGGCCCTGATCTCGAATCTGCGATACGTGGTCCGCAATCGGCACTACCTCGGATATGCGCTCGCATTCGTCTTCGGATTCGGCGCCTTGTTCGCGTACATCTCCGCGTCACCGTTCGTCGTTCAGAACGTTCTCGGGCTGAGTCCGTCACAATTCTCGATCGCGTTCGCAGTGAACGCCACCGGAATGGTCACGGCAGCGATGATCACCACTCGCCTGCTCGGTCGCGTCGGAGCACGCACGCTGCTGCGTTTCGGGGTGTGCCTACTCCTCATGGGCGGCGCCGTATTGTTCTGCACCAGCGTGGTTTTCAGTTCCACGAATACCTGGTTGATCTTGGTCCCACTGTTCGTGGCAATTTCGAGCATCGGGTTCATCATGGGCAATGCGACCGCTCTCGCCCAAGGAGAGGTCACCAACGCGGCCGGGACCGGTTCAGCGCTGATGGGAGCGGGCCAGTTCGGCTTGGCGGCGCTGGTTTCGCCGTTGGTGGGAATTGCGGGAGAAGACACGGCAGTTCCGATGGCAATCGCAATTCCCACCTTCGGAGTTCTCGCGGCCGTTGCGCTCGTGTTGCTGACTCGCGGCACGGCCGCCGCGAGTTAGTTTTCGGCCGCGGCGAGTTCGGACTTCCAGACCCGGAAGCCCTCTTCGGTGCGACCACGACGCCAATAGCCGGAAATAGAAGCAGCCGACGCCGGGACATTTCGTTCCTTGCGAATGTACGGTCGGAGGTTGTGCATGACGGCTTGTGCTTCACCGTGAATGAACACGTGCGGTTCGCCCGGCAACCATTCGAGTGCCTTGACCGCGGCGACAACCGGAGCGTTGTCGCCCGCTAATTCTTCGCCGACCGCATCGGACGATGCCCCGCGATGTAGCCAGGTCACGGCAATACCTTCTGGGGCATCGAGCGCGATTTCGTCTTCCGGTCCCCCGACTTCGACAACGGCGTAGCCGACCGCATTCGGCGCCAATCGCGCTATCGACGCGGAAATAGCGGGTATTGCGGTCTCGTCTCCGACGAAGAGATACCAATCAGCGGTTGGTGACGGCAAAAACGCGCCACCAGGTCCCCGCAGAGTAATCTCAGCGCCCGGCTGAACTGACGCGGCCCACGGACCTGCGACACCCATGTCGCCGTGGACGACAAAATCGATTGCAATCTCTTTGGCATCAAGATCGTACGAACGAATCGTGTAGGTGCGCAGTGTCGGCTGATCAGGAGTGCCGAATTCGATCTTTACATAGGAATCACTGTATTCGCTGGGAGTGAACGACTCGAAGCCTGGTCCCCCGAGAAACACTCGTACCATATGGGGGGTCAATTGTTCGGTCCGCAGAACCGTCAATGCAGTTGTCGGCTTGGCCACAGAAAGATCCTTCCGAAAGTTAGTGTTACCTAACTAATGTACACGACAATTGCAGCACGAGGGCGAAATACCTCGCCGGCGACTCCACACAGCGCTCTGTCGACCTTTGTACAGAGCGAAAGAAACCGACCAATCTGCTGGGTAAATTCGGTGCTGTTTAGACGAATTATTTGATCTGCTTCACACGGACGACCTGTCGGACAAAGCTGTCCGAGAACTCGGCAAAGCAACAGTAAAATACACCTCTGGCTCCCGGCGAGTTCGCCGAGAGCCAGAGGTGTATTTAATTCAATCTAGTGTGCAGCGTCGAAAGCGTCGATGATTTCCGCTTTGATACGCCCACGCGGAGCAACTTCGTAACCGTTCTTACCTGCCCAGTCACGGATGGCCTGGAGCGTCTCCTTGGAGCGTCCGGAACCTGAGGTGGCCTGCGGAGATGCAGCCTGAGCCTTCTTGCCGCGCTTCCCGCTCACCTTCGCAGCAGCCTCGACGAACGGCTTCACCGCAGCGTCGAACTTCTCTGCATTGGTGGCGCGCAGATCGATCACGTAATCCGTTCCCTGGTAAGAGAACTCAATTCGATCACCGAATCCATCGTCAATCGGCTTACCATCAAGGTCGTCGATGAGTTGCCGAATCAGCTTCTCAGCCATTGCACTCCTCTTTCAATGATCGATTCAATTCTCCTTCACAATACACAGATAGAGCGTTGATGAACAAAAGAAGTTCGAAAGCCTTCACCGTTTCCGAACAGACTCAATGGTCCGAATTAGCAGCGGGTTAGCGGCATTGCCTCGACCGAACACGACCCTGAAAATTCTGCACATTCATCCCTCGGATGCCGGGTGTCAATCAATGCCCGCCGTCATCGTGATCCAGACTAATCGGACTTCCATGCACATTGACCTGAGGCTTTCCTGAGACCCGTCGAACTTGCAGGTCGGGTCGGCGAAACGCATCGAGAATTACATTGCACACAGTCGAGCAAATTCGTGAAAAATAGCCCTGACGTGCCATTTCCGATGCGCTGCGGGTATTGACGATTCACGGTCTTCGCAAACGATTAGTGAGCATCGCCACGCATGGTCTGACGGGCGCAGAAGTAGTTCACGTACTACCGCGTCCGAAACCAACCACTGGAATCAGAACTTGCAAATCCCTCCAGTTCGAGCAGAGGAAGAGTGGCACGAACCTGAGCTATGAGCAATCCCGATTCCTCGGACAACTCACGCGTACTGCGAGACCCCGTTCCCGGCAATGCTTCGTATACCAATCGAGAATTGCCTCGCAATGCGTCGATGTCACGCGTCGCGGCTGCATCCTCCGCGGAATCCCCGACACCAAATGGGCCTGACGCTTCGACTACATCCACGGCATTGGACACGAGTTGCGCTTCACCTTCTCGGATCATCCGGTGGCATCCGGTCGACGATGCCGAGGTAACCGGTCCGGGCACCGCCATCACGGGACGGCCTAACTTCCGAGCCCAATTGGCGGTATTGCGTGCACCACTGCGCCAACCCGCCTCGACCACCACTACTCCGTCCGACAACGCAGCTACCAGTCGATTCCTTGCCAGAAACCGGAACTTTGCAGGTGTTGTGCCCGGCGGATATTCACTTATCACTGCACCCGAACTCGCTATCTGTTTGAGTAGTCGCGCATGCCCTGACGGATACGCTCGATCCACGCCACAGGCCAAGACAGCCAGTGTGTTTCCACCTACGCCCAATGCAGCGCGGTGCGCGGCCCCGTCGATACCGAAGGCCGCCCCGGAAATCACGGTCCATCCGTCGACAGCGAGGTCACCGGCAATCTCTGCCGTCACGTGTTCGCCGTACGCAGTCGATGCCCGCGTGCCCACAATTCCAACCGATCTCTCGGTCAGATCAACCAAATCCCTGGACCCCAACACCCACAACACAAATGGCGCCGTCTCACCCCCGGAGGGATCGAGTCCGTCAAAGGAAAGCATTCGCCACGCCGGCCAATCGGCGCAGTTCGGTGTTACGAGTCTGCCACCCATCGCCTCAATCAGGTCGAGGTCTCGTTGGGCTGTGTCGATGTGAGCGCGGGCTCGCGTCTTCTCCTCGATCGCGGGTGGCAGATCGCCGTTGCGAACCGCCCTCGCAGTTTCTTCGACCCCGAGCTCGCCGATCAACATGGACATATATGCGCTAGGGCCCTGCACGACGCGGGACAGATATGCCCAAGCGAGTAGTCGTGGATCGTGTGCAGTCATTGGAATCCCCTGTCTCGAAAGTCGAGTGCGGTGACAACTTGGTCTGGTCCGGGCATCGCTTCACCTGCCAGATCGGCGACACTCCAGGCAACCCGCAACGCTCGGTCCGCCCCACGAGCAGTGATGACACCTTTACGCAGCGCCCGTTCCACCGGCGCCAGCGCTGCACGCGAGAGTCTGAACTTCTGTCTCAACGCCGGCCCTGGTACCTCCGCGTTGGTCCGCCACCCGTACTCACTCCACCGCTGGGCTGCAGTGTCTCGAGCCGCCGCCACGCGCGCACGAACATCGCTGGTGCTTTCCCCCACTTCGTCGATCAGCGCTCCGGTTGCTACCGCCTGCATCCGGACCCTGATGTCGACTCGGTCCAACAACGGGCCAGACAATTTCCCCAGGTAACGGCGACGCGCCGCGGGTGCGCAGACGCAGTCCGCGTCTCGCGGCGGCGCGCATGGGCAGGGATTGGCGGCCAGGATCAGCTGGAACCGCGCCGGGTACCGAGCAACTCCGTCCCGCCGGGCGATTCGCACTTCCCCGTCTTCGAGTGGTGTGCGTAGCGCTTCGAGCACCTTCACCCCGATCTCGGCACATTCGTCGAGAAACAGCACGCCGCGATGGGCGCGGCTGACCGCACCAGGACGAGCCATCCCACTACCACCACCCACCAGTGAGCTGACCGACGAACTGTGATGCGGCGCAATGAAAGGCGGCATATCGATCAACGGCCGATCCTCCGGCAACACCCCCGCCACCGAATGAATCGCCGTCACCTCCAACGACTCCCCCTCCGTCAACGGTGGAAGAATCCCCGGAAGCCTCTGCGCCAACATCGTTTTCCCGATCCCCGGCGGACCCGTCAACATCAAATGATGCGCACCCGCCGCAGCAACCTCTATCGCCCACCGAGCATCCGTCTGCCCGACAACCTCACTCAGATCCCGCGCCGTCACCACATCAGCGCGCTCGAAGACATCGGGAACAGCCAGCGCCAACTCACCACGCAACCACCCGATCACCGCAGACAAATCATCGGCACCCAGCACCTCGATCCCCTTGACCAGGCCCGCCTCTGCCAACGCCCGAGCTGGAACCACCACAGTCCCCCATCCCGCCCGCTTCGCCGCAAGCACCGCAGGCAACACACCGCGCACCGTCCGCAAACGACCGTCGAGTGCCAACTCCCCCAAAAAGACAGTCTCCCGCAACAACTTCCGCGGCAATTTCTTCGCCGCGTCGAGAACCGACAACGACAGAGCCAAATCGTAAACGCTGCCCACCTTCGGCAATGTCGCCGGCGACAACGCCAAAATCACCTTGCTGTCCGGCCACTCCTCACCAGAATTGGTCACCG
Source organism: Rhodococcus sp. MH15 (assembly GCF_019266045.1). Classification (NCBI taxonomy): domain Bacteria; kingdom Bacillati; phylum Actinomycetota; class Actinomycetes; order Mycobacteriales; family Nocardiaceae; genus Rhodococcus; species Rhodococcus sp. MH15. Next base: position 765,343 of record NZ_LPNP01000061.1, read on the forward strand.
CGGCCCGAATCCGATCACGCGACTCGTGCAACGCAGTATCAGGCAGCCCTACCAAATGCACCGCAGGCAACCCGCGCCCGATATCCGCCTCGATCTCCACTATCTGCCCGTCCACACCACTGACCGCAACAGAATGCGCCCGCCCCAACGCCATCAGAACGCATCCACAAAATGCTCGACCGAAGGCACGCCGTCGCGGCCGATCAATACGGCCACCACATCAAAACGCACCCTCGACCACGACCGACCCGAATCAGTGAGCCACTGCATCGCCAACACCCGAATCCGACGCTGCTTCGCGAACGTCACCGACTCCGCCGGACTCCCGTACCCGACACCAGAGCGAGTCTTCACCTCCACGAACACAATCCGATCACCGGATGTCGCAACAACATCCAACTCGCCGTACCGACAACGCCAATTGCGCTCGACAATCTCCAAACCAGCATCAATCAGGAACTCGACAGCCACATCCTCGCCCCGAGCTCCCAACGCCATATTCCTCGCCATCACAGCCCCCACCACTCACACGACCGCGCGCCCGCCCCATACGAAGCGCGTCCCAACCACCACCCTCAACCCACCACCACAAAACCAAGCCACCCACAACCCACCTGTTGACAACTCCGTACCTGTGGAATTCGGCAGCGCGACACACCAACGGCGACCCGAAACCTGACAATTTTCTGAAATCAGCCACATCTTGGACGAAAGTCCAGTAGAACTAGTTACAGTTTTGCTCAAACCGTCACGCACCCCGCTGAATGGAGTTCTACATGGCCCGCCGCTCACTTCGCCACGCAGTAGCAACCACTACATCCCTCGTTCTCATCGCCGCCGGCGTCACTGTTGGACTTGGAGCCTCGGTGGCGCAAGCAGCACCGGCATGCGCGCTCAACCAGTCGGTCACCGACAGTTGGGCCGGTTCCCTCGGGACGCCGTACACCGTCAGCAAGGAGGTTGTCGGCGACGGCAAGGTCGCCCCGGGACAGACGGTCACCTACCTGACAAAGGTTTCCGGTTCGGGAGCACTCGTCAATCAGATCCGCGATTTCCACCCGGCAGGATTCCAGCTGGTCAAGGCTCGCCTGAACGTCAAATGGCTTATCGGCGACCAGAAGTGGGACGACGTCACCAAGACCGTCGTCGTCGGCAACAACTCCGTGGTGGCAAAGGGCGGCGGATGGACCACTGCTGGTGGCGGCATCATCGCATTGGAGACCACCTACAAGGTTCCCGATAACGCAGTTGTCGGCTCTCAGCTCGACAGCGGCGCCGGCACCAACATTGTGCTGGCGGCGGGCGACTGGAACATCAATCCGATGGGCGTGTGCGTCACCATCCGGCAGCCGAACCCCGTCGAGGCCGGCGCCGGAAGCCTCGAAGACATGGGCTTCGGCTCACTCAACTCCGGATCGGGCCAGGTATTCGGCTCCCTGACCGACCCGCAGGGGTCAATGACCAATGTCATCAGCGGCGTCCTGGGCAATGTGCTCGGCAACATGAGCTGACTCAGTTCAGATTAGTAAATGGGCCGAGCCACCAGCACATGCTGGCAGCTCGGCCCATTTCTACGTTGCCGAACAAAGCTTTGCCGTCAACCGAGTTCAAGAAATCATCAGCAAATCACCGCGTCAGCTTTCCGCCGTACCGGGCCGGCGTCGTACCGAAGGTTTCCCGAAATGCGGCGATGAACCCGCTACTGGTTCGGTAACCCACCTGCGGGGCAACGTCGTTGACACCCTCACCCCGCGCGAGCATCTCGAGCGACGCATACATTCGGGCGCGAGTCCTCCACTGTCCGAAGGTAATCCCGGTATCGGCGACAAAGGCACGCATCAAAGTCTTGGAACTGACCCCGAGTTCGCCCGCCCACTCCCCCAGCGTCCGTGCGTCTGCCGGATCGGCAAGGATGCGGGCAGAAACCGAACTCGCCGCAGCATTGCGAGGAACCGCGAGGACGTCGTGCCGTTCGGGCGCGGCAGCAAGAATGTCGTAGAGCAACTCCTGACTCATCAACCGCCGAGCATCGTCGATGGTCCGATCTGCGAGATGGCGCAGCAATTGAGCGGATAAAGCATCGACTTCGAGAACCAGTGGCTGAGTCCACCTGGGCCCGCCAGGGCGTAGATCCGGACGCGCATAGGCCGCAATCATGCACCCCTCCGTCAGAAGTGTCATGTCGTGGAGAACGGTGCCCGGCAACCAGACCAAGTGCTCGCTGTGCAGGTGCCACACGTTGCCTCCGGTAGCGATCCGCATCGTCCCTTCACTCATCCAGGCGATCTGATGCTCGGGGTGTCGATGAGCTCCGTACGCAGTCACTCCGTCGACGACGTTGGTGTAGACCTGAAAATCTTTGAATGTCCGTCCGCGACTATCGGGCAGCGCTAGCAAGGACTTTGGACGAGTCGAGTACTCGATAGTGGACATTTTGCGTCTTTCTGGGCGTATCCGACTCCATCCTGAAGGATGGACCGACGATCTTGCAAAGGTTAGCCTCACTTTATTGCTGACGCGACCAGTTCAGCACTTCACGCGGACCTCAGATCACTTCGCCCACCACTTCGAAGGAGCATGCACGTGCCCTCACGTAGCACCCGAATCCTCGCCGCCTTATTCACGACGGCCGCGATCATCGGGTTCTCGACCGCCTGTGGAACCTCGCAAGGCGTCGACACCGCATCAGCGCCCCAGAGCAACGACGCATTCCCCGTGACGATCGAGCACGCACTGGGTTCGACGACAATCGACGCCGCACCACAGCGCGTCGTCACACTCGGATACACCGATCACGAACCACTGCTTGCCCTGGGGGTTGAACCCGTCGGAATGGCCGAATGGTGGGGCTCCGGCCTGGATGAAAGCTGGCCGTGGACGAAGGACTACTGGAAGGGAATGACTCCGACCTACATCAACAGCGGCGGAGACTTCAACTTCGAGCAAATCGCCTCCCTCGCACCAGATCTGATCCTCGCGCTGTACGCCGACATCGACACGGAGACCTACAAGAAGCTGACCTCGATTGCGCCGACTGTCGCGCAGAGCAAGGACTACGACGCGTACACAACGCCGTGGACCGACATGACGCTCACCGCCGGGCGCGCCCTCGGCAAAGGACCACAAGCTCAGCAACTGATCACGGATACCGAAAACGCGTTTGCCGCCGCCCGCGCTGCACACCCGGAGTTTGCCGGGCAAACCGCAACGATCGTCAACCTCGACACTCCCGAGGGATACGTGTTCTCGTCGCACGACCCACGCGGCATTTTCCTCTCGTCACTCGGGTTCACCCTCCCCGCGACCGTCGACGCATTCGTCGGCGACCAGTTCGGCGACTGGCTGCCGAACGAGCGATACGACATCCTCGAACCCGTTGATCGTTTGATCGTGATGGCCGATCCGGAGGGAGAGAAGGCCCTCGCCGACAACACGCTCTACCAGCGCCTACCCGCCGTGAAGAGCGGAAATGCGATAGTCGTGCGGTACACCGCAGATCCACCCGTCGGCGCGGCGATGTCCGGCAATACCGTCCTGAGCATTCCGTATGCCATCGACCAACTGACAGCCACGTTGTCGAAGTAAACTACAGGGCAGGTATCGAAAATATGTTCGAAGAGTGTTAGCCTCGGGGTCAGGAAGCACTCACGGACATCGAGGATCACCATGGACGAGGTACCGGACACCGCGTTAGATCTGGCTCGACTGGTCGACGAGCTGACGGTTCTCGACCAGCGACGCGTCGACATCGGCGAGAGTTTGGTTCATCTCGAGTACCTCTACTCCCAGATGGGCGCACGGCAACAAGCAGATGCTGCCCGAAAAGCCTTCCAGGAGAAGTACGTCGGACGAATCTACGAACTCGCAGACGGCCTGCGAACCTGAAAAGGGGTTGCACACAACCACTGACCGAGCGCATGGTCATTCCTGCACGACACACCGGACCGATCGGTTCGGCTGTGAACTATGTGGGAGAAATCTGATGGAGAAGATCACCAAGAGGCTGTGGAACTGGGCATCGATACTCGACGAGAACGCTCGCGAGCAAGCGCTGCGTACGTCCCAGATGCCTTTTGTCCGTCCACATCTGGCGCTTATGCCGGATGCGCACCTCGGTGCGGGAGCGACGGTGGGTTCGGTCATTCCGACGGAAGGCGCAATCATGCCCGCCGCCGTCGGAGTCGATATCGGCTGCGGAATGATCGCGGTCAAAACCCAGTTCAACGCACGCGACCTTCAAGGCCGCGACCTGAGCGTACTTCGCCACAGCATCGAACGCTCCGTCCCGCTCTCGGCAGGTGTCTACAACAAGACGCTGAGCGACACGGCGCAAATCCGCATCGCAGAACTCGAGGCGATGGCGGACGATCGCCTGGCCTTCTACGACAAGTTCAAGAACAACTGGAGGTTTCAGCTCGGAACGCTGGGTTCTGGCAACCATTTCATCGAGGTGACACTCGATGAAAGCGACGGCGTCTGGCTGTTCCTGCACTCGGGAAGCCGCGGTATCGGAAACAAGCTCGCGCAGCATCACATCAAGATCGCCAAGGACTTGTGCGAGCGGTGGTACATCAACCTTCCCGATCCGGATCTTGCCTACCTGGTCGAGAAGACGCCCGAATTCGACTCGTACATCACCGATCTCAACTGGGCTCAGCACTTCGCTCTGCTCAACCGCGAAGAGATGATGGACCGCGTCGTGAAGGACTTCGCGCACTTCATGGGAGACGGCAAGCCCGCGATCATCGACGAAGTCGAGCGGATCAACTGCCACCACAACTTCACCCAGAAGGAGTTCCACATGGGCAGGGGTGTGTGGCTGAGCCGTAAGGGTGCGATCAAGGCCGACGAGGGCACGCCCGGGCTCATCCCCGGTTCGATGGGGACGGCGAGTTACGTCGTCGTCGGGAAGGGAAACGTACCGTCGTTCAAGTCCAGCCCCCACGGCGCAGGTCGGGTGTACGGACGTAACCAGGCACGCAAGACCTTCACCATCGAAGATCTCGACAAGGCAATGGTCGGCATCGAATACAAGCGTTCCGCGGCGTTCCTCGACGAGATCCCGGGTGCGTACAAGGACATCGACGTCGTGATGGACGACGCGAAGGACTTGGTCGAGATTCGACACACGCTGCGTCAGATTGTGAACGTCAAGGGCAACTGACCCCGCACAACTCCGCGAAATACGAAGTGCCCCGCCGATATCGGCGGGGCACTTCGTTGTCGAGATCAGTCCGGCAAGCGCAGATCAGTCAGGAAGGCGCAGATCCGGCTTGTCCAGCTCTTCGATGTTGACGTCCTTGAAGGTCACGACGCGTACGTATTTCACGAATCGCGCCGGGCGGTACATGTCCCACACCCAGGCGTCGGACATCCGCAGCTCGAAGTAGATCTCCCCGTCTGAATTGTGGGGCAGCAACTCGACCGTGTTGGCCAGGTAGAAACGTCGTTCGGTCTCCACGACGTAGGAGAACTGTCCGACGATGTCCCGGTATTCACGGTAGAGCGACAGCTCCATCTCGGTTTCGTACTTCTCGAGATCCTCGGCACTCATCGGTTTAGCCAGTCCTCCCAGTTCGTCTGAACGTCCATCATCCCGTACGGCCCGCGCGTTGTTCCAACCGGACTCCCGCAGCCACCACGTTGGCATAGGTCATGCGGTGCTCAGGGCACGGCCCCAGCTCGTCGAGTGCGTCCATGTGCAGTGGCGTGCTGTATCCCTTGTGAATCGCGAAGCCGTATCCCGGATGAGTGTCGTCCATCTCGGTCATCACACGATCTCGGGTCACCTTCGCGAGAACGCTCGCCGCGGCGATGCATGCAGCGGCGCCGTCACCGCCGATGACCGGTAGCGACGGAGCCGTCAGACCCGGAACCCGGAATCCGTCGGTGAGAACGTAGCCCGGTTCGAGGTCGAGGCCCGCAACTGCTCGTCGCATCCCCTCGATGTTGGCGACGTGGATGCCGATCTGATCGACTTCCGCAGCGGGAACAGAGATGACACTCCACGCCAACGCCAAGCGCTTGATCGCCGGGAAAAGCTCCTCGCGCGCACGTTCGGTCAGCTTCTTCGAATCGTCGAGCCGCGCGAGGGCTGCTTGCGGTTTCGGCGCCAGGACACACGCTGCAATGACAAGTGGACCAGCGCACGCTCCGCGCCCGGCCTCGTCGACGCCGGCCACCGGACCGAGTCCGGTTCGCGCCAACGCAGACTCCATCGTCCGCAGACCTGCCGATCTGCGAATGACAACGCGAGGGGGCCAACTACTCACTGTCTCTGCCTACTCGGAACTACGCGAATCCATGTGTGCGGTCCGACAACTCAGTTGCCCTGAATATCAGGCGCATCGATGCCGCCCATTCGCGACGGGGGAAGAACGATGAAACGAGCTTGACCGATGATGTTGTCGATCGGGACGGTTCCCTGGAACTCGTCGTCGACGTGGTAGCGCGAGTCGGCGGAATTGCTGCGGTTGTCACCCATGACCCACACGTGGCCCTCGGGAACGGTGATCGGTCCGAAGCAGCGGCCCGACTTCAATTCGGTGTCACACGTTTGCGTTCCCGGAGTGAACGGGAAATCCATCTTGATGTACGGCTCGTCGAGCGGCTTGCCATCGACCAGGACTCGGCCCTGATCGTCACAGCATTCGACGGTCTGGCCGCCGGTAGCGATCACTCGCTTGACCAAGTCGTTCTCGTCCGGCGGAACGAGGCCGACCCACGAACCGACCTCTTGAATACCGCGGACGACAACGTTGTCGGACCGATTGGACACATATTTCGTGTTCCACGAATCGGGTCCCTTGAAGACGACGACGTCGCCGGGTTCCGGATCGCCGAAGCGGTATCCGATCTTCTCCACCACGATGCGGTCACCGGTACATCCCGCACAGCCGTGCAGTGTCGGTTCCATCGACTCGGATGGGATGAGAAAAACTCTGAAGACAAATGCCTGAAGGACGATGCTGAGTACCAGCGCTACGCCGATCAGAACAGGGAGTTCTCGCAGAAACGATCGCTGTTTCTTCTGCGGCCGATGTGAGGTCGGTTCCGCGGAACCGCTTGATCCCTCGTGATTCTCGGGTCCGGACGACAATGCCTGCTCCTTCGAAGAATCTGCCACAGAAACCAGATTAGCCCGACACCGCGCGTACGCGGTGCCGGGCTCATCGGAAAGATCAGCGCTTTTCCTTGATCTTCGCCTTCTTGCCACGAAGCTCACGGAGGTAGTACAGCTTGGCGCGACGGACGTCACCGCGGGTCAGAACCTCGATGGAGGCCAGCGTGGGGCTGTGAACCGGGAAGGTGCGCTCGACGCCGACGCCGAAGGAGACCTTACGGACGGTGAAGGTCTCGCGAACGCCGCCGCCCTGGCGACGAATAACGACGCCCTTGAAGACCTGCACGCGCTCCTTGGAGCCTTCGATAACCTTGACGTTCACGTTGAGCGTGTCGCCGGGACGGAACTCAGGGATGTCGTCGCGGAGCGACTTTTTGTCCAGGAAGTCCAGGGTGTTCATATGTCATCCTTGTATTTCGCAGGAGCAGAGGAACCGAGCGGCACGCGTTTCGGTCTCCCGAAACGGCGCTCGTCTGGTTCGTGCCCAGATCAAGTGCTGCTGCCTGGTCCAGGCAACCCGTCCATTGTGCCAGACGCGGATACCAGCGGGGAAATCGGTGGCGGCGGAGCTGCGTGGATGGTGTGGTCCAGTTCCTGCTCGGCCGCGGTCATCGCATGTTCGACGCTCGGCGATCCGGCTATCAGATCCTGGACGTAGATCTTGGCCCGGATGACGGGCCGACGCCATTTCCGTTCGCGTTCGAGCGCGCGGTTCATCCGTTTCGGCTTGCGCGTGTACCGCCAGCGAGCCCACGGTGCACCCGGCCGGCTCAGGCGGACCGCTCCGATTACCAGCAACGGGAAAACGAACAGGCCGACGAGCCCCGTCCAGATCTTCCCTTTGAGAATCACGATGGCTGCCAAGGCGAAGTTGATCAACGCGACGAAAACGAAGACCAATTTGATCCACGGATCGCGTTCTTCACGGAATCCGGCGACGTCGAGAAGTTCGAGCGGGCGGAAACCCAGCAGCACCAGACCGGTCACGGCGATCGCGACGAAGACCGCATCCACCGAGGTCCGACCTTGTTCGGACCAGTACACATCCTTCAGATAGAAGATCAGTGCGAACTCGTCGAGCACCAACGCCGCACCCATACCGAAGATCGCCGCCAGGACGGCACCGGTGGTCTGCGAACCATCGACGTAGACCGCGATCAACGCACCACCGGAGATCATCATGGCGATCACACCGAACACGACGTGATGCACATGCTGGCCTCCGGGCGCGATGTTGCCCGGCCACCATTTCACTTGCGCGCGAATCATCCGGACGCTGAGGCGGATGAAAAGGAAGGCGGACAGGAACCCGAGCAGGAAGAACAGCAACGGCAATCGGCCATGGGCGATGATCTCGCGCTCGAGCCACTCCCGCATCACTGTCCTCCCTTCACCGAATTCATGATCCGACCCTGATCGGATTCATACCGCCAACCGACTCGATTGTGACGATACGGACTTCGAAAACCCGGCGGACGGATTTACTTGCCGAAGCCCGCCTTGCGCAGAGCGTCGGCCATCGACCCGGCAGCAGGCGCGCGGTTGTCCGGTCGCTGCTCGCGTCCGCCCTGGCGTCCGCCATTTCCTCGTTGCTGCCCCTGCCCCTGACGCTGGCCCTGCGGCTGGCCCTGACGCTGGGGTTGCCCACCTCGCTGGCCTTCGGACTTGCGGGGCGCTCCCACCTCGTCGTCGAGACGAAGCGTCAGCCCGATGCGTTGGCGTGCCTCGTCCACTTCGAGGACCTTCACCTTGACGACGTCACCTGACTTGACGACCTCGCGTGGGTCCTTGACGAAGTTGTGTGACATCGCCGAGACGTGAACCAGACCGTCCTGATGAACTCCGATGTCGACGAAGGCACCGAAGGCTGCGACGTTGGTGACCACGCCTTCGAGGGTCATGCCGGGCTTGAGATGCGCGACCTTCTCGATACCTGCGGCAAAGGTTGCGGTCTTGAATTCGGGTCGTGGATCTCGTCCCGGCTTCTCCAACTCGGAGATGATGTCGGTGACGGTCGGTAGACCGAATCGCTCGTCGACGTAGTCGGACGCCTTGACCGATCGAAGTGCCTGCGAGTTTCCGATCACGGTGCGCACGTCCCCGCCTGCACTCGCGACGATCTTGCGAACCACCGGATATGCCTCCGGGTGGACGCTCGACGCGTCGAGAGGGTCGTCGCCGTCGGTGATCCGCAGGAAGCCTGCGCACTGCTCGAATGCCTTGGGTCCCAGGCGGGAGACATCCTTGAGACCCTTGCGGGATTTGAACGGACCGTTCTGGTCCCGATGCGCGACGATGCTCTCTGCAAGGGATCCTGCAATTCCGGACACCCGAGCAAGCAGCGGCACGGACGCGGTGTTGACGTCGACGCCGACCGAGTTGACGGCATCCTCGACGACGGCGTCGAGGGAACGCGAGAGCAGCGATTCGGTGATGTCGTGCTGGTACTGACCGACGCCGATGGACTTGGGATCGATCTTGACCAACTCCGCCAACGGATCCTGCAAGCGACGCGCAATGGACACCGCACCGCGAATCGAGACGTCGAGGTCGGGAAGTTCCTGCGACGCGTAGGCCGAAGCCGAGTACACCGATGCGCCTGCCTCGGAGACGACGATCTTGGTCAGGTTGGGCGCGCCGGTCTTCTTGATCAGTTCGGTAGCGAGCGTGTCGGTCTCGCGTGAGGCCGTGCCGTTGCCGATGGCGATCAGTTCGACGCCGTGTTCGGCGACCAGTCCGGCAAGCGTCGCGAGAGCCGCGTCCCACTTGTTCTGCGGCTGGTGCGGGTAAATCGTCTCGTAGGCAACAACTTTGCCGGTTCCGTCGACGACGGCAACCTTCGTTCCGGTGCGGAATCCGGGGTCGAGTCCCATGGTGGGTCGGGCGCCGGCGGGAGCTGCGAGGAGTAGATCCTTGAGGTTGGTGGCGAAGACGTCGACGGCGTCCTTTTCGGCCGACTGCCGCAGACGCATCCGAGTGTCGATACCGAGCGTGACGGCGAACTTCGTCTTCCACGCCCACTTGACGGTGTCGAGAAGCCACCCGTCGGCGGCCCGACCACGGTCGGCGATCTCGAACCGCGACGCGATGCGGCCTTCGTAGACCGTGCGCTCCCCCGGCGCGAGTTCTTCGGTGTCTGCCGCCATGTTGAGCGACAGCACTTCTTCCTTCTCGCCGCGCAGGACGGCGAGGATGCGGTGCGAGGGCAATTTGGAGAACGGTTCCGAGAACTCGAAGTAGTCAGCAAACTTCGAGCCATCGGTTTCCTTGCCCTTGCGGACCGAGGAGACGACCTGGCCGCGATTCCACATCAGCTCACGCAATTCACCGACCAGATCGGCGTCCTCGGCGAAGCGCTCGACGAGGATCGACCGGGCACCGTCGAGCTGCTCGTCCGAATACTTCGCGGGATCGGTGGTGGGATCTCCGATGAGAGCATCGGCGACGGGCTCGTGGCCGGCCTCGCGGGCGATCTGCGCCTTGGTGCGCCGCTTCGGCTTGAAGGGGAGGTAGATGTCCTCCAGCCGCGCTTTCGTCTCGGCCAGCATGATCTGACCGCGCAGTTGATCGTCGAGTTTGCCCTGAGAGTCGATCTCTGTGAGCACGGCGTCACGACGGTCGTCGAGCTCGCGGAGATACCGCAGCCGCTCGTCCAGGAGTCGCAGCTGGGCGTCGTCGAGCGTGCCGGTGACTTCCTTGCGGTACCGGGCGATGAAGGGCACCGTGGCTCCGCCGTCGAGAAGGTCGACTGCTGCTGCAACCTGGCCTTCGCGGACGTCGAGTTCCTCGGCAATGCGCTGGTTCACGGTCTTGAGAATCACGAGATCCGACCCTACCGCTATCCTGAGACAAGAAGATCGGCAACAGTGCCGTGTCAGGGCTACCGGGGGAAACAAATGAGTACGCGGTACGTCCGGATTGCCGCAATGGTGGCCGCAGTTACTTTTGCGGCTTCGTGCAGCGGTGGACAGAACCCGGATGATCCGATGCAGACCCCCGCCTTTCCCGACACCAATGTTCCGGTAGCCGAGACCCTCGACGGCCGTCTGGGACAGGCTCAGGTGGCTGCGCTCGGGCGTGGTGCGGACGTCTCCATCGCCATCCTCGACCGCTCCTCGGACAAGTACCTCGACGTCGCCGGTGACCAGCAGATCGAAACAGCCTCGGTGGCAAAACTTTTCATCGCCGAGGATCTACTTCATCAGGATGCGCGCGGTGAGCGACCCATCACGGACGACGATCGCACCCTCATGGCGGCGATGCTCGAATCCTCCGACGACACCGCAGCCAACCTCCTGTGGGACGAGGTCGGCGGCCAAGAGGTGATCACCCGCGTCGCCGAGCGTTACGCACTGACCGCGACGACGCCGCCCTGGGACGGAATGTGGTGGAACACCGAGACCACGACACGTGACCTGGTCACCTTCTACAGCGGTGTCCTCGACGACTCCGATCAACTCGGACCTGAACGGGTCGAGCAGTTCGTCGAGTACCTGCGGCAATCCACTCCCGAAGGAACCGACGGTTACGACCAGAGATTCGGCCTGCCCGAGGCCTTGTTCGGCGAGCCCGTCATAGGAGTCAAACAGGGCTGGATGTGCTGTGTCGAGGACAAGTGGATCCATCTGTCCACCGGCATCGTCGGTGACGACAACCGATACATCATCGCAATCGGTTCGCGAGAAGACGTCCAGTACACGGATGAGGACAGCTTCTATCCCGACACCTCGTTCACCGATGCCGTCGACGACGAAAGTGCATTGCACGCTCGCGACACGGTCACCGGCGTCACGCAGATTCTCTTCCCGAGCGGAAGCATCGACGACTGGGCAGCGGCATCCACGACCGCGGATTCGGCGATGCCCGAAGCTTCCGGGCCCTGAGTCGATCCACGCGGTCGTGTTCGTCCTCAAGCCTGCTTGTACTCGAGCACCGAACCGATGACCCGGTCCTGTTGTTCGAACGTGAGCATGGGCCACAGCGGCAGTCGAAGGATCGACGCGGAGAACTCGGCACTACGCACGCACGGCTGCGGTGTTCGTCCGTAGCGCACACCGGCCGCACTCGTATCGAGCGGAACGTAGTGGAACGGCGCCACGATTCCGTCACCGGCAAGGTGCCGAATCAAGCCGTCACGGCTCTCTTCGGTCGGCATCTTGAGATAGAACAGGTGCGCAGTGTGCTCGCGATCATCGGGCACCGCCATGGGCACGACACCGTTCGCGGCCGCCCACTCGCCCAGACTCACGCTGTAGGCATCCCAGACGCGATGCCTGGCCGCCTGAATCGCGTCGAACTCGGAGAGTTGTGCGTCGAGGACGGCGGCATTGAGTTCACTGGGCAGATAACTCGACCCGATGTCCTGCCACGAATACTTGTCGACCTGGCCGCGCAGGAAACGCGCACGGTCGGTCCCCTTCTCACGGATGATTTCGGCGCGAGTCATCAACTGATCGTCAGAGAGCAACAGCGCGCCGCCCTCACCGCAGTGAACGTTCTTGGTGTCGTGAAAACTCTGCGTTCCGATTGTTCCGATGGTGCCGAGCGAGCGCCCGCGCCACTTTCCGCCGAGTCCGTGAGCGTTGTCTTCGATCAACGCAACGCCGTGGAGTTCCGCGAGGTCGAGGAGAGGTTCCATGTCCGCGGCGACTCCGCCGTAATGCATGACCAGTACAGCTTTGGTGCGTTCGGTGATCGCCGCCGCGACGCACGCCGGGTCGATGTTGCCGGTACTCGGATCGATGTCGACGAAAACAACAGTGGCCCCGCGCAACGCGACGGCGGTTGCCGCCGAACTGAACGCGAAGCTCGGAACTATTACCTCGTCGCCCGGGCCCAATTCGAGCAGCAGCGCACCCAATTCGAGTGCATGCGTGCACGAGGTGGTCAGCAGAGCATGCGTGGATCCGGTGATCGCCTTGAGCGCTGCAGTCGCGGACTTGGTGAAACGTCCGTCACCGTGAATGTGGTCGGACTCCAGAACCGTTGCCAGATTCGACAATTCGTTCGATGCCCGATAGGGGCGGGAGAAGATGATGCGATCAGTGCTCACGACTACGCCGATCGATCGAGGTTCCGGGCCGCGGGGAGTCGACAGTCAGATACAGCGGCTTTCCGACAAGGACGTGCAGTGCCACACCGAGATATTCGGCAATGAGCCCGAGCGAGAACAGAATCGCACCCGAACAGACCAGCAGCGCCATGATGATCGACGCCCATCCTTCGGGATCATTGTTGTCGCCGGTCATGGCCCCGATGAAGATCACCGCGGCCATGATCACGCCGGCCGACGCCAGGGTGACTCCGAGCAGGCTGACCAGCCGCAGACCGCGTGTTCCGCTACACAACACCATCTTCCAGAACAACGAGAACAAACGGCGGTAGTTGTACCCGGATTCTTCGCGGCCTTCGGCTCGAAGTGTCACCGGCGCCGTGGCCGTGTTACCGACAACCCACGTCAGCGCAACGTCCAGATACACGCCGTTGGCCGCGACGCCGGCCAACTGTCGGCCGATGTCACCGCGGATCAGGCGATAACTTTCGAATCTCGTCGAATCAGGGAACGCGAATACCGTCGCCAAGACGATCTTTGCGCCGCGCGAGGTCAGGTTCCGCAAGAATCCGTGCGGGCGTGTGTTCGTGGGTTTGGAATACACGAGATCGGATCGCTCCGTCAGCGCGGTGTCGAGGAAAGCCCCGATGTGCACCGGGTCGTGCTGGCCGTCCTCGTCCATCGTCACGATCCACTGTCCAGTTGCAGCGGCCATGCCGGCGATGGTCGCCGCGTCCTGGCCGTAGTTGCGGCTGAGCCACACGACACGCACCTGCTCGAAACGGCGCTCCAATTCGAGTAACACGACGTCGGAGCGGTCCGGGCCGTTGTCGTGAACCAGCACGATCTCGTCGACGGAGAACTGCGCACCACCGGGCGTCGCACTCGGTGTGCCCAGGCCGTCCAACTCCTCGACGAGCGCCGTGATCGTCTTTTCGCCCTGATAAACGGGCACTACGACGGAAATCGAGTGCACTCGCTTCCACTCCCTTCAGGGGGCTCGACTGGCGCCGAGAGACAGGCACGATCGGGCCCACACCGTCGCGAACTTTAACACGCAGAGATGTCTTGACTTCGGATGCCGGCGGCGCGTGACGCGCTCGCGTCTCCGTACGCCCCACCTGCCCTGTTAAGGTCTGGAACTCGTGGTGGAAACTCGCACTCTCGCCCGGGCAGACGTGTACAAGTGGGGCGCCGTCACGGCGATCGGTGTCATCGCCGGTTATCTGGCCGTGGTGCTCGCGAATGCTCGTCACTTCTACACCGACGACACCGAGTCCCAATACGCGCCGCTGTGGGTCATGCTCGGCCGCAGTCTGCGAGAAGGACACCTCCCGGTGCTCGTCCCCGAGAACTGGATGGCGGGCAACTACGCGATCGAGGAAGCAGGCCTTCTCAATCCACCGCAACTCCTGATCGACCTGATCGCACCGTCCTTCGACAACCTGGCGTTGTACGCGACGATCGTGAAGTTGATCTTCGCGATCATCCTTGCACTCGGCGTCTATCGGATCTGCCTCGAGTACGGCTCGAAGCCCACGTGGGCTGCCGTCGCCGGCGTCTCGATTCCGTTCACCGGTTTCCTGCTGTTCTTCGACTCGGCCAGTTGGATGACTGCCTTCACCGGCACTGCCTGGATGGTTCAGGCGTGGGCGTCGGCAATCCGCTACGCCCGAGGTAAGAGCGGTCCGATCCCGACCTTCGTGTTCTTGTATCTCGCGATGTCGGTCCAATATGTTTTCCCCGCAGTCGAATCCGGCTTGATGATCGGCGCGGTCGCAATCGGCGAAGTTGTCTATCAGCGGCGTTGGCTGCCGTCACTGCGGCTTCTGGCGGTGTCCGCGTGTGCCGCTCTGGCCGGTCTCGCGACGTATCTGCCGAGCCTGCTCACCGCGGACGTCACCTGGCGCGGTGCATCCGAAGTCAAGAACGACGCATTCCTCGCCGTCCCGTGGTCGGAATCGCTGAACGCGAGCCTGCCGAGCACGATGCCCGCGTTCACCTCGTGGTGGGGATACATCCAGACCATGCCCATGGTCTACATCGCCTGGTTCCTCATACCCGCCCTGGCATTCATCGACTGGGGCAAGGCACGCGCCGCGGCACGCGAATTGACCGCCGTCGGGATCTTCACGGTCGCCGTCCTCATGTGGACTGCCGGGCCGAGCACGATCGGCCCACTGCGGTGGCCCGCGCGCGTACTTCCGATGGTGGCCATCGGACTCCTGCTTCTGGTGTGCATCCTGCTCGGGCGTTACGCCACGACCGACAAGTTGCGCGGGCGCTGCGTTGCAGCGGGAATCCTCGTGGGCCTGCTTCTGATTCGGTCAGCCTCGGCAGCTCCCGGGCTCGCGAAATGGCATGTGATCTCGGCCCTGCTCGTTGCCGCACTCGGCGCCGCGATGGTCTGGCTCGGCCGTACCAAGGGCACTGCTTTCGCATGCCTCGTAGCGATCGTCGCTGTCTCCCCCATCGCGTACGCCCAGGTTCGGGCCGCGCAACCAACCCCGATGAGCTGGAACCTGCCCGAATCCCGCTCGGAGATGAAAGACGCCTTCCCCGACTTCGAAGGCACGACACTGCAACTGGGCGACCGTGCGCTCATCGCCCCCGGGGACAAGACCCTCGACGGAGCGTACGGTTCCCTGGCTTTCGGCAACTACCCCAAAGACCTCGAACTGACCTACACCAGCGGCTACACCCCCAACGGGCACTTCTACTTCGGTGACCTGCTCTGCATGCGCTGGGACATGAGTGTCTGCCCCGACGCCTTCCGACGCGCATTCACCGTCGAACCCACCACCGGCCGCACCATCGTCGACCTGATGAACGTGGACCGCGTCGTACTTCAGAACGCTCTCTACCCCGATGCACGCAAGAACCCGGCTCCCGACGGATGGAAATGGGTCGACTACCCCGGACACGAGAACTACATCTCGGTACTCGAACGCGTCGACGGCCCCGTCTCGACACGCAACGGACGCATCGCCGACGCCCACGGCGTCGAGGCTACGTCGATCGCGGAATCGAACATGTCGAGCACCCTTCGTGTCAGTTCGGAGACCGGCGGCAAGGTTGTGTTCGCACGGCTCGGCTGGCCCGGATATCGGGCGAGCATCGACGGTCAGCCTGTCCCGATCGACGTCGTCGCGAAGTCCTTTGTCACCGTGGACGTTCCAGCCGGTACGAAAGACGCGGAACTTGTCCTGACGTGGCGTCCCCCGGGATGGAAGGTCGGCGGCGCTTCGATGGTCGCCGGAGTCCTCGGACTCGGCGTGCTCGAGTGGATGTATCTGCGGAACCGACGCAAGGACGGGATCAACACCGTGAAAACCGAGTCTTCATGACCGAAGACATCGCATCACCCGAGAACCCCGGCCCACTGCTTCGGGTGGTCAAGCATCAACCCATCGCATTTGCCATTGTCGGAGTGGCCAATACGACGATCGGATACGTGCTCTTCGTGGTCTGGTCACTGATCCTCGACAACAAGGACCTGTATCAAGTGGCTGTGATCGGCGCGTACTCCATCAGCGTCCTCATCGCTTTCGTTCTGCATCGGACTCTCGTTTTCCGCGTCCGCGGACATGTGGCACGCGACCTGGGAGCGTTCATCGTCGTCAATTCCGGTGGCCTGGTGCTGAATCTGATACTCGGAACAATCGCGGTGTCGATTCTGCATGCCCCGCCGCTTCCCGCCCAGGCGGTTGTCATGCTGATCGTCGCCGGTGTGAGCTTCTTCGGTCATCGATACTTCTCGTTCCGCCGCAAACCTGCCGAACGGCACTGACCTTCTACGATTCGCGGGGTAACGCTCGATCCACCGCCGCCTCGACGATCGTCCGAATATCTTCCTCTCCGAACAGGTTCGGCAATGTGAGTCGATCCAGTGCGAGCCAGTTCAGCGACAAATAGAGCAGGCGAACGGTCATCGCATCACCCGGCACGCCCGACGCCAGATGATTGGCTACGTTCAGATCGAAGTCTTCTCGGATGCGGACGGTCAGGACCGCTCGCAGGTCCGGTCGACGCGTCGCCTCCAGTCGTAACTCCATGAGCGCGAGGAAACCCGTTCCGAACGAGGTGACGCGCTCGACCACGTCGAGCATGAGCGTCACCAGGCGCTCACGATCGGTGCCGTTGACGGGATCGATCATCCCTTCGAGGTCCTCCGGAATCAGTCGCTCGTAGATCCGGCCACCCGCTTGAGTGAGCAGGTCGTCGCGATTGGAGAAGTAGTTCGACGCTGTCCCGTTCGGCACTGATGCCTGGGCGTCGACGGCTCGAAACGTCAAGCCTCGAGCACCCTCTCGGGCCAACACCTCGATTGCCGCGTCGATCAGGGCAAGCCGGCGTTCCGGGTTCTTTCGCACTTGACATCACTCCTGACACGACCCTAAGTTAAACCACTACAAACATAGTAGTACGAACGGAGCGTTATATGCGAAAGCTTGTGTACTACGTGGGAGCTTCCCTCGACGGATACATCGCGGGGCCTGGTGGCGAATTCGATTTCCTCCCGGTCTCCGAACAAATCACGGCCTGGATATGCGATCGATATCCTGAAACCGTGCCAACGCATGTGCGGCCCGCTCTCGGAATCGAGGACGCTCCCAACAAGACCTTCGACACGGTCGTCATGGGCCGCGGCTCCTACGAGCCCGGGCTGGCCGCCGGAGTGAAAAGCCCCTTCGCGCACCTGCGTCAGTTCGTCGTCTCCACAACCATCCCTGACACCGAGGATCCCCCCGTCACCATCGTTCGCGCCGATCCGCTTGGGGTAGTCAGATCTCTCAAAGAGGAAGAAGGACAAGATATCTGGCTGTGTGGCGGCGGAACTCTCGCCGGCGAACTACTACCGGAGATCGACGAGTTGATCATCAAGAGGTATCCGGTAGTCGCCGGCGCAGGCATACCGATGATCAGAGGTAACTTCGAGCCGACACTGTTCACACCGACTGCAACCGAATCGCTCGACGACGGCGCAAGCATCACCTGGTTGAAGCGAAATACCTAAGGAAGAAGATCCGGTCGACGCTCGGCCGTGCGCTGCAGCGACTGCTCATGGCGCCACGCTTTGATCTTCGCGTGATCACCGGAGAGAAGCACCGGCGGAACTTCGAGGCCGCGCCACACAGCCGGGCGAGTGTAGCTAGGCCCTTCGAGAAGGCCGTCGGAAAACGAATCCTCTTGGTGTGAAAGCTGATTGCCGAGAACGCCGGGCATCAGTCGCACGACAGCCTCGACCATCACCAGCACGGCCGCTTCGCCGCCGATCAGGACGTAATCGCCGATGCTGACTTCTTCGACTCTGACCCGCTTGGCGGCGTCGTCGAAAACCCGTTGATCGATACCTTCGTATCGGCCGCAGGCGAAGACGAGGTGCTTGGCGTTGGACCAGCGGTGCGCGGTCTCCTGGGTGAACGGGACGCCGGCGGGAGTGGGCACCACCAGAATGGTCTCGGCATCATCGGGGCCGGAAGAATCGGAGCGCCCGATCACGTCGTCCAGTGCCGGGCCCCAGACGGTGGGTTTCATGACCATGCCGGGTCCGCCGCCGTACGGGGAATCGTCGACGGCTTTGTGTACGTCATGGGTCCACGACCGCAGATCGTGGACGTCGACCGAGATCAAGCCGCGTTCGATTGCCTTGCCCAGCAAGGCAGCACGAAGCGGTTCGAGATACTCGGGAAAGATGGTGACTACATCGAGACGCATGACAAGCGATCAGTCGCTGTCGGCGTTCGAATTGTCGCTGTTCGACTTGTCACCGAAGTCCGGGTCGAGCAGTCCCTCGGGGGGCTCGATCACCACGACGCCGTCGGCGATCGACACCGAGGTGACGATGGCTGCGACAAACGGGATCAGCAATTCACCGGACGTCTCACCGGCGCGGCGAATCGATAGCAATTCACCTGCGGCGGAATGCAATACCTCGATGACCGAACCGATCTCGGTGCCGTCCGTGAGGACGACCTTCAGTCCTTCGAGTTCGTGATCGTAGAACTCGTCCGGATCATCCGAAGGCTCGAGTTCGGAACTGTCGATGACAAACAGTGTGCCGCGCAACGCATCTGCGTCGCCACGGTCACTGACGCCTTCCAGGCGCAGCAGAAGCCGCCCGGAATGATCCCGGGCGGCTTCCACTGTGTACGACTTCAGTGTGGACTCGCGCGGCTTGCGCCCACGCAGCACGGAACCTACGGCAAAACGATCCTCGGGCTCGTCTGTACGAACCTCGACTACCAATTCACCTTTGATGCCATGCGACTTCGCGACACGACCGACTACGAGTTCCACCTGTTTACTGCCGTCTACTGATCGGTGTCGACGACATCAACACGGATACCGCGGCCACCGATGCCGGAGACCAAGGTCCGCAGAGCGGTCGCCGTGCGACCACCCCGACCGATGACCTTGCCGAGATCGTCGGGGTGCACGTGCACCTCGACGGTCCGTCCCCGACGTCCGGTGATCAGCTCGACGCGCACATCGTCGGGATTGGCGACGATGCCACGCACGAGATGCTCTACCGCATCAGCGACGACGGCACTCACTTGTCAGCAGCCTCGGCGTCTGCAGCGGGAGCCTCGGCGTCAGCCGCGGTGTCTTCTGCCTTGGCCTCGTCAGCCTTTGCAGCCTTCTTCTTCTTGGGGGTGATTGCTTCTGCAACCGGCTCGTTCTCGGCCTGCGCGAGCGCAGCCTGGAAGAGCTCGAGCTTGGTGGGCTTGGCTTCCTTGACGCGCAGGGTGCCTTCGGTGCCCGGGAGGCCCTTGAACTTCTGCCAGTCACCGGTGATCTTGAGGAGTGCCTCGACGGGCTCGGTGGGCTGTGCGCCCACGGACAGCCAGTACTGAGCGCGCTCGGAATCGATGTCGATCAGCGAGGGCTCTTCCTTGGGGTGGTACTTGCCGATGGTCTCGATCGCACGGCCGTCACGACGGGTGCGCGAGTCGGCGATGACAACGCGGTACTGAGCGTTGCGGATCTTGCCGAGGCGGGTGAGCTTGATTTTGACAGCCACAGCTGCAGTTCTCCTTCAGCGCGCACAACAGTGCTGCGCATGTCACGTGCAATTCAGCGACCCACACGATTTGTGAGCCCGGTTTTGCCTCTATCCTGTGACCGTCGCAGCGGTACGTAACCGGTTGCGACGAACAATGGTCCATTGTGCCAGATGGGTGGGCTCGTTCGGAAACCACCCTGTGCGCGCTTCGAGAGTGCGGGGACTCCCTAACCACTCACGGGGGTTCCGCGGAGGATCACACGCATCGGCTTCGCGAGCACATCGGGGTTTCCGCGCGGATCTTCGGAATAAACCACCAGGTCGGCGGGCGCTCCTTCTTCGATCCCCTGCGCACCCAACCAACTCCGTGCGTCCCAGCAGGCTGCGCCCAGCGCCTGATGCGCCGTCAAACCGGCAACTTCGAGTTCGGCGATCTCGTCGGCGATCCGCCCGTGCCTGATCGATCCGCCGGCATCCGTTCCGGCATAGATCGGAATCCCGGCCTCGTGAGCGGCACCGATCGTCCGATGTCGACGAGCGTGCAGATCCCGCATGTGCGCCGCGTAGATCGGATACCGCGTGGCGGAGTCCGCGATCTCGGGGAAAGTTGCGATGTTGATCAGCGTCGGAACCAAGGCCGTGCCGTGAGCGACCATCAACTC
This sequence comes from Rhodococcus sp. MH15, assembly GCF_019266045.1. Lineage (NCBI taxonomy): Bacteria > Bacillati > Actinomycetota > Actinomycetes > Mycobacteriales > Nocardiaceae > Rhodococcus > Rhodococcus sp. MH15. The sequence goes on from NZ_LPNP01000061.1 coordinate 786,186, forward strand.
GATGGTCGCGTCCGTCAATCCGGTGCCGTGCTCGATGCAGTCGATGCCGGCGTTGATCAGGCCGGGCAGAGCATCCTCGGCAAAGACGTGAGCGGTGACCCTTGCGCCTTCGGCATGGGCGGCAGCGATGGCCTCGACCAGAATCTCGTCGCTCCACAACGGGGCGAGGTCGCCGATGGAACGATCGATCCAGTCCCCGACGAGCTTGACCCAACCGTCACCGGCGCGTGCCTGCCGCACCACCTCGGCCGGCAACTGAGATTCGTCGTCCAGGTCGACCGGCAGGCCCGGGATGTACCGCTTCGGTGCTGCGATGTGCTGACCTGCGCGAATGATCCGCGGCAGATCGAGGCGCTCGTCGATGAACCTGGTGTCGACCGGCGATCCGGCGTCACGAAGCAACAGCACGCCCGCGTCACGTTCGGTCTTCGCCTGCCCCAGCAAGCCGTCGACGGTTTCGCCGCCGCCACCGCCGTAGCGGATACCGACGTGACAGTGCGCATCCACGAGACCCGGTGTGATCCAACCCGATTCGACGATCGTCTCCGCACCGGACACCGACTCGAAGGAAATCAGCCCGTCGACGATCCACAATTCGATCGGCTCGGCATCGGGCAGACCGATACCCCGCAGATGAAGCGCAGCCACCGACTACTTCTTGGGCAGCTTGAGCTGGGAGAGATCGATGCCTTCCAGTCCGGGCGGCAACTGATCGAGACCCTTGGGCATGTTCGACAGGTCGGGCATACCGGCCGGCATTCCGCCGGGCATACCCGGGAATCCGCCCATGCCGGGGAATCCTCCGCGCATCTTGGGCTGCGTCGGGCCCTTGCCGCCCTTCTTGCCCTTCTTGCCCTTCTTGCTGCGAACCTGCTTACGCGCGCCGGGCATACCCATACGGCCGGCCATGGCAGCCATCATCTTGCGGGCTTCGAAGAAACGGTCCACCAACTGGTTGACGTCGGAAACCTTGACGCCCGAACCGTTCGCGATGCGCAGTCTGCGTGAGGCGTTGATGATCTTCGGATCGTCGCGCTCGGCCGGCGTCATACCGCGGATGATGGCCTGAATGCGATCGAGTTGCTTCTCGTCGACGTTGGCAAGCGCGTCCTTCATGCCGCCTGCACCCGGCAACATACCGAGGAGGTTGCCGATCGGGCCCATCTTGCGGACGGCCATCATCTGATCGAGGAAGTCTTCGAGGGTGAGCTGACCGGAACCGATCTTCGCTGCGGTCGCTTCGGCCTGATCGGCGTCGAACACCTGCTCGGCCTGCTCGATGAGGCTCAGGACGTCGCCCATGCCGAGGATCCGGCTGGCCATGCGATCGGGATGGAAGACGTCGAAGTCTTCGAGCTTCTCGCCGGTGGACGCGAAGAGGATCGGCTGGCCGGTGACCTCGCGGACGCTCAGCGCGGCACCACCGCGGGCGTCGCCGTCGAGCTTGGTGAGGACGACACCGGTGATGCCGACTCCCTCACGGAACGCGTCGGCCGTGCTGACCGCGTCCTGACCGATCATGGCGTCGAGGACGAAGATGGTCTCGTCCGGGTTGACGGCGTCACGGATACCGGCGGCCTGCGCCATCAGCTCCGAGTCGATACCGAGGCGACCGGCGGTGTCGACGATCACGACGTCGTAATGCTTGTTGCGTGCTTCTTCGACGCCGGCGCGGGCGACCTCGACGGGGTCGGCCGCGGAAACGCCCAGTGCGTTCTCGCCGCCGCCGATGGAGGTGCCGGGGTGCGGCGCGAAGACTGCGGCGCCTGCACGCTCACCGACGATCTGAAGCTGAGTGACGGCGCCGGGACGCTGAAGGTCACAGGCGACGAGGAGGGGCGTGTGCCCCTGATCCTTGAGCCACTTGGCCAACTTTCCGGCCAGCGTGGTCTTACCGGAACCCTGCAGACCGGCCAACATGATGACCGTCGGCGGCGTCTTGGCGAACTGCAGTCGACGGGTTTCACCGCCGAGAACCTCGACCAGTTCTTCGTTGACGATCTTGACGACCTGCTGAGCCGGGTTCAGTGCACCCGAGACCTCGGCGCCCTTGGCGCGTTCCTTGATCTTGGCGATGAAGCTGCGCACTACGGGAAGCGCGACGTCGGCCTCGAGCAGGGCAAGGCGGATCTCGCGGGCCGTAGCGTCGATGTCGGCGCCGGACAGACGACCCTTGCCACGCAGATCCTTGAGAGATCCGGTCAATCTGTCGGAAAGGGATTCGAACACCGAGTGCGCTCCTGAAGGTCGTGCGAGTTAGCCATGGATATTCTCGGGCACCAGCCTAGCCGCTACGCCCGCACCGATCCCAGCCGATGCGGGCGTAACTGCCGAAACCGGTCCGTCAATCCTCTTTCTTCTTGGGTTGTGGCACCGGAACCACCGCCAGCACCGCCTCCTCGACGCGCTCTCGCGCCGCGCGGGTATCGGCCTCACCGAAGTCGAGGCAGAACGCGTCGACCACCGAGGAACCCAAGGTGGCGACCTTCGCCCACCGGATGTCGGCTCCACTGTGTTCGAGTGCTGCGGCCAGTCGGCAGAGCAGGCCGACGCGGTCCTCGGTACGCAATTCGAGGATCGCCTGACCGTCACCGGGCGCGTCGAACCAGATGACCCGCGGTGGCGCCTGCGCATAGAGCACCGGAACCGCGGAATCCTTGTTGGTCTGGATCGGGTCGTCCCACTGCTCTGCCCGTGCCTCCTCGTCCTTCGCGTCGAGAAGTTCGAGCAAATTCAGTTCACCGGCCGAAGCCCGGATCAATTCCTGCCGGAGCAGCACCGCCTGCGGGGGTGTGCCGAACCTCGGCGTCACGACAAACGAGTTGACCGCCGAACCTGCATGCGACCCCAGCGATGCGGAATGCACCCGCAAGGACTGCAGCGCCAGAACTCCGGCAGCCCGAGACAGCAGCCCGGGAGCGTCGGGCGCGATGACGGTCACGACGTAGGTGTGCGCATTCTCGGCCGGAACGAGCGAGACGTGAACCCCGCCCTCCTCGGCGATGGCCAATTGCTCGGGAGCGAGTGGATCGGGTTGCGGGAGCTCCTCCCCTGCCATCAGCAAACGACAACGACGCACCAGCTCGCCGATCAACGACGACTTCCAGTCGCCCCAGACACCAGGCCCGGTGGCCAGCGAATCCGCTTCCGCCAACGAATGCAGGAGATCGAGAAGGGTCCCGTCTCCCTCGAGTGCGTCGACCACTCGCTGCACCGTTGCCGGATCGTCGAGGTCGCGACGGGTGGCGGTTTCCGGCAACAGCAAGTGGTAGCGCACCATCGCCGTCAACGTCGCGACGTCGGAAGGCCAGAGTCCCAAGCGATTTCCGATCGCGGTGGCCAATTCGGCACCGACGACGCTGTGGTCTCCCCCTCGCCCCTTCCCGATGTCGTGGATCAACGCACCGAGCATGAGCAGATCCGGCCGAGCGACGCGAGTGGTGAATCCGCTTGCATACGCGGCGGTTTCGACCAGGTGCCGATCCACCGTCCACGTGTGGACGGCGTCGCGCGGCGGAAGATCGCGAATGGTCCCCCACTCCGGCAGGAGTCGACCCCAGAGCCCGGTCCGGTCCATCGCCTCGATCACCGGAACCGCACGCGATCCCGAACCCAGCACGACCAAGAGATCGTTGACTGCATTTTTCGGCCACGGCTCACGCAATTCGGGGGCATTGTCGGCCAGGCGATTGAGCGTCGACGCGGAGATCGGCATGCCGTTGGTGGCCGCCGCTGCCGCGACCCGCATCACCAGACCGGGATCCTTCTTCGGTCTCGCATCGCGCGCCAGAACTACTTCGCCGGCATGCTCGACGACGCCCTCGTCCAGTGGCCGTCGCACCGGCGCGCGACGCAGCCGCGACAAACCACGCCGGGGCAAGGAGTTTCCGGCGGTACGGATACCGACGTCGACCGAATAGCTGATGGTGCGCGCCGATTCGCTGAGAAGTCGCGCCAGATCGAAGCGATCACCGATCCGTAGCGCCGCACCGATCTCGTCGGCGTCCTGTGCTCGCAGTTGGTCGCGGGCGCGACCGGCAACGCGGTGAAGTTCGGTGCGCACGTCGAGCAACCGCCTGTGCGCAAGTGCCAGACCGCCGCCGGGCGAGTTGGGTCCCAGCCCCGGCATCCCGTCGGTCAATTGCGCGATGGACAGGGCGTTGAGCAGTTGGACGTCTCGCAGCCCGCCACGACCGCTCTTGAGATCCGGTTCGGCGCGATGGGCGATCTCGCCGCTGCGCTCCCACCTCGTACGGGTCTGGGTGATCAATTCGTCGAATCGGCTGCGGATGTCCATGCGCCACTGTCGTCGGACACCACTGATCAACAGGTTGCTCAGCTCCACGTCGCCGGCAATGTGGCGTGCTTCGAGCATTCCGAGTGCTGCCGTCATGTCGGTGGCCGCAACCTGAAGCGCCTGCGGAAGCGTCCGCACGCTGTGGTCGAGTTTGATGTGCGCGTCCCACAGCGGGTACCACAGGCTGTCCGCGACCTGGGCCACGACCGCCGGGTCCATGTCGTCGTGCAGCAGAATCAGATCGAGATCGGAATACGGCAGCAGTTCGCGTCGGCCGAGACCACCCACGGCGACGATGGCAAACCCACAATCCGGTTTGATGCCCAGTTCGGTCCCCTTGGTGGTCAACCAGAATTCGTGCAGATCGACCAGTGCATGTCGCAGCGCGGGGGCGTCGAGCCTCCTGTTCTTGACGCCTCCGGTGAGTAGGGCCTTGCGTGCGCGGGCCAGGTCCGCAGCTTCGTCGGATCCCCCTGACGAGACCGGCCCTGGCCCCGTCGCTTTCGCGACGGAACCAGGGCCGAAGTTCTCGGACCCTTTCGGGTCAGAGTGCATCGCCACCGCGTTCCCCGGTGCGAACCCGGATGACCGACTCGACTGGCGAGACCCACACCTTGCCGTCACCGATCTTGCCGGTTCGAGCGGCCTCGACGATCACCTCGACCACCTTGTCAACGGCCGCGTCGTCGACGACGACCTCGACCCGGACCTTGGGTACGAAGTCCACGGAGTACTCCGCGCCTCGGTACACCTCGGTGTGGCCCTTCTGTCGGCCGTAGCCCTGAACTTCGCTGACTGTCATACCCAGCACTCCGGCCTGCTCGAGTCCGGTCTTGACGTCCTCGAGCGTGAACGGCTTGACGATTGCTGTGATCAGCTTCATGTGCTCATCCCTTTCCAAACTCTGAAGTGCCTGAATTCACTTTAATCACGTGCTGATCACGCGAGGTCGTATGCGGTCTCTGCGTGTTCGGTCTCATCGATGCCGCGTGCCTCGTCCTCGGCCGAGATTCGCCAGCCCAGGGGCTTGAGTGCGAAGCCGATGATCGTCGTCAGAACGCCGGTGAAGACGAGTGCTGCGAGTGCGATCACGATCTGAACCACCAGTTGCTTGTAGTCGCCGCCGTAGAAGAGGCCGGTTGCGGTGCCGAAGAATCCGATACCGATCGTGCCCCACAGGCCGGAGACAAGGTGAACACCGACGACGTCGAGCGAGTCGTCGAAGCCGAAGCGGAACTTCAGGCCGACTGCGAGAGCGGACAGGATGCCGGCTACTGCGCCGAGGAAGATGGAACCGACCGGGTTGAGCGCACCGGCAGCAGGGGTGATGGCGACCAGACCGGCGACCGCACCGGAAGCTGCGCCGAGGCTGGTGGCGTGGCCGTCACGAATACGCTCGGTAGCGAGCCAGGCCAGGACTGCGGCACACGTCGCGGTGGTCGTGTTGACCCAGGCGAGACCGGCGTTACCGTCGGCGGCGAATGCCGAGCCGGCGTTGAAGCCGAACCAACCGAACCAGAGGAGTGCGGCGCCGAGCATCACGAAGGGCAGGTTGTGCGGACGGAAGGCGGTCTTGCCGAAGCCGAGACGCTTGCCGACGATGAGTGCGAGGACCAGACCGGCCATACCCGCGTTGATGTGAACGACTGTGCCACCGGCGAAGTCGATCGGAGCGACGTTGGCGACGGTGACTCCGTCGTCGTTGACCGTGGTGCCGAAGAGCTTTGCCGCGATGCCGTCCTCGGAGCCCGAGAGGAGTCCGCCGCCCCACACCATGTGTGCGAGCGGGAAGTAGACGACGGTGACCCAGATACCCGAGAACAGGAGCCAGGTGCCGAACTTGACCCGCTCGGCCAGGGCACCACTGATGAGGGCGGTGGTGATGATCGCGAACGTCACCTGGAACGCGATGTCGATGACGTTGGGGTAGCCCCAGGCGCCGGCGATGAAGTTGCCGTCAGCATCGGTGATGCTGTTCTTGAGGCCGAAGAACTCGAACGGGTTGGCAAAAATGCCCCCGATGTTCTCGGTGCCGTAGGACATCGACCATCCCCACAGAACGTAGATGACGCCGATGACGGCCATGGCCCCGAAGGACATCATCATCATGTTCAGGACGGACTTGGACCGAGACATCCCGCCGTAGAAGAAAGCGAGGCCGGGTGTCATCAGCAAGACCAGAGATGCAGCCATCAGCATCCATGCGGCGTTACCGGAGTTCGCCAACAAATCGTCGGTACTCACTTACTACCTCCTAGTCGCACGTGCCGGGCAGCACGTCGTTAAGGAGAAGAGTGCTGGGCTGGTGTTTCGTCCATGGCGCTGTCGCGTTTCGCAGACGTGAACCAATTGCCCAACTTTGTTGCAAACAGGTTTCGCCAGGGGGTTCTACCGACCCTGTGCGCCTTTTTGGTAGTTCGCGCTACCAAAAAGGCGCACGGGGGCGTCAGCCCAGGAGGGCGTCGACGAACGCACCCGGCTCGAACGGCGCCAGGTCGTCGGCACCTTCACCGAGGCCGACCAACTTCACCGGCACACCCAGTTCATGCTGAACCTGGAAGACGATTCCGCCCTTGGCAGTTCCGTCAAGCTTGGTCAGTACGACGCCGGTGATGTCCACGACCTCCGCGAACACTCGTGCCTGCGCCAGTCCGTTCTGGCCGACCGTCGCATCGAGAACCAGCAGAACGTCGTCGACCGACGCCTTCTTCTCGATGACCCGCTTGACCTTGCCGAGCTCGTCCATCAGGCCGGTCTTGGTGTGCAGGCGGCCGGCGGTGTCGATGAGGACCACGTCCACGCCGTCCGCGATGCCTCGTGAGACCGCGTCGAAGGCAATCGCAGCGGGATCGCCACCCTCCTTGCCACGAACAACTTCAGCGCCGACACGCTCAGCCCACGTCTGGAGCTGATCGGCGGCGGCGGCGCGGAACGTGTCCGCGGCACCGAGCACGACGCGACGACCGTCGGCGACGAGCACGCGAGCCAGCTTGCCGGTGGTGGTTGTCTTGCCGGTCCCGTTGACGCCGACGACGAGCAGAACAGCCGGGTGATCATCGTGCGGCAATGCGCGGATGGAGCGGTCCAGTTCGGGACGCAGTTCGGCGATCAACACCTCGCGCAGAAGGGCGCGGGCGGCAGCCTCGGTCCGGACGCTGCGGGCCGCCATCTGCTCACGAAGCTTCGTGACGACTTTTTCCGTGGTCGCGGAGCCGAGGTCCGCGATGAGGAGGGTGTCCTCGACTTCTTCCCACGAATCCTCGTCCAGATCGCCGCCACCGAGCAGACCCAGCAAGCTCTTGCCGACTGCTGACTGCGAGCGGGAAAGGCGCCCGCGCAGTCGGTCCAGCCGACCCTCGGTCGGGTCGATCTCGTCCAGCACGCGCGGTGCAGGCTCGACGGGTTCGGGAACGACAGGTTCTTCGACAACAGGTTCTGCTACCGCTGGTTCTTCTACGACCGGCTTTTCGATTACCGGCTCTTCGACAACCGGCTCTTCGACAACCGGTTCCTCGACAACCGGTTCCTCGACAACAGCGGGTTCTTCGACAACCGGCTCCTCGACAACGGCCGGCTTCTCCGCAACAGGTTCTTCGACGATCGGTTTTTCGACGACAGGTTCTTCGACGACGGGCGGCTTCTCGGCGACCGGAGGTGTCGGAACCACCGGAGGTGGCGCCGTTGCCGTCGACCCCTGACTGAAGTTGAACCCGCCACCGGCCTTGTAGCCGCCTGACTTGTCCTTCTCGGGTGCGCCGAGCTCCGGCTTCGTCTCGGGTGCCTTCAGCGATACCTGCCCCTTGCGGTAGCGCAGGAATCCGGCAACGAGAACGACGAGTAGTACGGCCGCTACAGCCGCGATGATGATCCAAGCCTGGGTAGTCACCGGCCCATTGTTTCAGGCTCCGACCCGGAAAGTGAGCAGGGCTTACGTCGAGGCCATGTCTTGACCGCGAAGTCGCTGCGAAATCACGGTGGTGATGCCGTCGCCGCGCATGCTGACGCCGTACAACGCATCGGCGATTTCCATCGTCGGTTTCTGGTGAGTGATCACGATCAACTGCGACTTCTCCCGCAATTGTTCGAAGAGTCCGATCAGCCGCCGCAGGTTGGTGTCGTCCAACGCCGCCTCGACTTCGTCCATCACGTAGAACGGGGACGGGCGTGCCCGGAAGATCGCGACCAGCATGGCCACCGCGGTCAACGACTTCTCGCCGCCCGACAGCAACGACAACCGCTTGACCTTCTTACCGGGCGGACGCGCCTCGACTTCGATGCCGGTGGTGAGCATGTCCGAGGGATCGGTGAGGACCAGCCGCCCTTCTCCCCCGGGGAACAATTTCTCGAACACTCCCACGAACTCACGCTCGACGTCGGCATAGGCCTCGGTGAACACCTGCAGTATTCGTGCGTCGACGTCTGCGACCACAGCAAGAAGGTCCTTGCGTGCGGTCTTGACGTCCTCGAGCTGAGTGGAGAGGAAGGTGTACCGCTCCTCGAGAGCTGCGAATTCTTCGAGCGCCAGCGGATTGACCTTGCCGAGGGTGGCGAGGTCCTTCTCGGCCCGCTTGGCGCGCCGTTCCTGAGTCGCGCGGTCGTACGGAAGCGGAGCGGGGGCGGTGACCTGCTCCCCACGCTCCTTGGCCTGCTCGTACTCCTCGATTTCGAGAGCGGTCGGCGGCAGTTCGACCTCGGGCCCGTACTCGGCGATCAGATCGTCGAGGCCGATACCGTACTGATCGAGGATCGACTCCTCGAGTTGTTCGATGCGCAGCGCTGCCTGTGCCTTCGCTACCTCGTCGCGGTGGACGGCGTCGGTGAGCGAAGCGAGTTGTCCGGTCAGTGCTCGGACTGTCTGGCGGACCTGATCCAGCTTGGCCGTGCACTCGGTGCGGGCCCGAGCCAACTCGTCGCGGTGAGCAAGAGCCGCGGCGACGACTGTCTCGAGTTCGGCCGCCACGCGCTGTCCCGACTCGGCGACGGCAGCTGCAACTTCCGCAGCGTGCGCTCTGGCGCGCAGAGCCCGCTCGGCGCGAATCCGCGCTTCTCGTTCCGCGGCGGCCGCACGCCGAAGCGAATCGGCCTTTCCGCGTACGGATTCCGCACGCTCTTCGGCGGTGCGCACGGCAAGGCGAGCATCCATTTCGACGATGCGCACTTCGGCGAGCGCTGCTGCGGCCATTTCGCGATCGGCAGCGGTCGATTCCGCACCGTGTCCCGGTGCACTGCCGTCGGTTTCGGCGACGCGCAGACGTTCCTCCAGATCCGCGAGCTTTGTCAGCGACTCACCGCGGCCCTCCTCGGCACGCACTCGCTGGGCGGTCAACCGCTCGGATTCCGCGTGGGCGACTCGTGCTGCCTGCCCCAATCTGCCCAACTGCTCGTAGATGGCGGACATGGCGGCGTCCGACTCGTTGAGCGCTGCCAAAGTTTGCTCCGCGGTCTCGCGTCGAGCGGCTTGTTCGGCCAGAGCGCCGGACAGCGCAGCGTCGAGTTCCTCGGATCGGCTCTCCGTTGCCGCCAGTTCCGCTGCTGACGCGTCGATCGCCGCCTGCACCTCGAGCGTGCTCGGTTGCCGATCCGAGCCACCGATCATCCACCCCGAACCGTGCAGATCGCCAGAACGCGTCACTGCGCGAATTCCCTTGTGGTCAGCAACAACTCGAATCGCGTCATCGAGAGTCTCGACGAGGACGACGCCATCGAGGATGGCGGTCAATCCGGCACGCAACTCGTCAGGGCAGTCGATGACGTCGACGGCCGGACGACTACCCGGCGCGATCTCGGCCTCGCGCTTGATCGCCGGTTCACCGCTCACGATCAGTGATGCACGTCCACCGTCCTGATCGGCCAGTGCTGTGACAGCGGAGCGAGCAGAGTCCAGCGAATGCGCAACGACGGCGTCTGCTGCCGGCCCCATCGCGGCGGCGATCGCGGCCTCGTAGCCGGGTTCGACGTGAATCAGTCCGACCAGCGAGGTGATGCCGTCGTCGCCGCGGTGTTCGAGCAGCCAGCCGCCACCGTCCTTGCGCTGCAAACCCATCGACAGTGCCTCGATGCGCGCCCGGAGCGAAGCGATGCGTTGCCCGCTCGTCTTTTCTTCCTCACGAAGCTCTTCGACGCGCGCGTCGATCATCTCGAGAGCCTCGATGGCGCGTTCGTGATTGGTATCGAGGCCGACTTCACCGGCGTCGAGGTCCCCGATGCTTTCTTGCACCGTGTCGAACTCGGCCTGTGCGGCATCGCCACGCAGACGAGCCTCGTCGATCGCTTCGGTCAGCCGAGACACTTCCGCGTCGACGGATTCGACGCGGGTACGCAGAGTGTCGACCTGACCGGAGAGTCGAGCAAGACCTTCACGGCGGTCGGCGACGGCACGAACTTCCGCCATGTGCGCCCGTTCCGCTTCTGCTGCAGCATCTTCGGTGGCTGCGAGCTGGTCCCGAGCAGCTTCCGACGCCGCTCGCGCGATTTCGACGCCTTCGAGGAGTTCGGCCTCCTCGGCAGCAAGACGTTCGGCGCGCGCCTCCATCTCGTCCGGGTCCTGGCCGCGGTTGCCGACGGGTTCGGAGTCGAGATGACGCGCACGCTCGCGGGCGATGCGCACAGTGGCGTTCACGCGTTCGGCAAGCGCGGAAAGCTGGAACCAACTCTGTGCAGCCGCTTCCGATCCCGGAGTCAGACGAGCGAGAGCTTGCTCCTGGCGCCCGAGTTCGAGGTTGGCCTCGTCGAGCGCAGCCGCCACCTGGTTGTGCTGTTCACGGGCCGCTTTCTCGTCCTGCGCCTGGTCGTTCAACTGGTTTCGACGGGTCACCAGATCGTCAGCGGCCAGACGCATCTTTGCATCACGCAGGTCAGCCTGGACCGTCTGTGCTCGCCGAGCAACCTCGGCTTGGCGTCCCAGCGGTTTGAGTTGCCGACGCAGTTCCGCGGTGAGGTCACTGAGGCGAGCGAGATTGGCCTGCATGGAATCGAGTTTGCGCACCGCTTTTTCCTTGCGGCGGCGATGTTTGAGGACTCCCGCGGCTTCTTCGATGAAGGCGCGTCGATCTTCGGGACGGGATTCGAGGATCGCGGCGAGCCGTCCCTGCCCGACGATGACATGCATTTCGCGGCCGATGCCGGAGTCGCTGAGCAGTTCCTGGACGTCCATCAGACGGCAGGACGAGCCGTTGATCTCGTACTCCCCCGCGCCGTCGCGGAACATGCGGCGCGTGATCGACACCTCGGAGTACTCGATCGGGAGCGCCCCGTCGGCGTTGTCGATGGTCAAGGTCACCTCGGCGCGGCCCAGCGGCGCGCGGCCGGAGGTGCCGGCAAAGATGACATCTTCCATCTTGCCGCCGCGCAGGGCCTTGGCGCCCTGCTCGCCCATCACCCAGGTCAACGCATCGACGACGTTGGATTTACCCGAGCCGTTCGGGCCGACCACACAAGTAATTCCCGGCTCGAACCGAAGAGTCGTTGCCGACGCAAAGGATTTGAATCCCTTGAGTGTCAGACTCTTGAGGTGCATGGGGGGAAACTTTACCGCCAAACAGGTCAGCGTTCGACGAACCCTGTCAGGTCGCCCCTTGCGGTGTCCCAGCTGTCGACCACGAGATCCACCGAGCCTGGGGTAGTACCCGAGCGCAGCAGCTCCACCAATCGCTCGAGCTGCGTGCGTTCGCCCTCCGCCACGACGAGCACTCGACCGTCACGCTGATTGGACGCATATCCGATCAATCCGAGTTCGAGTGCGCGGGCCCTGGTCCACCACCGGAACCCGACGCCTTGAACGTATCCGTGAACCCACGCCGTCAACCGCACAGGCGCTGCTTCAGCCATGACGCTCAGCCCGCCACACGTTCGAGACGGTGAACGTCACCCAGGAAACCGGTGGTGTAGAGCGCGTTGGGATCCCAGCCCGGTCCGGCGCCGAACTTGACCGCGGATGTGAACGGCAGACCCGAGGCGATCTCACACGAAGATCCCGAATCCGGATCGACGCGAACAACTTTGCCGCCTGCATTGAATGCGACGTAAAACGCGCCGTCCGGTCCGACGGTCAGATCGTCCGCCATGTTTGCCGGACCGAACCCAGGGAGCGTGATCGTTCGCACCGGCCCGCCCAGATCGTCTGCGTCGAGGATGTGGACGGCGGTGACCATGTCGAAGGTCGTCGTCACGTAGATCGTCGAACCGGAGCGTGCGAGGCCGTCGACGGTGCCGAGGTCTTCACGAACGATCGAACTGCTTCCGTCACTGTTGACGACCGTGAGCCCCGGCCTGGTGAGTGTGCGGGCAGTGAGGAAACGGTTATCGTCCAGCTGCACAAGCCCGTTCGGCATCACCAGACCGTCGGCGATCGTTGTCACCGACCCGTCTGCGACGTCGACCTTGCGGAGGCTGCCGTCGGCGATTCCGAGCAGTCCCGAGACAGTCGAGTTGCCCGTGGTGAAGTACACGGATCCCTCACGCGCGACCAGACCGCCAGGTCCGGTGACGTCACCGACCAAAGTTGTCCGGATACCGTCCGGCGCCACTTTCAGCAGTGCACCCGGCCCGATCAGAGCCGACTGCGACAACACCATCGATCCGTTGCCGTCGAATTCGAGGTTCTCGAGCATTCCGGCACCAGTCGCCACGACGCTCGACGTCCATGTGCCGCAACTACCGGCCGAGCCGTCGGCCGGGACCGAGGCCTGCGCCGGAGCACTCAGCGCCACAACGGAACCCAGTGCGATCGCAGCGACAACGCTGCCGGCGCGGAACATCAGGCTTCCGTGTCGAACGACAGAGTGACCTTGGTTCCGGCCTTGAGCGTGCGCCCGACCGTGCATACCTTGTCCACGGAACGCTCGACGAGAGTGATGAGGCGCTGCTGTGCCTCGGCATCCAACTCGCTGAGATCGAGCTCGAGGACCTCGTCGAGCTGCGGGTAGACCTCGTTTTCGCGATCGGCGGCTCCGGACACTCGGACCGTCGCGTCGTAGTTGTCACCGAGCCGGCGAGAGATCGGGAAGTCGGAGCTCATCCCGGTGCATGCGGCCAGTGCAATTTTGAGGAGTTCGCCGGGCGTGAAGACTCCTGGCACCGATTCGGAGCCGATGAGAACCTCTGCGCCGCGCGAACTCTTGCCGGTGTAGAGGCGGGTTCCGGTTCGTTCGACCCAAAGCTCCGTGTGAGCCGGGGCGGTTGCAGTGGTGTCGGGAGTCTGTTCAGCCATGACGCAATCTTGCCACTCCGCCGAACCGAAGGGGTGGGAGACCTAGGCGATTCGCCGTGCCCTCGGGGTCGGCTGGCACCGCGGGCAACTGAACGACGATCGATTCATGAACTTCTCACGCTTGATCGGCGCGCCGCATCGCGGGCACGGGAGGTTTTCCTGCCCGTACGCCGACAGCGACCGGTCGAAGTAGCCCGATTCCCCGTTGACGTTCACGTACAGCGCGTCGAAGGACGTACCGCCCTGATCGAGCGCTTCACCCATCACCGAGTGTGCCGCGGTCAACAGTTCTCGAAGTTTGGGCCTGGTAAGCGTTTCGGCGATTCGGTTGCCGTGAATCTTGGCGCGCCACAATGATTCGTCGGCGTAGATGTTTCCGATTCCGGAGACCACCGTCTGGTCGAGAATCGCGCGCTTGATCTCGGTGTGCTTGCCCCGCAGGACTTTCACGACGGATTCGAGATCGAACGCCGCATCCATGGGATCGCGAGCGATGTGCGCCACCGACTCGGGCAGCATCGTTCCGTCGACCTCGACGAGGGGTGAAATCGACCAGCCACCGAAGGTCCGCTGATCGACGAATCGAAGATCGGCCCCGGAATCGAGGGCCAACCGAATGCGTAGGTGCTTTTCCCAGTCGACTGTCGGGGGTTGGACCAGCATCTGTCCGCTCATCCCGAGATGAACCACCAGTCCGACACCGGCAGGCTCGAGAACCAGCCACAGGTACTTGCCGCGACGCTCTGCCGAAGCGATGGTCTGCCCGGTGAGTTGGCCGATCAAGTCCTCGGAACCGAGAATGTGGCGCCTGATCGCGCGGGGATGGAGTACCTCGACGGCCTCGATCGCCGCACCTACAGCATGGGACTGTAGGCCGCGGCGAACGACTTCGACTTCGGGAAGCTCAGGCAAGAGTGAACTCAGCCGGCAAGATCAGGCGTGTCGTCAGCAGCGACTGCGGTAGCAGCGGCATTCTCCGACATCGTCTTCCATGCCGAACTTGCTGCCTTCTGCTCGGCTTCCTTCTTGGAACGACCGACACCGACACCCAAGGGTTTGCCACTGATGAGAACGGTGGCCGTGAATTCCTTGTCGTGATCGGGTCCGGTGGCGGTGATCTCGTAAACGGGAACTCCGGCACCGTGTTCTGCGGTCAGTTCCTGCAGACTCGTCTTCCAATCCAGACCCGCGCCCAGAAGCGGTGCGCGAGTGAGTAGATCGTCGAACAGATCGAGGACGACGCGTCGCGCAGTCTCGATGCCGTGCTGCAGGTGGATGGCGCCGAGAATCGACTCCATACCGTCGGCGAGAATGGACGGCTTGTCACGGCCGCCCGTCATTTCCTCGCCCTTACCCAGCAGCAGGTGTGCTCCGAGTCCACCTTCACCCAGAGTCCTGGCAACCTCGGCGAGTGCATGCATGTTGACCACGCTGGCACGGATCTTCGCCAGATCACCTTCGGATTTGTCCGGGTGGGACAGGTAGAGATTTTCGGTCACCGTGACGCCGAGAACGGAATCCCCGAGGAACTCGAGGCGCTCGTTCGTGGGCAGTCCGCCGTTCTCGTACGCGTACGAGCGGTGCGTGAGAGCCAGGGTCAGAAGACCGGGCTCTATATCTACGCCGACAGCGGCGAGGAGCTTGTCGTGATTGCCCTCGCCGCCGGCGGCTGAAACTGTATTTTCGCTCGTCATAGTCTTTCTCCGGGGAGAACTAGACAGCAGCGGTTACCTGGCGGCCCTTGTAAGTACCGCATGACGGGCATGCGATGTGGGGAAGGGTCTGCTCGCCACAGCCACGGTTGGGGCAGGTAACGAGGGTGGGCACAGTGGTCTTCCACTGGCTACGACGCGACCGCGTGTTGGATCGCGACATTTTGCGCTTGGGGACAGCCACTTCTACTTCTCCTCGGCTTCGGTGATCACAAGATTTTCGCTGGTGTTTGATTCCACGCCAAATTTGGCCGCGAGACCAGCCCAGCGAGGATCAAGTATGTCATGCCCATGCCCAGATTCCGCAATCGCCAGGCGAATGCCACATTCTGAGCACAATCCCAGGCAATCGTCACTGCACAGAGGCTGGAGCGGAAGCGCCAGCCCGACTGCATCGACGATGACCGGTTCGAGGTCGATTTCGTCGTCTTCGACCGCGTAGACCTCTCCCTCTTCCGTCGTCTCCTCGGTGGTGCTGTCCGGGTAAGCGAACAACTCCGTGAGATAGATGTCCACGGTGTCGGTGAAAGGTTCAAGGCACCGCGAGCATTCACCCTTGGTGGGTGCGTGCACGTTTCCGGTGACGAGAACGCCTTCGGACACTGCTTCGAGACGAAGATCGAGATCTATGTCCGCGCCCGCTTCGATCGCGATCAGATCGAGACCGATACGGTTCGGGGACTGAATTGTTCTCTCGACGGTACGCATCGACCCTGGACGACGACCGAGCTTGACCGTGTCCAGCAAAAATCCCGCATCACTTGACTGATGCGACGAACTACGACGATGCGTTGACAAAGAGAACTCACCTAACTGTTGAAACTGGTATGGGCAACCACTCCACAATACGGCAGCTACAAGGCAAATCCCAATTCGATCCACGAAAAAGTGGGCCGCCCCATATCGGACGACCCACCCTCGACTGACTTGTCTGCTCTATCGGCGCCGCTCGGAACGACGATCGTCGTCCTGGTAGTCGGGAACCCCCGAACCCGTTCGAAGCTGTTGACGACCACGCCCGACCGATCGAACCGTTCCGGTGAGGAACTCTTCGAACTCGGCCAACTTGGTGTCCACGTACAGGTCACACTCCGAACGCATCCTGTCGGACTCGGCATGAGCGGCGTCGATCACTCGCGCGGATTCCGCGTGAGCTGACTGGACAACCTCGGTCTGCGACACCAGACGAGCCTGCTCCGCCGTTCCCTCCGCCACCGAATGTTCGTACGAGGCCTGGCCGGACTCGATCATCCGATCGGCCTCGGCACGCGCCCGTCCGGTGACGGCCTCGTACTCACGACGGCCGTCGGTGACGGTCCGTTCCGCTTCTGCTTCGGCGTCCTCGACCAACTGATCGGCGTGCGCACGCGCTTCGGCAACCATGCGATCGGCCTGAGCCTTGGCATCGGACAGAATCCGGTCGGCGTCGTCGCGTGCGTTCTCCACAGTCGAGGTTGCCTCGGCATTGGCGCTGCTGACCGTCTTCTCGGCGTTTGCTCGCGCGTCACCGACCAATTTGTCGCGATGATCGAGGACGTCCTGAGCGTCGTCCAGCTCGCTCGGAATTGCGTCCCGGACGTCGTCGAGTAGCTCGAGTACGTCACCGCGAGGCACAACACACCCTGCGGTCATGGGAACACCGCGCGCCTCTTCGACAATTGCGACCAGTTCGTCCAGTGCCTCGAATACGCGGTACACAAGCAACCCCAATCTCTACCGGCCGAAATCGGCCCACATCGTCACCGGTCCACTCGGACCTGTGCCCGTTCCTGTCCAAGTTTGCCGGAAGAACGGCCAACGGGGTGTCGTCGTGGTCGGTGTGTCGGGGATCAGCTGTTTTCGGCTGCTCGCTCGGCGATACGTGCGAGTAGCCGAGAATGCACTTTGGCCGGCAACATGTCGGAGACGTCGCCGCCGAAAGTCGCGACTTCCTTCACCAGAGAACTCGACAGGTAGCTGTACGTCGGATTCGTGGCGACGAACAGTGTGTCGACGCCCGTGAGCTTCTGATTCATCTGAGCCATCTGCAGCTCGTAATCGAAGTCGTTCGCGCCGCGCAGACCCTTGACGATCGCGCTGAGGCCTTCTTGTTTCGCGTAGTCGACCAACAATCCGTGCCACGACGTGACGCGAACGTTGGGCAGGTGACTCGTCGCGTCTTCGAGCATCTCGATCCGCTCGTCGATCGTGAACATGCCACGCTTGCTCTTGTTGATCAGCACGGTGACCACGACCTCGTCGAATTGCGCAGCAACTCTTCCGATTACGTCGAGGTGACCGTTGGTCACAGGGTCGAAGGATCCGGGGCAGACGGCGCCAGTCATGAGTCCAGACCGTAGCAGGTGGCCAGCTCGATGCGGGCTTCACCGTAGTTCTTGGCCTTGATCGGCTCGTAGCCCTGAGGCCACACGGTCTCCGGCGAGCGCGACGATCGTTCGAGTACCACGATCGTGCCCTCCCCCACCCATTTGTTGGCCTGCAGATCGGTGAGCATGGACACGACGGCCTCGTCGGTTACCGCATACGGTGGGTCCGCGATCACGATGTCGTATTCACGCGCGCTCGGACCCGAGACCACGGCCGCAACCGGAGCGGCGCGAACCGTCGCCCCAGGCAACGCGACAGTGCCGATGTTCGCCTTGATGACGGCAGCAGCCTTGGCATCCGATTCCACGAGAACAACGTGCTCGGCTCCCCGCGAGAGCGCCTCGAGGCCGAGAGCACCCGAACCCGCAAAGAGGTCGAGAACCGCGCACCCTTCGAGATCGATGCGCGCTTCGAGAGCACTGAACAGCGCCTCACGAACCCGATCCGACGTCGGACGGGTGCCGCTCGGCGGGACTCGCAGGCGTCGACCGCCCGCGAGTCCCGAGATGATGCGTGTCACTCTGCGGCGCTCTCCCCCGTCGAGACGACTACCAGCAGGTCTCCACCCTCGACCTGTTGGACGGCGCTGATCGCGATCCGAGAGACGACGCCGGCGCGCGGCGAGGTGATCGCCGCTTCCATCTTCATTGCTTCGATCGTGGCCACGGTGTCGCCGGCCTCGATCTTCTGGCCTTCCTTCACCGCGAGCGTCACGACACCCGCGAACGGTGCCGCCACGTGGCCCGGGTTGTTCTTGTCGGCCTTCTCCGCCACCGGTACGTCACTGGCAATGGAGCGATCGCGGATCGAGACCGGGCGCAATTGGCCGTTCAGGATGCACATGACAGTGCGGTAGCCGCGCTCGTCGGGCTCGGAGATCGCTTCGAGACCGATGATCAGCTCAACGCCGGGAGCCAACTCGACGCGGTGTTCGTCGCCGCGCCGCAAACCGTAGAAGAACTGGTTCGCCGAAAGCCGCGACGTGTCACCGTACTTCTCGCGGTGTTCGAGGAATTCCTTTGTCGGGCCGGGGAACAGCAGACGATTCAGCGTCGCCTGACGGTCCTTCGACGAGCCCTCGAGCAGCACCTCGTCCTCAGCGGACAACGTCGCTTCGGGCTTGGCCTGGCCACGTCCTTCGAGTGCCTTGCTGCGGAACGGTTCCGGCCAACCACCGGGAGGCGTACCGAGTTCACCGCGCAGGAAGCCCACCACGGAGTCGGGAATGTCGAACTTCGCCGGATCTGCGGCAAACTCCTCCGAAGGCACGCCGGCGCCGACAAGGTGGAGGGCGAGGTCGCCGACGACCTTCGACGACGGCGTCACCTTCACGAGATGCCCGAGCATGCGGTCCGCGTCGGCGTACTTGGCTTCGACCTCTTCGAACCGGTCGCCGAGACCGAGAGCAACGGCCTGGGTCCGGAGATTGGAGAGCTGGCCGCCCGGAATCTCGTGCGTGTACACACGTCCCGTCGGCGCCGGCAGTCCGGATTCGAACGGCGCGTACACCTTTCGCAGCGCCTCCCAGTACGGTTCGAGGTCGCACACGTTCTGCAGGTTCAGTCCGGTGTCGAACTCGGAGTGCGCAGCGGCGGCAACGATGGCCGAGAGCGCAGGCTGACTGGTGGTTCCGGCCAGTGCCGCCGAAGCACCGTCGACTGCGTCGGCGCCCGCCTGCCACGCGGCGAAATACGTGGCCAACTGTCCACCGGGGGTGTCATGCGTGTGGACGTGAACCGGAAGATCGAAGTTGCTGCGTAGCGCCGTCACGAGCTTGGTGGCCGCCGGAGCGCGCAGCAGGCCCGCCATGTCCTTGATCGCGAGCACATGAGCGCCCGCATCGACGATCTCTTCTGCCAACTTCAGGTAGTAGTCGAGCGTGTACAGCGTTTCGTTCGGATCCGACAGATCGCCGGTGTAGCTCAACGCCACCTCGGCGAGAGCCGTTCCGGTCTCACGCACCGCGTCGATGGCAGGGCGCATCTGGTCGACGTTGTTGAGCGCGTCGAAGATTCGGAAGATGTCGATGCCGGTGTCGGTGGCTTCCTGAACGAATGCGCGCGTGACCTTTTCGGGATACGGCGTGTAGCCCACCGTGTTTCGACCGCGAAGAAGCATCTGGAGGCAGATGTTGGGAATCGCCTCACGCAGTGCGGCAAGCCGGTACCACGGATCCTCGTGCAGGAAGCGAAGTCCCACATCGTAGGTCGCGCCGCCCCAGGCTTCGATCGAGAGCAGTTCCGGCGTCAACCGCGCAACGTGCCCCGCTACTCCGAGCAGTCCGCTGGTTCGAACTCGCGTGGCCAACAACGACTGGTGCGCGTCACGGAAGGTGGTGTCGGTGACGCCGACTGCCTTCTGCTCACGCAGTGCCTTCGCGAAACCTTCGGGGCCGAGTTCGAGCAGGCGCTGACGGCTACCGGCAGGAGGAGGCGTCGAAAGATCGATCTTGGGCAGCTTGTCCTGCGGGTACACCGCCGAGGGCCGCTCACCGTGAGGCTTGTTGACCGTCACATCCGCGAGGTAGGTCAGGATCTTCGTGCCGCGGTCTGCCGAAGAACGCAGAGTCAGCAACTGAGGACGTTCCTCGATGAAGGAGGTCGTCACACGTCCGGCCCGGAAGTCCGGGTCGTCGAGAACCGCCTGCAGGAACGGAATGTTGGTCGAGACACCACGAATGCGGAACTCGGTGACCGCGCGGCGAGCTCGCGCCACAGCGGCTTCGAGGTCGCGACCGCGACAAGTGAGTTTGACCAGCATGGAATCGAAGTACGCTCCGACCTCGGCGCCGAGTGTGGCGCCACCGTCCAAGCGGATACCGGCTCCGCCCGGGGTGCGGTACGCGGTGATACGGCCGGTGTCCGGGCGGAATCCGTTTGCCGGATCCTCGGTCGTGATGCGGCACTGCAGCGCCGCGCCGCGAAGCTTGATCGTCTCCTGTGACAGACCAAGTTCTGCAAGCGTCGAACCGGACGCGATCTTGAGCTGCGACTGGACCAGGTCCACGTCCGTCACTTCTTCGGTGACGGTGTGCTCGACCTGAATTCGCGGGTTCATCTCGATGAAGACGTGGTTGCCGCGCTTGTCGAGAAGGAACTCGACGGTGCCCGCGCACGTGTATCCGATCTCCTTCGCGAAGGCGACGGCGTCGGCACAGATCTTGGCGCGCAACTCTTCGGAGAGATTGGGCGCCGGAGCGAGCTCGATCACCTTCTGGTGGCGACGTTGCAGCGAGCAGTCACGCTCGAAGAGGTGGATGACGTTGCCCTGCTCGTCGGCGAGGATCTGCACTTCGATGTGCCGGGGGTCGATGACGGCCTGCTCGAGGAAGACCGTCGAATCGCCGAAGGCCGATTCCGCTTCGCGCGCTGCGGCTTCGATCGATTCCTTGAGTTGTGAGCGCTCCGCAACGCGGCGCATTCCGCGCCCACCGCCGCCTGCGACAGCCTTGACGAAGAGCGGGAAGGTCATGTCCTCGGCGGCTGCGAGCAACTCGTCGATGTCCGCTGACGGCTCCGAAGACGCGAGCACCGGGAGACCGGCGGCCTTTGCCGCTGCGATGGCCCGAGCCTTGTTTCCGGTCAACTCGAGGATCTCGGCGGACGGGCCGACGAACTTGATGCCTGCCTCGGCACACGCCGCCGACAAGTCCGGGTTCTCGGAGAGGAAGCCGTAACCGGGGTAGATGGCGTCGGCTCCGGCGCTCTTGGCGGCGGCGACGATTTCCTCGACCGAGAGATACGCGCGAACGGGGTGACCCTTCTCCCCGATCTGGTAGCTCTCGTCTGCCTTGAGACGGTGGATCGAATTCCGATCCTCGTACGGGAACACCGCGACGGTTCCGGCACCTAGTTCGTAGGCGGCGCGGAAGGCACGGATCGCAATTTCGCCGCGGTTCGCGACGAGCACTTTGGAGAACATTCGAGAAAACTACCCCGATTTCATCTTGCGTCTACATGCGGAGTCTCATATTTCGGACTGAATCGAGAAACCAACCCGGCGGTCCTCGTGCTATTCGATTTCAGCTTGTCGTCATACCCTTCACGACTTCTCGAGGTACTCGATCCGGTCGGAGTCCAGGGCAGCGGTCACCATGGAAGCGAGGGCGGGATGACCGTCGAGCGACGGATCGGAGTCGACGATTCCCTGAGCGAACTCCCTGGCGGACTCGAGGATGTCTCCATGGGCCATGAGGGAAAGCAGCCGCAGATTCGAGGTTGTGCCCGACTGCGCCGCACCGAGGATGTCTCCTTCACGTCTGGTCGCGAGGTCGAGTTGAGCCAGTTCGAACCCGTCGTTGGTCGCTGCCACCGCCGAGAGCCGCTCGTACGCCGGCCCCCCGGGATTGCTTCCGGTGACGAGGATGCACAGTCCCTGGTGTTTCCCTCGACCGACGCGGCCACGCAACTGATGGAGCTGACTGACGCCGAACCGCTCGGCGTCGACGATCACCATCACCGTCGCATTCGGAACGTCGACACCGACTTCGACAACGGTCGTACAGACGAGGACGTCGATGTCACCGACGTTGAACGCGCTCATCACCACGTCCTTTTCGTCGGAAGGCAGTCGACCGTGCAGCAACCCGACTCGCAGATCGGCCAGCGGACCACTCGACAGCTCTTCGAAGACGTCGACCGCCGACTTGGTCTCGGGCTGCTTCTCCTCGGTGAACTGATCTTCGCCTGCACCCTGCTCGCCGTCACCGATCCGCGAGCACACGACATACGCCTGACGGCCGTCGGCGACGTCCTCACGGATTCGTTCCCATGCGCGATCGACCCACTGCGGCTTCTGCTTCGCGGGCACGACACTGCTCTTGATCGGGGTTCGCCCACGTGGAAGCTCTCGCAGGGTCGAGACCTCGAGGTCGCCGAGCACGGTCATGGCGATGGTTCGCGGAATCGGCGTTGCCGTCATCACCAGCAGATGCGGACTCAGTCCTTCACGGGCACGTGATCGCAACTGATCACGTTGCTCGACGCCGAAGCGGTGTTGCTCGTCGACGACAACCATGCCGAGGTTGAAGAACTCGACGTTGTCCTGAATGAGCGCATGGGTACCGATGACGATCCCGGCGTCGCCGGTCACGGCTTCGAGCAGAGCTGCGCGCTTCGCAGCGACTGGCAGCGAGCCGGTAAGAAGGGCAATACGGGTGGAATGTTCGGCAGAACCGAGTTCACCACCTGCAGCCAGCGAGCCCATCATCTTGCGCAGTGATCGCGCGTGCTGATTTGCCAGGACCTCGGTGGGTGCGAGCAACGCGCACTGATAGCCCGCATCGACGACCTGCAGCATCGCGCGCAGAGCCACGATCGTCTTGCCTGACCCGACCTCGCCCTGAAGAAGGCGGCTCATCGGGTGTGGGCGGGCAAGGTCGGTGGAGATCTCCTCCGCAACTGCTTGCTGTCCCTCCGTCAGAGTGAACGGGAGCATCTCCTCGAACTGGTCCGCGATCCCGCCGGCGACCGGAGCGCAGGCCGGAGCCACACGCTCGGAATTGTCGTGACGACGCATCGCGAGGACCAACTGCAGAGACAGCGCCTCGTCGAAACGCAGACGATCCTGTGCTCGTTCGATGTCTTCCTTGGTATCTGGCAGGTGAACGGTGCGCAGCGCCTCGTCCAAACCGATGAATCCGTGCTCGGCCCGAGTCTCGGCGGGCAACGGCTCCTCGATCGGATCGAGTTGGTCGAGCACTTGCCGCACGCACCGCATGATGGTCCAGCTCTCGACCTCGCGGGTCGCCGGGTACAGCGGGATCAATGCGCGGTCGAAGACGGACAGATCGAGTTCGGCGCCGGGATCCTGATTTGCGCGAGCCAGGCCCGCAAGGTCACCGGCTCCCTTGATGGATGCAAGCGGAACTACCGAATCCTCTTCGCCGACACGAGGTTCCGGGAGAATCAGGTAGCTCGGATGAGTGAGAGACCACTTGCCGCGGAAGTACTTCACCGTCCCGGAGAACATCGCCCGAACGCCGGGCTTGATGACGTGCCGCACCTTCTGCGGGTTGAAGAACGTGACGTCCACGGTCTGCGAATCAGTCGCCAGCGACACTCGCAACATCTGCCCCGGACGGTTCTTCATCTTCACGACGGCGGCCGACGCCACACGCGCGATGATGGTGATGTGCTCACCCTCGGGGGGCTCCTTCTCGGCAAGTTCCTTGCCTGCCGACGCGTACCGGTGTGGGTAGTGACGCAGCAGGTCCTCGACGGTGCGGATCTCGAATGCCTCGTCGAGCGCGTCCGCGGTCTTCTTTCCCAGCAGCCGATCGAGTGGGTCGGCGAGCGTCGCCATCAGTTCCTCCAGCACAGTGTCGCGGTAAGCACACGTGTTCGTATATCAGCAGTCACCGACAGACCCGGTTCGATCACTCCACGCCCAACTGGAACAGGTCACCCGGCTGATCACCCTGATAGACGAGCACGTCGACGCCCGGGTGGTGCGCGACGACGTGCGCCTCGAGCTGCCCGGCCAGGTCGTCCGGCGCGTCGGCGCCCATGAGTAGGGTCACGAGTTCGCCACCGGATCCGAGCGCGAGGTCGACCAGTCGCGCACTCGACTCCGCGACGTCGGGACCGATGAGCACCACCTCGTGCCCCATCAGACCGATCGCGTCACCCGGATCACATGTCCCGACGTAGGTCAGCGAACGCTCGACCGCGATCCGCAACGATCCCCAGCGCGTGGCGGCCGCCGCCTCGGACATCGTGAAGCCGTCGTCGGCGACGTTGCGCTGAGGGTCGTGAACGGCAAGTGCTGCCAAGCCCTGGACCATCGACGATGTCGACAGCAGCAGAACCTGGTGAAGCGGATCGCGTGCAGCGGCACTGACTGCGACGAGTTCCTGCGCGGTCAAAGCTCCGTTCGGAAGCACCAGAACTTCGCTGCGTTCCATCTGACGAATGCGGCCGAGCAGTTGTGCGCGTGTCACCGGCGCATCGTCGCACCGAAGAACCGTCGCACCCTCACTCTCGAACAACGCCGCCGCGCTGTCACCGGCAACGACGGCCAGTACGCCGCGCGCGCCGGCCCCGGGGAATCGCCTCTCCGCCCGTGCCACCAACTGGTCGCGTTCGTCGACGAGAAAACTGCTGATGCGAATACCGTGAACCTTCCCGGCCTCGAGGCCGGCTTCCACGGCTGCACCGGCATCGCAGCAATGCACGTGCACCGACCAGCCGCCGAAACCGTCGCTGACGATGACCGTCGAATCTCCGAGGACGGACAGCCGCGTGCGCAGCGCCGTCATGCGATCGTCGTCGGAGTCGTCGACGAGGTACATGACCTCGAAATCCTGTTCCGAGTGATCACCACATTCGATCGGGCTCTTGTGAGCCCAATCGTGATCGAATGCGCTGACGTCGACAACTGCGCTCGACCTCGGGTCCGGCGTCCCCAGATCTTCGCGAACCTGCGGCTTCCCGGTCAGCACCTCGACAAAGGCGTCGAGGATCAGAACCAGACCGAATCCCCCGGCATCGACAACCCCGGCGGACGCGAGAACGTCCAGTTGCTCCGGCGTCTTGTTCAGTGCGACCGCAGCGGCGTCGGCAGCGGCGGCAACCACGGATGCAAGATCCTCGCCGCTCGGTGTCCTGGTGTCGACGCACTCCTGCGCTGCTTCTCCCGATGCGCGCAATACCGTGACGATGGTGCCTTCCACCAGATCGGAGACAGCCCGAGAGGCCAGCGTCGTCGCCGTGGTCAGCGAGTTCGCGAAGCTTCGGCCGTCGATGTGCTCACCTTGAACGCTCTCGGCGATGCCCCGGATCACCTGGGAGAGGATCACTCCGGAATTACCGCGAGCACCGGACACGGCGCCCCGAGCCAGAGCGTTGGCGACGCGGCCCGCACTGCGGACGTCGTCCTCGATCGTCTCGGCGGAATCGAGTGCAGCCCGCATCGTGAACAGCAGATTGGTGCCGGTATCCGAATCAGGGATGGGAAAGACGTTGAGGCTGTTGATCTCACCGCGACGTTTCTGGAGGCTGTCGACCGCCCGGCGGGCCCAGCGCCGCAGCAGATGTCCGTCCGCGACGGATTCCGCTTCTTCGGCGACGCGTTGCACTTCCCCCACTGACGGTTCCCCTCGACGATGGAAAGACTGACGATGAAAAAGAGATCGGTGATCGGTGCAGTCGAGGGTAGTCCGACGCTTCTGCGCAACCGTCATTACCGGGCGGTTTGGCCATTCGGGCCGGAAGCGGTTACTCTTACACGGTTGCCTCGAACGGGCTACACGAAATAACGCTGCACTTTGTTTGTTGCTGATTGACTGTTTTCACGTTCGACTGCACAGTGAGCGGTCAAGGATCGGTTCGAAGTCGAGTATATTCGGATTGTAATTCTGGCTGCCCTACCGTGTAGGGTAACCACTTCAATATTCATTTCTAACAAGGAGTTCGCGACTATGGCTGCCGTCTGCGACGTATGCGCCAAGGGGCCCGGCTTCGGTAAGTCGGTCTCGCACTCGCACCGGCGTACCAATCGTCGCTGGAACCCGAACATTCAGTCTGTTCGTACCGAGGTTGCCCCGGGTAACACCCGTAAGGTCAACGTGTGCACCTCCTGCCTGAAGGCAGGCAAGGTCGCTCGGGGCTGATTGCCCGAGCACAAACTATTGCAGGCTCTGCCCCCGTCACTTCGGTGACGGGGGCAGAGCTGTATCTATGTGGCTGTATCTATGTGTCCCCGTGTTTCGTATGGCTGTCGGACACCCGTAATGTGCGTTGAGTGACTTCCATCGATGACCTGAGCAAAGTGACCCTCGACGAGGGCGTACTCCGCATCACCATTTCCACCGCCGCCAACGGCACCTCCCTCGACGACGAAGGACTGGTTCAGGGCGCGCAGGCGCTCGAGACAGTCGGAAACGACATCGGGAGCATCCTTCTGGTCGGCGAAGGCGCAAACTTCTGTGCCGGCGGCAACGTCCGTGCGTTCGCCGCAGCCCCTGACCGCGGCGAGTACGTGGCCGAGGTTGCCCGCGTCTTCCACGTGTTCGTTCGCGCGCTCGACGCTGCGACCGCTCCAGTGGTGGCCGGGGTCCACGGATGGGCTGCCGGCGCCGGAATGAGCCTGGTCTGCCTCGCCGACGTCGCAATCGGCGGCACCGGCACCAAGCTTCGCCCCGCGTACCCCTCCATCGGTTTCACCCCGGACGGCGGAATGTCGTGGACGCTTCCACGCATCGTCGGCGTGGCACGCGCTCGCGAGATTCTTCTCAACGATTCGGTGATCGGTGGCGACGAAGCCGTCCGCCTGGGGATCCTCACCCGACTCGTCGGTGACGACGAGGTCCAAGAAGAGGCAGCTCGCCTCGCCCGCGCTCTGGCCAACGGACCGAGTACGTCGTACTCGGGAATCAAAGCACTGCTGCGTTCGTCGCGGACGAACTCGCTCGCCGAGCAACTCGACGCCGAAGCCGCGTCCATCGCCATCGCAGCGAACAGCCCGATCGGACGCGAGGGCGTCGACGCGTTCGTCGACAAGCGTCGGCCCGATTTCACTTCCGCAAAGCAGGCCTAGTCAGCTGGCATGCCGAATGTCGTGTCACGACGTTCGGCATGCCGGGTGAGTGCAGACGCTGATCGATCAGCCCAGATTCCAGTCCACCGGGTCAGCTCCGAGTCCGGTCAAGAGTTCGTTCGCACGACTGAACGGGCGCGAACCGAAGAACCCGCGCGAAGCCGAAAGCGGTGACGGGTGCGCTGATTCGATGATCGGTGTGTCGCCCAGCATCGGCGCGAGAGTGGCCGCGTCACGACCCCACAAGATCGCCACCATCGGTGACGACCGCGCCACCAAAGCGCGGATAGCCTGCTCGGTCACCGGCTCCCAGCCCTTCTTACGATGAGAAGCGGCTTGACCCGGCTGCACGGTGAGTACGCGATTGAGAAGCAGCACACCTTGTTTCGACCACGGCGTCAGATCGCCGTTCGGCGGTATCGGCAACCCGAGATCCTGGTGATACTCCTTGTAGATATTACCGAGACTTCGCGGAACCGGCCGCACGTCCGGGGCAACCGAAAAGCTCAACCCGACAGCATGACCGGGCGTCGGATAGGGGTCTTGACCGACGATGAGCACCCGAACGTCGTCGAACGGATTCGTGAATGCACGCAAGACGTTCTCTCCCGCAGGCAGATACTCCCGTCCCGCAGCGATCTCTTCGCGCAAGAACTTACCCATCGCGGAGATCTGCTCCGAGACCGGTTCGAGTGCCCGCGCCCACCCTGGATCGACGATCTCTGCAAGCGGCGCCATCAGTCGAGCCTGCGCAACGCGTCGCGGTAGTACGCCGCATTG
This sequence comes from Rhodococcus sp. MH15, assembly GCF_019266045.1. NCBI lineage: Bacteria > Bacillati > Actinomycetota > Actinomycetes > Mycobacteriales > Nocardiaceae > Rhodococcus > Rhodococcus sp. MH15. The sequence goes on from NZ_LPNP01000061.1 coordinate 814,087, forward strand.
GCTGCGTACATCTTGACGTTGCCGTCGAGGTGACCGAGCGGAACCTCGTATCCCGCACGGACCTTGGCGGGGACACCGAGTGCCATGCTGCGCGGCGGAACCTGCATCTTGTTGGCCACCACCGCACCAGCGGCGACGATCGACCCCGTCCCGATCACCGTTCCGTTGAGAACAACTGACCCCGACGCGATCAGGCAATGGTCCTCGATGGTCGATCCCTCGATGTGCGCGTTGTGGCCCACGACGCAACCGGAACCGATGACAGTCGCATCGACGGCGGTGCAATGGATGACGGTTCCGTCCTGGATGTTCGATCCGATTCCCACCGAAATGGTTCCGTAGTCACCACGCAATACCGCTTGCGGCCAGATCGAGGTACCCGCTGCGAGAGTCACGGCGCCGATCACCACCGCGTCCGGGTGGACGTATGCGTCCGGGTGAATGTCCGGAACTCTGTCTCCAAGTGCGTATACAGCCATGAAAGCAACCTATACCGCGGTGGTACCGGTGGTCGAAAAGCTGTGCCAGCCCCCGCCGCTCTCGCGAAGCGAACCGTCGACGCTCACGCCCGAACCGGCGGCAACCTCACCGATCACGATCCAACCCGACGGAATCTCGACCTCAGGCCCGAAAGTTGCTGCAAATCCGTGATCTTCACCACCGGAGAGGATCCAGTCCAGCGGATCGACGTCGAGCGCCTCGGCCGCCGATGCGACATCCGGTGAGGTCGGAACCGCAGCCGAGAAGATGTCGAACCGCACGTGCGAGGCCTCTGCGAGATGTCGAAGGTCCGCGATCAATCCGTCGGACACGTCCGTCATGGAATGTGCTGATTCTGCGGCGTCCCATGCCGATTGATACGGCGGATTCGGAACGCGATGGGAGGCAAGCAAATCTGGAAAGTTTGCGGGCTTGTCGAGCAGTACGGCTTCGTCGAGCAGTAGTGCCAACCCTGCTGCCGAGCAACCGAACAACCCGGCGACCGCGATCTTGTCACCGATCTTTGCTCCCGAACGCAGAACTGCCGCACGGCCACCGAGATCGCCGAGCACGGTCACCGACACCACGATCACCGGTGACTGGACCAGGTCACCGCCGACCACACCGGCGCCCAGATCGGTTGCCGCGTCCCAGATTCCCGCGGAGATTGCGTCGACCACGTCGACGGGTGTCGAAGGCGGGCACCCCAGAGACACCGTGAAGGCCGTCGGCCGCGCTCCCATCGAGACCACATCAGCAGCGTTCTGTGCCACTGCCTTCCGGCCGATGTCGCGTGGTGAAGACCAATCCATTCGGAAATGTCGACCTTCGACCAACATGTCGGACGAGACAACCACACGGCCGTCTCCGGAAGTCACGATGGCGGCATCGTCACCCGGCCCCAATTCAGTGGTGACCGGTTGGATTCGGCCGAGAAGAGATCGCGCGATCACGTCGAACTCCCCCACCTGCTCGACAGTGGGCTCCGACCCGAACTCCGATGACGCAGTGAACTCTGATGATGCAGTGAACTCCGATGATGCGATGAGTCTCTCCAATGCCGACGCAATTCGCTCGTAAGCGGCCTGCGGTACCTTCTAGCTGTGGTCGTGAATGCTTCTGCAAGCTCACGCGTGTGTCGGCAATCCTACCGATTCACCGACATGCTCTCAGAAGTGACAAGACCGCTGATCGACTGGACCAGGACCCGAGCGAAGAACTGAGCATGGCAGAAAACACCTCCACCGCAGACAACGCCGACATCGACCCCGACGGCGACGACGATCCGTCAGAGCGCCGCAGTCCGGCGCTGATCGCCACCGCCATCGCACTCCCGGTAGCCCTGATCGTCGGAGTAGTGATCGCGGCCGTCGTCGCGGGAAACAACGCTGAACTCTCGCCGGTTGCATTGGGACCCGTGCCGGCACCGGCAGCGGAGTCGCCGGCCTGCGTTTCCCTTCTCGGCGCGCTCCCCGACAAGATCGACGACTTCACGAAAGCCGAATTGGTAGAACCTGCTCCGGCCGGTGCGGCAGCGTGGCAGCGCAGCGAAGGAGAGCCGATCGTCTTGCGCTGCGGACTCGACCGTCCGTCCGAGTTCGACCAGGCTGCAGCACTACAGGTTGTGAACGGTGTCCAGTGGTTCCAGGTCTCGGGAACCGACATCGGTTTGGCGGCGAGCACTTGGTTTGCCGTAGACCGCGGTGAATACATCGGTATCACGATCCCCGACGGGACCGGTCCGACGCCGATTCAGGAAATCTCCGACACCATCACGGCGACTCTCGAACAGAAGCCTCTCGACCCGGCGCCGGTCGCGGTTCCCTGATCAGCGAAGGCCGGTGCCGCGAGCGACGGCGGTGTCGACCAGAGTCGAAATCAAAGTGCGGTAATCGATTCCGGTGGCGTTCCACATCTTCGGGTACATCGAGATGGAAGTGAACCCGGGCATCGTGTTGATCTCGTTGATCACCGGGCCGTCAGCCGTGACGAAGAAATCGACCCGCGAGAGTCCCTGGCAATCGAGTGCCTTGAACGCGCGGACAGCAAGCTCTCGAATCTGGTCGCTCACCGACTCGTCGAGTTTCGCGGGGATGTCGAATTCACAGACGTCGTCGAGGTACTTGGTGTCGAAGTCGTAGAATGCGTCCGAATCGGCGTCGGAATCCGGCATCCGGATCTCGGCGACCACACTCGCCTTGACGTCGCCGTTCGGGAATTCGAGGACGCCGCATTCCACCTCGCGGCCGATGATCGCGCCTTCGACGATCACCTTGGGATCGTGCAGGCGTGCATGAGCGATCGCCCCGTCCAGACCGTCCCAATTGCTCACCCGAGTGATGCCGATGGACGAGCCTCCACGAGCGGGCTTGACGAAAACCGGAAGGCCCAATTCCGCCTTCTGCTCTTCGGTCAGCGTTGCGGTTCCCGGTCGAAGCACGACCTGCACTCCGACGGGAAGTCCTTCAGCAGCAAGAAGCTTCTTCGTGAACTCTTTGTCCATGCCGGCGGCGCTGGCCAGAACTCCGGGTCCGACGTACGGAACCCCGGCAAGTTCGAGCAGACCCTGGATCGTGCCGTCTTCGCCGTAAGCCCCATGAAGAACGGGGAACACGACGTCGACCGACGCGAGCACAGCACCGGCGTCGGAGCCGTCGAAGGAGATGACCTCGCCCTCGCGGGTGGGGTCCGCGCTGAGGACCACCGACGTTCCGTCTTTGTCGACCGACGGCAGCGCGCGCCCGCTGATCGCGAGGGAACTGGGGTCGCTCGAACCGAGCACCCAGGAACCGTCGACGGTGATGCCGATCGGTACGACGTCGTACCGATCGGGGTCGAGGTTGCTCAGGACGCTTCCGGCGGAAACACAGGACACTGAATGCTCATTGCTCCGGCCACCGAAGATCACGGCCACGCGGGTACGACTGCTGTTCACGCGTCAAACCGTACCGCCGAATCGACTGCGGCACGCGATCGGGCCGGACCGATTTCGTCGACCCGGCCCGTTTACGCGTCGAGTGCGCGCTCGATGTCGGCCAGGAGATCGGCGGTGTCCTCGATGCCACAAGCGATTCGGACAAACCCCGCACTGACCGGATCGCCCCAACGCGCACGGCGATCCGCCGTCGTGTGGATCCCGCCGAAGCTGGTAGCAGCCGTGACGAGAGCGCTCGCTTCGACGAACGAGTGGAAGGCCTGAGCCGAATCCAACTCGACGCTCACCAATCCGCCGAATCGATTCATCTGACCGGATGCCGTTGCATAGGACGGGTCACCGCGAAGGCCGGGGTAACGAACGGACCGGACTGCTTTGTGATTTACCAACATCTCGGCAAGCGCCAGCGCGTTGTCGCACTGACGCCCGAATCGCAGGCCTGCCGTGCCGAGGCTCCGGTGCGCAAGCCACGTCTCGAAGGGGCCGAGCACCGTTCCCGAGAGAAGTCGCTCACGCTCGATTCGCCGACTCACTGCCGCATCGGAGGTGGCGACGTAACCCATCAGGAGGTCACTGTGCCCGCTGAGAGCCTTGGTACCGCTGGCCACCACGACGTCGGCACCCAATTCGAGCGGGCGCTGACCCAGCGGTGTCGCGGTCGTGTTGTCGACGATCAGCAGCGCACCCGAACGGTGGCACACGTCGGCGAGCACGCGAAGGTCGACCACGTCCAGCACCGGGTTGGACGGCGTCTCGGCGACGACGACCACGCGGCCCGGTGACGCGTCGAGCAGATCTACGAAGCTCGCGTCGCCCATCTGCAGAGTCGAAACCTCGCGAACGGTGATTCCCAACGGCGCGAGGCGCTCGTTCGCGTACAACCGCACTTGGTAGTACCCGTCCGAGGGCACGACGACGGTATCCCCCGCGACGAGGACGCTGCGCAAGGTAGCGGTGATCGCGGACATCCCCGATCCCATGACGAGGGCGTGGTCCGCTCTCTCGAGCGCCGCGAGCGCGGATTCGAGTCCGCGCCAACCCGGGTTCGATGCACGTGCATAGGTATCGGACTCGGAACCTTCGTCCGCCGAAAGTTGGTACGGCGCAGCGAATATCGGGCCCAGTTGCATGGGCTGACCCGCGGCGTGTTCGCGCGCGACGGCGCTCACGCTGCGCGTCGAATCCCCGTAATCCTCGAAGCGACCCACACCGATTTCACTCATTCCGGCTTCGTCCGGCGTCCGAGCAACTGACCGATCGCATCGCTGACGGCCATGCCTTCGTGGCACACCCGGTGGACCGCGTCGGTCAACGGCATCTCCACGTCGTATCCGGCAGCGAGTGCGCGTACCGACGTGCACGACTTCACGCCCTCGGCGACCTGACCGTTGGTTGCCGTCTGTGCCGACTCCATCGACCCGCCTCGTCCGAGCCGCTCTCCGAACGTCCGGTTTCGCGACAACTCGGACGTGCAGGTCGCTACCAGGTCACCGACGCCCGCCAAGCCTGCAAGAGTCGACGCCTTGGCGCCGAGCGCAACGCCGAGACGAATCGTCTCGGCGAGCCCACGGGTGATGATGCTGGCAACCGTGTTGTCGCCGAATCCACTGCCGGCGGCCATGCCGCAGGCCAGCGCGATCACGTTCTTACACGCACCACCGATCTCGCATCCGATGACGTCGGAGTTGGTGTACGGCCTGAAATAGCCGGTAGCACAAGCATCCTGGAGAGCGAGGGCACGCGAGGAATCCGAACAGGCGATCACCGTCGCCGCGGGCTGCCCGCCGGCGATCTCGTGTGCAAGGTTCGGGCCCGAGAGCACCGCGACGCGCCCCGGTTCCACGCCGGTCACCGACACGATGACCTGGCTCATGCGCATGAGCGTCCCGGTCTCGATTCCCTTGGCCAGACTCAGCAGAGTCGCATCGGGTCCGATCGAGCCTTTCCACTGCTCCAGGTTTGCTCGTAGCGACTGCGAGGGAACCGCCAGCACGATGAAGTCAGCACCTGCCATCGCCTCCTCGTGGTGGTGGGTCGCGCGAATCGACGAAGGCAAAGCAATGCCTGGCAGATAGTCGCTGTTCTCGTGCGTGGTGTCGATGCGCTTCGCGACCTCTTCACGCCTGGCCCACATCGTCACGTCGGTTCCGGCCTCGGCCATCACCTTCGCCAACGCCGTTCCCCACGAACCTGCGCCCAATACAGCTGCCTTACTCACACGCTCACCCCGTCTACCCGGCGAAGCGGGTCGCCGCCAGAAAAATCGTCTGCACAGAGTATCGCCTGTGGTGCACTGCGGTGGGCAGCCGCGGACACCGAGCGTGATGACTGGCAAGATCGAGGGATGGACAGCGCGGAACCCCCGTACCCACACGCCGTGGAGACACCGCATGCGCGCACGGAGATCGAACGCCCCATGCATGCGATAGTGGCCGTCAAGTCCTTGAGATCGGCCAAGTCCCGCCTCGCGGGCGAACTCGACTCGGACGCGCGTGCAGACCTCGTGTTGGCCATGCTTCACGACACCCTCGCCACAGTTGCAGCCGTCTCGGCCATCGACAGCGTCACAGTGGTCACCCCGGACCCCACCGTTGCCGCCCTTGCATATTCCGTAGGCGTGACGGTCTACGCCGATCCAGCTCCCGACGCCGCCCGAACCAACGGCGCAACACCGCGCACGGAGGAAACCCTCAACGCGGCGTTGAGTGCAGCGGCCGCCGATATCCGAGCCAAGCGCGGAGTGGTCGACCTCGTTGTGCTGCAAGCGGACTTGCCCGCGATGCAACCGAGCGAACTGACGGAGGCCGTGGCCGCGGCCCGAAGCGGCGGACGTTCAGTCGTCGTCGATCACCACGGCACCGGCACTTCCGCATTGTTTGCGTGCGGCGAAAGCGCACTCGACCCTCGGTTCGGGCCGGAATCCGCACTTGGACATGCCAATTCAGGTGCTCGTCCACTCAATGGCCAATGGCCGGGACTGCGCACCGACGTCGACACCCATGCCGATCTCGGCACTGTGAGAGCACTGGGAGTAGGCCCCGCGACATCGGCTTCGTTGACCAGACTCAAGGCCACGCCGTCGAACAGTCGATGAATTTTCTTTCATCGATTGTCGGACCGCGCGATTGTGGGGGATGATCGACGAGTGAGCAATGGCGAAGCACTCGAAAACCGTATTTCCGAAGACCAGTCGGACGGAGACCACAGCTCCGGCCGCCACGAGAACGGCGCGGCCACCTCGCCGCGATCTCAGGCCGTCGCGGTCGCCACCAACATCCCGGGCGCTCCCCCTGCAGCTACCAAGGCAGAGCTACCCGAATTGCTCGTCGGACTTCCCGAGGATCGTTACCTCAACCGCGAACTCAGCTGGCTCGATTTCAATGCCCGTGTTCTCGCATTGGCCGCCGACGAGTCACTGCCGTTGCTCGAACGCGCAAAGTTCCTCGCCATCTTCGCTTCCAATCTCGACGAATTTTTCATGGTCCGGGTCGCCGGACTCAAGCGCCGCGACGAGACGGGACTGTCGGTCAGGTCCGCCGACGGCCTCTCCCCACGCGAACAATTGGCGCTCATCGCGCGTCGCACCCAGGAACTCGCCGACAAGCACGCGCACGTGTTTCTCGACTCGGTCCGCCCTGCCCTGGCGGCAGAAGGCATTTCAATCGTTCGATGGGCCGACCTCAGCGCCGACGATCACGGCCGACTCTCGGCGCATTTCCACGAGCAGGTCTTCCCGGTACTGACGCCGTTGGCAGTCGATCACGCTCACCCGTTCCCCTACATCAGCGGACTGAGCCTCAACCTCGCCGTGACAGTGAAGGACTCCGTCACCCGCGGCGAACACTTCGCTCGCGTCAAGGTTCCCGACAACGTCGGCCGGTTCGTGCGAGTCAAGAGCACGACATCTTCGTCCACCATCGATTCTTTCCTCCCGATGGAAGAACTGATTTCGGCTCATCTGGACGTGCTGTTCCCTGGAATGGAAATCGTCGAACATCACGCTTTCCGAATCACACGCAACGCCGATTTCGAGGTCGAAGAAGATCGGGACGAGGATCTGCTGCAGGCACTCGAACGTGAATTGGCGCGTCGTCGTTTCGGTTCACCCGTCCGCCTCGAAGTTGCCGACGACATGACCGAGCACATGCTCGAACTGCTTCTGCGTGAACTCGACGTCGATCCGGCCGACGTGATCGAGGTTTCCGGTCTCCTCGACTTGTCCTGCCTCTGGCAGGTTTACGCCGTCGACCGCCCGGCTCTCAAAGACGCTCCGTTCGTCCCGGCGACGCATCCGGCGTTCGGTGAACGCGAGACTCCGAAGAGCGTGTTCTCGACCCTGCGCGAAGGCGACGTGCTCGTCCACCACCCATACGACTCGTTTTCCACAAGCGTTCAACGCTTCATCGAACAGGCCGCCGCCGACCCCCAGGTGCTCGCGATCAAGCAGACCCTGTACCGCACTTCCGGCGACTCCCCCATCGTCAACGCACTGATCGACGCCGCCGAAGCCGGCAAGCAGGTTGTCGCGCTGGTGGAGATCAAGGCCCGCTTCGACGAGCAGGCCAACATCAAGTGGGCACGCAAACTCGAGCAGGCCGGCGTTCACGTCGTCTACGGTCTCGTCGGTCTCAAGACTCACTGCAAGACGTGCCTCGTCGTCAGGCGAGAGGGCTCGACCATTCGTCGTTACTGCCACATCGGCACGGGCAACTACAACCCGAAGACCGCGCGCATGTACGAGGACGTCGGATTGCTCACCGCAGCACCGGAGATCGGTGCAGACCTCACCGACCTCTTCAACTCGCTGACCGGATACTCCCGAAAGACGAGCTACCGCAACCTTCTCGTAGCGCCGTACGGGGTTCGCCGCGGGATCATCGAGCGGATCGACAACGAGATCGCTCACAAGCTCGCAGGCCGCGATGCCGGTATCCGCTTGAAGGCCAACGCATTGGTCGACGAGCAGGTCATCGACGCATTGTACCGCGCATCCAAGGCCGGTATCCCCGTCGAGATAGTGGTCCGCGGAATCTGCGCGCTCAAGCCGGGCGTTCCCGGCCTCAGCGAAAACATCGAAGTACGTTCCATTCTCGGACGCTTCCTCGAACACTCGCGAATGTTCCATTTCCGCTCGGCCGACGAATTCTGGATCGGCAGCGCAGACATGATGCACCGCAACCTCGATCGCCGCGTCGAGGTCATGGTGCAGGTCAAGGACCCGAAACTGTCGAAGCAACTCGGTGACATCTTCGACTCCGCGCTCGATCCCCGAACTCGCTGCTGGGTACTGCATCCGGACGGGAGTTGGGTCGCTGCCCCCGAACGCGGTGAGGACGTACGTGAGCATCAACAGTCGTTGATGCGCAGCCGCACCGCCAGCGGGTCTTGACGGGCTCGGATCACACAATGAGCGACAAGCCGGTCAAAGCCAACATCTTTGCCGCAGGCGCGGTTCTGTGGCGGAAGGCTCCTCAGGATCCTTCCGCCATCGAGATCGCCGTCGTACATCGACCGAAGTACGACGACTGGTCATTCCCCAAAGGAAAGCTCGATCCCGGCGAGACCTTCTTGACCGCAGCAGTTCGCGAGGTCCGCGAAGAGACCTCGATCACTGGACGTTTCGGAAGGCACCTCGGTGGCGTGACGTACCCGATCCCGGGACATCGCAAACTCAAACGGGTCGAATACTGGTCGGCCGAAGCAGTGGACGGAGATTTCGGGCCGAATAGCGAAGTGGATGTTCTCTATTGGCTTCCGGTCACCGAGGTAGCCGATCATCTTTCCTACCCGATGGATCGAATGATTCTTCGCCGCTTCGTTTCCCTTCGGCCTGACACGAAAACGGTATTACTCGTCCGCCACGCAAAAGCTGGAAGCCGTAAGCGATACAAGGGCGACGACAATGTGCGTCCACTCGACGCCAAGGGCAAAGAGCAATCCGCCGCCTTGGTCGAACAGCTGAAAATCTTCGGAGCCGATTCGGTTTTCGCGGCTGACCGTACGCGCTGCATCGACACTGTGATGCCATTGGCGGAGGCATTGGGTGTAGAGATTTCGACGGAACCTCTTCTGACCGAAGAAGGTTACGAGGCCGATCCCGACGCCGCCAGGGCGCGTGCGCTGCAGATCGCCGCGCTGGAGGGCACTCCCGTAATCTGCAGCCAAGGAGGCGTCATCCCCGATTTGATGCGCTGGTGGGCTGATACGGCCGGTGTAACACTGCCCTCGGCGCGCAACCGTAAGGCGAGCACTTGGGTGCTCTCGTTCCTCGACGGCCGTCTGGTAGCCGCGGATCACCTCGACAGCCCGCTCCCCAAAGTCGCCAACTCCTGAGGGATTTGGACCAACCGACACCCAGCTCGATTCGGTAGTTTTGCAAAGCACTGAAACACAGGAGAATTCACACTTCTCCCAGACAGCAAAAAAGAGGTGCAGCCGCGGATCTGATCCGCGGCTGCACCTCTTTGTCTTACGGCATCGGGTTTTTCACCCGAACGCGACTACTTTGCGCGCTTGGCCGGAGCCTTCTTGGCCGGAGCCTTCTTGGCTGCGGTCTTGGCGGGGGCCTTCTTGGCCGGAGCCTTCTTGGCCGGAGCCTTGGCTGCGGTCTTGGCCGGAGCCTTCTTGGCGGGAGCCTTGGTGGCAACCGTCTTCTTGGCTGCGGTCTTGGCCGGAGCCTTCTTGGCGGGAGCCTTCGCGGCAACCGTCTTCTTGGCTGCGGTCTTGGCCGGAGCCTTCTTGGCGGGAGCCTTCGCGGCAACCGTCTTCTTGGCTGCGGTCTTGGCCGGAGCCTTCTTGGCCGGAGCCTTCTTGGCTGCGGTCTTCTTGGCAGCAGCCTTCTTGGCTGCAGCCTTGGTGGCCGGTGCTGCTACGCCACGCTTGACTGCCGGGCCGGTGGCCGGAAGCTTCTGTCCACCAGCGATAACAGCCTTGAACTGCGCACCCGGACGGAAAGCCGGAACCGACGTCGGCTTGACCTTGACGGTCTCGCCCGTACGCGGGTTGCGTGCAACACGTGCTGCACGACGACGCTGCTCGAAGACTCCGAAGCCGGTGATGGTCACGCTCTCGCCACGGTGGACGGCGCGGACGATGGTGTCCACGACGTGCTCCACTGCGTCGGTCGCTGTGCGCCTGTCCGAACCCAGCTTTTCAGTCAGAACATCGATGAGCTCTGCCTTGTTCATTGAAATTCCTCCGCTAATTGTGGTCCACCGTCGGACCGACTGAGAACCACGGTAAACCTGATAACGGCAAGAGTCTATGTGCCACGCCAATTCTCATTCAACGTGACTGCGAAATGGTGACCTATTTCTCTTCCCGCGCGGAGTTGCGGATTTCGGTTCAGCCCTGCGAAATTCGGGCTGGAAGGGTAGTCGGTTTCCATGAAGGCCTTGACTTTTCGAACTCGGAAATCGCGTCTACCTGCCGCAATGTCAGTCCGATGTCGTCGAGACCCTCCAGCAGACGCCACCGTGTGTAGTCGTCAATATTGAACGGCACCACCGTAGTTCCGGCGCTGACGGTCCGATTCTCGAGATCTACTGTCAATTCCAGTCCGGGCTGCTCTTCGAGCAACTTCCAGAGCAATTCGACGTCGCTCTGCTCGACCTGTGCCGCTACGAGACCGGCTTTTCCGGCGTTTCCGCGGAAGATGTCGGCGAACCGGGATGCGATGACGACCCGAAATCCGAAGTCGGAGAGAGCCCACACGGCATGCTCACGCGAAGAGCCCGTGCCGAAATCGGGACCGGCCACGAGGACACTTCCCTTGTCGTACGGAGCCAGATTGAGAATGAAGTTGGGGTCGGTACGCCAGCCTGCAAACAGTCCGTCCTCGAATCCGGTGCGCGTCACCCGTTTCAGGTACACGGCAGGGATGATCTGGTCGGTATCGACATTCGAGCGTCGCAGCGGGACGCCGATACCCTTGTGCGTGGTAAAGGATTCCATCGAAATTCTCCTCGAGATGGTAAGTGGGTCAGACCAGATCGGCCGGTGCCGAGAGCGTTCCGCGGACCGCCGTGGCAGCCGCGACGAGCGGGGAAACCAGATGGGTCCGGCCACCTTTACCCTGTCGGCCTTCGAAATTCCGGTTGGACGTCGATGCCGAACGCTCGCCGGGAGCAAGCTGGTCAGGGTTCATTCCCAAGCACATCGAGCAACCGGCCTGGCGCCATTCAGCCCCTGCCGCTGTGAAGATTTCACCGAGACCTTCGCTTTCGGCTTGAGCCCGCACCCGCATCGAGCCGGGAACGATGAGCATCCGAACGCCCTCTGCCACATGGCGACCCTCGAGCACCTCCGCCACTGCGCGCAGGTCTTCGATGCGTCCGTTGGTGCACGAACCGACGAACACGGTGTCGACAGAAACATCCCGAAGCGGCATACCGGCGTCGAGACCCATGTAGGTGAGCGCCTTCTCGGCTGCCTGACGCTCGCTCTCGTCGACGATCAGTTCGGGATCAGGCACACGGTCGCCGAGCGGCGCACCCTGTCCCGGATTGGTTCCCCACGTGACGAAAGGCGTCAATGCGCTTGCGTCGATGTGAACCTCGTTGTCGAATTCCGCGCCCTCGTCGGTCTTGAGCAACTCCCACGCGGCGACGGCTTCGTCCCACTCTGCGCCGGACGGTGCATGCGGACGGCCCTTGATGAACTCGTAAGTGGTCTCGTCCGGTGCGATCATGCCCGCGCGGGCTCCGGCCTCGATCGACATGTTGCAGATGGTCATACGAGCTTCCATCGACAGTTTGCGAATGGCCTCGCCGCGGTACTCCAGTACGTAGCCCTGGCCGCCGCCGGTGCCGATCTTGGCGATGACTGCGAGGATCAAGTCCTTGCTCGTGACGCCGGGAGGCAGCTCGCCGTCGACCGTGATCGCCATGGTCTTGAAGGGGCGCAACGACAATGTCTGCGTTGCCATCACATGCTCGACCTCGCTGGTGCCGATTCCCATTGCGAGCGCACCGAATGCGCCGTGCGTCGACGTATGACTGTCGCCGCACACCACGGTGGTTCCGGGCTGCGTCAGGCCGAGCTGCGGTCCGACCACATGCACGATGCCCTGATCGAGATCGCCCATGCGGTGCAAGCGAACTCCGAACTCCTCGCAATTTCGGCGCAAGGTGTCGACCTGAGTCTTGGACACGGGATCTGCGATCGGCTTGTCGATGTCGATCGTCGGAACGTTGTGGTCTTCGGTGGCGATCGTCAGATCGGGACGGCGCAACTGGCGTCCCGCCAGGCGAAGTCCGTCGAATGCCTGGGGGCTCGTCACTTCGTGAACGAGGTGGAGATCGATGTAGATGAGGTCGGGATCCTGCCCCTCCCCTTTCACGACAACGTGGTCGTCCCACACCTTCTCGGCGAGAGTGCGTGCTTTCTGTGCCATGTCTTCCACCTCTGTACGTAGCCTCGCGTCGGCGGACTACGGGCTGGCCCGCCGCGCGTGAAGTAGGTCCCCAGCCTTCACAGCAGATGCAGACTGTCCCGAGGAAATGCGCTATCCCTCCAGGAAATGCGGTAGCATCCCACTATGCGAGAAACTGGTATCGACCTATGAGACAGCATAGCGGCATCGGCGTCCTGGACAAAGCAATGGGCGTGCTTCATGCAGTAGCTGAGGAACCGTGCAGCCTCACCGAACTCTGTGCACGAACCGGTTTGCCGCGCGCGACCGCCCATAGACTCGCCGTCGGTCTCGAAGTCCATCGACTCCTCACTCGCGACTCGGACGGTCAGTGGTGCCCAGGGCCCGGACTCGCCGAACTCGCTGCCACCGCTAATGATCCACTCATTGCTGCGGCCGGACTCATCCTCCCCCGCCTTCGCGAAATCACCGGCGAAAGCGTCCAGCTGTACCGTCGCGAAGGCACACAACGCATCTGCGTCGCGTCGATGGAACCACCGACCGGCCTGCGTGACACGGTGCTCGTCGGAGCCCGACTGCCGATGAACGCCGGATCCGGCGCCAAGGTCCTTCTCGCATGGGCAGATCCACAAACCCAACGGACCGTCCTCGCCGATGCGTCGTTCGGCGAACGAGTGCTCCTCGAGGTTCGCCGGCGCGGCTGGGCACAGAGCGCGGCCGAACGTGAGCCCGGTGTCGCCAGCGTCGCGGCTCCCGTCCGAGACTCGGCAGGCGCTGTCATTGCCGCGATTTCGGTCTCCGGCCCCATCGATCGGATGGGTAGACGACCGGGAGCCCGCTGGGCGGCGGACCTTCTCGCAGCTGCCGAAGCGCTCCACAAGCGTCTGTAATTCGTGACACAGTAAGGCCTTCAGATCCTCGAGCACGTAGGAGTACGACGCGACCATGGCAGGAAAGCAGCGTAGTCAGATCACGATGACCGAGGCCGAAATCTCGAGCTTCGTCGAAAAGAGCCGTACGGCAACGATGGCGACGTTGAGCGCCGACGGAATGCCTCACCTGATCGCGATGTGGTTCGCGATAGTCGACGGCGAAATCTGGTTCGAGACCAAAGCCAAGTCGCAGAAGGCCGTCAATCTTCGCCGGGACGCCCGAATGTCCGTCCTGATCGAAGACGGTCAGACGTACGACACGCTCCGAGGAGTCTCGATGGAGGGTACCGGGGTCATCGTCGAAGATCCGGAAGCCCTCTTCGCTGTGGGAATCAGCGTCTGGGAGCGGTACACGGGCCCGTACACCGACGATCTCCGCCCGGCCGTCGACGCGATGCTCCACAAGCGCGTCGCGGTACGGTTCGTTCCCGATCGAACTCGTTCGTGGGATCACCGCAAGCTCGGGATGCCTGCGATGCCTCTTTCCGGCTCTACCGCACCGCCGCCGCAGCCCTGAGATTCGTGAGCGGAAAAATCACGAGCAATCGAATTCGGGCCGGCGTAGTTTCACCAACAGGCCCAACAACAAGGAGTGAGCATATGAGCGATCTCGACAGCAACACCCCGTCCGAACCCGAATCCCAATCGGAGGAAACCAAACGAAAGTTCCGTGAGGCCCTCGAACGGAAGAATCATCAGAACGCCAAATCGACCGACCATCGCGACGGACAGTCCAAGGTCCACAACACGCATGGCCCGGCCGATCACAAGCGAGAGTTCCGCCGTAAGAGCGGATAACCGATCGCGGACAACAGAGTGAGATGACGATCACCCCCAGTCGAATTCGACTGGGGGTGATCGTTTTTCGCATCGCCGGATACATTTCCCGCACATACGAAAAGACCCCCCGATCAATGATCGGAGGGTCTTTCCTTTGTAGCCCCGACGGGATTCGAACCCGCGCTACCGCCTTGAGAGGGCGGCGTCCTAGGCCGCTAGACGACGGGGCCAGGACACGCTTTTAAACGTGGTATTTCAGTCTTACTCTTGGATGCTCAGCAAGCTTAGCTTGTCTGAGTCCGGCCACAAAATCGACCGGATTTCCGCTGGGGTACCAGGACTCGAACCTAGAATGGCGGTACCAGAAACCGCTGTGTTGCCAATTACACCATACCCCAAGGTCTTGCTCACCAGCCTTGCTCGATCCGCTTCGCTGTTGTGCTCGGCGGCTCGTCTCCGGCCGAAAAGAAGATTACCAGTACCCCTGCCCCAAATACCAAATCGTATGGTCACAGGAGGTTTTTGCTTCATTTTCGGCCGGAAGACCGTCCGATCTAGGCGGTTACCGCTGCCCTACCGGCGCGCAACCGAGCGAGCGAGACCTCACGACCGAGCAATTCCATCGACTCGTACAGCGGAGGGCTGATGTGAGAGCCCGTGATCGCGACCCGAACCGGAGCGAAGGCCTTACGCGGTTTGAGCTCCAGATCCTCGATGAGGGCCTTCTTGAGTGCTTCCTCGATACTGGCCGCCGACCACTCTGAGATGGCATCGAGCGCCGCAAGAGACGCGTCCAGAACCGGACCGGCATCTTCCTTCAAGTTCTTTGCCGCCGCGGCCGGATCGAGAGCAAACGACGCCTCGTCGACGAACAGGAATTTCAGCAGATCCCACGCGTCGGACAGGACGACGATGCGCGTCTGCACGAGGTCCGCCGCAACAGTGAACGTGGCTTCGTCGACGTCGGCGCCGATGTGTCCGTGCTCCACCAGGAACGACTTCAGACGACCGGCGAAGTCGGCCGGCTCGAGCAGACGAATGTGCTCGGCATTGATCGCGTCGGCCTTCTTCTGGTCGAAGCGGGCAGGATTGGAGTTGACCTTGGAGACGTCGAAGGCCGCAACCATCTCGTCGAGCGAGAAGACATCGTGATCGTCGGCGATGCTCCACCCGAGCAGAGCCAGGTAGTTCAGCAATCCCTCGGGAATGAAGCCCCGATCGCGGTGGATGAAGAGGTTGGACTCGGGATCGCGCTTGGAAAGCTTCTTGTTGCCCTGACCCATCACGAAAGGCAAGTGCCCGAACGACGGTGTGAAATCGGCGACACCGATACGAATCAATGCCTCGTACAACGCGAGCTGACGCGGAGTCGAGGACAGAAGATCTTCGCCGCGCAGTACATGGGTGATCTTCATCAACGCGTCGTCGACCGGGTTGACCAAGGTGTACAGCGGAATGCCGTTGCCGCGAGTCAGCGCGAAGTCCGGAACGGTGCCTGCCTTGAACGTGGTCTCGCCCCGCACCAGGTCGTTCCAGGTCAGATCATGATCGGGCATCCGGAGGCGGACGACGGGCTTGCGCCCCTCGGCGATATAGGCAGCGCGCTGCTCGTCGCTGAGCTCGCGATCGAAGTTGTCGTATCCGAGCTTCGGATCGCGTCCGGCCGCCTTGTGTCGCGCTTCGACCTCCTCGTTGGTCGAGTAGGACTCGTAGGCCTCGCCCGCGGCCAGCAACTTGGCAACGACGTCGAGATGCAGGTCGCGACGCTCGGACTGGCGATACGGTGCGTGCGGCCCACCGACCTCCGGGCCTTCGTCCCAATTGAGCCCCAACCAGCGGAGGGCGTCGAGGATGGCCTGGTAGGACTCTTCACTGTCGCGCTGCGCATCGGTGTCTTCGATACGGAACACGAATGTGCCGCCGTGGTGTCGTGCGAATGCCCAGTTGAACAAGGCGGTGCGCACCAAACCCACGTGCGGGGTTCCGGTGGGTGACGGACAGAAACGGACGCGTACTTCGCTGTTGGTCATGGCTCACTTGGCTCGGCGATGATGGATGGTCGTACTACAGGTTAGTCCGGCAGCGCTTCCTCCATCCGGCCGATCACTTACCCGGCAGGACGTTGATGCGTGTCATGTCGCCGTCGTAGTAGGCCAGCAGTCGCTTGTCCATGACCTTTCGCCACAGCGGCGGCACCCACGCGCAGACGATCATGACTGCGTAACCCGCTGGAAGTTGCGGCGCTTCGGCCGCACTTCGCAGGCTCTGGTACCGCAGACGCGGATTCGCGTGATGGTCGCTGTGACGCTGAAGTTGATAGAGGAACAGATTGCTGACGACGTGGTCGCTGTTCCAGCTGTCCTCGGGCGAGCACCGGACGTACGAGCCGTCAGGCCGCTTCGCACGTAGCAAGCCGTAATGCTCGAGATAGTTGGCGGTCTCGAGGAACGTGAAGCCTGCAATTGCCTGAACGGCGAGCCACGGCGCAATTTCCCAGCCGAACGCGGCGATCAGACTGCCGAACAGAACCACACTCATCGCCCACGCGTTCAGGATGTTGTTGCGGTAACTCCACGTCCGTCTCCGCTGACGCCTCAGACGAGCGCTTTCGATCCGCCATCCCGAGCGCAGGCCGCCGATGACGCTGCGAGGCAAGAAGAACCAGAAGTTTTCCTTGTACCGTGAGCTGGCCGGATCCTCCGGCGTCGCGACGCGGACGTGGTGACCATGGTTGTGTTCGACGTAGAAATGGCCGTAGAAGGACTGCGCGAGCGCTACTTTCGCGAGCCACTTCTCGAGCTTCTCACTCTTGTGCCCCAATTCATGCGCCGCGTTGATCCCCACACCGGCAACCACGCCGGCAGTCATCGCGAGCGCGAACTTCTCCCCCGCCGCCATCGGCGCGTTCACCCAGCACCACGCGACGAACACCAGCCCGACGTATTGGAGGGGCAGGAACAAGTACGTGCACCAGCGGTAGAAACGATCCTCTTGCAATTCAGGGATCGCTTCGTCCGGTGGGCTGTTGCCGTCCTCGCCCGCCAGGAGATCGATCAGGGGAATGACGATGACGATCAGCCACGCCCCGATGGCCCAGAAGAGCCCGAGACTGAATTTGTCGACCAGGAACCACGCAGCGAACGGGCTGAGAGGAACCAGCAAACCCAGTGGCCACAGGTAGCGCTTCTTGTCTCGCCACACCGGCCGCTGCCCGTTCCGCGCTTGCCCTGCCGCTGTCCGGGAGGCTTCCGCGAAGGTCGTCATGTATCACCACGTTTCTGCGCAATCCACTCGATTGCCCCATCGGCTTCTATCCAGTTATCGGTCACCCTACTGCTCAGCGTTACATTTCAGGGAATTTGGTCTGTTACGGGCCGCGACAGCAAACCGTATGGCGAACTCTCCCAACCTGGCCAAATCCGACATAACGCCAGGAGGATCAGAGGCGAAGCTTCGCCTGGGTCATGAAACCCGCAGGTCAGTCCCGGAGCCTGATTTCTTCGAGTCGGTTGGCAATCCCGATCAATCCACTGGCGATAGTTACCATCTTGCAACTTTTCTGCGACAGACACCTCTCGACCTCACACCACGACGGAGGCCCCATCCGGTTGGATGGGGCCTCCGTAGTCGCGTGACTGAACGAACCGGGTCAGATCAGCTCTTGGCGGTCACCGGGTTCGTGAGCGTGCCGATCCCCGAGACCGTGACCGACACGGAATCGCCGTCGACGATCGGGCCTACTCCGGCGGGGGTGCCGGTGAGGATGACGTCGCCAGGCAAGAGAGTCATCACCGCCGAGATCCACTCGATGATCTTCGGAATGTCGTGGAGGAGAAAAGCCGTGCTGCTGTCCTGCTTGACCTGGCCGTTCACCTCGGTCTTGATATCGACGTCGGACGCATCCAGACTGGTTTCGATCCAGGGGCCGAGTGGGCAGAAAGTGTCGTGGCCCTTCGCGCGCGTCCACTGCCCGTCGTGACGCTGATGATCTCGCGCCGACACGTCGTTGGCGATCGTGTAACCGAGGACCACGCTCAACGCCTTCGCCGCCGGAACGTCCTTGCACGGTTGACCGATGACGACCGCGAGTTCACCCTCGAAGTGCACCTCGTTCGAGGTGGGAGGCAAGACGATCGGGGCACCCGGGCCAACTATGGACGTGTTTGGCTTGAGGAAGATCACGGGGTCCGCGGGAGCCTCTCCGCCCATCTCCGCGATGTGATCTGCATAATTCTTGCCGATGCAGATCACCTTGCTGGCGAGAATCGGAGCCAGCAGACGAACATCGGCGAGCGGCCAACTTCGGCCGGTAAATGTGGGGTTCCCGAACGGGTGCTCCGCAATTTCCTTGGCGACGAGGGCATCCTCTTCACCTTCGATACTGACGAACGCAACACCATCGGGACTGGCAATTCGACCAAGACGCATGCCGGCCAGTCTATCGGGGTGCCGGAAACGACTGACGCGCGCAAGCCGAAAGGCTCACGCGCGTCAGTCTCGTGAAAGAATTCCTTACAGCGCTGCAGTGATCCGGTCGCCGATCTCCGTTGTGGAGATGGGACCTTCGCCGCGGGTAGCCAGGTCGGCAGCGACCACAGCCTCGACCCGAGCGGCGTCGTCCTCGCGTCCGAGATGGCGAAGAAGCAGTGCGGCCGAGAGGATCGCGGCAGTGGGGTCGGCGATCCCCTTGCCTGCGATGTCCGGAGCACTGCCGTGAACGGGCTCGAACATCGACGGATTGGTACCCGACGCGTCGATGTTTCCGCTTGCGGCCAAACCGATGCCACCGGTTACGGCGCCGGCGAGGTCGGTGATGATGTCACCGAAGAGGTTGTCCGTGACGATCACGTCGAAGCGCGACGGGTCGGTGACCATGTAGATCGTGGCCGCGTCGATGTGGCAGTACGCGGTTTCGACGTCCGGGAACTCGGCACCGACGGTCTCGATTGCACGCGTCCAGATTGCGCCCGCGTTGGAGAGCACGTTGGTCTTGTGAATCAAGGTGAGGTGCTTGGACCGGGTCTGCGCCAAGGCAAATGCGTAACGCACCACGCGCTCGGCACCGAACCAGGTATTGATCGACACCTCGGTTGCGATCTCGTGATCGGTGCCGACGCGGATCGCTCCACCGTTTCCGGTGTACGGACCCTCGGTGCCTTCACGAACCACGACGAAGTCGATCTCCGGCTGGGCCGCCAACGGCGACAGCGCACCCGGATACAGCTGTGCGGGACGAAGATTCACGTGATGATCGAGCTGGAAGCGCATGTTCAGCAGCAGACCACGCTCGAGGATGCCGGGTGCGACGATCCGCGGATCACCGATGGCGCCCAACAGAATTGCGTCGTGCTGACGAATCTGGTCCAGCTCGTCCGCCGGGAGCAACTCGCCGGTGGCGTTGTAGCGACGGGCACCGAGATCGTATTCGGTGGTTTCCAGATCCGGAACCAACTTGCCGAGCACCTTGAGCGCCTCGGCAGTGACCTCGACGCCGATTCCGTCACCCGGAATGACCGCAAGCTTCATGGAGTCCTCATCTCAGTAGAACTGTGCGCCTTTATCAACCGCGGGCGGTTGATAAAGGCGCACAGCAAAAACAATCAGGAAAGGTCGACCTGGGCGACGCGAGCGTCGAGCTGCGAGACGATTGCCTCGACCTCGGCGTCACCGACGACGCGATCGACGCGCAAGATGACAGTTGCGCCTTCGCCTTCGGCATCCTGGCTCAGTGCTGCTGCGAGGATGTCGACGCCCGCGTTTCCGAGGACGGTGCCGAGGACACCGAGAACGCCCGGGCGATCGCTGTAGTGAACGACGATGTTGTGGCCCTCGGCGCGCAGGTCGAAGCTGCGTCCGTTGATGTTGACGATCTTCTCGACCTGCTGCAGACCGGTGAGTGCGCCCGTGACCGACGTGACCGTGCCGTCGGCGGCAACTGCACGCACCTCGACCGCGCTGCGGTGAGCAAGAGCCTCGGAGTGCTTCTCGACCGACACGGTCACGCCGCGCTGCTCGGCCAGTGCCGGAGCGTTGACGAACGTGACAGCCTCATCGCTGCTGGCGGAGAACACGCCGCGCAGTGCAGCCAGGCCGAGGATGTCGACGGTTTCGGCAGACAGCTCGCCGGTGGCGACAACCTGCACGGTCTGCACAGCTTCGGGCGACAACGTCGCAGCGAGGAGACCGAGCTTGCGGACGAGCTCGAGCCACGGAGCAACTTCTTCGCCCACGGGGCCGCCGGAGACGTTGACAGCCTCGGGAACGAATTCGCCTGCCAGAGCGAGGAGAACACTCTTGGCCACGTCGATACCTGCGCGGTCCTGAGCCTCGGACGTCGATGCTCCGAGGTGCGGGGTGACAACGACGTTGTCGAGCTCGAAAAGCTTGGAATCGGTGCACGGCTCGGTGCTGAACACGTCGAGACCGGCGCCTCGGACCTTGCCGGAGACGAGTGCGTCGTAGAGCGCATCTTCGTCGATCAGACCACCGCGAGCGGCGTTGACGATGATGACGCCGTCCTTGGCCTTGGCGAGGCGCTCGGCGTTGATCAGGCCGGCCGTTTCCTTGGTCTTGGGCAGGTGCACGGAGATGAAGTCGGCGCGCTCGACGAGCTCGTCGATGGTGACCAGTTCGATGCCGAGCTGCGCTGCGCGCGCTGCGGGCAGGTAGGGGTCGTACGCGATGATCGTGGTCTCGAACGCAGCGAGACGCTGCGCGAAGAGCTGGCCGATGCGGCCGAGTCCGACGACACCGACGGTCTTGCCGAGGATCTCGACACCGTTGAACTTGCTTCGCTTCCAGGTGTTCTCACGCAGGGTCTTGTCTGCTGCGGGAATCTGGCGAGCGGTCGACATGAGGAGCGCGACAGCGTGCTCGGCAGCGGAGTGAATGTTGGAGGTCGGTGCGTTGACGACCATCACGCCGCGCTCGGTGGCCGCGGGGATCTCGACGTTGTCCAGGCCGACACCGGCGCGGCCGATGATCTTCAGCTTGGTGCCGGCAGCCAGAACCTCGGCGTCGACGGTAGTGGCGGAACGGACGAGAATCGCGTCGGCCTCGGGTACCGCGGCGAGCAGCGCCGGGCGGTCGGGTCCGTCGACCCAACGCACCTCCACACCGTCACCGAGCGCCTCGACTGTGGACGGCGCGAGCTTGTCGGCGATCAGAACAACGGGACGGCCAGGCTGGCTCACGTGCAAACTCCCTGATTAGGTGGGTGTGAAGGTGGTTTAACCACCGATAGTTTAGTGCGCGCTCACTTGGAATCCACAACGCGGTAGGCAATACCACATAGTGGACACTTTCGCGGGCAAATTCTCGACGGAATATGAATCCGGACTCAGACGACCCGGAAAACGACTCCGGCCCAATGCCGCGCTGGTTCAACGTAATTGAACCGGCGCGGCATCAGGCCAGTGGAGACGTGGAGCGTGAAACTGCGAATTACGCGGTTTCGGTGATCGGACGATCGACCCAGCTCATCAGGTCGCGCAGCTTCTTGCCGGTGACCTCGATGGGGTGCTCGGCGTTGGCCTTGCGCAGGCCCTCGAGCTCGGTGTTGCCGTTCTCGACGTTGGCAACCAGACGACGGGTGAACTCGCCGGACTGGATGTCGGCCAGGATCGCCTTCATGCGCTCCTTGGTGTCGGCGTCGATGACGCGCGGGCCGGAGAGGTATCCACCGAACTCAGCGGTGTCGGACACCGAGTAGTTCATGCGGGCGATGCCACCCTCGTACATGAGGTCGACGATGAGCTTGAGCTCGTGCAGAACCTCGAAGTACGCCATCTCGGGTGCGTAGCCGGCCTCGACCATGACCTCGAAACCGGTCTTGACCAGTTCCTCGGTGCCGCCGCAGAGCACGGCCTGCTCGCCGAAGAGGTCCGTCTCGGTCTCTTCCTTGAACGTGGTCTTGATGACGCCTGCGCGGGTTCCGCCGATGCCCTTGGCGTAGGACAGAGCGAGAGCCTGGCCTTCACCCTTGGGATCCTGGTCGATGGCGATGAGCGCGGGAACGCCCTTGCCGTCGACGAACTGACGACGCACCAGGTGGCCGGGGCCCTTGGGGGCGACCATGCCGACGGTGACGAACTCCGGAGCCTTGATCAGGTCGAAGTGAATGTTCAGGCCGTGACCGAAGAACAGCGCGTCGCCGTCCTTGAGGTTCGGCTCGATGTCATTGGTGAAAATGCTCGCCTGCGCGGTGTCAGGTGCGAGCACCATGATGACGTCGGCCCACTCGGAAACCTCTGCCGGCGTACCGACCGTCAGCCCCTGCTCTTCAGCCTTCTCACGCGACTTCGAGCCTTCCTTGAGGCCGATGCGCACATCGACGCCCGAGTCACGCAGGCTCAGCGAATGGGCGTGGCCCTGGCTTCCGTAGCCGATCACAGCAACCTTGCGGCCCTGAATGATCGACAGATCGGCATCGTCGTCGTAGAACATCTCGACTGCCACAGTTCTCAACCTCTCCTTGGATTTTTACGTGTCTAAAAGTACTAGCGGGTGGCCGTGATCGACTTCGGCCCTCGACCGACTGCCACGACCCCGGACTGAACGATCTCCCGGATACCGTACGGATCAAGCATCCGCAGCAGTGCATCCAGCTTGGACCGAGTACCGGTCGCCTCGATGGTGACGGACTCCGGAGAGACGTCGATCACCTTGGCGCGGAACAGGTTCACCGTTTCGATGACCTGCGTGCGCACGCTTGCATCAGCGCGCACCTTGATGAGCACGAGCTCGCGAGCGACGGATGCTTCACCGTCCTGCTCGACGATCTTGATGACGTTGATCAGCTTGTTGAGCTGCTTCGTCACCTGCTCGAGAGGGAACTCGTCGACCGTGACGACGATGGTCATACGTGAGATCTCGGGGATCTCGGTTCCGCCCACCGCAAGGGATTCGATGTTGAATCCGCGGCGGGAGAAAAGTGCGGAGACGCGAGCCAGCACGCCTGGCTTGTCCTCGACGAGAACACTGAGGGTGTGACTGGTGCTCACTTCTGATCCTCCCCTGTGCCCGCGGCGGGTCCGGCTTGCTCGCGTGACATGGCTTCGTGGATGACGGCGGGCTCGGCAACTGCCTCGTCGTCGTCGAACAGCGGCCGGATGCCCCGGGCCGCCATGATTTCGTCGTTGCTCGTTCCGGCAGCGACCATCGGCCACACCTGTGCGTCGGCGGTGACGATGAAGTCGATCACGACAGGCTTGTCGTTGATGGACTGCGCCTCACGGATCGCAGCTTCGACATCTTCTTCACGCTCGACACGAATTCCGTGGCAGCCCAATGCTTCTGCGAGCTTCACGAAGTCCGGGATGCGGATGGCGCCGTGCGTTCCGAGGTTGGTGTTGGAGTAGCGCTCTTCGTAGAAGAGTGTCTGCCACTGGCGCACCATGCCGAGGTTGCCGTTGTTGATGAGGGCAACCTTGATCGGAATACCTTCGAGTGCGCAGGTTGCGAGTTCCTGATTGGTCATCTGGAAGCAGCCGTCGCCGTCGATCGCCCACACCTCGGTGTCGGGCATGCCCATCTTGGCGCCCATGGCTGCGGGAACCGCGTACCCCATGGTGCCGAGCCCGCCCGAGTTGAGCCACGTGCGCGGCTTCTCGTAGCCGACGAACTGCGCGGCCCACATCTGGTGCTGACCGACGCCGGCGCAGTAGATGGCATCCGGTCCGGCGAGCTTGCCGACGGTCTGGATCACGTACTCCGGGCTCAGCTGACCGTCGGTGGGACGGTCGTAGCTCAGCGGGTACGTACGACGGATGTCGTTCAGGTACGCCCACCACTCGGTGAGGTCGAACGTGGTGCCCGTGGCCATGTCGGCACGGATCGCCTCGATGAGTTCGGTGATGACCTCTTTGCAGTCGCCCACGATCGGGACGTCCGCGTAGCGGTTCTTGCCGATCTCGGCCGGGTCGATGTCGGCATGGATGACCTTGGCGTCGGGCGCGAAGGAATTCAGCTGACCGGTCACGCGGTCGTCGAAACGCGCACCGAGGGTGATCAGTAGATCGCTACGCTGCAGAGCGGCGACTGCGGCAACGGTGCCGTGCATTCCCGGCATACCGCAGTTGAGGTCGTGACTGTCCGGGAACGCGCCGCGGGCCATCAGCGTGGTGACGACGGGGATACCGGTCAGCTCGGCCAATTCGAGCAGCTCCGGCGAGGAGTCGGACTTGATGACGCCGCCACCGACGTACAGAACCGGCGACTTGGCGTCGGCGATCAGACGTGCAGCTTCACGAACCTGCTTGCCGTGCGGCTTGGTCACCGGGCGGTAGCCCGGCAGACGCATCTCCGGCGGCCACGAGAACGTGGTCTGCGACTGCAGGATGTCCTTGGGGATATCGACCAGGACGGCGCCGGGGCGACCGCTGGCCGCGAGGTAGAAGGCCTCGGCCATGATGCGCGGGATGTCGATCGCGTCGGTGATCAGGAAGTTGTGCTTGGTGACCGGCATCGTGATGCCTGAGATGTCGGCTTCCTGGAAGCCGTCGGTACCGATCAGCGAGCGCGCCACCTGTCCGGTGATCGCCACGATCGGAACGGAGTCCATCTGCGCGTCGGCCAGCGGCGTGACCAGGTTGGTCGCACCGGGACCCGAGGTAGCCATGCAGACGCCGACCTTGCCGGTCGCCTGGGCGTAACCGGTGGCAGCGTGGCCTGCACCCTGCTCGTGGCGCACGAGCACGTGGCGAACCTTGACCGAATCGAAGAGTGGGTCGTAAACCGGGAGCACGGCACCGCCGGGAATGCCGAATACCGTGTCGACCTCGAGCTCTTCGAGGGCTCGAACCACAGACTGCGCGCCGGTTACCCGCTCAGGCGGGAGCTGGCGACGGTTGGCCGTCTGGGTTGCGGCAGCCGCGGTTGTCGGGCTCGGTGTCCCTGACTTGCGCGGCGTGGGTTGAGGCCGTGCTGTTGGTGCGCTCACTGGGAAATCCTCTGATTCTGGCTCCGGGCAACAAAAAACCCCCGTCAGCATCTGCTGAGCGAGGGTGGCGCGTCGTTATCTGGTGAGTTGAGAAATCGACTCAGGCGACGACGCGCCGGCCGATTACGAGCAACTCATTCTGTTTCACGCACTCGACAGTAGAGGCGCTAGTCGCGAACGGCAAACTTGGTGAGTCGACCGTCCCAGAATCTGAGATACATCGGCTGCAATGCGAAGATGTAGAGGTGTCAACTTCGCAGCAGCCCGTGCCACCGGCTCAATCATCCCACACGCCGAAACCACTTCGGCACGTCATCCGCATTTCGCAGCTCGCTTACATGGCGTGCGCGTTCCTTCTGTTCGCGGTCAGCTTCCCGATCTTCGGGTGGCCCGTCGCCTTCAGCTGGTTGCTGATCCTTCCGATCATCGCCGTCTATCTCGTCGCGCGACTGCGCACCACCGTCAGCCCTGACGGCCTCGAGGTCCGCTCGACGTTCTCCAAGCGCACCCTCGCCTGGGACGACGTCAAGGGTTTCCGCTTCCCGAAGCGGAGTTGGGCGCGCGCGGAACTCACCGACGGAACCGAGGTGACCCTGCCTGCGGTCAGCTTCGTCAGGCTTCCCGAGATCGCGATCGCCAGCGGTGGCCGCATCACCGATCCCTACGCATCCGCCGCAGAAGCCTTCGCCGCCAAGGAAGCCGAAGAGGAAGAAGCAGCTGCAGAAGCAGAAGCAGAATCCGAGGTCGCCGAGAACACACAGGACCAGCCCGAAGAGAAGCGCCCGTAGCACGCGAGTAGCGTTGAAAGGCCCTCGCTTCTATTTGAGTGGACCAGCAACGATCACATAAGGAACACGCCCATGCCCCCGTTGAGGTCACGCACCACCACCATCGGACGTAATGCTGCCGGAGCCCGATCCCTGTGGCGCGCCACAGGAATGACGGATTCCGACTTCGGAAAGCCGATCGTCGCCGTAGCGAACTCGTACACCCAGTTCGTACCCGGCCACGTGCATCTCAAGAACGTGGGCGAGATCGTTGCCGAGGCCATCAGTGCGGCCGGCGGCGTCGCTCGTGAGTTCCACACCATCGCAGTCGACGACGGCATCGCAATGGGCCACGGCGGAATGCTCTACTCGCTCCCGAGCCGCGAGATCATCGCCGACTCGGTCGAGTACATGGCAAACGCCCACACGGCCGACGCACTGGTGTGTATCTCCAACTGCGACAAGATCACTCCCGGCATGCTCAACGCTGCAATGCGTCTCAACATCCCGACCGTCTTCGTCTCCGGCGGTCCGATGGAGGCCGGTAAGGCAGTGGTCGTCGGCGGCGTGGCCCAAGCCCCCACCGACCTCATCACCGCGATCTCCGCCTCTGCCAACGATGCCGTGTCCGACGAGGGCCTCGACGAGGTCGAGCGCAGCGCGTGCCCGACATGCGGGTCCTGCTCCGGAATGTTCACCGCCAATTCCATGAACTGCCTGACGGAGGCCCTCGGCCTCGCATTGCCGGGCAACGGCTCCACGCTGGCAACTCACAAGGCTCGTCACGCACTCTTCTCTCGTGCGGGCACCACCGTGGTCGAGGCTGCCCTCAAGTACTACCGCGACGGCGACGAGTCGGTGCTGCCACGCAACATCGCGACCCCGGCAGCGTTCCGCAACGCGATGGCTCTCGACGTCGCCATGGGCGGTTCCACCAACACCGTCTTGCACACGCTGGCTGCGGCGCAGGAAGGCGAGGTCGACTTCGACCTCGACACCATCGACGCGATCAGCCGAAAGGTTCCGTGCCTGTCCAAGGTCTCTCCCAACTCGGACTACCACATGGAAGACGTCCACCGCGCCGGCGGAATCCCCGCCCTGCTCGGTGAGCTTCGCCGCGGCGGACTCCTCGAAACCGACGTGTCCACCGTGCACACCAAGAGCTTCGACCAGTGGCTCGACGACTGGGACATCCGCTCCGGCAAGGCAACCGACGAGGCAATCGAACTCTTCCACGCGGCTCCCGGCGGCGTGCGCACCATCGAACCGTTCTCCACGGACAACCGTTGGTCTGCCCTCGACACCGATGCGGCCGGCGGCTGTATCCGCGACGTCGAGAACGCCTACACCGTCGAAGGCGGCTTGGTTGTCCTGCGTGGCAACATCGCACTCGACGGCGCAATACTCAAAACGGCCGGCATCGACGAGGAACTGTTCTCCTTCCAGGGCCCGGCGCTCGTCGTCGAATCCCAAGAAGAAGCCGTCTCGGTCATCTTGCAGAAGAAGATCAAGGCCGGCGACGTTCTCGTCGTGCGCTACGAAGGCCCCAAGGGTGGCCCCGGCATGCAGGAAATGCTGCACCCCACTGCCTTCCTCAAGGGCGCAGGCCTCGGTAAGGAATGCGCGCTGATCACCGACGGTCGTTTCTCGGGCGGAACCTCCGGGCTGTCCATCGGTCACATCTCCCCCGAGGCTGCCGCAGGCGGAATCATCGGTCTCGTCCAGAACGGCGATCAGGTTCGCATCGACGTCGCCTCGCGCACGCTCGAGATCCTGGTCGACGACGACGTCCTCGCCGAGCGACGCGCGAAGATGGAGGCCTCGGAGCGCCCGTGGCAGCCGGTCGATCGTCAGCGCACCGTGACGACAGCACTGCGCGCCTACGCCGCTCTGGCGACGTCCGCCGACAAGGGCGCGGTTCGCTACGTTCCGTAAGTTCTGCCACGAATCGAAAAAATCCCCGGCCGCTTTTCGGCCGGGGATTTTTTCTGTCAGCGCTCGTGCGGCTCGAGACGCCCGTAGCCGATGTGACAGTCACACAAGGTTTTCGGGCAGCCGCACGTGCGGCAACCAACTCAGCTCCACGAGAATGCTCGCCAACGGGCCACGACAGAGGGTCGACAGAGTCGGGTTCATGTCACCTCGGAGAAGAACGCGGGACCGACTGCGTCCGAACACGCCATACTTCCTCCGGTGTTGTATGAGCTTGAACCACAACCCAATCCGATCATCCCGTTGCCGACACACTCTGCCACGACGCGTGATGGACGCTCGACCGGATCCAGGTACGCGGTGGTCCTCTCGCCTGTCGCCCCGATACGGGTGAAATGGGACGTGCTGGTACAGCGACAGTGCAACTCATCGACAGCAAGACCGACCGACAGGTACCGAATAACCGGGCGACACGCGGAGCACCAACGGAACGATATGAGCTATCAGACATTTCAGACCGAATCGCGCGTCCGGCTCGTGAGCGAATTCACTTGGACGTAGGGTTTCAGACACCAGCTGATCAATTCAGATACATGAGGGGGGATGACTTTCAGTCAGGTGATCATTTCGGTCAGTTCGAGCGAGCCGACTTGCACACGGCGCTCACCAGTGGTTCCCTCATCAGGTCGCTGAGACGCACATCACAACGACGACAGTCAGCCACCGCCCGTCACCCACAAGGTCGACGGGAAACAACCAAGGAGCAATACATGCCCGGAGTCGGCATATGGCGCACCAAATCCGTCGAGCAATCGATCGCGGACACCGACGAGCCTGAGACAAAGCTCAAGAAGGAACTGACCGCGAAGGACCTCACGGTATTCGGAGTCGCCGTCGTCATCGGCGCAGGCATCTTCACGCTGACTGCTCGAACCGCAGGCAATGTCGCAGGACCCTCCATTTCACTGGCATTCGTTCTCGCTGCCATCGCCTGTGGCCTCGCCGCGCTGTGTTACGCGGAGTTCGCCTCCACCGTCCCCGTCGCAGGCAGCGCATACACGTTCTCCTACGCCACGTTCGGGGAGTTCGCCGCCTGGATCATCGGCTGGGACCTCATTCTCGAGTTCGCTCTCGCCTCCGCCGTCGTCGGCAAGGGCTGGTCGCTGTACCTCGGCAACGTCATCGGGGCCAGCGGAAGCACCACCGCCCACATCGGTTCGATCAGCTTCGACTGGGGCGCTCTGCTCATCATCGGCGCGATCACGCTGATCCTCGCGATCGGCACCAAGGTTTCCTCGCGAGTCTCCGCGATCATCACCGCGATCAAGATCGCAGTAGTCCTGCTCGTCATCGTCGTGGGCGCGTTCTACATCAAGAAGGAGAACTACTCCCCCTTCATCCCGCCGTCCGAAGGAACCGAGAGTTCTGCAAGCGGAATCCATCAGACCCTGTTCTCCTGGCTGACCGGCGCAGGCGGAAGTAGCTACGGCGCTTACGGATTGCTCGCCGCAGCCAGCCTCGTGTTCTTTGCCTTCATCGGTTTCGACGTCGTCGCCACCACCGCCGAGGAAACCAAGAACCCGCAGAAGTCGTTGCCGCGAGGAATCTTCGGCTCGCTCGCCATCGTCACGGTTCTCTACGTTGCCGTCACGCTCGTACTGACCGGCATGGTCAAGTACACCGAACTCAAGGACGGCAGTCCGCTGGTCGGCGATTCCAGCGCCACCCTCGCAACCGCATTCGAGGCCAACGGAATCGGTTGGGCACAAACCGCCATCAACTTCGGTGGCCTGGCCGGCCTCACGACAGTTGTCATGGTCATGATGCTCGGCCAGACCCGCGTCCTCTTCGCCATGTCCCGTGACGGCCTCATGCCGCGCAGCCTGGCCAAGACCAACGCCAAGGGCATCCCGATGCGCATCACGTTGATCGTCGGTGGCATCGTCGCCGTCCTGGCAGCCTTCTTCCCGATGGGCACGCTCGAAGAGATGGTCAACATCGGAACGCTGTTCGCCTTCGTCCTGGTTTGTGTCGGTGTCATCGTCCTTCGCCGCACCCGCCCCGACCTGCCGCGCGGATTCCGCGTCCCGCTGGTGCCGTTCGTTCCGATCGTCGCCGTGCTCGCCTGCGGTTGGCTGATGCTCAACCTCTCGGTCGAGACCTGGATCCGGTTCCTCGTCTGGATGGCCATCGGTGTGCTCGTGTACTTCGCCTACGGTCACCGCAAGTCGGTCCTCGGTCGCAAACTCAAGGACGGAACCGCCATCCCGTCCGCGAACGCCGACCCGGTACTCGTCAAGGACTGATCCTTCATAAACGAACCGCCGCTCTCCGATTCGGAGAGCGGCGGTTCGTTTTGTTCGACGGCGCGAGTATCAGATGAGCGGATTGGCACCGTTCAGGAAGATCCAGGTGCAGACGCCGGCAGCGATACCGAGGATCAAAACCACGAGCGATCCGATAAACGGACGAGTTGCCCAGCCACGACGACCGTCGAGCGCAATACGACCTGGTCCCGTCAAAATGATGACGCCCGCACAGATTCCGAGCAGCATCTCGTACTCGGTCCCGGCCGGGGCGAAGTACTCCAGGCCGGGTGCGCTCGCCTGACGCAGCGCCCACGCATTGATCATCACCGCCAGAACCGACGCTGCCGCAACGGGAGTCAGCAACCCGAGGATCAGGAGGGCGCCACCTGCGACTTCACCGACGGCGCCGAGTATCGCCATCCACTTCGCCTGCTGGAACCCGGCGTCCGCCAGCATCGACTCGAACCCGTTCAGCCCCGGCCCGTTCCAGATACCGGTCAACTTCTGCAGACCGTGCACCAACGCAGTTCCACCGACGGCCAATCGCAGTGCAAGCAACCCGAGGTCGAGAGTGCCTCGGCCCCGCGGAGACTCAGTTGTACCTGCCACGGCTTCGGCGGTGGGGACGGCGGCGATCGGAGCGTCGTACGCCGTCTCACGCTCGAGAGCCACGGTCGGCTGATCCGCGCCAGGTGCTCGGTATGTCGGTATCTGTTCGGTCAGGGAGTTGGCGTTCGTGGAACCGAAATCGAGATCGTCGTCGGTCCGCGGCAACGGATTCTTGGCGCTCACCGTCGGAAATTGTTCGGTGGGCGAATCATACGGACTGGACACATTGCCCGTCGGCTTGTCCGCATCCGACAACTCGCTGGGATCTTTTCGCTCGTCAGTCACGTAGGTGAGCCTATGACCGATTCACGAACTCGACGGGGAACCTTGGTCCGGCGTGGCGGCATCTGCCGTGCATTACGTAACGTCTTGGGCATGACTACGGGTAGGCATGCAGCGCTGGGCGCACTGGCGCTGGTGCTCGGGACATCGTTGCTCGCAGGTTGCGCCGACTTCGACGAATCGACTGCCTCGCCGTTCACACCCGAACCGACCAACCAGGCCAGCGCGGAAGTGCAGCCGGAGAACCCGCCGCCGTCGACCACGCCGCCGGCGCCGCGGACCGGCCCCCTCGGACCGTGTCAGGATGCCGACACCGCCGTGATCGCAACCTGTCTCGACACCACGGGTGGGCTCGTCACACTCCCGGACGGGAACTCCGGACTGGTTGCCGAACGGCGGACCGGCCGGATCATGCAGGTAGCTCCCAACACAACACCGGTCGAGGTAGCCAAGATCGACGTCGACGGCAGCGGTGACGGCGGCCTGCTCGACATCGCACTCTCCCCCACGTTTGTCGAAGACAACCTGATCTATGCCTACGTCACCACCGGAACGGACAACCGGGTGGTCCGCATCGCTCCGGGTGACACCGCCAAGGAGGTCCTCGGTGGAATCCCGCGCGGCGCGAGCGGCAACGGCGGGTCACTGGAGTTCGCGGCCCCGGACCAGCTCATGGTTCTGACAGGCGATACCGGAAACCCCGCGGTTGCTCAGGATCCCGCCTCGTTGGCGGGGAAACTCTTGCGGGTCCGATCGCTGACACCCAACGCTGCGCCGCCTCGCCCGGAAGTTGTTCTGTCCGGAATCGGAAACGGCGGCGGCGTGTGCGTCGATCCGGGAATCGCGACGTGGGTCACGGACCGAACCACTCTCGAGGATCGCCTCCAACGCGTCGGCGCCGACGGCACGGTGACATCCCCCGCGTGGACGTGGCCCGACCGACCCGGAGTCGGCGGGTGCATCGCGGCGCAGGGAGTGGTAGCTGTCGCGCTGGGGGCCGGCAAAGCGATCTCGGCGCTGGCCGCAGATCCAGGAACAGGTGCCGTCACGACCGCGCCGTCGGCAGTGGCGAAAGACACGTACGGCCAGCTGGGCGGTTTGGCACTCGGATCCGACGGTTTGATGTGGGCGAGCACGATAAACAAAACCGCGGGCGAGCCGGGTCCGAACGACGACAAGGTGGTCAAGATCCCGATGCCGAGTGGCAGCGGCGGGATCGACTGAGCCGCCATGTCTGTTCGGTCACGGATCCCGTGACCGAACATGCACAGATGCGTACTCTTTTGTTAGCGGGGCTAAACACCACGCATTTGCCAGGACCGGTTGGCCCAACCACGACAAAGGAGTCGGTATGAAGGCAATCCAGTACACGAGAATCGGCGCAGAACCCGAACTCACGGAGATTCCCAAACCCGAGCCCGGTCCAGGTGAAGTGCTCCTGGAAGTCACCGCTGCCGGCGTCTGCCACTCGGACGACTTCATCATGAGCCTGCCCGAGGAGCAGTACACCTACGGCCTTCCTCTCACGCTCGGCCACGAGGGCGCCGGCCGGGTCGCCGCCGTCGGCGAGGGCGTCGAAGGGCTCGACATCGGAACCAATGTCGTCGTCTACGGACCCTGGGGCTGTGGCAGCTGTTGGCACTGCTCGCAAGGACTCGAAAACTACTGTTCTCGAGCAAAAGAACTCGGCATCAATCCTCCTGGTCTCGGTGCACCCGGCGCGTTGGCCGAATTCATGATCGTCGATTCACCTCGCCACCTCGTCCCGATCGGCGACCTCGATCCGGTCAAGACGGTGCCGCTGACCGACGCCGGTCTGACTCCGTATCACGCGATCAAGCGTTCACTGCCGAAACTTCGCGGTGGCTCGTACGCCGTCGTCATCGGTACCGGCGGTCTCGGCCATGTCGCCATCCAACTCCTCCGCCACCTCTCGGCAGCAACCGTCATCGCACTCGACGTGAGCGCGGACAAGCTCGAACTGGCAACCAAGGTAGGCGCTCACGAAGTGGTTCTGTCCGACAAGGACGCGGCCGAGAACGTCCGCAGTATCACCGGAAGTCAGGGCGCCGCACTGGTTCTCGACTTCGTCGGCTATCAGCCCACCATCGACACCGCGATGGCTGTCGCCGGCGTCGGATCGGACGTCACTATCGTCGGGATCGGCGACGGGCAGGCCCATGCCAAAGTCGGGTTCTTCCAAAGTCCTTACGAGGCTTCTGTGACAGTTCCGTACTGGGGTGCCCGCAACGAGCTGATCGAATTGATCGACCTGGCGCACGCCGGCATCTTCGACATCGCGGTGGAGACCTTCAGTCTCGACAACGGCGCCGAAGCGTATCGACGACTGGCCGCCGGAACGCTCAGCGGCCGCGCGGTTGTGGTCCCTGGTCTGTAGACCGACAGCGGCAAAACGACAGCGAAAAACACTGATGCCCGGCCGAATTCGATTCGGCCGGGCATCAGTGTCAGAAATTCAGTGTGCGCTAGCTGCACGCCTCGATGACAAGTTCCTTCACACGAGCCGCGTCTGCCTGTCCACGAGTGGCCTTCATGACGTCGCCGACGATCTTTCCGGCGGCCTGCACCTTGCCACTGCGAATCTTGTCCGCGATGTCGGGGTTCGCTGCGAGCGCTTCGTCGACGGCTGCCTTGAGCTTGGTTTCGTCACGTTCGACGACCAACTCCGGGTGGGCCGCGACAACCTGCTCCGGGTCACCCTCGCCGTCGAGGACGTGATCGACGACCTGGCGAGCCACTTTGTTGTTGAGCTTGCCGCTGTCGATGAGAGCTACGACCTGGGCAACCTGCGCCGGGGTGATCGGCAGAGCGCCGAGTTCGACGCCACGGGTGTTCGCCTGCTGTGACAGGTAGGACAGCCACCAGGAGCGCGCTGCCTCGGGCGAAGCACCGGCCTCGGTGGTCGCGATCACCAGATCGATGGCACCGGCGTTGACGAGGTCGCGCATGACCTCGTCGGAGATTCCCCAGTCCTTCTGGATCCGCGCACGGCGAATCCAGGGAAGCTCCGGCAAGGTACCGCGCAGTTCTTCGACCCACTCGGCGCTCGGAGCGACGGGCTCGAGATCCGGTTCCGGGAAGTAGCGGTAGTCCTCGGCCGTTTCCTTCCGGCGTCCCGCTGCGGTGGTGCCGTCGCCTTCCTGGAAATGGCGGGTCTCCTGGATGACCTCACCGCCGGCGTCGAGAACTGCTGCCTGACGGCGCATTTCGTAGCGAACTGCGACCTCGACGCTCTTGAGGGAGTTGACGTTCTTGGTCTCGGTGCGGGTCCCCAGTTCGGTGGAACCGATCGGCATGAGGGAGATGTTGGCGTCGCAGCGCATCGATCCCTGATCCATGCGGACGTCGGAGACGTCGAGGGACTTCAGCAGATCACGAAGCGCCGTGACGTACGCGCGAGCAACCTCGGGGGCGCGCTCACCGGCACCGTGGATGGTCTTGGTGACGATCTCCACCAAGGGAACGCCCGCACGGTTGTAGTCGAGCAGCGAATGGCTGGCACCGTGGATACGACCGGTAGCGCCACCCACGTGGAGGGACTTACCGGTGTCCTCCTCCATGTGGGCGCGCTCGATCTCGACGCGCCACGTCGTGCCGTCGTCGAGGATCACGTCGAGGTAACCCTCGGTTGCGATCGGCTCGTCGTACTGGGAGATCTGGTAGTTCTTCGGCTGATCCGGGTAGAAGTAGTTCTTGCGTGCGAATCGGCCCCACGGCGTGATGGAGCAGTTGAGCGCAAGGCCGATCCGGATCGCGGACTCGACAGCGGCTGCGTTCACCACCGGCAACGAACCGGGCATGCCCAGACAGACCGGGCACACCTGGGTATTGGGTTCGGCACCGAACTCGGTGGGGCACGGGCAGAACATCTTGGTCGCGGTGCCGAGTTCTACGTGCACCTCCATACCCATCACAGGCTCGTACTTGGTCAGTACTTCGTCGTAATCGAGGATGTCGGGCGCATCGACAGCAGTCATGGTGATCAGTTTATGCGTCTGCGGCTCAGCCGAAGAATGCGGCTGCCTCCTCGTAGCGCTCCTTGGGCACCGTCTTGAGTTTGCGGGTCGCCTCGGCGAGCGGAACGAGGTCGATGCACGTTCCGTGCAACGCGACCATCTGACCGAAATCTCCGCGGTGAGCTGCGTCGGTGGCATGAACGCCGAAGCGAGTGGCGAGGATGCGGTCGTGCGGCGTCGGGGTGCCACCGCGCTGAATGTGCCCGAGGACGGTGGTGCGAACTTCCTTGCCGATCCGGCGCTCGATCTCGTTTCCGAGCTGCTGCGCGACACCGGTGAAGATCTTGTGGCCGAACTCGTCTATGCCACCTTCGCGCAGGGTCATCGACGCGGGATCGGGCATCGCACCTTCAGCCACGACGCAGATGAAGTGGGAGTCGCCACGCTGGAAGCGCTTCTTGACCATCGCGCACACCTCGTCGACGTCGAACGGCTGTTCCGGAACCAGAGTCAGGTGTGCCCCCGACGCCAGTCCGGCCTGCAGCGCGATCCAGCCCGCATGCCGGCCCATGACCTCGACGAGCATGACGCGCTGGTGCGATTCGGCCGTGGTGTGGAGCCTGTCAATGGCGTCGGTGGCGACAGCCAAGGCGGTGTCGAAACCGAAAGTCACGTCAGTGCAGTCGATGTCGTTGTCGATCGTCTTGGGCACACCGATCACGGGTACGCCACTCTCGGAAAGCCAACTGGCCGCGGTGAGAGTGCCTTCGCCGCCGATCGGGATCAGGACGTCGATCCCGTTGTCGTCGAGAGTCTGCTTGATCTGATCGAGGCCCGCACGGAGTTTGTCGGGGTTCACGCGAGCGGTGCCGAGGATCGTGCCGCCGCGGGTGAGGATGCGGTTGATGCGGTCATCGGAGTCGAGCGGGACCTTGCGGTCCTCGAGCAATCCTCGCCAGCCGTCCCGGAATCCGACCACGGTACTGCCGTAACGACCGGCCGACGTACGTACGACGGCGCGGATGACCGCGTTCAAGCCCGGGCAGTCGCCGCCGCCCGTGAGGATTCCGATTCGCATAGTGCAGCACCTCTCGTGACCGGATTGTGGATCTTGGTGTCCATCTTCCCCCAGTCACGGTATTGCCGCAGGATAGCGGCGTTGCCGAGCCGCAACGCCGCGCCGCACGGGACCCCTAACCCGGCGTGACGAGCCCGCTTTCGTACGCCAACACGACTGCCTGGGCGCGATCGCGCAGATCGAGCTTCGACAGCACCTTCCCGACATGGGTCTTGACGGTCTGCTCGGCGACGAACAGCCGCTCGGCGATCTCGACGTTGGACAATCCGCGGGCGATCAGTTCGAGGACCTCGCGCTCACGCGGGGTCAGGGCGTCCAGCGCTGCGGGCCGTGCGCGCGGGGCCGCCCGCCGACTGGTCACATCGGCAATCAGACGCCGAGTCACCGTCGGCGCCAGCAAGGCCTGCCCTTCGGCAACGACGCGTACCGCCCGAATCAGTTCCTCAGCCGGTGCGTCCTTGAGCATGAACCCGCTCGCTCCGACGCTCAGGGCCTCGTAGACGTAGTCGTCGATGTCGAAAGTGGTGAGCATGAGGACTCGCACCGGCGGTTCCCATCCGGCGGACAGAATCTGGCGGGCAGCGTCGAGTCCGTTCATCTCGGGCATGCGAACATCCATCAAGACCACATCCGGACGCAATCGCGCGACCTCGGCGACGGCGATCTTGCCGTCCGGCGCATCGCCGATCACGCTGATGTCGGGCTGGGCGGAGAGTAGGGCTCCGAACCCTTGTCGAACCATCGCCTGGTCGTCTGCGATGAATACTGTGATGGGCACTCGGACAGCCTAGGCGGGCATCGACGGCAACTCGGCCCGGACCTCGAACCCTCCGTCCTCGCGCCGGTTTGCCAACAGCATGCCGCCCACCGCCGAAGCCCGCTCACGCATTCCGCGGATTCCGTTGCCACCCGTGGTTTCCGACGCCGAGTGCTGATTGCCACCCAATGGCGAAGGTCCGTTGTTCACGAGCGCGCTCACCGATTGCGGACCGAAGGCCACGGCGACCTCGATGGGTCCGCCTGGCGAATGCCTGGCCGCGTTGGTGATCGACTCCTGAATGATCCGGTAGAGCGCAAGGCCCGTGGATTCCGAGACCGACGCTCGATCGCCGTCGACTCGCCACGATACCGGCAAACCGGCACGGGTACTGCCGAGCAACAGTTCGTCCAACTGGTCGACGCCCGGTTGTGGAGCCGTCACCACGGTGTCCCCGTCGCTGCGCAGGACTCCGAGGAGGCCGCGGATCTCGTTGAGCGCTGCTCGCCCTGTCTCACTTATCGATTCGAATTCGGTTCGGATCTCCGGAGTGACTGCATCGAGTCTGTACGGCGCACTCTGAGCTTGCACGACCACCATCGACATGTGGTGGGCCACGATGTCGTGCAAGTCGCGGGCGATCCGCGCCTTCTCCTCGAGGATCGTGCGTCGAGTGCGTTCGAGTTCACTGACTTCCTCCTGCTTGGCCAACTGGCGGCGCGAGAGGACCAACCAGCGGATCAACAGGCAGAAGACGACCAGTGCACTCAGCCCGACAGCCCAACCGGCGCCGTCGCTTCCCGGGGCGTTGCCGAGGAAGAGCAGCACCGTGGCGATCCAGGCGACACCGACAACCTGAATGGGCGCCCGCAGACTCACTGCGGCCAGCAACGACATCAGCACGATGATGTGGACGACCTGCCACGGGTAGTCGTAACCGGGAGTGTTGTCGAACACCAACGGGATGATCAACGCCGAGACCGCCGACACCGCCCACCCCAACGGAGCGTTGATCCGGATCAGGACGAACGGAAATGCAGCCAACGCGGCGACGAAGGGCATGATCGGCGGCGAAACATGATGCGTCAGTTGCAGTGTCGGCCAGGCAATCGAATAGAGGATCAGAGTGATCGCTACGATGACGATGTTCCAGAACTGACCGCGGGCCACGAAACTGGTTGCCCGGCGCACTTTCTCCGAATGAACGACCGCCCCGTCGAGGCCGGACAGCATCGACCCGGCGGTGGCGTATGTCGGCGTGGGCACATCCGGTGCACCCTTGTTCTTCCTACGGACCTTGATCACTCGTCAAGCCTATGAAGGCGAACCCCGAAAGTCCTCATACTGCAGAGTGAGATCCCCCTACCTCCGAGGTATCACAGGGGAGGGAATTCTCACCCGAATGCGCGTCGGAGAACCCCTCCACAGAGCGATGACCGTCAGGATTGTCCGTTCATAGCGTGAACGGCATGCGGATCACACGGGTGAAAGACATCTCTCGAAGCGCCGGCACCTGGGCTGCCCTGGCGCTGGCTGCAACGGCAGCGATCACGGTCACTGCCGGAGCGAGCGGAGCCCAGTCGCCGCGCACCGAGAATTCGAACGCATCCAGGGCGATCGCCACCGTGACTACTGCGGATGCCTCTGACGCTGCGACCACCATCCCGGCGGACTTTGCGGCATTCGCCGGTTACACCCCCGCCGTCGTCGACGGATACCTCGCCAATCCCCACGGCGACTGCTCGTCGCCGGTCCCACTTCCCGACGAATTCGACTCGGCCTGCAAAGCGCACGATCTCGGCTACGACCTACTCCGCTACGCGCATTCGCACGGAACGGAACTGGGGCCGTGGGCACGTCAGGTCCTCGACGGTCAGCTCGACCAGCGAATGCATGCCGCGTGTGAAGACCGCACGTCCTTTCTCTCACGAGGGTATTGCTTCGCGATGGCCAATGTAGCCGTCACGGCTGTGAACGGAAACTCCTGGCGCCAAAGCTATCTGACGCCGGTCGCGGAATCGGGATTCGGTTACGGCACGGCCGGTGTTCTGGCAGTCTCCGCCTTCGGCTTCACCCTGATGCGATCGCGGCGCCTCGACCCGTCGAACGAGTTCTCCTACTCCCCGAAAGCGATTGCAGCATGAGCGTTCTGAATGCGTCACGGACCCCCGTCCTCGCCCGAGTCGGGGCGCTCGCACTCCCCCGCGTGTCCACGAGCGTCGCCGTGGCAGCGATGTCCGCCATCTCGCTGGCTCCCGGACTCCTGCCGCGATCAGCCGTACTACAAGGGGTGTTCAGCGGTCTGCTCGTCGCGGCCGGACTACTGGCGATGTGGGCGTTCTCCGCGGTAGCCCGTCGGCTCGTCCCCGACCGGGTCAAGGCCCGATTCGACGAACGTCATTGGCGCATCACCGCGTTCGGGTTGTCGACTGCCGGCACCGCAGTTGCGATGTTCGCCGCCGCCGGTTGGCAGAACTCGTTGCGAGCGGCGATGGGCGCACCGTCTGCCGGACTTCTCCACTGGGCGGAGGCGGGTTGCATTTCAGCACTGACCGCACTTGGTCTCTGGGGCATCGGGATCGGAATTTCGAAGGCGCTGCGGTGGATGGGTTTCGCGCGGAGCGTCGGCGCACTGGTCATGGGTATTCTCGGGGTGCAGTTGGTAGTCGGTCCCGTCGTGTGGAACGGCCTCGCCGATTCGTTCGACAAGTCCAACGCGTACATCGACACTGCTCTGACACAGCCACTTTCGGCCTCTGTGTCAGGCAGCCCCGAATCTCTCATCTCGTGGACGTCGATGGGGGCGGAGGGACGCAAATTCGTCGCAGCAGGCGAAGACTCGGTGCGTGTCTACGCCGGTTTGGATTCGGCACCCGACACTGCATCACGTGCCGCTCTCGCGGTGAGCGAACTCGATCGCGTCGGCGGCTTTGCCCGCAACAGCGTCGTAGTGGCCGTTCCGACCGGATCGGGGTGGATCGACACGCATGCAGTCGACGGTATCGAGCAACGGTTCGGCGGCGACGTCGCAATAGTCGGGCAGCAATACTCCGACGCACCCAGTTGGGCGACATTCCTGTTCAGCCGCGACGACGCCGAAGAATCGGCAACCGCTCTGTTCACCGCCGTCGGCAGCCACATTGCCGCTATGCCCGCCGAGGATCGACCGGACCTGTTCCTCTACGGACAGAGCCTCGGCGCCGTCGGCGGCAGCGCCGCACTGACCGAGGCTTTGTCCGAGGGCAGTCCCACCACCGCGTGCGACGTGTTGTGGGCCGGTCCCCCGGCGGGCGCGACACGAACGGACGGCGCAACCGTCCTCGCGAACACTTCCGACCCGGTGGTGTGGTGGTCGCCTGCCCTCGCGACACAGAAACCGGATCTGAGCCGTGCCGTGCAAGATGCACCGATCCCGCAGTGGATCCCGGGTGTCACGTTCTTGCAGACCACCGTCGACATGCTCGGTTCGCTCGGTGTCCCCGCCGGTCACGGCCATCGCTACGGAACCGATCAGGGGACGGCCCTGAGAACTTGCTCCTGAACTGCTGTGCGCCTTTATTAACCGCGGGGGGTTAATAAAGGCGCACAGCAAACAGGTCAGACTGCAGTTGCAATCGGGCCGCGTGCAGCTTCGTAGGCGGCACCGACACGGTAGAGGCGCTCGTCAGCCATGGCGGGCGCCATGATCTGCAAGCCCACCGGCAGGTTGTCGTCCGCGGACAGGCCCGAGG
This sequence comes from Rhodococcus sp. MH15, assembly GCF_019266045.1. Classification (NCBI taxonomy): domain Bacteria; kingdom Bacillati; phylum Actinomycetota; class Actinomycetes; order Mycobacteriales; family Nocardiaceae; genus Rhodococcus; species Rhodococcus sp. MH15. The sequence continues at coordinate 854,968 of NZ_LPNP01000061.1, forward strand.
GCACCGACATCGCGCAGTGTCCGGCCAGGTTGGTCGGCAGCGTGCACAGGTCGGAGAGGTACATGGCCAACGGATCGCCGACCTTCTCCCCCAACTTCCACGGCGTGAATGGGCTGGTCGGCGAGACCAGTACGTCCACCTTCTCGTAGGCCTTGTCGAAATCGCGCGCGATGAGCGTACGAACCTTGAGCGCCGAACCGTAGTAGGCGTCGTAGTAGCCCGAGGACAGTGCGTAGGTACCGATCATGATGCGGCGCTTGACCTCCGGACCGAAACCGGCGGCGCGGGTTGCCGCCATGACCTGGTCGGCACTCATGTTGCCGTCGTCGACACGCAGTCCGTAGCGCATCGCGTCGAAGCGGGCCAGGTTGGACGAGACCTCACTGGGCAGCACCAGGTAGTACGACGCGAGCGCGTGCTCGAAGCTCGGGCACGAGACCTCGACAACCTCGGCACCGAGTGCCTTGAGCTGCTCGACGGCAGCATCGAAGGAAGCGATGACGCCTGGCTGGTAGCTGTCGGAGTGAAGTTCCTTGACCACACCGACTTTGACGCCGCGCAGGTCGCCGTTTGCACCTTCGCGTGCGGCGGCGACGACCGGACGCACGGGGGCGTCGATGGACGTGGAGTCACGCGGATCGTGTCCGGCGATGACCTCGTGCAGCAGAGCGGTGTCGAGCACGGTGCGTCCACAGGGGCCACCCTGATCGAGCGAGGAGGCGCACGCGACGAGTCCGAAGCGTGAGACAGTTCCGTACGTCGGCTTGGTGCCGACCGTTGCGGTGACCGCAGCGGGCTGACGGATCGAACCGCCAGTGTCAGTGCCGATGGCCAGCGGGGCCTGACGGGACGCGAGCGCCGCTGCGCTACCGCCGCCCGAGCCACCGGGGATGCGGGTGACGTCCCACGGGTTACGCGTCGGGCCGAAGGCCGAGTTCTCGGTCGAAGAGCCCATCGCGAACTCGTCGAGGTTCGTCTTGCCGAGGATCGGGATGCCGGCAGCGCGCAGCTTGGAGGTCAGAGTCGCGTCGTACGGCGCGACCCAGCCTTCGAGAATTTTCGACGCACAGGTGGTCGGCATGTCCGTCGTGGTGAAGATGTCCTTCAACGCGATCGGAACGCCGGCGAGTGCCGAAGCTGGTTCGTTTCCGCCTGCGAGCGAGTTGTCCACTGCTGCGGCGGCTTCGAGAGCCTGTTCGCCTGCAACGTGCAGGAAGGCGTGGTACTCGGTGTCGACGGCCGCGATGCGGTCGAGATGCGCCTGCGTGACCTCTACGGAGGACACCTCACGCGAGTGGATCTTGCCGGCCAGCTCAGCGGCGTCCAGCGTGGTCAGATCGGTCATTCGCCCTCTCCAAGGATCTGCGGAACCGCAAAGCGATCCTGTTCGACTGCGGGTGCTCCGGACAATGCCTGCTCGGGGGTCAACCCGGGCACGATCACGTCGGGGCGCGTCACGTTGGTGACGGCATTGGGATTCGCCATGGGCGGGACGTCGTCGGCGGCAACCTCGGTGACCACCTTGACGTGGTTGAGAATCGAATCCAACTGACCGGCGAACTCGTCGAGTTCGGCATCGGACAGGGCGAGTCTGGACAGCCGCGCGAGGTGCGCGACCTCGTCACGGGAGATGGCAGGCACCGCGGGGCCCCTTTCGGAAGAGGACGTGAACATTGCCGGTCCAGCCTAGTTGCTCGCCGCGACAGACCTGTAAGCACGCCCGCTGTATCGAACGACGAGCACGCTCACTGTGTCGATCGCCACGCCGAAAGCCCGCAGTGTGTTTCGCTCGTGTGACAAGCATGTGCATCTGGCGTGACGCCGCCGCGGCGCCCACCATCGCAGGTTGGGCAAGTGCAAAGATGAGTCAGGCCCGGGTCGACGTGATCCGGGCGAGAACCGATCAGCGAAAGGCACGCACGTGTCGTACCTGCTTCGCGTCCAACTGCCCGATCGACCAGGCAGCCTCGGCGCGCTCGCCGTAGCTCTCGGATCCGTGGGCGCAGACATCCTCTCCCTCGACGTCGTGGAACGAGGTGACGGTTTTGCCATCGACGACCTCGTGGTCGACGTCGAACCGGGCGCGCTGCCCGACACCTTGATCACCGCTGCCGAGCATCTACCGGACGTGCTGGTCGATTCGATCCGCCCCTACGCCGGGATTCTCGACACTCACCGTGAGCTCGAACTCATAGATTCCGTTGCGACGGCCCGAAACGATCGACTACAGGTCCTCGTCGACGGCGCGCCGCGTGTACTGCGAGTCGGCTGGTGCGTCGTCGCGGACATCGGCAAGCACGGTGCGTACCGCGTCGTCGGTAGCGCCGGCGCGCCGGAAACCCACGCCACCGACATTCCGTGGATGCCACTGGACAAGCCCACCGCCCTCGACGGCGAGGCCGACTGGGTTCCGGACGTATGGCGCGACATGAACACCAGCCTCGCTGCCGCACCTCTCGGCTCCGGCAATCGAGTCCTCATGCTCGGTCGTCCCGGTGGGCCCGAATTCCGCCCTTCGGAGATAGCCCGCCTCGGCTACCTCGCAGGAATCGTGGCGACGGTACTGGGTTGACCAGGCTGGCTGATCAGGCCAGGCCGCGAACCATGACGGTCAGTTCCATACCGCGAATCGGCTCCCACGCCCGCTCGGGATCGGGGACGAAACCGTTGCGGTCGTAGATACGACGGGCATCGACCATCTCGGGCTGCGTCGAGATGACCACCGAGTGATCGCCGCGGTCGTAGGCTTCGGCGATCACTGCGCGAACCAATGCGGTTCCGGCGCCCGATCCCCGAGCTTGCGGCGAGACTGCGAGCATGCGGAACTCGAGTTCGCCCTTCTGCGCAACATCCGCGAAGGGCGTGCCGGGTTCTGCGATCGTCAACGAGCCCACGACTTCGTCACCGAGAACCGCAACCAGCACCCGCCCCTGCTCCACCCGAGTTGCGGTGTCGCGCAGGCGCTCCGCGTACGGCGATCCGCCGGTGACAAATCCGCCACCCACGTACGACTGCACAGTCAGCTCCCCGACGGTCTCGAACTCAGCCGGTAGAACTTCACGAATCTCGATCATGGCGTCACTATCGCACCCAGCACACCAATCTCAGAAATCGGACAAAGTCACTCTGATTCGTCCAAATCGGTGGGAGCGACCGCATCCGGGCCATCTTCGAGCAACCGCCGGAAGCCGTCTTCGTCGAGCACCGGCACACCCAATTCGACCGCCTTGTCGTGCTTGGAACCGGGCGCTTCACCGACGACGACAAACGCAGTCTTCTTCGAGACCGACCCTGCCGCCTTGCCGCCGCGCACCAGAATCGCTTCCTTCGCCTGATCACGCGAGTAGGTCTCGAGCGAACCGGTGACGACGATCGAGAGACCCTCGAGATTGCGCGGAATCGAATCGTCGCGTTCGTCCTCCATGCGTACTCCGGCCGACGCCCACTTGTCGACGATCTGCTGGTGCCAGTCGACGGAGAACCACTCCACGACGGCGGCGGCGATAGTCGATCCGACGCCGTCGACTGCAGCCAACTCGTCGACCGAAGCTTCCCGAATGCGTTGCAGCGAGCCGAATTCGCCGGCCAACGCCCTCGCGGCAGTGGGGCCGACGTGCCGAATCGACAGTGCCACAAGCACTCTCCACAGCGGCTTGTCCTTTGCCGAATCCAGGTTGGCCAGCAAGCGTTTTCCGTTGGCGGACAGGGATCCCGCATTGGTGCGGAAGATCGGAACTTCGATCAGTTTCTCGGCGTCGAGTGAGAAGAGATCACCCTCGTCACCGATGACCTTCGCCTCCAACAGCCCGGTCGCGGCCTCGTACCCGAGCACCTCGATGTCGAATGCACCGCGCCCCGAGACGTGGAACACGCGCTCGCGCAACTGCGCCGGACAGTACTGCTGATTGGGGCATCGCACGTCGACGTCGCCCTCTTTCGCGGGTGCCAACAACGTGCCGCACTCGGGACAATGCGTCGGCATGACGAACTCGCGCTCGGTACCGTCACGAACGTCTGCCACGGGCCCGAGGACCTCGGGGATAACGTCTCCGGCCTTACGCAACACCACGGTGTCGCCGATCAGCACACCCTTGCGCTTGACCTCCGAGCCGTTGTGCAGCGTGGCCAAGGACACAGTGGAACCCGCCACCGTGACGGGTTCCATGTACGCGAACGGCGTCACACGACCCGTACGTCCGACACTGACCCGGATGTCGAGGAGCTTGGTCGTGACCTCTTCCGGCGGGTACTTGTACGCGATAGCCCACCGTGGTGCGCGCGACGTGGTGCCCAGACGTCGATGTAACGACATCTCGTCGACCTTGACCACCAACCCGTCGATCTCGTGCTCGACGTCGTGGCGGTGTTCTCCCCAGTACTTCATCTTCTCGACCACGGCGTCGGCGCCGACCACCCGTGAGGTGTGCGTGGACACCGGCAGACCCCAGGCGGCGAGGGCCACGTAGGCGTCGTACTGCGAGGCCGGCTCGAAACCTTCCATGCGCCCGAACCCGTGGCAGATCATTCCGAGGCGGCGACGCGCGGTGACGGCAGGATTCTTCTGACGCAGGGAGCCCGCCGCGGAGTTGCGCGGATTGGCGAACGGCGCCTTCCCCTCCTCCACCAGGGAGGCATTGAGTGCTGCGAAGTCCTCGAGGCGGAAGAACACCTCGCCACGCACCTCGAGCAGGCTCGGAATCGGGTACTCGTCCGTGGCGGTAAGGCGCTCCGGGATGTCGTTGATCGTCAGAGCGTTGAGCGTGACCAGCTCGCCCGTACGACCGTCACCGCGGGTTGCGGCACGAACGAGTTTGCCGTTCTCGTAGACGAGATTGAGGGCGACACCATCGATTTTCACTTCACAGAGATAGTGCAGTTCCGGCCCGGTTTCCTGCTCGACCTTGGCGATCCATGCTCGGAGCTCCGACTCGTCGAAGACGTTGTCGAGGCTGAGCATCCGCTCGAGGTGGTCGACGGACGTGAAGTCCGTCGCGAATCCGCCACCGACGAGTTGCGTCGGAGAGTCGGGAGTTCGCAGATCCGGGTACTGCTCTTCGAGAGCATTGAGCTGCCCGAGCAATGTGTCGAATGCACCGTCCGAAATGACGGGCGCATCACGAACGTAGTAGCGGAACTGATGCTGGCGTACCTCTTCGGCCAGCTCCGTCCACTGCTCGCGCGCCTCGTTGGGCGCTGGCTGCATTGCATCCGCGGTTTCAGTCACAGCTAGAAGATTATCGGTTCACACCGACACACCACACGACTCCACATCGGAACGCACACACTAGAACGCCGACGGATCGTCCACCAATGCCTTGCCGACGTCTGTACACAGCCGAAGGGCGGCACGAGCCCAGTCGAGGTTCGCACCCGAAAGACCGCAACGCGGAGTGACCGCGACCTGGGTCTGCAGGAGTTCACGAGAGAAGCCGAGACGATCTACCAGTGTGACGGCGGGCATCGCACACTCTTTCCACGTCACCGGCTTTTCCGGCTCCACGGACGGAACCAGACCGAGCGCCAATTCCTTGCCGGCGTCGAACAACTGGCCGATACCGTCGAGATCGCGTGAGCCGATGAGCGACATGTCGAAGCTCACGCCGAACGCCTGGCTTCGCCTCAGTAGATCCCACGGCATGTCTGTGCCGCAACTGTGGACGATTGTGGGCAGTCCGCAACCGCTGATCGTCGAGTCGAGTACGGCGAGTGCCTCGGGTTCCGGCAGTGCCGGAACGCTCTCCATCTTGGTGCGCCCAGGCAGCGAACCGGCCAGAACTGCCGCGATCTGCGGCTCGTCCAACTGAATCACCACTGCGGCGCCGGTGCGGCGAGTGACCTCGGCCGCATGACGCGCGAGACCCTCACCGAGTGATTCTGCGACGTCGCGGAGCGCACCGCGGTCGACGAGAACTCGCGAACCGTTTGCGACTTCGATCTCGGCGCCGAGTGTCAGCGGGCCGGCGACTTGAAGCTTGACGACGTGGTCTCCGCCGACCAAGCGCGCCGACTCCCAGGCTTCCTCGAGCGCATCGAGATCCTGATTCAGAAAGTCCTCGGCTCGCTTCGCGACATTGCCCCGCCGAGGCACGACTCGATAGGCACGGGTCGAGGCGTCGAGGTTGATGTCGACCAGAATTGCCCCCGCCCGGCCGACCATGTCAGCGCCGAGACCGCGGCTCGGCAACTCCACCAGATGCGGGAAACCACCCAGCTCACCGAGGATGGTTGCGGCACTTTCGCGGGCATCCGTGCCCGGCCAGGATCCGATTCCGGTGACGAGACCACCGATGGAAACCTGCTGCGTCACAGTGTGTTCGGCTCGGATTCGGTGCCCGAGATGGTGCCACTGCCGAGAACCTGGTCGCCCAGTTCTCGGTCGGGGCGATACAACACGACGGCCTGTCCCTTTGCGACGCCGGTCAGTGGTTCGCGCAACGAGATCGAGATACCGCCGCTCGAAGTACCGTCGTCGACGGCCTCCGCAACGGCCTGCGCCAGTCCACCGTGCGCACGAACCTGCACCATGCATTCGACGGGGCCCTCCGGCGCCTGGCCCGAGGTCCAGATCGCACGCTGCGCCGAGATGGCCCAGACGTCGAGATTCTTGGCCGAACCCACTCGGACCGTTCCGGTTTCGGGCTCGATCGCGGTCACGTACCGCGGACGGCCGTCACCCGCCGGACCTTCGACGCCGAGACCCTTGCGCTGTCCGATCGTGAAGCCGTGTACGCCGTCGTGTGCAGCGAGGACTTCACCCGAATCGGCGTCGACGACGCTTCCCGGACGAACGCCGATGCGCGCACCCAGGAATGCTCGTGTGTCGCCGGTCGGGATGAAGCAGATGTCGTGACTGTCAGGCTTGTTCGCCACAGCCAGACCACGCTCGGCGGCTTCCTCGCGGATCTGTTCTTTCGGTGTGTCACCGATCGGGAACATCGCTCGCGAAAGCTGCTCAGCCGTCAGCACACCGAGGACATACGACTGGTCCTTGTCAGCGTCGACCGCCCGGCGCAGGACGCCGTCTTCGAGGCGCGCGTAGTGACCGGTCGCCACGGCGTCGAAGCCGAGAGCGACTGCACGGTCGGCGAGTGCGGTGAACTTGATCTTCTCGTTGCAGCGCAGGCACGGATTGGGGGTCTCACCCGCTGCGTACGACGCCACGAAGTCGTCGATCACGTCTTCCTTGAAGCGATCGGCGAAATCCCAGACGTAGAAGGGTATTCCGAGAACGTCGGCGGCGCGCCTGGCGTCGCCGGCATCTTCCTTCGAGCAGCATCCACGCGAACCCGTCCGCAATGCGCCCGGCGCCGTGGACAAAGCAAGATGAACGCCGACGACGTCGTGTCCGGCGGCGACAGCGCGGGCGGCGGCGACAGCGGAGTCGACACCTCCGCTCATGGCTGCGAGTACTCGCATCAGCGATCCCCTCCACGCGAACCGGCACCGGCAAGACCGGCGGCCCGAGCGCGCTCTACTACTTGTGGAAGCGCAGCGATGAGCGCGTCCACATCGGTGACACTCGACGTATGTCCGAGCGAAAATCTCAGTGAGCCACGCGCGACGGGCGATTCGACGCCCATCGCGATCAAGACGTGGCTGGCCCTGGCCACACCGGCGGTGCAGGCCGAACCGGTGGAACATTCGATACCGGCGGCGTCGAGCAGCATCAGCAACGAATCGCCCTCGCAACCGGGGAAGGTGAAGTGCGCGTTACCGGGAAGCCGATCGGAACCGGTCGGGCCGTTGAGCACCGACTCGGGAAGGATCTCCAGGACCCCGCCGATCAAACGGTCACGCAGCTTCGCCAATTCCCTTGTGCTCGAATCGAAGTTCGCGACATTCGCGCGCAACGCCGCAGCCATCCCGACAACTCCCGCGGTGTCCGGCGTCCCCGAACGCAGATCACGTTCGTGTCCGCCGCCGTGAAGGAGCGGCACACAGGGAACCTGGCGTCCGAGCAGAAGCGCGCCGACGCCGTGCGGACCACCGAACTTGTGCGCCGCGATGCTCAGCGCGGCCAATTTGCTCGCCGCGAAATCGACCGGCAATTGTGCAACTGCCTGAACCGCGTCGCTGTGCATCGGAATCTCGAACTCAGCCGAAATCTCCGCCAACTCCACGATCGGCATGATCGAGCCGACCTCGTTGTTGGCCCACATCACCGTCACGAGTGCTACCTCGTCGGCGTGGACGGAAAGCTCGTCACGCAAGGTCTGCGGGTCGACGACACCGTTCTCGTCGACCGGCAACCACGTCACGCGCGCGCCCTCGTGCTGCTCGAGCCACTCGACGGCGTCGAGCACAGCATGATGCTCGACGGAGCTGGCCAGGATGCGAGTGCGTCGCGGGTCTGCGTCACGGCGAGCCCAGTAGATGCCCTTGACCGCGAGATTGTCGCTCTCGGTGCCTCCGGAGGTGAAGATGACCTCCGACGGCCGCGCACCCAGGCTGGCGGCGATCGATTCGCGCGATTCCTCGACGCGGCGCCGGGCCGCACGGCCGGAGCCGTGCAGCGAGGACGCGTTGCCCACGGTTTTGAAGGTATCGGTCATCGCCTCGATAGCGGCTGCCGACATCGGAGTCGTGGCGGCATGATCGAGGTACACCGGAAATCCGGCGTGGGCACTGTGTGCAGGCAGAGTCATGGCTTGACAAGAATAGCCCAGCACGAGAGTTCGACCAGCCTCGCTCAGCAGGCTAAGCGCTCATCGCCGGGGAAGGATCGATTTGTCCCATGGCTTGTGTCACGAGTTCCGGTGCGGGGTCGAAGATGTCGTGAGCTGCCAGATCGATGATGTCGACGCCGCGTACGGCGCTCTCGCATCGCTGCGCGAGATCGGCTCGACACTCCCCTGCCTCCTCGAGCGGAGCCAGCCTGACCTTCACCTCGACGTTCTTCTGACGCAGGATCCGACGGATGGACTGACCGATCGTTTCGGTGCCGACAAAGCAGGGTCCGGTGCACAGGGAACCGTCGGCGTTCTCGTAGCGGATCGCCATCGGCTGAACCGGGCATTCGGCGTCGACGGCTGCTTGGAACATCGCCGGACGAAAACCGCCGTACGCCCGCCCGCACCAGGTCGTTCCCTCGGGGAACACCATCACCCGGACACCTCGCTGCAGGCGTTCGCGAACGACGTCGACGGTTCCGGGGAGTTCACGCAGGCGAGCGCGGTCGATGGGGACGACGCGCATCCGGCGCGCGAGACCGCCGAGCACTGCCCAGTCGAGCAGGTCGGCGCGGGCGACGAAGTTGGCCGGAGCAACGGCGCTCGCGACGAGGACGTCGGTCCAGGACACGTGACCGGCGACAACCATGACCCCGTCAGGTTCCGCGCGCCCCAACCGCTGGTCGTCGACCGTCAGCTTCATCCCCAGACAACGAAGCAACGCGCGCGAGTATCCGCGTTGCATCTCAGTACGCCAGGTGCGCGGGAGGAGCCAGCCGGCCGAAAGCACAGGCGCAGTCAACAGTGCGGCACCGACCATGACCCCGCGGGCCATCACGGTGATACTCGACACACCGGGTGCGTCCGCGGGTAGGCACCCGTCGCCGCAGGGGCTCGTCGGCACCCAGTACGGCACCGCCGCGGTCATCAGCCGATCCCCGACTCGTGTGCGGCGGCCGCCGATCGCAGCCGTTCGAGGTACCGCTTGTTGGCGGAGTGAAGGCCTTGCAGCGCAACAAAATCGGCCACACCGAACTCGGGATCGTGAGCAGGTTCCCCGCAGATCATCGCGCCCATCCGCAAGTAACCACGGAGCAACGGTGGCATCGTCACGCGTTCCGGTGCGGCGATCTCGTCGAGCGTCAGACCCCCGAGGACCACCGGGTTTCGTGGGATCACCCGCCGCGACCCCGGACTGGCGTGCTTGTTCATCACGAAGTCACGGACGCCGCGGACATCGGCGCCGGCAATTGAATCGGGGCTCGGCAAGACGGGCACGGAGACGCAGCCCATCACCCACTCGTATCCGGTCAATTCGAGATAGTGCAGGATGCCCGACCACATCAGGCTCAGGACGGATCCGGTGCGGTGAGCGGGATCGACGCACGCGCGACCCATTTCGACGATCCTGTTCGCCACCGGATCGAGCGCGGAGATGTCGAATTCCGTTGCGGTGTAATACCCACCGGCCGCCGCAGCGGAATCCGGCGGCAGCATTCGGTAGCAGCCGACGTACTCCTCGGTGATGTTGTCGCGAACGAGAAGATGATCACAGAATTCGTCGAAGGCGTCGGCGTCGAGTTCGAACACCCCGGCCGAAGCGGGGAGGGAGAAGCCTGGCTCGGAGGCGAACACTCGGTATCGAAGGCGCTGCGCAGCGACACGATGCTCGCGGTCGGAGGAGACGATCAGGGAATATCTCGGCTGGGCGACCTCACGGCCGAGATTGTCACTCGCGGAGCGAAGGACTGACGTAATTGTCATGCGCAAGGTTTATCGAGCGCGAACGGCGTCTCGGTATCGACGAAGTGACATGCCGATGCAGGCCGGGTGAATAAAGCACTGTGCGCCTTTATCAACCGCGGGGGGTTGATAAAGGCGCACAGCAGTTTGCGCTTTTCAGCCCTTGTGGGACTTCACAGCTTCGGTGAGCTGCGGTGCGACGTTGAACAGGTCGCCCACGATGCCGAAGTCGGCGATCTCGAAGATGGGTGCCTCTTCGTCCTTGTTGACCGCGACGATGGTCTTGGACGTCTGCATGCCGGCACGGTGCTGGATGGCACCGGAAATGCCGAGCGCGATGTACAGCTGCGGCGAGACCGTCTTACCGGTCTGACCGACCTGGAACTGTCCGGGGTAGTAACCCGAGTCCACAGCGGCACGCGAAGCACCGACTGCAGCGCCGAGGGAGTCGGCCAACTCTTCGACGACGGAGAACTTGTCCGCGCTGCCGACACCACGTCCACCGGAGACGACAACCGACGCCTCGGTGAGCTCCGGGCGGTCGCCGCCGACGATGGGCTCACGCGAGGTGACCTTGACGGCACTCTCGTCCTGGGCCGGAACCTCGACGGTGATCTGCTCGCCTGCGCCGGCCTGCGGAGCAGCCTCGACTGCGCCCGGACGAACCGAGTAGACCGGAACGTCGCCGTTGGCCTTGGCCTCGACGGTGAACGCGCCACCGAAGATGGAGTGGACGCCGGTGCCGTCAGCCTTGATCTCGATGACGTCGGTCAGCAATCCGGAGCCCAGACGTGCGGCCAGACGACCGGCAACCTCTTTGCCCTCGGTGCCGGCTGCGGTGATGACTGCTGCCGGGCTGGTGGACTCGACCAGAGCGGCGAGAACGTCGACCTTGGGGGTGACGAGGTAGCCGTCGATGTCGTCGGACTCGGCGACGTAGATCTTCTCGGCGCCGGCTGCTGCCAGAGCGTCGGCGAGCTTTGCTGCGGTGCCCGCGGGGCCGGCGACAACTGCCGACGGCTCACCGAGTGCGCGTGCAGCGGTGATGAGTTCGGTGCTGACCTTCTTCAGCGCACCCTCTGCGTGCTCTACGAGCACAAGTACTTCTGCCATGACTTAACTCTCCCTGAGTTCTTCTGCTGGATGTCTAGAAGGGCGCGATCAGATGACCTTGTTGCTGACGAGGTACGCGGCAATCTTGGTGCCACCGTCTCCCTCGTCGACGATGCGCTCACCAGCGGTACGGGGGGGCTTGGGGGTGGAGGACGTCACGGTGGTGCCGGCGTTGGCAACTCCGACGGTCTCCGGGTCGACTCCGAGGTCGGCCAGCGTGTAGACGAGAACTTCCTTCTTCTTCGCGGCCATGATGCCCTTGAAGGACGGGAAGCGCGGCTCGTTGATCTTCTCGGTGACCGAGACGATCGCGGGCAGCGAAGCCTCGAGGCCGAAGACGCCCTCGTCGGTCTCGCGCTCACCGGTGATCTTGCCGTCGGCGACGACGACCTTGCGCAGCTGCGTGAGCTGCGGGATGCCCAGGTACTCGGCGATGATGGCCGGAACAGCGCCGACGCGGCCGTCGGTGGCCTCGTTGCCGGCGATGATCAGGTCGGCAGGCTCGTCGTTCTCGAAGGTGATCTGGCCGAGAGCAGCAGCGAGCGTCCATGCGGTCTGGATCGCGTCGGAGCCGTGCAGTGCCGGGTCGTTGATGTGGACGGCCTTGTCGGCGCCCATCGAGAGAGCCTTGCGGATAGCGTCGGTGGCGCGGTCGGGACCTGCGGACAGCACCGTTACCTCACCGCCCTGAGCTTCCTTGATGAGGAGTGCTTCTTCGACGGAGCGCTCGTTGATCTCGTCGAGGACTGCGTCGGCGGCTTCACGGTCAAGCGTGTAGTCGCCGTCGGTCAGCTTGCGCTCGGACCATGTGTCGGGGACCTGCTTGATCAAAACAACGATATTCGTCATGGGTCTTCGTCGACCTCCTGTGTGTAATTCACCTGATAAATCGTCTGTGGTGCTCGCGCAGTCCGAGCGTCCGAAAAGAGAGTCCGACAGGTCTCCCTACGGGCGAATTTCTCGGTTCACGTCGGCTGTGCGTTAGATTACCCCACGTTAAGTTACCGGTGGGTAACTTAACGTGGAACCTCGTCCACCATAACGGCACGAACAGGAATTGACAGCAGTGATCTGGACCACGGCGAACACGTTCTACTCGGATGGCACTAATCTCGCACGGGTGAGTGAAACGAGTGTCAGCAACCACGAGGACGCACCCCTGCCCTTGACGGGCGAACGAACCGTGCCAGGAATCCCCGAGGAGAACTACTGGTTCCGACGCCACGAAGTGGTGTACCGCGCACTTCTGGAGCGCTGCACGGACCGCCGAGTCCTCGAGGCCGGTTCCGGAGAAGGCTACGGCGCCAACATGATTGCGGACGTCGCAACAAAGGTTACCGGCCTCGACTACGACATCTCCGCGGTCGAGCACGTCCGTGCCCGCTACCCCCGCGTCGAGATGCTCCACGGCAACCTCGCCGAGCTTCCACTGGCGGACAACTCGGTTGACGTCGTCGTCAATTTCCAGGTGATCGAGCACCTGTGGGATCAGGGTCAGTTCCTGCGCGAATGCTTCCGAGTTCTCGCTCCCGGCGGTGAACTTCTCATCAGCACCCCCAACCGGATCACCTTCTCCCCCGGCCGCGACACGCCGCTCAACCCTTTCCACACTCGTGAGCTCAACGCCTCCGAAATGACCGAATTGCTCGAAGACGCCGGATTCCGCGTTCAGTTGATGACCGGCGTCCACCACGGTTCGCGCCTGAAGGAACTCGACGCCAAGCACGGCGGATCGTTCATCAATGCGCAGATCGACCGCGCGTTGGCCGGCGAGCCCTGGCCGGAAGATCTCACCCGCGACGTCGAGGGCATCACCGTCGACGACTTCAGCATCAGCGAACCCGACATCGACGACAGCCTCGACCTCGTCGCTATTGCCGTGAAGGAAACCGGCGAGTGAGTAACGCAACACCCGTCACCGAACCGGGGATGTTCGCCCTGGTTCTGCACTCCCATCTGCCGTGGCTCGCCAACCACGGCAGATGGCCCGTCGGCGAGGAATGGATCTACCAGTCCTGGGCTGCGTCGTACATTCCGCTCGCCGCCGCGCTACGACGCCTGGCCGACGAGGGCCGATCGCACCTGCTGACGCTGGGAATCACGCCCGTACTCGCGGCCCAGTTGGACGATCCCCACTGCCTCGCCGGGATGCATCACTGGCTCGGCAACTGGCAAATCCGCGCCCACGAGGCTGCCGGCATGCCGGACGCGGCGCACCGCGAACTCGGCGCGCGCGAACACCGGGCGTCAGCTGCCGCTCTCGCAGATTTCGAGACTCACTGGCAGCACGGCGCCTCACCGGTGTTCCGCGACCTCATCGATCGCGAGGCCTTCGAGCTTCTCGGCGGGCCGCTGGCCCACCCGTTCCAACCGCTGCTCGATCCTCGCTTGCGGGCGTTCTCCCTCCGCGAAGGTCTCGCCGACGCGCATGCCCGGTGGAATCACACTCCGACCGGGATCTGGGGACCTGAGTGCGGGTACACCCCGGGCATGGAGCGCGGGTACGCCGAAGCGGGCGTCACCCACTTCATGGTCGACGGCCCCGCCTTGCGCGGCGACACGTCCCTCGGCCGCCCGGTTCGAGAATCCGACGTGGTTGCATTCGGCCGCGACCTGCAGGTCAGCTACCGGGTCTGGTCCCCCAAGTCCGGATATCCGGGTCACGCCGCCTACCGCGACTTCCACACCTACGACCACGAGACGGGTCTCAAGCCGTCGCGAGTCACCGGACGGACCGTCGACTCCGCCGACAAGTTGCCGTACGACCCCGAACTCGCTGCGGCCGCCGTCGACAAGCATGTTGCCGACTTCGTCGAAACCGTTCGGGCGCGTCTGCGCAGTGAATCCACCCGCATCGGCCGCGACGCCCTGGTGGTCGCAGCTTTCGACACCGAACTGTTCGGGCACTGGTGGCACGAGGGTCCGCAGTGGCTCGAAAAACTCCTGCGCGCGCTTCCCGAGGCCGGAATTCGCGTCGGCACCCTCGCCGACGCCAAGGCATCGGGATACGTCGGCGAACCCGTTCAACTCGAGGATTCGTCCTGGGGATCGGGTAAGGACTGGCGTGTCTGGGCTGGCGATCAGGTGTCCGACCTGGTGCAACTGAACTCCGAAGTGGTGGAGACCGCGCTCGGCACCGTGGACAAGTCTCGCGGACGCGACAACGCACCCGGACGACCGGAACTGCGAAACCGGGTCAACGATCAGGTACTTCGCGAGACACTGATGACGGTTTCGAGCGATTGGGCATTCATGGTGAGCAAGGATTCGGCCGCGGGGTACGCCCGCGAACGCGCACACAAGCACGCCCATGCGACCAGGGAAATCTCCGAAGCGCTGGTTTCCGGCCGCGATGCCGTCGCCGTGCGACTCGCCGAAGGCTGGAATCGCGCCGACGGGTTGTTCCCGGGACTGGATGCTCGCCGTCTACCTGACACAGAACTGAGTCCGTCGTGAAAATTCTCATCGTCTCGTGGGAGTACCCACCGGTCGTCGTCGGCGGGCTCGGTCGACACGTCCACCATCTCGCCACCGAATTGGCAGCGGCGGGCCACGAGGTCGTGGTGCTCTCACGCCGCCCCTCCGGCACGGATGCGTCGACGCACCCGACGATCACGCACATTTCCGAGGGCGTCCTTGTCGTCGCAGTGGCCGAGGACCCCGCGCACTTCGTCTTCGGCGAGGACATGCTCGCGTGGACCCTCGCGATGGGTCACGCGATGGTCCGGGCCGGGATGGCGCTGCACAAGCCAGGAGTGGGCGAGGGCTGGCAGCCCGACGTCGTGCACGCGCACGACTGGCTGGTCGCGCATCCGGCGATCGCCCTGGCCGAATTCTATGATGTCCCACTGGTTTCCACACTTCACGCCACCGAGGCGGGTCGCCACAGCGGCTGGATCTCCGGACGCATCAACCGCCAGGTCCACTCCGTCGAGTGGTGGCTGGCAAACGAATCCGACTCTCTCATAACCTGTTCGGCGTCCATGCAGGAAGAAGTGACCGAGCTCTACGGCCCGACGCTGCCGCCGATCACCGTCATCCGCAACGGAATCGACGTGACCACGTGGAACTTTCGCGAACGTGGACCGCGATCCGGACCGCCGAAACTCCTCTTCGTCGGCCGCCTGGAATACGAGAAGGGCGTGCAGGACGCCATCGCAGCACTCCCCCGAATCCGTCGTAGCCACCCCGGCACGACCCTCGCGATCGCGGGCGAAGGCACCCAGTTCACCTGGCTCTACCAACAGGCACGCACGCATCGCGTCGCGCGGGCGGTGGACTTTCTCGGCAACCTCGATCACACGGAACTGCTCAGCTGGCTGCACGGAGCGGACGCCATCGTCCTGCCGTCGCGCTACGAGCCGTTCGGGATCATCGCCCTCGAAGCGGCGGCGGCCGGCACTCCGCTGATCACGTCCACCGCAGGCGGACTGGGCGAAGCCGTCGTCGACGGGGTGACGGGGATGTCCTTCCAACCGGGCGACATCGCCGGGCTCACCTCGGCTGTCCGCGAGGTACTCGACGATCCCGCCGGGGCGCAGGAACGGGCAGTGGCCGCCCGCGCACGCCTGACATCGGACTTCGACTGGCATCAGGTCGCCGAGGAGACTGCTCACGTCTACGCGGGCGCGAAGCGTCGGGTGCGGCAGCCGTTGGCCCGTCCGCAGGTCCCCGAGCGTCCGCTGCCCGGTCGCTGAGCTCACTTCGTGCTGATCTCAGGGGGTCGGGAGTGGCGCGGTGAAACGAGAACTCGCATCCCCGAGCAGATGGCCTGGTGGCAGCATCCGGCCGCACAGCACGAGCAGGAGATCCTGCGCCGCCCCGTGAACCTCGGCGCCGGCACCGTACGTCCAGTCTCGGTCGTCGGCGCGCAACCGAGCGCCGTCGAGGTCAGTTCCGAAATACTTCAGGGTTTTGGGCGAGAGTCCGCTGAGCACGCGAGTGAGCCGGTCTTCGGGCACCACGTAGTCGTCGCCGAGTGCCACGCGAATGTCCTGACCGTGGATCACGTCGTGCGAGAGCGCACCCTCGAAGCCGCCGCCTGGTGGCTTCCACGGGTGTGCAACGTTGTCGCGAAGCGAGGCAAGCAGTTGTCGCTCACCGACTTCGGACGCATCGGCGAGCGCTCGCCGGTTCGACATCTTGTTGAAGTTTCCGCGTGACTTGACCATTTCCACGACGAATCGCGGCGCCGAGTATCGGTAGGGCATGGTGATGTGCGCGATCACTTCGCGGACCCGCCACCCCTCGCACAGGGTCGGCGCGTTCCACTGCTCCGTGCTCAGGCCTTCGAGAAATCCCACCAGTTCGCGGCGCTGCGCCACGACCCATTCGGGTGTCTGTTCGCTCATGTCGGCACTCCTTTCACCGGCGCAGACTTTCGGCGCCGATACCGATACAGACCGGTGGCGGCGCCGAAAGTAATCGCTGGTTCTGCCAAAAAGTGAGCTACGACGTCGACGACGCGTCGGCAGCGTCTGCGGCGGCCTTCTTGCGCGCGATGTCTTCGAGCGCCGCGATGTACTTTGCACGATCGGCAGCGCCGGCTTCCCAATCGGACTTGCGGTTCTTGACCGCCTTCGCGGGCGAGCCGACCGCGATGCTGTAGTCCGGGATGTCGCCTTTGACGACGGCGTGCGCCCCGAGGACACAACCGCGTCCGACGCGGGTATTTCGCAGCACGGTGACCTTCGCTGCCACCCACGTGTCCGGGCCGATACGGACGGGGCCCTTGACGATGCCCTGGTCCTTGATCGGGGTGTTGATGTCGTCCATGCGGTGGTCGAAGTCGCAGATGTAGCACCAGTCGGCTACGAGCGTCGACGCACCGATTTCGATGTCGAGGTACGTGTTGACGACGTTGTCCTTGCCGAAGACGACCTTGTCGCCGATGCGCAGCGAGCCTTCGTGGCAGCGGATCGCGTTGCCGTCACCGATGTGCACCCAGCGCCCGATCTCGAGGCGGGACAGGTCGGGGGTGGAATGGATTTCGACGTTCTTGCCGAGGAACACCATGCCGCGCAGGATCACGTGCGGGTTGGCCATCTTGAACTTGGCGAGACGGTAGTACCGCACCAGATACCAGGGTGTGTACGCCTTGTTCGCCAGAACCCATTTGAGGGAATCGACCGTCAAGAACTTGGCCTGATCGCTGTCGCCTCGGCGTGATCCCCGCCATCGAGTGCGCAACGGTGCGCCCCACATGCTCGTCATGAGTGTTCAGCCTACGTGGGGCCGACTCACCGACCCTCGGGGTGTGCCCCGTCACGTTGCCCCGGTCGGGATAGTCTCTGGTCCGGGCTTGTGCAGTTACCGAGGGCTCTTGATCAAGTGAAGGCAGGGAGATTGTGATGCGGCGGGTCCTACGGTCGTCCGTGATGGTGTCGACGGCGATCGCTGCGGCCCTGATCGCCGGTTGCGGCAGCGACGACGGACGGGTGGACCGGTACGCGTCGGCGGGTTGGCCGGCCATGCATGCCGACGCCCGCAACAGCGACACGAGCCCGGTCACCGGATCACGCGATGTCGAGTTCGCATGGTCACGCCCTCTCGGCGGTCCGGTTGCCGCGTACGCCTCGGTGGCCGCGAACGGTCAGAGCTTCGTCACCGCGCGCACCGAGAACGGCTGCAATCTCTTCTCGTTCCAGATGGATTCGGGTCGGAAGAAGTGGTGCGCTCGACTCAACGACGGAGTAGTCGCCTCGACGCCCATCGTCGACACTGCCACCAATGTCTACGTCGGCGAGAGCGGCGCGATGATGTCCTTCACCGAGACTGGTCAATTGCGTTGGCGCACGCTCGTTGTGGGCACTCCTCTCTCGTCACAGTTCACCGGCGACGGAAACCTGTTGTTCATCACCCAATTGGGTCAGATCAACGTGCTCAACCCGCAGACCGGCGCAAAAGTGGTTCCGTCGTTCGACCTGATCCCGCCGCCGTCGATCGACCAGGGCGCGAATGCAGAACTCATTCCCGACAACAAGGGTTTGAACGAGTGCTTCCTCGGCACGTCCGGCTGCCCGGTGGCCAATACCCCGGCAGTGGACCTGGGCACCGGCAAGTTCTACTTCACCTTCTACGGACCCAGTTCTCAGGCAGCCGATCTGGTGGCCATGAAGTACACGGGCGGCGACAATCCGTCCATCACCCGCGAGTGGTCCACCGACGCGCTTCCCGGTGGAACGGCGTCGAGCCCGGACCTGTCGAAGGACGGCAAGACCGTCTACGCCACCGACAACAACGGATCTCTCTGGGCAGTGAACGCCGAAACCGGTGACACCAGGTGGAGTTACGACATCGGCTTCAACTCGGCCGGTAGTGCCTCGACGTCCGACGACGGTTTGATCATTCCCGCCGGCGGCGACAAGGGGCATCTCCTTGCCGTGCGCGACGAGGGAGATCATGCCGAACTGGTCTGGGAGCGTAAGGACCTTCTGCAGCTGGGTGTTCCGGCGCAGACCGCCGGCAACACCGGATACACCGTCGTACGCGAGGGTGAGAACGGACTGAGCCTGATCACCTTCGACACCGAAACCGGTGAGACGGTGGATCAGGACACGTTGCCTGGCGCGGTCGGCTTCACCGTCGGCACCTCGATCGGACCCAAGGGCGAAGTGTTGACGCCCAGCGCAATCGGTGAGCTGTTCGTCTTCAAGTGAGCTAGCGGGATGCCTCACAGATGAAGGCCGACGCCGATCGCCCGATCCGTACGATCACGACGCTCAGTGCACGCGAGCCCTTGAGCTTGAGCCGTGGACGCAGCACTGCCGGGTCCACGTCGACTCCTCGCACCAGGATTTCGGCCACACCGCAGTCCCGCTTGGACAGTGTCTGTTTGAGCAGTTTCTCGGAGTACTTGATCTGCTCGAGGATCCGGAATCCGCGAACTCCCTCAGGGACGCTGTCACCGGTCAGATAAGCGATGCGTGGATCGAGCTGCCAGAGGCCGTGTCTGGCCGCGTAGTGGCGCACGAGGCCCGCGCGTACCACCGCTCCGTCCGGGTCGATGATCCACTCCCCCGGCGCTTGCTCCGGAATCACGTCGTCCTCGGCGTCGGTGATCGCCCATCCGCTCCCGTCGGAGCGAAGGACCGAAGCTCGGCGCGTGACGCCGGACTCGGCCAGTCCCGTCGACCACAGGCAGGCTTCCTTGACGCCGCCGTCGAGTGAGACGACCTCGACTTCCCCGTCCCAGCCCAGATTGTCGAAATCGAGTCCCGGAGCGCACTTCACCGCGAGATCACGGCCGGAGTACGCCTCGATGAGGTCCGGCAACGGTGGCATCAACGCTGCCGGATCGTGAGTGCGGCGACCGCCCGATCGCCGTGCGGGGTCTGCCAGTACGACGGTGTCGCGTGTCGTCGGGCGGAGCGCGTCGGCCCGCAGCAACGCTGCGCTCGGCACATTGCGCTGTGCCATCGCCAGGCGAACGGAATCGATGTCGCTGCCGATCACGCGATGCGCAATTCCGGTCAAGGCATGCAGTTCGGCGCCGATGGAGCACGTCACGTCGTGGACGTCGCGCCCGATCAGACGCTGCGCGCGGTGGGCCGCGACAACGCCGGGAGTGGCTTGTTGCATCGCGTCGTCCGTGAACAACCATTGCTCACTGCCCGGCAGTTTCGTAGCGGCCTTTCGTCGAAGCAGGACGGTGTCCACGAGCGCAGGCATGTGATCACCGAAACGCGTACGCGCCCGGCCGATGTCGGCCAGACGCGTACGCGTGGACAGTTCGAGCTGATCCACCTCGGCCAAGGCAGCTACGCCGGAATCACTTCCGAGATAGTCGACGTCGCCGAGGGTGAAGTCATAACCCAATTCAGTTGCCGGGCTTCACGCCGGTGATCATGACGTTGTAGAAGAATCCGCGAGGAACGACGTGGCGGAGCACCTTCTCGTCGACCCAGCTGAGTGTCTTCCAACCACCGAAAGCGAAACGCCCCCAGCCCCAACCGAGCTTCTCCGGCGGAACAGCCGCTTCGAAGGTACGGACAGGCCAGCCGAGAAGCGCCGCGGCGAATTCCTCGGTGGCAGCGTGGACCTGATCGGCGCCCGCAGACTTCGCCATGTTCTCGAGGTCGGTGGGGTCGAACGTGTGGATGTCGACGACAGCTTCGAGAGCTGCTGCACGAGAAGACTCGTCGAGTTCCTCTTGCGGACGACGCCAGTCTGCGAGGAACGGCAGCTTGGTCACGCGTGTGGTTGCTTCCCACGTCGCGCGGCCGAGCCAGCGGGCGTAGAAGTTGCCGACAGTGGTGGGCTCACCGGCGAAGACGAAACGTCCGCCGGGCTTGAGGACACGAAGGACCTCACGCAGCGACTTCTCGACGTCCGGAATGTGGTGCAGCACGGCGTGGCCGACCACCAGGTCGAAGGTGTTGTCCTCGTACGGAATGGTCTCGGCATCGGCAACACGGCCGTCGACCGGAAGGCCGAGGCTTTCGGCATTGCGCAGTGCGACCTTGACCATGCCGGGCGAGAGGTCGGTGACCGAACCGGTCTTGGCGACTCCACCCTGCATCAGGTTCAGGAGGAAGAATCCGGTGCCGCAACCGAGTTCGAGCGCGCGCTCGTACGGGAGCGGCTGATCGCCCGCGACGGCGTCGAAACGACCACGTGCGTAGTCGATGCAGCGCTCGTCGTACGAGATGGACCACTTGTCGTCGTAGGTTTCGGCTTCCCAGTCGTGGTAGAGCACCTGGGCGAGCTTGGTGTCCTTACGAGCGGCCTCGACCTCTTCGGCCGTGGCGTGCGGCCGCGGCGCGGGGTCGACTACCGAGGTGTCGGTAGCGGCGGGCGGCGTGACGGTTGCGTCGTCATTCGGGCTGGCTGTCATGGCGGCTATCCTACTCGCTGGTAAGAGATGAACAAGTTCTAGTTTAGGGGAGCCTACTCGCCCGTGAACTCGGCCTTGCCCGGACCGTTGGCGATGAACGACTCCATGCCGATCGCCTGATCCTTGGTCGCGAACAATCCGGCGAACAGATGCTGCTCGATCTTGAGCCCGGATTCCAGGTCGGTGTTCAGACCCTCGTCGATGGCCGCCTTGGCAGCAGCCAACGCACGTGACGCTCCCCCGACGAACTGCGAGGCCCATGTCCGGGCCGCGGTGTACACGTCGTCGGGAGCGACGACCTCGTCGACCAAACCGATGGCCAACGCCTCGTCAGCCCCGACGAAACGGCCGGTGAAGACCAAATCCTTGGCCTTGGCCGGACCGATCAGGCGAGCCAGGCGCTGCGTTCCGCCGCCACCGGGAATGATTCCGAGCAGAATCTCCGGAACTCCGAGCTTGGCGTTGTCTCCGACGATCCGGCGATCGGCCGAGAGTGCAACTTCGAGTCCACCACCGAGTGCGTATCCGGTGATCGCGGCAACGGTCGGCTTCGGGATGGACGCCACGGCGCCGAGTCCGGCCTGCATGCCACCGATGGCGTCACGGATCTGGCCGTAATCCATCTCGGCCATTTCCTTGACGTCTGCACCGGCTGCGAAGACTTTCTCGCCGCCGTAGACGATGACGGCCTTGACTGCCTTGTCGACGGTCGCAGCGTGTGCGGCAGCAGCCAACTCGTCCTGAACCTGACGGTTCAGAGCGTTCATGGGCGGACGCGCCAGACGGATGGTGCCGATGCCTTCGGAAACCTCGAGAGTCACAAATTCAGCCATGGTCGAGAGGTTACTTTGCCGCCTTGACCGACCACGGATGCGGCCCGGCGACGTAGTAACCGTCCTGGTTCGGGAACTCGACGCGCAGCGTTTCCTCGTCGGTGATCAACGTAGGCAGGATGACGGGAATCTCCGGCTCGGCTGCGAGTATCTCCACCACCGAACTGAACTTGGCCAATTCGGTCAGCTGACTCCACGTCGGCGGCAACAGGATGCTGCCACCCTCCCGCCAGTGCGCCAGCGCGTCCTGCGGGCTCTGCCAACGAACCTCGGCGGCCTCGGAGGTGACGCCGTCCGCGATCTGTCCGGTCGGTGACGCTGCGACGAAGAAGCGCGTGTCGTAGCGGCGGGTCTCGCCCACCGGCGTGATCCAGTTCGCCCACGGCCGCAGCAGATCCGTGCGCAGGACCAGGTTCTCCTTCTTCAGGAAATCGCTGAACGACAGCTCGTGCTTTTCGAGAGCTACTCGGTCCTGTGCATAGCCGGCCGTGTCCGCGACGACCGTGTCAGCCGTGGGGCCGGCCAGCAGGACACCGCACTCCTCGAAAGTTTCCCGCACCGCAGCCAAGACGAGAGCCTTCGCCCGAGCAACATCCGTGCTGAACCGCTCGGCCCACCACTCGACCGACGGTCCAGCCCACTCGACCTCGGCCGTCGCATCGGACTTGTCGACGCCGCCGCCGGGGAATACCGTCATGCCCCCGGCAAACGCCATCCCCTGTACTCGTTGAAGCAGGAAGATCTCGATACCGGATTCGGCATCGCGCACCAAGATGACGGTCGACGCATCCTTGGGCTCGGGGACAGCGTTTGCATTCTCGTTAGCCATGCTTCGCGAACCTACGCGATCTGTGATCTGGGCCGCATTTCAGGTCCCACTGAAGCTCACGCGCGATGAGATCCGGACGGCCTCGCGCGGCGCGCGAAGTATCGGCCGTCCGCCTTGTCGAGGCTGATGGACTGGCTGAATGCCGCGCTCAGATTTTCGGCGGTGATGACGTCGTCCAGAAGGCCCTGAGAGACGACCTCCCCTTCCTTGAGAAGGAGTGCGTGGGTGAATCCCGGCGGGATTTCCTCGACGTGATGGGTGATCAGAACGGTAGCCGGGGCGTCCGGATCGGCAGCCAGTTCGGCGAGTCTGGCCACAAGTTCCTCACGTCCACCGAGATCGAGCCCGGCGGCGGGCTCGTCCAGGAGAAGAAGTTCGGGATCGGTCATCAAGGCTCGCGCGATGAGGACGCGCTTGCGCTCGCCTTCGGAAAGCGTCCCGTACGTCCGATCCGCCAGGTGCTCGGCGCCGAGGCTTTCGAGCATCTCCACAGCGCGCGAGGTGTCCATGGATTCGTACTCCTCGCGCCACCGACCGAGAACGGCGTAGCCCGCCGACACGACGAGGTCGCTGACCTTCTCGTCGCCGGGCACGCGGTTCGCCAACGACGACGAGGACAAACCGATTCGCGGGCGCAACTCGTTGACGTCGACCTTGCCGAGAACTTCGCCAAGGAGGTGGGCAGAACCACTGGTCGGGAAAGTCTCACCGGCCGCGATGCGCAGCAGCGAGGTCTTGCCGGCACCGTTGGGTCCGAGCACCACCCATCGCTCGTCCAGCTCCACTTTCCAGGTGACGGGCCCCACGAGAGTGGACCCTCCCCGACGGATGAGTACGTTGTCGAAATCGATGAGCAGATCTGGATCAGGTAGCGGCACCCGAACATCTTCCCGCACATTCTCCGGCCGTTCACGGCAGGATCATCTTGCGTGTCGCCTCTCATCGAAACTCACACCCCGACGCCCGGGTCTCCGTTCCCACTCGGCGCCAACATCGTGGACTCCGGAACCCAGTTCGCGGTCCACGCCCCGGCCGCGTCGAGCGTCCACATCTGCCTGATCGACCAGGACGGAAACGAAGATCGCGTCGAACTTCGGCAACACACGTACGGAATCTGGCATGGAATCATCTCCGGGATCGGTGCGGGGCAGCGTTACGGAATTCGGGCGTCCGGCCCGTGGAATCCGCGCGCCGGGCTGAGACTTAATCCACACAAGCTGCTCGTCGATCCGTGGGCGCGCCGCATCGAGGGGGATCTCGGTGATCACCGTGCCCTCCTGTCGTACGCCGACGATCCCTTCGGCGACCCGTCGACGGTCGACTCGCTCGGCCACGTGCCGCTGTCCGTGGTGACTCCCGGCCTCGCGCCCGCCGGAGCCCGCCTCGAGACGCCGTGGGAGGAAAGCGTCATCTACGAACTGCATGTGGGCGCGTACACCGCCAGTCATCCAGGAGTACCCGCCGCCCACCGCGGAACGTACCTCGGCCTGACGGCACCGGCCGTGATCGATCACCTCGTCTCACTCGGCGTCACTGCCGTGGAACTGCTTCCCGTACAGGCGTTTCTGACCGAACAGAGCGTCCGCGAGCGAGGGATGCGCAACCACTGGGGATACTCGACGGCGTCGTACTTCGCCCCGCATCCCGGATACGCGGCAACTCCGGGCGGCGAAGTCACCGAGTTCCGGATCATGGTCGACGCACTACACGCGGCAGGCATCGAGATCATCCTCGACGTCGTCTACAACCACACCTGCGAGCAGAGTGTCGACGGAGTCAGCGTCAGCTGGCGAGGTTTGGACGGCCCCGGCTACTACCTTCTCGACGGCGACGGCCGCGACATCGACCTGACCGGGTGCGGCAACACGGTCGACGCCTGCTCCCCCATCGCCGTCCGCATGATCACCGACAGCCTCCGCTACTGGGCCACCGAAATGGGTGTCGACGGCTTCCGATTCGATCTCGCGAGCGCATTGGGTAGGCCGCGCGGCGGCGGCTTCGACCAGCGGGCGTCCATCTTGTCGGCCATCTCCTCCGATCCGGTACTGACTCGGTGCAAGCTCATCGCCGAACCGTGGGATGCCACTGCCGACGGTTACCAGGTCGGAAACTTCGGACTCCAATGGTCGGAATGGAACGACAAGTACCGCAGCACCATTCGCCAGTTCTGGAACGGCGGCTCCAGCGTCCGGAAGGTCGCGTCGCGCCTCGCCGGTTCCGAGGACATCTTTGCCGGCAGCGGCCGTCGCCCATGGGCGTCGATCAACTTCGTCACAGCGCACGACGGGTTCACCGCCGCCGATCTGGTCGCGTACAACCACAAGCACAACGAAGCCAACGGTGAAGACAATCGTGACGGCGCCGATCACAACGATTCGTTCAACCACGGAATCGAAGGCCCGAGCACCGATCCCGAGATTCAGGACGCCAGGGCACGTCATGTACGGGCGCTACTGGCCACGCTCGTGCTGTCGACAGGCACACCGATGCTCACCGCCGGAGACGAGTTCGGCCACAGTCTCGGCGGAAACAACAACGCGTATTGTGTTCCCACACTTGCCTCCCCAGCCGATTCGTGGGCCCTGGACTGGACGGCGGCCGATCAGTCGTTGGTGCAGTTCGTCTCCCGAGCGTTCGGATTACGCCGAGCGGCACCGGCGTTGCGTCAGCCCGAATTCTTCGAAGGCAGAAGAAGACTGGAGCACCCGGACCTCGTCTGGTTCGACGCTGCCGGCGTCGAGTTCGACGACACCGCATGGTACGACGAGAGTCACCGAACGCTGCAGGCCTGGATCGACGGAGCCGACGTTCGGTCTCACACTCGGACCGGGCGCCCGCTCGGTGACGACAGTTGGCTCCTGATCCTGCATTCCGGTGGACCGGTTCAGGTCACCGTCGGCACTCCGGAATGGTTCGACGGCACATTGACTGCATCGTTCGATTCGGCTTCACCGACCGGCGAACCCGCTTCCACGGCCGAAGTTCCCGTCGGCACGGAGATCTCATTGACCGGCCCCACGGTCTTGGCCTTACGTTCCGTGACACGTCCTCCGGTCACTGCTGCTGTCATGGAATCCGGCAGCACCTTGATCAGGAATTGAATGGTCGGTCCGATCCCGAAGGCGTACAACACGGTTCCGATGCCAACCGTTCCACCGAGGAGCCATCCGGTCGTGAGGACCGCGATCTCGATGCTGGTACGCACGAGCCTGACCGACAGACCTGTGCGAGCGACCAGTCCGGTCATCAATCCGTCGCGGGGGCCCGGCCCCATGCCCGCGCCGATGTAGAGAACGCTGGCCAGTCCGTTGAGGAGGATTCCCGCGACCATGATCACGGCTCGAACTGGCATGGAATCAAAGACCGGCAAGAAGGCCAGTGAGGTATCCACCGAGATGGCAATTACAACGACATTGGCGACCGTTCCGAATCCCGGCCGCTGACGGATCGGAATCCAGAGCAGCAGTACCACCGCACCGGTAATCGCAGTGATCACGCCGAAACTGAGCGAAACATGCTCGGCCACACCCTGATGAAACACGTCCCAGGGATCCAAACCAAGACCGGCCGTGATCATCATGGCCATCGAGAAGCCGTACAACCACAGACCGACGAACAGCGAGGCGAATCTCCGTATCAACACTCGACCATCTTGAAGGCCACTGGACTGTTCATCCATAGCCAAGTTACCGATACTGGACTGGTCGGTTACGTCTCTACGGAACCGCGATGACTGTCATGGAGCCTGGTGCCACTTCCGTGAAACCAGCGTCACGAACCGCGACGGCCTCCGACTTCTTCAGCCGAACTACTGCTTCGGCCCACTGTTCCGGGCTCGCGTCGCGCACTGAGCAGCGAAAGTCGTTCTGCGCCCAGGCCCAGCACTGTTTCTCGGACATGGCCGCCGCCAACAACATCGAGGCATGCCCGACCTGTGCCGACGCCTTGCCAACCGTCATCTCGAGCGCCGAGTCGATCCACAGCACCGGAAGACCAGGCTCCGGCGGGCCAGGCTCGTCGTGCTCGAGATCGGTCCCACCGATCTGCAACTTCTTGATTCGCGGGTCCAGTTCTCCGACCGGCCCGGGAACCAGAGTCCGCGCCTGCGCGCCATCCACATCGACGGTGATTCCCGGTACCTCCTGCGCGGCGAGCCACTGCGCTCCTCGCGCTCGACGAGACACCTTCCGAATCCGGGCACCCACCCACGCCGAATAGTCCTCGTGCCAGGGGCCGGGTTCCCCGTCTTCGGTGAACCCGACGCGTTCGTCCAGACACAGCGCCACAGCCGCCGTTGCCGCAGCCTCGAGCAGTGCGGTGCGCTTGGGCGGGTCTGCCTTCGGAATGTGCAGAACGATCGGCATCGCCAACACCAGCGCCGGATCCGCGGGATCGTCTCGCCCTCCGTACCCAGCAGCCAGCACCGCGTAGCGCTCGCGCCAGCGCGAATCGGGGCCGGACATCACAGCTGGATCGGAACTGAATGCTGGATCGGAACTCATGGAATCGGTACGCGTCGCACGCCACCGTCGACGGCGTCCGCAGCCTCGACCTCGTCGCGGGTCACACCGAGAATGAACAGCACAGCGTCGAGGAAGGGATGCGACAAAGCAGCGTCCGCGACCTCCCGCAACGCAGGCTTGGCGTTGAACGCCACGCCCAGGCCCGCGGCGTTGAGCATGTCGATGTCGTTGGCACCGTCGCCGACGGCGACGGTCTGTTCCATCGGCACACCGACCTGATCGGCGAACTTGCGCAGCGCAACGGCCTTCGCGGCGCGGTCGACGATTTCACCGATCACACGTCCGGTCAGCTTGCCGTCGACGATTTCGAGGGTGTTGGCGTGCACGAAGTCCAGTTCGAGTTCGTGTGCGAGACCTTCGATGACCTGCCGGAAGCCACCCGACACTACGCCGCAGTGGAATCCGAGACGGCGCAGGGTGCGAATCGTGGTTCGCGCACCCGGCGTCAGTTCGATGCTCTCTGCCACCTCGTCGATGACGGAGGCGTCGAGACCGGCGAGTGTCGCCACACGCTGGTGCAGTGATTCGGTGAAGTCGATCTCGCCGCGCATCGCAGCTTCAGTGACGGCGCGGACCTCGTCCTCGACGCCGGCCTTCGCGGCGAGCATCTCGATGACCTCGCCCTGGACGAGCGTCGAGTCCACGTCGAACACGATCAGACGCTTGGCCCGGCGAGCGAGACCTGCGCGCTCGACCGCGATGTCGACGTTTTCGAGAGCGGCGACCTCGGCGAGTCCGGTGCGCAGCTTCGCGTCGCCGTCCGCCGTATCGGCCGCGCTGACGCTGAGTTCGAGGCCGGTGACCGGATAGTCGGCGACACCACGGATGGAATCGATGTTTGCGCCCTGCTTCGCGAGTTCGCGTGCAACCGATCGCATTGCGCGAGCATTGACCGGGCTACCGAGAACAACGACCGCGTGGGTGGACACCGCGGGCCGTCCGGGATCGGCACCGATTTCGATGTCGACGTTCATTCCGACCGTCGCCATCGCCTGTTCGAGTTCTTCCTGAAGCGCTTCGGGATCGTTCGGGCAGGCAACCATGACACCGAGTGTCAGTCGACCTCGAATCACCACCTGCTCCACGTCGAGTAGACGCACATCGTGCCGCGACAGCGCCGCGAACAGTACCGAGGTGACGCCAGGGCGGTCCGGCCCGGTCACAGTCACCAGAACAGTGGTGTCAGAGGCACCCACCGAAAACTCCGATCGTTTCTTCGTTCGCGTCTTGATCGTCACTATTGTGCCAAGCGAAAGGCCCCACCCGTTACTCGGGCGGGGCCTTCGCTGATTACTTCAGTGTGTTACTTCGCTCAGGAGCGGCTGTCGGTTCCGGGGTCGCCTTCGTCCCCGACCGTGAGCGGCTCGTGACGAGCATCTTCGAGCACGGTGCTGGCGTTCTTCCCGCCGTGGCCGGGGCCGACGTGCGCTTCCGCGCGCATCCGCTCCACCATGTGCGGGTAGTGCAGCTCGAACGCCGGACGCTCGCTACGGATGCGCGGCAACTCGGTGAAGTTGTGACGCGGCGGCGGGCAGGTGGTTGCCCACTCCAGCGAGTTTCCGTAACCCCACGGATCGTCGACGGTGACCACCTCGCCGTAGCGGTAGCTCTTGAAGACGTTCCAGATGAACGGAAGCGTCGAGGCACCGAGTACGAAGGCGAAGATCGTGGACACCGAGTTCAGAACCGTGAACCCGTCCGAGGGCAGGTAGTCGGCGTAACGACGCGGCATACCTTCGGCACCGAGCCAGTGCTGAACGAGGAACGTGCCGTGGAAACCGACGAACGTGGTCCAGAAGTGCCACTTGCCGAGGCGCTCGTCCATCATGCGACCGGTCATCTTCGGGAACCAGAAGTAGATACCGGCGTACGTGGCGAACACGACCGTACCGAAGACCACGTAGTGGAAGTGGGCGACGACGAAGTAGCTGTCCGTGACGTGGAAGTCGAGCGGCGGGCTCGCGAGGATGACACCCGACAGACCACCGAAGAGGAAGGTGATCAGGAAGCCGATCGAGAACAGCATCGGCGATTCGAAGGTCAACTGCCCCTTCCACATCGTGCCGATCCAGTTGAAGATCTTCACACCTGTCGGCACGGCGATCAGGAACGTCATGAACGAGAAGTACGGCAGGAGAACAGCGCCGGTTGCGTACATGTGGTGGGCCCACACCGCGATCGACAGAGCGGCGATGGCCAACGTTGCGTACACCAGGCCGCTGTAGCCGAAGATCGGCTTACGGCTGAAGACCGGGAAGATCTCCGAGACGATGCCGAAGAACGGCAGCGCGATGATGTACACCTCGGGGTGACCGAAGAACCAGAACAGGTGCTGCCACAGGAGCACACCGCCCGTTGCCGGGTCGAAGATGTGCCCACCGAGATGGCGGTCGACGAACAAGCCCATGAATGCAGCGGTCAGCAGCGGGAACGCCAGCAGGATCAGGATGCTGGTGATGAAGATGTTCCAGGTGAAGATCGGCATGCGGAACATGGTCATACCGGGTGCGCGCAGGCAGATCACGGTGGTGACCATGTTGACGCCACCGAGGATGGTGCCGAGGCCGGCGACGGCCAGACCCAGGACCCACAGGTCGGCGCCGACGCCGGGGCTGTGCAGCGCGCTGGTCAGCGGCGTGTATGCCGTCCAACCGAAGTCTGCTGCGCCACCGGGCGTGACGAATCCGGCCGTCGTGATGATCGCACCGAACAGGTACAGCCAGTAGCTGAACGCGTTCAGGCGCGGGAACGCGACGTCGGGTGCACCGATCTGGAGCGGAAGAATGTAGTTCGCGAAGCCGAAGACGATCGGGGTCGCGTACAGCAGCAGCATGATCGTGCCGTGCATGGTGAACAGCTGGTTGAACTGTTCGTTGGAAAGGAACTGCATGCCGGGTACAGCAAGTTCGGCACGCATCATCAGTGCCATGAGGCCACCGATGAGGAAGAAGGCGATGGAAGTCGCCAAGTACATGATTCCGAGCACCTTGGGATCGGTGGTCGTGATCATCTTGAAAATGAATGAGCCCTTGGGTCCCTGCCGCGGCGGGTAAGGCCTGGCCGGCGCTATCGTGGGGACTGGCTGGGGCGCTACGGCAGTCACTGATCCTCCTGAATGTGCCTTTGGTCGCTCCGCAGACTCCGTCAAAGAGCCCTTGGTTGCGCCCGCAGGGTCCGTCGCCCGGGCTGCGGACAACGGCTTCTGGCTTGCGCTCATCGAATCGTAGACCGTGACTCCGAGGCACCGCGACTCGGTCCTACTCTGCGTCGTACTCGAGCATCCGTTTTTCACGGCACCGAACGAACGACCTGCGGTTTATGTTCCCCCGGGAGTCCGAACCCACTTCCGAATCGGCGTGTCGTGCGCGTCGAAGAATTCGGTCGGTGTCCGTTTTCGGCCAACCTCTCCACTGATAAGGTCACCCTCACCTAACTCATCTCAGGAGCCAATCAGTGAAATTCTTTCCCCGCCGGGCCGCGCTGGTAGCGGTCGCAGCTTCGATCGCCTTGGTCATTCCAGCGTGCTCGAGTAACGACGAGCCCGCTGCAAACACCAACTCGACCGAGTCGGGCGCATTTCCCCGTACCGTCGAGCACTTCCGCGGAAGCACCGAAATCCCGGCCGCACCCCAGCGGATCGTCGCGCTCGACAACAGCTTCACCGACGCCGTCCTTCTCCTCGAATCCCCGCTCGTCGGCTACGTCGACTACCGCGAGCCCGGTTTGCCCGACTACCTCGGATCCTCCCGGGAGGAATTCGCCCCGGACGCCGTCTCGGTCGGCACGGTCAGCAGCGCAAGCCTCGAGAAGATCGCCGCACTGCAGCCGGACCTCATCATCTCCGCTGAGGTCCGCGACGGGAAGAACTACGAGCAGCTCTCCGCAATCGCGCCCACCGTCTTCACCCAGACAACCGGTCCGACGTGGAAGGACAACATCCGCGTAGTCGGTCAAGCGCTGGGCAAGGAATCGCTGGCCGAGGCGAAAATCTCCGAATACGAAACTCGCGCGGCTGCCGTCGGCAAGGAAATCAACGAGAAGGCGAACAACCCGGTCATCTCGGTAGTCCGGTTCGCCGGTGAACCGACCGCACGCCTCTACCGCACCACCTCGTTCAGCGGCATCGTTCTTCAGGATGCCGGGCTGAAGCGCCCGGACAACCAGGGACCCGACCCCGCCGATGCCGGCAACATCATGATGAAGATCAGCCCCGAGCTGATCAACGAAGCCGACGCGGACGTCATCTTCATCAGCACCTGGCAGGACGCCGAGGGCAAGAGCGCCGAAGCTGCGAAGCCATTCCTCGAGAGCCCGCTGTGGCAGACCCTTAGGGGGCGCAAGGTGGACGTGGACGATTCACGGTGGATGTCGCCGGTCAGCATCCAGGGCGCGCACATGATCCTCGACGACCTCTCGGACACGTTCGAGGTGGACAAGCAGAACAGCTGAGTCGAACAGCTAACCTGAACGGCGCCCGCTCACACAGGAAGCCGTCGACTTGTCTGTTCTCTCACGCACGTCTGTTCTCTCACGCACGACCGCCCGCACGTCCGTTCGTCGTGTCTCGATCCTGGGGATCGCCGCCACGATGCTCGTCCTCGGTGGTTGCTCGTCCGACTCGTCGGACGATCCCGCGAGCACCATCGTCCGGACCACTACGTCGATCGCCGGTGCCGGCGTGATGGGCATCGAACGCGACACCGCCACCGCGTGCCCGACGCCGACGCAAGCCGACCCGGGAGCGGGCCCCGGGGTGAAGCGTCGAGTCGTACACACTGCGGGTGAAACCGAGGTTCCTTCCGATCCCCAACGGATCGTGGTCCTCGACAGTGTCTCGATGGACGCCGTGTGCGCCCTCGGTCTGTGGGAGCGGGTAGTGGGCGCCGCAACCGGTGTCGACTCGCCTCAACCGTCGTACCTGGGTTTCGGCATCTCGGAGATTCCGAGTGTCGGCCCCGTGAGCGCACCTGACGTCAACGCCGTGAAGGCCGCCGCGCCGGACTTGATCCTCGGGTCCAGTCCGGCGTCCGACGGCTTGTACGGGCAACTCGACGCCATCGCCCCCACCGTGTTCGCGGGCTCGGATCCCGTGTACTGGAAAGCGCAGTTCGCCCTCGCCGGCCAGGCACTGGGCCGTTCGTCCGCGGCTGCGACGGAGCTCGACCGCTACCAGCAGGACGTCGTGCAGCTCGGCGACGCATTGAATGCATCGCAGACGCAGGCATCAGTGGTTCGGTTCGGTTCGAAGGACCTGCAGATCGAGGGTCCCGCATCCTTCGCCGGACAGATCCTCAGCGACGTCGGCGTCCGGCGCCCACCGGCGCAGCGATTGACCGATGCGACCACGGCACCGATTCCGGCCGACGATCTCAGCGCCGCCGAAGGGGACTTGATCTACGTCCTCTTCGACGGGCCGAACGGTCGTAGCTACGGCACCGAGGTCATGAAGAGCGACCAGTGGCAGGACCTCGCCGCTGCCACCGACCGACGTGTGTTCGTAGCGGAAGACGACATCTGGAGCGGAAACGGGATGACTGCTGCCCGTGCCGTATTGGCGGACTTGAAGGGAACCTTGAACGGATATGCGAGCTGACTGGAACGAACCACAACTCCGACATTCGAAGCGGTTCGCCCCAGCTGTGAAGTTCGGGTTCTGATCATGCCGATCCCCGAATTCATTGTTGCACTGCGCGAGAAGGTCGGTCATGCGCCGCTCTGGCTGTCCGGAGTGAGCGTCGTGATCCGCGACGACGACGGTCGGGTCCTGCTCACCCGCCGCGCCGACAACGGTCAGTGGGCCGTCGTGTCCGGCGTTCTCGAGCCTGGGGAGGAACCGTCGGCGGCGGCGGTGCGCGAGGCGAAGGAAGAAACCGGCGTCGACGCCGAATTGGTTCGGATCACGAGTGTCGATGTCACAGAGCCCATTACGTACCCCAACGGCGACGTGACTCAGTACCTCGACGTGTGTTTCCTGGCCAGGTGGACCGGCGGAGATGCACACGTGGCGGACGACGAAAACCTCGAGGTCGCGTGGTTCGCGCCGAGCGCACTGCCTTCGGACATGACGGAAACCTCGCGTCTGCGCCTCGCAAAAGCGTTGCTGGACAAGCCGGAAGCGTGGTTTCAGCGCTAGCCCGCTCTCAATACACGGCCGAAGCCCGATTCCCGCGTGTGCAGGAGTCGGGCTTCGGCGTGTAGGTCGCTCTCTAGAAATCCCAGTCGTCGTCTTCGGTGTTGACGGCCTTGCCGATGACGTAGGAGCTACCCGAGCCGGAGAAGAAGTCGTGATTCTCGTCCGCATTCGGTGAAAGTGCCGACAGGATAGCCGGATTGACGTCCGTCTCGTCCTTCGGGAAGAGGCCTTCGTAGCCGAGATTGTTGAGCGCCTTGTTGGCGTTGTAGCGCAAGAACTTCTTGACATCCTCGGTCAGACCGACGCCGTCGTAGAGGTCCTGGGTGTAGTCGACCTCGTTCTCGTAGAGCTCGAAGAGCAACTCGAACGTGTAGTTCTTGAGCTCTTCACGCTCGGCCTCGGTGAGCTGTTCGAGGCCCTTCTGGTACTTGTAGCCGATGTAGTACCCGTGCACGGCCTCGTCGCGGATGATGAGGCGGATGAGGTCTGCGGTGTTGGTGAGCTTGGCTCGCGAAGACCAGTACATCGGCAGGTAGAAGCCGGAGTAGAAGAGGAAGCTCTCGAGGAGCGTCGAGGCGACCTTGCGCTTGAGCGGCGACTCACCGTTGTAGTAGTCGAGAACGATCTGCGCCTTGCGCTGCAGGTTCGGGTTCTCCTCCGACCAGCGGAACGCGTCGTCGATGTCCGGGGTGGAGCACAGCGTCGAGAAGATAGAGCTGTAGCTCTTCGCGTGCACCGATTCCATGAAGGCGATGTTGGTGTACACCGCTTCTTCGTGGGGAGTGATCGCGTCCGGGATGAGGCTGACGGCGCCGACGGTTCCCTGGATGGTGTCGAGCAGCGTCAGGCCCGTGAAGACGCGCATGGTGAGCTGCTGCTCCTGCGCGGTCAGCGTTCCCCAGGACGGGATGTCGTTGGAGACCGGCACCTTTTCGGGCAGCCAGAAGTTGCTGACGAGGCGATCCCATACCTCGGCGTCCTTCTCGTCCTGGACGCGATTCCAGTTGATGGCGGAAACGCGACTGACCAGCTTGACCATAATTCCTACCTAGCGAGAGAGATACTGCCGAATGTTGGCTTGCCTGAACACTACCCGTTGTGTCGGGTCCGCGATGCCAACACAACAACATGTGTCGCACGCGCCCCTCCACGAGTACAAAAAATGTGATATCGATTAAATATCACTTACCGATGGAAAGCGAGTCTCGCATGACCAGCACACCCACCGTGGCCGAGAAACCGACCGGTGTCGCCACCACAACGATCGCCGAACGCCCAGGCTGGGACCTGTCCGGCAGCTGGATGCTCCTCGGCGGCGTCCTTCTCTTCCTGGCCGGAATCGCGCTGTCCGTCGTTGGCGGAGTTCTGGGACTCTTCGCCCTGATTCCGGTCGGAGTGGTGCTGTTCATCGCGTCACTCCCCCTCCTGATGGGCCTGACCTTGGTGCAACCGAACCAAGCCCGAGTTCTGCAACTTCTCGGAAGCTCGTACAGCGGCACCTTGCGCACGCCGGGACTGCGATGGACAAATCCGCTGACGGTCCGTCGATCGATCTCGACGCGCATCCGAAACCATGAGACCGGTCAGGCGAAAGTGAACGACGCCGACGGCAATCCCATCGAGATCTCGGCGGTGGTCGTCTGGCAGGTGGCCGACACAGCGCTCGCCTCGTTCCAGGTGGACGATTACGAGGAGTTCGTCTCCGTACAGACCGAGGCGGCCGTCCGCCATATCGCCGGTAGCTACCCGTACGACGCCGAAGGCCGAGTCTCGTTGCGCGAGAACGCCGATATCATCACCACCACCTTGTCGGAGGAGGTTCACGCCCGCGTGCGTGCGGCGGGTGTCGAAGTTATCGAGACACGCATCAACAGGCTCTCGTATGCACCGGAGATCGCCAGCGCGATGCTTCGGCGCCAGCAAGCGGGTGCTGTGATAGCCGCCCGCAAGCAAATCGTCGAAGGCGCGGTGTCCATGGTCGACATGGCACTCAAGCAGCTCGAGGAAAAGCACGTCGTCGAACTCGACGAGGAACGCAAGGCCACGATGATCAGTAACCTTCTGGTCGTGCTGTGCGGCGACCGCGACGCACAACCGGTGCTCAACACCGGTTCGCTCTACCAGTAAAGGAAAGGCCACATGGCCACGGATCCAGCTCCGCGATCCGAGCGTAAGAAGATCCTTCTTCGGTTGGACCCAGCGGTACACGACGCCCTCGCCCGCTGGGCCGCCGACGATCTCCGAAGTACCAACGCCCAGATCGAGTTTCTCCTTCGGCGCGCACTCACCGAGCACGGTCGAATGCCGAAGAACGCCGGCAAGATGCACGGTCCCGGCCGCCCGCCGGCCTGATACCCCTGTGCGCCTTTTCGGTAGTAACCGCTACCGAAAAGGCGCACGGGGGCGGAGCCCTTTACAGCATGCAGGAAACGCAGCCCTCGACCTCGGTGCCTTCGAGTGCCATCTGACGCAGACGGATGTAGTACAGCGTCTTGATGCCCTTACGCCACGCGTAGATCTGCGCCTTGTTGATGTCGCGGGTGGTTGCGGTGTCCTTGAAGAACAGCGTCAGCGACAGGCCCTGGTCGACGTGTTGCGTTGCGGCAGCATAGGTGTCGACGATCTTCTCGTACCCGATTTCGTAGGCATCCTGGTAGTACTCCAGGTTGTCGTTGGTCAGGTAGGGCGCCGGGTAGTAGACGCGGCCGATCTTGCCTTCCTTGCGGATCTCGATCTTCGACGCCACCGGGTGGATGGAGCTGGTGGAGTAGTTGATGTACGAGATCGAGCCGGTCGGCGGGACGGCCTGAAGGTTCTGGTTGTAGATACCGTGCTTCTGAACCGAAGCCTTCAGCTCACGCCAGTCGTCCTGGGTGGGGATGTGCAGCTTCGCATCGGCGAAGAGTCCGCGAACCTTGTCGGTTGCAGGCTCCCAAGCCTGGTCGGTGTACTTGTCGAAGAATTCACCCGAGGCGTACTTCGACTCCGGGAAACCCTTGAAGTACGAGCCGCGCTCGATGGCGATCTTGTTCGACGCACGCAGTGCGTGGAACAGCACGGTGTAGAAGTAGATGTTCGTGAAGTCGATGCCTTCTTCGCTGCCGTAGAAGATCCGCTCACGAGCGAGGTATCCGTGCAGGTTCATCTGACCGAGGCCGATGGCGTGAGAGTCGTTGTTGCCCTGCTCGATCGACGGCACCGAGTAGATGTGCGTCTGGTCGGACACCGCCGTCAATCCGCGGATCGACACTTCGATGGTCTTGGCGAAGTCGGGCGAGTCCATGGTCTTCGCGATGTTCAGAGAACCCAGGTTGCAGGAGATGTCCTTGCCGACCTTCGAGTAGGACAGGTCGTCGTTGAACAGTGAAGGCGTCGAAACCTGCAGGATCTCCGAGCACAGGTTCGAGTGCGTGATCTTGCCCTCGATCGGGTTCGCCCGGTTCACCGTGTCCTCGAACATGATGTAGGGGTAGCCCGATTCGAACTGCAATTCGGCGACGGTCTGGAAGAACTCGCGAGCTTTGATCTTGGACTTGCGAATTCGCTTGTCGTCGACCATCTCGTAGTACTTCTCGGAGACGTTGATGTCGGAGAACGGAACTCCGTAGATGCGCTCGACGTCGTACGGCGAGAACAGGTACATGTCCTCGTTCTTCTTCGCCAGTTCGAACGTGATGTCCGGGATCACGACGCCGAGTGAGAGCGTCTTGATACGGATTTTCTCGTCGGCGTTCTCACGCTTGGTGTCGAGGAACCGGTAGATGTCGGGGTGGTGCGCATGCAGGTACACAGCACCGGCACCCTGACGCGCACCCAACTGGTTGGCGTAGGAGAACGAGTCCTCGAGAAGCTTCATGATCGGGATGACACCCGAACTCTGGTTCTCGATCTTCTTGATCGGGGCGCCGTGCTCACGAACGTTGGTGAGCAGCAAGGCAACTCCGCCACCGCGCTTGGACAGCTGCAGTGCCGAGTTGATGGAGCGACCGATGGACTCCATGTTGTCTTCGATACGAAGCAGGAAGCAGGACACGGGCTCACCGCGCTGCTTCTTGCCCGAGTTCAGGAACGTCGGGGTGGCGGGCTGGAAGCGTCCGGCGATGATCTCGTCGACGAGTTCGACGGCCAGGTCTTCGTTGCCTGCGGCCAGGGTGAGCGCAACCATGCAGACACGATCTTCGAAACGCTCGAGGTAGCGCTTACCGTCGAAGGTCTTGAGCGTGTAGGAGGTGTAGTACTTGAATGCACCCAGGAACGTCGGGAAGCGGAACTTCTTGGCGTACGCGTGATCGATCAGGAACTTCACGAAAGTACGTGAGTACTGATCGAGAACCTCGGGCTCGTAATAGTTTTCCTCGACGAGGTAGTCCAGCTTCTCGTCGAGGTTGTGGAAGAACACGGTGTTCTGGTTGACGTGCTGCAAGAAGTACTGACGGGCTGCAGCGACATCCATCTCGAACTGGATCTCACCGTTGGCGCCGTACAGGTTGAGCATGGCGTTGAGTGCGTGGTAGTCGAGACCGTTGGTGGAATCGCCGCCGCGCGCATCACGCTCTACGCTTCCTGCCGCGATCGTGTCAGTGATGGTTGGCGCCACTGCCCGTGCTCCTTCTCTGTTTCGAGATGATTCCAGAACTCCCCCAAGCCTTCTCGTACCCGGTCGACGTCCTCGGCAGTGCCCATGAGTTCGAACCGGTACAGAAAAGGAACGTGGCATTTCTGGGAAATGATGTTTCCTGCATAGCAAAAGGACTCACCGAAATTGGTGTTTCCCGCCGCGATCACTGCTCTGATCAACGACCTGTTGTGTGGATTGTTCAAAAAACGAATGACCGGCTTCGGTACATAACTGGTGTCGCGCCCTGTCACGGTGACCCCGCCACCATAGGTGGGCAGAATCAGCACATAGGGCTCGTCTACACGAAATGAGCCGTCACGGTCATGGATAGGTATACGTGTCGCAGGCAGGCCGAGACGTTGAACGAATCGGTGGGTGTTCTCCGACACGCTGGAAAAATAGACCAGCGAAGTCATCGGTTGTCACCATTTTCTTGTACGGTGCCCGGAACTACTCAGATGTGTCGGCGGAGGTGTCCACCGCCGACACTGCGGCGCTTCAAGCAGCGACGGTCAGGGTCTTGATGCGATCGGGACGGAAGCCCGACCAGTGATCTTCACCGGCAACCACGATGGGTGCCTGGAGGTACCCGAGAGCCATGACGTAGTCGCGGGCTTCGGCATCCTCGGTGATGTCGATGACGTTGTATTCGAGACCGGCCTTGTCCAGGGCGCGGTAGGTGGCATTGCACTGAACGCAAGCGGGCTTGGTGTAGACGGTGATGCTCATGAGAGTCCCTCTTTCGCTTAGCCAACAAAGGCCGATGTAGTGATGTTCAGCACCGATACGACCGATTGCCGGAGTCTCGCTCGAGGCGTTCCGCGTTGTGGTCTCTCAGTGCTCAAGACACTACACCTAGTGGCCGACAGAAACACATAACGCGAGATGTTGTGAGTCACATCGTTGGAATTCCCAGGTCGCCCCAGTTCAGCGCCTTCATTTCCCGGCGCGTCGGCGTGTCGCGCGTCACAGTTTCTTTTTGTGCTCGCCAGCCTCTGGGAGCCGCGCCACGGACCTACCATGAGCGTCGTGGAAACACCCCCGAAGGACGAGGCTCCACGCCACGAGGCAACCGTGACGAGAACACAGCAGGTGACACCGTTGATGCGCAGAATCACCTTCGGCGGGGAGGGCCTGAGCGACTTCGAGACGAGTGGTAGCCCGGACGAACGGGTGCTCGTCAGATTCCCCCTCATTCCCCCTCACGCCCGTAGTTACACGGTCCGGCGCTGGCAGCCGTCGAAGAACGAACTGGAGATCGACTTCGTTCTCCACGGCCACGGCGGCGCGGCACTCTGGGCCGCGACTGCGCAACCGGGCGAGACCGTTCACCTCTCGACGGCGAGCGGGTGGTTCACGCCGCCGGCAGGTTGCGACTGGCTGCTGATGGTCGCCGATCACGCCGCTCTGCCCGCGATCGGGCGAATTCTCGAAGAAGCACCCGACGGTCTACCGATCCACGTCATCGCGCAGGTACCCGCGCCGAGTGAACAGCAGACGTTCACGACGCGCGCCGACGCTCACTACCGATGGATCGAGGAATCGGACTCGCTGCTCGCCGAATTGGCCGACGCTGCCCTGCCCCCCGGCGAGGGCTACATCTGGTGTGCAGTCGAGGCCGCGGCCGCCAGACGCATCCGCACCCACCTGCGTCGAACATGGGAAATCCCGGCAAACCGCATGCACGTGATGGGTTACTGGCGGGAGGACAAGGAGAACTGGGAGCGTCGGTACGCCGCCGTCGCCGACCGTATCGATGCTGCGATGGGCGAAGCGATGATGGCCGGCAAGGATTTCGAGTCGGTTCGCGACGCGGTCGACGACGCGATGGAACGCGAAGGGCTCTAGCGCGCATACGAGTGAGGACCACACCTTCCGGCATGGCCCTCATTCGTGAAACGGATTACGCGTTGACGAGCTGCTTGCCGGCGTCGACGAGGTCGGAGACGACCTTGGAGACCTGAGCGAGCACCTCTGCGTTCTCACGCGGGTGCAGCTCACCGAACAGTGCGCCGGTTCCACCGATGCTCAGTGCAGTGTCCTCGACGACCTTGCCGCCGGCGATACGGACCGCCTTGGTGGTGTCTTCGTGTGCCCACTTGGCGCCGTTGCCGCTGGGCGAAGCGCTGATGACTGCGACAGCCTTGTCCTTGACTGCACCGACACCATACGGACGCGAGATCCAGTCGATGGCGTTCTTCAGAACTGCGGGAATGGTG
Organism: Rhodococcus sp. MH15; assembly: GCF_019266045.1. Classification (NCBI taxonomy): domain Bacteria; kingdom Bacillati; phylum Actinomycetota; class Actinomycetes; order Mycobacteriales; family Nocardiaceae; genus Rhodococcus; species Rhodococcus sp. MH15. Next base: position 895,483 of record NZ_LPNP01000061.1, read on the forward strand.
CCGTTGTACTCGGGGGTGACGAGCAGGAACGCGTCCGCGTCGCTCGCAGCGGAGCGCAGTGCGTCGACAGCGGGGATGGAAGCACCCTCGACGTCGATGTCTTCGTTGTAGAAGGGGACGTCGGCGAGGCCTTCGAAGACCGTCAGCGTGGCACCCTCGGGTGCGGCGGACACAGCTGTCTCGGCAAGCTGGCGGTTGACGGATCCGGCGCGCAGGCTGCCGACGAGAACGAGAACATTGGTCTGTGACATAGCGAGTTTCCTTCGAGAGTGGTGCGGTTGGTGGCTCCGGTTGAAAGTTATATCAACTAAACGGACCGCGGTCCACTTACATTCCCCGGCCCTGTAACCTGATCCCGTGAGCGCAATCCCCCTCCCCCAGATCGGCGCCGCGCCGGTCGAGCGCGGTGACGCAGCACGTAACCGCGTACTTCTGCTCGACGCCGCAGCCCTCCTCGTTGCCGAGCGAGGTGTCGACGCGGTGACGATGGATGCTGTCGCGTGCCGGGCCGGTGTGGGCAAGGGCACAGTTTTTCGGCGCTTCGGCAATCGATCGGGACTGATGCAGGCATTGCTCGATCACACCGAGCGAGAACTGCAACAGGCATTCATGTTCGGCCCCCCACCGTTGGGTCCGGGCGCGCCGCCGATCGAGCGCCTCATCGCGTTCGGACGAGCCCGGATTGCCATGGTGGAAGTACAGGGCGAAGTCCTCCGAGCGGCGGAAAACGCTCCTGAATACCGCTTCGGCGGTCCGGCCCGGGCTCTCGGCATCGCTCACGTCATCGGGCTTCTTCGAGGAGCCGGCGTCGAGGGCGACCTCGATCTGCTCGCTTCAGCACTGTTGGCACCACTCGAAGCGTCGCTCGTCCTTCATCAGGTGCGCGATCTCGGGATGACCACCGAGCGTCTGGCCGCCGGCTGGGAAGACCTTGCCCGGCGCGTTACTCGATGTTGACTCCCCCGATCCGTCCCACCACTTAATGTGAGCCCATGCGCATCGCTGCAGCCGTCATCGGCCTCCTGACCATCGCCGCGGTAAGCGGTTGCTCCGCTTCGTCCGACTCCCCCGAGGACAAGACGGATCCCTCCGGTCGTGTGTTCATCTCGACCTCCGTGGATGGAACACAAATTCCCGGCGGCGGCCCGCTGACTCTCGACTTCAGCCAGGCCGGTCGAGTGTCCGCGAGCGCCGGATGCAACACGGCAAACGGTTCGGTCGAGTTCACCGACGGCACGCTGACCACCGGCACCATGGCGTCGACCATGATGGGCTGCCCTCCCGGCATCGCCGAATCCGACTCCTGGACAACAACATTGCTGACCGCCGCGCCGGCGTGGAGCCTCGACGGCGACACCCTCGTCCTGACATCGAAGGACGCCACAGTCACCCTGCAGGACAAGAAAATCGTCACGCCGGATCGACCGCTGCAGGGCACGACGTGGACTGTCACGTCCCTCATCAGTCCCGATGCGATCAGTACGAGCCTGGCTCTGGAGACGTCAGCTCCCGAACTGACGATTGCCGCAGACGGTTCGGTCAGCGGGAGCACCGGATGCAATCGCATGACCGGAAGCGCCCAGACGTCCGACACCACAGTCACGTTCACGCCGATGGCAACCACGCGTATGGCTTGCCCCGAGGAGAACATGGACATCGAGCGCCAGATCCTGGCGGTGCTCGACGGCGAAGTGAGCTACACCGTCGACGCCGACACGCTGACCCTGCGCAAGCCCGACGACACCGGATTGATACTGACTGCGCAGGCTTGACCAGACGCTGCAGGCTCGATCAGACGTTGTCGAGCAGCCAGCGCCCCAACTCGCGGGCGCTGGCATCGATCATCGCGGGCCAGTCCAAGGCCGAGTCGTCCGCGTGATCGCTGACGTGTTTGACGAGTCGGCAGGTAGCACCCGCAGCCTGCGCGGCGAATGCGATGGCAAACCCCTCCATGTCGACCAGATCGGCTCGCTGCGCAAGGGCGTCCCGGGTTGCAGCGTCGGCGATGAATGCGTCGCCGGTCGCCAACACCGAGTCGTCACCGCCGGCGAGCACCAAACGGTCCGCGACGTCGTGCCCCAGCGCTCGGATCGCGGTGCTGCTGATGTCGTGATTGATGACGACGCCGGGAACATAGAGGCCGCCGTGGTGCGCGTGCAGCGCACCGGCTGTCCCGATGTTGACGACCAGCGGCAGATCATCCCGCTCGTACCGCGCGAGAGCAGAGGCGACTGCTGTTGCAGCACTGACCTTTCCAATCCCCGTGATCAGCAGTTCGCATCCTTGCGGCACGTATGCCGCTTCCGACTTCGTCGCACTGACCACCAGAACGTTGTTCGCACTCATGTGCGCGACCGTACCGCCCCGGATACGGTGGCACTGCACGCGCCTGCTCACATCGCTAGAGTCCATTCATGGCCACACTGCGTGAAAGCATCATCGAAGAACTCGGCACAAAGCCGACAATCGACGCCGCAGCGGAGGTTCGCGCGCGAGTCCAGTTCCTGAAGGACTACGTGCGCTCGACCCCCGCCAAAGGGTTCGTTCTGGGAATCAGCGGCGGTCAGGACAGCACGCTCGCCGGAGCCCTCGCCCAACGCGCGGTCACGGAACTTCGCGAAGAAGGCCACGAGGCCGAGTTCGTCGCCGTTCGACTCCCCTATGGCGCTCAGGCCGACGAATCCGACGCTCAGATCGCGCTCGGCTTCATCAAGCCGGACCGCTCTCTCACGGTCAACGTCAAGCCTGGCGCCGACGCCACGGCCCGTGAGGCCTCCGAGGCGCTGGGAAACGGCGAACTACGCGACTTCGTCCGCGGCAACATCAAGGCGCGCGAACGAATGGTCATCCAGTATGCGATTGCCGGTCAGCTCGGCTACCTCGTGATCGGTACCGACCACGCCGCAGAAGCGATTACCGGCTTCTTCACGAAATTCGGTGACGGCGGTGTCGACATCACGCCGCTCACCGGCTTGAGCAAACGCCAGGGCGCTGCATTGCTGCAGGAATTGGGCGCACCCGAGAGCACGTGGCGCAAGGTGCCGACCGCCGACCTCGAGGACGACCGACCCGCGCTACCCGACGAAGTTGCCCTCGGCGTCACGTACTCACAGATAGACGACTACCTCGAAGGAAAGGACGTTTCCTCCGAGGTAGCCGAGAAGCTCGAGAAGATGTTCACCAACACTCGTCACAAGCGCACGGTGCCGGTCACACCCCTCGATGACTGGTGGAAGTAACTCCTACCAGAGCTCTTACCAGCGACTAGCTACCGAACAGGCTGCCGAAGACGTCGCCCAGCGAACCCGTTCCCGAAGCCGGATCCTTCTTCGCGAAGTTGGTGGTGCATCCGTTGAACTGCACTGCATCGACCAGCGTCGACGTGGCGGCGGAACCGGTGCCCACACTGACGCCGTAGTGGTCGACTACCGCGTTCGGGTTCGCGGCGACGATGTCAGCCAAAGGCACTGACACGCGGTCCATGGCGCCGTCGATGTTTTGAGTGCTCCACCACACGCCCTTCTGGAGATCCGCGTGAACGCCGCCGTCAGCCGTCGGCGTGGCGTCGGGTCCCGGGACCCACACCAGGGTGGTGAATCCGTTCTCGAACTTTCCGCCGGTCGTTCCGGTGAGGCGGAGCTGGAACGCCGCAGTCGGCGTGGCGGCGCGCTCGGCAAAGCCGATCGCCTTGCCGACTGCGTCGGACAACTTGATACCGCCGGCCGAATGGTAGGAAACCGAACGATCGCCGGTACCGTCGACGGCCAGCTTCAGTGAACCGTCCTTGTCAAGAACGTTGTCGGCCGAGTACGACGCGGTCTGATCCTTCTCGTCGGTGAACGGGATGCCCCACCCGTTCGGCGTCGCTTCGGTGGACAGGGTCGAGCAGGAGGCTTCCGGCGCAGAAGAGCCGAGAGAACCGGTGGACGGAAGCGCAGTAGCAATTGCCGGAGCGGTGAGTGCAGCTGCCCCGAGGAGTGCTACGACGACTCCGACACGGCGCGTGGAATTAATCGACATTGAAATACCTTTCACATATCCCGAGTGGAATTGCGCCAAAATTAACACATGTCGACAATTACCAACAGCGAAGGTATTTCTTTTGTCATCCAAACAGATGACAATTCACCTTGGCAATTCGAAGTGCATTCGCTCCCCCAAAAGTAGGAGAAACTAAACAAAACGACCAATGCTGGACAATTGACCAACAATGGAGAAAACGGAGATAGATGCCACTTGAGCTGGAGTGATCAAGATATAAATATTTGGACCGGCAAACCGAAAAAGGACAATACGTCGGCAGCCCACAAATAGCTACGCCGGCAATTCTCGGACTAGCCTCCAGCGAAAGGCGGAAGAATATCGACAGCGCTACCGGAGGCTCGAGAGACGTCGCGGGTCAACTCGTCACCGACGAGGAAAGCCGAGACCGACAGCACTCGCTCCATCTCCGGTCCGTATCGCCCGACCAGCACCGCCACCAACTCGGCAAGTGTGTTGTCAGGCGAGATGGCGACTACCTCGCTACGGCAACCGGATACATCCGCTGCAGCAGCAAAGTAACGAACCGAGATCGAATGCGGATCAGCCACCAATCGCTCCCATACTTCTTTCCGGCGGAACGAAGTCCGCGGCGTCGATGCCGTGCCCTGCCCACTTGTTCCACATCGCACCGCGCCACAAATCCGCTAGTTCGTCGTCACTTGCTCCAGCCCTGAGCGCGGCACGCAGGTCAACTTCACGGTCACTGAACAAACATGACCGAATTGTTCCCTCTGCGGTCATTCGCGTCCGATCGCATTCACTGCAGAACGAGCGGGTCACGGAAGCGATGATCCCTACCGTCATCGTGGTCCCGTCGACGCGCCATTCTTCGGCAGGAGCCGACGGATCTTCACGGCCGATTGCTTCCAATTCGAAACGGCTTCCCAAAACGGACAACAATTCAGCCGCGGTCACCATGTTCTCGCGTGCCCATGCATGGTCTGCGTCCAGAGGCATTTGCTCGATAAAGCGCAATTCGACGCCGGCTTCGAGGCACCACTGCAAAAGATCCGCCGCGCCGTGGAGCGTTTCACGCATCAGCACCGCATTGATCTTCAGTGGCGCGAGCCCGGCCGCAGCTGCCGCTCGAATTCCCGCGAGAACGGACGGCAACCTGTCTCGACGCGTCAATTCAGCGAAATGGGCGCGATCAACCGAATCCAGGGAAACATTCACGCGGGTCAAACCAGCTGCAGCCAGCTTTGCGGCACGATGTTCGAGCCCAACGGCGTTGGTAGTCATGGAAAGTGGAATTCCTGGCACGCGCGCGGCGCACCCCCCGATGATCTTTTCGAGGTCACTACGCATCAGCGGTTCCCCGCCGGTGAATCTCACCTCGCGAATACCGACTCGTTCGACGCCGATTCCGACTACTCGAATGATCTCGTCGGCACTCAGAAGATCTTCCGCAGCGATGGACGGCAAGCCTTCCTCCGGCATGCAATACGTGCAACGAAGTGAACACTTCTCGGTGATCGAGACTCGCAGATCTCTGGCAACACGCCCGAACCTGTCGACCAGGAGATCCGTCTCGGGACGACCGGCGAGGGAGGCAGCGTCGAACCGCACGGTGGGAATTCCCATCGAGACCACTGTCATCACTTCACCAACTTCCGTATTGCTCCAGTATGACCGAAAGCCGTACTCCGTGTGTCGGACGGACCACACCGCCTAGGATCAAAACATGTCGAGGTTGTCGAGGTTACTGTCATGAGCGCGCGTTCGGTCGAGGAACACGCGTCGCACATCTCCGGATTGCTCACCGGCCTGCACACCCTCTCTCCGACGGCAGTTCCGACGGCAGAAGCGTTGGGGCGCATAACTTGCTCGGATATCGCATCGCCGGTAGACCTGCCACTCTTCCGCAACTCGCAGATGGACGGGTATGCCGTCGATGCTGCTTCTGTGGCCTCGGTTCCGACCACACTGACGGTTCGAGGCGTGATCGCCGCTGGAAGCGGAAAACCACCGAAACACCTTCCAGGATCGGCATTTCGCATCATGACCGGTGCTCCGCTCCCCGAGGGTGCCGACGCCGTTGTTCCGGTCGAGGACACAACGGGCGTCACCGAGCACGTCGTCACGATCGAACGGGGCAGGTCGGTAGGCGAATTCGTACGCGAACGTGGCAGCGACATCACCGCCGGAATGCTACTGGTCACGGCCGGAACGCACTTGGAACCTCGCCATATCGCCGCGCTGAGTGCTGTGGGCCTGGCCTCGCTCGACACCTACACGAAGCCACGGGTCGCGATAATTACGACGGGCGCCGAACTGAAAAGTGCCGGAACAACTCTCGAACCCGGTGAGATCTACGATTCCAACGGTCCAGCTTTGGCAACATTGGCCGAAGCCAACGGCGCCGATGTCGTATCCGTCGCCCGAAGCAGCGACGACCCCGCCGAGTTCCGCGAATTGCTCTCGTACGCAACCTCGGTCGCTGATCTGGTGTTCACCTCCGGCGGAGTGTCCATGGGCGACTTCGAGGTGGTGAAGGAAACTCTCACGCCTCTGGGAGCACACTTCGGCCACGTCGCAATGCAACCTGGTGGTCCGCAAGGCACTGCAGTGGTGAACGAAGTGCCGGTCCTGAGTTTCCCGGGCAACCCGGTCAGCACGATGGTCTCGTTCGAGGTCTTCGCCCGCGGCGAACTGCGCCGGGCCGCGGGTCTGCCCGAGATCCCGCGCGAACGGCTGCCACTTACTGCACCGCTGCGTTCGGTGGATGGCAAGCGCCAGTTCCTGCGCGCGCGTAGAACTGCGGACGGTATCGAACTCGTGGCCGGACCCGGCTCGCACCTCGTTGCAGCAATGGCGTGGGCCGACGTCCTGATCGACGTCCCCGCCGCCGTGACCGAACTCGGAGCGGGCGATCTCGTCGACGTCGTCCCGCTCTCGACTTCCTCAATTTGATTCACTCGATCTGATTCAAAGGACACTGATGACCGAATTGACACACGTCGACAGCGAGGGCCGAGCGCGCATGGTCGACGTCAGCGCCAAGGCCGAGACGACACGTATCGCCGTCGCTGCCGGCGAACTCGTCACGACCGCCGAGGTAGTTCGCCTCGTCCGCGCCGACGGCATGCCCAAGGCTGATGTCCTCACCACCGCGCGCATCGCCGGAATCGCCGGTGCGAAGAAGACCTCCGAACTGATCCCGCTGTGTCATCAACTCGCGCTCTCGTCGGTCAAGGTGGAATTCGGGTTCACCGAAACATCGATCACCGTCGAGGCGACGGCGAAGACTCGCGGACAGACCGGCGTCGAGATGGAAGCACTCACCGCCGTCGCGGTAGCCGGCCTGACCTTGCACGACATGGTCAAAGCGGTGGACCCCGGAGCTACCATGAACGGTGTTCGTCTGCTCACCAAAGACGGTGGTAAACGCGGACATTGGACCCGCGACACTCAGAACGCACAGACAGCTCCGGCGCACACCTTCACCTCGGCACGGTCCGCGACCGTCCTCGTGGCTTCCACCGGCGGTGCGAACGGCACCAGACCCGACACCACCGGACCCAGGATCGCGACCTGGCTACGTGAACGGGACTTCGAGGTACGTGGACCGCTTGTGTACGCCGACGCCGACATCGCGGCGGGCATCGCTGACGCCAAGGAGGGCTCCCCGTCACTCGTCATCAGTACCGGCGGCACCGGGGCTTCCCCCACGGATGCCACCCCGGAAGCTACCCGGGCAGTCTTGACCCGTGAGTTGCCCGGCGTCGCAGAAGCGATCCGGACCAAGGGCCTCGAGAAGACACCGCACGCGTCGCTGAGCCGTGGTGTGGCAGGTCTCACAGGTACGACGGTCATCGTCAATCTTCCGGGTTCTCCCGGTGGAGTGAAGGACGGTCTCGCCGTCCTCGGACCCATCATCGATCACCTGCTCGCGCAGGTCGCAGGCGGAGGAGCGCACGATGAGTGAGCTATTGGCTCGGATCTCCGAGCAACCGATTCACGCAGACACCGTCGACGCCGCCGTTGCCGGTCCGAAGAACGGCGCTGTTGTGGTGTTCACGGGAACGGTGCGCAATCACGATGGAGGTCAAGCGGTTTCGGCGTTGGAGTACCAAGCGCATCCGGATGCCGAACGCTTCCTCCAGACGTGCTGCCAAGAGGTTGCGGCCTCGACCGGCCTGCCGGTTGCCGCGATCCATCGCGTCGGTCACCTCGAGATCGGCGACCTCGCACTGGTCGCCGCCGTCGCCGCGCCGCATCGAGCGGAGGCGTTTGCCGCGTGCGCCGAACTGGTGGAGCGCATCAAGCACGAGGTACCGATCTGGAAGCGGCAACACTTCGCGAACGGCGTCTCCGAATGGGTCGGGTTGTAGGTCGAACGCTCCGGGAAGGTAGAGTTGCGATCACTAGGTGCCTGAAATCGGGCATCCAGCGTCGTAGAACGCAAATTTTCTTGCTGAGTGCTCAATGCACCCGCTCTTCTTACGGCGAAGAAGCCTGCCGACCGGCAGCGCCGCCACCACTGTGCTTGATTGTTCGACCGGTTAATTCCCGTGTCGGCGTCCGGGCACGAACACGTGCCCGAAAGGCTCTGAACACACTTGTCTGACATCTCTACGCCCGCTACCACCTTCGCAGCCCTCGGTGTGCGCGCACCGCTGGTGAAAGCTCTCGAAGACGGCGGAATCACTTCTCCGTTCCCGATCCAGATCGACACCCTCCCCGACACTCTCTCGGGGCGCGACGTACTGGGCCGCGGAAAGACCGGAAGCGGCAAGACCCTCGCGTTCTCCATCCCCATGGTCTCCCGCCTCGCCGGCGAACTGTCCGGAGGAAAGCGTCGTCCGGGTCGACCGCTCGGCCTGGTGCTCGCACCGACGCGTGAGCTCGCCACCCAGATCACCGCAACCCTCGAACCGTTGGCCGCCGCATACGACTTGCGCGTGACCACGATCTTCGGTGGTGTCTCGCAGCACCGCCAGGTTCAGGCTCTCAAGGCCGGAGTCGACATCGTCGTCGCCTGCCCCGGTCGCCTCGAAGACCTCATGAAGCAGAAGTTCGTCAGTCTCGACGCCGTCGAGATCACCGTGCTCGACGAGGCCGACCACATGGCCGACCTCGGCTTCCTGCCCGTCGTCACCCGCATCCTCTCGTCCACCCCGCAGGACGGGCAGCGTCTACTGTTCTCGGCAACGCTGGACAACGGCGTCGACAAGCTCGTCAAGCGTTTCCTCAAGAACGAGGTCATGCATTCGGTCGACGAGGCCAACTCCCCCGTCGCCGCAATGACGCACCACGTGTTCGACGTCGACGGCGTCGAAGCCAAGAAGGCTCTGGTCGAGAAGCTCGCTTCCGGTACCGGTCGTCGCATCCTGTTCATGCGCACCAAGCACCAGGCTCGCAAGTTGGCTCGCCAGCTCACCGAGTCGGGCATCCCGTCCGTTGACCTTCACGGCAACCTCTCGCAGGCTGCTCGCGACCGTAACCTGGCGGCATTCTCCGCCGGTGAAGCGCGCGTCCTCGTCGCCACCGACGTCGCAGCGCGTGGCGTCCACGTCGACGACGTCGAGTTGGTCGTCCACGTCGATCCGCCGGCCGAGCACAAGGCTTACCTGCACCGCAGTGGTCGCACCGCTCGCGCAGGCAGCGCCGGCGACGTGGTCACCGTGGTTCTGCCCGAGCAGCGTAAGGATCTTGCGATCCTCATGCGCAAGGCAGCCATCAAGGTGACCCCGGTCCGTTCGACTGCCAACTCCGAGCACGTCGTCAAGTTGGTCGGCGACATCGCACCGCACGTCACGCCGGCTCCGAAGGCTCCTGCCCAGCCCCACGGTGGACGCGGACAGCGTCCCGCCGGCCAGGGTGGACGCGGCGGCGCAGCACGTTCGGGTCAGGCTCGCTCCGGACAGGGCGGTCAGTCACGCGGTGCTCGCACCGGCGGAGCTGCCCGTCAGGAACATGCCGGTGGTGGCGCTCGCCGTCCCCGCACCGGCGGCGGCGCTCGCACCGCAGGCTCCACCGGTGGCCGTCCCGCACGCTAGGCCACACCGCCGCCCCGCGCGCAACACCGCCCGGTACAACTCAATAGGTTTCGTAATGGACAGCGTCGGCCAATGGCCGGCGCTGTCGCCATCCGAAGCGTTCGAGATCCGGAACCTGTTGAAACTCGGTCACCTTCCCGACGCACAGCCACGCAATGGGGCGAACGGGTGACGGAATGCCCATGAGTTCGGTGAGGTACTTCTCGTCGTAGAACGAAACCCAGCCGATGCCGATCTCCTCGGCTACCGCGGCGAGCCACAAATTCTGAATTGCCAGCACCGCCGAGAACAGCCCGGTGTCGTCGACGGTATGACGGCCGAGGATGTTCGGGCCACCGCGCGACGGGTCGTAAGTGACGACGATGCCGGTACCACTCTCGGCAATTCCCTCGATCTTGATGGGGTCGAACGTCGAGCGGCGATCCTCGGGCAAGGACTGCGCGAATTTCACCCGGGCATCGGCGACGTGTGCCGCGAAGGTGTCGAGCGTCTCCGGATTACGAACGACGACAAAATCCCACGGTTGCGTGTTTCCCACGCTCGGCGCGCGATGGGCGGCGTCGAGAATGCGCATCAGAGTTTCGTCGGGGACGATCTCTCCCGAGAACTCGGCGCGAACGTCTCGCCGTCGCCGAATCGCTTCGTACACGGATACAGCTGATTCACTCACGCCCCGACGGTATAGCGGTGCAATCCCAGCATGGCGTCGGGGTGCGGTTCGACCGTTTCTTCGCGCACGCAGGCGCGGAGCGCGCTGCCGACCGCCCCCGAATCCATCCCGGTACCGATCACGACCAGTTGCGTGGTTCGAGGTTCGCCCGACTTCCATCGCAGCGGCGTGATCCGGACATGATCACCCACCGATTGGATCTCGAATTTTCCTGTGTAGCCCGGAATCTCGAAGTTCACGAAGCCCTTGATGCGGTAAACACCCGACGGCTGATTCTCGAGAAAGTGCGTCAGAGCCCTGGCATCGAGAGGCGTCTCCGATGCGAAATCAACCGATTCGTAGCGGTGGTGCAGGTGATCGTGATGACACGAGCCGTCCTCGTGATCGTCGTCGTGCCCGTCGCGCAGGAGCTCGTCGAGGCTCAGTTGATCGCCCGGAGCCGGAGGGGTCACCTCGCCGGTATCGAACAACAGAGCGGGGTCTATCCGCGAGTGCGAGGTTTCCACCATCGGCGCTCGCGGATTCAACTTACGAATTTCGGCCGTGAATCGCTCGCGTTCGGCGACCGGAACGCTGTCGATCTTGTTGACTACCACCAGGTCTGCCAGGCGGACATGTTGATCGAGCTCGGGATGTTCGCGGCGAACGGTGGAGAAATTGGCTCCGTCGACCAGGACCACCAGGCCGCCGTAGACGACAGACGGGTTCTCACTTCCGAGGACGAGTCGAATCATGTTCCGCGGCTCGGCAAGCCCGCTGGCCTCGATGACGATCACGTCGATCCCGGACTGCCGGTGCGCCAACTTGTTCAGCATCTCGTCCATGTCCGAGACGTCGACAGCGCAGCACAAACAGCCGTTGCTGAGAGAGACCATCGAATCGACCTGACCGGCGACCATCATCGAGTCGATGTTGACGGATCCGAAGTCGTTGACGATCACGCCGATGCGTACACCGTCGTTGTTACGCAGAAGATGGTTGAGCAGCGTCGTCTTGCCCGAACCGAGAAAGCCTGCGACGACTATTACGGGAATCTGCTTCTTCGCCACCACACAACCTTCCGAAACCACACGTACCGATCAGTGATCGTAGTGGAGTGTGGCTCCGGAAGGTTCACGCTGACAGCAGACTCACACCGTGCAGAGCGGACGGATGTCCGACGTGCCCTCGGTGGTCGGTGACGTCAGGATCGTGCATGCGTTGTATCCACGGGATTCGGCGACCCGGCGGATCTCACTCCAGCCTGCCGCGTCGATGACCGCCGACCGTGAGAGCACGAACCCGGAAAGCCTGAGCGGATCGCCCACCAGTGCCCATGAATAGTCGTCGGCAATGTAGGTGACGATGTAGTTGGGTGGGCCGTCCAAGCTTTCCTGTGAGGGCACCCCGGGGAAGCTCACATGCAACTGGGCACCCGTTGCTGGATCGGTAACTCGGGCATTCCCGACGATCTCGTTGGCTTGACCGGTCCACGTCGTACACGTGTTCTTCACGCTCACGTTCGACGAATCGACGATCCCGTAACTCGCCCGGGTGTCCCTCGCGCACGCGAGGTTGAAGGGCTGAGGAATCGCCGCCACCTGGTTCCATTCCCCTACGTAGCGCGCGACGTCCAGGTTCGCCACCGGCTGCAAGGGTTCCCAGAGTGGGCTCGCCTGCGCGGTTCCCGAAAACATCGTCGCTGCGGCGCACACTCCCGCAATCGCAATCGCACTTCGCCCCGACCACTTCATGTCACTGCTCCTCGTCTGTACAACGCTCGATCGGCATTGGTTCCTCAAGACATTCGGAGCTGACGGACTGGAGGATGGGGCGGTATGTAAAACTACTTTTGGTTTGTTATGGACCTACTTCACAAACCTTATGTAGTCTTTGCTAAAAGATAGCTGAAAGTCGGACGGAGCTACTGTGATGAAGGTTGTCGACTTAGGTCTAGAACGCACTCGCTATGCAGTCATCGACGAGACGATCGAGTCGAGGTGGCGCCGAGTCACCTCTATGCAGCACGACGCCGTTGCCGTCGTGACTCCGCGCGACCGGATCACTTTCGCCGAACTCGAACTCCGGACCGACGCATTGGTCCGCGAACTTCGCCTACGTGGGTCACACGGGGCACGCCCGGTTGCGGTCGATCTCGAACCAACGGCCGAGTCGGTGCCCGCCATCCTCGCCACTCTGATTTCCGGTCGGCCCTTGGTCATGATCGACCCACAACTCCCCGAGGCCCGCCGAGCGCACATCATGAGCACCTCGGGTGCAGTCCCGCTGCAGTCGATACTCGACGAGTCTGCTGCGACGGGCTTCAGATTCGACAGCGCGTTGGAACCATCGAGTTCCGACCCTGCAATGATCGCGTTCACGTCAGGCACCAGCGGGGCACCCAAGGGAGTCGTGTTGAGCCACTCCATGTGCCTGAACAAGGCCGACGAACTCGCCGCAGCAATCGACCTGCGACCCGACGATCACATCGGGAACCTGTTGCCCGTCAGTTTCGGAGCCGGAATCACGGCCCTGATCATGGGGCTTATGAACGGCGTCACGGTCTACTGCTGGGATCCACGTATCGACGGCGTCTCGGGAATCGACGACTGGCTGATCGAGAATTCGATCACGACCACGCACTGTGCGCCGTCTTTTCTGCGGGCGTGGTCAGATCTCGATTGCGGTGCAGCAAATGATGATTCGATCGGTTCCCTACGCGTCGTCGTAACGTACGGGGAAGCAGTTCACGGCGAGGACTACGCGCGCCATCGCAGTCACGGCTTCGCTCGCGTCACGTACGTCAACTGGCTGGCCACCACCGAGACCGGTGTCGTCGCGTACAACGTGTTCCCACCACATTCCGAACTACCCGTCGGAGTGGTACCGGCCGGACGTGCTCGCGACGGCAAGGACGTACAGATCGTCGATGTGAACGGCGTGCCTCTCCCCGACGGAGAGATCGGAGAGATTCAGGTTGTCTCCAGTGATCTTGCCGACGGATACCACGGCGACCCGGATCGAACTGCAACACGATTCACGCGCCTGGGCGACGGAGTGAGCATCTACCGGACCGGTGACCGGGGCCGCATCGACGAACGCGGAGAACTGCAACTGCGGGGACGCGTCGACGACGCCGTCAAGATTCGGGGCTACCTGGTGGAGCCGATGGAAGTCGAGGCGCATATTCGTCGAATTCCAGGCGTCGCCGATGTTTTCGTGGCCGTCGTCCTCGAGAACGATCGACCGGAGATCGTCGCCTACGTGGTCCTGACCAAAGCCGTGATGGCACGGTCGGGCGCCGAGATGCGGCGCGAATTGGCGACATATCTGCCGGCCTGGATGCTCCCCCGACATTTTGTTCTGATGCCGGCGTTGCCCCGCAACGAAAGAGGAAAGGTCGATCGAACAGCGCTGCCCTCCGTCGAGGTGCGGTCCACTCCACCGACTCTCGCCGGGCCCGCCGAATTGTGGTTGTCCTCGATCTGGGAGTCGATTCTCGGTATCGACTCCATCGACCGTGAGGACGACTTCTTCGAACTCGGCGGCGATTCGCTTGCTTCAACCGAAGTGGTGGCAAAGATTCACGACATGTTCCGGATCCGGATCACGGCGGCGGAGTTCGCGGCCGCCAGTACCGTCAAAGACCTTGCAGCGCTGGTGGATCGGCGCAGAATCGATCCCGATGATCGCGTCTGTCACAACACGATGGTGCCACTGAAGCTCGAAGGCTCCGGGCGACCGCTGTTCATCATGAACGGAGCGGGGTGCCCATCGACGACGCTGTCCACCTTGTCGAAAGCGCTTCACACCGATCGGCCGGTTTACGCACTTCAGCCACACGGCTTCGAATCTCGCGGACTACCCGACCGGTCGGTGAAAGCAAGCGCCCGCCGTTTCATTTTCGAAATCAAGAAGATTCAGCCCACCGGGCCATACCTCCTCGCCGGATACTCGTACGGCGGCTACGTGGCGCTGGAAATGGCGACACAGCTGTCCGAGTCAGGTGACACTGTCGAACACGTCACCGTTCTCGACACCAGAATCTCCACCGAAGCTGCCGCACGACTGGCTGGTCGAGCGGGCATCACTTTGGATCCGTCGATCGTCGACCTTGCACCACAACCATCCACCAATGCCCGCTGGAAGCCGACCAGACGCACCGTCGCGGCCATGTGGATCCGCACGCTGTTCGCCGGCATTCTGCAGTACCCGCCGGCCACCCAGTGGACCGTGTTCCTCTACATCGGAGGCCAGGCGCTCCGGAAGCATCGGATACGAGCATGCGCCGCGCCCGTCACCGTCATCCGTGGAGCCACCAACAACCGTGGACGCGAGATCTGGTCACTCATTGCCACAGGCTCACTGGATTTCGACGACGTCGACGCGTGCCACGAAGACGTCGTCCGCCAACCGTACGTCCGCAAGACTGCGGCGATCATCGATCGAGTCTGTGATCGAGCGTGACCAGCGCTGCTCATGTCCAGTTGTAGAAGAAAGAGCGGCGGGGAGTGAGTGCCCACTCGGTCGTCGACGAGCACACTCGTTCCTTGACGAACGCACCCGCCCTGCCTGCGATGAACATGCCCGCTGCGTCGTCGACACGAGTGGTCCGCTGGAACACACCTCGCCGCCTCCCGAGACTGATGCACCGGCCTGCGAACTTCGGAGCCACCGGGCGCGGCGCGGAACCTTCGAGTCGATGCAGGATCGTCTCGGCCGCATGGACTCCCAAGGGAATCGCGGCCTGACAACTCATCCTCAGTGAAAGATCACCGACTGCGACCGCATCACCCGCACCGACGATGTTGGGGTGGGACGAGCATTCGAGTCGGTCGTCGACCTTCAGACGACCGAGACCGTCGACGGGAAGGCCACTTCGGCGCGCCAGCTCGGGGACCCCGAATTCTGTCGCGAGAATCGTGCAATCTGCCTCCACCCGTGCGCCTCCCGCAAGCTCGCAGGACGAACCGTCAATGCGTGTAACCCGGGATTCGGTGACGATGTCGACCCCAAGATCGGTCAATGTTCTGAGAATTGCAGATCGCGCACGCTCTGACAGATCCGGGGCCACGATTCCTCCGGTCACCAAAGTGATTCGGCTGCTTCGCTGCTCAGCCAATTCTGCGGCAGTCTCGATGCCGGTGAGACCGCCGCCGACAACGCAGACCGTAGCCTTCCCGTCGAGTGTCGCCAGTCTGGATTCGAGGCGAACCGCGTCCTCGAATTCGGAGACGCTGAACCCGTGCTCCGCCGCCCCGCCGATAGTGCTGGGTAACTGCCTACTTCCGACTGCGTAGACCAAGTAGTCGTAGTCGAGCACGCTGCCGTCGTCGAGGGTGAGCCTGCCGAGCGCCGCCTCGATCGTCGTCACCTCTCCGAAGACTCGGTGTGCCGCACGCGGTAGCGCCCTGTCGAACGAGACCGTCGCGTCGTAGCCAGCCGCGATCATCTGATGGAGCCGCTTCGCTGCCATGGCGCCCGCATATCCTGCACCGATCACCACCACGTGTGCGCGCACGATTTCCCATTCCGCCGCTGGTCTCCGTACCGAGATGCACGGGCCGATCAGGCCTCACAGCGGACAGTATTGCGCACGAAAACAACAAATGCTCTGCACCGATTGGTGCAGAGCATTTGTATTGGGTGGAGCTAAGGGGACTCGAACCCCTGACCCCCACACTGCCAGTGTGGTGCGCTACCAGCTGCGCCATAGCCCCGTATTCAGTTCACTCTAACAGTCGAACTTGCAGCGGCTGTTCTGCTTTCCGCTTGCTGGAAGAAAGTTACACCACTTGACTCGTGGGCAACAAATCGCCTGGTCAGAGCGAAGCGGCCGCTCCTTGTCGAAGCGGCCGCTCCAGCTCAAGAGGAGAACTTGGAAACCCAGTCGCTGCTGCCTGTGTCAACGATCTTGCCGTTCGCCACAACCGTGGGCGTCCCGTTCGACCCGACATCCTTGAGCGCCTGGCTGGCGGCTGCGGCATTGGCCGCGGCGGCTTCGACGTTGGTACCGGAAGAGATGCAGGTTGCCACGTCCTCGGATGCGCCCGCATCACGAGCGATCTGGGCGAGGTCGTCGTTGGTGTGGTCGCTGCTGCCGCCCTCGGCCGGCTGCGTGTCGGTCGCGAAAAGCTTGTTGTGGAATGCGGAGTACGCGATCGCGTCGCCGCCCTGAGCAACGCACAGGAGCGCAGCGCCGGCCCGTGTGGAGTAGTCACCGCTGCCCGACGCCCGGTTGAGGAAGTTCAGCATGTGGTATCGCACGGCGACGTCACCGTTGTCGACAGCGGCCGCGAGAGCCTGGCCACTGAGGTGTTCGAGAGCGGCACAGGCGGGGCACAGCGGATCCTCGAAGAGATCAATGGTTGTCGCGGCGGAGGGCTTGCCGAGCAGCACCACTCCGTTGTCCTGCACCGTGACGGCAACTTCGGAACTCTGCACGGAGCCGTAGCCGTCGTTCTGGGGCTTGTTCTTGCTGTTCGTCCACAAGACACCGCCGATGACGAGGGCCGCGATCACGAGCACCGCGAGGCCACCGATGATGTAGGTGGAGCGGCTCGAGACCGGTTCCGGCGAGTATTTGTTCTTGCTGCTCTTGGTGCTCACGCTGATGCAGTCCTTCGTGCGTCGAAACGATTTACCGATTGCTTACCTTGCCACTGAAGACTGAGTATCCACTGAGAACGCCGCGCGTGATCCGGGCCCCAATGCGAGTGGCGAACGCGGGAACACGAGCAGCCAGACGGCAAGTGCCAAGAAGCCCAGGTCGCGGAGAATCTCCTTCGAATAGTCCCAAGCGCCGACGTCGGCTGCACCTCCGCCGCCGAAACATCCGCAGTCGATGGACAATCCCCTGGCCCACACCGAAATGATCACCGCAATGAGAACCGTGAGGATGACCACCGAGACTGCAGCGGATGCTCGCACCGCCAACCCGACGAGGATCAGCAGGCCCAGGACTATTTCGACCAGGGGAAGAGCCGTCGCCACCGGACCCACCAGTGACTCGGGCAATAGTTGATAGGCGCGCACCGCGATCTTCGTCTGAACGGGATCAAAGAACTTGAGTCCCCCGGAAATCAGCCAGACGGCCGCCAAACCCAATCGGGCCACAAGACTCACGATGCGAATTGCCACCCGATCGAGAGTACAGAATGCCCGGTCAGTCCAGGTTTATCCGCGCAGGAGTATCCGTTAGCACCGTCACATCAGTCAGATCTTCTACAACGGATTCGACAGGCTTCGTTCGCGACGGGACGAACAGCCACCCCGTCGCCGACACGACAACGACGGCTCCCATCACTGCGAAGGCCGCCGAGTACGAAACATGTTGGGCGATCAGCCCGGCACAAATCGGCGCCACTACCCCACCGATGTCGGACATCATCTGGAATACCGCCAGAACGGGTCCGCCTCGGGCCGTCGATCCGACAACATCGGCAACCGCGGCCTGCTGGGCCGGACTCATGAGCCCGGAGCCGACACCAGTCACTGCGGCGATGGCGAAGAACACCACGAGGTTGTCGGTGAATCCCATTGCGATGGTTCCCAGACCACAGATGAGCAGACCGCTCACGACAAAGGGCTTGCGTCCGAAGCGGTCGGAGAGTCGTCCGGACACGATCAACACCAGCGCATTGCCGACGGCGAAGATCGTCAGGGCGTAGGCCGCAATCGAGGGGTCTCGGCCGAGGAACTCGACGACGAACAGGGGAACCATGGCAACGCGAACTCCGAAGATCACGCCGCCGAAGGCGAGATTCGATCCGAGCGCTGCCCGGTACACCGGAGACTGGAGGCCTTCTGTGAGAGTCATCGACTTCACATCGACAGCCTTGTCCGGTGACGCCAAATGAGATCCACGCAGGCTCACGAAGACAACGAGCGCGGCGATCACCAACGCAATTGCGTAGATGATGAACGGCATCCGCAGACCGAACTGCAACAGCGCACCGCCGACCAGCGGGCCGCCGATCGATCCCATGAGAAAGCTCGTCGCGTACAGACCCGACACGCGGCCGCGACTGTCCGGCGGTGACATGCGAATGATCAGCCCGAGGGCCGACACCGTGAACATGGTCGACCCGATGCCGCCCAACGACCGGAACAGCAGAAGTTGCCAGTACTCCCCCGCGAAAGCGCACGCACCGGTCGAGACCGCGACGATCAAAAGGCCGACGATGTAGACCGGACGCTCACCGAGTTTCTGTACCAAAGTGCCGCTCATCGGCGCGAACACCAACCGCATGAAAGCGAAAGACGAGATCACGATCGTGGCGGCGGTGACCGATACATCGAAGCTGCGTGCGAACTGAGGTAGTGCCGGGGCGACCAACCCGAATCCGAGGGCGATGACGAAGCTGGCGGCGACCAGTACCCAAATTTCCTGTGGCAGCTTGGCTGCACGAGTTTTCATGTCGCCCGGAATTCTAGCCGGGCGACATGAGCGGTCCGCGGGCTAGTTCGCCTTCAAGACGCTGGACACCAAGTCCTTGGCCGCTGCCTGAACCTGAGCCAGATGATCGGCGCCCTTCATCGACTCGGCATAGATCTTGTACACGTCCTCCGTGCCGGACGGCCTCGCTGCAAACCATGCGTTCTCCGTCGTCACCTTGAGACCACCGATCGCCGCGCCGTTTCCGGGCGCGGCAGTCAGTGTCGCGGTGATCGGTTCACCCGCCAGCTCGGTTGCACTCACCTGGTCGGGAGACAGTTTTGCCAAGACTGCCTTCTGTGCGCGTGTCGCGGGCGCATCGATCCGTGCGTACGCCGGGCTCCCGAACTTCTCGGCCAACGCGGCGTAGTGCGCTGACGGAGACTTTCCCGTCACCGCGGTGATTTCCGACGCGAGCAACGCAAGGATGATGCCGTCCTTGTCCGTCGTCCAGACGGAACCGTCGTGTCGGAGGAAGGACGCGCCGGCGCTTTCCTCGCCGCCGAATCCCACAGACCCGTCGAGCAATCCGGGAACGAACCACTTGAAACCGACCGGAACCTCGAGCAATTCGCGGCCCAGGCTGCTCACGACACGGTCGATCATCGAGGAACTCACGAGGGTCTTGCCGACCTTGGTATCTGCGCCCCAACCTGGCCGGTTCGCGAACAGGTACTCGATGGCAATGGCCAGATAGTGATTCGGGTTCATCAAACCGCCGTCGGGAGTGACGATGCCGTGGCGGTCGGAGTCCGCATCGTTTCCGGTCGCGATGTCGTAGCGATCCCGAATCCCGATCAGCGACGCCATCGCGTCGGGCGACGAGCAGTCCATGCGGATCTTGCCGTCCGTATCGAGCGTCATGAACCGCCAGGTCGGATCGACGAGAGGATTCACCACTTCGAGGTCGAGTCGGTGAGTTTCGGCAATCGCGCCCCAGTAGTCGACGCTTGCCCCGCCGAGGGGGTCTGCACCGATCGTGATTCCGGCATCGCGGATCGCGTCGAGGTCGAGGACACTGGGGAGGTCTTCGACGTAGTAGCGGAGGAAGTCGTAGCGTTCGACGCGGTCCAGCGCTTGTGCCGCCGTCACACGCCGTACCCCGGAAAGCCCCTTGCGCAGTAGCTCGTTCGCTCGATCGGCGATAACCGACGTCGCATCCGTGTCCGCGGGCCCGCCGTGCGGCGGGTTGTATTTGAAGCCACCGTCACGAGGCGGATTGTGTGACGGTGTCACGACGATGCCGTCGGCTTTGGCCTCCGGACCCGTCGAGTTGTATCGCAAGATCGCGTGACTGACAGCCGGGGTGGGAGTGTAGGCGTCGCGTGAATCGACGAGGACGACGACGTCGTTGGCGACCAGGACCTCCAAGGCCGACAGCCAGGCAGGCTCCGAGAGCGCATGTGTGTCCCGGCCGATGAACAGCGGGCCGTCGATTCCCTGCGAAGCGCGGTACTCGACGATCGCCTGGGTTGTCGCCAGGATATGAGCTTCGTTGAACGCCGAGTCGAGACTGGAACCGCGATGTCCTGAAGTGCCGAAAAGTACCTGCTGCATCGGGTTCTCGGGATCCGGAGTGCGCGTGTAATACGCGGTGACCAGATGAGGAACATTGATCAGATCCTCTGGCAGAGCCACTTGTCCTGCTCGTTCGTGCGCCACGAATCCCCCTCGGCCCGGTGGTCGACCACTGTGTCGACGCGACTGTGGACAATTGTCTACCCTGGCCGCGTGGCGTGCACGCTCGGCGCCGGATCCGTCAATCCGTGATCTGGATTCCCAACCACGCAGCGGACAGTCCCACGATCAGACTGAGGATGATGTAGATCAGAGAAAGCGCCGTCTGGCGCCTCTCGATCATCCCGACGTTCTCGGTCGCGAAGGTCGAATAGGTGGACAAGCCGCCGCAGAAGCCGGTCGCCAGAAGTGCGGCCATCTCGGTGGAAAGAGCTGCCCCGGTGAACAATCCAAGGAGGAAGCAGCCGATCACGTTCGCGGCGAACGTCGCAGCCGGAAATCCCTTGTACGCGGGCACATACCGCGCCAACAGGTACCGGCCACTCGCACCAGCGCCGCCGCCGAGCGCCACCAGGAGAACTGTCATGCCGACGCTCCGTCCCGCGCGCGGATCCAGCGTTCACCGAGCCCTTTGCCCAGTGCTGCAGCGAGGATCGCGGGAATCAACGTCCCGAGAACATAGAGAATCGATCGCCACGGACTCTCCGTCACGGCGTGAACCGCGAAGGACGAGAAGGTGGTGAAGCCGCCGCAGAAGCCCGTGCCGAGAAAGAGGTACCCAACCTTGTTGTGCACGAGCAGGGCCGCGAGAACACCGAGAACGAACGAGCCAACGACGTTGATGACCAGAGTCGTCCAGATGTGGGGAAAGAGCTCCCCCAGACCGTAGCGGCTGAGCGCGCCCAACCCTCCGCCGACCGCAACCGCGCATACCGCAGCCGGCAGTTTCAGATCACCCATGCTCTGGCCTCACCCGAAAGAGCCTACGTCCCGGAGCGGGCTTTCGGCGGGCGAGGAATGAAGTAACTTGTCCGCTGCTGATACTCGCGATAGCCCGGACGCTGTTCCATGTGTCGCTCGAGCAACCGCGCTCCGGTGGCGAAGACCAGGAAGTACGTCATGGCGATCGGTGAGAGGACGGTCAACACCCCCGGCCACACGGACGCCGAGACGAGGAAGATCCCCCACCAGACACACGCGTCGCCGAAATAGTTGGGATGCCGCGTCCATGCCCACAAACCTTGATCCATGATGTGGCCACGGCTGCCCGGATCGGATTTGAACTCCTCCATCTGTCGGTCGCCGACCGTCTCGAACGTGACGCCGACAATCCACAGCGCGATTCCGAGTACGACAAGAAGTCCGAAGCTGCCGTTCGACACTGCTGCGACCTGGATCGGCAGGGAGACGAACCACAACGAAATCCCCTGCGTGAGATAGATCTTGCGGATCGCATACAGCGTTCGATTACCCGTCGCTCGTCCGAGCATTTCTTCGTACCGCGGGTCTTCACCTTTGCCACGCGATCGAATCGCCATGTGCGTCGCCAACCGCAGACCCCAGATCGCCACGAGCGCAAGCATCAGCAACCGGCGCCAGAGGTCGCCGGTTCCCACTATCGCGGACACGAGCGCGATCAGAACGAAGCCGGCGCCCCACGACACGTCGACAACGTTGTGGCGCCCGATCCGTACACCGATCGTGGCTGTCACCGCCATTCCGACGGCGATCGCCAGCAGACTCGTGAGTGTGACCACTCCGAACGCGCCCCAGTCGAATCCGTTCATCGCCGCGACACCCACTGCGGCCGTACCGGTTCCATACCCGATCGACCATCACCGTGCGGCCGGACCGACAGAATCTGATCGACGCCCATCCTGCCGTCCCGAAATGCCATTCCTCCGCCGACGAGGTAGAGACGCCACACCCGAGCGACTTCGACACCTACGAGTTCCACGACGCGATCCCAGTTCGATTCGAAGGTCTCGATCCACGCGTCGACGGTCCGCACGTAGTGCTCACGCAGGGCGTGGACGTCCCGCACTTCGAGTCCACCTTCCTCGATCATCGCAACAGTGCGACCGACGGGCCGCATGTACATGTCCGGCGCGATGAACGACTCGATGAACGGACCTCCCCCGGGGTGCGGGCCAGTGCGGGACATCTGCTGAATCAGCACACGGCCACCGGCAATAACATTGTCGTGGAGCGCTTTCACGTAGGTCGGATAGTTGTCCTCACCGACATGCTCACCCATCTCGATGGAAGCGACCGCATCGAAGGGACCGTCTGGAATCTCTCGATAATCTTGGAGGCGAATCTCGACCCAGTCTTCCAAACCGAGCGCGCGGACCTTCGCGTCGACAAAAGCCTTCTGCTCCGCCGAGATCGTGATTCCGACAACCCTGGCGCCGTACTCCCGCGCTGCATGCAGGCTGAGCGAGCCCCAACCACAGCCGACATCGAGAAACCGCAAGCCTCGTGCTCGATCGAGACCGACCTTGCGGCACACCAGGTCCAGCTTGTCTGTCTGTGAGTCTTCGAGCGTGTAGTCCGGTGCATCGGAAGTCCAATAGCCCGAGGAGTACGCCATGTTCTCATCGAGGAGCAGTTGGTAGAAATCGTTCGACAAATCGTAGTGGTGCCCGATCGCCTCGCGGTCGCGGGCGAGGCTGTGCAGGCGCCCCTTCACCTGAGCCTGCGACGCCGGCGGAGCCAAAGGTCTCCCGAAAGCACCGAAGGATCGCGCAGCCTTGACCGCGGCCAAGACGAGCGACGGTGTCGGGGTAATCGACCCGAGCCCCCGCTCGGCAGACACCTTCCACACGTGTGTGAGTGCATCGCCTAGATCGCCCTCAACGTCGAGTTCACCGAGAACATACGCCTGCGCAGCCCCCAACTCGCCGGGATTCCAGAGCAAGCGTCGCAAAACGTTCGGGCTGTAGAGCGTCACTTTCGGAGCATCTTCCGGACCTGCTGTGCTGCCGTCCCATGCAGTCAACCGCACCGGAAGTTCGCCGCCGACAAGTGGACTGAGGATGTCCGAGAGACGACCCGCAACGCCGGTACCTTGTGTCGTTCGATCCATTGTGGCAGTCATCGCTGGTTCCTCCGATCGAGAACAATTTGCTGGACGTCGAGATACCCCGACCGAAACCCCGCCTCGGAGTAGCAGAGGTAGAAATGCCACATGCGCGCGAACACTGCGTCGAACCCGAGCGCGGACGCCTCGTCGGTGCGAGCGCTGAATCGCTCGTCCCACAGTCGCAACGTCTGCGCGTAGTGATCGCCCATCGACATCCGCTCACGCACCCGCAGGGTTGTCATGCGCTCGGTGACGTCCTCGATCGCCCGCACCGACGGGAGAAATCCGCCGGGGAAGATGTACTTGTGCACCCAGGTGTAGGTGTTGCGGGTCGCGAGCATTCGATCGTGCGGCATCGTGATGGCTTGGATCGCCGCGCGCCCACCCGGCGCCAGCAGGGCGTCGATCGTCTGGAAGTAGCTTCCCCAGTACTGGTGGCCGACGGCCTCGATCATCTCGACCGACACAACGGCGTCGTACTCCCCCTGTACCTGCCGATAGTCGAGAAGGTCGACCTGAACGCGATCTGCCAATCCCGCAGCGCTTATCCGCTTCGCTGCCAATTCCTGCTGTTCGACCGAAAGTGTCACCGAGCGCACCGTCGCTCCCCGTTGGGCAGCTCGGATCGCCAATTCTCCCCAGCCTGTGCCGATTTCGAGCACTCGCGAACCGGGTCCGACACCTGCGCCATCCAGCAGTCGATCGATCTTCCGATGCTGCGCCGCTGCGAGCACGTCCCACGACGGGGTCGCCCCTACCGACAGATCCTCGAAGAGTGCACTGGAATACGTCATGGTGTCGTCGAGGAACAGTTCGAACATCTCGTTCGAGAGGTCGTAGTGCCGGGAGATGTTCGAGCGCGTGTTCTGCGTCGAATTCCGTTCACTGCGAGGCTGCTTCGGAATGTAGAGGCCTCGTAGCCGCTGCAGGAAGTCGGGAATGAGCGTCGCCACGCGGGAGGCGAAGACTTCCAGGACCGCAGTGAGGTCGGATGCTTCCCAATCGCCCGCCATGTAAGACTCGCCGAATCCGATCAAACCACTGTCCCCCACACGAGCAGCGAAGTCGTCTGGGCGGTGAATGACCATCAACGGCGAATCGGGGCTACCGCCACCGGAGAACTCACCGTTGGGCATCTGGACACGCAGCGGCAAACGTGCGACCGCCTTGTGGAACAGGGCGCGGGCAACCGGTGATGCAACCCGCACTTTGAGCCCGCTCGGCACGGTGGCGACGCCCGGCCACCGCTCGGTTTCGATCGTGTGAGCGGAAGGTTCGGTGCCGAGAGTGGTTGTGGTCATTGCACTGCCTCCTGCGGGTGATGTTGCGGTCGGGGAACGATGGGTAAGCGCCTGGCCCACAGCCGGATTCCTTGAAATCTGATCTGCGCGGCGACTCGGAGCGGAGCCAGCGGGATGGCGAGCGCACTGCGCACGATCTCGCGCGTCGTCGCCGGCACACAACGACCGGACACCGTGGCCACGAAGGGCGCCTTGCCGTCACGGGCCAGAACTATCGAGAGCGCGAGCGCGGTGTCGGGTAGCGGAAGTCGCATCCGGTACTCGCCGTCCAGATCGTTGAATGGAGACACGTAGAACTCTTTGGACGTGCGAACCGCGCCACGTTCGTCGGTTTCGAGCAGGTAGCAGTGCCGCTCGCCGTAGGTGTTGTGAACCTCGGCAACGACGCACCGCTGACTGCCGTCGTCGTTCAGGCACCAGAACACACTCAGCGGGTTGAACACATGGCCGAACACACGCGCGTTCGTAAGCATGAGGATGCGACCGCCGGCGAACTCCAATCCGTTGGTTGCCAGAAAAGTCTCGACGTTGGCACGAATCGATCGAGTGGGGTCGCCGAGGTGATCCCCGGCGTCGAACTTCGCCAAGGGCCGCAAAGCCTTCGGGAGCTCGGGCAAATCGTCGACGTCGACGAGCCAACTGTAGCTTCGGTACTCGAACTCGTTGTGCAACGGCTCCGTTCGTACGTGCCGAATGCTCGTATGAACGATGGACGGCGTGATGGGAGTAGTCACGGCCACAGACCTCCGACGCGTTCGGCGGCACGCAGGCCAGAGAGTGCACCGTCCTCGTGGAAGCCCCATCCGTGGTACGCACCGGCAAACGCGAGCACGTCCGAGTCCAACTCGGGAAGCCGCGCTTGAGCGGCGACGGAGGTGGGTGTGTACTGCGGATGCTCGTAGGTCATCTGATCGATCACCGAGTCCGGGGCCACCATTTCGTCTCCCCCCAACGTCACCAGGTAGCGCCGGCCGGTCTCCGGGAGCCGCTGCAACCTCGTCATGTCGTAGCTGACCAGAACGTGATCCGGCTTCGCGTTGCATTCAGGGATGTAGTAGTTCCACGACGCGCGCGCATTGGTGTTGCCGGGCAGCACATTCTCGTCGGTGTGAAGCTGGGTGTGGTTGACGGAGTACGGCATTGCGGCGAGGACCTGGGATTCGACAGGCGTCGGATCCGCCAAAATCTTCAGCGCTTGCTGCGGATGCGTTGCGACCACGGCTGCGTCGAAGGTCTGGATCTGGTCGTCGCCGTCACGAATGTCGACGCGATCATCGAACCGGTGGATTGCGCGCACCGGCGTGTTGAGGCGGATATCCCCGATACTTTTGGCGACGAGACGAACGTATTCGCCCGATCCACCGGTGACTGTTCGCCAGGTCGGCGATCCAGTGACGCTCAGCATTCCGTGGTGATCGAGGAACGAGAACAGGTACCGCGCGGGATATTTCAGCGCCGAGCCGGGATCACACGACCAGACTGCCGACACGAGCGGAGTCATGAAGTGAGCGGTGAAGTAGTCGGAGAACCGGCCGCTGCGCAGAAACACCCCCAGTGTCTGGTCGGGTGCCGACGGATCCGTGTTGTCGAGCAGGGCTCGGGCACGGCGATGGAAGCGCTTGACCTCCATCAACATCGACAGAAAGCTGCCGTTGACAAGGAGCCCCGGCGTCGGGAGAACGCCGCGCAACCCTTGGCCTCCCGAGTACTCGAGTCCGCAACCCCCACACCTGACCGACATGCTCATATCGGATTCCTGCGTAGGCACATCGAGTTCTGCGAACAATCGCAACAATGTCGGATAGGTGCGATCGTTGTGGACGATGAACCCCGTGTCGATGGCGAGGCTTCGCCCTTCCGGGTCGGTGACCGAATGGGTGTCCGCGTGCCCGCCGAGCCGTGAATCCGCTTCGTAGACGGTGACGTCACTGTCCTTACTGAGCACCCACGCCGCTGTCAGACCTGCGACACCACTACCGACGACGGCCACCTTGCGCTTGTCGGAACTCATCGTCGTTCTCCCATCTTTGTTGCGGCTACCCCGCGACTCATTCCTGCGATTGCATCCGCGACGAGGCGATGCCAAGTCGCCGCCCGACGGAGCATGAAGTGGCCTGCGCCGTCGATGCCGATCCATTCAGCGCTCTTACCCGACGCCTGCAGTTCGTCGACCTTTCGCCGCGACACCTCCGGATCGGTCCAGGAGTCAGCCGTGCCGTGAAGGACTGACAGTGGTGTGTCCGAACGCAGATTCACCGACGTTCCATCGGGCCACCACGGCGCCAGCGCGACCACACCGACCACCGCCGGATCGCCACATAGTTCGGCGGCGACCCGTCCGCCCATCGAGTGCCCCAGCAGGATCACCTGAGCTTGTGAATTACGTTTCGTTATCGCGTCGAGTGCGGCGCGGGCGTCCACGACCGGACTGCGCTCGGCACCGTTCCAACCTCGAACTCGATAGCGAGCCTGCACCGCTTTGACACCGGAGAGGCGAAGCTGAGCGGTGAACGGGCACATCCGAAGGTTGGACAGATGCCAGGCGCGAGCCGGGCGATGGCTCGATACCTTTCCTCCAGGCAGCACTAGCACCACCAGGTGCTGGTCACCGTCCTGCTGTTGCCGTCGGTTGGGCGTCATACACGGCATTCGGAGCCGAAAACCATTTGGATGGGGTTCGTAGAATTTCTTTTGTGAATCGTGAAGCACTCGTCGGCGATGTCCTCGACGCCATGGACGCCAACTTGGTATCCCATGCCTGCCACCTGCATGAACACTTGCCGACGGGATCGGTCACGGTCTCTGCAGATGTTGTCGTCGCAGACAGCGGCCTCACCGACGACACTTTCAACATCATCGCTGGTGCACGCTTCGCTGTACCTGCTGCTGAAGGCCCGGAAGAAGACCGACGACTACTCGACGTACTCGCGTGGCTTCGAGCAACCGGTCGTCCGTTCTCCTGGTGGACAGGTCCGCGCGACAAGCCCTCTGACCTCGGCGCTCGCTTGTCAGCCCTCGGCTGCGTGCGCTCCGAGGAAGAAAGAGCGATGACGGCAGACTTGGACGTCGTCCCACGCCCAACGCCTGTTTCAGAACTGTGCGTTCAGCGAGTGACGACTCGTTCGCAGCTCGCCGACTACGCCGCCGTGATGGCCGCCAATTGGTCGCCGCCCTCAACCGCAGTAATACGTTTCTTCGAAGACACCGCCGATGACATCCTCGATGAGCGCTCGCGGAGTTCGTTTGTCGTGGGATACGCGAACTCCCAGCCTGTCGCCGGAGCCGAGGTCCATTTTGCCGCCGACGTCGCCGGACTGTACGGGGTCGTCACACTCGAAACGGCGCGCCGACGCGGATTCGGCTCGGCGGTCACCCTTGCCGCACTCGACATCGCCCGCGAGCGAGGTGCCCGAACCGCTGTACTTCAGGCGTCCAGCGACGGCGCACAGCTCTATCGAAACGTCGGCTTCGAGGATGTCGGTACCTACGCCGAGTACTCGATCGGCAGCGGTTAGACGTCCCCGCGGGGACGCTTTCCGTCCTCATCCACGGATGTGTGTCGGTACTGGCATCTATTATCGAACGTACATTCGAAACATTGTCGGACACGCGCCGGGGGGCAACGATGAACGCAGCACTGACCGATACCGCAGCACTGATCAATGAAGAAACGCAGGGTTCCACCCGAAGCGACGTAGAGCAACTCGGCTCCGAAATCTGCGCTCTCGCCGGCCAGATCGCCGCGGCCACGGCTCGATTCCTTACCCTCCTGTCAAAATTCGACGAAGACCGCGGCTGGTCCGGCCCTGGACTGCATTCATGCGCCCACTGGCTGTCGTGGAAATGTGGAATGAGCCTGCACACCGGCAGGGAATATGTTCGCGTCGCCAAAGCGCTCCGACCTTTGCCCGAGATGCGGAAGGCCTTCGAGCAAGGCCGGCTGTCCTACTCGAAGGTTCGCGCACTCACCCGGGTCACCACGCCGTCAAACGAACAGCAGATGGTTCGGTTCGGATGCGAGGCGCCCGCAGCCCAGATCGATCGTCTCGCCGCAGGTCTGCGTAATGCAACCGACAATGAATCCGGCAAAAGCAAAGCGCCCGAACATCTTCAGGTCCGCTGGCATTGGGACTCGGATACGGGCGAGTTTGTCATCAAAGGACGCCTGCCCGCGCAGGACGGCGCCCGAATCCTCGCAGCATTGGCGGCGGCGGAACGTGAACGCACCCGAACCGCTGCCATCCGCCCTGTCGACGAGAAGGCTACAAAGAACCCGGCCGGAAATATCGGACCAGGACTCGTCGCGATGGCCGAGCTCGCCACCGCCGCAGTCACAGACCGCCCGTCCAAGGCCGCCGCGAACGAAGTTGTGTTCTTCCACGAAGCGAACACCGTCCGTGTACCGAGTGGACCCGCGCTCCCCCAAAGTGCCGCCGAGGAAGTGCTCTGCAACGCGAAACTTCGCCTGGGAACGACAAAGGAGGGATGCGTTTTGAATCTGGGCCGAAGGACCCGCGTCGTCAGCGCCAAACAAATGCTGGCATTGAATTACCGCGACGGATGTTGCCGCACACCGGGTTGCGGGCGGACTCGCTTCTTACACGCACATCACGTGAAATTCTGGGGACGCGGCGGAAATACGGACTTGGACAATCTGATCATGCTGTGCGGCACCTGCCACCGCGCGCTGCATGACGGCCAGTTCACGATCACTGCTCTCGGCGAGCAGAAGTTCGAGTTCCTTTACGCCAATGGTGACGTCATCGACCCAGCACCACCGACCGAGGGATTCGCTGATGGCCTACTGCGCGGAGACATACCCGACGACGCGATCATCCCAAGATGGGACGGCGAGCCCCTTCACCTCGATCACGCGGTCAGCGTCATCCTCGACGGTTGGGCCGCCTGAGGAAACATTGGTCTAGTCCAATCTGAATCTGCCGTGAACAACAGGACAACCCTCACATCCAGGTAGTGCAATTGGTCTAGTCCTATCGCAAGATGCTTAGCGTGACCAAGAAAATCGCACGCACCTCAGCCGCTATCACACTCCTCCTCGCCGGCGCTGTTGCTGCCGGAACTGCAACTGCTGCAGCAATTCCCGGATCGTCCGACCTCAATCCGTCGGCCGCCGAGAAGACAGTTGTCATCGGCCTCGACGGCACTATGCTCAGCCACATCAAGACCGCCGACGCTCCCCGTCTCCAGAAGCTGATCGCCGAAGGAACCAGCGGAGAATCTTCCATCCTCGGCCACATCACCATCTCCGGACCGTCGTGGTCGACCATCCTGACCGGAGTCTGGGATACCAAGCACGGAGTCAAGGACAACACGTACGCGGGCGCCCGCTTCGACCTCTACCCGAGCGTCTTCACCCGACTGGAAACAGCAAAGCCCTCCCTCCTCACCGAATCGATCTCCACCTGGGGCGGCATCGACAACATCGCCTCCAGTGGGACACCGAAAGCCGACGTTGTCGTCACCACGGCCGATGCAGGTTCCGGAGCGGCCACCGACGCTGCGACGGCAGACGCCGTCGCCCGCGACATCACAGACAAGGGACCTGACCTGATCTTCACCCAACTCGATCAGGTGGACGGCGCGGGACATAGCGGCGGCACCAACGGCGCTGCGTACGAAGAGTCGATCGCCTCGGTCGATGCTCAGGTGGGCAAGATTGTCGATGCCGTCGATCAGCGCGCAGCAAAGACCGGCGAGAAGTGGACTGTACTGGTCACTGCGGATCACGGGCACAAGCCCGCCGGTGGGCACGGCGGTCAGACACCCGCGGAAGCAACGACATTCGTCATAGCACGCGGCGCGGGATACGCGGCCGGTAAGAACACAGACTCGTACACGATCGCCGACATCACCCCGACAATCCTCCAGAGCCTGGGCGTTGCATTGCCTGCCGATCTGGACGGCAAGCCGCTGGCCAAGGAAGCTCCCGGCTTCGTCGGCTCGGTCGACCTGGGATTCTTCGGCTCCTGATCGCAAGAAGGCCCGGGCCACACAGCAGAGTGCCGCAGCAAGACAGCAGCAAAAAGGCAGCAAAAAGGCAGCAAAAAGGTCGGGCCGGAGAGCGTGTGCTCTCCGGCCCGACCTGTTGTGGAGCTGCCGGGAATTGAACCCGGGTCCTACGTTGAATCGCTAGGGCTTCTCCGTGTGCAGTTCGCTAAGTCTCTACTTGGATCTCCCAGTCTCGCGAACAAGCCAGGATGACGATCCCAGTCACTGTTTGATGTCCCATTCGACTCCGTGACCGAGCCGAACAGTAAAGCCCTCTAGCTGATGCCAGGAACCGGGTCGAGGGCAACCCCGGGCTGACAGACACGCTTCGCTACTTAGGCAGCGAGAGCGTAGTCGCGCTGATTGGAATCGGCGCTTATAGGTTTGCAGCGACGCTTACGGTGGTCTCTTGCCTGCACCGACACGCTTCCCCTAACTCAACACACGCAGTCGAAACCGTTCAGCCCCGTGTGTGCCCCGCGTCTTTCGTGGGGCTATTCACTATAACGCGCCGAAGTTCGGAAGTCATACCAATTAATCGGCGGCACTTTCCGTGTCCTTCGGCCCAGCCGTTTCCTGCACTGCACCCGCTTCCTGCACTGCACCCGTTTCCTGCACCGCAGCCATCTCACGCTCGGCGGCACCGGTGATGTTGGTGATCATCCCCTGGAAGACGACTCCGTGGAAAGGCAGGATCGAATACCAGTACGCCCGACCCGCGAGCCCGCGAGGGAAGAAGACCGCGCGTTGATCGAGGTGGGAACCCACCGGCCGTCCGTCGGCACCGGCTGGGCCTTCTGATACTCGCAACTCCAACCATGCTCCGCCCGGGACCTTCATCTCGGCGCGCAATCGGAGCAACTTGCCTCGATCGATTTCTTCGACCCTCCAAAAGTCCAGGGCTTCGCCCGTGTTGAGCCGGCGTGGATCCCGCCTGCCCCGGCGCAGTCCGACACCACCGACCGCGCGGTCCATCCACCCCCGAATGGCCCACGCCAAAGGGAATGAATACCAACCGTTCTCGCCGCCGATCGACTCGACCACCGACCAGAGGGTTTTCGGATCCGCCGCGCAGTCACGTTCGCGATGATCGACGTAGACCGCTTCGCCGGCCCAATCCGGGTCGGATGGAAGAGGATCGGATGGAGCGCCCGCGATCGTTGCACCGGACCACGCCGTCTCCACCTCACCGGTGTCGATCTTTCGAAGTGCCAGTCGCACCGCTTCTCGATACGGCGTGAGGCCCTCGGCGGGAGGCGGGATGAAGCCGTCGATGTCGTGATTGTGCATCACCGCGTCGTTCTGCAGGGATTCGATCAGGGGCATCGCCAAACCTCGTGGGATCGGCGTGACCAATCCCACCCAGTGACCTGCCAGACGCGGGGTGAGGACGGGCAGGACGAGGATGCGTCGGCGTACCAATCCAGCGACGTCGGCGTAGGTGTTCATCATTTCGCCGTACTGCATGACATCCGGCCCACCGATGTCGAAGGCGCGGTTGACCTCCGGCGTCGTCGCCGCGGCTGCAATCAAATAGTGGAGTACGTCACGCACCGCGATCGGCTGAATGTTGTTGTGCACCCACTTGGGTGTGGTCATCACCGGAAGCCGATTGGTCAAGTGGCGCACCATTTCGAAGGACGCCGAACCCGATCCGATCACCACTCCAGCTTGGAACACAACCGTCGGAACCTCGGAGTCGAGCAGGATCCGACCGACTTCGAGCCGGGACTGCAAGTGAGTCGACAACTCTCGGTCGGACGGATGAAGCCCGCCCAGGTAGACGATCCGTCGCACCCCCGCATCGTGGGCAGCGGCGGCGACGTTCTCCGCGCTTCGCTTGTCGATATCCGAGAACGACCCTCCCCCACCCATGGCGTGAACGAGGTAGTAGACCACGTCGATATCGTCGAAAACACCTGAGAGGGTGCCACTGTCGGTCAGATCCCCGCGCTTGATCTCCACGGAATCGTGCCAGGGAACATCGCGTAGTTTCTCCGGGCTGCGCACCACCACTCGAACTCGATGACCCTCTTCGACCAGGCGAGGGGCAAGACGTCCGCCGATGTATCCGGTCGCACCCGTGATCAACACTCTCACTGCGTCCATCACCCCACGCTACGCACAATTCAACTGCGAAGCGCGAGTGCAACCTCGAGGTCGTCGTTGGTCAACATCATGTTGATCCCCGCTCCGGCCTTCGCCCCGGCGGCTGCGGCCATGATGACCTGGGCACCCGGGTCCACGACATTGCCCGCAGCGAACACGCCGGGCACGCTTGTGGCCCCCATCATGTCGACTGTGACAAAATCGCCCATCATCGTCTCGGCGCGCTGCGCACCGAATGCGCGCAAGATCGCATCGTTGGGGTCCATCGTGAGGGCGCCACCGACAAAGACCGCCGAACGCGCGACCACACTGCCGTCGGCCAACCGCACGCCCACCAACCGATCATCCTCGACGACGGGACCGGCAACCTCACCCTCGACGATCGAAATACCGCGAGCCGCAAGCTTTTCCCGATCTTCGGAACTCAGTTCGGTGATGCGATGAAGGAAGAGAACCACGTCATCGGACCACTGGCGAACCATGAGCGCCTGGTGCATCGCAAATTCCGCGCTCTTGGCGATCACGCCGAGCGGCTGATCACGCACGCCGTACCCGTGGCAGTACGGGCAGTGCAACACATCGCGTCCCCAACGCTCGCCGAAGACTTCGAGTTCTACCGGTAGGCGGTCCGTCAGACCCGTCGAAACAAGCACCTTGCGCACCTGAATCTTGCTGCCGCCAGCCAGTTCTACCGAGAATTTCTCGCCGTCCGGTGTCACGGAGACAACGGTGCCGTCATGGAACTCGCCGCCGAATTTGCGGACCTCACCTCGGCCGATGGTCAACAATTCTGCCGGGTTCATGCCGTCACGGGAGAGGAATCCGTTCATGTGGTCGGCGGCCGCGTTCCGTGGCGATCCGTTGTCGAAGACGATCACGGACCTGCGTGCCTGACCGAGAATGAGTGCGGCGTTGAGGCCTGCCGCACCGGCTCCGATTACTGCTACGTCGAATGAGTTCTGCGTCATGAATCCAGAATGACAAGAGAACGCAGTCTTGACAAACACTGTTGCCACTTTGGCAAAATGAGTGCATGACCGAACCATCGTTCGAAGCCGTACTAGCCGGCATCGGCCCTCGCCTACGTGCGTTGCGCCAGCAGTCCGAGATGACCCTGGCCGACCTGTCGGAGACCACCGACATCAGCGTCAGCACACTGTCGAGACTCGAATCCGGTACTCGCCGAGCCAACTTGGAGTTGCTGCTGCCGATTGCCAAGGCACACGGCGTCCCGTTGGACGACCTGGTGAACAGCAAGATCAAGGACCCCCGCGTTCGAGAAGAACCTCGAACGGTCGGATGTATGACGGTCATTCCGCTGACCAGTCAACCCGGCAATCTGCAGGCCTACAAGATGATCATCTCGCCCACCGACGACGATCGCGAACCGGGATCCCACGAGGGCTACGAGTGGGTCTACGTTCTGTCCGGGCGCATCCGACTCCAACTCGGCGACCGGGATTTCATCATGGGGGCAGGCGAGGCCGCCGAGTTCGACACGCACATCCCGCACCGCATCAGTGCTGCCGACGGCCGGCCGGCCGAGGCGATCAGCCTCTTCGGAAAACAGGGCGAGCGGGTTCACCTACGCGCAGCGCCGGCCGACAGACGCGGCTGAAACGCTAGGACTGAAAACGCTGGAACTCGAAAAAATCTAGGCGCCCGCGACGGCAATCATGCCGACTGCCGCCAGCGCCAACAGCATTCCCGCTTGTTGCACGCGGCTTACCCGCTCGCCCAGCATCACCATGGCGAGCAGAACCGTCGCAGCCGGATACAGCGAACCGATCACGCTGACCAGTGAGAGCATTCCGCCTTGGAAGGCGTAGATCATCGTCCCGTTCGCGACGACGTCGAGGACGCTGACGTACACCGCGAGCTTGAGTGGCTCGCCTCGTGGGAGAACGAAGTGACCGGCCGCCAGCGCGACCAACCACACCACGACGGTCGCGGCGCCTCGAGATACGGCCAACGCCCACAGCCCGCTGCCCTCGCCGATCTGGTGAAGTGCGATGAACGAGAGAGCAAATGCGCCACCGCTTCCGACGGTCAGAAGAGCCACTTGTCTGGTGAAGCGGAGGGTGATTCCGCCGGCAACCTCACCCGCGGTGTCGTCAGGCGACTCGCGGCTGACCAGGACGACGGCGACCAGCGCGACGGCAATACCCAGGTACGCGATCAACCCCGGCCGCTCACCGAAAGCGAAGCCGACGAGCACCGGAATGCCCGCCACCAGAACAGCTGTCAGCGGCGAGACCACCGACATGGGGCCGGTTGCCAGCGCGAGATAGAACCACCAGACCGCCAGACCACTCGTGACGCCCGCGATCGCACCCCAGATCAGACCGTTCGGCGTCAGCGTCCCGGATACGAAAGGTGCTGCGATCAGAACGATGACGAGCGAGAGTGGATACGAGACGATCACCACACGCAGTGCGGCAACTCGTCGTGACGCAACTCCCCCGACGAAGTCGCTGACTCCGTAGGCAACTGCCGCCACGAGGGGAAGCAGGATGGAGGTCAGCGCATGCCCTTGATACGACGACCGAGCTCGCGGGTCACCTCGCGCTCGGCGGTGCGCTTGGCCATGTCCTGGCGCTTGTCGTAGTCCTGCTTACCCTTTGCCAGTGCGAGTTCGACCTTGACCTTGCCGTCGTTGAAGTACATCGACAGCGGGACCAGCGTCTGGTTTCCCTCGCGGGTCTTGCCGACGAGGTGCTCGATCTCACGCTTGTGCAGCAGGAGCTTTCGGGTACGACGTGGCGAATGGTTGTTCCACGTGCCTTGCGTGTACTCCGGAATGTGCAACGAGCGCAACCACACTTCGCCGTTGTCCACCGTGGCGAACGCGTCGACGAGCGACGCCTTGCCTTCACGCAGACTCTTGACCTCGGTCCCGACGAGAGCGATGCCGGCCTCGTAGGTGTCGATGATCGTGTAGTTGTGGCGTGCTTTGCGATTGGTCGCAATGACCTTGCGGCCCTTTTCCTTCACTGTCCGGGCCTCTCAGTCCGCTGTCTTGCTGTCGAATGGTTCTTGCTGTTCCAGCATAGAAGCTCGTGCAAACCGATTATTCGCGGACGTACAGACGCAGCGTCACGTACGCCGTCACCGCGGCCATTCCGACACCGGCAAGTACGAGGATCGGCGAGACGAACAGCACGTCACTGTTGGATATCCGCGCCACGATGTTTGCTTCGTAGACGTCGGACAGGACCCCGTCGATGAAGACGTTCTTCGCCGTGAACAGCCCGGCAATGGCGAGCACCGCACCGATCAAGGCCGCCACGACGGCTTCGAGGAGGAACGGAAGCTGGGTGTACCACCGCGTCGCGCCGACCAACCGCATGATGTTGACCTCGGTACGACGCGTGAACGCGGCGATCTGGACCATGTTGGCGATGAGCAGGATGGCCGCTATCGCCTGGACGATCGCGATCGCGAACGCTGCGTTGCGCACTCCACCGAGCACGCTGAACAGTCGGTCCACCAACTCGCGCTGATTGAGCACACTCTCGACGCCGGGCCTCGAACCGAAGGTGTCGTTGATGACGCCGAACCGCTCCGGGTCACTGAGCTTGACCTTGAACGACGCCGGGAAGCTGTCCGGGCTCACCAGGGCTGCCAGTTCGGGCTGGTCCTTGAAGACGCGCTCGGTGGCGTCCTTCACGGCGTCTTCGCGGTTGAGGTACTGAACCGCGACGACGGACGGAGTCTGCTCGAGTTCCTTGCGCAACGAACTGCAGATCTCCTGCTCGCAACCGGGATCGGCCGAAGAGATGTCGTCGGTCAGGAAGATCTGCACCTCGACGCGTTCGAGGAAGATCTGCTGGGTCTTGCCTGCCATCTGCACGACCAGCAGACCGCCGCCGAAGAGTCCGAGGGAGATCGCCGTCGTCAAGATCATGGCGATGGTCATCGTGATGTTGCGGCGTAGGCCGGTCAGGACTTCGCTGAAAATAAAGCTGGCGCGCATCGGGGAATCCGATTCCTTTTCGAGAGGCCGGTTGTTTCACGACAACCGGTGGGCGTACGGGACGTGTGGTCGTAGTCGGCGCTACCTGCCGACGCCGTACACACCCCGCGCTTCGTCTCTGGTCACCTTGCCGAGATCGAGTTCGATGACGCGTCGACGCATGGAGTCGACGATGTGGTGATCGTGGGTCGCCATCACGACGGTGGTGCCGGTGCGGTTGATCCGCTCGAGCAGCAGCATGATGTCCTGGCTCGTTTCGGGGTCCAGGTTGCCGGTGGGCTCGTCGGCGAGCAGCACGAGAGGGCGGTTCACGAATGCGCGGGCGATGGCGACGCGCTGCTGCTCACCGCCGGAAAGTTCGGTGGGCAGTCGATCGGCTTTGCCGGCCAGACCGACCATGTCGAGAACCTCGGGCACAGTGCGCGCGATGACGTTGCGGGGCTTGCCGATGACTTCCAACGCAAAGGCCACGTTCTCGGAGACCGTCTTCTGCTGAAGCAAGCGGAAGTCCTGGAACACACAGCCCATGCTCTGGCGAAGCTTCGGCACGCGGCGGGCCGCCAACTTGTTGACGTGGAAATCCGCGACCTCGATGTCGCCGGACGTGGGCGACTCCATCTTGAGCAGCAACCGCATGAACGTCGATTTGCCGGAGCCGGAGGGGCCGATGAGGAAGACGAACTCCCCCTTCTCCACCTCCACACTGACCTTGTCGAGCGCCGGCCTGGTGGAGGCCTTGTAGGACTTCGACACATTCTTCATGCTGATCACAACTAGCCAGTCTAGCCGTTATCTAACGGTGACCTTGGCGCCACGCGCGAGCACCCTCGTCCTTATCCGGTACCGGTGGTCGCGGGTGACTGCGGCACAGACGTCGGTGCCTGCATCGCCGCGCCAGGTTGGGGAACGGTCGTCGTCGCCGGAGTGGTCGGCACCGTGGTCGCGGACTGTTCGGCGTTGCCCGGCGCAGGCGCGGGACCCGAAGTCGGCGTCGGAGAACCTGAGCTGCCCGTGCTCGATTCCGGAGACTGGGTCTCGGACGTAGTCGTCGGCTCGGTCGAGGACGGCACGGGGGTCGTCGTCGACGGTTTGACCGAGGGCGCGACGTAAGGCTCGGTCTGCGACGTGTCCACGCTGGGCGGTGGTGTCACTGCGGTCGGGTCCTCAGGATTGAGATACGTATGCAACAGATACGTCAATATCCACGCCACGATGAGAATGAAGGTAGAGGTTCGCATCCGGCCGCCGAAAATCCGGGACGGGAGCCAGTCCAGGTGAAACAGTCGGTCGAGTCCGCGGCGCGGTTCCTGATCGGTCATTCGCTCGCCTCCTCGGTCCGTACGGTGTGCAGATCCGGTGACACCGTGATCCCCTGACGTCGCAGTGCTGCGGCGACGCGGACGCGAAGAGCGCGTCCGACCTGGAACTGTTTGCCAGGGAGTGTGCGCGCGACCATCCGCACGTTGACCTGATCGACCTCCAGGCTTTCGACGCCCATGACCGTGGGCTCGTCGAGCAGCAGTTTCTTGAGTCCGCGGTCGGCCATCGCGTCGACTCCGACCTGGCGAAGCACCTCGTTGACCCGGGTGAGATCGGCGGTCGCCGGAACCGGAACGTCGATGACGGCGCGTGCCCAATCCTTGGACAGGTTGGTCGCTTTCACGATCTGCCCGTTGGGAACGGTGATGACCTCGCCGTCGGAGTTCCGCATCCGCGTCACGCGCAGGGTCACGTCCTCGATGACACCCTCGGCGTCGTCGGAGGAACCGGTGATCGCAAGCCGGACGGTGTCACCGAAGCCGTACTGACGTTCGGTGATGATGAAGAAACCGGCAAGAATGTCCTGCACGACGCGCTGTGCACCGAAACCGAGCGCCGCACCGAGAACGGTCGCCGGCGCGACGAGACTGCCGATCGGCAGGTTCAGTTGGTCGAGAACCTTCAGCGTCGCGATCACGTAGATGAACGTGATGACCACCCAGGTGATGACCTGCGCGACCGAGTGACGATGCTTGGTCGCCTCGGAACGAACCAGCGCATCGCCCAACTGATAGTTGGAGTCGATCTGGTCGGTGACCTTGTTGCCTCCCCAACTGACCAACCGGGCGAGAATCATCGCCCCGAGCACGGTCATGAGGACGGACAAACCGGTGGTTTGAAGCCAATCGAGCAGGTTCTGCCCAGGTCGAAGTAAAGTCATCGTGCCTTTCGGTATCCGAACGCTATGCGGACTGGTTCTCGCTCATGCGCCAGCGGATGCCGGCCTCGAGGAACCCGTCGATGTCGCCGTCGAGCACTGCCGACGGGTTGTTGACCTCGTACTCGGTACGCAGGTCCTTGACCATCTGGTACGGATGCAGAACATAGGAGCGCATCTGGTTGCCCCACGAGCTGCCGCTGTCGCCCTTGAGCGCATCCATCTCGGCGCGCTCCTCCTGACGCTTGACCGCGAGCAGCTTTGCCTGCAAGACGCGCATCGCCGACACCTTGTTCTGGAGCTGCGACTTCTCGTTCTGACAGGTGACGACGATTCCCGTCGGGATGTGCGTGAGTCGAACGGCGGAGTCCGTCGTGTTGACCGACTGGCCGCCGGGACCGGACGAGCGGTAGACGTCGACGCGGATGTCGTTCTCGTTGATCTCGATGTGGTCGGTCGTCTCGACGACCGGCAGTACCTCGACCTCGGCGAACGACGTCTGACGACGCCCCTGGTTGTCGAAGGGGCTGATGCGAACGAGCCGGTGGGTGCCCATCTCGACGGACAACGTGCCGTACGTGTACGGGCCTTTGATCGCGAAAGTCGCGCTCTTGAGTCCGGCTTCTTCGGCGTACGACGTGTCGTAGACCTCGACGCCGTAGTCGTGCTTCTCCGCCCAGCGGATGTACATACGCATGAGCATCTCGGCCCAGTCTGCAGCGTCGATACCGCCTGCACCGGAGCGGATGTTGATGAGAGCGTCGCGCTCGTCGTACTCGCCCGAGAGCATGGTCTTGACTTCCATCGCCGCGATGTCGTCTCGCAGGCTCGCGCGCTCGGCGTCGGCGTCGGCCACCGCGTCGGGGCCTTCGTCTTCTGCCAGTTCGTAGAGGATCGGCATCTCGTCGAGTCGCTCGCGTAGTGCCACGATCCGGCGTAGCTCGGCCTGCGCGTGGGAGAGCTGGCTGGTGACCTGCTGGGCGTGTTCCTGGTCGTTCCACAGACCCGGGTCGGCTGCCTGGTGCTCGAGCTCGTCGATGCGTCGGCGCAGCTCCTCGACGTCCACAACCGATTCGCAGGTGCGAAGGGTGGTGTCGAGGGCGTTCAGGTCTGCAATTACGTCGGGATGCACGGTTCTCAAGGCTACCGGGTGCCGACCTCGGCCCTGCCGCCCGTCACGTATTGGGATCACCGGGACTGGAAGCCTTGCCAACCTCGCTCCGAGGGAACCTACTGGAACGATGACTGTCACCGACGAATACCTGCAGAACAACGCCGCCTACGCCGAGCAGTTCACCGGACCGCTCCCCCTCCCACCCAGCAAACACGTCGCCGTACTCGCCTGCATGGACGCCCGCATCGACGTCTATCGGGTGCTCGGAATCAAGGAAGGTGAATCGCACGTCATCCGCAATGCGGGTGGAGTCGTCACCGACGACGAGATCCGATCCCTGGCCATCAGCCAGCGTCTGCTGGGAACTACCGAGATCATCCTCATCCACCACACCGACTGCGGAATGCTGACGTTCACCGACGACGACTTCAAGCGATCCATCCAGGACGAGATCGGCATCAAACCAAATTGGGCTGCCGAATCGTTTCCCGACATCGACGAGGACGTCCGTCAGTCGTTGAAGCGCATCGAGAACAGTCCGTTCGTCACCGCGACGACCTCCCTACGCGGATTCGTCTTCGACGTCGCAACCGGAAAGCTGAACGAGGTCCTCCCCGATTGAGCCGGTAGGTTGTGTACCCGTGACCGATCGCGCATCCGACCTCGCACTCGCCCTCCGTATCGCCGACGAGGCTGACGCGATCACTCGCGCCCGCTTCGGCGCCCTCGACCTTCGAGTGGACGACAAGCCGGACCTCACCCCCGTCTCCGACGCCGATCTGGCTGTCGAGCGAGCAGTGCGCGCGACGCTCGGTGAGCATCGTCCTGCGGATTCCGTACTCGGCGAAGAATTCGGCGGCGACGCAGTCTTCGAGGGCAGACAGTGGGTGGTCGACCCCATCGACGGGACCAAGAACTTCGTCCGCAACGTACCGGTGTGGGCCACGCTGATCAGCTTGCTCGAGGACGGCGTCCCGGTCATCGGCGTCGTGAGCGCACCTGCACTGAATCGGCGATGGTGGGCTGCAACAGGTTTGGGTGCTCACACGTCATTCGGAGACGGTGACGCTCGGGCGATCCAGGTGTCTGCCGTCGACCGCAGCGAATCGGCGAGCTTGAGCTTCTCGAGCCTCTCGGGGTGGAAGGACCGCGGAATTCGCGATCAGTTCGTCGAACTCACCGACCACGTCTGGCGCGTGCGCGGCTACGGAGACTTCTTCTCCTACTGCCTCGTGGCCGAAGGCGCCGTCGACATTGCTGCCGAACCCGAGGTGTCGCTGTGGGATCTGGCAGCGCTCGACGTATTGGTCCGTGAGGCCGGCGGCGCGTTCACCGATCTGGACGGCGGCGCAGGTCCGCACGGCGGCAGCGCGGTCGCCACCAACGGACTGCTGCACGAAGACGTTCTGGCCCGCCTGCGGTAACACCCGATTACCAGAACATCCCACCCGCCGCAAGGGTCCGAGGGAGGAGTTCCGACAGGCCCGTCGGCAGGATTCGGCACGACATCTCGGCCCGTTGACTGGAAGTAGTTGATCACGCACTACTTCCAGGAGAACGATGAACCGGATTTCCAGGCGCACGATTCTGTTCGGTCTGGCCGCGGCGCCCCTCGGGCTCGCGGTGGGCTGCGGCGCCGACCCGGCAGCGAAGAGCGCCACGTTGGCGGTGGCCGGAACTTCGCGTCCGCTACCGATTCCGCCGCTGGCCGAATCCACCGTCGACGACGCAGGTGTTCGCCACTTCACACTTCGTGCCGGTGCCGGGACCACCGAGATCGTCGCGGGAAAACTCACCGACACTTGGGGTTTCAACGGATCCATTCTGGGGCCGACCGTCCGCGCCGAACGCGGAGAATCTGTCGCATTCACGATCGACAACACACTGGCAGAGCCCACGACCGTCCATTGGCACGGCATGCATCTGCCCGCCCGATACGACGGCGGCCCGCACCAGACCATCGAAGCCGGCGGACGCTGGGAACCGGCGTGGACGATCGGCCAGTCGGCGTCGACGCTCTGGTATCACCCACACCCGCACGGATCCACCGAACGGCACGTGCAGCGCGGTCTCGCCGGACTGTTCCTGATCGACGACGCCGACACGCGGGCGTTGGACATCCCCAAAACCTATGGTGTCGACGATGTTCCGCTGATCATCCAGGATCGTCGATTCCTCGCCGACGGCAGCTTCGACGAATCGGATCCGACCGACATAGGCCTGCTCGGCGACACGATCGTCACCAACGGCATCTCCGACGCCTACCTCGACGTCACCACCGGGGTCGTCCGGTTACGCATTCTGAACGGCTCTTCCGGCCGTCTCTACAACCTGGGGTTCCCCGACGACCGCACGTTCGATCTGATTGCCACCGACGGCGGACTGCTCGAATCACCTATTGCGATCAAGCGGATTCAGCTCAGCCCCGGCGAACGAGCCGAGATCGTGGTTCGCGTCGACCCCGGTGCGACGACCACACTGGTGTCGTTCCCGATCGAGGACGGCGGTGGCGTGAGTTCCTCCGACGCCGAGAACTTCGGCATGAACGACCGCTTCGACATCCTCGAACTGCGGGGCGTTGCCAGCCGCGCGTCACGGTCGACTCTCCCGGCGCAGTTGGCCGTACTGCCGCGTCTGGATCCGTCGAAGGCAAGCGTTTCCCGAACCTTCGATCTGCAGTGGTACATGATCAACGGGCAACGAATGGACATGAACCGCATCGACTTCGAGGCCGAGGTCGGCGCGACCGAGGTGTGGACGATCACCAACAAGGACAACTGGCCACACAATTTCCATGTCCACGACGTACAGTTCCAGATCCTCGACGTCGACGGTCGCACTCCTCCGCCGCACTTGCGCGGACTCAAGGACACTGTTTACACACCACCGGGCAGTAGGATTCGCGTCGCGCTGCAGTGGTCCGAGTA
This sequence comes from Rhodococcus sp. MH15, assembly GCF_019266045.1. Lineage (NCBI taxonomy): Bacteria > Bacillati > Actinomycetota > Actinomycetes > Mycobacteriales > Nocardiaceae > Rhodococcus > Rhodococcus sp. MH15. Next base: position 938,851 of record NZ_LPNP01000061.1, read on the forward strand.
CACCGATCCCACGTTCCCGTACATGTTCCACTGCCACCTGCTGATGCACGAGGACCAAGGGATGATGGGCCAATTCCTCGTCCTCGAACCGGGGCAGAAGGCGGCTCCGATGCAGATGGACATGCCGATGCCTTCGTCTGGTTCGCACTCCGGTCACTGAAAGTTCTGCAAGTGGTACACGGCGAGGCGAACCCGATTGTCGCAACCGGTCTTCGACATCAGGTTCGCCACGTGCGTCTTCACCGTGGTGACACCGAGATACAGCGTGTCCGCGATCTCCTGATTGCTCTTCCCTTCTGCCACCAGTGCGAGGACCTGCGATTCGCGATCGGTCAACGGAACCTTCTCCGTCGCAGCAGTGTCTGCGATACCACCGATCACCGCTCGATCCACAACCCGGCGGAGAAGTTCCGGAGTGAACACCATCTCGCCCTCGGCGATCCGCCGAATGGCACCGAGCAACTCGGCGGGTTCGGTGTCCTTGACGAAGAATCCCGAAGCCCCCGCGGCGAGTGCGGGATACAGATGATCGTCGTCGTCGAAGGTGGTCAGCACGAGAATGCGCGCTCGACGACCGGCCTTGACGATCTGCTGGGTGGCGCCGATCCCGTCCAGCCCGGGCATTCTCAAGTCCATCAGAATCACGTCGGGATCCAATTCTGCAGCGAGCGCTACCGCCTCGACGCCGTTCGACGCCTCACCGGCCACGGTCATGTCCTCGGCTGCCGCGCACAGCATCCGCAAACCGGCGCGCACAAGTCGCTGGTCGTCGACGATCAGCACGCTGATCACGAGACATCGCCCGAGACAACGAGTGGAATACTCACGTGCACTTCCCATTTCCCGTCACTGTTGGTGCCGGCGGTCATCTCGCCGCCGACCAACTCCGCACGCTCCTGCATTCCCACCAGGCCATGACCTGCACTCCGAGGCGATCCCTCGACGTGGTTGACAACCCTGACATGCACCCGGTTGTCTTCGCGACCGACCGAGACCGATACCAGCCCCTTCTTGTCGCCGTGCTTCATGACGTTGGTCAGTGATTCCTGAATCACCCGCAACAACGTCAGCCTCCCGATCGCGTCGAGATCGGCTGCGCCTGACTCGACATTCTCCTGGGCATCGAAGACTGCCTGCACCTCGAAACCCGCCGCACGCACACGATCTATCGCCGCCTCGATTTCCGTCTCGACGGCATCCGGCTCGACCAGAGCGACCTCACCGAGCGAAGGATCACGAAGTGCGACCAGGAGGCGACGGATATCGGCCAGCGCATCGGACGCAGTCCCACGCACATCCGCGAGGACCTCACGCACGGCCTCGTCCTGGGGCGCCAAGACATGTTGAGCCACGCCGATTCTCAGGACGATCGATGCCATGTGGTGCGCGACCAGGTCGTGCAGTTCGCGGGCGAGCGCACTGCGCTCCGCAGCGCGGGTCTGCGCAAGATTGTTCGCGGCCAATTCACGCTGCGAGCGTAGATACAGCCCGAGCAGCAGTGGCAACCCCACGTACGCAAGCACTTTCACAGCCGTCGTGACAGACCAGAACGCTTCGTGAGATTCGAACCAGATCCCCGCGAGCACCGAACCGCACCATCCTGCTGCCGATACGGCAACCATTTCTCTACGCTCGGCCCGCATCGTGACGTAGACGACGGCGACCGCCCCGAGATACGGAACAAGCTCGGACAGCCCCCAGGCGTCGGCGACGAACATCGGAACGGCGAGCGCCGAGATGACCAGGGACGCGAAGACCGGCCATCGACGGCCGACAGCGAAGGCGAGCGCCGACAGCATCGACAGAATCCAGTAGGTGAGGGGAACTCGATACTCCCCCGGATACGTGCTGGCGATCAACAGGCACGGGACCACCACCAACGGCGTGTAGCGCACGTACCGCTGTATCCGATCTGGCACCTCTGTCCGGTTCACCCCTCGAGCCTATGACGCGCATCATTTCGCGGTTTCTCGACAACAGACCTTACTGATGAGTAAGATAAGGATCGTCCAACGCCCCAACACCGAGAAACAGCTGGTGATCATGACCAAGCAAGACAGTGTTGCCCCCGACAAGAGCGCTCAGCGCAGCGAATCGGGCGCGCAGCGCGGCGGCGCCAAGGGTGCGCCCCGCGACACGTCCGCCGTCGGCCTGAACCCGATCAAACGCGACGCCATGGGCGCAGCCATGCGTGTGCTTACCAAGATCACCGGTTCGGAACTGGCCGAGAAGTTCAATCTGCGTCAGACCATCGATCGCGTGACCTACGAGGGCACCAAGACGGGCTTCAAAACCCTGGGTGCCGCCACTCGAGGATTCCAGAAGGTCTCTGGCAACGGCGCACCCAAGCGCCTGCCCGACAACCCGAGCAAGAACGCCGACTACTTCGATCTGACCCCCGACGACGACCAGAAGATGATCGTCGAGACCGTGCGCGAGTTCGCGGCCGAGATCCTGCGTCCCGCAGCGCACGACGCCGACGGCGCAGCGCAGGCCCCCGCCGATCTCTCCAAGCGCGCGGCCGAACTCGGTATCACGCTGATCAACGTTCCCGAAGAACTCGACGGAGCAGCCGCCGATCGCGGCGCAGTCACCAATTCTCTTGTTGCCGAGGCACTTGCGCACGGAGACATGGGACTTGCACTTCCGATCCTCGCACCGAGCGGTGTGGCAGTCGCACTGACGCAGTGGGGCACCGACGCGCAGCAGAAGACCTACCTTCCGGCCTTCACCGGCGAGCAGGTCCCCGGCGCAGCAGTGGTGGTCAACGAACCACGCGCACTGTTCGATCCGTTTGCCCTGCAGACCAAGGCAGTGCGCTCCCCCAGCGGCTACAAGCTCAACGGCGTCAAGAGCTTGGTGCCCGCCGCCGCTACGTCCGAACTCTTCGTCATCGCCGCAGAACTCGACGGCAAGCCGTCCTTCTTCATCGTCGAATCCGACACCAAGGGACTCGTCGTCGAAGCAGATCCCAGCATGGGTCTGCGCGCCGCCGGTCTGGGTCGCCTGATCCTCACCGACGTCGCTGTGTCGGAGTCCGCACTGCTCGGCGACGGTGACGCCGAGCAGCGTAGGGCCGAATACGCCGACGCGATTCGCCTGGCTCGACTCGGTTGGGCGTCCATGGCCGTCGGCACCAGCCAGGCAGTTCTCGACTACGTGATTCCGTACGTCAACGAGCGCGAAGCGTTCGGCGAGCCGATCAGCCACCGCCAGGCGGTTGCCTTCATGGTCGCCAACATCGGCATCGAACTCGACGGACTGCGCCTGGTCACGCTTCGGGGCGCTTCACGCGCCGAGCAGGGCTTGTCTTTCGCTCGCGAATCCGCTCTGGCCCGGAAGCTGGCTTCCGAGAAGGGCATGCAGATCGGCCTCGACGGTGTGCAACTCCTCGGTGGACACGGGTTCACCAAGGAACACCCGGTCGAGCGCTGGTACCGCGACCTCCGTGCCATCGGCGTTGCCGAGGGCATCGTCCTCATCTGACGCCGCTGAACTTCCAGGAGAACCACGATGATCAACCTCGAACTTCCCAAGAAGCTCAAAGCATCAGCGAACCAGGCACATCAGGTCGCGGCGCAGATCTTCCGACCCATTTCACGTAAGTACGATCTCGCTGAGCACGAGTATCCCGTCGAGCTCGACACCATGGCTGCCATGGTGGAAGGCCTCTCCGATTCCGGTGGAGACATCGGCGGTGCCAGCGGCGGACGGTCCGACGCGAGCGCCAAGGGTGGCAACGCCAACGGCGGCAACATGTCTGCGCTCCTCAACTCGCTCGAAACGTCTTGGGGCGACGTCGGACTCATGCTCTCGATCCCCTACCAGGGGCTCGGCAACGCCGCGATCGCCGCAGTGTCAACCGACGAACAGCTCGAACGTTTCGGTAAGGTGTGGGCCTCGATGGCCATCACCGAACCGAGTTTCGGTTCCGACTCCGCCGCAGTGACCACCACCGCCGTTCTCGACGGCGACGAGTGGGTTCTCAACGGCGAGAAGATCTTCGTCACCGCCGGTGAGCGTTCGACGCACATCGTCGTGTGGGCGTCGGTCGACAAGTCGAAGGGCCGAGCGGCCATCAAGTCGTTCGTCGTTCCGCGTGACGCACCGGGCCTGAGCGTTGCCCGCCTCGAGCACAAGCTGGGCATCAAGGCCTCCGACACCGCAGTACTCCTGCTCCAGGATTGCCGCATTCCCGCGGACAACATCCTCGGCAGCCCGGAGGTCAACGTGGAGCAGGGCTTTGCCGGCGTCATGCAGACGTTCGACAACACCCGGCCCCTCGTTGCAGCCATGGCAGTCGGCGTCGGACGCGCAGCTCTCGAAGAACTGCGCGGCATCCTGACCGAAGCCGGTGTCGAGATCTCCTACGACACACCGGTCTACAACCAGCATGCAGCTGCAGCCGAGTTCATCCGTTTGGAAGCCGACTGGGAGGCCGCGTACCTGCTGTCTCTGCGCGCGGCGTGGATGGCCGACAACAAGAAGCCGAACTCGCTCGAAGCGTCCATGTCCAAGGCGAAGGCCGGCCGCACCGGCACCGACGTGACGCTCAAGGCAGTCGAGTTGGCCGGCACTTACGGCTACTCGCAGCGCCCGTTGCTCGAGAAGTGGGGCCGCGACTCGAAGATTCTCGACATCTTCGAGGGCACCCAGCAGATCCAGCAGCTGATCGTCGCACGCCGCCTGCTCGGAAAGTCGTCCGCCGAACTGAAGTGACGGTCGCACGGACCAGATCCCGAAACACTCCGCCCCGCCACCTTTCGAGGTGGCGGGGCGGAGTGCTCGGTCGCCATCGTGAAACTTCACCACCGAAACCTGATTGCGCATTAGTGTGTAATCAGTCCTACAACGACGCTCGGAAGAGGTTCACGTATGCCCGGATTGGTCACCAAGGTCACTGACACCATCGGCGCGGCGGGGGTCATGTTCCGAGCCGGACTCGTCCCGTTCCCTCGCCTCGATCGCGGACTCAAATCCATTGCAGCCGTGGACAAGTACGGACCCTTCGCCGGGCCGGTCCATGCACACGCCGAGAACGGCTACGACGCGGTGGCGATCATCGACGAGCGCGGCCCCATCACCTATGCCGAGCTCGAGCGTCAGAGCAACGCGTTGGTCCGGGCGTGGCAGGCCGACGGCATCACCTCCGACTCCGTCATGGGTGCGATGTGCCGTAACCATCGAGGCTTGGTCCTGACCATGCTGGCGGCAGCGAAGAACGGAACGAAGCTCGTTCTCATGAACACGGGCTTCGCTCGGCCCCAACTCGTGGACGTCGCCGCGCGGGAGAAGGTGGTCGCCTTCGTCTACGACGACGAGTTCGCGGACATCGCCGATGCCTTGCCGGACGACGTCGTCGTCTATCGTTCCTGGCCAGAGGGCACGGCCGCTGACGGTTCCACGGCAGCCACTCTCGACGAGGCCATCGCCGGACGCACCACGTCGTCGGTGCCGGCACCCGAGAAGAACGGTGGCTTCGTCCTCCTCACCAGCGGCACCACAGGAACTCCCAAGGGTGCGCCGCGTGGCCACACCTCCCCTCTCGCGTCGGCGCAGTTCCTCGACCGCGTGCCGTTGCGCCGCGGACAGACCATGATGATGGCGGCCCCCGCCTTCCACGGAACCGGTGTCTCGCAGTTCGCTCTCGCGTTGGCGCTCGGCCAGACCGTCGTCATGCATCGAAAGTTCGATCCGGAGAACACGATCAAGCTTGTCGCCCAGTACAAGTGCGACAGCCTGGTCGTGGTCCCGACGATGCTCACTCGCATCATCGACCTCGGTCCCGACGTGCTGTCCAAGTACGACACGTCGAACCTGAAGATCATCTTCTCGGCAGGTTCGTCACTCTCACCCGACCTGTGCAAGCGAGTCACGGCCTCGTTCGGGTACGTCCTCTACAACCTGTACGGATCCACCGAGGTCGCAGTGGCCACGGTCGCAACTCCCGAGGATCTGACCATTGCGCCGGGAACCGCGGGCCGCGCTCCGGTGACCTGTCACGTCGAACTGTTCGACGAGAACAACAAGAAGATCACCACCCCACACACGATCGGCAGGATATTCGTCGCCAGCGGGCTGAGCTTCGAGGGATACACCGACGGGCGCGACAAGGAACGTATCGACGGACTTCTCTCGACCGGCGACGTCGGACACTTCGACGCCAACGGCCTCCTCTTCGTCGACGGCCGCGACGACGACATGATCGTCTCCGGCGGCGAGAACGTCTACCCGCTCGAAGTCGAGAACCTGCTCGCCGATCGAGAGGACGTCTTGGAAGCGGCAGTCATCGGAGTCGAGGACGCCGACTTCGGGCACCGCCTGCGAGCTTTTGTCGTCGTCGCCCACGGCGCCGACCAGAACTCCGACGAGCTGAAGGATCACGTCCGGTCGAATCTCGCGCGCTACAAGGTTCCCCGCGAGATCGTCTTCATCGACGAACTTCCCCGCAACGCCACCGGAAAGCTGTTGCGCCGCGTCCTGATCGAGATGGAGATCAGCGAAGACTGAGCACAGTCACAAAGCGCTGAGCGTGCGGATCAATTCCGCCTCGTCGACGCGAGTCGAGTGCCCGTCGCGGAGCACGACCTCGCCCGCAACCAACACCGTGTCCACTATCTGACGACTGCCCGTCGTGAGAATGGACGCACCCGGATCTCGCACCGGGAGGCAACCGAAGTCGCGTTCGAACCGAATCATGGTGAGGTCGGCGGGATCGCCCACGGAGATCCCGCCGGACCTGGCCGGCAGACCGAGTGCTGCGTTTGCACCGCCGGATGCGATGTCGATCATGGCTTCGAAGCCGAGCAGGTCGGCACGGCCGCGCGCGGCTCGCTGCACATAGGCGCCGGTGCGCAGCGTCTCGAGCATGTCCTGAGTATCGTTGCTGGCTGCGCCGTCCACACCCAACCCCACCGCGATCCCCGCGTCGAGGAAACTCGGGACGGGCGCGATTCCGCTACCGAGCCGCATGTTGCTGACGGGGTTGTACGACACTCCGACGCCGCGCTCCGCCAGCACCTTCTGACCACGGTCGTCGAGTTCGACGCAGTGGACCGCCAGCACCCGGTCCCACAAGAACCCATGGGAATCCAGGTAGTCGACCGCGTTCATGCCCGCGTGTTCGGTACACATCGTGTTGTCGGTCTGCGTCTCGAGCAGGTGAATCGAGACCGTCAGGTCGCGAGCCTGCGCGAACTCACGCACTTCCGACATCCCATCCGGGGTCAGCGAACGTGGGTTCGGTACCGCGACTGCCACGTCGACGCGGGAACCTGCGACGTCGCGCATCATCTGATCCGTATGTGCGAGAACGTCTCCGAGTGGTTGCATGAGCCGCGGATCGAAGCCCCACTTCCTCGTCTTGTCCGCCCGGTCTGCGGTTCCGCGTCCCAGTACGGCACGAATCCCGGTGTCGTGCAACGCCCGGATCACAGCGTCGTGAACCTCGCTGGACGGATGCGGCCACATGTGTTCGACCAGGGTGGTCGTACCGCTGCGCAATGCCTCCAGCGAGGCTGCGACAGTGGCCGTGTATGCGCGCTCCGGCGTGATCTGAACCGACTCTTCTGCGACCGCGAGTAGCCATTCGAGAAGCGGTGTCCCTTCGGCGATCCCACGCATCAGTGACTGCTGAAGGTGCGTATGGGTGTTGACGAACCCAGGGATCAGATACGCCCCCGATCCGTCCACACTTCCAGGTGTGGCGGTGCCGGTCGACTTCTCGATCGATTCGACCACCCCATTCGAGACGACGACGTCGTGGCCGGTCAGCCATTGCCCGCCGCTGTACAACGTCACGTCCCGGATGATCGCGTCGGTCATGTTCTTGGGCGCGGTAGTCATCGCCAGTTCTCCTGAAAGTGTGTGACGGAACGGATACGGATCAACGCGCGAAGTTCGCGCGTACTCGCTGGTCGATGTAGTCCTCGGCAGTGATCGGCGGGTACTTGCCCGCCGGCCCCTCGATGGTCACGTCGCGGTTCGCCTGAGCGAAGAACGCGAGGCTGTAGCGGGCTCCCCGATAGTCGGTGACTCCGGGACTCTTGACTCGATGAAAATTCGACGGCAGGACGTCATCACTCCATCTCATCAGCATGTCGCCGATGTTGCAGGTGATTGCTTCCTCAGCTGGCACCACCGACGTCCATTCCTGGGTGTCCATCTCCTTGCCCGGGCACAGTTGCAAGCCGCCCTGACCGTCACGCTGGAAAAGCAATGTCAGGCAATCGAAATCGGTGTGTGCTCCGGCACGCCACATCCCTTCGACATCTGCGTCGGCGGCAAGGGGGAAGTAGTGGAGTAGTCGCAGCGTGCTCTGGTAGGTGTCCACCGACGGGTCATGTGCCCTGGTGAAGAAGTCTCGTTCGAATCCCAGCTTCTCGGCGAAGCACGACAACAGGTCCATCGCAATGCCCCAGCACTTGGCTTCGAAGTCCAGGATCGTTTCGCGGAATCCGCCCAATTCGTCTGCAGTGGGCCACAGATCACCCATATGCGGGCGGGTCACCTGATAGGACTCTTTCTGATCAGGTGTTCCGATGGACGGACGCACCTGCGTCATGCTCTCCCAGCCGGAGTTGAAACCCTTCTTGAGCGGATACTGCGCTTTGACCTCGGTGGGCAGTGCAAAGAATCGCTCGGCCGCCGCGAAGGCCTCGCGGACCTGGTCCAGATCGATCCCGTGATTGACGATTTGGAAGAATCCGATGTCGGTCGCTGCCGACCACAACTCCTCGGCGATCTCGCTGCGCCGGTTCTCGAAATCCGAGAGATCGATTCTTCGGACCTCGCGGTCGGTGGTCTCCGTGCCCAGGCCACCCATGCGGGTCTCGCGGTTGAGTTCTGTCATGTCGTAAGTCATTTGCTGTCAGCTCCTTCAGCGGATTCCGATGGACCGATCGGTGAACTTGTCGGTGTAGATCGCTTCTGCAGTCAATGACTGCGGTATCGCCGCACCCCCGGCGTTCAGGATGGGCTTCAGTTCTTCGACGGTGTGAGCGACTCGCGTCATGTCGAACGTGCCGACGGATCCGTCCGCCTCGTTCGCGATCAGGCCCTTCTCTTTCAAGAGTTGGGCACTGAACGCTGCTTCACCCTCGGTGTAGGGAGAGAACGACACGTCCTGCGAGACGACGTCGACAATGGCAGCATTCGCCGTATCCGGCGCTGTGATGTAGTCCGCGGTGGCCTGCTGAATGATCGGAACCAGCTTGCTCAAACACGGGGAGAGTGTCTCGACCTTGTCGGCACGAACGGAAACATTGGACGCGTAGATGTCGAAACCCGAATCTTTCAGCAGGTCATAGGAAACCGGCTTGTCCCACGCCGGCGTCTCCTTCTCGTACGTGTACGGTTCCGAATTCGCGAATCCTTGCTGAGCGATGGTCGGGTCACCGACAAATCGCGAGGGAGCTCCGTCGTAGCTCGTGTCGAGCTGAGATTGCTTCAGTAGGCCTTTCGCCACGAGCCACTGCGGAAACAGTTGCTCCTTGGAAACGACGACACTCGCGTCGGACTTGCCGATATCGGCAACACTCGCCCATTCCGGATGAGACTCTTTGTCCCACATGAGGATTGCCGGGCTGTACTTGAGCAATGGCGTGACGGCCACGACGGGCTGACTTGCCGCTGCCGCGATCACCTGATCGCCGTGCACCAAGCCGAGAGTGATCGAATCGTCGACGTACATCTGGGAGCTGACGGATTGGAACCCGATTGCCGGTCCCCCGGCCCGCAAGGTCAAGTCGACTCCGGTGTCCTTCCCTCCGGCGACAAGAGTCCCGCTGACGGACTTGTCGTCGGTGTCGACCGAATAGCCGGGACCAAGCATCTCGAAGAGCGCCCCCATATCCGACTGCGGCTGCCATTGGAGTTGAACCACAACGTTTTCCGGACAGAGACCCGCTAGGTTCTGAGCCTCGGCAGCTGGTTCGAGAGATTCAGCCTTGGCCGTCTCAGCCCCACTGGAGCTGCACGCAGTCAATCCGATGGCTGCACACATGGCCAGTGCCGCGCCGGCCGCTCCCACACTTCTGCGATTGGAATGCACCTTGTGATTTGAATACACAGCGTCTCTTTCGTGAAAACAATTGGGATGTGGGCGAACCAGGAAGGATGATCCGATGTGCACACTCTGCAGCACATGGATTACATGCAATCGACTAGTTGTTTCCATCAGGTAACGCGCGCCAGAATTCTCGCTTCACCTGCAATGTCACCTCACATTTACATTCAGCAATCTAGGCGACATACATGCAATTCAAGATGGTTCATACATCTTGAAGAACTTTTGCATGCATTATTGAACCGGAGGCTCAGATGGAACTCGCGAACACGATGCAGGATGCCGACGCTCGCAAGCTCACCGCACCGATGCAGATGGTCTTTTCCGATGTCGTCAAGAAGTTCGATACCGGCACTGTCGCGCTGGACGGCATCGATCTGAACGTGGAGCGAGGAGACTTCGTCGCCGTGGTCGGACCCTCCGGCTGCGGCAAGTCGACTTTGTTGCGCATGGCGGCCGGCCTCGAGCGACCGACCAGCGGCGCGGTTGCCCTCGACACCGAATCAGTTGGCTTCATCTTCCAGGAGCCGACTCTCCTCCCCTGGCGAACCGTGCAGGCCAACGTCGAATTGTCCGCCGAACTCGGTGGCGGCGACAAAGCAGCCCGAAAGTTGCGCGCCGACGAGGCAATTCGCGCAGTGGGCCTGGCGGACTTTGCGAAACAACTGCCCAACGCGTTGTCGGGCGGAATGAAGATGCGTGTCTCGTTGGCGCGAGCGCTCACCCTCGCACCTGCTGTGATGCTGCTCGACGAACCTTTCGGTGCTCTCGACGAGATGACACGACTGGAGATGCAGGTAGAGCTGCAAAGGCTCTACACCGACAAGGGGTTCACCTCGATGTTCATCACGCACTCGGTATCCGAGGCCGTGTACCTCGCAAACAAGGTGGTCGTCATGACCGCCCGGCCCGGACGAATCCATTCGGTCGTGGACATCGATTTCCCGTACCCGCGTAGCCCGGAACTGCGCTACGACGCCCGATACACCGAACACGTCGCCGAGATCTCGGCCAGTCTCCATGGGAGCTCACGATGACCGAAGTCCTTGCAGTGCAACAGGGCACCACCGCACGCAATTCCGCCGTTCGCACTGATTCTGCGACCGCTGCGCGAGCACAGTCACAGCCCGGACGGCCCTCTCGAATGAGAGCGCTCGGCACCTTCCTGCTCTATCCGCTGCTCTCACTTGCCGGCGCGGTCGCAGCGTGGTCGATCGTCAGCTACCTCGTTCTCTCCCCGGAACGTCGATTTCTCCTTCCGCCGCCGAGTCAAGTACTGACAAAGTCGCTACTCGACTGGAAGCACCTCTCGCCCATGCTCGAAGCCCTCGCAGTGACGGCACAGGTAGCACTGGTCGGCTTCGTCGTCGCGGTGGCAGTCGGCGTCGGAACCGGCGTGCTGATGAGCCAGGCCAAGTGGATCGAGCGGATCGTCTATCCCTATGCCGTTGTGCTGCAGGTCATTCCCATCCTCGCCATCGTCCCCCTCATCGGGCTCTGGTTCGGCTACGGTATGACCGCGCGTACCCTGGTGTGTGTTCTCATCGCAGCCTTCCCGATCATCACCAACACACACTTCGGATTGCAATCGGTCGATCGCGGACTGCACGAACTCTTCACCCTCGGCCGCGCGTCCCGTTGGGATCGATTGGTGAAACTCGAACTGCGAGCGGCAATGCCGGCTGTTCTCACCGGCATCCGCACCGCCTCCGGCCTTGTTGTCGTCGGTGCCATCATCGGCGACATGTTCTTCGCCAAAGGACAACCCGGGATCGGAACGCTGCTCGACGTCTACCGAAGCCGCCTTCAGTCCAAGGATCTGATCGCCGCGATCGTGATCGCGTCGGTGTTCGGTGTCCTCGTCTTCTCTGCCTTTGGATTCCTCTCACGTGTGCTCGTCGGTAAGTGGCACACGTCCGGCCGCAAGGACTTTAAATGACCCACGAAACTCCTGTCTTCGAAATTCCTACGATCGATATCAGCCCGTACCTCCGCGGCGAGGCAGCGGTTGCAAACGCCACCAACAGCACTGCCTGTGCGGAAGTGGCAGCTCAACTCGATCGCGCGTGCCGGGAGGTCGGATTCATACAGATTGTCGGACACAGCATTCCACGATCGGCGACCAAAGGACTGGCCGACGCTCTCGACGAGTTCTTTGCTCTCCCACTGACGGTGAAGAACAACTATCGCCGTCCCTCGTCCGAGAACCGCGGCTACTCACCACCGAAATCGGAATCACTCAGCATGAGCCTGGGCGTCGCCGCCGCGAACCAGATGAACGATTTCTACGAAGCAATAGTCGTGGGCACAGAGGTGAGCGACTATCCGGGCGTCGACCTACCCGAGTCCAGCTACGCCGCCAACACCTGGCCCGTGGCCGCGCCCGGATTCCGACCGGCAATCGAAGAGTATTTCCGTCATGCCCAGGGCTTGGCACGAATCCTGATGTGCGCCTTTACCGACGCTCTCGGATTGCAGCCCGGGTACTTCGATTCGATGCTCGACCATTCGATCGACGCGATGAAGATGAACAACTACGCACTGCCCGAGGGCGAGATCCGCATCTCCGGCGACATGACGGGAATGGGCGCTCACACCGACTTCGGAATCTTGACCATCCTGTGGGCAGATCAAGTTCCGGGCCTTCAAGTTCTGAGTGCCGACGGCGTATGGCACGACGTCCAACCTGACGACGGCGCACTCTTGATCAACCTCGGCGACGCGATGGCACGCTGGACGAACGACCGATGGCGCTCGACAGTGCACCGAGTCGACCCACCTATCGTCGATGGTCAGATCATCCGACGTCGCTCTGCCGCATTCTTTTTCGACGGGAACTACGACGCCGTCATCGAAGCACTGCCAGGGACTCTCACACCGGGCGAAGTGGGATACCCGCCGATCACGATCGCTGAGAACATCGCGGCCAAAGTGGCCGGACTGAAAGGCGCGACGGCGCCCGACGTCGACAGTCGCAGCGCTGACCGGGTGCGCGCCGCTGGATAACGCTCCCGGGTACCGTCGACATCGTGCAGGATCGAAGTGAGGACAAGATGACCACCACCGAACGAGCTTTACTCACCGAGTCCGTGCACGAGACGCTTCGCGAACTGATCTTTTCGGGCGAGCTGGCGCCGGGGACACCACTGAGTGTTCCCGCGTTGGCGAGCAAGCTCAATGTCAGTCGAACGCCGGTCCGCGAGGCCGTGCAGCAGTTGATCTACGAGGGCATCGCCGTCCACACACGGAACGCGGGTGCAAAAGTCGATTCGCTGGACGCGGAGTCTCTGCGCGCGGTCTTCGAGGTGCGTGAGGTACTCGACGGTCTCGCGGCGTTCAACGCGACGGCCAATGCCACGCACGAAACCGTGTCACAGCTGAACAAGATGGTGCAGGTGCAACGCGAACTTCTCGAGAGCTCGCCGGATCAGCGTCGGGATTCGAAGCTCGACCTCGAGTTCCACACCTTGATTCGTGAGACTGCATGCAATCACCCACTCAGCGAAGCCCTGCATCGTCTGGATGGACAGTCACATCTCTACCGTTCGGACATGTGGAGCCTCGAGCTCAATCGGCGGATCGCCGTCACCGAGCACGCACGTATAGTCGCGGCCATCGAATCGGGTGACGCCTTGGGGGCGAGGACTGCCGCGAGCGCACACGTAGCCGGGCTACTCGTCCGAACAACCCGGACCTGAAGCTTTACCGAAATGACGGAAACAGTGTGTCAGGCCAGGTGATGTCGCCGTCGTTCTCGTCCACGAACGTACCGACACAGTCGCGCCCCAAAGCGCTGATCGCTCCCGAGATGACCTCTGGATGCTCGAGCTCGGTGAGGTGGTCTCCTCCGGTTCCGGCCCCGGGAACGCCATCGACGTACACCCGGCACTGGCCCCCGTCCAACCGACCGTCCGCCCACTCGCCCGAACTCTGCACCACCGAATAGTAGGCAGATCCAGGAGTGTCCTCACCGGCATTGAGCTTGGTGAGAACTTCGGAGAACATGCAGGTGTCGTAACCGTCGGCAGGGCCTTGTACGCAGCCACCGGGGCTACCGTACTGTGGCGCACCGATGGCGACGAATGAATCCACTACTTCGGAGCCACCGAGGAACTTCGCGTAGTACCGGGAGCTCAGTCCACCCGCACTGTGCGCGATCACCCCGACGGAGTCAGCGCCGGTAGCGTAGGAGCGAATCGAATCGGCAATCAGCTCGGCGTCGGCCGCAATCATCTTGCCGGGTGCATCGACGAAGTGTGTCTCGTAGCCCGCAGCGCTCAGTGCCTTGTCGAGGGCGCGGTAGGTCGCCTGGTGCGTTTCTCCCGAGTTGTAGAGCTGCTGCCCCGGAACGATGAAGACCACGCGCTTCGCATCGGTGATCCGCCCACCGGCGGCAGCGCTTCCTGCCGAGAACGCCAGAGCGGTGGTCGCCAGCGAAGTAGACACCGCCATCGCCAAGAGAATCTTCGAGAGTCGCACGTCGCCACCCTACGACGGCTGCGCACAAAAAAGGACCGCCGCACTGGAATCCAGTGCGGCGGTCCTTTTCTAGTAGCGGGGACAGGATTTGAACCTGCGACCTCTGGGTTATGAGCCCAGCGAGCTACCGAGCTGCTCCACCCCGCGATGCATGGACAAAGTTACACGAGCAGGTGAACGGAACGCAAATCGCCTGCGCTGGAGCGAAATACACGCCTGAAAGTCGAGAAATCGGGTGACTGGGTTCACAAAATGCCCGTGAGCATCAACACATAACAAGCATGTAACGAACGTACGTCGAAACGGCATCGGAAAGTCTCTACCAGCACAAACGCTAAAATTTTGGGTCGAGAGCAGACCAGACAGTCCGGAAAATTGCGAATCGACCCTCGTTCGACGCTCCCGTACGGTCGGTCCCGGCCCGAATCAACCGGGCGAACGCCGACCCGCCGCTGCTCCACTCTGCCCCGCGGGATCGGAACCCCCGAAACCTTCGAGGGGCAGAGACACGGAGAGACAAGCGCCCGGGAAAGTCAGCATCATCGCCGACCCGCAGGCCCGCCGATGTCAGCAAGCGCGGAGAGGATTTACCCCGACATGACGTACACCAGCATCAGCAAGCGTGCATTCGGCACATTGGCAGTAGCCGGCGCACTTGTCGCAGTGCCCCTCACCATGAGCACCGGCACCGCTTCCGCAGCCACCCACAACTGGGACGGCGTCGCACAGTGCGAGAGCGGTGGCGACTGGAACATCAACACCGGAAACGGCTACTACGGCGGCCTGCAGTTCTCGCAGAGCACCTGGACCGCCAACGGTGGCACCGGCTCGCCCGCCAACGCTTCCAAGGAAGAGCAGATCCGCGTCGCCGAGAACACCCTGCAGAGCCAGGGCCCCGGCGCATGGCCCGTCTGCGGCCAGCGTCTGACCGTCGCGAGCGAGCCTGCAGTCGAAGAAGCTCCCGCCGCAGCGCCGGCTCCCGTCGCCGAGGCACCCGCAGTTGCTCCCGCCATCGAGATCCCGGCCGAGCTCAAGCCCGCCGCACAGCAGGCTTACGACACCGCTCGTGACCTCGCCGGCCAGTACGGCTTCGCCGCACAGTTCCAGCAGCTCTCCGATGCCAACGCACCGATCGTTGCAGCACTGCGCTGATTCAGCTCGTACAGCTTCACCTGAGCACACAAGAAGGCCCACCATCCGATCGGATGGTGGGCCTTCTGCTATTCATGAACTGACGCCGCTTACCTCGGCAGCGCCTGGTACGCGTCAACAGCCTTCTGCAGGCGGTCGAGCGCAGCACCGTAGCTGGTGAAGTCACCGCTCTGTTGCGCCGACTTCAATGCCGCCATTGCCGAATTGACCTCGGCCAGCGCCTTCGTGACGTCATCCGAAGAAGCCGGCGGGGCCGGTGCCGTCGGAGTTGTCGGCGTTTCCGGTTGCGCTCCGGTATCCGGATCGGGTGCCGGCTGGGTGACCGTCGCTGCCGAACCTGCGCCCGGCCAAATCTGACTGATCGCCTCGGAGACGGTCGGTGCATAACCGATCCGAATGCCGTTGGTGTCGCTGAAGCTCACCAATACACGCGCCAACTGAGGGAACGCGTTCTGCGAGTTTCGCTGCGAGTACAAAGGCTCGACATAGAGGATTCCGCCCTCGGCAATCGGCAGAGTCAGCAAGTTCCCGTACTGAATCTTGTTCGACTGCTTGAGCAGTGACACTTCCGAAGCAACACGCGAATCCGACGTCATCGCAGACTGAGCCTGCTGTGGACCCTGAGTCTGCGTATCGGTCGGCAACTGCAGCACCGTGAACTTGCCGTAGTTCTCCTTGTCGTTCGCCACCGAGATGTAGGCCGACAGCAACTCACGACTGAACCCGACCATCGGACTGGTCAGACGGAAATCCGCCTTCGCGGTGTCCTTGTCGCCCACCAGCACGTAGTACGGCGGCTGGTTGGCCGACGTGTCGATCGTCGGATCGCTCGGAACCGACCAGAACGCGTTGTTGGTGAAGAACTCACTCGGATCGTCGACGTGGTACTTCGCCAGCATCTCTCGCTGAACCTTGAACATGTCTTCCGGGTAGCGGAAGTGTGCCTGCAAGTCGTCCGAGATTTCGCTCTTCGGCTTCACCGTGTTCGGGAAGACCCCCATCCACGCCTTCAGAACCGGATCCTGCTCGTCGACCTGGTACAGCGTGACAGTGCCGTCGTAGGCATCGACCGTGGCCTTCACTGAGTTACGGATGTACGAGAACTCCTGGCGCGGAATGAGGCGCCCGGTCGTCTGGTCGATACTGTCCTCGACCAACCCGTCGAGCGAACTGCGCTGCGCGTACGGGTAATCCTGGGCCGTGGTGTAGCCGTCGATGATCCACTGCATCTTGCCGTCGACCACTGCGGGGTAAGCAGCGCCGTCGGTCGTCAGCCAAGGCGCGACCTCCTCGACCCTTTCCTTCGGATCACGCTTGAAGATGATCTTCGAGTTCGAGCCGATTGCACTCGAGAACAGGATGTTGCGCTCGGTGTACTTCGCCGCGAATGCAAGACGGTTGAACCAGTTGCCGATCGAAACGCCACCCGAACCTGTGTAGGTGTACTTCGAGGTGTCGGTGTCGTACTCACGAGGTCCCTCGCCGTCGACAGAACCGACGATCGAGTAATCGGCGTCCGACTGACTGATCACCTCGCCGTAGTACGAACGAGGATTGTCCACCTTGAGATTCTCGTTCTCGGGCGTGGTCGTCAGGTCGCTCACCGAGTAGATCGGGTAGCCACCGGTGTTGTTCTGACTGTCGCCCTGCACGGCCGTGACTTCGTTGGCCTGGGCGGCGACGAAACCGTTGCCGTGCGTGTAGACCGTGTGCTTGTTGATCCAGTCCGTCTGGTTGCCGGAAAGGTTGTTCGGCGACAGCTCACGCGCGGCGACAACGAAGTCGCGCAACTGGCCGTCTTGTTCGTAACGATCGACGTTGAGCGTCTGCGGGAACCCGTAGAAGTTCTTGAGCTGACGCTGAGCGGTGAACGTCGGCGACAGAATGGTCGGATCCAACAGGCGTGTGTTCGCGATCGTGGTCCGGTCTGCCGGAACGTCCTGGGGCTGCTTGGTGCCAATTCCCGGATAGTCGACGTAGTCGACGTTTTCTTCCGTGATCCCGTACGCCTGACGGGTCGCTTCGATGTTTCGTTCGATGTACGTGCTCTCCTTCTGCGCCGCATTGGGCTTGACGGAGAACTGCTCGACGATCATCGGGTAGACGGCACCGACGAGGACCGACGAAAGAACCAGTAGAGCGACTGCCATGGCCGGTATCCGAAGATCCCGCGTGAAGATCGAGGCGAAGAACGCCAAGGCGCAGATGACCGCAATGGACAACAGAATGAGCTTCGCAGGCAGAACCGCATTGATGTCGGTGAAGCCCGGGCCGGTGAACGTCGGTTCCTTACGACTACTCGACATCAACGAGTACCGATCAAACCAGTACGCCACCGCCTTGAGAAGCACAAAGGTGCCGGCGATGACAGCCAGCTGAATACGAGCGGCCGTGGTGAACGTCCCATTGCGCCCGGCCAACTTGATCCCACCGAAAACGTAGTGGGTGACCAGGTTTGCCACGAAGGCAAGCAGAATCGAGACGAACAACCAATTCAGAACGAAACGGTAGAACGGCAGATCGAACGTGTAGAAGCCGACGTCCAAGTTGAACTGCGGATCGGTGATCCCGAAAGCCTGGCCGTTGAGGAACAACTGGATAGTGACCCAGTTGGCCTGTGCGATGAGACCGGACAGGATGCCGATCGCTACCGGAATGATCACGCCGAAAAGACGAAGACGCGACATAACGGTGGTGCGGTAGCGCGCGATCGGATCATTGGGCCCGGAGACCGGGACGAACACCGGGCGTGCGCGGTACGCGAGAAGCATCGCGAGCCACACGATGGCGCCGACGACAATTCCGACGACCAGGAAGAGCACGAATCGCGTCAGCAGAACCTTGGTGAAGACACCGCGGAAGCCGACTTCGCCGAACCACAACCAGTCCGTGTACATGCCGATCAGTCGCGGCCCCACGAGCAGCAAGGCCGCCACTACGACAGCCACCACCAACAAGATTCGACTGCGTCTGGACAGAGAGGGTAAACCTGCGGGGGGCCGCATGCCCACGTGCCACGCTCCAAGATTTGGCGACGCCGTGGCGTCGCAACCGATTGCATCGATCACTGCGGCCACGCCCGAGTGGACTTGGCCGTTTCCGACCACTCTACGTAACAACGGTCACGGGTTGACAACACGGAGAGCGGGGAGCCGGACAGAAGGTGGGAGGATGAACGTGTGAGTGAAGAGAATATGAGCAGATCACCGAGTGCCCTCGCCCGGTGCGTTCATGAAGTTGTCGACCACATCGACGCCGAAGGCTGGGATCAGCCGCCGA
Source organism: Rhodococcus sp. MH15 (assembly GCF_019266045.1). NCBI lineage: Bacteria > Bacillati > Actinomycetota > Actinomycetes > Mycobacteriales > Nocardiaceae > Rhodococcus > Rhodococcus sp. MH15. The sequence continues at coordinate 957,827 of NZ_LPNP01000061.1, forward strand.
AGCTGTACGCGTTGGTACCCACCGAAATGCTCGCCGCGGCCGAACCCGGACTGCTCGACCAACTCGCCGAGGGCGCCGAATACACACCGATCGAACAGGAATCGCTTCCCGAGGACATCATCGGCGGTTCACGGGCACTCGACGAGTTCCTGGCAACGACGCATTGGCCCGAGTCCGTGCAGGGTTGCATCCTGGTGCAGGAGATCGTCGTCCTGCCGCCCGAGGCGGAATCGGATCTCGACCACGCCACGGCGCCGGTGTTGACCGATCAGCACGCGGCGGACGAAGTCGCTCGACTGACGGCCGACGCGCATCCCGATCGACGCGAGGCTCGACTGTTCGTCGGCGTGCTCCGTGACGGTCCCTCGCTGTCGCTCCTACAGATGCGTCCCGACGAGGATGCGGATCCGTACGGTGACTTGGAACTGCTCACCTACGACGGTCTTGCACCTCACCTCGTGCACGCCCTGTACGCGACGCTCGACGAGGTCGAAGAAGACTGACAGAGTCGTCGGCGGCCAGGCAGCTTTCAGCAGCGGGGTGCGTCGCCACCCGTGTTGAGGCTTTCGAGTGAGTCCACTGCGCCGGGCAGGTTGTCGACCTTGACGAGTCGAAGCCCGTCCGGCGCATTCTGTTTCGCCTCGTCACAGTTCTGGGCCGGCACGAGGAAGGTCTCAGCACCGGCTTCGGACGCGGCGATCAACTTGTACCTGATGCCGCCGATCGGACCGACCTCGCCGTCGGAGTCGATGGTGCCCGTTCCGGCAACGAACTTTCCGCCGTTGAGCTCCCCCGGAGTCAGCTTGTCGACCAAGGCCAGTGTGAACATCAGTCCGGCAGAAGGACCGCCGATGTCGGCGAGATTGAACTGCACGGTGAAGGGAACGTCCGGGACCTCGCTGGGTGTGACGCCGAGGTAACCCGATTCGGGCTTGTTGGGCCGCGCCCCGACGGTGACCGGCACAACGGTCTCCACACCCTCACGAAGGACGGTGACGTCGATCGCGGTGCCGGGCGCGATCGCACCGACCGTGTCCTGAACGCCGGTGATGGTGGTTACCGGAGTGTCGCCGATCTTGACCAGGACGTCGCCTTCTTGCAGGGCACCCGCAGCGGGACCGTCCGGAGTCACCTTCGAAACAGTCAGTGCCACCGGCTTGCCGAGAAAGTGCAGTGCCGCCAACTCGGCACTGTCCTCGGATTGCTGGAAGTCGGCCGTGTTGGCCTGCTGAATCTCTTCCTTCGACTTCTCGGGCGGATAGATCTCCGAGCGAGGGACGAGTCCGTTGCTGCCACTCGCCCACAGTCCGAACGCTTCGAAGATGTTGAGGCCGTCGCGAACCGACACCGTTGTCATGTTGAGGTTGCCGTCGGTGGGATCGACCTCGGTCCCCTGGATGTCCACGACGGGCTTACCGTCGACGTCGCCGAGCGTGTTGAAGGTGGGGCCCGGACCGAGTGCGACATAAGGAACAGTGACCATTGTTCCGACGACTCCCAACACGACGATGGGTGCGAGTGCGGCCAAGAGCGTCACTATCCGTCGATTCACCTGATCCAGAGTAAAGCGCGAAGGCTCCGGAGCACCGATCGCACCGCCTGAGCGCCGTGCGTGTTCGCCGTCAGCGTGACTCGGAGGGCGACTCCGACCGCTCGAGCCTTGTACCGTTGAGGTATGAGCAATATGCCGTTCGGCTTCTCCAACTCCGACGACGATCCCGATCGCGACAAGAACGCGGCGGGTGGCAATCCGTTCGGGGGTGGTGACATGCCGTTCGGGTTCGGCGCGGGCGGTGAGGGATTCGATCCGGCTCAGCTCGGCCAGATGCTCACCCAGTTCGGGCAGATGCTGAGCGGAATGGGCTCGTCGATGGGCCAGGGCGGTACGTCCGGCCCGGTCAACTACGACATCGCCAAGAAGCTGGCACGCCAACAGATCGGATCGGTCACACCGATCACCGAGGGCAACGTCAAGGCGATCGCCGACGCCGCGCACCTGGCCGAGATGTGGCTGGACGCCGCGACAACGCTCCCTGCCGGAGCGAGCCGCACTCTTGCGTGGACTCCGAACGACTGGCTCGACAACACGATCGACACGTGGAAGCGACTCTGTGATCCGGTGGCCGAGAAGGTAGCGGGCATGTGGGTCCAGGGTCTTCCGGCCGAAGCACAGCAGATGGCTGGCCCGATGCTGGGCATGCTCGGCCAGATGGGCGGACTCGCGTTCGGCTCGCAATTGGGCCAGGCACTCGGCCAACTGTCCACCGAGGTGCTCTCCTCCACTGACATCGGCCTGCCCCTCGGCCCCGAAGGCACCGCGGCCCTTCTCCCGGCTGCGGTTCAGGCTTTCAGTGAGGGTCTCGAACAGCCGCATCAGGAAGTTCTGGTCTTCCTCGCCGCGCGGGAAGCGGCTCATCAGCGCCTTTACAGTCACGTTCCGTGGCTGCGCCAGCGTGTTCTCGCGACAGTGGAGGAATACGCCCGCGGAATCACCATGGACTTCTCGGCGATGGAAGAATTCGCCAAGGACCTCGATCCATCCGCTCTCACCGATCCGAGCAAGCTCGAAGCGCTGATGCAGCAGGGCACGTTCGAGCCGCAGAACACACCGGAGCAGAAAGCCGCTCTCGAACGTCTCGAGACTCTGCTTGCGCTGGTCGAGGGTTGGGTGGAGACGGTCGTCACCGCCGCACTCGGCGAGCGACTGCCTGGTGTTGCCGCGATGAGTGAGACGTTGCGGCGTCGCCGCGCTACCGGCGGCCCCGCCGAGCAGACCTTTGCGACGCTGGTCGGACTCGAACTTCGTCCTCGCAAGGTCCGTGAAGCGGCTGGTTTGTGGCAGAAGCTCACTGCGAAAGCCGGTATGGACGTTCGCGACGGCGTCTGGTCGCATCCCGACCTGATGCCCGATTCGAGCGATCTCGACGCACCGGACGGATTTGTCGCCCGTGTCCTCGGCGCCGGCGAAGCCGGTAATTTCGACGACCCGATAGCCCAGCTCGAAGCCGTCGTGGCAAAAGAGCGTGCGGCCGAGGAAGCGATGGACAAGACCCGCGAGGACGACGAAGAGAAGTAATCCCTTCTCGACCGATTTTCGCAGATCAGCCGCGATGACCGCCTGTGGATAACTGCCGCTGACGGGGACTCGCCGAGGGCCCGTCGTGCCAGCATCGAATGATGACCGGTCACACACACGACGACACCAGACAAGACAGCACTTCACAGCGATCCGCGGGACCTCGATGGGACCCGCGGATCGCTGTTCTGTCGCGCCCGGATGGTCGACTGCAGCTGGGATGGACCCCCGGACGTGCCGTCCTACTGACTCTGCCTGTCGGGGTCGACGATCGCGCGGTGAAGTCGATCCTGCGCAAAATGGACGGCTCGAGATCCCGCGCAAACATCCTCTGGGAAGCGTCGAGGCTCGGGATTCCCACATCCGTGACGGAGGAGTTGCTCGAGCAACTCGCCGATTCCGGTTTCGTCCACACTGCCCGCAGAAGCACCGCGACGGTACGGATTCACGGTGTCGGTCCGCTCTCTGACGCCATCGAGCGCGCACTGGTCGCCGGCGGGGTCAGCACGCGTCGCTCGCGCGGGTATCGCAACACCGACGTCGTGCGCACGTGGAACGAACAACTGGTGGTCCTGGCCGACGACGTCGTAACTGATCCTCGTCTGGTCAGCGATCTCGTTCGCTGCGGACTCCCCCACCTTTCCATCCGCATCCGCGACGGCAACGGTGTGGTCGGGCCTCTTGTCCTGCCTGGTCAGTCGAGTTGCCTGCGGTGCGCCGACATCCTCCGATCCGAACTCGACCCTCATTGGCTTCATCTGTCCGCGCAGCTACTCGGCAGCGCAGGCCACGCGGAATCGGCGATGATCCATGCAAGTGTCGCGCTGGCCCTGGCCGAGATCGACTCCGCATTATCGGAGACAGCGGCGACGCATGCGGCGAGCCTGTCGTCGACGCTCGAGATCGCGCTGCGTCCGTATCGGATCACAACCAGGCGCTGGCCTCGGCAAATATCCTGCAGTTGCCAATACCTGGCACCTGTTTCGGGCAAAGGACGCCCCAGTCAGACATGATGGTGTGGTGTCCGAGATCCCACGCAAGAGTTCTGCCCGTACTGCCAAACTCGCGAGCATCCCCCTGGGGATGGCCGGTCGCGCCGCCATGGGCTTCGGACGCAAGCTCGCCGGCGGTGACAAAGGCGAGATCGACGCACAGTTGAGCGCGAAGGCCGCCGAGCAATTGTTCGCGGTGCTGGGCGAACTCAAGGGTGGCGCGATGAAGCTGGGCCAAGCGCTCAGCGTCATGGAGGCGGCTATTCCGGAGGAATTCGCCGAACCGTACCGCGAGTCGCTGAACAAGCTTCAGGCCGCTGCCCCACCGCTGCCGACCAAGCAAGTACACAAGATGCTCGACCAGCAACTCGGAACCAAGTGGCGCGACCGATTCCAGTCGTTCGACGATGAACCGACCGCGTCGGCAAGCATCGGGCAGGTTCATCGAGCCGTCTGGGCGGACGGCCGCGACGTAGCCGTGAAAGTTCAGTACCCCGGCGCCGACGAAGCTCTACGCGCCGATCTCAAGACCCTGGGCAGATTTGCCGGTCTCTTCGGTTCGGTCATGCCCGGTGTCGACGTACGGCCCGTGATCGAGGAGTTCACCGCGCGCACGGAGGAAGAACTCGACTATCGGATCGAGGCGAACAATCAGCGAGCTTTTGCCAAAGAGTTCGACGGAGATCCCCAATTCGTGATCCCGCACGTCGTGGCGAGCGCGCCGAAAGTGGTCGTGACCGAATGGATGACGGCAACCCCGTTGACCAGAATCATCGAGAGTGGAACGCCGGAGCAGCGCAACGCGGCCGGTGCACTACTCGCCGAATTCCACTTCGCGTCTCCGGCCCGTGTCGGATTGCTCCACTGTGACCCGCACCCCGGCAATTTCATGCTTCTCGAGGACGGCCGACTCGGCGTCATCGACTTCGGTGCTGCTGCGCCGTTCCCGAACGGACTGCCACGGGTTCTCGGCACTATGGTGCGCTTGGCTGTCGAGGAACAATTCGACGAGTTGACGGAGTTGTTGCGCGCCAACGGTTTCGTGATCCCCGGACGCACGGTGACCGACAAGGAGATCGCGGATTACCTGCGACCCTTCACCGACCCGATCCAGACCGAGTCATTTCACTTCACTCGGGCATGGCTGCAAAAGGCCGCCGGAACCGCCACTGACTTCAACAGTGCGCAGTTCCGAACGGCCCGTGCACTCAACCTTCCGGCCGAGTATTTGATGATCTTCCGTGTTCTTCTCGGTTCGGTCGGCATATGCGCCCAGTTGGACGCATATGCCCCGTACATGGAAATCCTGACTCGTTGGTTGCCAGGGTTCGCGGAGCCGGTTCTGGATGACACCGGCTCCGCCGACTAAGACACCGGCTCCGCCGAATAGGGCTCTCACGCGCACACAAGTTGCTTGCGTGGGCGCCCTCTCGGTCTCTTGCGCGCTATGACGGCCCCCTGATCGAGGATCTCGCCGCCCCACACCCCCCATGGCTCGGCGCGGTCGAGAGCCGCACTGAGACAACGGGAACGGATGGGGCACTGCGCGCACAGTGCCTTGGCCTGCTCGAGTTCGGCCGGAGCTTCGGCGAACCAGAGATCGGGGTTGGATGCCCGGCACGGCAGGTCGCGGCGGGTGGACGCGACCTCGATGAACGTGACTGCAGCCGAAGTGACGTCGGTGGAAGTTACTGCAGTGGTGGAGTTTTCGGATTCCACGCGGATTGTCTGGGCAGACAACTCGGTCTCCTAGTGCTCGGATGCGAAACTGTGTCGCACGATATGGGTTCGATGGGTGCGAACCTGAGCCGAGTCGGAAACCAGATGAAGAGGGCTATCCAACACAAAGGCCACGGTCCGCAGGGGCTGCGGGTCCGTGGCCGTAAGTGAACGGATGTGTCCTACCGAGAAATACCTCGATGGCTTAAGAACACGGACTCGACAGCTGCTTTCTTTGCTGCTGCTTGAGGGCGCAGGCGGAACGCATGCTGCGCCCATCCCGCTGCACGCGGCAGCATGGGGGCGGCAACAGCGAACTTTGCGCTTGCGCACGCTTCATACGAGATCAAGTTCGTCATTTTTTTGCCACCTCCATTTCGTGTCGGTCCGGATAGTTTCTGCGCACAGGTTGCCCCGTAACACTGAAAACCAGAGTAGAGAATCTGCCGAATCTGCACAACCTATTTTTGACCTGCGGTTATGTAAATCACCGTTGTCGATTCGGATGCATTTCAGATATCGAGTGTTGCCGCACGCAGTTCGCCGCGAATGACAGCTAGTACGTCTTCCCCGAAGTTGTCGAGTTTCTTCGGCCCGATTCCAGGGATCGAAACCAGTCCACGATTGTCTTGTGGTCGTTGTTCGGCAATAGCCATCAATGTGTTGTCACTGAAGACGACATAGGCCGGAACTTTGAGTTCTCTGGACTTGTCCAGACGCCAGGCCTTGAGGTGCTCGAGCAATTCCAGGTCGACATTGGACGGGCATTTTTCGCAGCGCCCGAGCATGGTCGCCGACGTCCCGATCAACGGTTTGCCGCAGACGCGGCAGCGCGGACGCTTCTTGTTCCCCGACGACGGCGCGGCAACGCGCGAAGCCGGTGAGTCCTCGGGGATGAGCCCGTTGAGGAACCTCGACCGGCGACGGGACTTCCGTCCACCCTCATTGCGGGCCAATGCCCACGACAGCTGCAGATGCTCGCGAGCGCGAGTAACCCCCACGTAGAGAAGCCGACGCTCCTCCTCCACCGCGACGTCGTCGGCGCCCGAATTGGCGTCGCCGAGAACGTGTTGGATAGGCAGGGTGCCGTCGTTGAGGCCGACCAGGAACACCGCATCCCATTCGAGCCCCTTGGCCGCGTGGAGGGAGGCCAGCGTCACACCTTGCACGGTCGGTGGGTGCCGCGCCTCGGCTCGGGCCGTGAGCTCCTGTAGAAGCCCGGTGAGCGTCAGTTCAGGTTCGTGGACAAGTTGTTCTTCGGTGAGCGCCACGAGAGCCGAGAGCGACGCCCAGCGCTCGCGTGCCTGAGTACCCGAAGGCTCTTCGTTGGTCAGGCCGAGCGGCGCGAGCACAGCGCGGACGAGTGAGACCAGCGCTTCGCCGTTGTCTGCACCTTCGGGGAGGTCGTCGCGTCCAGCTGCCTGACGCAGCGCTGCCACCGCCTGACGTACCTCGGTGCGAGTGAAGAAGCCCTCTCCACCGCGCACCTGGAACGGAATGCCCAGCTTCGTCAGGGCCTGCTCGTGCGCCTCCGACTGAGCATTGGTCCGGTACAGAACAGCGATCTCGGCAGCAGGAGTGCCTGCCGCGATCAGCCGTTTGATCGCCCGCGCAACGCCGAGCGCCTCGGCCGGCTCGTCGTCGAACTCCATGAACTCCGGCTCAGGCCCCGGCGCGCGCTGCCCGATCAGCTGCAGACGCGTCCCGGCGATCCGCCCGCGCGCCGCACCGATCACGCGGTTCGCCAACGACACGACCTCAGGGGTGGAGCGGTAATCCCGTTCGAGCCGAACGACGGTCGCTTCGGGGAATTTCCGGGAGAAGTCCAACAGATAGTTGGGGGTGGCTCCGGTGAAGGAGTAGATGGTCTGATTCGCATCGCCCACCACGGTCAGATCGTCTCGGTCGCCCAGCCAGGCGTCGAGCACACGCTGCTGCAGTGGGGTGACGTCCTGATACTCGTCCACGACGAAGCAGCGATACCGCTCGCGGAACTCGTCGGCGACTGTCGAATGCTCTTCGAGAGCTGCCGCCGTGTGCAGTAGGAGATCGTCGAAATCAAGCAGCATGCCGTCCTGGCCGCGTGCTTTCAGCTCTTCGTATGCGGCATACACCTGGGCCACCTTGGTGGCATCGACCGGTGCCTCACGGCGAATCTTGGCGATCGCGCGTGGGTAATCCTCCGGCGCGATCAGCGACGCCTTCGACCACTCGATTTCACTGGCGAGGTCGCGGACGCTTTCCGTGCTGGTGGACAATCCCACCCGGGCTGCGGCACTGCTGACAACGGCGAACTTTCGGTCCAGCAGACGCCACGGCGTGTCGCCGACAACCTGCGGCCAGAAGTACTTCAGTTGACGGAGAGCAGCAGCGTGAAAAGTTCGAGCCTGCACCTGCGGCCCACTCCCGCCGACGCCCAGCTCACGGAGACGTCCACGCATTTCCCCGGCCGCACGAGCGGTGAACGTCACGGCAAGCACCTGACCGGCCGACACGTGACCGTCGGCAACCAGATGAGCGATCCGGCGCGTGATGGTGCGGGTTTTGCCTGTTCCAGCGCCCGCGAGGACACATACCGGGCCGCGTGGCGCGAGCACGGCGGCCGATTGTTCTGGATCCAGTCCGGTGTCCGCAGGCATGGGGACCATCATGGCAGGACGTTCCGACACTCCATTCGCCGCGCCCGACGGTATGTGGGCAAGAGAACACGGGCCGATACGGAACAACGCTCTCGGTCGTGGTGTTATATCGGCCGTGACTTCTACCGAAAATGCGCCTGCCCTGACCATCTACTCGACCACGTGGTGCGGCTACTGCCGTCGCCTCAAGACGCAGCTCAACGCGTCGGGGATCGAGTACACCGAGATCGACATCGAGAACGATCCGGCAGCAGCCGATTTCGTCGGCAGCGTCAACGGTGGCAATCACGTCGTTCCGACCGTGAAGTACGGCGACGGCAGCGTTGCGACCAACCCGTCGCTCAACCAGGTCAAGCAGGCTCTGGGTCTGTAGACCTTCTCCGGCTGCTACTTGACCCAGCTCTCGAGCATTCCGCGAGCGATGGAGATCGACCCGGGCAGCAGCAGTGGCGCGTCCGCTTCCGAACCCCAGTCGCCGAGTTCGAGAGCGGCGCGCACCTCGTCTTTCGTGAACCAGGTGCCCTCGGCGATCTCGCCGTCCGCGAACAGCAGCGGAGCTGCGGGGTCGCCGATTGCGGCGAAGCCCAACATCACCGAGCGAGGGAACGGCCAGGGCTGGCTCCCGAGGTATCGAACGCTGTGCACGTCGATACCGACTTCTTCCTTGATCTCGCGGACAACACACGTTTCGAGCGACTCCCCGGCCTCGACGAATCCCGCGAGAATCGAGAAACGGCGCTGCGGCCAGGTCGGCTGACGCGCGAGTAGAACTCGATCGCCGCCGTCGTGCACCAGGCAGATGACCGCCGGATCCGTTCGGGGAAACTCCTCGTGGCCGGTGGACGTGGAAATGCGTGACCAGCCGGACATCGTGGGTTCACTCGGTGCGCCGTCGATAGCGCTGAATCCGGCACTGTCGTGCCAGTTGAGAATCGCGACGGCACCGGTCAACAAACCGGCGTCCGCGTCGTCGAGTGTTCCGCCGAGCATCCGCAATTCAGACAAAGTGCCCGCCAGCAGCGACACCCGCACCGCCCAGACGTGGCGATTCTCCCGAATTCCCAGGAAGACCGCGCCGCGCACCGGTTCGGGCCCCAACTCGGTTGCCTCGGCGAAGACCAATTGACCTTCCGGCGACACCTTGACCTGACCCCGTGAATTCACACGGAGGAGCAGTGCGTCCGCCCAACCCGTCGTCAGTGCAGCGGCGTCCGACCGCAATTCCTCGGCGCGGCCGACGCTCGAGCGTGAGAGCAGAGGTGTTTCGGTCAGCTGGAAGTCGTTCACGCTCACGACATTACTGCGCGCACGAAGCTCGGTAACACTCAGTTCGTGACGCGGCGAATGTAGAGCAGTCGATCGTTCTCTTCGACGGCGTCCACCTCGGGTGAACCGACGCGAACCAGACGGCCGTCACGAACGACCCCGAGCACGATGTCGGAGAGATGACGCGGAGAGCCGCCGACCTCGTCGCGCTCGACGGCACGCTCGGCAATCGCGAATCCGGCCTCCGGAGTCAGCAGGTCTTCGATCATCTCCACGACGGTCGGCGTCGTGGTCGCGATGCCGAGGAGTCGACCCGCCGTCTCCGAGGACACGACGACGGAGTCTGCGCCGGACTGACGCAGAAGATGCGCGTTGTCGGCTTCACGGATGGCTGCGGCGATCTTGGCTTTCGGCGCGATTTCGCGGGCTGTCAGCGTCACGAGCACTGCGGTGTCGTCACGGTTGGTTGCCACGATGATCGACGACGCATTCTGCGCACCTGCCAACCGAAGTACGTCCGATTTCGTCGCCGAACCGAATACCGTCACCAGGCCTTTGCTCGCCGCCGAATCGAGGACGGTCTGATCGGTGTCCACGACCACGATCTCCGACGCCGGTACACCGTCACCGAGCATTGCTTCGATTGCCGTCCGCCCCTTGGTCCCGTATCCGACGACGACGGTGTGATTACGCACGTGCTGCCTCCAACGCTGAATTTTGAACGCCTGACGCGAACTCTCGGTCAGAGCTGAAAGTGTGGTTCCGACCAACACGATCAAGAAGAAGATCCGAAGTGGCGTGATCAACAGGACGTTGACCAGGCGCGCCGACGGCGTGAACGGAGTGATATCGCCGTAGCCGGTGGTCGAGAGCGAAACCGTCGCATAGTAAATGCAGTCGAGCAGCGACAGCTCGTTGTCCTGTGCGTCCCGGTATCCCGCGCGATCGATGTACACGATCAACACGGCGGCGCCGAGAGCACCCAACGCGATGAGAACTCGCTTGTAGATGGCCCGCGCCGGACTTGTCTGTAGCTGGGGAATGCGCAGCACCCCGACAAGGGCGAAGTCAGGCTGATCGGTCAATGCTTCCGACCTGGTCAAACGCGCCCGGAGCTTACCGGCCATACATCGACTCTCTCACTCGAACTTACGAAATACCTACACGGACATCGGCAGGCAGCGTAACCCTCGAAGATCGACTTCGGAACTCGGGCGCCGAATAGCGCGCGGGTCGTGGCGCCGGTAGTGGCAAGAAGGTCCACCGTGAGGCAGGCTGGGCAAATGCCTTTCACCGGTTCGACGTCCACTCCCAGCCAAGCGGCCGCTCTTCGTTTGTCGGCCCTCCTTCTCGGCGCCGGCACCATGCATTTCGTGGCGCCTTCCTTCTTCGACAGCACCGTTCCCCGCCAGCTTCCCGGACAGGCCCGCACCTACACCCAGGTGTCCGGCGTCGCGGAACTGGCGATCGGCGCTGCCTTGGCCGTGCCGAAGACCCGCAAGCTCGGCGCGGGCCTTGCCGCCGCGCTCTTTGTCGCCGTGTTCCCCGCCAACATCCAGATGGCGATCGACTGGTGCCGAAGCCCGAAGACGTCCACACCGCAGAAGATCGGTTCGATCGCACGTCTTCCCCTGCAGGTTCCGCTGGTGACCGAAGCACTCAAGGCTCGTCGAAACGCAAGCTAATCTTGCGCGCCTGCCGTTCGGATGAGGCGAGCGAGAGCCTCACCGTCCGGCAGGTTCTCGGGTGCGATGGTGCGACCCGATCGAACGTAGTGAAACGCCGCCCGGACCTTGTCGGCCGGAAACTGTTCGTTGCGCCCCGCCGAACGGGCTCTGGCTGACATCAATTCGGCCCAGGCCACCCGATACGCGGCCAACTGCATCACAACAGCGTCCTCGTTGGCGGCCGACGGTTCGGCACCGGTCTTCCAGTCGATCACCGTCCATCCGCCGTCGGGATCGGCGAACACAGCGTCGATGCGACCCCGCAGAACCGTTCCGGCAATGGATGTTTCGAAAGGAACTTCCACTTCGATCGGGCTGCGATTGGCCCACGGGGACCGCAGGAACGCATCCTGAAGTTTCACCAGATCGGTCTCGGGACCCGCGCCGGTATCCGCGGCGCCGGGTAGTTCGTCGAGATCCAACAGTCGGGTCGCACCGAACCTTCGCTCGATCCAGGCGTGAAAAGCCGTGCCGCGCCGAGCGAGCGGGTTCGGTGGGTACGGCAGTGGTCTACGCAGCCGTGCCGCGAGTTCATCCGGATCTGCCTTGAGGTCGACGAGCTGAGTCACCGAAAGCTGCGCCGGGAGAATCACTTCGGCACGCGCGTTTGCCCGGGCTTCGCGCTCGGCCAGGAGAACGTCGACGTCCGAGGCCCAGTTCTCCGGATCGTCCTCCGGTTCTTCCGTCTCTTTGCTGTCTTGCGGCAGCGATGCAAGTGCGGACAGGACGCTCGCGGCTCCGGCCTCGACCGCGCCGCGACGCGCACCCAGCGGATCCGGCGGCCACTGCGCCGTACGGGGCGTGGCGGCCAACGGGTTCTCGGTGTCGGGTTCCGGTGCAGGCGCCCACTCCTCCACGACGCCGATCGCACCGCGTGAGTCTTCCTCATCGGCATCGTTTTCGGCCGTGACCATCTGATGCAGCTCGTCCAGGAACTCCGAAGGCCCCTTCGGTTCCGAACCGGACTCCGCCCAGTGATGCGCCGAGATGAACAGCGCCCGTTCGGTTCTGGTCAGCGCGACGTAGAACAGTCGCCGGTCCTCGTCCAGTCGACGGTTGGACAAGGCCTTCTTGTGCGCCGTGATCGCGTTCTCGAGGTCCTTGCGGTTGTAGAGCTCCTCGAGGTCGAGCACCGGAACTCCGTCGGCCGAATCCGCGTCGACCGCCCGGTCACCACGCAACGACGGTGGCAGTTCGGCGAGCGCCCCGAGCCACGATCCGGACGCGGTGGACGAGGGGAACACCCCGTCGCTGACATGCGGGATCGCCACTACTTCCCATTCGAGCCCCTTCGCCGAGTGCACGGTCAAGATCTGCACGCGATCCGGCGCCACCTCCACTTCGCCCGGAGTGAGGCCCTTTTCGATCTGTTCGGCGGCCGCGAAGAATGCGAGCATCCCGGGCAGATTGGCTGTTGGACGCGTCGCGTAATTGGCGACGACGTCGGCAAATGCGTCGAGATGCTCGCGGCCCGCGGTCCCGACGACACCGACTCGAGTTCGCGCGCCTGCCTCGATTCCGATACCGAGCACCCGCTCGACCTCCGCCACCAGTTCGGTGAGCGGCTGGCCGATACGTTCGCGCAACGACGCCAATTCTGCCGCTATCGCGTTGATGCGTGTGTACCCGAGAGCTGAATAGCGTTCTGCCGGGCCTGGATCGGAGATCGAATCGACCAATCCTGCTTGCTCGGCGTTCTCCCCCGGCAGCGCGTCCTGAACTGCCGAGGTGAGCGCCTCGGCGTCGGTGACCGCACCCGCTGTTCCGTATCCGGCGGAGATGGCAAGTTCGCGAGAGCGTTGCGAGAGTGCGGCGAGGTCCTTCGCGCCGATCTGCCATCTCGCTCCGGTGAGCAGCCGAACGGCGGCGCTACCCGCCAGCGGATCGGCGACCACTCGGAGCATGGCGATCACGTCCGCCACCTCGGGTGTGTGCAGGAGCCCACCGAGTCCGACCACTTCGACTGGCAGACCCTTGGACCGCAAAGCCTCGGCCAGCGGGGCAGCATCGGCGTTGCGGCGGATCAACACCGCTGCCGTGGGCGTCGGGCGGTCTTCGGCACGTGCCGCCTCGTACTCTTCGGCGATCTTCTCCGCAACCCACTGACGTTCCTGTTCGACGTCTCCCAGCAGCGCCAGTCGAACGTCTCCGGCGACGGCTCCCGGCCGCGCACGAAGTGTGCTGACGGCCACACCGCGTCGGCGCAACGGTGCGGACGACAGGTTTGCCAATTCGAGAGCCTCCGGCGGGTTACGCCAACTGGTGAGCAGTTCGAGTGTCGGAGCCGGCTTTCCGTTGGCAAGCGGGAAGTCGGTTGCAAACCGTGGCAGGTTGGCCGCCGACGCGCCTCGCCAACCGTAGATCGACTGCATCGGATCGCCGACGGCTGTCAGCGCCAACCGGCCGTCGGCTCCCCCACCGAACAACGAGGACAACAACACTCGCTGAGCGTGACCGGTGTCCTGGTACTCGTCGAGAAGAACTACCCGAAAGCGCTCACGCTCGGTTTGCCCGACCTCGGGATGTTCGGAGGCGACACGGGCCGACAGCGACATCTGGCTGCCGAAATCCAATGCGCCTTCACGCCGCAGCGTCTCACCCAGCCGGGCAACGAGGGGCAGTAGCTCGATGCGTTTGTGTTGCACATCAAGGTAATTCAACAGCTCTTTGCTCGGCCCACCCCGCTGTTTCGGACCGGCGGGCAGAGTGTGAATCAGCTTGTCCAACTCGGTGTGAGCCTCGAGCAACTGCTCGGGGTCGACCAGGTGCTCCGCCAACTGACCGGCAAGGGCCAGAACGGTTTCGGTGATGGACCCCGGATTCTTGTCGGTGTCCAGATCACTGTCCCAGCCGCTCACGACGCGGTGCGCAACCTGCCACAGTTCGGTCTCGGACAACAGCGTCGCCGAGGGTTCGATCGGCAACAGCAGTCCGTGCTCGGACAGCAACCGTCCCGCGTAAGCATGGTAGGTACTGACTTCGGGTTCCCCGGCCAGAATCCGGGAACGCACTCCGCCGGTCGGGTCGAGTGCCCGCAGAACGTCGGAACCCGCCAGTCGCGCCAAGCGCTTGCGGATTCGCGACGTGAGCTGTTGTGCCGCTTTGCGCGTGAAGGTCAATCCGAGAACGGCCTCGGGATCGACGAAGCCGTTGGCCACCAGCCACACGACGCGAGCAGCCATCGTCTCGGTCTTACCGGCACCGGCACCGGCGACGACCAATGTCGGACCGAGCGGTGCGGCGATGACTGCCGCCTGTTCCGGCGTCGGCGGGTGTTGACCGAGCGCGACCGCCAGGTCGACAGGATCGATCTTCGGTCGGCGTGCCTTCTGCGTCGCGGCAGCCACTTAGTTACTCACCTGTCGTCCCTCGTCGTGTGCCGGGCAACTCGAGCGCACCGGGCAATGTCTACATCCGTCGTTGACCCTGGCCAGATACTGCGGCCCTTGGGTCGCTGCCGCTGCGTTGTGGATGACGTCTCGCCACATCTCGACGGCTTCGGCCGTCAGCGGCGGCTGAACTCGCTGCGCCGCACCGTCTTTCTTGTTGGACTTGGCCACGAATACCAGGCGTGCACCGCCGGGTTGTGTGGCCGGTTCGCCGGCAATCGCACCTTCGGCCGCTGCGACCTGGTACGCCGCCAACTGCGCGTGAGATTGCGCGGCCTCGTTGCTGACAGGGTTTCGCGCAGTCTTGACGTCGACAACCACCGGACGGCCTTCGGTGTCGCGCTCGAGCCGGTCGATCCGGCCACGAAGCTTGACCGCAGGCGCTCCCTCCTCACGTGGTTCGAGGACCCCCTCGACCGCGACCTCGACGCCGACTTCGGTCAGTTCGCCGCGAGTTGCGTTCATCCAGGCGGTGAACGTCGCCAGCATCTCCCGAGTTCGATTGAGTTCGCGGCGCGAGTACCACTGCGATCCCAGATCGATGGATTCCCAGGCATTTTCGAGTGCCTTCTCGACCTGATCCGGTGGAATCCGGCCGGCCAATGCCTGCACCAAGGTATGGACCAGCGTACCGGCGATCGCATGAGTGTTGTCTCCGTCGCTGCCGCCATGACGCTCGAACACCCATCGGAGAGGGCATGTTTCGAGAAGCTCGATGGTGGACGGCGATAGTGAAACCGGTCCGTCCTCGGGCTGCCACATGGGAGCAGCGGTACTCGGCTCGGCTGTGCCGTACCACTGATCCGGGTGCGCGCCGCGTACCCCGGCAGCAGCCAGACGTGCCAACTGGCGAGCGGCCCGGGAATGCTTCTCGGGGTCGAAATGCGCGATGTCGGGATCACACACGACGCTGCGAAGCTGTGCGACCAGTGCAGGCAGCGACAGAACCCGGGTATCCCCGGTCTCGGGTGCAACGACGTCGAGATCGGAGGACGGATCGTCCGAGTACGCGTCACCACGGATCAATTCGTCCACGAACCGCGAAGGCACCAAGTCGGTGTCCCCCGAAGCCGATTCGACTGCGGTGATCAGCAGACGGCGACGAGCACGGCTACAGGCAACCAGGAACAACCTGCGTTCTTCGGCCAGAAGCGGTGCGGTTCGCGAGAGTCGTTCGGCAGCCGAGTCACTGCCGTCGGAGACTCCGTTGACCAGGTCGATCAGCGCTTCGGTACGCAGTAGCGTTCCGCGTGCCCGCAAACTCGGCCAGAGCCCCTCCTGCACACCCGCCACCGCCACGACCGCCCATTCGCGACCCGCCGCGGCGTGAGCGCTGACCACGGTGACGGCGTCGGGAGTGATGACCGACCGGCTCCGCGAGTCGGTCGGTATCTCCTGGCTGGTCAAGTAGTCGACGAAACCGGCGAGTTGCGAACGCGGCAACCGGTCGACGTAGTTGGCGGCCGCGTCGAAAAGTGCGACGACTGCGTCGAGGTCTCGATCGGCCTGTGAGCCGATAGGTCCGCCGCGCGCCGACGCAGCCGCCCAGCGTCGTTCCAGCCCCGTCGCCTGCCATGCTGCCCACAGAACTTCTTCGACCCCGAGACCTCGCTCGAGAGGCACTCGGGCCTTGCGAAGGACCGACAGCACGCGATTGAGTGCCGCAGCTTCGACGTCTGTCAACTTGCCCATGAGGCGCTTGGACTGCGCACGATCCTCGTCGATCAGAATGAGCCGCAACAACTCCGAGGAGTCCCGATCACTTCCCGATGCCAACTCGACCCGGCGCAGGCCACGACGCAACCGGCGCAGGGTGACCGGCTCGGCGCCGCCGATGGGACCGGCCATCAGGGCAAGCGCGTCGTCGCCGGTGAACTGATCGCCGCCGAGCGCCCGAAGGACCAGCAGCAGGCCGGACACTCCGTGTTGCCTGGCCAGCGGCAATTCGGTGGCAGCGGTCGTGACGGGTACCCCGGCCGCGAGCAGGGCTCGCCGGAGAGGGGCGAGAGTGCGCGGGACCGACCGAACGATGACGGCCATGTCGGACCAAGCAATCCCGTCCAGCAGATGCGCCCGGCGCAAGGTATCTGCGACGACTGCCGCTTCTTTGGCCGTCGTACCGAGAACCCGCACCGACGCCCGCCCCGGGTCCTCATCGGTGAGATCGGATGGAACCGCGATGCGATGAGCGAGGTTGCCGGGCAGCCGCGCAGCGATCTTCGCCGCGATCGACGCGACGTCGGCGTTGTTGCGAAACGTGGTGGGCAGGACGATCTGGCGCTCGTCTCCGCGCTCGGCGAGTCCGAGTAGGAACGCCGAATCCGCACCGCGGAACCCGAAGACCGACTGATCGGGATCACCGGCGATGACCGTGCCCGCAGTTGCGGTTCCGATCAGCCGAACCAGTTGCGCCGCCTGCGGATCCAGATGTTGTGCGTCGTCGACGAGTAGGTGCCGGATCCGAGCGCGCTCGGAGCGAAGCAATTCGGGATCGGTGGCGAACGCGGTCAATGCCGCACCGATCAACTCGGCCGCGTCGAGCGCCGGCGCCGTCGCCTCCGGAGCCTCGACACCGACACTGCCGCGCAGCAGCACGCCTTGCTCGTAGGCCTCGGCGAACCGCCCGGCCGCCACCCACTCCGGACGTCCACGCTTCTTGCCGAGCTTGACCAGATCTTCGGGGCCGAGTCCGCGCTCGTTCGCTCGCAACATCAGATCTCGAAGTTCGACGGCAAAGCCGTTCAAACCCAATGCGGGTCGCAGGCGCTCCGGCCACCGGAGCGCACCGTCTTCTATGTCGCCGCGCAACATCTCTCGGAGCACCGAGTCCTGCTCGGCGCCGGTGATCAGGCGTGGCGGCGCGTTGCCGTGCGCTGCGGCTTGAAGCCGGAGTACGGCAAAGGCGTACGAGTGAACGGTGCGGACCAACGGCTCACGAGTTGCCTGCGGTCCGCGTTCTTGTTCGTACCCGAGCAACCCGGCCGTGATCTGCTCGCGGACCTGCGTCGCTGCCCGGCGCGACTGGGTGAGCACCAGGACCGATTCAGGATCTTCGCCACCGGAGATCTTCTGCACTGCCAGATCCACGAGAAGGGACGTCTTGCCGGTTCCGGGGCTGCCGAGTACCTGCCAGGGACTCCAGGCGGCCCCCGAGCCGAATGAAACAGGGCCGAACGCGAGTTGGAACGGATCCTCGGACGGCGGCGCGAACAGCCGGGCCGTCCCTTCGTCCCACGTTCGGGGTATCGGAGACGGCGCAGTTCGGTGCACCAACCGCGCCCGCGGAATGGTGACCTTGCTGCGTGTTGCCGTCTCACTCACCCAGGCATTCCACCAGAGCGCACCGACAACTCACACATCGCCTGCATCCGGCATGATTGACCTCGTGTCTGCACTCCATACGTATCTCTACGGACCCGTCGGGGCACCGGAGATCCTTTCGCTGCACGGTCTGACCGGTCACGGCCGACGTTGGCAGTCGATGGCCGAGAACCAACTGCCCGAAGCGCGCTGGATCTCGCCGGATCTACGCGGTCACGGGCGTTCCACCTGGGCTCCTCCGTGGAACATCGAATCCCACGTGGCGAGCCTGCTGGAGACGCTCGACGAACATGCCACCGGACCGGTGGTGATCGTCGCGCATTCTTTCGGCGGAATGCTGGCGCTGCACCTCGCGGCCACCGCACCGGAACGCATTCGTGGGCTCGTCCTGCTCGACCCGGCGATCGGGTTGGATCCGACTTTCATGCAGGAAGTGGCCGAACTCACAATCGGCTCACCGGATTACACCGATGCGGCAGAGGCCTACTCCGAGAAGATTCACGGCTCGTGGGGTGAGGTTCCCACACAGGACCTCGACGTCGAGATGGCGGAACACCTGATCGAACTGGACAACGGACGCGTCAACTGGCGCCTGTCCACGCCCGCGATCGTGACCGGGTGGGGCGAACTCGCTCGCCCGATCGTGCTGCCTCCGTCGTCGATGCCCACCGTGCTGGTTCAGGCGATGAAGGTCCAACCGCCGTACGTCACCGACGAGTTCCGGGCAGCGCTCACCGAGCACCTCGGTGAAAATCTGACCGGTGTCGAATTCGACTGTGACCACATGGTCCCGCACGTGCGGGCCGACGAAGTCGCCGCGCTCGTTCGCAGCATGCTCTGAAGGAACCGACATGGCAGCCACCACCGAAGAGCAGATCGAAGAGGTACGGCGCCTCATCGCGTCGATTCCGGCCGGTTTCGTGGCGACGTACGGCGATATCGCTGATGCTGCAGGACTTTCCAGTGCTCGCACGGTCGGTTGGATCATGCGAACGGACTCTGCCGACCTGCCGTGGCATCGGGTTCTCGGCGCCTCCGGCAAACCGTCGGCGCACCTGGCTCATCGTCAGATCGCCAAGCTCGAACTCGAAGGCGTGCCGATCAAGGACGGTCGGATCGACCTGAAGAAAGCTCGGTATCACTTCTGATTCACGTGTCACCGGTCGTCGTGACGCGGGCGATGGGGCAGCATGGAGGTATGACCGTCACGCCGCCGACCGCCGCCCTCATTCTGGCGGGTGGTCGCGGGACCCGAATGGGTGGTGTCGACAAACCCGGCCTGCTCGTTCACGGCCGCAGGCTCCTCGACGTCGCGCTTTCAGCGACGGCGCATCTGGACGCCGTCGTCGTGGTCGGTCCACATCGCCCTGAACTTGATCCTGGCATCACTCAAACTCAGGAAACTCCGGCCGGAGCCGGCCCTGTCGAGGCGATCTGGGCCGGATTGTCTGCGACCCGGTTACCCGACGACGCCGTGGTGGTGGTCCTGGCGTCCGATCTGCCGCACATCGAGGCCGTATCAGTTGACGCTTTGATAGCTGCCACGTCGACGGACAGTCCGGTGACGTGTGCCGTGGACGAGAACAACCGAACCCAATTCCTGCTCTCCGCGTGGACATTTCGCGAGCTCCGGCAACGCCTGTCCACATTGCGGGAGAGTTCGGGGTTGGAGAATCAACCTATGAAAGCGATTGTCACCGAACCGTTCTCGACGCTGCGTGTCACTGGCACCACTGACTGCGACACACCGGCGGACATCGACCGCGCGCGAAACCATCCGCGCCTGACGATCGAGCAAGCCCGCGCCGCCGTCAGGAACTCACTGACAGCATTGTCACCACACCGGGCCGCCCTCGCCGACAGTCTCGGAGCAACGCTCGCGCAGCCTCTCGTCGCCCTGGGTGATCTTCCTCGATCCGATGTCTCGGCGATGGACGGGTACGCCGTCTCCGGCGAGGGTCCCTGGCGAATCCGCACCGAGATCCGTATCGCGGGCGCCGACGGGCAACTCGAACTCGGTGAAGGCGAAGCGATTCGCATTGCCACGGGAGCACACCTGCCCCTCGGCGCCACCTCGGTGATTCGTGACGAGTATCTGTCCGTCGACGAGCCATCTCGGATGGTACGGAGACTGCCGGATGCGCCGCACCGCAACGACGCTCGATCACGAGGGGAAGATTGGACCACCGGATTCACGATCGCCCCGACTGGTACCGCGGTGACTCCGGCGGTGATCTCCGCAGCTGCCAGCGGAGAGGTATTCGACGCCCTCGTCCGTGGTCCGGTACGGGCACGCGTGATAGTCACCGGCGACGAGATCCGGCGGACCGGTCCACTGCGTGAAGGTCAGACCCGCGACTCCGTCGGTGGGATTCTCCCCTACCTATTGGAAAGCAACGGCGTACGGTGCGTGGCGAATTCGCACCTGAGGGACACGGCCGACAGTTTCGAGCGTGTACTGGCGGATGCGACTGAACAGGACCTGCTTGTTGTCATTGGTGCGACGGGCGGCGGCGCTGCCGACGAAATGCGCAGTGCGCTCGATCGACTCGGCGCTCGCACGATTGTCGGGCGAGTCGCCTCGCGCCCGGGCGGATCTCAGATAACGGCTGTCCTGCCCAGTGGTCGGGTGGTTCTCGGCCTCCCCGGCAACCCGTACGCCGCAGTGACCACCCTGTTGACGATGCTGCCCACCGTCGTGGCCGCCTTGACGGGAAGCGACACACCACCGCCACTGCTCGGCATCATCGAGAACGCCGCTGCGGTGACTTCCGATGCGGTACGCCTACTGCCGGTCACACAATCCGCCGACGGTCGCTGGCGCGCCGAACCGTCTGTACGTACCGCACACCTGGCGGGGTTGATCGGGCGCTCCTCGTTTGCACTCGTTCCGCCACACGCGGAAGACGGTGCCGTCGCCGAAGTGGTTGTCCTCCCACGCTGATCGGGTCAGTCGTTTGGGCGCCTACGCCGGTTGACCCCGACCACGCCGACCACTGTCGCAAGCACCAGCGAATACACGCCCCACAGCACCAAGAACGGCAGCAACCAGCCGGCATCAACGGTCTGACCGCGCGGTCCGACGCAGTACAGCGTGAAATTGGTGGACGTACCGTCGCCGTCGGAAAAGGTATCCGAGACGACCATCGCGCTCGATGTGGGAGCTTCACAGAAAATCGGCGCCAAATGAGCGACCTGTCCTGGCCAGATCACCGAAGACAGTAGTGCAGCAAAGATTCCCACGACCACGATCACCACTACGGAGATCACCAACGGAGCGATACGGCGGCTCACAGCGGGTGCACCAGGAAGGGAGTTCCGTCAGGCTCGAAGACCACCAGCGCCCGCGAGCGTGGAGATTCCACCATCACGGATGCGCGAATCGCCTCGGTGCGACTGACCGAGATCCCGGTGACTTCGCCGTCGTCGACACCGCTGTTCTCCAGCGCGTCGTCGACCAACTTCTCGAGGTTCGTCAATGCCGGCACTTGATCCAGCGTGAACGATCGTGCATCGAGATCGTCGGTGACACTGACTTGCACGGGGCTCGGCTCGCCGAGAATGACTCCGTCGAAAGAGAATCTGTCGAGCTGGGTCGGCTTCCCGGGGTCTCGAACGGTGACTCCGAGCGTCTCGATCGGGCTGATGTCGATGCTGGTCACCGATACCGCGTCGACGCCGTATCTATGTGCGAGGCTGTCGAACCCGCCTCGCACCAACTCCGACGTCATCCCACCGCCACGTTCGCGCATCTGATTGTCGAAATCCATCCGATCGACGGCACCGATACATCCGCTCAGACTCGTGGCCGCCAAAGCGATGGCTACCGTCCACAGCGCCGACCGCACCTGCGAGGACGCGAATTTCATGAGCGGAGCGTACCGCGAGTGTCCGGTTCCATCCCGGTGGACTGCGCGTCGCACGAATTACTGTCGGCGACTCGTGGGATCATCGCGCCATGAATCGTGTCGACGAAGGATTCGAACCGCCGGACGCATTGGTCGAGTGGTGCCGCTCCCGCACCTTTCCACTGCACGTCCTCGACGACGAAGCCACCGTCGACCTGGATTGGTGGAACGCCCACCTGAAGGACGCCGGCCACACCATCAGCCTGCGCGGGCGTGATCTCGACGGCAAAGTGATCACCGAAGGCCGAGCCATCGTTCAACGCAACGACCTTCGCCCGTCGAGCGATCTCGTTGTCGCCCAGCACGACGGCCTCGGACTACTGTTTCTCTGCGCGGCCTGGCAGGGCTCGCACGAGAGCCGACGGTTCACACGGCGGTTCCCCAACGTCTTCAATCCCCATCACCGCGAGGACGAGGATCCGCTGACCCAGATCACAGCCATTCTCGATCACTGCTCGAAAAACAAGTCGATGCCCGTCGTCCGGCGCGACACCTGGTCCGGGTGGCCACTCACCCCCGGTGTCGGGGTATCGCTGATGGCCGCTTTCATGTGGGCAGTGGGCGTACAGGACGAAGGCCGACGCGCTCAGATGATCGACCAGTACGGAGTCTCGACGCTCATCCACGAGGGCTGGCTCGAGGATCCTTCCGTCACCGGCTTCACGACGCGTCGCTACCGCCGGTACTGCGAACTTCTCGACAGCTGGGCCTATGCCGCCGGCACCCAACCCGAGATCGTCGAGATGTGGTTGGTGAAAAGGTGGAGTGCGCGATTGGCCCAAGCACGCAACGACGTGAGCGCCCCCACCCTGTTCTAACTCTCAGAACGGCTGCATCTCAGAACGGCTGCATCTCAGAACGGCTGCATCTCAGAACGGCCAGGCAGGGAGAGTCGGCAGCCCCACCCTCGTCGGCCTCCCGACCAACCAGGCCAAGGTCTCCGCGTCGGACAGCGACGGCACTCGTACACCCGGGACCGCCGTCTCGAGTGCGCCCAACTGACTGGCGAGAGTGAATTCCACGAACTCGGCAGGCCAGTCGTGGCAGGTGTAACCGATGTCGAGGTCCATCAGGTGAATCTCGATCTCGTTCCAGCGCAGGATCGGTAGATCGAATGCCGTCACAGGTTTGCGCCACGGCACCGGTGTGTCCAGTCGATCAGTCGGGATCTCGCACAACGCGTCGACCAGCCTCGTTCCCGAGAAGCGGTAGTCGAGGGCCAACAATTCAGCCGGGCGATCTGCGCCCTCTTCGATTGCAGCATTGCGCGCATCCGGCCCCCCTGGATACATCTCCCCCGATTCGCCGCCCTGCACGCCGGCAACAAATCTGCCCAGCGCGTCGGCGTTGCGCGACATGTGCGTCACGACGTGTCCCCGACTCCACCCGGGGAGCCCGGAGGGCTCCCGCGCCTGCTCTTCGGTCAGTGCACCGATGAGAGCCTGTGCCTTGACGTCGGATTCACGAACTGCTGCGACCAGGTCGGCATACGTCGGCGTTACGGAGTGAGACGTCATGCAGCGATACTAGTTCCCTTCGCGCACTCTCATACCGATTCACGACAAGGTCCACCACTCCCGGATCGACGCCGAGCGGTTCGGTCACACCATCGGCTCCTGCAGCGTGCAACCTTTCGTGGAACAGCCCGTGCGCGAGGAGGTACGAGGCGACAAAAACTCGCTTCGCGCCGCGAACGCGTGCTGCTGCAACAACATCGGCTACCTTCGGCTCCCCGGTCGCGATGTACCCGATGTCGACACGAGTCCCCGCCGCTTCGGCAAGCATCAGCGCAGCACGCTCGACGTCTCGCAGCGCCCGCGCATCGGAGGACCCGGCGGCAGCAAGCACTATCGCGTCACCCGGATTCCACCCCGCCTCGGTCAAGCGTCGGAGCAGCACGCGCGCAAGCGCCGGATCGGGTCCGAGTGCGGGCGTCACACTCACAGCCGAGTGCTCACTGAGCGTCACTTCGCGTCGAACATCGGTGTGAACGTGGTAGCCGGACGCCAGGAACGCCGGTACGAGAATCGCTCGCCCCGGAGTGTCCCGGAGGACTTCCGAAGGTGACGGACCGAGCACATCGACAAAGGCAACGCGCGTGCGTCCGACGCGCGTGCCGACGGCTTCGGCCAGGGCGGCAACCATTTCCACGCCACGTGCACTACGCGTGCCGTGAGCTACCAGTACGAGTACATCGTCATCGCGTTGCATAGTCACCTGGATTCTGTACGTAGTCGCCGGGGTCGAGGGCCAGTCGATAGCCCCGCTTGACCACCGTCTGAACGGCTTTGGGCGCGCCGAGGCACGCGCGCAATCGGGCGACGGCGGTCTCGACGGCATGGGTGTCGCCGCCGCCGCCGGGAAGAGAAGCCAGCAGTTCGTCGCGGGAGACGACTCGACCGGGGCTGGCACCGAGAGTGCGGATCAACGACATCGCAGCCGGCGGCAATTGCTTCACTTCACCGTCCACGACTACGCAACCGCCGCGAATACTGATTTCGTGTTCGCCGGCTTGAATCTTGTTGGCTCGCTGCGGGAGTTCGTCGACGATGTGTCTCGCGAGCGCGCCCAGACGTGCCCGCGCCGGGGCTGTGGTCGGTACATTCAACGCTTCGAGCGGCGCCGAGGTGACCGGGCCGACGCACATGGCCGCCACCGGACCCCGCATCGCGTCGAGAATGTCTCCGAGATCCCCGGTCTTGTCGGCGCGCATCAACATCGAGGCTACGGCCGGTGCACTGGTGAAACTGACGGCGTCGATTCCGGCTGACGCTATGGCGTCGATCATCCGGTCGAGCAGCGTCGGATCCTCCGGCGGTTCCCATCGATAGACGGGCACCGCGATGACCTCGGCGCCGGCCTCGCGCAACACCTGACAGAAGTCGGGAATCGGCTCCCACTCGGTGGTCGCACCATGCAGTTGTACAGCGATCCGCTTTCCCGAGACACCTTCTGCCAGAAGATGTTCGAGCACCTCGGCGGAAGACTCGGATGCCGGTGACCATTCCTCACGAAGGTCGGCCGCGCGGATTGCTCCCTTGGCCTTCGGTCCTCGCGCGAGCAGACGAGCCGAGCCCAACGCGGATCCGAGATTTTCCGCCTCACCCCACCCGTCGGCTGCTTCCAGCCAACCCCGGAATCCGATCCCGGTGGTGGCGACAACCACCTCGGGAGGATCCGAGATGATCTGCTGTGTCACCCTTTCGAGCTCACGGTCGTCGGCCAACGGAATGATTCGAATCGCCGGAGCGTGAACGACATCCGCTCCCCGACGAGTCAGCAAGGTCGCGAACTCCTCGGCGCGGCGCGAAGCAGTGATACCTACCGTGAATCCAGCCAACGGCATGTCGTCACTCACGAGACTGCATCGGCGACAGTCGAGCGAACACCCTGCATCTGCAAGCTGTGTACCTGAACGACTCCAGCCCACACGCGAACGCCGTACACCGGCAGCGCAACCGACGAGTCGTCCAGCGCCCGGCCGTCGACCAGCGAGAACGCCTGCTTGAGCAGTGGCGAGACCACGATCGGCTCACCGTCCCGGTCGCCGACGAGTCCGCGAGACATCACCGCGGCGCGGCCGTACGGATCGAAGTTGCTGACAGCCCGGAGTGTGCCGTCCTCGAGTAGGAACAGCGCCACCTGCTCGCCGCCGCGAAGAAGCACGGCAACTCCGCGTCCAGGGATCAGATGGCTCAGCGGGCAGGCCGACGTCCATTCGAGTCGATCCGAATCCAGCTTGGCGATCTGCGCATCGATGACACTCATCGAAGTCCTCCTGTCGATCCGGCGACAACGTCGCGCGGGTTCTTGTCTACGTTTCTACGGATCCCGTGTTTCCCACGGGTTACGCGACTATTACCGGCGCGTGGGGATGCTCGGCATGCCCATCAGGACCGGAACCTTGCGCACTCCGGTCTCGTCGAACACAACCGTCGGGTCGGCTTCTTCCGGTGCGTTGACGAACGAGACGAACCTCGACAATTTCTCCGGATCACCCAGCACACCGGCCCATTCGTCCTGGTAACCCTCGACGTGCTTGGCCATCAGTGCCTCGAGTTCCTCGCCGATACCCAGGCTGTCTTCACAAATCACGGCCTTGAGGTGATCGAGTCCGCCTTCGAGTGATTCGACCCACGGCGCCGTGCGCTGGAGGCGATCGGCAGTACGGATGTAGAACATGAGGTAGCGGTCGATGTACTTGACCAAGGTCGCGTCGTCGAGGCCTCCGGCAAGCAACTGAGCGTGTTTGGGCGACTGTCCGCCGTTACCGCCCACATACAGATTCCAACCGTTCTCCGTCGCGATGACGCCGACGTCCTTGCCTCGCGCTTCGGCACATTCACGGGCGCAACCCGAGACGCCGAACTTGATCTTGTGCGGCGAACGCAGACCGCGGTAGCGATTCTCGAGGTCGACGGCCATACCCACCGAATCCTGGACACCGTAGCGGCACCAACTCGAACCGACGCAACTCTTGACCGTCCGGAGGGACTTGCCGTACGCCTGACCCGATTCCATCCCGGCGTCGACGAGGCGCTTCCAGATCGCGGGCAACTGTTCGACGCGGGCACCGAACAAGTCGATGCGCTGACCGCCGGTCACCTTCGTGTACAAGCCGAAGTCTCGCGCCACTTCTCCGATGACGATGAGTTGCTCACCCGTGACCTCGCCGCCAGGCATCCGAGGTACCACGGAGTACGTACCGTTCTTCTGGATGTTCGCGAGGAAGTGATCGTTGGTGTCCTGCAACGACGCCTGCTGGCGGTGCAGGATGTGATCGGAGTCCGTCGATGCCAGAATCGAAGCGACTACAGGCTTGCAGATGTCGCAACCGGCGCCCTTGCCGTACTTGGCGATCAGCGCCGAGAAGGTTCTGGTCTGCGTCGACTGGACGATCTGGAACAACTCGGCCCGCGACTGCGCGAAATGTTCGCACAGTGCCTTCGACATCACGACGCCGGAATCGGCCAGCAGCTGCTTCACGGTGGGAAGGCAACCGCCACAAGTGGTTCCGGCGCTGGTGCACGCCTTCACCGAAGCGATGTCGCATGCGCCGGCTGCGATTGCACCGCAGATGGCTCCCTTCGTCACGGCGTTGCACGAGCACACCTCGGCGTCGTCGGGCAGCGAGCCTGCACCCGGCTTCTCCCCCGCAGGCGAGATCAATGTCGCCGGGTCACCGGGTAGTTCGCGACCGACCAGCGGGCGCAGCGACGCGTAGGCCGATGCGTCACCGACAAGAATGCCGCCGAGCAGGATCTTCGCGTCGTCGGAGACCACGAGCTTTGCGTACGTCCCCTTGGACGCGTCGCTGAGGACGACTTCGAGGGCGCCCGGTGAGGTCGCCATCGCGTCACCGAAACTGGCGACGTCGACGCCCATGAGCTTGAGCTTGGTGGACATGTCCGCGCCCGGGAAATCCGCGGCGCCGCCGAGCAGACGATCGGCCACGATCTCGGCCGTCGTGTAACCGGGAGCGACCAGACCGTAGCAACGGCCTTCCACCGCAGCACATTCGCCGACGGCATAGATGTTCTCGTCCGACGTCACGCAGCCGAGGTCGGTCAGAATGCCACCGCGCTCCCCCACTGCGATGCCGGCGTCGCGGGCCAGCTGATCACGCGGACGTACTCCGGCGGAGAAGACGAGCAGCGACGCGTCGATGGTGGAGCCGTCGGAGAGTTCGACCACGATTCCATTGTCGGCCTGCGAAATTCCCGCCGTCCCGACACCGGTGTGGACAGTGAGCCCGAGTTCGGTGACGAGGCGAGCGAGCAGTGCGCCACCACCCTCGTCGACCTGCATCGGCATCAATCGCGCATTGTGTTCGACGACGTGTGCCGTCATCCCCATGAGCGAGAGAGCATTTGCGGCCTCGAGTCCAAGCAAACCTCCGCCCACCACGACGCCGACAGCGCCAGGACCAGCCTTCTCGGCGGCGGCCCGGATACCGTCGAGGTCGTCGAGGGTGCGGTAGACAAAACATCCGTCGCCGTCGTGCCCCGGCACGGGAGGCACGAACGGATACGAACCGGTCGCCATCACCAGAGCGTCGTAGGAGATCGTCTCGCCGGTTGTCGTCGTGACCGTGCGTGCATCTTTGTCGATCGAGAGCGCGCCTTCCCCCACTCGGAGATCGACCAGGCCGTCACCGACGTAATCGTTGCCGGCCAGTGCCAATTCCTTGGGGTCCCACGCTCCGACGTACGAGGACAGCCCGACTCGGTCGTACGCTGCGTACTGCTCGTCGCAGAGTACGGTCACCGACCAGTTGTTCGCTTCGTCGCGCGAACGCAGTGCCTCGACGAATCGGTGTCCGACCATTCCGTGTCCGATGACAACAACCGACTTGCTCATGACGCCTACTTCCTGAGGTACGAGATAGTTCTGAGATTCTGCGGACCGCTCACGCCGTGACTGCGACCTTCGCCTCGTCGACGTCTGTGGTCAGCGTCGACGGCTTGCGCAGGAAGACGAACCAGGTGACTGCGATGCAGGCGATGTAGAAGGCCAGGAACACCCAGAAGGCCATGGTCGCCGACTTCGCGGGGCTGCTGTACGACGCGCGCAGCACCAGGTTGATGCCGACGCCGCCCAAACCGCCTACCGCACCGGCAAATCCGATGAGAGCACCGGAGATACTGCGCGACCACGTTGCCTTCTCGCTTCGATCCATGTGATCGAAGCTCTGAGCCTTCGCCTCGAAGATCGCCGGGATCATCTTGTAGACGGATCCGTTTCCGATGCCCGAGAGCAGGAACAGGGCGATGAAGCCGAGAACGAAAGTCACCATGATCCCGGCGCTGGCGACGCCGGCGGTGTTGTCGTCCATCGTTCCGGCCGTCACGAGTATCGATGCCGCGAATGCCATGGCGACAAACGTCCACATGGTGATCTTGCCGCCGCCGATGCGGTCGGCCAGTTTGCCACCGAGCGGCCGGGCGATCGAACCGAGGAGAGGGCCGATGAAGGCGATCTGTGCTGCATGCAGCGCCGCCGCGGCCGGAGTGGTACCGCCGGCGAGGAAGTTGATCTGCAGAACCTGACCGAAGGCGAAGCTGAATCCGATGAAGGAACCGAACGTACCGATGTACAGGAAGCTGATCACCCACGACTCGGAGAACTTGAGTGCCTTGGCCATGGAGCGCAGGTCCGACTTCTGGTTGCCCAGGTTGTCCATGAACAGCGCGGCACCGACGGCGGCGGCCGCAATGAACACGAGATAGACGGCGCAGACGATCCACGGAGCGCGGTTACCGACGGTGGCGATCACCAGCAGACCGATCAGCTGGATCATCGGCACACCGATGTTGCCGCCGCCGGCATTGAGACCGAGCGCCCACCCCTTGAGGCGTTGCGGGTAGAAGGCATTGATGTTGGTCATCGACGACGCGAAGTTGCCGCCGCCGATACCTGCAGTGGCCGCTACCAACATGAACGTGGTGTACGACGCACCCGGGTTCATCATCAGGTAGAGCGTGAGAAGTGTTGGCACGAAGAGGAACAGCGCACTCATGACGGTCCAGTTACGACCGCCGAACCGTGCGGTGGCAACCGTGTAGGGAATACGGAGGACCGACCCGACAAGTGTGGGCACTGCGACGAGGAAGAACTTTCCGGCCGCGTCGATGCCGTAGATATCCGTCGGCATGAACAACACCATCACGGACCAGATCGACCAGATCGAGAAGCCGACGTGTTCGGCTACCACTGACCAGATCAGGTTCCGCTTCGCGATGTCCTTGCCGCCGGATTCCCAGGCGTCGACGTCCTCTGCATCCCAATGCTCGATGTAATGACTCACCAGGGCCTCCTGAATATGTTGGAGACCCAAAGGTAGAAAACGGTTATTGCGCCGGTGCTGCGTGCGATGACCGCGAAGTCAATTGATCCTCACCCGGTAACAAGACCGGGTGTGAGCTAGTTTTTCGCAGGTGCGTGCCAGGAATCCTCGAGCATCCGAGGCTTGCATGCCTGGTAGGCGCCCAGGAGCACCACGATCACCGCGACGACGAGCAGGCCGAACGGCGCAGCGTATCCACCGGACACGTCGTGAAAAACGCCGAACAGGAGCGGACCGAGGCAGGCAACGGAGTAGCCGATGCCCTGGGTGAAGCCGGACAGTGCCGAGGAACCGATGTGTGAACGAGTACGCAGGTTGATCAGTGTGAGCGACATCGGAAACGTGCTCGGACCGAGGCCCAGGACGACAACCCACACGACCGGCGCCGCCATCGGGGCAAAGTACAGCCCGCCCATGCCGACCAGGTAGCAGACGGCACACGCGATCACGACAGGGAAGGGATTGGCCATGCGGGCGCACAGCGTCGGTGCACCGAAAGCTGCGACGAGCCCGATCACCGAGAACATTCCGACCATCGTTCCGCCGAAGGCGTCACTGGCTCCGGCGTCACGAAGGATCGAGGGAATCCACGTGAACATCGAATACGTGATCAGTGAGGTCATGCCGAACATGCCGGCCATCCCCCAGGCCACGGGAGAACGCCAGACCTGACCGCGTGGCTGTTCTGCCACTGCCGCAACCGAATCCGATGAATTCTCGACGGACCCGGCTTCGTTCGCGCGAGCCTTGCGCGAGCGAGCGAGGGTGATCAACCACGGCACTGCTGCGGCGAAGCCGAAGGCGGACCACCAGCCGATCGAGAACCGCCACCCCAAGGCGTCGGCAACGGGGACTGCGACGAACGCCGGAACGATGGTGCCGATCTGCACGGCCACGATGTAGACCGAACTCATGGTGGCGAGGCGATCCGAGAAGTACCGCTTGACCAACGGCGGGATCACGACATTGCCGATTCCCATGCCTGCCAGTGCCAGAGCCGAGAGGGCCAGCAACGACCATGTCTGAGACATCATGGCGCGCAACAGCATTCCGACGCCGGCCATGAGCATCGCGACGAGGGCCGTCCGCTCGAGCCCGATACGTTTCGCGATGGCGGGAGTGACGAGACCGAAGATGGCGAACATGGCGGTCGGAACCATGCCGAAGACACCGACGATCGAGGCGGAGAAGCCGATCTCGTCGCGAATCTCGGCCGCCAAGGGCGAGAACGAGGTCACCGCAAGTCGAAGTACGAGCGCAGACATCGCAATCGCTGCGAAGACGAGCACACGGCCTTGTACCAACGAGCGGGTTTCGGTTCTCTCCAGTTGAGCAGTCACCGGGAAATCATAGGATGACCGGACGAACTCGCACAAGCGCGGTAATCTAACGTCACATTCACACCATTTACCCGGACCCGAGGAAACAACCACGTGCAACCCGTTCGACGCGCAAGTCTCATCTCGCAGGTCACCGAACAACTCCGCAACGAGATCCGGAGCGGAACCTGGCCGATCGGTTCCAAAATCCCCACCGAACCGGAACTGTCGGAGCTGACCGGGACCGGTCGCAATACCGTGCGCGAGGCAGTCCAGGCGCTCGTACACGCCGGAATGCTGGAACGTCGTCAGGGATCGGGCACCTACGTCGTTGCTGTCTCCGACCTCGGTGGCACTCTCGGCAACTACTTTGCCGGTGCCCACCAGCGGGATGTACTCGAACTTCGGCGCGCACTCGACATCACTGCAGCCACCCTCGCCGCCGCACGGCGAACCGAAGACGACATCGCCGAACTGACGCGGCTACTCGAGCTTCGCACCGCGTCATGGGAGGGTCAGGACGTCGACGCCGCCACCACCGCGGACGTCGCCCTGCACCGAGCAATCGTCGCGGCCAGCCACAACGAGGTCTACCTGGAGTTCTACGACTCCCTGCTCCCGGTCATCGAGACCACGATCCAACAACACATCGACGCGACCGGCGAGGGATTCCACTCGCAGCACGCGAACCTCGTCAACGCTGTCGTCGACGGGAACACCGTGGCCGCCTCGAACGCCGCACGCGAGTTGTTCGAGGGCCTGGTCTCGGACTTCGGTACCGGCGCCCCGATCTAGAGCAGCAAGCGCACGATGTCGGAGGTACGGGCCAACCCCGGGAACGCGTCCGCCGTCGAGCGAGGATGCAGAACATGAACTGCCAAGCGGAACATCACCGCACGTAGAAGCATCTGCGGCCACTCGGGGAGATCTTCCCACCGGCCGACCAGTGCCTCGTCGGCACCGCCCCACGAGATCGCGTCGACCACAGCGACGGCGGCGGCCCACGCAGCCGGCCGCCAATACGGCGTGATGTCGGTGATTCCGGGCGCCATACTGCCCGAGAACAGCACTGTCCCGAACAGATCGCCGTGCACGAGCTGGTCCGGGCTCTGCACCGGCTTACGCAAAGTAGCGAGCCCGGCGATCAGTTCCAGACTCTTGCGACCGTCAGGAGTGGGCGTCTCGAGTTGCTCGACGCCCTTCGCGATCCTCAGCGGAACCGTTTCCCATGCCGCGCGATCAGCGGCGACGAATACGTCGACCTCGGCCCACGGCGGCACGGGCGGTTGCGCAAGGAAGCGCGGACGCTCGAGCGAGGCCGTCGCCGCATGCAGTCGGCAGGACATCGAGACCACTTCGTCGTGACGTGGTTCCGGCGATCCGACGATGAAGGTGTCGGCACGCCAGCCCGAGACGACGTAACGACCGTCGGTCGAACGCACCGGTCGAGCCAGCCGAACGCCGTCGACTTCGAGGTTCTCTCGCACCTTCGCCGACCACGCTGCGCGGGCATGATCCGCGACTGCTGAAAGGACGACGTCTCCACACAGCCACCCGCCGTCCCAATCCGCACCGAGTGGGATGGGATCGACTTCACGGAGGCCGAAGGTGGAGCACACGTGCTGGGGAGGTTGGCCTGTGCTCACACCCCAACGCTACCGGTGCGCGGCGCCGCCTCCCGCGAGGCGCGCCTAGTAGACCGGCAGACTCGCATCCACCTGGTTCGCCCAGGCGATCGCGCCGCCTTGAACGTGGACCGCGTCGGAGAAACCGGCGTTCTTGAGAAATGCCAGTGCCTCGGCGGAACGAATGCCGGTTTTGCAGTACAGCACTATCTGCTTGTTCTGCGGCAACGTCGCCAGAGCTTCACCGGACAGGATGCGGTCCTTCGGGATCAGCACGGCCCCCGGCAGATGCATGATGTCCCATTCAACCGGTTCTCGTACGTCGACCAGCTCGATCGACCGTCCCTCGCCGATCATGGCCTCCAGTTCGGGCGCCGTGATCGTCGAACCGACAGCAGCGGCACTCGCCTCTTCGGACACGACACCGCAGAACGCGTCGTAGTCGATCAAGGCGGTGACCGGCACGCGGGTCGGATCACGCTGAAGGCGGATCGTCCGGAACGTCATCGCAAGTGCGTCGTAGATCATCAGGCGTCCGAGAAGCGGTTCGCCGATCCCCGTGATGAGCTTGACCGCCTCGGTCGCCATGATCGAACCGACGGTCGCAGGCAGGACTCCGAGCACACCACCCTCGGCGCACGAGGGGACCATGCCTGGCGGCGGTGCCTCCGGGTAAAGATCGCGATAGTTCAGTCCCGCGCCGTCCGGGGCGTCTTCCCAGAAGACCGAGACCTGCCCTTCGAAGCGGTAGATCGAGCCCCACACGTATGGCTTTCCCGCGATGACGGCAGCATCGTTGACGAGGTACCGCGTCGCGAAGTTGTCCGTACCGTCCAGGATCAGGTCGTACTCGGAGAACAGTTCGACCGCGTTGGAGTTGTCCAGGCGGAACTCGTGCAACCGGACGTCGACGTGCTCGTTGATTTCGAGAATCGACTCCTTCGCACTGAGCGCCTTCGGGCGTCCGACGTCGGAGCGTCCGTGAATCACCTGACGCTGCAGGTTCGACATGTCGACCTCGTCGAACTCGACGATCCCGATGGTGCCCACTCCTGCGGCCGCGAGATAGAGCAGTGCCGGTGAACCCAATCCACCGGCGCCGATGAACAGGACTCGTGCATTCTTGAGCCGCTTCTGGCCGGTCATGCCTACGTTCGGGATGATCAGGTGCCGGCTGTATCGGGCAACTTCCTCCCGGCTCAACTCGGCTGCCGGCTCCACCAGTGGTGGCAATACGACGGGTGTTGCAGACACCGCGAAACACTCCTAGTTCAAGACGAGATCAGGGATTCTCGATCCGGTCACGCTCGGGGGTACGGCCACGGATTGAAGCGGCACGTGAGTCCGTTCATCGGAACGACGCCCTCGGGATCAAGCCTAGCGATGTCGTTGTTCGCGGTTCCGAAGGTCTGCTGCATCATGATCGGTGCGAGTCCGCCTTCGGTCTCGCACGGCTGATGAGCGGCGTATCCGATGGCATGGCCGACCTCGTGATTGATCTGATACTGCCGATACGAGCCGATGTCGCCCTGGAACGAAATGGCGCCTCGCACCCATCGCGGTTCGTTGAGCAGGACTCGGTCCATGCTCGGGTTGTAGCAGGATCCTTCGAGTTCGATTTCGTATCCACAGCCTTCGCGGATCGTCATCTGTGAGGTCAAGGAGATCCGGAAGTCCGGCTCGCCGGCGTCGACGCGCCGGAACGCGACCTTGGGATCGTTGGTCCAACTCTTCGGATTGGCCAGTGTCTGGTCGACCATGCGTCCGTACGATTCGTCTCCGCCGAAGCCGGTCGTGTCGACGCCGTCCTCGATCTCGACCGTGTACGTGAACTCGCGTTCGGTTCCCTGTCCGACCTTGCCCGTCGTACCTGGTACGACGTGCCACGTTCCACCCCCCGCGACGGTGAACGGACCACCGTCGGGAAGGGCACCGGACGGTATCGACGAGGCAAAAGTTCCGTCTCCGGCCGGTGGGGCACCGATGACATCGGTTCCGTCGGTGCTGTGCGCGAGGTCGGCGGTGGCCGACGTCTTGCTCGCGGAGTCTGTGGCGTCCGGCCGTACCGCATCGACGATCACAAGAATGGTGAGCACCACGAGAACCGGAATCGCGTAGGCCCGCCAACCGTAGGTCGAGACGAAGCGCCCGAGCTTGCTCTGCTTTCGCGCTGCCCGGTCCGGTCGCGGATTACGCGGGGTTCGGCCCACTTCTCGTTTGGTCGGATCCCATTGGGCGCGCAAAGGCTGATGGGAGGAAATGCCGCGATAGTCGCGTTCGCCG
Organism: Rhodococcus sp. MH15; assembly: GCF_019266045.1. Lineage (NCBI taxonomy): Bacteria > Bacillati > Actinomycetota > Actinomycetes > Mycobacteriales > Nocardiaceae > Rhodococcus > Rhodococcus sp. MH15. Next base: position 992,937 of record NZ_LPNP01000061.1, read on the forward strand.
TAGGCACGATCATCCGGCACCTCCGGCCGACGTTCGTCGCGAGGCGCTCCAGTTCCGCTACGCATTCGACGTTCCTCACGTTCAGGGTTCTGCGTAGTTCGTCCACGCATGCGCGGTCCCCCTGGGTCAGTCACGTCGTCCAGAATCTCACACACGGCAAGTCGCTCGCCCGGGCTGACCGAAACTTGCTGGTCCTGGCGTGTCATGGCAGCCCGTCCTGTAACGAGAAAGACCGCTGGTCTCGCTCACCGAGGCACGCGCGACTCGCCCGGGCGACACACGGTATCGTTCATTCGGCTACGACCGGTGTGACGGAGGATACTGGCGGGTACGCACACGCGACTCGCGGATCCGCGCGCCGACCGAATTACTTTTGCTCAGATTGGAAGCGACATGACAGAACTCGCGGATCGGACTGACTCCGATCGCGGTACAACGGCTGGCAAGCCTGCCGGAACACGTCGCAGCACCCGCCTCCCCCGCGATGCGCGCCGCCTCCAGCTCCTCGCAGCTGCAAGTGAGGTATTCGTTGCGAACGGGTACCACTCGGCCGGCATGGACGAGATCGCCGAATGTGCCGGTGTCAGCAAGCCAGTTCTGTACCAACATTTCCCAGGCAAACTCGAACTGTACGTCGCAGTCCTGCAGAGTTACGTCGACAGCCTCATCTCGGGTGTACGCCAGGCCCTGCGATCGACGACGGACAACAAACAGCGTGTCCGCGCCGCGGTCCAGGCGTTCTTCGACTTCGTCGACAACGACTCCCAGGGCTTCCGCCTGGTGTTCGAGTCCGACATCATGGGCGAACCTCAGGTCCAGACACGCGTCGAACAAGCCACCGAAGCCTGCGTCGACGCCGTGTTCGACCTGGTGAGTCAGGATTCCGGACTCGATCCGTACCGTGCGCGCATCCTTGCGGTCGGCCTTGTCGGTGCCAGCCAGTTCACTGCGCGGTACTGGCTCGAAGCCGCGCGGCCGATCCCGAAGGAAGAAGCCGTGGAAATCACCGTGACCCTCGCGTGGGGCGGTCTCTCACACGTGCCGCTGCAAGCCGAAACGAAGTAACCGGAACCCGAACCCGAACGAGAATGGGCGGGCAGTCTCACGACTGCCCGCCCATTCTGCTGTTACAGCTACGCGTCAGACGGTAGGCGCGAATCCGACCTTGCGGATATCGGACGGACCGATCTCCACGTACGCCACACGAGAAGCCTGCACCAGGAACTTGCGGCCCTTGTCGTCGACGAGAGCCAGAACCGGCTCGCGGCCACCGAGGACAGCCGCGACCAGTGTCTCGACCTCGTCAGGGGTCTGTTCGCTGTTGACGATGAGCTCACGCGGGCTGTCGATTACACCGATCTTGACCTCCACGGTCAACCTCCGAACTGTTCGTGAATTACATCCGTTGTCGACGCAAGGCTAATGCAGCAACGACCGCCCACGCTCCTCTGCACGCTGTGCCCAGAGCGAACAGGCACCTAGACGAGTCCGAGAATCGCCATCCGCTCGGCATGCTTTGCCTGCATGCCGTCGAACAACGCGACAACTCCGTTGAGGTCGCCGGAGGCGGAGATCACCAGATCGGTGAGATCTTCACGCTGCGCCAGCACGAACTGTGCCTGCGTGATTGCTTCCCCCAGAAGACGGCGTCCCCACAGCATCAACCGGTCCTTGGCGCGAGTACTGGCCTCCACTGCTGCCTTCACCTCGAGCACCACGAACTCCGAGTGGCCCGTCTGGGACAGCACGTCCTCGACGATTTCCGCGACATCCGCCGGGAGGGAGTGCCCGATCTCGCGATAGAAGTCGGCAGCGATTCCGTCGCCGACGTACGCCTTCACGAGCGATTCCAGCCACGTCGACGGTGTCGTCGACGCGTGGTAGTTGTCGAGAGCTCGAACGAACGGGTCCATGACGGCGAAGATCTCGTGGCCACGTTCCGTCAACGCCGTTTCCAGAGTCTCGAAGTGGTCCATCTCGGCGGCGGCCATGCTGGCGAACGCCACCTTGCCTCGCAGGTCCGGTGCCATTTGTGCGTCCTCCGCCAAGCGGTAGAACGCCGAAATCTCGCCATACGCGAGAACGGCAAACAAATCGATCACGCCAGGGTGATCGGAAGCGACTCGGCCTCCGGTTCCAGCGTCCGTCGAAGCATCAAGATCGTGTGCGCCCATGACTACGAACTGTAGTGCTTCGACGGCCGACGCGACCGGCAAGGACCGCATGTCCGATTCGGTGATCTTCGACATGTCATCGCGAGGGACGGACAACGTGCAGCTACAATGGTCTTGGGAGTTCGCCAGTTCCCCCGGGCCATTTGGTTAGCCGGGACGGCTGTATTCACACGAACCCCACCGATAATGTGCGCGCACCTGCATCGACGGTTGTCGCCCGCTTCGCCGAGATCTCCGGACGGTTCGAATTCGTCCGAGTGGAATTCAGTGCTGAGGCGTAGGCATGACCGAAGAAAAAGAGGGCATCGACATCGGCCGACTTACGGCCTGGCCCCTTACCTTGTGCGTGCGTACCGCCACGAGGAAAGGCTAGTCCCCTGAGCAAGATCACTGTCGACCACGAAGACGAAGCAACCGAGAACACCGTTTCCGTCCAGCTCGACGACACCCATGTACCCCCGAGCTTCGCCGAACTCGGTGTCCGCGACGAAATCGTCCGCGCACTGAACGAGATCGGCATCGAGCGCACCTTCGCCATCCAGGAACTCACCCTTCCGTTGGCTCTCGCCGGTGACGACCTCATCGGTCAGGCCCGCACCGGAATGGGCAAGACCTTCGGTTTCGGCGTCCCGCTCCTGCATCGCATCGTCACCGCCGAGAACGGCACAGCTGTTCTCGACGGCACGCCCCGCGCTCTGATCATCGTTCCCACCCGCGAGCTGTGCATCCAGGTCGCCCGCGACCTCGAGAACGCCAGCAAGTACCTCCGCGTCGGCGATCGTGGTCTCCAGGTTCTGCCCATCTACGGCGGCCGTCCGTACGAGGCGCAGATCTCGGCACTCCAGAAGGGCGTCGACGTTGTCGTCGGCACCCCGGGTCGCCTGCTCGACCTCGCCAACCAGTCGCACCTGATCCTGGGCAAGGTGGGCGTTCTCGTCCTCGACGAGGCCGACGAAATGCTCGACCTGGGATTCCTCCCCGACATCGAACGCCTCATGGGCATGGTCCCCGACAAGCGTCAGACGATGCTCTTCTCCGCGACGATGCCCGGCCCGATCATCACCCTGGCTCGTACCTTCCTGACGCAGCCGACGCACATCCGCGCCGAAGAGGCCGAATCCTCCGCGGTGCACGATCGCACCAGCCAGCACATCTACCGTGCACACGCGCTCGACAAGGCCGAGATGGTCGCCCGCGTCCTGCAGGCCGAAGGCCGCGGCGCGACGATGATCTTCACCCGCACCAAGCGCACAGCCCAGAAGGTGGCCGACGATCTCGCGGAACGCGGCTTCTCCGTCGGTGCCGTCCACGGTGACCTCGGACAGATCGCCCGTGAAAAGGCGCTGAAGGGCTTCCGTAACGGCAAGGTCGACGTTCTGGTCGCCACCGACGTCGCTGCCCGCGGTATCGACATCGACGACGTCACCCACGTCATCAACTACCAGTGCCCCGAGGACGAGAAGACCTACGTCCACCGCATCGGTCGTACCGGCCGCGCCGGACGCACCGGCATCGCCGTCACGCTGGTCGACTGGGACGACATCCCTCGCTGGCAGCTCATCGACAAGGCACTGAGCCTCGGAATCCCCGACCCGGTCGAGACCTACTCCAGCTCGCCGCACCTCTACGAAGAGTTGTCCATTCCGGCCGATGCCAAGGGCACTGTTCGCAAGGCCAAGGCCGCACCTGAGAAGGCAGCAACGGACAAGGCAGCAACGGAAAAAGCAGACGCGCCGAAGTCGACCGACTCGGACGGCAACGAAGAGAAGGCCGCTCCCCGCCGCAACCGGACCCGTCGCCGCACCCGCGCCGGCGCTTCGACCGACGCCCCGACGTCCACCACCGCCGGCGCCACCACAGCTCCCCCTTCGGCACCCGCGGCAACCGCTGCCGAGAACTCGGACGAAGACGGAGCGGCCAAGCCGCGTCGCCGTCGGCGTCGTCGCCCCGCGGCTTCCGCGACGGCAGGCGCCGCAGAGTAAGCTGCCGATGTGCTGGCTCCCGAAAGGCGTACTCGCTCAGATGTGATCGGTGCGCTGGCAATCGCGCTGGCCGTAATCGTGGCGGTGACCGTTGTGTGGTTGCGCAGTGATGCGCGCGGAACCACCTCGGTCACCGCCGAATCTCCACTCCCACCTCTGTCGACGTCGGTGTTGTTACCCGACATCCTGAAGCAGACGTGGGAATCTCCCAGTGCCGACTCGACGGCACCGATCACCGTCGGAAATGCCGTCGTCACCGCCGACGGCTCCGAGGTGATCGGCCGCGATCCGGCAACGGGCGAAGAAGTATGGCGATACGCGCGCAACATTCCGCTGTGCGGCGCGATCGGTTCGTGGGATCGCGTCGTCAGCGTCTATCAGGACGATCGCGGTTGCTCTCAGGTCACGTCGCTGGTCGCCGACACCGGCGCCCGAAAGGACCAGCGCAACAGCGACGCCGATTCCGCGGTCAGCCTTTCAGCGGACGGCACCTACCTGATTTCGCGCGGCAGTGAGCGAATGGAGCTGTGGCGCTCGGACCTCGTCCGAACCCTCGAGTACGGCCGGGTCGACGCGAAGGTCAACCCCAACAAGCAACCCCGCACCGGATGCACGCTGCTCGACGCTGCGTCGAGCGCCAACCGAGTCTCGGTACTCGAGCGCTGCCCCGGTGAAGCCTCCAACAGGTTGACGGTGATGAATCCCGCACCGAAGGACGCCCAGGAACCCGAAGAGTACGGATCCGCGATTCTCCTCGACTCCGAGGGCGCCCGCCTGCTTGCCGTGGCCGGCGAAAAGACGGCAGTCTACCTCCCTGCCGCCAACGGAACCGTTTCTCGCATCACCATTTTCGACGGAACCGGCAATCCGATCGTCGACTATCCGATCGAGGGAACGGTGACCGAAGGCGCCCGCACCCACGCCGACAAGGCTTCGATCACGTGGTGGACCGGCTCGCAGACCGTCAACCTGCGCCTGAGCGATCTGGCTCCGACGTGGATCGTCAACGGAACGTCCGGACCCGGAAGCATGGTTGCCGGTCAGATGCTCATCCCCGTTCCGGGCGGCATTGCAGCCGTCAGTCCGTCGGACGGAGCGGTGCAGCGCATGATCGCAGTCGACCGCGGTGAGACGGCGACACCGATCGTGCTCGCCAGTGCGGGCGAGACGATTCTGGAACAGCGCGGCGATACCTTGTTCGCGCTGCGCTAGAAGCTCACCTTCCTCAGATCGCCAGCTCCGGCGCGAAAGTCACGACTTCGTTTCCAGCCCAATGCTTTACGAGATTGTCCGCGAGTTCACGATAGGCATCCGCACCCTTGTTCTTTCGTCCGGCGAGGACCGTCGCGCCCGACGCGGACGCCTCGGCGAACTTGACGGTGCGTGGGATCGGAGGCGCCAGAACGGCCAGGGAGTAGCGGTCGCTGACATCGGCGAGCACGTCGCGACTGTGCGTGGTTCGAGCGTCGTACAGAGTCGGAAGTGCGCCGAGCAGAACAAGATCCGGGTTGGTGATGGCTTGGACTTCACGAACCGTACGCAGCAGCTGTCCGACGCCGCGGTGTGCGAGGGTTTCGCATTGCAGTGGAACCAGAACCGACTGCGCCGCAGTCAATCCGTTGAGTGTGAGCACACCCAACGACGGTGGGCAGTCGATGATGATGACGTCGTAAGAGCCCAGGAGCGGAGACAGCGCCCGCTTGAGCGCGAACTCTCGACCGGGTCGCATCAGGAGCAGCGCTTCGGCGCCCGCGAGATCGATCGTGGCCGGCAGGAGATCCATACCGTCGTCCGTCTTCAGCACGGCGTCGACCGCGTCGAGATCACCCGCCAGGACCTCGTTGACCGAACGCTCGAGGCGATCCGGGTTGTGTCCGAGCGAGAACGTCAGGCAGCCCTGCGGGTCGAGATCCACCACCAGAACTCGTTGTCCGAGCGCGGACAAAGCCGCACCGAGAGAAGCGACGGTGGTGGTTTTAGCCACGCCGCCCTTTTGATTCGCCACTGCGAGAACCGTCGTCACACGTAGATCCTTGCGCACTTCGCGCCAGGAGGCGAGCTACACACGCGAGGCAGCCTGCAATGATGGTCGACATGACGTCCCAGTCCGCCCCCTCGTCGATCCCCCTCGGTGCTCGCGTCGTACTCATGCGACACGGTGAAACCGAGTGGGCACGCACCGGGAAACACACGGGCCGGACCGAGGTTCCGCTGACTCCGCTCGGCGAGATGCAGGCAACCGCGACCGGAAATCGCTTGCGAACCCTCGACCTCCGGAACCCCATGATTCTGACGAGTCCGCGGCTGCGCGCACAGTTGACGGGTGATCTCGCCGGCCTGCCGGAAGAGCGAACCTGGGATGCACTGTCCGAATGGGACTACGGCGATTACGAAGGCCTCACGACGCCCGAGATCCGCGCAACGGTGCCCGATTGGACCGTCTGGACGCACCCGTGCCCCGGCGGCGAGCAGGCCGATCAGATCCACGCCCGGACCGACATGGTGCTGTCGATGGTGCGTTCGCAACTACCCGAACGCGACGTGATCCTGATCGGGCACGGCCACTTCTCACGCGCACTCATCGCCCGCTGGCTCGAGCTCCCGGTGACGGAAGGAAAGCGTTTCGCCTTGTCCCCCGGCGCTTACTCGGTTCTCGGTTACGAGCACGGCGCCACCCACCTCGTCCATCACAACGTGCCGCCGCTCGTCGAGGCTTGAGGCCTAAGATTCTCCCTATGATCCGACGCGCCACGCCCGCAGACGTCCAGCCGATCACCGACATGATCTACGAGTTGGCCGACTACCAGAAGGCCCTCGACGAGTGCACCGTGAAGGCGGAACAGATCGGCGAGGCGTTGTTCGGGCCGGCCGCGACGGCCTTCGCGCACGTCGCTGTGAATTCGGCCGACGACGTCGTCGGCATGGCATTGTGGTTTCGCAATTTCTCGACGTGGGACGGCGCTCACGGCATCTACCTCGAAGACCTGTACGTCAAGCCCAGTCAGCGCGGATCAGGCCACGGGAAGGCTCTTCTGGCCGCGCTCGCCAAGGAGTGCACCGACAACGACTACACCCGGCTGTCCTGGTCGGTGCTCAACTGGAACACCCCCTCGATCAAGTTCTACGAGTCACTCGGTGCCGACGCGAAGACGGAGTGGACCACGTATCGCCTGACCGGTACTCACCTCGGAGCTCTCGCCGCCGAAGCTGAGTAGAGCGGAAGCTGAGTAGGTCTGAAGCAGCGTAGGCGTTCCGTCCTACTTGTCCCGCGGCTCTTCGGTCTCGTCCGGGCGCCCCTCTTCCGGCGACACCTCGTCTGCGTACGCTCCGTACTCCGCTGCCATCCATCGAGACGTCGGAGCCGAGAACAGGCAGCCCAGAGCGCCGAGAACGACGACACCCAGAACGATGCCGAGCGGCACCTGATGCGAATCGGTCAGGAGCGACCAGGCGACCGGCAGGAGCAGCAACTGCGCGACGACGGCGATTGCCCGGCCCCACCGGCGGCCCGTCAGCAAAGCGATACCGGCAGCCAACACCGCGCCGCCGAGGATCGCGACCCACGCGGCAAATCCGTATCCGTTGGTGACGCTCTGATCGTGGCCGGTTGCACCGCGAATCACTGCGACGATCGCGAACCCGGCGGCAACCAGCCCTTGAAGCGTCACGAGGGCACCCGCCCATGTGACTGTCTTGGGCAGGGCGTTCGGACTGGCGGTATTCGGCACGAGGCCAGCCTAGAACACGACACCGGATAGGCTCATGCCCCGTGCGCGCACTGCTGATCGTCAACCCCAATGCCACCTCCACCACCGCTGCCGGTCGTGACCTGTTGGCACACGCCCTCGAGAGTCGGGTGCGACTTACTGTGGCGCACACCACACATCGGGGTCATGCTGCCGAACTGGCGCGCGAAGCCCACGAAGACGGCTTCGGCTCGGTGATCGTCCACGGTGGCGACGGAACGGTCAACGAAGTGGTCAACGGACTGCTCGGGTCACCGCATCCCGCGTCGATGAAATCGGTTCCGGTCGGTCCGATCCCGACGATCGCTGTCGTCCCAGGCGGCTCGGCAAACGTTTTCGCGCGCTCACTCGGTATTGCCGCCGACCCGATCGACGCCACGAACCAACTCGTCGACCTCCTCTCCGAACGGACCAGGCGCCGAATCGGGCTCGCACACTGCGACAACCGTTGGTTCACGTTCAACGCCGGAATGGGCCTCGACGCCGATGTGTGCGAGGCCGTCGACGCCAGCCGTAAGAACGGTGACGCCGCCACACCCGCCCGGTATGTCCGAACCGCGATCGCGGCGTTCTTCCGTGCCAAGCGAGCCGAACCAGCGCTGACCGTCCACCTTCCCGATCAGGATCCCGTCTCCGGAGTCCACTACGCGTTCGTGTCGAACTCGAGCCCGTGGACATATCTGGAAGAGCGTCCCGTACACACCAATCCGGGAACGACCTTCGACAGTGGACTCGGCATCTTCGCCATGACGAGCACCAAAGTTCTGCCGTCTCTGCGGGTTGTGCGGCAACTACTCGCACGCGGCGCGGAGCCGAAATCGAAGGTCCTCTTACGCACCGACAACGTCCCGACAATCACCATCGAATCGTCGCGACCGATCGGACTGCAGATGGACGGCGACTACATCGGACTTCGTGAAAAGGTCGAATTCACCTCGGTCCCGGATGCACTGGAAGTGTTCGCACCGATTACTACGTGAGTCAGGCAACACGTTTGACCTGCAAAAACTCTGGTGCCAAAAGGTCGAAATCGGGTAAAATGCCGGTGACGCCCAGGTGGCCGTCAGGTGTGTCACAAATTAGTGAGTTGGCCCACGAACCCGTTCAAACCTATTGACATACCGCGAGTTCGTGAAAGCATTCACAAGTAACAGTGCGGAAACATTGATGACGCACACACAAACTCATTGGTACCAAATGGTGTGAATACACACCCAATTAAGGAGCGAAAAAAGATGGACTGGCGCCACAACGCAATCTGTCGCGACGAGGATCCCGAACTGTTCTTCCCCGTGGGAAACAGCGGACCGGCCCTCGCTCAGATCGCTGATGCCAAGGTTGTCTGCAACCGCTGCCCCGTCACCGCCGAGTGCCTGTCGTGGGCTCTCGAGTCCGGCCAGGATGCAGGCGTCTGGGGCGGAATGAGCGAAGACGAGCGTCGCGCACTCAAGCGTCGTAACGCACGTACCCGTGCACGCACTTCCGTCTAGGTAGAACCGAGACGTTCGACTCGCGGCGGAGAACAGCCCCTCTGCACAGTCGAAGACGACAGCCCGGCACCACATGGTGCCGGGCTTTTTGTCTGCTCGAATCGCTAACGCTGCTCGAATCAGTAACGCGCAGAACGTCTACCGAGCGGCACACGCAGAACCGCGTCGGTACCGCCTCCGCTTCCCGGGTGCAGTCCGAGCGAGCCACCGAGCTCGGCTCCCAGCAGAGTCCGCACGATCTGGAGTCCGAGGCGATCGGATTTCTCGAGGTCGAAGTTCTCCGGCAGGCCGCGCCCGTTGTCGTGGATGATCACGTCCAACCAGCGTGCAGAACGCTCGGCACTGAGTGTGACCGTGCCGGTCACACCCGGATCGAAAGCGTGCTCGATCGCATTCTGCACCAACTCCGTCAGCACCATGACCAGCGGGGTGGCGCGCTCGGCGGAGAACACTCCGAAACTGCCCTCACGCCGAATCGTCACCGGCACACCTACTCCCGCGACATCGGAGAGCATGGGAACCAACCGGTCGATCACCTCGTCGAGATCCACCTCTTCGTCCACCGACATCGACAAGGTGTCGTGAACGAGGGCAATGGACGTCACGCGTCTCACCGACTCTGTCAACGCTTGTCGCGCTTCGTCGTTGCCGGTTCGCCTGGCCTGTAGACGCAGAAGCGCCGCGACGGTTTGCAGATTGTTCTTCACTCGATGGTGAATCTCGCGGATGGTTGCGTCCTTGCTCAGCAGAGCGCGATCACGACGCTTGACCTCGGTGACGTCGCGGACGACGACCGCAGCACCGACATGCCGGCCGCCAGGCTTGAGAACCAGGGCCCGCAGCAGAACGGTCGCCCCGCGCGCCTCGATCTCCATACGGCGACCGGGCTTGTCCGCCAACGTATCTCGGATGTATCCCGCAGCTTCCTGAGACTCGAACGGGTCGGTGACCAACGAACGGGTCAGCGCTGCGAGGTCTTGACCCACCAGATCCGAACTCAGACCCATCCGGTGATAGGCCGAGAGCGCGTTCGGGCTGGCATAGACGACTGTGCCTTCGGTATCGAGACGGATGAAGCCGTCGCCCGCACGTGGGCTCGAGTTCGTGTCGGAGCGCGATTCTCGGATCGGGAAGGTTCCGTCGCTGATCATCTGACACAGGTCTTCGGCGCAATCGAGATACGCGAGTTCGAGCGGACTCTGCGCTCGCTGGTGCGACAGGTTGGTGTCGCGGCTCAGAACAGCGATGACTCGCCCGTCCAGACGCACCGGAACGGCTTCCCGACGCGGCGGCATTCCTTCACGCCACGTCTCGTCTTCCCCGCGCACGACGCGGCCCTCCACGAGAGCGCGAAGAACCTGCGGGTGCTCGGACTCGGAAACGACCGTTCCGACCGCATCCTCCGGAAAAGCCGTCGATGCCGTTGTCGGCCGGCAATGCGCGACGCAGATGACCGTCCCCTCGGATCGGTTCTTCTCCGATTCGGTGCCCACCCACAAGAGAACGTCGGCAAAGGAGAGGTCGGCGAGCAGTTGCCACTCCCCCACGACGCGCTGGAGATGGTCGACCGCCGCACCGGGAAGGTCGGTGTGTTCGGCGAGGAGGTCGCTGAGAGTGGACATCGTCCGGCTTAGGAGATCACGGCGATCAGATCGCCTTGCTGAATCACGTCGCCGACCTTGACGCCCACCGTCGTCACCGTTCCCGGAACCTCGGCCAGGACGGGAATCTCCATCTTCATGGATTCGAGGATGACCAGGGTGTCGCCGTCCGCAACGACGTCTCCCTCGCTCACGACGACCTGGTAGACCGTCGAAACCATCTCGGCGCGCACGTCTTCTGCCATCGTGAACCTCACTTCTGTCGGAACTGCACTCTGACCACGAAAATACGTCGACGGATCACTCGATCGACCTGCCAATGGAACCACACCGGCATCGGCGTGAAACAATGACGCGAAAGAAACAGAAGGGAGACCAATCATGGGTAAGCGTGGTCGTAAGAAGCGCAGCCGTAAGGGCAACGCCGCTAACCATGGCAAGCGTCCAAACGCCTGACATGTAGCGCAACAAAACGTCCGAGGGGCGGGGAAGCATTGCTTCCCCGCCCCTCGGCGTTACTGCCTTCCGACTGCTGCCGCTCAGATCTTCGCTGACGGGCTAGCTGTCGGTTTCGGTAGTCGTTATGACGATGGTCCGACGCAACTCGACGGTGAGCCTCTGACGCAGGCTTTCCGGCGCGTGGTCTCCACCGCACTTACGGTTGATCAGGCTCTTGACCTTCTCTTCGATCCCGTAGGCCTCGAGGCACGATCCACAATCGTCGATATGACGCTGCAGGCGAGCACGACTTGAATCGTCGCATTCACCGTCGAGCATCAACCAGACGTCGGCGATGACTGCCGAGCAGTCGAGCCTTTCGAATTCGTCCTGCTCACTCATCGTGTGACACCTTCCGTCTCGGTGGCTGCGACTGTGGCTGTGTCGACCGCGCCGTCCCGATTGAATCCCCGGTCTTTTGCGACATCGGCCAAAAGACCACGCAATTGCTTGCGACCACGGTGCAGTCGCGACATCACCGTTCCGATGGGTGTGCCCATGATCTCCGCGATCTCCTTGTACGGGAATCCTTCGACATCGGCGTAGTACACGGCCATACGGAATTCCTCGGGAAGCGACTGCAGCGCCGCCTTGATGTCGTCGTCAGGCAACGCGTCGAGCGCCTCCACCTCGGCCGATCGCAGCCCCGTCGAAGTGTGCTCGGCGGTGGCGGCCAACTGCCAGTCGGTGATCTCGTCCGTTGGATACTGCGCGGGTTGGCGCTGCTTCTTGCGGTACGAGTTGATGTAGGTGTTCGTGAGAATCCGGTACAGCCAGGCTTTCAGGTTGGTACCGGCACGGAACGAACGGAAAGCGGTGTACGCCTTGACGTACGTCTCCTGCACGAGATCCTCGGCATCAGCCGGATTCCGCGTCATGCGCAGGGCAGCGCCGTACAACTGGTCGAGCAGCGGGAGCGCGTCGCGCTCGAACCGGGCAATCAACTCATCCGCAGTTTCGGGCGTTTCGGACACTGCGCCGTCGATAGGTTCAGCTACCCCTGACGGTTCGTCCTTGGGCCGGTCGTGTTCCAGCACTCTGATCCCTTCACTAGCCGTAGGGATCAAGGTTACCGCCAACTGAAGATCCGACCCACGGGCCGGTGGTGGCTCACACACAGCCAGCACGGTCGCTCCTTCGCTTCTCGGGACAAGTTTCATCAACTGGTACCAACACGGGAGTCAGCGACTCTGTTCCCGGCCTGGTCGGATGCACCTGTCGGCGATCCACATAGGGTGTTCCTCATGGCCGGAACAGCGACCCCTGCGACCGTACTTCTCGACAAGTCGAAGACACCGCACCGCGTCCACAGCTACGACCACGATCCTCGCGCCGAATCTTTCGGCGACGAGGCGGTCACTGCACTGGCAGAGTCGACAGGTGTCGTGGCTGCCCAGATCTTCAAGACCTTGGTCGTCAAACTCGACACCGGCAAGCTCGCCGTCGCGGTTCTGCCGGTCCCGGACAAGCTCTCCCTCAAGGCTGCAGCCGCTGCCCTCGGTGCGAGCAAAGCCGTCATGGCCGATCGCGCCGAAGCCGAGCGCTCGAGCGGCTACGTCTTCGGCGGTATCTCACCGCTCGGCCAGCGCAAGAAACTGCCGACCGTGATCGATGCGTCGGCGCTCGACTGGGACCGCGTTCTCTGCAGCGCCGGCCGACGCGGCCTCGAAATCGAGCTGGCTCCGACGGACCTCGCGCAGCTCAGTGGCGCGGTCACGGCGCAAATCACGGCGGGCTGAGTATCCGGTCGCTACGGTCTCACCATGCGACCACACCTGAAAACTCTTGCACTGACCGCTGCGACGGCAGCTCTCACCGTCTCGCTGACGGCCTGCGGGAGTTCGGACAATGCCGCCAAGGAAGTCACGGTAGTCGGATCAGGGCAGGTCCGCGGGGCGCCGGACATCCTCAATGCCGACATCGGCATCGAGGTGGTTGCCCCGGATGTATCGGGAGCGGTCTCCGAGGCGAATGACAAGGCCCGTCAGATGATCGACGCGATAGTCGCCGCCGGGGTTGCCCCCGAGGACGTGCAGACAAGCGATCTGTCCGTCCAGCCGCAGTACGACGCCAGCGGCGGACCGTTCGTCGGCGGCAACGTGACCGGCTACCGGGCGACCAACTCGGTACGAATCGTCGTCCGCGATCTCGACAAGGCCTCTTCTGTCCTGGACGCCGGCATCGCGGCGGGCGGAAACGCGGCACGGCTCGGTAACGTCGCCTTCGCCATCGACGACGACTCTCAGCTTCTGGCCGACGCTCGCACCCGTGCCTTCGAGGACGCGAAGAACCGTGCCGAGCAGTACGCGGATCTGTCCGGGACGTCGCTCGAAAACGTCGTGACCATCACCGAGGCACACGACACGAGTGGCGGTCAGACCATGCGCGCTCCCGACGCCTCGATGTCCGACATGGTTCTCGCCCCGGGAACCCAGCAGGTCTCGTTCGAAGTGACCGTTACCTGGGCTCTCGGCTGACTGCTAGAGCAGGCTGATCTGCTCGCCGGCACGGTCGACGTCCGGCTCGATCAACTCGTGCCCGTTGTTCTTGACACTGTTGACCAGCGGCCGGACTCGATCGACGTCGATCCGCTCGAAGAGGTCCGGTACCGGTTCGAGCAGAGCCGAATCGACGGTGTTGTCGGGATCGAGCCACGCCTCCCAGCGGTCACGAGGCAGGGCGAGGGGCATGCGGTCGTGAACCTGCTCGAGGTGACCGAGAGAGTCGACCGTGACGATCGAGCAGCTCAGAACGGGGCTCGCGTTCTCGACACTCGGGTCCCGCCAGGCAGACCACACGCCCGCCATGAACAGCCGTGATCCGTCGTCGGGGTGCATGTAGTAAGGAATCTTCGCTGCCTTCTTCCCGCCGGTGGCCTCGGTCTGCCACTCGTACCACCCGTCCATGGGGACCAGGCAACGCTTGAACTTGAAGGCGGTCCGAAACGCCGGCTTCTCCGCCAGCGAGTCGGCGCGGGCGTTGAACAGGACCGGGCCTTTGCCCAGTTCCTTGGTCCACGACGGCACCAATCCCCACCGCATCCGCCGAATCCTCTTGGTCGGATCGCTGTCGGGGTTCTCCCGATCGTGGCGTTCGACGACGGTCAACACCTCGGTCGTGGGGGCCACGTTGTAATCGGCTTCGACGGGCGCCGAGTGGTCGGTCTCGTCGAGCGCGTCGAGTTCCACCGCCAGGGTGGCCGGGTCCGCTGTGGTCGCATACCTTCCGCACATGACACCCAGGGTGGCACGGTTTCGACCATTCCCCCACCGATGAGAGAAGATGGACCATGTGAGTCTGAGTCTGTGGAGCGCCCCGAGGGCCCAAGCACCCGTCGATGCAGTGGTGACGCTGCCCGGATCCAAGTCCATCACCAATCGAGCTCTGATTCTGGCCGCACTTGCGGATGGCCCGTCCACGATCACCGGTGCACTCCGCAGCCGTGACGCCGACCTGATGATCGCAGCTCTGCGTGACCTCGGCATCGGCGTCGAGGAAGCCGGTGATGCGACCACGCTTCGCATCACCCCTGGACCCCTGCGCGGCGGCGAGGTCGACTGCGGCCTGGCCGGCACCGTGATGCGCTTCCTGCCGCCACTCGCCGCGATGGCCGACGGCATCGTCCACTTCGACGGCGACGAGCAAGCACGCACACGACCGCTCGGCACCATCTTGGAAGCACTGCGCGGTCTCGGCGCTCGGATCGAGGGTGACGCACTCCCGTTCACCGTCACCGGAACCGGATCCCTACGCGGCGGGACGGTCACCATCGACGCATCCGGTTCGTCGCAGTTCGTCTCCGGTCTCCTGCTCTCGGCTGCTGCGTTCGAAGAGGGTGTCACCGTTCACCACGACGGCAAGCCCGTCCCGTCCATGCCACACATCGACATGACCGTCGAGATGCTCCGCGAGGCCGGAGTTTCCGTGACGACGCCAGCCACGGGCGGTGACGCGGACACCTGGCGTGTGGCACCGGGGCCGGTGCGCGCCGTGGACTGGGCGATCGAACCCGATCTCTCCAACGCCACACCGTTCCTGGCCGCTGCCGCAGTGACCGGCGGAACCGTCAGCGTCCCGATGTGGCCGTCGTCGACGACGCAACCCGGCGACGCGATCCGCGGGATCCTCGCCTCGATGGGGGCCGACGTCACTCTCGCCGATGGTGTCCTGACCGTCCGCGGCCCGGAGAAACTGCGCGGCATCGACATCGACCTCCACGACGTGGGAGAGCTGACCCCCACCGTGGCGGCCCTGGCCGCTCTCGCCGAGGGCACCTCGCATCTACGAGGAATCGCGCACCTGCGCGGGCACGAGACAGACCGTCTCGCCGCCCTCGCCGACGAGATCAACAAACTCGGCGGCTCCGTCACCGAAACCGATGACGGCCTGACGATCGTTCCCGCGGAACTCCATGGCGGACAATGGCTCTCGTATGCCGACCACCGCATGGCAACAGCCGGCGCCATCATCGGCCTGGTCGTCGACGGTGTCGAGGTCGACGATGTCGGAACCACAGCCAAGACACTGCCGGGCTTCGAGAACATGTGGATCGACATGCTCGAGAGTTCGCCGGCGACACCGAAGGCAAGCTTCTGAGTCCGCGGCAGTACGACGAGTCCGACGTCCGGGTACGCCCGGGGCGCGGATCCCGCCCCCGTACGAAGACTCGGCCCGAACATCTCTCGGCCGAATCGGGGATGGTGGTGTCGAAGGATCGTGGCCGTTGGGGTTGCGTCCTCGGCGGCGATCCCGACCGGCTGATCGTCACGATGCGCGCCCGCGAACTTGGCCGAACCCCCATCGTCGTCGGCGATCAGGTGGACATAGTCGGCGATCTGTCGGGCAAAACCGACACCCTGGCGCGCATCGTCCGGGTCTCCGAGCGTTCGACGGTTCTGCGACGGACCGCCGACGACACCGATCCCTTCGAACGTATCGTCGTCGCGAACGCGGAGCAGCTTCTCATCGTCGTGGCACTCGCCGATCCCCCACCGCGCACCGGCTTCGTCGAGCGCGCACTGGTCGCCGCCTACGTGGGTGGCCTGACGCCGATCGTCTGCCTGACCAAGAGCGACCTCGAACCGCCGGAGGAATTCGCGAGCACGTTCGCCGACCTCGACATCCAAGTGGTCGTCGCCGGTCGCGACGATCCCCTGGACGAACTGACGCAGATCCTCGAGCACAAGTTGACCGCCCTGATCGGACATTCCGGCGTCGGAAAGTCGACACTGGTCAATCGCCTTGTCCCCGATGCCAATCGAGCGGTCGGCATCGTATCCGGCGTCGGCAAGGGCCGGCACACGTCGACGCAATCGGTGGCACTCCCGCTCGCCGGTGGCGGCTGGGTGATCGACACCCCGGGCATCCGTTCGTTCGGTCTGGCGCACATCTCGCCCGAGAACGTGGTGGCGGCGTTCTCGGATCTCGCTGCGGCGATCGAGGATTGCCCGCGCGGATGCACGCACCTCGGACCGCCGGCAGATCCCGAATGCAAGCTCGACCTGCTGGAGGGCAAATCAGCTCGACGCGTCGTCGCTGTGCGACAACTGCTGGAAGCGATCAAGTCCAACGATCAGTACTGAGCGCCCCCGAGCGACGTTCCGGGCGAGAACAGCAAAGCGGCCCGACACCATCGAATGGTGTCGGGCCGCTTGCTGTCTACGGTCAGCGCAGTCGACGATCAGCGCAGTCGACGATCAGCGCAGGCCGAGGAGGCTGCGCAGCTTTCCGCTCTTGCGCTTACGTGCGATGGCGCTCTTGAGGCCACTGCGACGCCCGGTCACGGGATCGACAGTCGAGGTAAGTTCGCCGTCGAACATCCGCTCCGACGCCGTCTCGGGCGCATTGTCGACGGTGTCCTTGAGGTACTTGTTGGGCAGCGACAGCTTGGCGATGGTTCGCCAGGACTTGGCGTACTGCACGGCAAGCGGGCCCGTCGTGTACGGCAAGTCGTACTTGTCCGCGAGCTGACGCACCGTGACCGCGATGTCCTTGTAGCGGTTGCTGGGCAGATCGGGGAACAGGTGGTGCTCGATCTGGTAGCTCAGGTTGCCCGTCATGAAGTCCATGAGCGCGCTGCCCTCGATGTTGGCGCTGCCGAGCATCTGACGCAGGTACCACTGAGCCTGCGTTTCCTTGTCGATGTCTTCCTTGGTGAACTTCTCGGCACCGTCCGGGAAGTGGCCGCAGAAGATGACCGCGTTGGTCCACACGTTCCGCAGAGTGTTGGCGGTGAAGTTGGCCGACAACGTGCTCTTCCACGCCGGGCCGGTGATGGCCGGGTAGATGACGTAGTCGCGCAGGACCTGCTTGCCGATCTTCTCGCCGACCTCACGGAGCTTGCGCTGCGTCTCTTCCTTGTCGGCGCGGCCCTTGGCCACCTTGCCGAGCTCGAGGTGCTGTGCGGCGATGCCGTACTCGAAGAACAGCGCGAGCAGCGTGTTGTAGACCAGGTTGCCGGCGTTGAAGGGCTTCCAGCGCTGATCGCGGGTGACGCGGAGGAGTCCGTATCCGACGTCGTCGTCCATTCCGAGGACGTTGGTGTACTTGTGATGCAGGTAGTTGTGGGTCTGCTTCCAGTGCGCAGACGGGCCGGTGACGTCCCACTCCCACGAGGTGGAGTGGATCTCCGGGTCGTTCATCCAGTCCCACTGCCCGTGCATCACGTTGTGCCCGAGTTCCATGTTCTCGATGATCTTCGAGAGCGTCAGCAGGCCAACTCCGGCGAGCCACGCCGGACGGCGACGGCTGGCGAAAAGCACTGCGCGGCCGCCGATTTCGAGCGAACGCTGCAGACGAATGACGTTGCGCACGTACCGCGCATCCTTCTCGCCGCGCGACTCCTCGATGTCGCGACGAATCGCGTCGAGTTCGCGGCCGAGCGCTTCGATGTCGGCGTCCGTGAGATGTGCGTATTCCTTGACATCTGCAATCGCCATGGAAAGCCTCCTAGCAGTGAGTTAGGCGCAAAGTAGTAAGTGCAGAACGATCATCGATTCGAATCGTTCAGATCAACTGCACCTACTGTAGCGTAACTTACGGCACCGTAGGTTAGGTTTTTCCCGATGTAACCTATATCACTTCCGGCGCTTCGGCATGCGGGAACGGGCCTGCGACTTGAGTGCGGTCAACAAACCGAGACGCTTACCGGTGATCGGATCGGTACGAAGGTCCTCGACCATCGCCATGGCTGCGTCCCGGAATCCCGAGTCGCGGAACCGCAGTTCCGAAGACGTTTCCGGAGCATTGTCCGAGGTTGCGGTCAGCCACTTGTCCGGCAAAGCCAACTTGTGGATGGTGCGCAGAGCCAGAAGATACTGCTTGAAGAGCGAACCGGTGGTGTACGGGAGATCGAACTTCTCGCACAATGCACGCATCTTCACAGCGATTTCGGGATAGCGGTTGCTCGGCAGATCGGGAAACACGTGGTGCTCGATCTGGTAGCTCAGATTGCCGCTCATGAGTCCCATGAGCTTGCCGGAATTGAAGTTCGCACTACCGAGCATCTGGCGCAGGTACCACTCGTGACGAGTCTCCTGCTCGAATTCGGCAACCGTGAACTTCTCGGCACCGTCCGGGAAGTGGCCACAGAAGATGACGACGTACGCCCACAGGTTGCGCACGAGGTTCGCGGTCGCATTGGCCGACATGGTCGACTTCCACGCCGGCCCCGTCAGCGCCGGGAACAAGATGAAGTCCTTGCCCACCTGACGAAAGATCTTGCGCGCGAAGTCTTTGTTCGCCTGCGAGTTCAACTGCCCCTTTTCCGCGCCCTCCAACTCGGCTGCCGCCGTGAGGTCGTGCAGCGCGATGCCCCACTCGAACGTGGCCGCCAAGATCACGTTGGCGATCGGCTGGAAGAGGTTGATCGGCTTCCACGGCTCGTCACGAGTCATACGCAGAATCCCGAAACCGAGATCCTCGTCCATACCGACGACGTTGGTGTACGTGTGGTGCTGGTAGTTGTGGGCGCGCTTCCAATGCTCGGAAGGACCGGTTTGATCCCACTCCCACGAGACGGAGTGAATCTCGGGATCGTTCATCCAGTCCCATTGCCCGTGCATGACGTTATGCCCGAGCTCCATGTTCTCGATGATCTTCGACAGGCTCAGCAGGGTCGTGCCGACCAACCATGCCGGTCGGTACCGACTGCCGAACAATGCGATACGCCCGCCGAGCTCCAACGCCCGCTGGACGCGAATGACGCGACGAATGTAGCGGGCGTCCCGGATCCCACGAGAGTCTTCGATGTCGAGTCGAATCTGATCGAGTTCACGTCCGAGAGCTTCGACATCGGCCTCGGTGAGGTGCGAAAACTCTTTGATATCGGTGATGGCCACCGTGGTCCTCCGTGTGCCTAGAAGCTATGCGTCCAGCGTACAGTCGCCGGCGGCGGCGGAGATGCACGTCTGGATGCGCTCGCCCTCCGCGTGCTGTTTCCCCGAGCGTAGATCGATCGCGTGGCCGGCAACGAGAGGTACGACACACGTCTGGCAGATGCCCATGCGGCAACCGAACGGCATCAAGGCACCGGACTGCTCGCCCGCCTCCAGAAGCGTCGTCGCACCGTCGACGGTGATCGTCTTACCCGACTTCTCGAACGTGACCGTGCCACCGTCGGCCGAAGCGTCGATGCGCGATACGGCGAACCGCTCCATGTGGAGTCGATCCTCGATGCCTTCCGCCTTCCAGACGTCTTCGAGCTCGTCGAGCAACGGGAGGGGTCCGCACGCCCAGGTGTGGCGCTCGCGCCAGTCGGGGCAGACCGTGTCGAGAGAACTGAGTTTGAACTTTCCGTCACGTCGCGTGAGTTGAACGTGGCTCACGAAGTCCTCGTGCTCGGCGTGCAGTGCTGTGAGTTCGTCGGCGAACATCACGTCGGATTCCGTCGGAGCCGAGTGGATGTGCATGACGTCGGGCAATTGACCGCGCCGGTTCATCGTCCGCAACATGCCCATGACCGGAGTGATGCCACTGCCGGCGGTGATGAACAGGATCTTCTCCGGTGGCGGATCCGGCAACGCGAAGTTGCCCGAAGGCGTGGCCAGTCGAACGATGGTTCCCGACGGCACGGCCCCGCTGACGAGGTGGCTCGAGAGAAAGCCCTCGGGCATGGCCTTGACCGCGATGGAAATGCGCTTGTTCTCCCAGTTGGGAGGCGAGGTAAGTGAGTACGACCGCCAATGCCAACGGCCGTCGATATGCAGACCGATGCCGATGTACTGCCCCGGCTGGTAGTTGAAGTCGAATCCCCAACCCGGCTTGATGACGATGGTCGCCGAGTCCGTGGTCTCGGGCCGGACTTCGACGATCTGGCCGCGCAGCTCGCGGGCGGACCACAAAGGATTCGCGAGGTGCAGATAGTCGTCGGGAAGCAATGGTGTGGTCAGCCGAGCCGCCGCACCGCGAAGCAGATTGAGCTTCGACCGCGCTGCCGGAACTACCGACGCTGCCGGTGCCTCGATCCAGTCCTTCAGACCCATCAGACCTCCACCTCTCACCTTCCGAACCCACTGCCTACGGTACCGTAGGTTATCAGGTTACGGTACCGTAGGTTACTTCACGGTAAGCACATTCACAGCAGGTCGAGCAAGAACGGCAACTCCTGCGCGGCGTACCACGCCAACTCGTGGTCCTCCGCGTCACCGAGCGTGAACTCGGCATCGGCGTCACCGAGATCCGCCGCGTCGACTATGCCAGCAGCGCGCTCGATGTCCGATTCTGCCTGTTCGAGGTCGACATGCACAGATGCAACCTGAGCCATCGTGACAGGACCCGCCAATCGGACTACCGAATCGTCGAGATCGGGCCGTAACTTCACATCGGCATCGTCGACGTCGGCGGCAACGACAGCACGCCGGAAGGTGACGTCACCCTCGGTTCCGGCGATCAGTCGCAGCGACGCACGCGCAGCCTCACCCATGGCGACCTCGGCCAACTCGTCGTCGTCCCCCGCCGCGTACGACTCACGCAGAGTCGGGGTGACCGCAAAAGCCGTCCGGCTCATCGGGTCGAACTCCTGATCTGCGACCAACTGCTGCAAAATCTCGACCGTCGCCGGTACGTACACCCTCATGAGACCACCTTCATGCTCGTTCGTCACCGACTCGCATCCGTCAATTCCTCGAGTGACTCGAAGATCAGCGAACGAACGACGTCGACGTCCGACATCGCGTCACGGTCGGCATTCAAACCGTAGTAGACATTTCCGTCGTACGACGTCAGGGCGATGCTGAGTGTCTGATTCTTGAGCAGTGGCGACACGGGATACATCTCGAGCATCCGAGCACCACCGAGGTAAAGCGGAAATTGCGGCCCTGGCGCATTGGTGATCATCAAGTTGAACATTCGCTGCGACAGACTACTGGCCGCGCGGGAGCTCATCGCATGCAGCGTCGCCGGCGCAAACCCGGACATTCGCACCATCGTCTGCGCGGTGACCCGCCGACCCTGACGCGCGAATGCCTCCGTCGCATGGGCCACGTGCGAGAGCCGAACCACCGCGTTGGGTTCACCGACAGGCAGGTCGATGAGGAACGAGGAAACATGTCCGGGCGCTTGCGGATCGTCGACGTCAGGACTCTCCGGGCCGTCGGTGTAGACCGACATGGGCACCATCGCTCGCACGATGGTCGCCTCGGTCACCGGTTCACCGCGCGAGAGCAACCAGTTCCGCATCGCACCTGCGATGACGGTCAGAATCACGTCGTTGATCTCGCACCCGTACCGCGCACGAATGCGTCGATAGTCCTCCAGAGACGTCTTGGCCACCGCAAGGCGTCGATTGCGCGAAATGGTGGCGTTGAGCGGGCTCGACGGGGCTACCTGCGTCGCCGTTCGAACCACTTCCGCGAGTTTCCCGAGTGCACTCACAGCCTCGGTGACGGACGTGGTCACGTCGTTGAACGCTGCACGCGCCCGTGCGATCCCCTCCCCCGGGCTCGTCACGAGATCCGCCAGTGCACTGACCAACAAGCTGGTATCGCTCGGCGGCCTGGCGGGCATCCACAATTCTTCGGGGCCTGGCGCTCGATTCTTCTCCGGATCGAAGATCACCTGACTGATCTCTGGAGCCGCCTCGCCGTCCACCAACGACGAATGAGACTTCGTGAAGATGGCAAATCTGTTTCTGGTCAGCCCCTCGACCAGGTACATCTCCCACAACGGCCTCGTGCTGTCGAGTGGTCTCGACGTCAGCCGCGCGATCAGATCCATCAGCTGTTCGTCGGAACCCGGTTTGGGCAGAGCAGATCGGCGAACGTGATAAGTGATGTCGAAATCCGAGTCGTCCACCCATACCGGGCGGGCCAGACCGAACGCCACCTCACGCACTCGCTGGCGGTAACGCGGAACCGATCCGAGCCGCTCTTCGACAAGTCGAAGCAACTCCTCGTGATCGATCCCGTTTCGCAGTTGCCTGAAGATCCCCAACGAGCCGACATGCATCGGCGTCGTCCCGGCTTCGAGGAAGTAGAAAGCGGCATCCTGAGTCGTCAGTCTGTTCACCATGGCTTCGTGTCCTCTCCTTCGCCGAGATCGAACAGAATCGACAACTCCTCGATGGTCGATTCCGAGCCGACGTGATGGACCCCGACCATCCCGACGGCCACAGCCGCCCGGACGTTGATTTCGAGATCATCCACGAAAACGAAATCCTCCGGCTCGACGCCCAAACGACTCGCTGCCAACAGATAGATCTCGGCGTCGGGCTTCGCCATCTCGACATCACCGGACAAGATCACGTCGTCGACCAAGACCCCGTCGCCGAGATCCCGCAACCACTGAGCACTGGCGCCGCCGGGATCGTTGCTGACGATTCCCGTCACGATTCCGCGGGCCTTCACCGCGCGCACGACCGCGCTCAAGCCGTCGAGATCCGATCCCGGACCGAACAACACGCCACCGACATCCAACAGAAGTCCCCGCACGCCATCACCCTAAGTCGCGATGGTGATCACGGCGACATCTCGAGCGATTCGTGTCATGCTTCTCACCATCGCTCGGGGGAGCGAAGTCCGAGACAGCTGTCTCGGACGCAGGATCATCCGGGGGGATGTCATGGAGCAGGACTGCAAGATCGTTCTCGAGCCGGCGCCGCAATTCGAGCCTCACCCGCATACCGTCGTGCTGTCGCGGCCACAGTGCCGGCCAGACCGAACGCAGTGCCGAACAGACCGGATGCTGCGTCGCCCGCGAAAGACGCCACACAACGGAACGTCGCCCAGTACCGGGTTCACTCACGCTCCGGAACCGCGGCCGGTAGGTGCCGACATCTTCTGGAACCGATCACTACGTCTGGTTCTCGAAACCGTCGACCGACGACGAAATCCGCGGCAGCTCAAGGGCGTGTTGACGCCGTCCGTCCTGGAAGTTGTTGCGCGACTTTACACTTCGAATTTCTCGGCCCGGAAGCTGGGCGGCGCGGCCGTTCACCGCACCCACGTTCAAGCAGTGTCGGAGAGTACCGCCGAAGTCTGTGCGACGTACACACGAGGCACGCAGACTTTTGCCGTCGCAGGCCGGATCGACCACACAGACGAAACAGGCTGGACGGTCACCGCACTACACGTGGTGTGACCGTCCAGCCTGCCGAGTACTGACTGCGCTAATACCTCAGCGCTTGCGCTTGGACTTCGGAGCTCGATTGCTCTTCGACTGCGTCCGTGCTGCTTCACGACGTTCGCGACGAGAGGCGGCACCGTCGCCGGTGTCGGCAGCCGAGTCACGTGTTGCCTTTGCCTTGCCGTCCTCGTCCGGGCCGGTGTACGTCAGACGCGACGGACCTTCGTCGTCAAGTCCCTTGGCGCGCAACGCCGTCGGGGCAGCAGTTCCGGCAGTCCTGGCCGCAGCTTCCTGCGTGGGGAGCGGCTTGGGCGCCGTGGCGGACGCCGCGGCGGCAGAGCCCGCGGTGACGGAAATTCCACTTGCGGGCTGAGCCGGAGCTGCTTCGACCTGCAGGTTGAAGAGGAATCCGACGGACTCTTCCTTCAATCCGTCGAGCATGCCGATGAACATGTCGTAACCCTCGCGCTGGTACTCGACCAGCGGATCGCGCTGGGCCATCGCACGCAGACCGATTCCCTCCTTGAGGTAATCCATCTCGTAGAGATGCTCACGCCACTTACGGTCCAGGACCGAGAGGAAGACACGACGCTCGAGTTCACGCATACCGTTTTCGCCGGCGATCGCATCGATCTCGGCTTCGCGCTTCTTGTACGCCGCGTGGGCGTCTTCGAGCAAAGCGGTTCGCAGGTCGTCACGGCTCAGGTCACTGTTGATGCCTGCGCCGTCCTCCCCGGCCAACGTCTTGTGATCGATGCCGACCGGGTACAGCGTCTTCAGCGCCGTCCACAGCTGCTCGAGATCCCAGTCCTCGACGTATCCCTCGGCGGTGGCACCGTCGACGTAGGCGGTGACCACGTCAGTGATCATCTGCTCGACCTGGCCTTCCATGTCCTCACCCTCGAGGATCTGGCGGCGCTCCTTGTAGATGACCGTTCGCTGCTGGTTCATGACCTCGTCGTACTTGAGGACATTCTTGCGAATTTCGAAGTTCTGCTGCTCCACCTGGGTCTGAGCGCTCTTGATGGCCTTCGAGACCATTTTGGCTTCGATCGGGACGTCGTCGGGCAGGTTGAGGCGCGTCATGATCGACTCGAGTGCCGAACCGTTGAAACGGCGCATGAGCTCGTCACCGAGCGAGAGATAGAACCGCGATTCGCCGGGATCACCCTGACGTCCGGAACGACCACGCAACTGGTTGTCGATTCGGCGCGATTCGTGACGCTCGGTGCCCAGGACGTACAGGCCGCCGGCATCGCGGACCTTTTCGGCGTCTGCCTTGACCTCAGCCTTGACCTCGTCCAGGACTGCGTCCCAGGCTGCCTCGTACTCGTCCGGCGTCGTGACCGGGTCGAGGCCCTTCTTGCGCAGCGCGATGTCCGCGATGATGTCCGGGTTACCACCGAGCACGACGTCGGTACCGCGGCCGGCCATGTTGGTCGCGACCGTGACCGCGCCGGAGCGACCGGCCTCGGCGATGATGGTCGCTTCCTTCTCGTGGAACTTGGCGTTGAGGACGTTGTGGGCAACGCCGCGCTTGGTGAACTGCTTGGACAGGTACTCCGAGCGCTCGACGCTGGTCGTACCGATCAGGACGGGCTGGCCGTTCTCGTGGCGCTCGACGACGTCGTCGACCACCGCGTCGAACTTGGCTTCCTCGGTCTTGTAGATGAGGTCGCCGTTGTCGACTCGGACCATCGGACGGTTGGTCGGGATCGGGATCACACCGAGCGTGTAAGTCTGGTGAAGCTCGGCAGCTTCCGTCTCGGCGGTACCCGTCATGCCCGACAACTTGTCGTACAGACGGAAGTAGTTCTGCAGGGTGATGGTGGCAAGGGTCTGGTTCTCCGCCTTGATCTCCACCTTCTCCTTGGCCTCGATCGCCTGGTGCATGCCCTCGTTGTAGCGGCGGCCGACCAGCACGCGGCCGGTGAACTCGTCGACGATGATGACCTCACCGTCGCGGACGATGTAGTCCTTGTCCTTGGTGTAGAGCTCCTTGGCCTTGATCGCGTTGTTCAAGTAGCTCACCAGCGGCGAATTCGCGGCTTCGTACAGGTTGTCGATACCGAGCTGGTCCTCGACCAGTTCGACGCCCGCCTCGTGCACACCGATGGTGCGCTTGCGGATGTCGACCTCGTAGTGAACGTCCTTCTTCAGCAGCGGCGCGATGCGCGCGAACTCGCTGTACCACTTGCTGGAGCCGTCGGCCGGGCCCGAGATGATGAGGGGGGTTCGGGCTTCGTCGATGAGGATCGAGTCGACCTCGTCCACGATGGCAAACGCATGGCCACGCTGGACCAGGTCGTCCAACGAATGCGTCATGTTGTCGCGCAGGTAGTCGAAGCCGAACTCGTTGTTGGTGCCGTACGTGATGTCGGCTGCGTAGGCGACGCGGCGCTCGGCCGGCGTCATGCCCGAGAGAATCACACTGGTCTCGAGGCCGAGGGCGCGGTGAACGCGGCCCATCCACTCGGAGTCACGCTTGGCGAGGTAGTCGTTGACCGTCACCACGTGGACGCCGTCACCCGCGATCGCGTTCAGGTATGCCGGAAGAACACAGGTCAGGGTCTTGCCCTCACCGGTCTTCATCTCGGCGACGTTGCCGAAGTGCAGGGCCGCGCCGCCCATGATCTGCACGTGGAAGTGCTTCTGGTCGATCACGCGCCACGACGCCTCGCGGGCAACCGAGAATGCCTCGGGCAGCAACTCGTCGAGAGTTTCCCCGGCGGCATAGCGCTCACGGAACTCGGTGGTCTTGGCTTTGAGTTGCTCGTCTGTCAGGCCTTCGACATCGGGCGACAGAGATTCCACATGCTCGGCGATGTGCTTGAGCCGCTTGACCATGCGACCTTCACCAACACGGAGCAGCTTCGATAGCGACAGCGACGGCACAGTCTTCTTCGTCCTCAATCTTCGGCGACAGGGGGTCACACACTGAAAATCCGGCCGGGGTCCGAAAACTCCGGCCGGATTCCATGGTAGGCGCTACCGGCGGCGAGCGAGCAAACCCACCACCGATTGGGTCATGTCAGGCGGATCAATCCGTAGTCGAAAGCGTGACGACGGTAGACGACGGACGGCTTGTCCGACTCCTTGTCATGGAAGAGAAAGAAGTCGTGTCCGACCAGTTCCATCTCGTAGAGAGCGTCGTCGATGGTCATCGGCTCGGCCGGGTGATCCTTCGTGCGGACCACGCGTCCCGGGCCGTCGTACTCGTCCGGCTCTTGACCGTTCAGCGAAATGTCCGGTGTGACTCCGAGTGAGTCTGCGTCGACGAGGGAGGCGGTTGCCTCCGCGACGGACACCGGTCGCTTGTCGCCGTAATGGACCTTCTTGCGGTCCTTGGTTCGACGGAGGCGACTCTCGAGCTTGTCGATCACCGATTCGAAGGCGGCGTAGAAGCTGTCTGCGGACGCTTCGGCTCGGGCCACCGGGCCTTTACCTCGAGCGGTGATCTCGACGCGCTGGCAACTCTTGGCCTGTCGTCGGTTGCGTTCATGTTGGAGTTCCACGTCGAAGTGGAATATGGAGGGGTCGAAGTGTTCGAGTCGCGCCAGCTTTTCCGAAACGTAGATTCGGAAGTGATCGGGGATCTCGACATTTCGTCCCTTGACTACGACGTCGGATCTCGGAGCTGCGGCATTCTCGGAACGCTCGATGGTGGCGTCCTCGATGAAAAACGAGGCTTGCGAAGGGGTCGTCACTCGTACCTCCCAATTACGGCCCCGCCCCACGGTGGGCGGCGGCAAATTCTGCAAGTACCGAGAGGGGATCCGCCCGGCACCAGTATCGAAGTACCACCTCCTACCAGTATTTTCGGGTGTGCCGCCGACGCTAGTACGTAACGCGCGCGAGTGCCACTGTTCCAACGAAATTCATCTAAGCCCCTGCAAGGACAAGCACGAGAGTTGTCCGAATCCCACTGAGCGAGAGGGCCCGAACCGACTCTGCCGCAGTCGCTCCCGTGGTGAGGACGTCGTCGAGCAGGACGATGTCACTGTCCCCGGCAATCGAAGTGATCGCAGTGGTGTCGAGAGACACATGACCGTTCACGTTGGTCACCCGGTCGGCCGCGGACAGTCCCACCGAGTCACGTACACCTCGCGTCATCCGGAGAATCGGACAGACACGTACCGGACGCCCCGCGACAGAACCAATTTCCCGCTTTCCGCGCATACTTTCGGCTATCCGGCGAACCGGATCACCCCCGCGAGATCGCGCCGCTCGGGCGCGCGTGGGAGCCGGCACCAGCACGATCGGCGGACGACCCCCGCTGCCGAGCTCGCCCCACCGTTCCAGAGTGGCCAACGCGTCGGCCACAGCGATCCCCAGAGGCATCGCGAGGTCCCGACGACCCCGTTCCTTCATCTCGATCACACTGCGCCGCCTGGGGCCGTCGTAGCGGCCGAGTGCCCAGACGGGCACGCCCGGATCCACGCGCGGACTCAGTTGAAGCGGATGATCGCGCAGCAGTTCCGCGCACTCACCGCACCACAGAGTCCCCGAGCGGCCACACCCACCACACTCGCGTGGCAACAGCAGGTCGAGCAGACCGGCACCGAATTTCTTGTCCCCCATGGCCGAATCATGAACCTGAGCACCGACATGCATCAGAGCGCAGACATTCACCAGAGCGCGGAGGCGTCAGCCAGGCAGAACCGGAATCGCCTTCTGTCCGGTCAGCACGGTCACCTCACGCCAGCGGCGATCCCCGGCGGGGTCGTTGTTGTTCAGTTGGAACACCGCACGCGCGTCGGCGACGTACTCGGTGGTCGGCGATGCATCCACGGAGGTGACGGGAGCGGTCAGGTTTCCACTCGGCAGCGCGTCCATTCGTGAGCCGTCGATCGCGACCTGGACGACCGGTATGTCGGCTCCACTGCGCGCGATCACGATGGTGTCGCTGTTGCTCCAGTCGAGTGAGAGCGCGGTACTGCCCAAGCCGGACGCCACTGCGCGTGGACTCGTCAGGGCGTAGACCCCGCTGGCGGTGCGCACGACCACAGCCAGGTAGACCTTGCCGTCGATGATCATCGCCGCTCGCACGCCGTCCCGCGACAGACGCAGTTCCGAGATCGTGGAACCGACCGACGTCAGGGCCCCGACGTCGACGTTGGTGACCGACACCCGGCCGGTGCCTGGTTCGCGGACGACCCGAACGACGGTATTGCCGTTCACAGCCGTCCAGACCGCGTTGTTGTCCAGCTCCCACGAGGGTCTGGTGATGGCGCTGCCTTCGAGTACCGGAACGGACCCTTCGCCGTATGTCCCGAGCGACAAGTCGAATCTTGTGCCGGGATCCGGCCGAGCGGTGTCCGCGACGGCTGCCACCAACTTGCCGTCCCGTGAGAGAGCAGCCGCCGTGAGGTTGCCCGCATTGCCTGCGAAACCGGGCACCGGAGTCGCCTCTTGCTCGGTGACACTCACCAGTGAACCGTTGCGCAGTGCATGCAGTCCGACGGTTGCACTCGTGGTGGCCAGTGGGTTGGTGGATGCGACGTCGGCGGTGGTCCAGCCGTCGGCATGAGCCGCGTCCAGCGGTTCGCCGTCGATCTCCAGAACGTACGGCCCTGCCACATCGGCGTTGGCGAGCGTCCAAATGACCTGTGCTGCAAACAAACCGCGAGTAGCAGCATCCATCGGGTTGTCAAGGCGGAAGTTGATGCGCACACCACCGAGACCGACTCCGACCTGTCCCGGCTTACCGTCGGCCTTGGTGATCGGACCGATCACCGACACGCCATTGCCCAGTTCGTTTCGCACAGCCGGCGCCAGCGCTGCCTTCGGTCCGTCGATCATCAGACCGATCAGCTGAGCCGCCACCTGGTCCTGCCCGCCGGAGATCCAGCGAAGATCGGGGACGACCGTCTGGCTGGTGGGGTCGAGGAAGAACAACGACTTCCGCTGGTAAGCGCCGAGGAACTGCGGACGCTCCATGATCACGCCGGGAGGCAGATCACTGATCCGCCATTCGCCGTCGGTCAACGCCAGGGTCATCCTCGCTTCGAAGCTGCCCTCTTCGGGAACGTACAGTCCTCCCGGGTCGAGGCGACCGACCTTGTTCACACGAATCGTGTAGACGGCTTCGGTGCTGGTTCGAGAAACCGAGAGCACATCGACCTTGTCGACGATGACAGCACTTGCCGCGTCGTCCCAACGCGCCGAAGCGTCCTTGGTCAGGTACTGACGGGCCGCGGCGTGCCGGTTGGACGGATCGGTACTCGCCTTGACGAAGTCACGTACCAGCAGGTCCGGCTCTCGCCCCGAGGCCGGTGATTCGACGGAGGTTCCGGGCACAGCGGTTGCCAGAGTTCCGATTGCCTGCGGCGAGGAGGATTCCGGCAAACTCGCGCACGCGCCGGTCAGCAACAGAACGCTGAGCGTTGTTGCGAGAAGTGCCAGACGGCGGCGGGTTCCGATCATGATCGATCCCCACCGTTGGACTCGTTCCGCGAGTCCGATTCGCGCGGAGTCGGCAGGGACGACGTGACCTCGCCGACGGTATCGGCGACGATGTCGGCTTCGCTCGGCGTGCGGACGAACTTTGTGGTCGTCGGCTTGAGAGGCAGTGGGCTCGACACGACTTTCTTGCCACGGGTGCGCGAGAGCGTCAACCGGAAGCAGGCGCCGACTCCCGGTTCGCCCCAGGCCTCGAGCTTGCCGTCGTGCAGATTCGCGTCTTCGACGCTGATCGCGAGGCCGAGTCCGGTGCCGCCACTGCGGCGCACGCGGGACGGGTCCGATCGCCAGAACCGGTTGAAGACCAACTTCTCCTCGCCCGGACGCAACCCGACGCCACTGTCGCGGACGATAAAGGCGAGGGCATTGTCGTCGGCGCGAAGGCGAAGCAGAATCGGCTTCCCCTCACCGTGGTCGATGGCGTTGGCCAGGAGATTTCGCAGGATGCGTTCGACGCGGCGCGGATCGACATCTGCCATGACGGGCTCGTCGGGCATGTCCACGATCAGTTCGGTGCCGGATTCGCGGGCGAGATGGCGAACTGTGGAAACGGCCGCTCGCGCACACATACGCACGTCGAGTTGTTCGGATGCGAGTTCCGCGACACCGGCGTCGTGACGGGAGATCTCGAGGAGGTCCGCCAGTAGCCCTTCGAACCTGTCCAGTTCGGCGACAAGCAGTTCCGACGACCGACGCAGCATGGGGTCGAGGTTCTCGCTGCCGTCGTAGATCAGGTCGGCTGCCATCCGGACCGTGGTCAGTGGTGTGCGCAGTTCATGGCTGACATCGGAGGTGAAGCGCTTCTGGAGGCTGCCGAACTCCTCCAGCTGGGTGATCTGTTTGGACAGACTCTCGGCCATCTCGTTGAAGGACATGGCCAGGCGCGCCATGTCGTCCTCGCCGCGGACCGGCATTCGTTCCTTGAGTCGGCCGTCTGCGAAACGCACCGCGATTCGCGAGGCCGATCGGATGGGAAGCACGACCTGTCTGGCAACCAACAGCGAAATCGCCGCCAAGAGCACCAGCAACACGGCTCCACCGATCAGCAGGGTGCTTCGAACAAGAGACAGACTTCGGTCTTCGCTGGCGAGCGGGAAGATCAGATACAGCTCGAGTCCCGATATCGACGACGCGGTGGGGCTACCGATGATCAGCGCGGGTCCGGAGTAACCGTTCGGGTTGGACACCGTCGCGAATTGGTAACTGATCTGGCCGCGTTTGACGAACTCGCGAAGGTTGTCGGGGATCTGATCGACCGGTCCCGAACTCGTCGGCTGGCGCGGCCCGTCCCCTGGCACGATGAGCACCGGGTCGAAGGTTCCGGCCGAACCGGAGGCCTGGCCCGAGGTCTGGTTTCGACGGCTCGTCAGTCCGGATGCAGCGCTTTCCAATTGAACGTTGAGCGCCGTCGAATCGTCGACGCCCGCGAGTTGGTCTTCGACGATGCCGCGGGCTCGGTCCATTTCCTCGGTCGCCGCGGTGATCTTCGTTTCCAACAGCCGATCGGTGATCTGGCTGGTCAGCACGACACCGAGAATGACGATGACGATCAAGGACAACGTCAAAGTCGAGACGACCACTCGCAATTGGAGCGAGCGTCGCCACGTGTGCGCGAGGGTGTTGCTCATCGAGTGACACCACCGCAGAAATGGCGTCAGCCGTCGGTTGAGACGACGACGCCACCTGGAAACTCCGCTCACGGCGGTCCGGCCTTGTAGCCGACCCCCCTGACCGTCAGAACCACTTCGGGATTCTCGGGATCAGTTTCGACCTTGGCGCGCAAACGCTGAACGTGCACGTTCACCAGGCGGGTGTCGGCGGCGTGGCGGTATCCCCACACCTGCTCGAGGAGGACTTCACGGGTGAACACCTGGCGCGGCTTGCGCGCCAATGCGACCAGCAGGTCGAATTCGAGTGGTGTGAGCGAGATCTGCTCGCTGCCGCGGCTGACCTTGTGTGCCGGAACGTCGATCACGATGTCGGCGATGCTCAGCAGTTCGGCCGGCTCCTCTTCCGTACGGCGCAGGCGAGCACGCACCCGCGCCACCAGCTCCTTCGGCTTGAACGGCTTCATGATGTAGTCGTCCGCGCCGGATTCGAGGCCGAGTACGACGTCGACGGTGTCGGTCTTGGCCGTCAACATCACGATGGGCACGCCGGAATCCGCACGCAGAACTCGGCATACGTCGATCCCGTTCATTCCGGGAAGCATGAGATCGAGCAGGACGAGGTCGGGCCGGGTCTCACGCACTGCCGCGAGCGCCAGGGTTCCGTCGCCTACCACGTAGGGATCGAAACCCTCACCACGCAGCACGATCGTGAGCATCTCGGCGAGTGCCGTGTCGTCGTCGACAACCAGAATCCTTGGTTTCATATCCCTATCGTTGCATCTCGGAGCGATGAATCAGACCGTTACGAGGCCGTGCGGCGTGCCGCGTCTTTCCCTCTACTGTGCCGGAAAGTTCGAATCCCGGCCGCAAGGGTGACCGATCACGCGAAATCCGCGAGCCTGCGCGCCAGTTCGCCCGGGTCCGTCTCCGGCCCCACGATCCACCAGGGCGAGACCCAGTCCGTCGCTGCCAACTGCTTGTAGAGCTCACCGGTTCTGGCCTGCAGGCCGCCGTCGCGCTCGTAGGCGTCGAGCTGACGCGACGCGTCCTCGGCCTCACGCGAGCGGGCACGCTGCTCGGCCAGAGCTACCGGCACGTCGAGGTACAACTGCAGATCGGGAGCGGGAAGAGCGAGTCGACCCAACTCCAATTCACGGACCCAGGCGACCATCTCGCCGTCCACGCCCTGATGCGCGCGCGCCGCGTTGTAGGCGGCGTTGGACGCCACGTAGCGGTCGAGGAGAACAATATCGTTGGCGGACAACAGGTCCGAGATCCGATCCGCCGCACCCGCGCGGTCCAGGGCGAACAGGACTGCCATCGCGTTCACGGATTCAGCCAGGTCTCCGTGCGATCCTTTGAGTGCCTCGGCAGCAAGATCCGCGTGGATCGACTTCCCGTACCGCGGAAAATCCAGAGTCGCGATCGACGTGCCGCCGCGGCGGAGTTCGCTCTCCACTTTGCCGATCAACGTTCGCTTTCCAGCGCCGTCGAGGCCTTCCAATGCCACCAGTGTTCCCACGGCGGACAAGCCTATCCCCCGGCCTGCTTGCGCAGACCGGGGGACGGCGGACACTACATCCTCAGCGACGAATCACCGGGTCAGTAGCGGTAGTGCTCGGGCTTGTACGGGCCTTCGACGTCGACGCCGATGTACTCTGCCTGATCCTTCGTGAGCTTGGTCAGCGTGCCACCGAGTGCCTCGACGTGGATCTTGGCGACCTTCTCGTCGAGGTGCTTCGGGAGGCGGTAGACCTCGTTGTCGTACTCGTCCGGCTTCGTCCACAGTTCGATCTGCGCGATGACCTGGTTGGAGAAGCTGTTGCTCATCACGAACGACGGGTGGCCCGTCGCGTTGCCGAGGTTGAGCAGGCGGCCTTCGGACAGCACGATGATCGAGTGGCCGTCGGCGAACGTGAACTCGTCGACCTGCGGCTTGATGTTGATCCGCGTGACGTCGCCGGACTTCTCGAGGCCGGCCATGTCGATCTCGTTGTCGAAGTGACCGATGTTGCCCAGGATGGCCTGATGCTTCATGGCCTTCATGTGCTCGAACGTGATGATGTCCTTGTTACCGGTGGACGTGATCACGATGTCGGCCCAGCCGATGGCCTGCTCGACTGTCTTGACCTCGAAGCCGTCCATGAGCGCCTGCAGGGCGTTGATGGGGTCGACCTCGGTGACCGCGACGCGAGCGCCCTGGCCGCGAAGTGCCTCGGCACAACCCTTGCCGACGTCTCCGTAACCGCAGACCAGCGCAGCCTTACCGCCGATCAGAACGTCGGTGCCGCGGTTGATGCCGTCGAGCAGCGAGTGGCGCGTGCCGTACTTGTTGTCGAACTTGCTCTTGGTGACCGAGTCGTTGACGTTGATAGCGGGGAACGTGAGTTCACCGGCAGCGGCAACCTGGTACAGGCGCAGAACGCCCGTGGTGGTCTCCTCGGTGACGCCCTGGACGGACTCGGCGATTGCCGTCCACTTTCCCTTGTCGGACTCGAGGGACTGACGCAGAAGTGCAAGGAAGACCTTGTACTCGTCGGAATCCTGGTCGTCGTCCGTCGGCGGGACGACGCCGGCCTTCTCGAACTGTGCGCCCTTGAGCACCAGCATGGTGGCGTCGCCGCCATCGTCGAGAATCATGTTGGCAGGCTCACCCGGCCAGGTCAGCATCTGCTCGGCTGCCCACCAGTACTCTTCGAGGGTTTCACCCTTCCAGGCGAAAACCGGAACGCCCTTGGGCTCTTCCGGGGTGCCGTGCGGACCGACGACGATGGCGGCGGCAGCGTGATCCTGCGTGGAGAAGATGTTGCATGAAGCCCAGCGGACCTCGGCGCCGAGCGCGGTCAGCGTCTCGATCAGCACCGCGGTCTGAATGGTCATGTGCAGCGAGCCGGAAACGCGAGCGCCCTTGAGCGGCAACACCTCTGCGTATTCGCGACGAAGCGCCATGAGGCCGGGCATCTCGTGCTCTGCCAGACGGATTTCCTTGCGACCGAACTCCGCGAGCGAAAGATCTGCAACTTTGAAGTCGATGCCGTTACGGCTCTCGGCCACGGGCGTTGTTGAAACTGAGGTCGTCATCTGCCTCTCCTGGTTGACGTGCATACTCTGCACAAGCCTATCGGTGTACCAGGCTATCGGTTAGACGCCCTCTCCCGCCCGCCCCTCTACTGCGCGGCCCTCGCGCGCCACGTCGATGAACGGCCCGAGCAGTATGCCCAGATCCTCCGCCACCGAAGCCTCGGACTCCGGCGGCATCGAAATGTAGCTCAGCCCGAGACGCGCAATCGCCCTGGCCAGAATTCCGGCGTCGGCGGGTGACGCCTGAATCCACCCTCGCTGGAAACTCTCCGCAAGCCGCGACGACGCGCGCTCGATGATGACCGCACTGTCGGTGGTGATCAGGCGAAGCAGGTCCGGCTTGGCCTCACCGGTGAGCAGAGAGATCACCAACGGGTCGGTTGCACTGGAGGCGAAAAACGATCCGAAACCCGCCGTCAATGCCTCGACTGCACGTCCGTCGTTCGCCACCATGGCCTCGTCCACCGCGTCGACGAAGCCGTCAGCAAGGCGAAGCGCGTACGCCTCGGCAAGCCCTTGCCTCGAGCCGAACTCGTTGTAGAGCGTCTGACGACTCACACCGGCATGCTTGGCCAGAACCGTCAGCGTCACCTCGGACCAGTCGCGCTCGGTCAACAACTCACGCATCGAATCGAGCACCGACGTACGCAGCAGCAGGCGCGACGCTTCTTTCTGCGGCAGACGAGTGGGCGTCGAAGTCATGGTGACGACACTACCGCCGCACCTAGGTCCGTTCGACGCCGACGCATCTCACCGTCGTTCGACCTCAACCATGAAGAAGTCGCTCTTCGCCGCCCCGCAGTCCGGGCAACTCCAGTCTTCGGGAATGTCGTCCCAGCGAGTGCCCGGTTCGATACCGTCCTCCGGCCAGCCGACCGCCTCGTCGTACTCGAAGCCGCATTGCGCGCACTGATACAGCTTGTAGTCGTTCATGATTCACTCCCCGCCGTTGCCGGCATCGGCTCGAAGTCCAGCTTTTCCCTCACGCCGCAGTCCGGGCAGCACCAGTCGTCCGGCACGGCATCCCACGGCGTGCCCGCCGGAAACCCTTCTCGTGGTGCACCCTTCGATTCGTCGTAGACGTATTCACACACCGGGCATCGATAGCTGCTCATCACGCTGCTCCGTACCGAGCAAGGATGCGATCACGCTTGGACGGCTGAACGTTGACGCGGGTGATGTCGCCGCCATAGTGCGCAAGGACTTTGGGATCCATCACTTTTCGCCACAGCGGTGGAACGTAGGCGAGGATGATCATGCTCGCGTACCCACTGGGCAGGTTGGGCGCACCGTCCATGCTTCGAAGCGTCTGATAACGACGCGTCGGGTTCGCGTGATGATCGCTGTGACGCTGGAGGTGATACAGGAAGATGTTGGTGCAGATGTGATCACTGTTCCAACTGTGCTCCGGTGCTGCACGCTCGTACCGCCCGCTGTCCAGACGACGACGCTTCAGTCCGTAATGTTCGAGGTAGTTGACGGTTTCGAGCAGACAGAATCCGAACACGGCCTGCAGCACCAGGAACGGCAGTACCGAGAGGCCGAAGACGGCGACGAGGACACCGAACAGTACGACGGACATCAACCACGAATGCAGGACGTCGTTGCGAATTGTCCACGGCTTCTTACCCAGTCGATCGAGTCTGGCCTTTTCCAGGGACCACGACGAGCGCAGAGATCCCCACACACTGCGCGGCAGGAAGGTCCAGAAGCTCTCACCGAAGCGAGACGACGCCGGATCCTCGGGCGTGGCGACGCGCACGTGGTGTCCACGATTGTGCTCGATGTAGAAGTGGCCGTAAAACGACTGCGCCAGAGTGATCTTCGACAACCAGCGTTCGAGATCGTCCTTCTTGTGACCGAGCTCGTGTGCGGTGTTGATCCCGATTCCTGCGACACAACCGATACTGATCGCCAGACCGATCTTGGAGATCAGCCCAAGTCCCCCGTCGATTCCGAGCCAGGACAGATCGGTCGCCGACAAGAGGTAGCAGGCCAGGACCAGGCTGACCAACTGGAACGGTATGTAGATGTAGGTGCAATACCGGTAGTACTTGTCGTTCTCGAGGCGCTCCATCATTTCGTCCGGCGGATTCTCGCCGTCCGGGCCGAAGAAGATGTCGAGGATCGGGAGCAGGATGTAGACGAGCAGCGGCCCGATCCACCACCACACCGGCGAGACCGCATTCCATCCGAGACTGTTGAACAACGCGACCAATCCGACGGCGATGAAGACCGCCGTCGGCGGCACGAGGCCGAGCAGCCAGAGGTATCTCTTCTTGTCACGCCACTGCTCGGGCGGGAGCGTCTGGCCGGATTGCGAGTCCACGTGCGTCGACACGGTCTACCTCCTCGATTCGGACCGACCCGAAAACTGTGAGTCAGTTCACTATGAGGTAGACAGTACTACTGATTTTGTACAATTGATAGACAAATTACAATCTTTGTACATTTACTCGATTTCGCCGCGTTCACGCTTCCCGATCATCGAATGCTGCCTGCTGTAGGCAAAATAGATGACAACGCCGAGGGCCATCCAGACCACGAACCTCATCCAGGTCTCCACCGACAGGTTGAACATCAGCCACAGACACGCGAGGACGGCCAGAATCGGGACCAGCGGGACCAGCGGCACCCTGAATCCGCGAGGTAGGTCGGGACGCGTCCGACGGAGCACGAGAACCCCGATCGAGACGAGAACAAAAGCGAACAGTGTGCCGATGTTGACCATTTCCTCGAGGGTGCCGATCGGAAAAACGCCGGCGAGCACCGCGACCACGACGCCGACCAAGATCGTGATCCGCACAGGGGTTCCGTGCTTGCCGGTCGGCGCCAGGCGTCGTGGCATCAGACCGTCGCGTGCCATCGCGAAGAGCACCCTGGTCTGCCCGAGCATCAGTACCATCACCACTGTCGTGAGACCGGCCAACGCACCGAACGAGATGACGTTTTTCGCCCACGTGATGTCGTGGAAGGCGAATGCCGTTGCCAGGTTGGAGGTATCGCCCTCGAGCTCGGTGTATTTCACCATCCCGGTCAGCACCAGTGTCACCGCCACGTACAGAACCGTGACGATCAAGAGCGAACCCAGGATGCCGCGTGGCAGCGCCTTCTGCGGCTCCTTCGCCTCCTCCGCCGTCGTGGCGACGACGTCGAAGCCGATGAACGCGAAGAACACCAGACTGGCTGCCGCGAGCAATCCGTACCACCCGAACGTGCTGCCACCGGCCCCGGTCACGTACGAGAACAACGACTGGTGGATGCCCTCTCCCGTCGAGCCCGGCTCCGACGGCGGAATGTACGGCGAGTAGTTGTCGGTGTCGATGTAGAAGAGGCCGACGACGATCACCAGCAACACCACCGCGAC
The DNA here is from genome assembly GCF_019266045.1 of Rhodococcus sp. MH15. NCBI lineage: Bacteria > Bacillati > Actinomycetota > Actinomycetes > Mycobacteriales > Nocardiaceae > Rhodococcus > Rhodococcus sp. MH15. The sequence goes on from NZ_LPNP01000061.1 coordinate 1,031,509, forward strand.
CTTGATCGCCGTGATCACCAGCGACACCCTCGACGAGAGTTTTGTGCCGGTCGCGAGCAGGATCGTGATGACAGCGATCACCAGCACCGCACCCCAGTCGAATGAGATCGGCCCCAATTCGACGATCGGGCTGCGTGAGCCCATCACTTCGCCGAGGTACAGCGACCAGCCCTTGGCGACCACCGAAGACGCCAAGGCGAATTCGAGGATGAGATCCCAGCCGATGATCCAGGCGACGAATTCGCCGAATGTCGCGTACGAGAACGTGTACGCGCTACCGGCAACCGGGACCGTCGACGCGAATTCGGCGTAACACAGCGCTGCCAGTCCGCAGGCGATGGCGGCAATGACGAACGCGAGCGAGACCGACGGCCCGGCGACATTTCCCGCCGTCCGAGCCGTGAGTGTGAAGATGCCCGCACCGATGACGACTGCGACACCGAACACCGTGAGATCCCACGAGTTCAGTTCTTTCCGGAGTTTGGTTTCCGGCTCGTCGGTGTCCTTGATGGACTGCTCGATCGATTTGGTTCGAAACAGCTTCGACCGTCCAGATCCGGCCTGCTCGTCCTTGACAGCCATTGCCGCCTCCTTGCTGGGGACCAGCAGGTCCCACCATGGGCAAGTAGAGAGATGGCATCAGCCTAAGCCCGCAGGCGCAGCTTTGTTCAGGGTTTGTCGGGAGCCTGTAGATCTGTTTCAGGGCGATCTCCTGCGCTGAGACGATCCAGGTCCGGCTCGAGGTAGATCACCCGCGCCGCAGGCACTGCAGCGCGCACGCGAGACTCGGCCTCGTCGATCGCCGTCGCCACGTCCGAGATCGTCGATCCGATCGGCACCGCAACCTTGGCAGCAACAAGGATCTCCTCGGGACCGAGGTACTGCGTCTTGCAATGAATGACGCGTTCGATACGAGTTCCGTCGACCAGGGCGTTGAGGATCAGTTCGGTCTCCACCGCCGTTGCGCCCTCACCGATCAGCAGCGACTGCATTTCGATGATCAGAATGATCGCGATGATGCCGAGCAGGACACCGATGCACAGAGTTCCGATGCCGTCGAAGACCGGATTTCCGGTCACCATCGTGAGGCCGACGCCGCCGAGTGCAAGGACGAGACCGATCAATGCGCCGGTGTCCTCGAGCAGCACAACCGGGAGTTCCGGGCTACGAGAGGTTCGGATGAAGTTCCACCACGACGCATTTCCCTTGAGCGGTCGTGATTCCTTCGCTGCGGTCCGGAAGCTGTAGCCCTCCAGACAAATCGCTATGACAAGAATCGCGATTGCCACGAAAGCCGAATTGAGTTCTTCCGGATGTTGAATCTTGTGAATACCCTCGTAAATCGCGAACAGCGAACCGAGGGTGAAGAGCACCAGTGCAACGACGAACGAATAGAAGTATCGGTTGCGCCCGTAGCCGAACGGGTGCAGTTGATCCGCGTCACGTTCTGCCTTCTTCTGCCCCAGGAGCAGCAAACCCTGATTGGACGTGTCGGCCACCGAGTGCACCGATTCGGCGAGCATCGACGACGATCCGGTGATCAAGAATCCGGCGAACTTGGCTACGGCAATTCCGGCATTGGCTCCGAGGGCCGCCAGAATTGCCTTCTTGCCACCATGAGCCGACACAATGTCTCCTAGTTTCCGACTACGGCACTGAAAACCTGCGCAGTCGGGGTCCGTGTGCTCAGGTGTATCGCGGGCTCGTCGGCAGCGATCCACGCCGCTCGGCCTCGATCGAGGTCGAGAGTGTCAGTGCCGCACGTCGCAGTGACCGCGCCGTCGGTGCAGATCAGAATCCGCGGGCCTGAAGCGTCGACGACGATGTCCGTGGAATTCGCGTCGAACTCCAGACGCGTCAAACGAAATTCGGGCGCCGGCGTGACGTACTCGTATCTACCTGATCCTGACTGACCTGATCCAGATGACGGGGCCGGATCGAGCACTTCGATATCGGCCCCGACGAAGTCCAGAACCCTCAGCAATTCGGGCACGTCGACGTGCTTCGGTGTCAGCCCACCACGCAGAACGTTGTCGGAGTTGGCCATGATCTCGACCGCGAGTCCATGGAGATACGCGTGGAGATTGCCGGCAGCGAGAAACAGTCCTTGGCCGGGCTCGAGGGTGACGCGGTTGAGCAGCAGTGCCGCCAGAACACCGGCGTCGCCGGGGTACGCCTCGCTCAATTCCAGCGCGGTGCGGATCTCGGTCACGAATTCGGCGTCGTGGTGCGCGACGTAGGTGATGCACCCGGCAAGTACGGCAGGGAGCAAGGTCCCGAGCACCGTGGACGGCAGCGTGATCCATGTCGTGAACAACGCCCGCAGTCCGTCGGAATCGGGTTGGCCTTCGAGCAGACCGATGTACGGCTCCAACTCGTCGACGGCCAGAGCGCGCAGCAATTTGACAGTCCGCGTCGGCTCGCGGAATCCGGCAAGCGCTTCGAATCTGCTGAGCGCGACAACGAGTTCGGGCTTGTGGCTGCCGTCCTTGTAGTTGCGAATCGGCGATTCCATGGGAACGCCGAGTGCGTTCTCACGACGAAAACCCTCGTCGGCTTGAACGGCGCTGGGGTGCGCTTGAAGCGACAGCGGTTCTTCCGCCGCAAGCAGCTTGAGCAGGAATGGGAGTCGCTCACCGAATGCCTCGAGGTTCTCACGGCCGAGTTCGCGTTCGGGTTCGCGGTGCAGGACCTCGAGCAACGACTCGCTTCCGGATTCGGTGATCACGCGCGCCGGGTCACCCGGGTGCGCGCCCAACCACAATTCCGCTTCGGGATGATTCGACGGAGTCGAAAGACCGCGTAGTTCGGCAATTGCCGTTCGCGAGCCCCACGCGTAAGAACGAAGTGCACCTTCGAGTTCACGCACTTACTTCGCACCGCCTGTCAACTGCACGTACGCCGCGGCCATGTCTACTCGAGACGCCAACACGAATACCTGCTCCATCTCCGATATGACCACGTTGGTCTGGTCTTCGTCTGCCGCAACCACCAGGTCGGCGTCAGCCAGTGCGTCCATCCGGCGCCTCGCCTCCCCGCGCGTGGATTCGGTCGCGAAGACGAACGCCCGCGCCGGCGGGGTCGGCAGCGCGCCGTCGAGTTGCGGATCGTGAAAGAAGGGGTCGTGGAACACCGAATCACGTGAAGCTGCGTCCGGCGCGAACAGTGCACGCGCCGAACGAATCACCTCGGACATCTCGGCGGCAGCGGCGTTCAGGCCGGAGCTCATCAGCGCAACGCTCGAGAACTCTGCGAGTGCTGTTGTCACGGAACCACTTCCACACAGAACGACTCGCCGGCCGCTCATCCTGGTGGCCAACGACTTGGCCGGGTTGTGGAATACCTCGTTGGCCGGTCCGTCCCGCAGCGCCTCCACATCAACTGCGTCGGCGATTCGACCGAGCACCGCCGAACGGTCCTCGATCGATCCCTTGCCCTCGATTTCGGCGGCAACCGCGAGGAAGACGGCGAGGAACCGCGTCATCGTGTGCCGGGGCAAGGCGTAGAGCCGCGGTGGCAAGGGCATGGTGCGCCCGGCCGCCACGGCTCGCATGGGCCCCTCGTCGGGAACGGCGACAACAACCTCGGCGCCGCGGCGTACGGCACTGTCAACGGATTCGACGAGGCGTGGATCACCGGCATCGTCACCGGCGACGACGATCACGTCCAACGGCCCGGCCCACGACGGCGTCCGGTCGAGTACGAGGAGCGGGCAACCGACCGAATCTCCGACGAGAGCAAGCGCGATCCTGGCTCCGTGCCGGGCGCCACCCGCGCCGGCGATGAGTACGACGCTGCGCGGACGCAGACCGGCCAATCGGGAGATCACACCCTCACCGACGGCCGACGCGGTGGCCCGAATCTGTGCGCCGCCCATGGCTACAGACCGCAGTAGCCCTTCCGAATCGGCAGCTGACAAACCCTCGCTGTCGTCGAGGTCGAGAAGCGGCATCGGCGCTGTCATCTCACCGCACCCCCTTCTCCGTTAGCAGTTCCCGCACCATCCAGCATTCCAGCTCCACGCGGTCCGTGGTGGCAAAGCCCTCGTTCCCGAGGCCGTGGTTCCTTAGATAGTCCCCCAACTATCCCAGGGCTTCGGCTCACCGACAAACCGATCAGACTCGGATTCAAGCCCGGACGATCGCCAGAATTTCGTTCACCAATGCGTCGACATCGGCGGACGTGGGTGCTTCGACGTTGAGTCGCAGCAGTGGTTCGGTGTTGGACGCGCGCAAGTTGAACCAGGCATTTCCCTCGAGACTGACCGTGACACCGTCGAGGCGATCCACCGACTCGGTGCGGTCGGCAAATGCCGCCAGTACAGCGGCCGTACGATCTGCCGCGTCAGCCACGGTGGAGTTGATCTCGCCCGAGGCCGCGTAGCGGGTGTACTCCGCCATCAACTCGGAGAGCGGACGATCCTGCTCGCCCAGTGCGGCGAGTACGTGCAGCGCCGCGAGCATGCCGGAGTCGGCGCCCCAGAAGTCGCGGAAGTAGTAGTGAGCGGAGTGCTCGCCGCCGAACACCGCACCGGTCTCGGCCATCTCCTGCTTGATGAACGAGTGGCCGACTCGGGTACGAATAGCGACGCCGCCGAGTTCTTCGACCAGTTCGGGCACTGCCCGTGACGTGATCAGGTTGTGGATGATCGACGCGCCCGGTTCCTTCGCGAGTTCGCGCTTGGCGACAAGTGCCGTCACCGCGGACGGCGAGACCGGGTCGCCCTTCTCGTCTACGACGAAGCAACGGTCCGCGTCACCGTCGAACGCCAAGCCGATGTCCGCTCCGGTTTCGCGCACGTAGGCCTGCAGGTCGACGAGGTTGGCCGGATCGAGCGGATTGGCTTCGTGGTTGGGGAACGTGCCGTCGAGCTCGAAGTAGAGCGGCAGGACGTCGAGGGGCATCGGCCCGAATACGGCCGGCGCGGTATGGCCGCCCATACCGTTGCCTGCATCGACTGCGACCTTCAGCGGGCGCAACGCAGCCAGGTCGACCAATCCGCGGAGGTAGCTCGCGTATTCCTCGAGGACGTCCTTGGTGCTGGCGGTGCCTGCCGGTCCGTCGTACGCGGGAACACCCGAGACGACCTCGGCAGAGATGACTGCGAGGCCGGTGTCCTGACCGACCGGCTTGGCGCCGGCCCGACACATCTTGATGCCGTTGTACTTGGCGGGATTGTGGCTCGCCGTGAACATCGCGCCCGGGCAGTTCAGCAAACCGGATGCAAAGTAGAGCTCGTCGGTCGACGCCAATCCGATGTAAACGACGTCGAGCCCTTGAGCAAGCACGCCGTCACCGAAAGCCGAAGACAGTGTGGGCGACGATGCGCGCATGTCGTAGCCGATCACAACCGTCGTGGCGGCGCCGGCCTCGTCGCGGACCAGGCGGGCGAACGACGCACCGACGTCGCGGACAAAATCTTCGTCGATCTGCTCACCGACCACACCGCGTACGTCGTACGCCTTGATGATTGCAGCAACCGACTCGGCTGTTCGCCCCACTGAAAACTCTCCTTGTGCATGCACCCTCACAGACGGGAACGTCCGGGCGCATGGCGTCCGGAGATTCGCAGTACTCGGGTGTGGAAGTACTCGGTCGAGCCTAGCGTCTACGGCGACGAATCTCGCGTCAGTTGGACGGGTCGGGCAGAACGCGTAGGTGTCCACGACGCCCTGTACGGGCAGTACTCGGAGCTGCGGGACGTATGTCCTCATCTGCATCGACGTTGGACTTGCTGCGATCTCCGAGACCGGCCTCACGTACAGCTTCAGCCAAAGCGGTCAGATCGTCTTCGTCGGGAGTACTCGACGCGAATCCGCCTTCGTGGCGGACGAGTTCCCACCCCTTGGGGGCGGTGATTCGAGAGCCGTGAGTGTCACACAAATCCCATGAATGGGGCTCGGCGACGGTTGCCAGCGGCCCGACAACCGCAGTGGAGTCCGAGTAGACATACGTAAGCGTCGCGACGGCGGGGTTCTTGCACCCGGGGCGGCAGCAGCGACGCAGAGATCTCACAGGTACGGAGCCTAGCCCTCCCCACGTCCGGAACCTACTCGGACACACCGAGCAGTTTCTCCTGTCGTAATCTGGCGCCATGCCACAAGCCCGCCGCCGACGCTCGGTCACCACTCGTTCCATCGAGCGACACGGCCGTGGCCTGCGCGGACCGCTACTTCCCCCGGAGGTGCCCGCCAGGCGTACCCGCGCGGAGAAGTTCGATCTCCTGGTGCTCGACGCCTTCTCTCCCGTCGACCTCACATGGCACGACCGGCTGACGAAACTCGACATCGCAGTGGACGAAGTTCCGAAGATTCACGCGCACGATCCGGAGTCCGTCACATGGCCGCCGGAGGTCATCGCAGACGGCCCGGTTCCACTGTCACGACTGATTCCGGCCGGAATCGACCGTCACGGAAATACGACTCGCGCAAGAATTGTGCTGTTTCGCCGCCCATTGGAGCAGCGAGCGAAGGATCCGGAAGAACTCACGGATCTGGTGCACGACGTGTTGGTCCATCAAGTCGGCACGTATCTGGGCGTCGACCCACAGGTCATCGACCCCACGCTGCCCGACGAGGACTGATACTGCCCGACGAGGACTGACGCACTGTCAGACGAAAAAACTGATGTCACACGAAGAAGTAAATCCACACGAAGAACAAAACAGTCGTTGCTTGACCTGCAATTCCCCGTTGCAGGTCAGACTTTCGAAGACCGCCCGTCAGCCCCGACGCTGACAGAACCGATTCAGCAGCAGATCAGATGATCCCCCGCTTGAGTCGCCGACGCTCGCGCTCGGACAACCCTCCCCAGATTCCGAACCGTTCGTCGTTCGCAAGCGCGTACTCGAGGCACTCGTCACGAACTTCACAACCGAGGCAGATCCGTTTTGCTTCCCTCGTCGATCCTCCCTTTTCAGGAAAGAACGCTTCGGGATCGGTCTGCGCGCAGAGAGCACGCTCCTGCCACTGATCCTCGATGGTGTCGAACAATTCTTCGAAGCCGGTGACGAGACTCAGCACTGGCCGAGTACTCATACCGTCGAACTCACTGCTGCAGGCACCTTCTGCTGCGCCTGCTCGGGAATCGGTCTGCGGTTCGTCGCTTACTGTCATTGCGAGAGAACTGATCTCGACATTTTCATTGGGCATCGTTCCGCCTCCTCACCTGTAATAGCGCAGAATTTTCACTCCATCTTCAACCCCACCCCGTCGACCGTTCGAAACTGTGTTCGAAACCGGCCCCGCTGCAAGTGAACTCACAAGTAGCGGTTGGAATGACACATTTGAGATTACACACGTCCAGCGTGTCGCGGTCAAGCTAAACGAGATGAATCCATTAGTATTCCGGCCCTCAATTGACGGGACCTTCTGCCCGCCAGACACGACGACGCGCCGACCGCCTAGGCTCTGTTGTCGTGAACGTGACTGTATTGGTTGGCGGCGTCGGCGGGGCCCGTTTCCTTCAAGGTGTTCAAAACGCGCTCGGAATCGCCGGTGGTGAATCCCTCGAGAAATACGAAGGCCCACATCGCATCACGGCCGTCGTCAACGTCGGGGACGACGTGTGGATGCACGGTCTGCGCATCTGCCCCGATCTGGACACTTGTATGTACACACTCGGCGGCGGCATCGACACCGAACGCGGGTGGGGGCACGCCGGCGAAACCTGGAATGCGAAAGAAGAACTCGCCGCGTACGGCGCGAAGCCGGACTGGTTCGGCCTCGGAGATCGCGATATCGCAACGCATTTGATTCGCAGCCAGATGCTCCGCACGGGATATCCGTTGTCCGCGATCACCGAAGCGTTGTGCAATCGCTGGAATCCCGGTGTCGCACTGCTTCCCGTGAGCGACGACCGCAGCGAAACACACGTCGTGATCACCGATCCGGAAGACGGTGAGCAGAAGGCGATTCATTTCCAGGAGTGGTGGGTACGCCATCGGGCACAGGTGGAAACGCACAGCTTCGCTCACGTCGGCGCCGAGCAGGCCAAGCCTGCGCCAGGGGTGGTCGAGGCGATCGACGGTGCCGACATCGTGCTGATCGCACCGTCCAATCCCGTCGTGAGCGTCGGCGCGATCCTCGCGGTGCCCGGCATTCGCGGTGCCCTGCGAACAACCGCGGCCAAGGTTGTCGGCCTCTCCCCCGTCATCGGCGGAAAACCGTTGCGCGGCATGGCTGACGAGTGCCTCGAGGTGATCGGGGTCGAGACGACTTCGGAGGCGATCGGTCGCCACTACGGAGCTCGTTCGATCAACGGTATTCTCGACGGCTGGCTCGTCGACGAAGGTGACACGGCCGACATCGACGGGGTGGACGTGCGAAGCATCCCACTTTTGATGACGTCCCCCGAAGAGACCGCGAAAATGGTTCGCACGGCTTTCGAGATCGCCGGAGTCGAACTGTGACCGAGCCCGGAACCGAAGCAAGCCGCGACAGAAATCACTCTCCCGGTGATCACTCCCCCGGCGCCGCAATCGAAGTCATTCCCGTGCTCGGGCTTCCCGAGTTCCGGCCCGGAGACGACTTGGCCACCGCTGTCGTCGACGCGACGCCGTGGCTCGAGAGCGGCGACGTCGTTGTCGTCACGAGCAAGGTGTTCTCCAAAGTCGAGGGTCGCATCGTTTCCTCACCGACCGATCCGGAAGAGCGCGACGCGGCACGACGCCTCCTGGTGGATCAGGAAGCCGTCCGCGTCGTGGCACGCAAGGGCCGCACTCTGATCACCGAGAACAAACTCGGAATCGTGCAGGCCGCATCGGGCATCGACGGCTCCAACGTCGACGGTGCCGAATTGGCGCTGCTCCCCGTGGATCCGGATGCGAGCGCTGCGGGTCTGCGCGCCCGAATTCTCGAGAGCACGGGCAAGTCCGTCGCCGTCGTCGTCACCGACACGATGGGTCGTGCGTGGCGCAACGGGCAGACCGACGCCGCAATCGGTTCCTCCGGCATTCCGGTCCTGCACGGCTACCTCGGAGCACAGGACAGTCAGGGCAACGATCTGATCGTCACCGAGATCGCGATCGCGGACGAAATCGCCGCTGCGGGCGACTTGGTCAAGGGCAAGCTAGGCGGCGTTCCCGTCGCCGTCGTTCGTGGGCTTCGGTTCGAGGACGACGGTTCGAGTGGCCAGGATCTGATTCGCCGCGGCCCGGACGATCTGTTCTGGCTGGGCACCGAGGAAGCTACGGCGATGGGCCGTGGCCAGGCGCTGCTGTTGCGTCGATCGGTCCGACAGTTCGCAAGTGATCCCGTCGACGCGGAGATCATTCGCAGCTCGATCGCCGAGGCACTCACCGCTCCCGCACCGCACCACACGAGACCGGTTCGATTCGTGTGGCTACGCACGGAGTCGGTCCGCACGGCTCTTCTCGAGCAGATGCGCGAGAAGTGGGCCGCCGATCTTCGCGCCGACGGTCGCAGTGACGAATCCGTCGAGGCCCGGGTTGCCCGCGGAAACATCCTGTTCGACGCCCCCGAGGTCGTCATTCCCTTCTGCGTGCCCGATGGCGCACACAGTTATCCGGATGCCGGACGAACCGCGGCGGAGTCGACGATGTTCACGGTCGCCGCCGGCGCGGCAGTGCAGGGACTGCTGGTCTCGTTGGCCACCCGCGGCGTGGGAAGCTGCTGGATCGGATCGACGATCTTCGCCGCCGATCTCGTACGCGAACAACTCGATCTCCCGGCGGATTGGCAGCCACTCGGTGCCATCGCAATCGGGCACCCCCTCGAACCACTGACTCCGCGCTCTGTCTCCGCCCCCGGGGACGCGTTGGTGGAGCTGTAGGTCCCATGTCAGCCGAATCGCTGCACGCCTCCGCCAAGGGCGTCCTGGAGGGCTGGGAGACGTCCTCCGAAGCGGACGAATCATTGCGGCACACGATGCTCGCGTTCCTCGATTCGGCTCCGGACGGCTGCCTTCGTCGCCACGCACCGGGACACATCACCGCGTCGTCTCTCGTTCTCGACGAGAGTGGCTGCCACGTCTTGCTGACCCTGCATCCCAAGGTGGGCAGGTGGATTCAGCTCGGCGGCCACTGTGAGCCCGACGACGAGACGGTGGTAGATGCGGCATTGCGGGAAGCTCGCGAGGAGTCCGGAATTCACGACGTTCGGATAGACGCGGACCTACTCTCCGCCCACACGCATCCGATCACGTGCTCACTCGGAGTACCGACTCGCCATCTCGATCTACGGTTTCTTGTTGTGGCGCCGGACAATTCACATATCGTCCGCAGCGCAGAGTCCACCGACCTCAGATGGTGGCCGGTGGACGTGCTCCCACCTACAGCGGAACGCGAGACCATCGACCACCTGGTCGCGCTCGCCCGTCAGCGCAAGAATCAGGACTGAATCGGAGACAGCTGGGGCTGCTTGGCGCTCACGCCGTCGCCCGACGATGTTCCCTTCACGCGCCGAGCTACCCACGGCACCAAGAACTCTCGCGCCCATTGACGATCCTCGCGACGAGTTTCGGCTTTCGTGAGAACCGGCGCAGGCCCGAGATCGGGCGGGGTCAATCCGTGTTCGACACCAAGCACGTCGAGCACACGCGTCGCCATGTTCTCGTGCCCGGAGGGCGACATGTGGAGGCGATCCCAGTCCCACATCCGAAGGTCCTGATATTCGGAGAATCGCCAGAAGTCGACGAGGGTCGCGTCGTGGCGGTCGGCCACCTCGCGAACAAGCTCGTTGTAGATCGCCAGACGTCCGCGGAGCTTGCCGAAGAAGGCGGACCATCCGGTGTCGTACGCGGTGAACATCAGAACCCGAGCGCCGGATGCAGTGAGCTGACCGATTGCCGAATCGTAGCGGGCGACCATCGCATCGATGTCGAGCTTCGGACGCATCATGTCGTTTCCGCCGGCGTAGATGGTCACCAGATCGGGCTTCAACGCCAGAGCGGGTTCCAACTGCTCGTCGATGATCGGTCCGAGTAGGCGACCACGAATCGCCAGGTTGGCGTAGCGGAAGTCGGGATTGTTCACCGCCAGCTGCTCGGCCACTCGGTCTGCCCACCCGCGCAGACCGTTGGGGAATCGTTCGTCGGCGTCGCCGACGCCCTCGGTGAACGAGTCACCGAGGGCAACGTAACGGCTCGGAAGAGAAGTCATACCCGCCAGTATTCCAGTAGGTCAGCTAACGATCACACATCTGTGCTGAAGCGCACGCCACCGTCCGGCAGCGTCACCCCCGGCCACACGCGTGCGCCGCGCAACAATTCACACCGCGCACCGATGTCCGCGCCGTCTCCGATGACAGCGTCGCGGACCAGCGCTCGGGGTCCGATACGGACGCCGAATCCGAGGATCGATCGTTCGACCACCGCCCCGGCTTCCACAACGGCGCCGTCGAAGAGAATTGCACCGTCGAGGCGAGCGCCTGCACCAACTTCTGCGCCTCGACCGACAACCGTGCCGCCGATCAGAACAGCGCCCGGCGCGATTCCGGCCCCGGGGTGAACCAGCGACTCGCCGCGCGGACCTTCGAGAGCCGGCGAAGGTGCGATACCTCGCACCAGGTCGGCGGAACCGCGAACGAAGTCCTCGGGGGTTCCCATGTCACGCCAGTACGACGAGTCGACGTGGCCGAACACCCGCTTGCCCTCGGCCAGCAGATTCGGGAACACCTCGCGCTCGACCGATACCGGTCGTCCTTCGGGGATCTGTTCGATGATCTCGCGCTTGAAGACGTAGCAGCCGGCGTTGATCTGATCCGTCGGCGGATCCTGAGTCTTCTCCAGGAATGCCGAGACTCGTCCGTCCTCGTCGGTCGGAACACAACCGAATGCTCGCGGGTCTCCCACACGAACCAGATGCAGGGTCACGTCGGCGTCCGTCTTCTCGTGGGTCTCGAGAATGCCGTTCAGATCGGTGCCACCGAGCACGTCGCCGTTGAACACCATGACGTTGTCACCGCGCAACTTCGGCAGAACGTTGCGGATTCCGCCACCGGTGCCCAGCGGTTCGGTCTCGAAGACGTAGTCGATCTCGAGGCCCATCTTGGAGCCGTCGCCGAAGTAGTCCTCGAATACCTCTGCCTTGAAGGACGTTCCGAGCACGACGTGCTTGATTCCGGCTGCCTCGATGCGGGCGAGCAGGTGCGTCAGGAACGGCAGGCCGGCGGTCGGAAGCATCGGCTTGGGTGCCGACAGCGTCAGCGGACGCAGCCGAGTGCCTTTGCCGCCTACCAGGATTACGGCGTCGGTCGGATTCGGATCGGACATCATTTTCCCCCGTGGTTCGAAACTGATGGGTTGTCGGTCGAGTTGTCGGTGCGAGCGCGCTCGCGAACTGCAGAAGCTACGGCGATCTTGGATCGCACCGCGAGGCCACCGCGCAAGGCAAGTCGTAGCGGAGCCTGCCACCAGTGCGGATGGCGATCAGCCTGGAACTGGTACGCACTGCGATGATGGGCAGGCAACATCAGTTCCGGATGACGTCCTGCCGCATGGCCTTTGGCATGGGTGACGACGGCCGAGGGGACGAATACGTTGAGCCACCCGGCTTTTCCGAGGCGGTCACCGAAGTCCACGTCCTCCATGTACATGAAGTAACGAGAGTCGAAACCGGAGATGGTGTCGAAGGCGTCGCGTCGCACCAGCAGGCACGACCCGGAAAGCCACCCCACTGCACGCTCGGTGACGGCCTCGTTCTCCTGACGGTAACGAGCAGTCCACGGGTTCTTCGGCCATACGGTACCGAGCAACGCGTGCCCGACGCCCGAGGTGATGTCGGGCACCGTTCGCGCCGACGGATAGACACTGCCGTCCGGTTCGAGGACCTTCGGCCCCAGTGCACCGGCCCTTGGCCACCGATTTGCCGCAGCCACCAATTCGTCGAGTGAACCGGGTGCCCATTGGACGTCCGGGTTGGAAATCACGACGAATTCGATCGACGAATCGATCTCCGCTACAGCCCGATTTATCGCTCCCCCGTACCCGATGTTTCCGCCGGTTCGAAGCAGACGGACATGCTCGTACTTGGCATCGGCGGCCTCGGGGGCACCATCGGTCGACCCATTGTCGGCCATGATGACCTGGGGTTTTTCTGTCGTCGCCACAGCGAGCGTGCTCAAGAAATTCTCGAGATGCTCGCCTGGCGAGTAGGTCACCGTTACCACGGCCAGCTTGGGACTCACGCCGGTCAGCCTAGCCGTCCGCGGCCACTGTCCCGAACAATGCTCACGCCAGAGCGGCGTGCAGAGCCTCTCGCCACGGACGCAGCGGCGTCATTCCCGCGGTAACCCACGCCCGCTCGGACAAGACCGAATATGCCGGGCGCGGGGCAGGGCGTACGAACTCCGCACTACTGCACGGGCGCACCCGAGCAGGGTCTGCTCCGATCTCCTCGAAAACAGCTCGCGCCAACTCGTACCAACTTGCTTGCCCGCCGTTCGTCACGTGGAATGTCGACGCACCCGCGAAGTCCAGCAGCGCGAGTTCGACGATGCCGCCGGCCAGATCGACGCTGTACGTGGGTGACCCGATCTGGTCGTCCACGACGTTCACGAATTCGCGTTCGGCTTCGAGCCTTCTCATCGTGGCGACAAAATCCGTGCCGACACCGGAATACACCCACGCGGTGCGGACAACGGCCGCGTCAGCCCCCGACTCTCGAACAGCGATCTCGCCGTCCAGTTTGGTTCGGCCGTAGACCGTCGCGGGACCGGTCGGTGCATCGACGTCGTATGGCGAGCTTGCATCGCCCGGAAAGACGTAGTCCGTCGAAACGTGGATCAACCGCGAACCCGCCCGCGCACAGGCTTGCGCGAGATTCCGCGGTCCGATCTCGTTGACCGCCCTCGCCGCCTCCTGGTCGGTCTCGGCAGCATCGACGGCCGTGTACGCAGCGCAGTTGATCAGCACCGAACCAGGCGAGACGAAGTCGTCAACCGCGCGGCTGTCGGTGATGTCGAGCTCGCGGGAACCGACGGCCGTCACAGTGTGACCCGCCGACGTTGCGAGAGCATCGATACGTGTTCCGAGCTGCCCTCGGGCGCCGGTGAGCAGGATATTCGTCACACGGTTGAGTCTGGCACGCCGCGTCGAGGTACCCGCGGCCGAGCATCGGACCAGTAACCTGAAGGGGTGTCCCACCAGCAACCGCAGCGCCGCGCGCGTCCACGACCTGCGCCGATTCGGACCAAGACGAGCCCGGCTCGCATAGCGGTCGCGGTGCTGTCCGTGCTCGTACTGCTGGTCACCGGGTTCGCATGGCGGGGTGTGGACTCGTTGAGAAACAGCCTTGCCACTGCCAGCGGACTCGGCCTCGGTGGCGGCAAGGACGGAGCAATCGACATTCTGATGGTGGGAACGGACAGTCGAACCGACGCGCACGGCAACCCGCTCTCACAAAGCGAGCTCGACTCGTTGCGCGCAGGTGAGGAAGTTGCGTCCAATACCGACACCATCATCTTGATCCGCGTCCCCAACGACGGGAGTTCCGCGACCGCGATCTCGATTCCCCGCGACGCGTACGTCAACGTCCCGGGTATCGGTATGTCGAAGATCAACGCCGCGTTCGGTGCCACCAAGGAAACCGAACGGCTGAAGTTGGTCAACAACGGGTCGTCCGACAGCGACGCAGACAAGAAGTCGACGGAAGCCGGCCGGACCGCGCTCATCGGAGCGGTGGCGAATCTGACCGGCATCACCGTCGATCACTACGCCGAAGTCGGACTACTCGGATTCGTCCTGCTGACCAACGCAGTGGGCGGAGTCGACGTGTGCCTCAACGCGCCGGTAGACGAGCCGATGTCCGGAGCCAATTTCGCGGCCGGGAAACAGACACTCGACGGTGCCGACGCGCTGAGCTTCGTGCGACAACGACACGATCTTCCTCGCGGCGACCTGGACCGGATCGTTCGCCAGCAGGTGTTCATGGCTTCTCTCGTCAGCAAGGTACTCAGCGCAAAAACCCTCAGTGACCCCGGCAAGCTCAGTCAGCTGACCTCGGCTGTCCAGCGTTCCGTCGTGATCGACGACGATTGGGACATCATCGAGTTCGCCAAGCAGTTGCAGAATCTGGCCGGCGGCAAGGTGCAATTCGAGACAATTCCCGTTCTCGACATCAACGGCATGACCGATTACGGCGAGTCCATCGTCAAGGTCGATCCCAAGGCCGTCAAGAAGTACATCGCGGGATTGGTCGGCGCCGACAGCGAGGACTCGGAGGAGACCTCCGAGGCACCGACCACGGTGAATGCGTCCTCGATCACGGTCGACGTCGCAAACGCCAGTGACATCGCAGGGTTGGCCAGCGGGGTTTCCGAAGCGTTGAGTGCCCTCGGATACAAGCAGGGTCAGGTCGGCAACAACACCGGCTCCGACGTCACCGAATCTACGGTGTTCGCAAAGTCCGCGGACGACGACGCAGCACTCGCGGTGGCCGAGGCACTCGGCGGTCTGACGGTCAAGGCGGATTCGTCATTGTCCTCGGGCAAGGTTCGGGTTGTCATTGCCGAGGACTACAGCGGCCCGCAGTCCGCGGACGCGGTATCCCCGCCCGAAGGAGCGACAAGCACGACTGAATCGTCGAGCACCACCGAGACCAGCCCCACTCCCGCCCCTCCCGGTCCGCCGATCGACGCGGCCTCCAACGGCCCGCGCTGTGTCAACTGAAAAATTGTGTGAACTGAACGGCTGCGTAAGCTGACGACGTGCCTTCGCCTGTAGACAACCTGACCGACGCCCTCCTCGGACCGATCCTGGCTGCCGACCCGGCCGGCCCTCGCGTGACCTACTACGACGACGCCACCGGCGAGCGCATCGAATTGTCTGCGAGCACTCTGGCCAACTGGGCGGCAAAGACAGCGAATATGGTCCGCGACGAGTTCGCTCTCGAGCCGGGCGGCAAAGTTGCCGTGCTGCTTCCCGCGCACTGGCAGAGCGTCGCCGTCTTGCTGGGTGTGTGGTGGGCAGGCGGTGAGGTGGTCCTCTCCCCCGACGCCGACGCCGAACTGGCTTTTGTCACTGCCGACCGACTGGACGATGTTGCGGACGTACCGGAGGTAGCCGCACTCTCCCTCGACGCGTTCGGCAAAGGTTTGAGCGATCTTCCGCTCGGCGTCGCCGACTACGCAACCTCCATCCGTGTGCACGGCGACCAGTTCCGTAGCGCCGGAGCCGGTTCGGCGCTCGAAGGCCGGTCCGTAGCGGACACGATCGACGCGGCACGGGCATCGGCGAAGAACGTCGAATTGGTGTCGACGGATCGTGTCCTCTCCAGTCGCACGTGGGACACGGCAGACGAATTGATCGACGGGCTTCTGGCAGTTCTCGCCGCGGGCGCCTCACTCGTGCAGGTGGCCCACCCGGACGCGGAAGCTACCGCGCGCCGAGTGGGCACCGAGAAGGTCACGAAACAGTTCTGAACGCTAGCTCGCGAGAGCTGTTACCGGTGACACCAGCCCCGCCCGCCTAGCGGGGAGCAGTGACGCGATCACACCGCAGATTCCGCCGATCAACACGATGGCTACCAACTGCACCCACGGCACTGCGCTGAGGGCGACGTCCTCGATCCCGAATACCGATGCGGTACCGGCTACACCGAACACCATCCCGAACAGCACTCCGATCACCGATGCGACTCCTGCCACGAGCAGCGCTTCCCAGATCAACATGGCTCGAATTCCCTTCTTGGTCAGTCCGAGTGCGCGAAGCAGTCCGGATTCGCGGCGCCGTTCGAGAACGGACAGTGCCATGGTGTTTCCGACGCCGATCAAAGCGATCAACACCGCTACCGACAGCAATCCGGCAACCACCATGAGCATGGTGTCGAGGATCGAATCGAGAGCTGAACGCATCTCGGTCATGCCCTGAACATCGCTGCCCGGCGCTTCCTGGCGTGCCAGTTCCGTGATGCGGTCGGTGGCGGCCAAAGCCTGTTCGTCAGTATCCGTCCCCAGCCTTACCCAGTACGAATCGGTGGTCGGCGCGGTGGCCGCTGCACCGAGATCGCCTCGATCCAGTAGTGCTGGTTGACCTTTCACGCCCTCGACCACGCTGACGTTCACGACGCCGCGATCCCCACGCACCGTCGCCGTATCGCCCGCCGAGAGCTTGTATTCGGTCAGGTCAGCGGGCGAGAGCACCAACTGACCGGCCGCGGGTACCGAGATCTCGGTACGCAGAACATCTTTCACCCGCGCAGCGTCGACGCCGAATCCGGCCAACGAACCGCGCCCGTCGATCGTCAGTTCGGCCTTGTCCAGACCGCTCACCGCGCCGACACCGTTGACCGCGGCGATGTCTGTGCCCAACCCTGCGGGAAGCGGTGCCGAACCTGAACTGCTCACCATGACGTCGACGGGGAATTGACTGTCCATCGCCGCGGGTGCGGCTTCCTTGACCGTCGCGATTCCCACGACGAGCGTGCTCGTCAAGGCAACACCGATCAACAATGCGGTGGCCGTCGCCGAGGTGCGGCGTGGGTTCCTACCGGCGTTGCCTGCTGCCAGGCTTCCCACCGGACCGATCAGTCTCGCCAACACTCCGCCGGCCGCATTGATCAGTGCAGGCACGATTCGACCGGACAGTGCCGCGATCCCCAGGAACGAGAACAGTCCACCGGCGGTTGCGGCCGGCACCTGCTGATTCGTCACTCCCAGGACGGTCATCGCGATGCCCGCGAGCAGGATCACGACGCCGAGAACCCGGCGCACCACCGATACCTGAACGCTCTCGGGCTTGGACTCCATCGGCTGCAGTGCTGCCAGCGGGGAGAGCCTCGTTGCCGCCCTCCCGGGCGCAGATGCAGCGAGCATCGTCATCACGATGCCGACGGCAAGACCGACGAGCACGGTCACCGGGGTGACGCTCAGTGACGAAAGAGGAACCGGCACATCTGCGGCCGTTGCTACGCGACCGATTGCCCAGGCAAGTCCGACACCGAGTCCGACGCCGATCACCGAGGCGATCACGCCGACCGCCGCGGCTTCACTGCGAATGCTCCGGCGAACCTGTTTGGCCGTGGCGCCGACGCATCGCAGCAACGCAAGTTCCTGAGTGCGCGCCGCGAGCAGCACGGCAAATGTATTGGCGATCACCAGCGCGGCAACAACAACGGCGATGGCGCCGAAGGCGAGCAACACCGTGCTGAGGATCTTGGTGCCGCCCATGTATTCGGCTGCGGCGTTGTCTGTGGCTTCTTCGCCGGTCAGCACGGTGGAGTCCGCGGGCAACGCGCTCGAGATCGAATCCACGAGTTCTTGCTGAGAGCGTGAACCGTCACCGGCGACACGGAACTCACGTTCGGCACTGTCACCGGCCCACGCGCTCACCTGCTCGGCGGTGGTGAATATCTTGATCCCGCCCAGTCGTTGCGCCGAACCGGAGAGGTCGACCAGTCCGACTACCTCCGCGGTGGGTGCGGCGGCACCGACCGTCGAATCCCGTGCCGTGACTGTGATTCGGGCACCGATCGGTATCCCGGAGTCCGCGCTCACCAACACCTGCCCCAGACCAGCCGGAATCGATCCCTCCGACACCTTCTCCCAACGCAATTCGGGATTGTCGACAATCGAGAGCGCATCCCCGTAGGACGCGCCCTTTGCCTCGGAGTCGACACGAACATAGGTCGACACGTCGTCGGCCACCGCCGAGACGCCCGGCACCGCGCTCAGCAGTGCTTCTGTCACGCCTGGACCGGACGCGACGACATCTGTGGTTTCGTATTGCGTCGCAAGTGATTTGCTCACACTCGCGTCGACAGTCGAGCTCAAGGTCAAAGTCGCGACGATGTATCCGACGGCGATCACCACCGCGAGTATCGACGCCACATAGCGCCCGGCATGTGCCCGCGCCTGCGCAAACGCCAGACCTCTCATCGCAGTGCACCCGAAACTGCAGGAACATCGGCCAGGTCGTCGGCACCGAGAGCTCGCATGGCACCGATCACCGAGTCGACGGTGGGATGGTCGATCTCTCCGGCTATACGCCCGTCCGCGATCAACACGACTCGATCCGCGTACGACGCCGCCACCGGATCGTGTGTCACCATCACGACCGTCTGACCGGTCTCCCGGACACTGGTGCGCAAGAGTCCCAGAACCTCTGTCCCGGAACGGGAATCCAGGTTGCCGGTAGGCTCGTCGGCAAAGATCACGTCGGGCTGCGGCAGTAGTGCGCGGGCGACGGCTACGCGTTGCTGCTGACCGCCGGACAATTCGTGCGGCAGGTGGTCGAGGCGCTGCGACAGGCCCAGCTTTCCGATCACCTCGTCCATCCACTCGGGCGAGGGTTCACTACCTGCCAGCTTCATCGGCAGCAGCATGTTCTCCCGAGCAGTGAGCACCGGTAGCAGGTTGAACGCTTGGAAGACGAATCCGATCCGCTCGCGTCGCAGTTCGGTGAGCTCCGTGTCGCCGAGTTTCGTGACTTCGGTGTCGCCCAGGAAAACCTGCCCACCCGAGACCGTGTCGAGTCCGGCCAGGCAGTGCATGAGCGTCGACTTTCCGGAGCCGGACGGGCCCATGATCGCGGTGAACCGCTCGCGACCGAAGTCCACGTCGACTCCGCCGAGCGCGTGAACCGTGGTCTCACCGGTGCCGTACACCTTGGTGACACCGCGGGCAGTGATCGCCGGCACTGCGGCTGGTTCCGTCGTGGTGTGCGCATGCATTTTTTGCCCTCCGTAAAGCTTCTCGCTATGACGGAATCGACGTTATTGCAGCGCAAGTGGTCTCCGCGTCGGAGTGCGGGGCGATCTTGGAGAGCCCGGTGTCATCCCGGGGTAGGACTGGACAGGGCGGCGTGTCAGCCCTCGGTGCCGAGGAGATCTGCGCGCCGGACAAGTTCGATCTGGAAGGCGAAGACGACTGCCTGTACACGATCACGAGAATGAGTCTTTGAAAGAACCCGTCCGACATGGGTTTTCACTGTCGTCTCGGAGACGTGGAATTTCGCAGCGATCTCCGAATTCGACAGCCCGTACGCCATGGCTTCGAGCACCTCGACCTCGCGCGGCGTCAACTCTTCGGGCAACTGCGCTTCGGGCGCCGAGCCTTCCAGAAGTGGCCCGACGTGCTGAAGCAGTCGCCGAGTGGCCCGGGCTTCGATCACCGCGTCCCCGCGGTGCACGGTGCGGATGGCGTCGAGCAACTGCTCCGGTGGCACGTCCTTGAGCAGGAAACCACTGGCGCCCGCCCGGATAGCCGACATCACGTACTCGTCGTTGTCGAAGGTGGTGAGCACCACGACCTTCGGCGCATCGGGGTCGGCCAGGAGCCGACGAGTCGCCTCGATGCCGTCCATCTTCGGCATCTGGACATCCATCAGAACGACGTCGACATGACGGGCGGCCAACTCGGTCAGCGCCTGCTGACCGTCCGAAGCCTCGACAACCACCGACAGATCCGGCTGTGAGTCGATGACCATTCGAAAACCTGCGCGGACCAGCTGCTGATCGTCGATCAGTGCCACTGCGATCGGAGCCACGTGTTCGTCCATGCCACTCACCTTAAGACCTTCGGACGTTTCAAGACCTACCCAGACGTTCGTTCGTACGGCAAGACGGCCCGGACGCTGTATCCGCCGCCTGATTTCGGTCCGGCGGTCACTTTGCCTCCGTGCAGCTTGGCTCGCTCGGCCATTCCGATCAGTCCCTGTCCGCCTGGTGACGATTCGACCAGCGCGGCGCTGCCGCCTCGTCCGTCGTCGGTGATACCGAGAACGAGTTCGGTTTCAGCCCATGTCATCTCGACGCTCGCCTGTGCTCCAGGCCCCGCATGTTTGAGAACGTTCGTCAGCGATTCCTGCACGATGCGATACGCCGTCAACCCCGCACCCGCAGAGAGTTCGCGTGGTTCCCCGGTCACGCTGACGGCGATGTCGAGTCCGCTGCTGCGTAACTCGTGGAAGAGACTGTCGATGTCGCCGGCGCCCGGGATCACCGAGAAATCACGGGGCGTGTCCTCACGCAGGACGGACAGCAGCGATCGCATGTCGGTCAACGCTTGGCGGCCGGTGGAGGCAATTGTTTCGAGTGCCTGAATTGCAGCCTGAGGATCCTTGGCCGCGCTGTAGCGTCCACCGTCGGCCTGAGCGATGACAACGGTCAACGAATGCGCGACGATGTCGTGCATCTCGCGCGCAATCCTCGAGCGTTCGCTGATCGTCGCGATTTCCGCTTCCTGCGCACGCTCGAGTTCGAGCAACCGTGCGCGCTCGGTCAGACCTTCCAATTGTTTGGTACGAACTCGACGCAAATCACCGAACGCCCAGACCGCGAGCATGAAGATCATGACGGCCACGGACTGCATGACCTGCGAGGACATCGGGATTCCGTCGTAGCCGAAGTATCGAACAGTCCCGGCAATCGAGCCGAGCAACGCGAGCACCAGCCCGGTGAGTGAACTCCACCGAGCACCATAGGCGGCCAGCGCGTACAGGGAGATGGGGACGACAACGGCCGATGCGAGCAGTGTGTTGCCGATGAAGATCACGTGTAGAACTGCGAACCCTGCGATCACCATGCCGGAGAGTTCGGGGCGCGAGCGTCGCCACGCCAACGGAACGGTCATACCCAGCGAGATGAACACCGCCAGCGGACTCGCCTCGACCGCCACGACAACGCTGAACAGTGCGGCAACCGTCGCAATGCAGATGTCCACACCGCGAGCATGATCCGCGCTCCAACGGACGAAGCGCTCACTAGTCGGAAAACGAGCCATGCCGCCAAGAGTAGCTTTTACTGACGAGCTTTCACTCAGGTGCGGTAACCGCCGTCTTCGAGACCGGCCTCGATTTCGAAGCGGTTGCGCGGCCCGCGATGACGCAGTTCCTCACGCAGGTACAGCAACCCGAATATGATTCCGTACCTGGCCCATTGGTCTGCATGAACGGCCTCGTGACGAAGGACGGATCGAGTCGTGTTCCGCCGCGTGAGATACACACCACCGAGAGTTGTTCCCCCTCTGGCGAACCCGCTGAGCAGCCCGGAAGCGACGAAGATCCCGGACTCGTCGTCGAAGCGGATGTCCGCGCCGAGAATCCTGGCGTACAGCAGGGCGACGCGTGTGACGAACGCGGACTGCGCGCTGCCCCGACTCGCTCGGATCAGCGGCAGCCCGCGTCGTGCACACACGAGAAGATCAGCCCAGCAGTTTTTCGCGGAGCGCCTTGTCCTTGTCGAGCACCATCGACTCGAGGCTCTCCTGGAACGCCACCATCCGCTGCTGCAGTGCGGGATCCGAAGCACCGAGAATCCGAGCAGCCAGCAGACCGGCGTTGCGAGCGCCACCGATCGAGACCGTCGCCACCGGGACGCCGGCCGGCATCTGCACGATCGAGAGCAGCGAATCCATACCGTCGAGGTACTTGAGCGGCACCGGAACACCGATGACGGGCAACGGCGTGGCCGAGGCAACCATGCCCGGAAGATGCGCGGCGCCACCGGCACCGGCGATGATGACCTTGATTCCGCGGCCGGAAGCTTCCTTGGCGTAGTCGAGCATCCGCTGAGGCGTGCGGTGCGCCGAGACGACACCGACCTCGAAGCGGATACCGAACTCGGCCAAAGCTTCGGCTGCAGCTTCCATGGTCGGCCAATCCGAATCGCTGCCCATGATCAGGCCGACCTGCGCGCTCTCACTCACCGTGTACATCCCATCCGTCGGTCCAAACTGCGTACGAAAGCCAATGTGCTGCACGCTCGGCGCGTTCCCGAACTGCGGCAACGTAATTCGGATCGTCGATGGATCCGGCGCCGCCCACGATGTTGACGTGTCCGATCTTGCGATCCTTGCGCTCACCCTTGCCGTACAGGTGGATCTTCGCGTCAGGCATCCGCGCGAACAGGTGATGGACGCGCTCGTCCATCGTCATCTCGGGAGCTTCCGGCGCACCGAGAACGTTGGCCATCACGGTGACCGGCGCGATCGGCGAGGTGTCGCCGAGCGGGTAGTCGAGAACTGCACGCAGATGCTGTTCGAACTGAGAGGTGCGTGCGCCGTCCATCGTCCAGTGACCGGAGTTGTGCGGGCGCATGGCCAGCTCGTTGACCACGAGAGTGCCGTCAGTCGTCTCGAAGAGTTCGACGGCCATCGAGCCGACAACACCGAGCTCCGACGCGATGCGCAGCGCCAACTGTTCAGCTTCCTCGGCAACGGCACTCGAAAGCTCGGGGGCAGGTGCGATCACGACGGCACACTGGCCGTTGCGCTGAACCGTTTCCACGACCGGCCACGTAGCGCCCTGTCCGAACGGCGACCGCGCCACCATGGCGGACAGCTCCCGACGCATCGAGACCATTTCCTCGACGATCAGCGGAACACCCTTGTTCAGCTGCTCGGTGACGATGGCTTCTGCTTCGTCCTGATCGTCGGTGATCCAGACGCCGCGGCCGTCGTAGCCTCCGCGTGTTGCCTTGATGACGAGCGGCCAACCGTGTTCGGAGCCGAAACGCACGACGTCTTCCGCCCACGTCACTTCGGCGTACGCGGGTACGGGTGCGCCCAGTTCGGCAAGTTTGCGACGCATGAGCAGTTTGTCCTGAGCGAAGATCAGAGCCTGCGGCGGCGGCTGAACGTTCACGCCTTCGGCAACAAGAACCTCGAGGTGCTCGGTCGGCACGTGCTCGTGGTCGAAGGTCAGTGCATTGGAACCGACCGCTGCACGGCGGAGAGCATCGAGGTCGGTGTGGCTGCCGAGCACGACGTCGGGGCTGACCTGAGCTGCCGGCTCGTCCGAAGTCCCGGAGAGCACTCGGAGCGTCTGGCCCAGGGCCACCGCCGCCTGGTGAGTCATCCTGGCCAACTGTCCGCCACCGATCATGGTGACGACGGGCATGGATGCTTTTGCCGGTCGAGGGGTGGTCGGGCGGGCGGGGATCTGCGCGGGATCGTTGTTGCCGGTCACGGCTCTCTATGTTGTCATGTGCCGCGTTCGCCCGTTCATTCAGCGTTCCCAATCTGTGATTCTGCTGATGAATCCGCGGCAAATTGGTGGTAACGCGGTTTCGTTTCGTAAACTCATCTGTTGTGCCATTTGTCGACGGGGTCATTGCCCGCATACCCCAACCGTTTCGTGACATCGCTCTGCGTCACAGCGAGCTGATCAAATTCGCGATCGTCGGCGGAACGACCTTCCTCATCGACTCGGGCATCTTCTACACACTCAAGCTGTCGATCCTCGAATCCAAGCCGATCACGGCCAAGATCATCGCCGGCGTCGTCGCGGTGATCGCGTCGTACATTCTCAACCGCGAGTGGTCGTTCAAGAACCGTGGTGGCCGTGAACCAGCGCACGAAGCTGCGCTGTTCTTCATCATCAGCGCTATCGGTGTCGTCATCAGCTTCATCCCGCTGTACATCTCCAGTTACGTCTTCAACCTGCGCGTACCCGAAGTCAGCCTGGCGACGGAGAACATCGCCGACTTCATCAGTGCATATGTCATCGGCAACCTGCTGCAGATGGCGTTCCGATTCTGGGCCTTCCGCAAGTTCGTGTTTCCCGACGAGAATCCGGAACCGCTCGAGCTGTCCGACACCACAGGATTGTCCGAAACCACAGCGTTATCCGAAACCACGGCGCCTGACCCGGTAATTCCTGATGCCGAAGAGGAGCTCGGGCACTCCTGAGTTTTCCGTCTGCGCCGACCTTTCGGTCAGCGCGGTTCGCGGTGCGGAACGACGTCCGCGGTCGGCGCCGTGTTGGCCACCGGCAGGAAGACGGCGAACAAGGCAGGCTTACGCCTCTGCAGTTCCAGGCGGCCCCCGTCGGCTTCGATCAGTGCACGTGCGAGCGCCAACCCGACGCCGGTGGACCCCGCCCCCGAAAATCCTCTGTCGAAGATGTGCGGCGCCAGATCGTTCTCCACACCGGAGCCTTCGTCGGTGACCTCGACGCACACCATCGAGTCACGGCGAGACGAACTGCGACCCGTACCGTCGATCAATCGCACCGACACCGTGCACGTGCCTTCACCGTGTTCGAACGAATTGTCGACCAGAACGGAAACAGCTTCACGCAGACGCGAACCTGTGGTCGCAGCCATCACCGTGCGATCGCCGCGTAGGCGCAGCCTGCGTCCCTCTCCGTCGAACTGAGCCTGCCAGTCGCGAGTCACCTGTTCCAGCTCGCCGACTACCGACACCAGACTCGCCGATGACCCACTGGTGCGCGACGAGCGAATCAGGTCGTCGATTCCGTCGGTGAGCCTGTCCACTTGCGCCATGGCTTCCTCGGCCTCGTTCACGACGTCAGGATCTTCGTGAACGGACAACTCGTCCAGGCGCAGCCGCACTGCAGTCAGTCGACTGCGCAGTTGATGCGAGACGTCCGCAACCAGCGCGCGCTCTCGTTGCAGCCGCACCGAAATCTCCACGGTTGCCGCATCGAGGACGTCGGACACGCGGTCGAGTTCGGGGATGTCGTGCCGACGAGGATCCGGCCGGAAGTCGCCTTCGGCGAGGCGCGCCGCCCGGTCGGCCACATCCTGCAGCGGATCGGCAAGCCGACGCGCAGTGACCACAGCAACCACGGTGCCTGCCGTGATGGACAGAAGCACGAGCACGCCGACAGCCATCACCGCCTGTTTCTGCTGGGTGCGCAGGTTCTCCGACGGCACCTCGAGGCGCAACGAGCCGGACGTTCCCATCGCGAGCGATTCGACGAGTGCGTTCTTGACCGTCGCCTCACCGACGTCGACGCGTGCAGCGCCGTCGACGACGGTCGGATACACGACGACGAGGCGCCCGTCGTTCGGGGTGAGAACCTTGAGCGAATCTGTGTTCAACGCACCTTCGACGAGTCCGTTCGTCCCCTCTTGCGCGATGACCTCAGCGGCCATCCGGTCGAGGCGCACCCGGAGATCACTTCGCGTCACGTCCTCCACCCAGAGCCACGCCGTGTAGATCAGCGGAACCCCCAGCAGCAACGCCGTCATGATCACGACAGCGAGAATCGACTGCAATATGCGACGCCGCATGCCGGCAGTTCCTGATTCTCGAGAAGTTAGTCGGTGTTGATTCGGAAACCGACACCGCGGACGGTGGCAATCCTGCGTTCCACGGCGGGGCCCTCGTCGCCGATCTTGCGGCGCAGCCACGACATGTGCATGTCGAGCGTCTTCGATCCACGAAGCTCGACGTCGCCCCACACCTCACGAAGGATCGTATCGCGCGAGACCACTTCCCCGGCGTGCTCGAGGAGGACCCGCAGAAGCTCGTATTCCTTGTTGGCCAAGGCGATTTCGGAGCCGTTGACGAGTACGCGTCGTGCCGCGGGCTCGAGCCTGATGCCACCGACCTCGACGATCGTGTCCTCGCGGCCACCGTGGCGACGCAGGAGTGCTCGCACACGTGCCATCAACTCGGCGAGACGAAACGGCTTGCTGACGTAGTCGTCGGCGCCCGCGTCCAACCCGACCACGAAGTCGACTTCGTCGGTCCTGGCGGTCAACATCAGCACGGCGAGCGAGGTGCGATGCGCACGAATCTGTCGGCAGACCTCGAGGCCGTCCATGCCCGGAAGGCCGAGATCGAGAATCAACAGGTCGAAATCACCTTCGAGCGCCTGCTGCAACGCAGCGGGTCCGGTCGGTTCGACCGTCACCGAATACCCTTCACGCCCCAAGGCGCGGGAAAGGGGTGCAGCAATGGCCTCGTCGTCTTCGGCTAGCAATACGGCAGTCACACGAACAGACTACGGACAACACGCCTTTGCACGTTGATTACCAGCCATTTCGATCGTTCGGGTCGTCGTTTTCACCTGACGGCCACTGCGGTGCCTGCGATGGTGGCTGCTGCATGGAATCGAAAACCTGGTGATACAGCAGGGCGTGAACGTGCTCGACGTCAGGAATGTCGTCGAACTCGAGCGGATCGTCACTGGCAGATGCGATGACCAGAGTTCCGGTCTTGAGCATTCGATCGATCAGGCCGTGACGGAACTGAACATTGCTGATCCGTCCCATGGGAATGTCGATACCCGTGTGCGTGAGCACTCCGTGGCGGATGAGCACTCGCCGATCGGTGACGATGAAATGCGTGAACTTCCAGACCGTGAACGGCGCAACCGATCGCCAGGCCACGACACCGAGCCAGATGATTCCGACGGCAATGGACGACACGGTGCGAGCCGTGCCGTCCAATCTCGTCTGTGCGAGGCCCAACAAGAAACCGGCGACGGCCGTCGCAAGTACGAACGTCAGCGCCGGAAGCACCAACATCTTCCAATGAGGATGGCGATGCAGTATCAGTTCCTCGTCCTGAGCGAGGGCGTCTTCGGGATATCCCATGACGGGAAGTCTGCCACCCCGCACCGACTTTCAGACATACCGACTTTCAGGCACACCGACTTTCAGGCACACCCGCCTTCAGGGCAACGCTCAGGGCTGCGCGATCTTTCGCAGCACCAACGGGGTCACGACGATGATGATGCCGTACAGCACCATCCACACGCCGACCACGATGCGGAAGACGTCGAGCGAGAGTTCGGGCTGCAGAAGGACGATTGCACCCGCGACGATGCTGATGACTCCGAGCACGATCGACAGACCGCGATCGACGGTGTGCCCGGACGCCGCGTCGACCAGATCGAGAACGCCACGGAATACCCACCAGGCACCGATCACCAACGCGATCAGAACCACCGTCTGCAAAGGGCTACGGAGAACCAAGAATCCGAGGAGCACTGCCAACGCGCCGGAGATCGCGACGAGCGTGCGAGTTCCACCCGAAGCCGTCACGTCCGCGAACGAACGGATGATCTGAACGATTCCGAATCCGAACAGCTGGATCGCAATGACAACCGCGACCACGAACAGGGTGGCATCCGGCCACGCGAGTACCGCGATACCCAGGCCCAATGTGAGGACACCGAGCAGCACCGTCACGCCGGTGAGTACGCGGCGAGCGCTCTCGGCCGTCTCGGCTTCGGTCGGAACAACGATCGGTGTGGTCATGACGCCCCTAGGCAGCTCGGTAAATCCCGCAGTTGAGTGAAATGAAGGACGGACGGTTGGTTCGAAAACCGGTCCGGGCCAAAAATTAGCACTTTGGTGCCAGAAAATCCGGCAACGTTCACGATTCGGTGACCGGGGCGGCGCGAAGGTGCGTGATATCACCTGCTGCGACCGCAAAGGTCTCCCCATCTGTTCCCTCGATTTCGATGACGACGCGTCCGGAAGTGTCGACGTCGGTCGCGATACCGAACACCTCCTTGTCGCCCGGCAAAACCGCGCGGACTCGTTTGCCCAGCGTCCCGCAGCGCTGCCGGTATTCGGCAGCCAACACAGATGTATCCCATTTCGACGATTCCCAAGCACGGAATTGCGTCGCCAATTCACGGGCGATTGCGCGAACGAGAGTGTCGCGGTCGACAGTCGATGCTTCTTCGATCAGCAGTGACGTAGCGGTCGGGACGGGCAGCTCCTCGACGCCGAGGCTCACGTTCAGCCCGATCCCCACCACCACCGCGGGATCGGGCGCCGTCCTCGCCACCTCGGCCAGAATGCCGGCGACCTTCTTGTCACCGATGAGAACGTCGTTCGGCCACTTGAGTTCTGCGGGCACTTCGGCCACGTTGCGCAGCGCGTCGACGACCGCGATTCCCGACAGTAGCGGGAGCCAACCCATGTCCGCGAGATTCATTCCGGGCATCGACAGCAGAACCGACATCGAGATCTGCGCTTGCGGCGGACTCACCCACGTGCGCGAATGACGGCCACGGGCACTCGCCTGATATTCGGCGATCAGAACGTGACGGTCGGCATCCGGATCTGCCGCTCGCGCAAGGAGATCCGCGTTCGTCGAACCGGTCTCCTCGACAACGTCGAGGCGGTTCCAGAAAACGCGCGCGTCGTCGTTGTCACTGCGCACGAGTGCGCGTCGTAGGGCATTGCCGTCGAGGGGCGGTCGGTTCAAGTCGGTCCACATAGCCCCAGCCTATGACGACGGCGAGAATGTACTGGTCAGTAGCTTGAGCCTGCAAGACAGCGACAATCGGACCTGCCTTCGAAGCCCCCCACGCACTCTCGTTAAGCTCACGTCCATGACCACTGTCCAAGAGCCGAACGCGCCGGAGGCGGCGGCCGCACCCGATATCCACACGACCGCGGGAAAGCTCGCGGACCTGCGGAATCGCCAAGCCCAGGCGCAGGCACCGAGCGGCGAAGCCGCCATCGACAAGGTGCACGCCAAAGGCAAGCTGACCGCCCGCGAGCGCATCACCGCCCTCCTCGACGAGGGCTCCTTCGTCGAACTCGACGCACTGGCACGGCACCGAAGTGTGAACTTCGGTCTCGCTGACAACCGCCCGGTCGGCGACGGCGTCGTCACCGGTTACGGCACCATCGACGGCCGCGACGTCTGTGTCTTCTCACAGGACGCCACCGTTTTCGGCGGATCGCTCGGCGAAATCTACGGTGAGAAGATCGTCAAGGTCATGGACCTCGCGATCCGCACCGGACGGCCCCTCGTCGGCATCAACGAAGGTGCAGGCGCGCGCATTCAGGAAGGCGTCGTCTCGCTCGGCCTCTACGGCGAGATCTTCCACCGCAACGTCCAGGCCTCGGGTGTCATCCCCCAGATCTCACTGATCATGGGACCCGCCGCCGGCGGCCACGTGTACTCCCCCGCACTGACCGACTTCGTCGTGATGGTCGACGAGACCTCCCAGATGTTCGTCACCGGCCCCGACGTCATCAAGACGGTCACCGGTGAAGACGTCACGATGGAAGACCTCGGCGGTGCTCGCACCCACATGGTCAAGTCCGGCGTCGCCCACTACGTCGCTTCCGGCGAGCAGGACGCACTCGACTACGTCAAGGACCTGCTCAGCTACCTGCCGTCCAACAACCAGGCAGCGGCTCCCCGCGGCGAGATCACCGACCCCATCGTCGGTTCGATCGAAGACAGCCTGACCGCCGAGGACATCGAACTCGACACCCTCATCCCGGACTCGGCCAACCAGCCGTACGACATGCACGAGGTCATCCGTCGCATCCTCGACGACGACGAGTTCCTCGAGGTCCAGGCCGAGCGCGCGATGAATATCATCGTCGGTTTCGGTCGCGTCGACGGACGCTCGGTCGGCATCGTCGCCAACCAGCCCACCCAGTTCGCGGGCTGCCTCGACATCGACGCCTCGGAGAAGGCCGCTCGCTTCGTGCGTACCTGCGACGCGTTCAACGTCCCGATCATCACCCTCGTCGACGTTCCCGGCTTCCTCCCCGGAACCGAGCAGGAATACAACGGCATCATCCGCCGCGGCGCGAAGCTCCTCTACGCATACGGAGAAGCAACGGTCGGCAAGATCACGGTCATCACCCGCAAGGCTTACGGCGGAGCGTACGACGTCATGGGCTCCAAGCACATGGGCGCCGACGTGAACCTGGCATGGCCGACCGCTCAGATCGCCGTCATGGGTGCATCCGGAGCAGTCGGATTCGTCTACCGCAAGCAGCTTCTCGAAGCCGCGAAGAACGGCGAAGACGTCGATGCACTGCGCCTCAAGCTGCAGAACGAGTACGAGGACACACTCGTCAACCCGTACGTCGCCGCTGAGCGCGGATACGTCGACGCTGTCATTCCTCCGTCGCACACCCGCGGACAAATCGTTTCCGCATTGCGACTGCTAGAGCGCAAGGCCGTTTCCCTTCCGCCCAAGAAGCATGGGAACATTCCCCTATGACCGCAACCACCGAGGACATTCTCAGCGAAGATGTCGCACTGGCGGAGACTGCACCGACCAACGGTGCGGTCGTCGAGGGAACCGCGACGGATGCTTCGCTCACGGAGCTGACCGAGACGTCGACCTCCGACGCGTCGGTCATCAAGATCGTCAAGGGTTCGCCCACCGACGTCGAGATCGCGGCACTGGTCAGCGTGCTTGCTGCGGCTGCCGGCAGCGGTCAAGCTCCCGAGTCGAACGTTCCCGCGGAGACCTGGGGCGATCCGACTCAGTTCCACCGCACGCGTGCGCCGTTCTCGCCGTACGCGTACCTGAACCCCGCGATCCGTCGCAGCTGACGATCACTCTGCTGACGTGACTCAACTGGTTCTAGCTTCAGCGTCCCCGGCTCGCCTCGCAGTTCTGCGGGCGGCCGGGGTTTCGCCGCTTGTGCGTGTCTCCGGCGTCGACGAGGACAAGATCGCCGACAACCTCGGACCCGACGCCGCCCCCGAAAAAGTCGTGACGGTACTGGCGGAGGCCAAGGCCGCCGAGATCGTTCCCGGTCTTGCCGCCGACAATCTCACCGACGTAGTCGTTGTCGGGTGCGATTCGATGCTCCTGATCGACGGGCAACTTCAAGGCAAGCCAGGCAGCGTCGATATCGCCCGTAAGCGATGGGCCGCAATGGCCGGACGCAGCGCCACTCTCTTGACCGGGCACTGTGTCCTACGCGTCGCCGACGGCCGCATCGTCCGCATGGCCTCGGATCACAGCGCAACAGTGGTTCATTTCGCGCAACCGTCCACCGAGGATCTCGAGGCATACCTGGCAACGGGCGAGCCGCTCCAAGTCGCCGGAGCATTCACGCTCGACAGTCTCGGCGGCTGGTTCGTGGAGAGAATCGAGGGTGATCCCTCGAGTGTCATCGGTATCGGATTACCTTTGGTACGAACACTTCTCGAGCGTGTCGGGGTTTCCGTCTCGGATCTCTGGCGCACGCAGAGCATCTTCTGACGCGTTTTCTCCAAGCACGTTTTCTCCAAGCACGTTTTCTCCAAGCACCACTGACCAGCCCCGCATCGGGTCCATGCCGATGCGAAGCTGGTCGTTTTTGTTGTCACCGAAAAGGTTTGACCCTTCAGGTTTTGAAGGTGGTGTTCGCCGGCCGCGGGTGCTGCTGCGGGTCGATCGAGGGCGGCGGAATGAACCACGGTTTGTTGTCGACACCGATCCGGATATCCCATTTCCCGACGAACCCGGATTTCCGGTGCATCAACCGGTGATGCGAACGGCACAGCAGGACCAGGTTGCTCATCACCGTCGGGCCGCCGTTCGCCCAGTGCCGGATATGGTGCGCATCAGTCCACGCGGGCACACACGTGCAGCCGGGGAACGCGCAGCCTTTGTCTCGGGCAATCAACGCCACTCGCTGCTCCGCGGTGACCACCCGTTTCCCGGGTTTCGCATCCAACGGCGCGCCGTGATCGTCGAGCAGCACGGTGGACAGGAAACAATCACACCCGAGAAGCCTGGTCTGCGACACCGACAGCGGTCCCAGCCAGGGCATGTGCCCGACATCAAGATCGGACAGCTCCAGTGAGCCGTCATCACCCGAATCCGAAGACTGTGCGGCACAATCCCGATGCTCCGCCAAATCACGAGCATTGATGTGCACATTCACATGCGGACGCTGACCACCATCGGTACCGGTCTTGGCGCAGTCCAGATAGCGGCGGATCAGTTCGGTGAACCCGTCAGCCGTGCGTTTCGCCGCCGACCGAGCATCCGGCGTCCCGTCCGGTGCCGGGGTCGGCATCGTCAGATTCGACAACGCCGACAACAGCATTTCGCCGGTGAGGGCGTCGAAATCACCGCGCACCACCACCCGACCGTTCAATGTCGACGCGATCCGCAACTCGTTCCGGTCGACGTCTTCGGCGGGTGGAATCTCATCCGATTCGAACAACCGCTCCAAGGTCGCGATCACGTTCCGCACCTTCGTGGTCGTGGACTCGACACCGGATGCAGCAGCCAACAGTAGGTCGATGCACTTCGGTAGCGCCTCCTCCGGCATGCCTTTCGGTGGTGATTCGCAGAACGCCACGATCAACACGGCATGATCGAACGAGCAATTCCCGCCATCGAACCGAGCCGCCACCGCCGGAAGCGACCGCAAAGCCGCACCTAACGCGGCGATCTTCTTCCCGTCCCGAACCTGCAGCATCGTGTTGGCCGCCAACCACGCACCGACCCCGCGGCTGGCGATCACCTGATCATCCGGGCGCATCGAGAGTTCGTCGACCACGGCCACACGAACCGCCTCGAGGCGCAGAATCTCAGCACTCGCCTCGACAGCAGCAGCACGCAACTCAGCAGCAGACAACTGCCACAACCGTCCGCGTAACCCCACCGCAGAACCAGACACCACATCCGACAACAAGACACTCATTGAATCCCCCGATCCCCTGCATACAGGGTACTCGAACACCCGTTCGAGTCAAGGGCAATTTTCAGACCGGCGAATTGACCCGCGGCAGAGCAGTCGACGCCAATCCGATACCGAGCGCAATTGCTGCGATGATCGCGAGCACACGGCGCTGCGCTTGGAGAAATGCTTCGCCGGCCGCCGCGCGAGTCGATGCGTACGCGGCATCAACTGCCACCTGAACGGATTGACCCCCGGCACCGGCGGAGCCGTCCCGGCGACATTCCGGCGCCACCTCCATCGGTGTTCCGGATGCCAATTGGCTTGTTGCGCAATCGACAAAGGCCTTTTCGGCGATGTCGATCAGGCCGGGACCAACGCCGGCAGCTTCAAGGTTCGCAACGTACTCGGGCCGCTCCCCCTGCACTGCTTGCGGAGCTTGCCCCGCGACGAGCGAGAAGAACACCACTCCGATCAAGGCCAGTCCGATGGAGCTGCCAACCTGCTGAACGGTAGGAAGCAGTCCCGACACCGAACCCGCGTGCGCGGGTTCGACCGTCGCAAGGATCGCGGTTTGCAGTGGTGCCACGAACAGTCCGAGACCTGCGCCACCGAGAAGCAGCGGACCGGCGAGCGCGAGCCAGCGTGGATCGGTTCCTTCGCGTTCGAGGATGATCGACAGCGCGATCAGCGAGCCGGCAAAGACGACCATCCCCAGGATCAGAACACGGTTTCCGAGCATCCGGTACACCGCCGATGAGAGAACCGCCGCCACGCCCATTCCGACGGCCCACGGCAGCGTCATGACGCCCGCTCGCAATGCGGAGAACCCGAAGCCGAACTGAAGGGTGAGACTGATGGTGAAGATCAAGGAAGTCAGGGTTCCGAAGAAAACGAACGCAAGAACCGCGCCGATTGTGAAGGCTCGGTCGCGGAAAAGCTCGAGACGAAGGACCGGATCGCCGCCTCGTTTCGCCAAACGCGATTCGTAGAGCACAAACGCCACTGCCACCGGCGCCGACATCGCGAGCATTACGACAAGACCTGTGGGCCATCCGCGCGCCCTTCCCTCGGCCAGGGGAAGGATCAGCAGGAACAGCGCCAGTGATGACAGTGCGGCGCCGATGAGGTCCAGTGAGCGCACATGCTCAGCGCGAGCATCGACGAGATGGAAATATCCGAGAATCAAGGCGGCGATGCCGATCGGGATGTTGACGAAGAAGATCAGGCGCCAGCCCCAGTCGAACAGATTCCACTCGATCAGCAGCCCGCCGATCAGAGGCCCACTGACCGTTGCGAGCCCGATGGTCGCACCGTAGATCCCGAAGACTCGCGGATGCCTGGCCTTCGGAAACAGACCCGAGATGATGGCGAACGTCTGGGCGGACATCGAACCGGCCGCCAATCCTTGCAGACCCCGGAAGACGATCAACATCGTCGCGCTCTGCGCGAGCCCGCACAGCAACGAGGCAACCACGAATACGGACAGGGCGGTCAGAAAAACAACTCTACGGCCGAACAGGTCCCCCAGCCGCGCTGCAGTGATCAACGAACACGCGAAAGCCAGGATGTACACGCTGACCATGAGCAACTGCGCCGATACGCCTGCTTGAAGATCGACGGCGATACTCGGAAGCGCGACGTTGACGATGGTCGCGTCGAGCAATTGCATGAATGCCGCCGCCAGACTCGTCGCCAACCCGAGCCAGGGCGTCAGAGAACCAGCTCGCCGCCCGCCCTTGTGGTCGGCGCCGACAGCGTCACCTAAAGGGTCCGGAAGCACCGAATGATCCTAATCGAACACAACGCTTCTAGAACCTGTTCTTGTTTAGATTGTAGTATTTCGGACAATTCAGTCCCCCAGATGGGATAGTTCGTCGTCTGCCCATTTTCAGAGCAGGCTTCTCGACGACACACGCAGGAGTTCTACTCGATGGATCTGAACTTGATCACCCATTGGCACCCGCTTCCTGGGCGGGTAATCGAATGGGGCGTCACGCATGCTTCCGCTCAACGAGCCGCCGAAGCCGAGATCGACCGAGAACTACCCCCGACCACGATGCAGGATCGCCACCTGCGACGCGCCCGCGTCACCGCAGAGAAGGGCGATCCGCAGTCTCCGTGGATCGGTATCGCCTTCGATTTCGCAGGAACACTGGACCGCGACGCCATGACGCGAGCACTTCAGCGCTACATCCGTCGCCACGACACGCTGCACAGCTGGTTCTCGTTCGACGAAGCAACCACCGACGCTGCGGACACCTCGTTCGAGGTCCGTCGACACGTGGTGCCGGTCGAAAGCATCGAACTCGAGTACCGCGTCGGCGACGACGTCTCCGAATCCGAGGCGATCCGCGCGCTCGTCGCGACCAAGTTCGCCACCGAAACCAGCGCGCTGCAGTGGCCGGCATTCGTGTTCGGTGCCGTCGAGCACCACCATGCCGACCTCGAAGCCGATCCGAGCTTCACCCTGTTCCATGCAGTCGACCACGCCCATTCGGACATGAACTCGATGGTGCTGATGTACGCAGAATTGCGTCAGCTCTACGCCGCGGAAACGACCGGATCGCATCCCGAGCTCGGGCCGGCCGGAAGTTACGCACAGTTCGGTCGCGTCGAACGCGAGCGAACAACCGAACTGACGATGCAGTCACCCGAAGTGCACCAGTGGCTCGGTTACCTCATGCGCAGCGGCGGCTCGTTCCCCGGATTTCCGCTCCCACTCGGGGCCGAAGACGCGCCCAAACCGGCTATCGGTTCACGCTTCGACCTGGCCGACGACATCGAGTGCGAGAAGTTCGGTGCGGTTTGTAAAGCCAACGGCGCCAACTTCATCGGCGGAATGTTCACCGCGCTCGCGATTGCGGAATTCGAACTCGCCGGACGCGACAAGTACATCGCCCTCTCGCCGGTCAGCACACGAACCGAGGCCGACTCGTTTGCGCAGGGCTGGTACATCAACCTGATCCCGGTCGGCATCGACGTCGACGACAAGCGACGCTTCACCGAGTTGGCAAAGCTCGGGCAGCAGGGGTACCACGACGGCAAGGCACTCCTCGATGTCTCTGTGCAGCAGGTCATCGATCTGGTTCTGTCGAGCTTGGCCGAGTCGGATTCCGCACCCGGCGGACTGTCGAAGACGCTCACCCCGCCGCCGATCGTCTCGTACATCGACGGCCGACGCATGCCGGATCCATACAGTTACGCCGAGACGAAGGCAACGGGAATCGTCGGCGGCAAAGAGACTCAGATCGCGTCGATGTGGATCAACCGGATGCACACCGGAACCTGGATCGCCGTGTCTCACCCCGACACCCCCATTGCCCACGAATCGGCCACCCGCTTCGCCGAGCATGTCTCGAAGATCATCAAAACTGTTGCAGCTCAAGGCGACTACTCGTTCGTGGCACCAGAGGGAGTGGCCTGATGCATGTCACCTCGATCGATCGATACGGACTCGACCCCGGAATCGTCACCGAATGGTCGCTTCAGCCCGCGGACGGCGCCGTCACCGAGTCGGAAGTACCACCGTCGTACAACCAGCATTTTCACCTCGAGACTGCGCGAACACACGGCATGGGCCGGAGTGTGTGGATGGCAGCCGCATTCGACCTTCCCGGAGAACTGAATCGGCCTGCACTCGATCTCGCGCTGCGCCTGTTCATCAGTCGCCATGACACTCTGCACACAGGATTCGAGGTGGGCGAGTTCACCACCACCCGAATGGGACTCGATCCAGACGGCACACACATCGAGACTTCGGAACCTCTGAAATTCGATTCGACCGAAGACCTCCGAGCGCATCTCAAGAAGCGATTCACGACGGTATGCGATCCACTGACCTTCCCTGCATACACGTTTGCCACGGTCGAACGCGAAGAGCATTACACGGTCCTGAGCGCGTTCGATCACACACTCGTCGACGGCTACTCGTTGGTCATCGCTCTCGGGGAACTGCGACAGATCTACGAGGGACTGATCGCCCTACCCGACCTGACCGACCACGAGGCCGTCGACGCAGTGATGAGCCGACTGGGTGACCCGGGAAGTTTCGTGCGGTACTGCGAACTGGAGGCAGACGCTCTGCTTCCCGTCGACAACGACCCTCGAATCCGAGAGTGGGCAAGGTTCTACGAGATCTGCGGCGGCACATCACCGAGTTTCCCCTTGGATCTCGGCGTCGAGGGCGGAAAGCCCGCGCCGCAGGGCGCCGATGTGCGCGTGCTGCTCGACGAGGAATTGACTGCGACGTTCGACGAGATCTGCCTATCCGCCGGCGGTAGCGTGTTCACCGGAATCCTCACTGCGATGGGACTTTCCGTCCACTCGTACACCGGGCAGTCGACGCTTCCGCTGCAATTTCCGCTTCACATTCGCAAAGATCCGCGTTGGGCCGACGCGATCGGCTGGCTCACCACCAGCGCGCCGATCACGGTCCAGATCACTCCCGACGCGGATTTCGGTGCATCCCTTGCACATACGCACGCGTCGTTCCGAGTTGCGTTGACGCTCGAGGGCGTCACCATGGCCCAGGTTCGAGATGCTTTGGGCGACAAGATTCGACGCACGCGCACCGACGTCTTCATGGTGTCGTACATCGATTACCGCAAACTACCCGGCACAGACGATCATGATCTCCTCAACGCCCATCACATCAGCAATGTGACGGTCGCCGACGATGCCCAGTTCTGGATTTCGCGAACGAACCGTGGTCTCTCGCTGCGTTCACGCTTTCCCGACACCGAGACGGCAAACGACACCATGGTGAATTTCCTCACCGAACTCGACCGGATTCTGAGAGAGGTCTGCGCCCGGGGCGTGACGCCGATCGGAAGTGTCACCGAACAATTGAGAGATTCGAGCGTCGGAGCAGGAACACCGAGGATTTAGGGTCGGCAACGGGCACGAGCAGGCAGAACCTGCTTCCGGGCGTCTCACCTTGCGCACAGCGCATAGAATCGATCAAGTCCGTGTTCGAACCGAACGATTCGTCTTCAGGAGTACGCCCGTGCCCGTTGCCCCCGATCCCTCAACCGCGTTTGCCGAGTTCGCGCATCCCGACCGGTTGGTCTCGACGGAATGGCTCTCGGCGAATCTCGGTGCGCCGGGCCTCAAGGTTGTCGAATCCGACGAAGACGTGTTGTTGTACGACGTCGGCCACATCCCCGGAGCCGTGAAGATCGACTGGCATCTCGACCTCAACGATCCGGTCACCCGCGACTACATCGACGGTGCGAAGTTCGCAGAGTTGATGAACCGCAAGGGCATCGGCCGCGACGACACCGTGGTCATCTACGGCGACAAGAGCAACTGGTGGGCGGCCTACGCACTGTGGGTCTTCACTCTTTTCGGCCACGAGGACGTCCGTCTTCTCGACGGTGGCCGCGATGCGTGGATCGCCGAGAACCGCGACACCGCTTTCGACGTTCCCGACATCACGTCAACGGATTACCCGGTCGTCGAGCGCAACGACGCTCCCATTCGCGCATTCAAGGACGACGTTCTCGCGCACTTGGGCGACGGGCCGCTCATCGACGTGCGATCTCCGCAGGAGTACACCGGCGAGCGCACCCACATGCCCGACTACCCCGAAGAGGGTGCGTTGCGTGGTGGACACATTCCCAGCGCGCTCAGCATCCCGTGGGCGAAGGCAGCGGCACCGGACAGCCGCTTCCGCACCCGTACCGAACTCGGCGAGATCTACGGCGACCTGTCTGCCGACGACAACATCGTCGCGTACTGCCGCATCGGTGAGCGTTCCAGTCACACCTGGTTCGTGTTGACTCATCTTCTCGGCTACCCGAACGTTCGTAACTACGACGGTTCATGGACCGAGTGGGGCAATGCCGTGCGCGTCCCGATCGTCCAGGGCGAAGAGCCCGGAGCCGTTCCTTCCTCCGTATCGGCGTCATGAGCGCTCTTCCTTCGGCTCTGGCCGAGATCGTCGACGACTTCGCGGCCGTCGGCGCCTCGGACAAGCTCACCCTTCTTCTCGAGTTCAGCCG
Organism: Rhodococcus sp. MH15; assembly: GCF_019266045.1. Lineage (NCBI taxonomy): Bacteria > Bacillati > Actinomycetota > Actinomycetes > Mycobacteriales > Nocardiaceae > Rhodococcus > Rhodococcus sp. MH15. Next base: position 1,070,560 of record NZ_LPNP01000061.1, read on the forward strand.
AGAGTTGCCGCCGTTGCCGGCGGAGCTCGAGCAGAGCGCGATGGAGCCGGTCCCCGAATGTCAGTCGCCGCTCTTCCTCTCGGTCGACGATTCGGATCGCGACAACGTCCGTCTGTACTTCAGCGCTCCCCCCGAGGCTCCCACGACGCGTGGTTTCGCATCGATCCTCGCGCAGGGGCTCGACGGCCACAGCGCCGACGAGATCCTCGGTGTACCCGACGACTTCTATTCGGCGCTCGGTCTCGCAGAAGCCGTGAGCCCGCTCCGTCTGCGCGGAATGTCGGCCATGCTCGCGCGCATCAAGCGGCACTTGCGGGGCTGAAAACATGGAGTTCACCGAACTGGCCGACTATGCGATTCCGGCCGGCGCACTCGTCGAATGGTTGCCGTGCGCAACCGGGCCCTGGGTTCCGGATCCGCGGCCCGTCTCCTACATTCACGAGGCACATCTCAACCGTTCCGCTGCAGGCGCAGGCGACAAGTCTTGGCTGGGAACAGCTTTCGAGATTTCCGGCCCGCTCGACGTCGATGCGTTCCGAGTCGCTCTCGGCCGGTGGATCGACCGTCACGAAGTTCTGCGCTCGCATACCGTCCTCGAGCCCTCGAGCGGCGAGATCACCCGGCACACGGTCCCGCTCGGCGGAATCGACATCGGGGTCGTCAGCCACGGCTACGACGCGTCCAGCCAGGACAACTTCGACCACCTTCACCGCCTGTTCGACGATTACGCGTCCCCGCACAGTTGGCCGTCGTACGTCTTCGCGACGTTGACGCCCCGCGGTGGCGACGGTCCGTTCACCGTGTTCTTCGCGGCGGACCACTCGATCATCGACGGGTTCTCGATCGTGCTGGTCGCTCACGAGATCGCAGCTCTGTACCGCGAGGCCTCGACCGGTAGTGCTGCAAATCTGTTTCCGGTGGGCAGCTACGTCGATTTCGGTGCCGTCGAACGCGAGCAGATGGCCGACATGGAAGCCGAGAAGGCTGCGGTCGAGATCTGGCGAAAGGCTCTCGGCACGGACGGTCTACCCCAGTTCCCGCTACCGATCGGTGACCGTGGAACCGATTCTCAGAACGGCCTGTCGACCTGGCTGCTCGACGCCGACCAGTCCAAGGCCTTCAGTTCGACGTGTGCAGCCACCGGCGTGGGGTACTTCGCCGGCCTTCTCGGCGGACTTGCCGCTGTAGGTCGCGAAGTCGCGGGATCCGATCGATTCGAGGTCGTGACGCCGGTTCACACCCGCAGCGCTCAGGAGTGGGCGGGCGCGCTCGGCTGGTTCGTCGGACTGTGCCCGGTCGAGTTCGCCGTTGGATCGGACTGTTCGTTCGGCGACCTCGCGACACGCGCCGCCGAATCCATCGCTTCGGTCAAGCCTGCCGCAGCTGTCCCGTTCGATCGGATCGGTGAGCACCTCGAAACCCCGATCCGACCGCGATTCGTCGTGTCCTACATGGACGTTCGCTTCGTGCCCGAAGCCGCACAGTGGCCCGAATGGAACGCCAGAGCACTTCGAAGCAAGGCATATACGCACGACGTCTACATCTGGATCAACCGCACACCCCAGGGACTCAACCTCGCGGTCAGGTACCCAGGCAACGAGACGGCGAACGCCGCGGTTCACGCCTACGTGGCCGCACTGCGCCGGACCATCGAAGAAATCGTCACCGAACCGGACGCCGCCACCTCCGACAGCTACTCATCGGTAGTTTTCGAAACCGTTTCCTAAGCCGGAGTGGGCTTTAGCGATCCGGTTACAACCAGCGCCGAAGCGATGCATACACTCCGAAGTGATGCCAATCCCCCGATGGTGAAATCCCAGAGGAATACACCGCGGAGACAGACTATGCGAACCACAGGAGGCTCAGTGCCCAGTCATGCCAGCGCGCACATTACGAAGGTGCTTGTCGCGAACCGCGGTGAAATCGCGGTACGGGTCATCCGGGCGGCCAAGGATGCCGGCTACGGCAGCGTTGCCGTTTACGCCGAGCCCGATGCAGACGCGCAGTTCGTGAAGCTCGCAGACGAGGCATTTGCCCTCGGTGGACAGACGTCCGCCGAGTCCTACCTCGTGTTCGACAAGATCCTCGACGCAGCCAAGAAGTCCGGCGCCGACGCCATCCACCCCGGCTACGGTTTCCTCTCCGAGAACGCCGACTTCGCCCAGGCCGTCATCGACGCGAACCTCATCTGGATCGGTCCGTCACCGCAGTCCATCCGCGACCTCGGCGACAAGGTCACGGCACGCCATATCGCAGAACGCGCGAAGGCGCCGATGGCAGCAGGCACCAAGGATCCCGTCAAGGGCGCCGACGAGGTCGTCGCATTCGCCAAGGAATACGGCGTCCCGGTTGCGATCAAGGCTGCCTTCGGTGGCGGTGGACGCGGCATGAAGGTCGCCCAGACCATCGAGGAAATCCCCGAGCTGTTCGAGTCGGCCACCCGTGAGGCCATCGCAGCCTTCGGTCGCGGCGAGTGCTTCGTCGAGCAGTACCTGGACAAGGCCCGCCACGTCGAGGCTCAGGTCATCGCCGACCAGCACGGCAACGTCGTCGTCGCCGGTACCCGCGACTGCTCGCTGCAGCGTCGCTTCCAGAAGCTCGTCGAAGAGGCTCCCGCTCCCTTCCTGACGGACGACCAGCGTGCACGCATCCACGCATCCGCCAAGGCCATCTGCAAGGAAGCCGGCTACTACGGCGCCGGAACGGTCGAGTACCTGGTTCAGGGCGACACCATCTCCTTCCTCGAGGTCAACACCCGCCTGCAGGTCGAGCACCCCGTCACGGAAGAGACCGCGGGCATCGACCTCGTGCGTCAGCAGTTCCTCATCGCCAACGGCGAAGAACTCTCCATCAAGGAAGATCCCACCCCGCGTGGACACTCCTTCGAGTTCCGCATCAACGGCGAAGACGCCGGCCGCGGCTTCATGCCTGCCCCCGGCCCGGTCTCCGTCTACCGTGAGCCCACGGGCCCCGGCGTTCGCGTCGATTCCGGTGTCGTTGCCGGCGACGTCATCGGCGGACAGTTCGACTCCATGCTCGCCAAGCTCATCGTCACCGGCGCCACCCGCGAAGAAGCCCTCCAGCGGGCATCGCGCGCTCTGGCCGAGTTCGAGATCGACGGCCTCGCGACCGTTCTCCCGTTCCACCGCCACATCGTCGAGAACCCGGCGTTCATCGGTGACGGCGAGAAGTTCGACATCTACACCAAGTGGATCGAAACCGACTGGGTCAACCCCATCGAGCCGTACGCAGGCGCCGGTGCTCCCGTAGACGACGAGGACGAGGCTCTGCCGCGTCAGAACGTCGTCGTCGAGGTCGGTGGACGTCGCGTCGAGGTTTCCCTCCCGGGCCAGTTCTCGCTCGGCAACGGCGGCGGCGCTGCCTCCGGTGCGATCCGCAAGAAGCCGAAGGCGCGCAAGCGCGGCGGCGCCGGCGGAGGTGCAGCATCGGGTGACGCTGTCACGGCTCCGATGCAGGGCACCGTCGTCAAGGTTGCAGTGACCGAAGGCCAGGAAGTCGCAGAAGGCGATCTGATCGCCGTTCTCGAAGCCATGAAGATGGAAAACCCCGTCAACGCGCACAAGGCCGGTGTCGTCACCGGACTGTCCGTCGAGCCGGGTGCAGCAATCACGCAGGGAACGGTTCTCGCAGAACTGAAGTAGGGCCTCCGGCCCCGTGCGCCTTTCCGGTAGTCCCCACTACCGGAAAGGCGCACAGTCGTTTGAGTAGGCTGTAACGATGGCTGACGTCCCCGACATTCGCATCGGCACTGCAGAACGCGAGCAGGCACTCGATCTCCTGAGCGAGCACTTCGCCGCAGGCCGCCTCACCGTCACCGAGTTCGACGAGAGAAGCGGAATCGTCAGTGCCGCAACAACTCGCAGTGAACTCGTTCCGGTGTTCGCCGATCTTCCGGGCAACTACCAAGCCCCCGGCACCGCTCCCCTGTCGATGGTGACGCCTCCCGACGCACCGGCGGAGCGAGGCTTCAACCCCGACTGGTCCGGTCGCGTCATGGCCGTCGTCCCGATTCTCGCGGTGATCCTGTTCTTCGTCACCGGTACCTGGTTGTGGTTCCTCGCGATTCCCCTGGCCGGCGCACTGCTGTTCGGTACCGACCGGGAACGCAAAGCCAAGCGCCGCCGCGAGCGGGACTCCGACTGATGGAGCCGATCGAGATCAACGCAGGCGGCTGGTATCTACGCGCACTGCGCGCAGACGAGCGTGTGGACGACCGCCCCGCCCTTGCCGATGGTGGTATCACCGACCCCGATTACGTGAGTCAGCGAAGCGCTCAGTGGCACGAAAACAGCGTCTACTCCTGGGCAGTGTGCCAACCCAACACCGGTGAGCTTCTCGCCGAGGTCGTTCTGACGCCTCTCGACTCCACCGCCCTGCTCACCGGCTGGGCCCGCGACGGGCACACCGAGGCGCTCACGACAGCCGCCGACGCCGTCACCAGGTTCGCCGAAGGTGCACTCGGACTCGTCGTCGTCGAGGGGCAGACGAATTGAAGAACACCCGGTACTGGCCGTTGGCGATCGCCGTGGTCATTGCCCTGATCATGCTCTTCTCCCCGGGTTCCACTGTCCCGTCCAGCCCGGAGAACACCGACAAGATCACTCACACATTGATGTTCGCGGTGCTGGCGATCACCTCGTTGCACGCCCGGATCCCTGCGTGGCTCACCGCGGTGTGGCTCGTGATTTTTGCTGCGACGTCCGAGGTTCTTCAAGCAGCGCTGCCCATTTCGCGTTCCGGTTCGATCTGGGACGGCAGCGCCGACCTGCTCGGCATCGCCATCGGGATCGGTATCGTCAGCCTCGTGACGAGGCGACGAACTTCCCGCCGAGACGAGCCGAGCAGGTCCTGATCAGCTGAGCAGGTTGCTCCGCAATTGGTCCTGGGTCGACGCGTCGATCTTCAAGCCGTCGGTGAAGTAGGCCTCGATGGATCCGTGTACCTGCGCGAGCTCTGCCATCGACGCCTCCAGGTACTCGCGCCTGACACCGAGGACACCCTCGAGCAGGGTCGGGTCGATCCCCTTCGCCTCGAATCGCTCGAGGAGCGGCGCGAACATCGGCAACAAAATCTTGTTGGTTTCGAGGTAGTCCGCGAAGACCGCGTCCTCGGAAGCGCCCAGGAACAGAAGTAACGCGGCGGCGGCCCAACCCGTGCGATCCTTGCCCGTGGTGCAGTGAATGAGTGCCGGCGAGCTGGGCGGCTGGGCCAAGTCGACGAACAGTTGCCGGTACGACGCGACCGCACTCGGCAAGGTCACGAAATCGCGGTAACTTCCCTGAAAGTACTCGAGCGCCTGGCCGCTGCCCAATGCTTCGGCAGCAAACGCCGGGTCGGCGATCATCTGCTGCATCTGAGCCGGAATGGCGCGATACTGCTTGTCCGCCAATACGTCCAGGCCGATTTCTCGGATACCGTCCGGCGCCAGATCCGGTGCCGTCTCGCGTTCGGATTCGGTGCGCAGATCGTAGATCGTGACGATGCCCAGATCGGCGAGGGTCTGTACGCCGTCCGCACTTAGCGATGCCAGATCGGTGGAACGAAACACGCTCCCGGTGCGGACGGTGCCACCGAAGCTCGATTCGGGGCCACCGATGTCTCGGAGGTTCGCCAGGGACGGTACGACGGAAGACAGCTTCGGAGTATCGGTCATACCTGAGAATGTATCGGTCGCCGAGAAACCGTGATCGGGGAAGAGCAGCCGGAGAAATAAGATCGAGACACATCATCTCCCGTAATTGCTGCGCTACAGATCCGTAACATGCTCAAGTAATCCTGTGGACATGCCTACAACGAGTTCCAGTGGTCTCGGAGCCTTCGATGCGCTCGGTGACCACCAGGCAGTCGCGGCGCTGCTCGAGTGTTGCCATTCCGCCGTGTGGGCACAGGAAATCGCCTCGTCTCGCCCGTTCGCCGATCTGGAAGCTCTGTTCGACAAAGCAGATGCGGTGCTGGCCGAGCTTCCCGAGTCCGAGATCGACGACGCTCTCTCCGGCCACCCACGAATCGGTGAGCGAAGCGAGAGCGCGGCCTCTACCCGTGAACAGTCGGGAGTCTCGTCGGCGACAGAAGACGTACTCGCGGAACTTCGACGGAAGAACGCCGAGTACGAAGAGACATTCGGCCATGTTTACCTGGTCTGCGCGTCGGGGAAATCTGGAACGGAGCTCCTCGACATCCTTCGAGGTCGTCTCCGAAACGACCCGGCGACCGAGCGTTCCGTGCTTCGAACCGAATTGGCCGCCATCAATCGGATCAGACTCGCCCGTCTGATCGATGCACTCGCCGGAGGCACAGCATGAGCAAGACCCTCAGCACGCACGTTCTCGACGCGACGACGGGCAACCCCGCGGCGGGGATTCGCGTCGAACTTCGTGATCGAGACGGCGCCTCCGTCACCACTGCGGAGACCGACTCCGACGGCCGCATCCCCGAACTTGCTCCCGGTGGCCTGACCGCCGGTCACTACACCCTGACTTTCGACACCGGAACGTATTTCGAGACCAACGGACAAGAAAACTTCTACCCGGAAGTGACAGTGACCTTCCGGGTGGACGACACGGCACGGGGCTATCACGTCCCACTGTTGCTGTCGCCCTTCGCTTATTCCACCTATCGCGGGAGCTGAACACGTGACTACCGACAACATCACGACCGGCAACATCACAACCGGCAGTACGAACACCGAACGGTTGAGCGGATCGATCGAACTATCGGGTCACCAGTACGGCAAAGCGGAAAATCGAGTAGTCCGAATCTATCGAGACACCCCCCGTCACGAAATTCACGACATCAACGTCTCCACCTGCCTGCGTGGAGATTTCGCCGACGCGTACCTCACCGGTGATCAATCGAAGGTTCTGCCGACCGACACGCAGAAACAAACGGCCTACTCCTACGCCAAGGAAAAGGGTCTGATCTCGATCGAGACGTACGGACTCGAACTCGCCCGTCATTTCGTCGACGACATCGAACCGGTCAGTGGCGCGCGGATCGAGATCGAGGAATACGCCTGGGAGCGTGCGATTGTCGACGGCAGCGAGCACGACTACACCTGGATTCGGAAGGGTCAGGAAGTTCGGACGGCGTCGATCACCATCTCCGATACCGGGACATGGGTGATCGGCGGCCTGAAGGACCTGGTGATCCTCAAATCGACCGGTAGTGAGTTCTCGGGTTTTCTCGAAGATCCGTACACCGTTCTCGAGCCGACCGACGACCGCGTCATGGCGACGACGTTGGTCGCCCAGTGGCGATTCGTCACCACCGACGTCGACTGGGAATCGGTCTACGCGGGCATCAAGGCACAGATCGTCAAGCAGTTCGCACAGGTACATTCACTTGCCCTGCAGCAGACGCTCTTCCACATCGGCAAGGCAATCCTCGAGGAATTCCCGATCATCGCGGAGGTTCGACTGTCCGCACCCAACAAGCATCATTTCGAATATGCACTCGGCCGCTTCGGAGTGGAGAACGACAACGAGGTGTTCCACGCTGCGGATCGTCCGTACGGCCTGATCCAAGCTGCGGTCAGCCGATCCGACGCACCAGACGCGGGACCGTCGTGGACCACCTACGCCGGTTGGTTGTCGTGACCGAATCAGCTCTCGGGGCAACACTCGTCGTGGCGGGCGCTCATGTGGTCACGATGGACGGCGACCGCTCCGAGTACTCCGACGGCTATGTGGTGATCTCGGGCAACAAGATCGAAGACGTCGGCGCCGGAACGCCACCCGAATACCCGGGTGCGCAAGTGATCGACGGGAGTGGTTGCCTGATCACGCCGGGTCTGGTCAACACACATCATCATCTCTACCAATGGATCACCCGAGGCCTGGCCGCGGACTCGACGCTTTTCGAGTGGCTGACCACCCTGTACCCCGTCTGGGCAGGTATCGACGCCGACGCCGTCCACGTGGCGGCCACCGGCGGCCTCACGTGGTTGGCGAAAACCGGATGTACGACCACCACCGACCACCACTACGTCGTTCCCCGCGACGCCGGCGACGTTTTCGAGGCCGAGATCACCGCTGCTGCGCAGGTCGGCCTTCGATTCCACCCGTGTCGTGGGTCGATGGATCTCGGCCAGAGTTCCGGCGGCCTGCCACCGGATCACGTCGTGGAAAAACTCGATGACATCCTGACCGGCACGCAGTCGGTGATCGACCGTTGGCACGACCCGAATCCCGGATCGATGCTGCAGATCGCGGTAGCTCCCTGCTCACCCTTCTCGGTGACGGAGGCATTGCTCCGCGAGTCCGCGACGCTGGCCCGCGAAAACGGCGTGCGTATGCACACGCATCTGGCCGAGACACTGGACGAGGAGAGATTCTGCCGCGAGCATTTCGGTTGCACGCCGGTCGAATACATGGAACGAGTCGGCTGGGTGGGCCCGGACGTCTGGTACGCCCACGCAGTCCATCTCGACGACGCCGGTATCGAGACGATGGCGCGAACCGGAACTGCGGCGGCGCACTGCCCGACCTCCAATGCGCGCCTGGGAGCCGGTATCGCCCGTGCCGCCGATCTGGTGAACGGCGGGGTCACCGTGGGGCTCGGCGTGGACGGCGCGGCGAGCAATGAAGCTTGCAGCCTGATCGAGGAGTCTCGTCATGCACTTCTGTTTGCTCGCGCGAAGGGCGGACCGCAGACGATGACGGTGCGAAAAGCCTTGGAATTGGGAACCATCGGCGGCGCACGAGTTCTGGGCCGAGAGAGCGAGATCGGATCGATCGAGGTCGGAAAACTTGCCGACCTGGCGGTGTGGAAACTCGACACCGTCGCGCATGTCGGCATCACCGATCCAGTGGCGGCGCTCGTACTCGGCTCGACTCCCCCGCTGAAGTTACTGCTCGTCGACGGGCGAATCGTAGTTGCCGACGGACGAGTCACCACCGTCGACGAGGACGTCGTGGCCTCGGATGTCGCACGCGCACACCGCGATCTACTCGGAAAGGCTTGAGGTCGCGATGGACCTGCACAGCGTCGACGAAGTTCTGGTGCCGCGGACCCGCGCCGAACTCCCCTGTGCGTCACCCGGCATCGGGTTCATCGGTGGCGGCACCTGGCTGTACTCGGAACCGCAGCCGCACCTGACCACCCTTGTCGACCTTGCGGGCTTCGACTGGGAAGCTGTGGCGGTCGGCGATCTCGGTCTCGAGATCGCGGCCACCTGCACCATCGAGGAACTGTGCCGCGCCGAACTTCCCGCATCCTGGCGCGCCGCAGCGCTGTTCCAACACTGCGCTGACGCACTACTCGCATCGTGGAAGGTGTTGCGATACGCGACAGTCGGCGGCAACATCGCGCTCTCCTTCCCGGCCGGAGCGATGACGACTCTGTGTACCGCTCTCGATGCCGAACTGACGATCTGGCGTCCGGACGGTACCGAATACTCGTTCCCCGTAGTCGATTTCGTTATCGACGATTCTCGAAACGTACTCAGGTCCGGCGAGATCATCCGCAGTATCCGGATTCCCATGCATGCATTGACTGCACGTACCGCGATGCGAAAGCTGGCTCAGACGTCACTCGGGCGATCGGCCGTAGCCGTGGCCGGACGCTGCGGCGCCGACGGTTTCACGCTGGCGATCACCGCCGCGACCCGCCGTCCGTACGCTCTGAAATTCGACGAACTCCCCGACGCCACAGCACTTGCGGATGCGTTGCGCAGCAGGATTCCGGAAGACGCCTACTTCACCGATGTTCATGGAACTGCGCCGTGGCGGAAGGCGATGACCGAGCTTCTTGCCGAAGAAATCCGAGGTGAACTGGAATGAAGTACTCGGTGGACGGAGTTCCGCGCGACGACCAGCCCCGCCCAGGACAGTGCCTGCGAACTTTCCTCCGCGAGCACGGAGCGAACTCCGTCAAGAAGGGGTGCGATGCCGGGGACTGCGGCGCCTGCTCGGTGCTGGTCGACGGACACCCCACCCATTCGTGCATATTTCCCGCCCATCGCATCGACGGCCGCGACGTCGTCACCGCCTCCGGTCTCGGAACACCGGAGAAACTTCACCCCATTCAACAGGCATTCGTGGACGCGGGCGGATTCCAATGCGGTTTCTGTACAGCGGGAATGGTAGTCACCGCATCAGCGTTGTCGGTCGAGCAAAAATCCGATCTCGCGTGCTCGATGAAAGGTAACCTGTGCCGCTGCACCGGTTATCGGTCCATTCGTGACGCTCTCGCCGGTACATCCAATACGGAGACTGCCAAAATAGGCGGGGCTCAGGGGCGTTCGATCGCAGCACCGGCGTCCGCGCGCATCGTCACGGGAACCGAGCAGTACACCATGGACTTCTCCCCGGGTGAGAAGCCGGTCGACCTGCTTCACGTCGCAGTACTCGGCAGTCCGCACGCACACGCACACATAACGCGGATAGACACGGCAGCAGCCGAAGCGGCGCCGGGCGTCGCTGCGGTCCTCACTTTTCATGACAGTCCGGACGTGCTATTCTCGACCGCCCGGCACGAGGACCGCAACGACGATCCGGACGACACGCGCGTGTTCGACAGCACCCTCCGTTTCCGCGGCCAGCGCGTAGCCGCGGTCATCGCCGAATCCCCGACGCAGGCGGAACGTGCACTCTCGCTGATCGAAGTCGACTACGAGGTACGCGACGCGGTATTCGAACCAGATCTGGCGCGTTCCCCCGGCGCTCCACTCCTGCACGGCGACAAGGACGAGAGCTCGCGGATCGCCGAGGCCCCTCGCAACGTGGTTGCCGCGCTTCACGATGGCGTCGGCGATCTGGACCGTGCGCTCGCGGATGCGACTGCAGTCGTCGAAGGTACGTGGAAAACTGCGCGAGTCCAGCACGTGGCCTTGGAAACTCACGGCGCAGTGGGGTGGCTCGACGAGGAGGGCCGTCTCGTCATCAGAAGCAGCACACAGGTGCCGTTTCTGGTTCGGGACGAATTGGCCCACATCTTCGATCTCGATCGCAGCCGAATCCGGGTGTTCGCAAAACGGGTAGGCGGGGGTTTCGGCGGGAAGCAGGAACTACTCACCGAGGATTTGGTCGCACTGGCCGTCTTGAAGACCGGCAAGCCCGTAGCCTACGAGTTCAGCCGCATCGATCAGTTCACCATCGCACCGTCACGGCATCCGATGCGAGTATCGGTGCGTGCGGGCGCCGACGCCGACGGAACTCTCACTGCGCTCGCTATCGACGTCCTTTCCGACGCGGGGGCGTACGGGAACCATTCGATCGGAGTCATGTTCCATGGTTGCGCCGAATCCATGGCGGTCTATCGCGCTGCGACCAAACGCGTCGACGCCGAAGCGGTCTACACGAACAACGTTCCCTCCGGGGCCTTTCGTGGTTACGGGCTCGGCCAGATCATCTTCGCCGTCGAGTCGGCCATGGATCAGCTCGCGGATCGTCTCGGCATGGACCCCTTCGAGTTTCGGCGGCGCAACGTCGTCGTTCCCGGAGACGATTTTGTCGACTGGCACGTCGAGGACGGTGATCTCGAGTTCGGCAGCTACGGGCTGGACCAGTGCATCGACCTCGTCGACAGTGCACTGTCAAGCGGACGCGGAGAGGCTGCACCGACTGGGTCGCGTTGGCGGATCGGTCGGGGCATGGCAATTGCCATGATCGCGACGATCCCGCCGCGTGGTCACTTCTCCGACACCACCGTCGCGCTCGAGGCCGACGGTCGGTACGTCGTGAACATCGGCACCGCTGAGTTCGGCAACGGAACCACTACGATTCACCAACAGATCGCGGCCACCGAATTGCGGACGACAGTCGATCGCATCACGATTGTTCAATCCGACACCGATGCCGGCGGATACGACACCGGAGCGTTCGGGTCGACGGGAACGGTGGTCGCCGGAAAGGCGCTCCTGATCGCCTGCGAGCGCCTTCGCGAGCGGATACTGACCCGTGCGGTGCGATCGAGCGGTCGCGGCGCGCAGATCGACGACCTTTCGCCGGACGGTGTCGAAACATCCCACGGTTGCCTCGATTTCGCGACGCTACTCGAAGGTGGCCCGCTCGCCGCTGACGGTCGCCACGACGGTACACCGCGCTCGGTCTCGTTCAACGTTCACGGTTTTCGCGTTGCCGTCGACACGAACACCGGCCGGGTGAAGATCCTGCAGTCGGTTCAGGCCGCCGATGCCGGCACCGTCATGAACCCGGCACAACTGCGAGGGCAGGTGGAAGGCGGTGTGGGACAAGCGCTCGGCGCTGCGCTGTCGGAGGAGATCGTCATCGAAGAAGGTCGGGTGATCAATCCGCAGTTGCGCAATTATCACGTTCCCCAGATCGGGGATCTACCGATCACCGAAGTACTGTTTGCCGACACGTACGACAAGCTCGGGCCTTTCGGCGCGAAATCGATGAGTGAGGCCCCCTTCAATCCTGTAGCACCGGCGTTGGCAAACGCGATTGCCAACGCGTGTGGAGTGCGTATGTACTCCACACCGATGACACCGGATCGAGTGTGGGAACAGCTACAGAGGCCCTAGGTCTCGCGTGCGAGCACGCGCTCGACCGCGTCGACCGCGTCGTCCAGCTCACTGGTGGTCACCGTCAGCGCGGGCCGGAATCTGATTCCCCTCTTCCCGGTGGGCAGTATCATCACGTGCTCGTCTTCACGCAGTCGCTGTACGACGCGATCGCGAAGGTCACTGTCTTCCAGAGTGATCGCGCACATGAGGCCACGACCTCGCGGCTCGGTTGCCGCCGCGTACCGCCCGCAGACTTCGGTCAACCGGGCAAGGAGATGCGCACCCGTGAATCGCACGCGGTCGATCAGTCGGTCCTGCTCGACGACTTCGAGTATCCGCCGGGCACGAACCATGTCGGTGAGGTTGCCACCCCACGTCGAATTGATCCGAGAACTGACGTGAAACACGTTGTCATGCACTTCATCCACGCGCCCGCCGGCCATGATTCCGCACACCTGCGTTTTCTTGCCGAACGCCACCACATCCGGACTCAGACCCAATTGTTGGTAGGCCCAGGCAGTTCCGGTGATTCCGCAACCGGTCTGTACTTCGTCGAGAATGAAGAGGGCGTCGTTTTCGTGGCACAACTCCTGCATCGCCTGCAGAAATTCCGGCCTGAGGTGATGGTCGCCGCCCTCGCCCTGGATCGGCTCGGCGATGAAACAGGCAATGTCGTCGGGGTTGTCGGCGAAAGCTCGGCGCGCTTGATCGAGAGCTTGCCTCTCCGCAGCTTCGACATCGCGGCCGTCTGCCAGGTACGGCGAGTCGATACGTGGCCAGTCGAACTTGGGGAATCGCGCGACCTTGCCCGGTTCGGTGTTGGTGAGCGACATCGTGTAACCACTGCGGCCGTGAAAAGCCTCGGTCAGGTGCAGGACCTTTGTCCCCAGATCTGCTGACAACCCGCGGCTTTCGTTCCACCGACTCTTCCAGTCGAAGGCAACCTTGAGTGCATTTTCCACCGCCAGGGCTCCGCCGTCGACGAAGAACAAGTGTGGGAGTGCCGAATCCCCCAGTACCCGAGCGAAAGCCGCAACGAAGCGCGCCATGGGTTCGGTGTAGATGTCGGAGTTACTCGGCTTGTTGGAGGCCACGACAGCCAACTCCTGTTGAAACTCCTCGTCGCCTGCGATCGCAGGGTGATTCATACCCAGGGCCGAAGAGCCGAAGAAACCGAACATGTCCAGATACTCGGTTCCGTCTCGCAGGTCACGGAGATAGGAACCCCGCGACCCTTCGACGTCGAGAATCAGATCGAATCCGTCGACGAGGATGCTGGCCTTCAACACGTCGTAGACCGGAAAGAGCGCACTGTCACCGAAGTCTCGCATCGCAGTACTCATACGCGAAGGCTATGTCAATTTTCCGGGAGTGTCGATAGAGGACCGTAAAAGTTATTGAACAAGCGTCATTCGTCGTAAAAAGTTTGTAGGATGATGGTGCTTCGTGTGTTGACGTTGGCTGCCGTACGGATCTCCTGCAGCAATCGCTCCAACGCCCGAGGTGACGCCACCCGGACCAGGAGGACGTAGCTTTCGCTCCCGGCTACCGAGTGGCACGAGACGACCGCCGGCAGATGACGCAAGCGGGCAGGCGCATCGTCGGGCTGCGAGGGATCGAGAGGAGTGATGGCGACAAATGCGGACAGATTGTGACCGAGTGCCTCCGGATCGATCTTCGCGGAGTACCCACGGATCACCTTGCGAGATTCCAAACGACGCACTCGCGATTGGACTGCGGAGATCGAGAGTCCAGCCTTCTCAGCAAGACTCGCGAGAGTGGCACGGCCGTCCAAGACCAATTCACGCATCAAAAGTCGATCGGTTTCGTCGACCGGAACACCGGCAACGTCACTGGTTTCTGTTTCTCGCACCTGCGCAGGCTAACGCAATCGGACATTCGTATGGTTGAAACCTGGGAGCTACGTGCACGGTTCGCAGCGGCCCTCGCCAAGATGTATGGCGACGAGGTCCCCGCTTACAACACCTTGGTAGATGTAACGATGCAGGTGAACCGTGATTTTGCCGCCGAACATCCGGATTCTGCGGAGCGCCTGGGCAGCCTGGCGAGAGTCAGCACCGAGCGTCACGGCGCCATCAGACTGGGGACTCTCGACGAACTACGTGACGTAGCCACCGTCTTCGGCGGATTCGGTATGTTTCCGGTCGGCTATTACGACCTCCGGCTCACCGACTCCCCCATTCCCGTTGTCTCGACGGCATTTCGCCCCACCGATCCCGCCGAACTCGCCCGGAACCCGTTCCGCGTTTTCACCTCGGTGCTGACCAGTTCCGATTCCAGGTTCTTCGACACCGACCTCGAGCGTCGGATCACCAGGTTCCTGCGTCGCCGGACCCTGTTCTCTCCCGAACTTCTGCAGTGGGCACGGCAATCGAGTCGCGAGGGCGGCCTGACGGAACCCGAGGCGACACAGTTCGTCGATGCAGCGACCTCGGCGTTTCGGCTCGGCACCGATCCCATCGACGCGGGCTGGTACCGCGAACTCGCCGCAATCTCGCCTGTCGCTGCAGACATTGCGGGGCAGGGCTCGACCCACGTCAATCACCTCACCCCGCGAGTGCTCGACATCGACGAGTTGTACCGCCGCATGACCGAGCGCGGTATCACCATGATCGACCGCATCCAAGGCCCGCCGAGATGGAGCGGACCACCACTACTTCTGCGGCAGACGTCGTTTCGTGCATTGGCCGAAGACAGACTCTTCCGTCAGCACGACGGATCGGTCACCACTGAGCCCGTCCGCGTCAGATTCGGCGAGGTGGAGGCACGCGGAATCGCGTTGACCCGCAGCGGGCGAGCGATCTACGACCGACTGATCGCCACGCCCGAGGACGCCGATTGGGACAGCGAATTTCCGCACTCCGAAAGCGAACTCGATGCCGCGGGGTTGGCGTACTTCACGTTCCGAACCGAAGGAACTGTTGTCGTCCGCGACCCGATCGTCTACGAGGACTTCCTACCTGCCTCCGCGGCCGGGATCTTCGCATCCAATCTCGATTCCGTGACCGGATTCGTTTCCGATGCGCCCGGCGCCGAATACGGGCAGGATCGATTGGAGGGTGCCGTCGACCGCACCATCGAAGATCCGTTCGAGCTGTACCGCGCACAACAAGAGGCGTCACGTGCGGTGCTGCCTCCCGCCCACAACAACAGAGGACTCCCCAGTGAACCTGCCTGATTCTTCGAGCCTCGCCGATCGCGCCGAAAGCGCCCTTGCCGCGTGCGGTGTCGAGTGGCCCGCCGGCGACCTGAGCGCACGAACCCCCATCACCGGTACACAACTGCGTACCGTTCGGCAGCACTCCGGCCGAGAGGTCGACGACGCCGTCGAGGCGGCTCATCGTGCGTTCCTCACCTGGCGAACCGTTCCCGCTCCGGCGCGCGGCGCGGTCGTACGCCGGCTGGGCAGCTTACTGACCGAGCACAAGGATGACCTCGCGGAAATCGTGACGTTGGAGGCCGGGAAGGTCACCTCGGAGGCTCTCGGCGAGGTACAGGAGATGATCGACATCTGCGAGTTCGCCGTCGGTCTCTCCCGGCAGCTCTACGGACACACCATGCCGTCCGAGCGTCCCGGACACCGGTTGACGGAAACGTGGCACCCTCTCGGCGTTGTCGGGGTCATCTCCGCGTTCAACTTTCCCGTCGCGGTGTGGTCGTGGAATACCGCCATCGCTCTCGTGTGCGGCGACGCCGTCGTCTGGAAGCCTTCGGAAACCACGCCGCTGACTGCACTGGCATGTGACGCCCTCCTCCGACGCGCCCTCGCCGACTGTGATGCACCGATCGACGTTCACCAGTTGGTCGTCGGCGGACGTGGCGTCGGTGAGGCTCTCGTGGACAACCCACTCGTGGCCTTGGTCAGCGCCACCGGTTCCGTGAGGATGGGCCGCGCCGTGGCTCCGCGGGTCGCCGAGCGCTTCGGACGAAGTCTCCTGGAGCTGGGTGGAAACAACGCCGCAGTCGTCACGCCGTCGGCGGATCTCGAGCTTGCCGTACGCGGAATCGTGTTCTCCGCCGCCGGAACTGCGGGGCAGCGGTGCACCTCACTGCGCCGGCTCATCGTTCACGAGTCGATCGCCGACAACGTCGTCGACCGCGTTGCGTCCGCGTACGCGCAACTCCAGGTCGGTAGCCCCTTCGATTCCGGTGTTCTGGTCGGGCCGCTGATCAACGAGGCTGCATTCGAAGCGATGCAGAAGTCCCTCTCGGCCGCGCGCGCCGACGGCGGCACCGTGGTGTGCGGCGGCGACCGCGTCGGCGATTCCGGGTTCTACGTGACGCCCGCTCTCGTTCGTATGCCCGCACAGACCGAGGTGGTGCGGGCGGAGACTTTTGCACCCATCCTCTACGTCTTGACATACACCGACTTCGACGACGCCATTGCGCTGCACAACGGCGTGCCTCAAGGGCTTTCGTCCTCGATCTTCACACTCGATCAGCGAGAAGCAGAGCGCTTCCTCGCCGCCGACGGCTCCGATTGCGGCATCGCGAACGTGAACATCGGAACGTCCGGTGCGGAGATCGGCGGCGCATTCGGCGGGGAGAAGGAGACTGGCGGCGGACGCGAATCGGGTTCGGATTCGTGGAAGGCATACATGCGCCGAGCCACCAATACCGTCAATTACTCGGACCAGCTTCCGCTGGCTCAAGGGGTCGAGTTCGGCTGAACACCTGCCGGGCGAAATCGGTGATCGCGTCGATCAACTCCGGGAGCGCCGACAACTGCGGTGCATGGTCGGTGCCCAGGCTGACCACCTGGGCACCGGGGACAAGTCTCTGCATGGCGCGTTGAGCCTCGATCGGCACGGTTCGATCCAGCGTGCATTCGACATACAACCTCGGCACGGTTCCGAATCGCTCTTCCGTCCAGACCGGTGCCATCAGGCGGGCTGACTCCAGTTGTGGAACGAGCATGCGCGCGGCGAAGATCGCATCAGCCACCGGCGCTTCGTGGAAGAACACAGCGGCACCGGCTTCGGGCGGAACAGCCGTCGCATCCCCGTCGTCGGCGGGGACCAACCAACGTGAGATCCCGACCGGACTTTCCAGACCGAGTTCGATGCAGAGCATCCCGAAGTCCGTCTGCGATGGAAGCATCATCCCTGCGACGTACACAAGACCCGTTACCCGCGAAGGCAGCAACTCAGCCACCTGTGAGGCCACGATGCCACCGCCGGAGTGACCGACGAGGGCGCACTGTCCGTCCAAGGACTCGACAACTGCCACAACATGTTCGGCAACGACATCGAGATCGATCACGTCGTCTGGGTTCCAACTTCCCGAGCCGGGAAGCTCCACCACAACGGGATTGAAGCCGGCCGATTTCAGTGGGCCACACACACGATCCCAGACCCACCCGCCGGCCCACGCTCCGTGGATCAGGACGATGTTCCGTGCACTCACTGCTTGACCTCGAGCTCTGCAGCCGAAAGTACCCGAGCCGCCTCACGACCTGCGGCGGCGTTGGACTTCCCCTGCCTCGACCCGGCCAATTTGGCCTTGATGTGATCGCGAACGGTAATGGGTTCGTACTCCAAGCCGGAGTCGTCCTGAAAACTCGGCAAGGTCGCAATCACCGCGTCGACGTTTCCGTCATGGAAGAAGGCCGCCGATCGCCGGCGCTTGATGGTGCCGTTCACCACCGGAGGCGCGACTCGGTGCAGCGTGGACATCCACCTGTCGTTGGTCAGTCGCGCGGTGAGATCCCCGAGGTTGACCAGTAGCGCGCCGTCGTGCGGCCAGACATCGTGCCAGCGTCGGTCGCTCCCGAGTACTTGCAAACCTTCGACCTGATCCGCCCACAGCACGGTGACCAGCCCGAAATCGGTATGTTCGCCCATCCCCTTCAACTCACCGTCCAACGTCACCGTCCCTTCGGGTAACGCGTAGTTGTTCATCCGCAGTACGTCGATGGAGTGGTCGGTGATCGACTCGAAGAATCCTGGGGTCAGCCCGAGCGCGTCTTCGAAAATGGTGGTCAGTGTGCGTGCCACCCGCTCGCCATGGGCGTAGTAATTCTCCACCCGCGCCGTGAAACCAGACACTGCGGGCCACAGGTTGATTCCGTAATCGTCCTCCGACAGTTCGAGTTCGGTGAATGATCGGGCTTCGGTTCCGACGTTGAAGGCCTCGAAAAAGTCGTTCATTCTGGTCGCGGATTCGACGCCGAGGCTCAGGCTCAGCGACTCACTCTTGGGCGGGCTGTACCCACGATTCGCGCCCTCGATTCGGTAGCCCGACTTCGTCTCCATCGGCAGCCCGAAGAAGTCGTCCATCGCTTCGGCGAGGCCGGAAGAAACAGCGGCCGGAACACCGTGGCCCCGAATCTGCATGAAACCTACAGTCCGACAAGCATGGTCGACTTCGGCAGCCACTCGCGCCTTGTCCTGGTCGGCACCACCGAGCACGTAAGGCGAGATGTCGACGACGGGCACTTCGAAGGGATCAGACTGGGACTGTGACACTGGCGTCTCCTGCAGAGCTGGTGGCGGGTTCAGATTTTGCAGTGGCATGGAGGCTCTCTCGCGATCGCCTCGCGAGTTCACCGAGTCGGGTGTGATTGAACAGCAGATTGAGCGAAAAGGCCGAGGCCGCAGCCAAGGTGATGCCGCTACCGAGGAGGATCTGAGCCGAGGAGGGGAATCGCTCGAACATCCCTTCCGCAAATTCCGGAAGAATACCGATCCCCACCGATACAGCGGCGATCGTGGTGTTGATCGGGTCGCTGAGATCGACCTTGCGCAGCGTGTTGATTCCGACCACGGCGACAGTGGAGAACAAGATGATTCCGACGCCGCCGACCACCGGATCAGGCAGGGCTGCAACCACTTCACCCATTCGCGGGATGAGGCCGAGGACGATCAGAATGGCACCGCTGGTAGCGGTCACGTACCGGCTGTACACCCGGGTCGTGGCAACGGCGCCGACATTCTGCGAGAAAACGGTGTCGACAAAGGCATTGAAGATTCCGCCCAGAACTCCCGACATCCCGTCGGCCACCAGCCCTCGTGCGAGATCTGCTTTCTTCAAAGGCTTTCCGGTGATCTCGCTGACCGCCAGCATGCTCGCCGTCGATTCTGCGAAGACGACTGCCATGACGATACTCATCGCCACCACGGCGGTGACGGGAAACTCCGGAGCGCCGAAGTGGAACGGCATCGGGAAGCCCACCCAGGCCGAGCCGCCGACGCCACTCAGATCGATCAGGCCCATCGGGATGGCGATCACGGTGCCGATCACCAGCGCCATCAGTACACCAAGCTGCGTCCACATCCCGCGGCCGAGGCAGATGAAGGCCACCGCGACCACAACGACTGCGGCAGCCAGCGCCAGATTCTTCGGGTCGGCGAACGACGGGGAGGTGGGGTCGTTTCCGACGATCAGTCCTCCTGCGACACCGATCAACGAGATGCCGATGACTGTGAGGACGACGCCGGTAACCAGGGGTGGGAAGTATCGGACGATCTTGGCGAACGGCACGGCCAAGGCAATGCCGACTACGCCACCGACCAGCATGGACCCGTACACCGCCTGCAGGCCGTACTCCTTGGCGATCAGAATCATCGGCGTCAGCCCGGCGAAGGTCGCCCCGCAGACGATCGGCAGCCGGACACCGGCGACCTTCCCGACGCCCAGGCTCTGAATGATCGTGATGATGCCTGCAACGAGCAAGTCCGCGCTGATCAGCATCGCGACTGTGCTGCGGTCCAGCCCTACGGCGGCACCGAAAACCAGCGGGACCGTGATGCAGCCGGTGTACATGATGAGGACGTGCTGAAGAGCAAAAGCAGACTGGCGGGCAAATGGGAGCCGCTGGTCGACAGGATGGATGGCCATGCGCCGATCTCCGTCCGAAGCTGGAAGTGTTTCGTGTACGGGACTATTCAGCACGTCGATAATTTCTTACCGTGGTCGAATTTGTTTCGTCTGTGTAATCAAAACTTTCACCAGAGCACTGCTATCTTCGGCACATGGACGACGACCAGAAGGCGATAGCGACCGCAATCGGGGCTGCCGTGCGGACGGCGCGAAAAGAAGCCGGACTGACGTTGCGCGAGGTTGCCGTGAAGTCGGGCTTGTCGCAGCCCTTCCTGAGCCAGACCGAAAACGGCCACGCAGTACCCAGTGTCATGAACCTTCATCGCCTCGCGCAATCGCTCGGCACCACGGCGCACGCACTCTTGGCACAGGGTGAGCGAACTCCGTCCAGCCTCGTCCGCGCCGGCGAGGGGCGAACCTTCGAACTGGCACACGATTCGGTGATTCGATTCTGCTCCACCGGCTCACGGACCATGGAACCCAACGAGATCACGGCAGCACCTCATTCCGAGGCAGGTGAGCACACCGAGCACGCCGGCGAAGAGTTCATTCATGTTCTCGAAGGATCTGTCGAGGTCGAGGTGGGACTGGACGAGCATCACGTTCTTCACGTTGGCGACACCCTCCTCTACACCTCGACCATCCCGCACCGGTGGTTCAATCGCACCGATGCGGTCGCGAGGTTCCTCATCGTGAGTTCGCCGCCCTCGTTCTAGATGCGCGGCTGTAGTTCCACACCACAACCACCGGCTCACGGCTTACCCTGACAGCGTGACCATGTGGCCGGAACTTGCGCGCGAAATCGCCGATACCGTTCTGTTTCCCGTCGCCGACAGCGTCGACGCCGACGGAGAAATCCCCAGCAGCCATTTCGACGCGCTCGCCGCCGACGGCTTCTACGGCATCGCCGCCCTCGGTGAGGGTGGCCCCAGCAGCGAAGAACTGGTCGAGGTCCTCGAAACCTTGTGCGGCGGTTGCCTCGCGACGACGTTCACCTGGATGCAGCATCACGGCGTCGTCGGAGCCCTGGCGGCGAGTCCCAATGCACCTCTGCGCGAACAATACTGGGACGGTCTGGTTTCCGGCACGATTCGCGGTGGGGTTGCCTATGCCGGCGCCATCCCCCGCCCACCGCTCCTGTGGGCGAAGCGGGTGAACGACGGCTACGTCCTCGACGGGATCGCACCCTTCGTCACCGGTTGGGGCATCGTCGATGTTCTCTTGGTGTCGGCGCGCGACGAGTTCGACAATTCCATCGTTCATTCCGTCGTACCGGTAGGCGAGGCCCCGGGTCTGACGATCGAGGAGCTTCCACTGATCGCGGCGCGCGGGAGCAACACCGTCCGAATCGTGTTCGACGCTTTCGAAATTCCCGATACCGACGTCTGTGCTGTCGTCAGCGACGAACAATTCCAGAGCACCCAGCTCCCCGGCTTGTGGCTCAACGGCGCGATGGCCATGGGCACCACCCGCCGCGCTGTCACCGAACTCGCGGATCTGGGAGTCGACACCGACGCGTTCAAGGAACAAGCCACCCGGGCGCGCGCCGATCTCGATGCAGCACTGCGCGGCGGCGGCGACATGTCGGCCGCCCGCGCCCGAGCGTCGGAACTTGCGATACGCGCGTCGGCCGCACTCGTGACTGCGACCGGAAGCCGCGCTCTGGTCGGCAGCAACACCCCCGAGCGGCTCATGCGTGAAGCCACCTTCACTCTTGTCGCGGCTGGTCGCCCGGAGATCAAAACAGCTCTCGTGGAACGACTCAGCGGATACTGAGTACGCACGGTTGTACTCGATTACGCTGGGGCTCATGACCAGTGGAGAACCAGTACTCATCCCGGCCGGAACCGTGTTCACGCCGGAGGACCTGACGTTCTATGCCGATCGCGACTCCCGCAGTCTCGACGACGCCATCGCCGAAGCCGACCTTCTTGTCAGTTGCCCACACTCGGGTTCCGCGATTCCAGCAGAACTCTCACGTTTTCTCGCACCCGAGTTCACACAGCGGCTGCAATTCGACTTCACCGACATGTCCACCAGTCCCATCGTGCGCCGTTGGGCCGAAATCGATTCGCGCATCGTATACGTGGAGAATCCGCACCCTCGCATGATTCGCGATCCCAACCGTGCGAAGCCCGAAAACCTGGAAGCGTCACTGCGCGAAGCATTCGCCCGCGTCCACAAGGCCGGTGCAGGCAACAAAGCAGACCTCACCGGCGTCGACGCAGTTCGCCCTGTCACCTTCTCGTTCTACCCCCTGCTGCTCGAGCCGACCGACGACGCGGGTTGGAAGGACCTCGCCGAGACCTTCACCGAGACAGCTGAACACGGTTTGGGCGTCTACGAGAGAACTCGCGACGCACTGATCGAAGCCATGGTGGCGAAGAGCTTCGAACTCGGTCGATCGTTCACGACCTTGTCGTTCCACGACACGATGAACCACACCACCCGGCAGGACGGCGCCGTCAATGTCGAACGGCCGGAAGCAGATCGGCTCCCCGACGTCGTCGCGCTCTCCAATCGTGGCGACCACGACGGCAATCGACGCGGCGACAATCCCGTGACGATGGATCCGGAGCTCATTCGCACACTTGCGATCTCACATCGCAAGGGATTTCAGGTCGACGATCCGGATGCCGTCGCTCTCAATCAGCCGTACCTCGGCAGTTTCGAAATCATTCGAGCCGGAGCCAGATTCGCCGAATTGAGCGCCCGCGCCGCCGAAGCCGGGATCACGTTGAGCGCGGTTCAGGCCGAATTCAAACGAGAATTCCTACTGGGAGACGAACTGGCCGCCTACATCATGGAACCCGGCGTCGACTGGCCTACACCCGACGCCGAACGGGTGGACCAGCTCGCCCACGCGTGCAAGGCGAGCTGGGACCACTACCGCAACAGCTGACTCAGCGCTGTCACTCAGGGCTGACTCAGTCGCAATACTCAACCGAGCACCACTCCGAACAACGCGCCGGCCGCAATCGTCGTGACGGCCAAGATGATGGTCGGCAGGAAGAACGAGTGGTCGACGAGCTTGGAACCGAGCTTCGTGCTGCCCGAGAGGTCGAAGTTCGCAGCCGCGATCTGCGAACCGTTTGTCGGCAACAGATAGACGCCGGCAAACGCTCCGGCCCACATTCCGCTCACCAGACCGGGTGCAATCCCGGCAGCGAGACCGATCGGCACGATGGTCCTCGTAGCGGTCGACTGACTGGTCGTCAGTACACAGACCAGGAAGACACCGAGCGCGAAGATCCACGGCGCGGCGTTGACCCAGTCGCCGACGGTGCTCGTGATCAGCTCGGAATGGGCGCTGATGAACGTGTCCGTCAGCCATGCCAGACCGAACAGCGCGATGGCCGAGACCATACCGGCACGGAACACCGTCGACGACGGCACGTCGGCGACATTCGGGCGGCACACCAGCAGGATCAACGTACCCACGACGAACATCAGCATTTCGATGATCGGTGTCATCCCCATCGGAGTACCGTCGGCAGCTTCGGGACGAATCCCCTTGAACAGGCCGAAGATCACGATAGCCAGGACGCCGGCGAGGAAGATCAGTGCCGCGTTTCGTCCGGTC
Organism: Rhodococcus sp. MH15; assembly: GCF_019266045.1. Lineage (NCBI taxonomy): Bacteria > Bacillati > Actinomycetota > Actinomycetes > Mycobacteriales > Nocardiaceae > Rhodococcus > Rhodococcus sp. MH15. The sequence continues at coordinate 1,094,472 of NZ_LPNP01000061.1, forward strand.
TTCGTCGAGACGAGTTCGGTCTTGGAGGCTGCACCAGGTCCGGCCAATTCGCCCGACTTCATCTTCGCCTGTATCTCCGGGTCGTCGTCGAGATCTTTGCCGAGTCGGTTGACCGCGATGGAGGAAAGGACGATGCCGACAACAGCGGCCGGGAAGGTGATCTTGATGATGTCGATGAGTTCGAAATCGTAGGGCGGCACGTCGGTCAGCGTGACCATTGCCGCCATTGCCGCGGACACCGGACTACACGCGAGCGCCACACCGGTCGAGACAACTGACAGCGACAGCGGTCGTGACGGCCGCACACCGTTCTTGTACGAGACGTCGTAGATGACGGGGAGCAGTGGGTAGAGGATGTTGGACGTGCCGGCACCGACCGAGAACAGGAATGACACCAACGGCGCGATCAGCGTGATCTGTTTCGGGCGAGATTCGATCAACTTGGCCGCGATGGTGACCATCCAGTCGATACCACCGGCCGCCTGCATCATCGACGACGCGAGGACGACGGACAGGACGATGAGGAGAGCGTCGACCGGCGGACTGCCGACGTCCTCTCCGAAGACGAACACGAGGACGGCAACACCTGCGCCGCCCCACAGACCGAGAGCGACACCGCTCGATCTGGTACCCATGACAATCGCCCCGAGCACTACCGCCAGCTCGAGGACAATCTTGACTGCTTCCATCAGGCACTCGCCTTCTCGATAACAAGAGAATCGCTATAACAGGGCAAATAGTATGCTCTGCGCTTCGGCTGCAGGCACGAACACGCTGTCGGTGGGAAGGGGCAATATGGTGGTCGTGACCAACGTCCTCGGTAGGTTCTCGCCCGCCACACGCGAGTGGTTCGGCGGGGCTTTCAGCGCGCCGACTGCTGCGCAGCTCGGTGCCTGGGAATCCATCGCGAGTGGCTCTCACACTCTTGTCGTCGCACCCACCGGCTCCGGCAAGACATTGTCGGCGTTCCTGTGGGCGCTCGATCAACTCGCCGCCAAGGACGAAGGCGAACGCGCCACCAAAGTCCTCTACATTTCGCCGCTCAAAGCGCTGGGTGTGGACGTCGAGCGGAACCTTCGCGCGCCGCTGGTCGGCATCACGCAGACGGCGAAGCGTCTGGGCCTCACCCCGCCCGAGATCACCGTCGGTGTCCGTTCCGGCGATACGTCCCAGGCCGATCGACGCTCGTTGATCAAACGTCCTCCGGACATCCTGATCACCACGCCTGAGTCGTTGTTCCTGATGCTCACCTCCGCTGCCCGGGAAACACTGGTCGGTGTCGACACCGTGATCGTCGACGAGGTTCACGCGGTGGCGGGTACCAAGCGTGGCTCGCACCTTGCGCTCTCACTGGAACGCCTGGACGGCTTGCTCGAGCGTCCGGCGCAACGCATCGGATTGTCGGCCACTGTCCGTCCGCACGAGGAGATCGGGCGGTTCCTCGCCGGTTCGGCACCGATCCGAATCGTGGCACCGCCTGCCGCCAAGACATTCGACCTCACGGTCCGTGTTCCCGTCGAGGACATGACCGAACTGGGGATCGCGACGCCGGACGACGGTTCCGAATCTCCCACCCCGCAAGCCGGTTCGATCTGGCCCCACGTCGAGGAACAGATCGTCGACCTCGTTCTCGACCACCGATCGTCCATCGTGTTCGCCAACTCTCGCCGCCTCGCCGAACGATTGACAGCCAGGCTCAACGAGATTCATGCAGAACGCATCGGTCTGGCCGTCGAGAAAACATCTCGCCCGCCCGCGCAGATCGGGGCTCCCACCGAGGTCAACTACGGCGCAGAACCCCTCCTTGCTCGCGCCCACCACGGATCGGTCAGCAAAGACCAGCGAGCCCTCATCGAAGACGACCTCAAATCGGGTCGATTGCGATGCGTCGTCGCCACCAGCAGTCTCGAACTCGGAATCGACATGGGCGCCGTCGACTTGGTCATCCAGGTGGAGGCACCGCCTTCTGTTGCCAGCGGCCTGCAACGTGTCGGTCGCGCCGGCCACCAGGTCGGCGAGATATCGCGAGGCGTCGTCTTCCCCAAGCATCGCACCGACCTGATTCATTGCGCGGTGACCGTCGAGCGCATGGTCGAAGGCAAGATCGAAGCGATGGCCGTTCCGGCCAATCCCCTCGACATCCTCGCTCAGCAAACTGTTGCGGCCACCGCTCTCGAACCGATCGACGTCGACGACTGGTTCGAGACGGTGCGCCGAAGCGGTTCCTTTGCAACGCTTCCCCGTTCGGCGTACGAATCGACTCTGGACTTGCTGGCGGGGCGGTACCCCTCGGACGAGTTCGCCGAGTTACGTCCTCGCCTTGTCTGGGATCGTGAGTCCAACACGCTCACGGGCCGCCCGGGTTCGCAGCGTTTGGCCGTCACTTCCGGCGGCGCAATCCCCGACCGCGGCCTCTTCACCGTCTACATGGTTGGCGAGAAAGCGTCCCGCGTCGGCGAACTCGACGAGGAAATGGTCTACGAATCCCGGGTCGGCGACGTCTTTGCGCTCGGCGCCACCAGTTGGCGGATCGAGGAGATCACCTTCGATCGGGTTCTGGTCAGCCCCGCCTACGGCATGCCGGGTCGTTTGCCCTTCTGGCACGGCGACGGACTCGGTCGCCCCGCCGAACTCGGACAGGCGTTGGGGCAGTTCGTCCGCGAAACGGCTCTCGGCAACGAAGCCGACGTCGTCGAGCGTTGCCGCGTGGGCGGGCTCGATCACAACGCGACTACCAACCTGATCCAACTCGTCGGTGAGCAGAAAAATGCCACCGGGCAGGTGCCGTCGGATCGAACCCTGGTGGTCGAACGCTTCCGCGACGAACTCGGTGACTGGCGTCTGGTGCTGCATTCCCCGTACGGCCAACGGGTTCACGCACCGTGGGCCCTCGCCATCGGGGCGCGCCTGCAGGAACGATACGGCGTCGATTCCAGCCCGACGGCCTCCGACGACGGCATCATCATCCGACTCCCCGACACCGAGAACGAACCTCCCGGCGCCGAACTGTTCACCTTCGACGTCGAGGACATCGAAGATCTGGTCACCCAAGAGGTGGGCGGCTCCGCGCTCTTCGCTTCCCGATTTCGCGAATGTGCCGCCCGCGCACTGCTTCTCCCCCGCCGCAATCCCGGAAAACGTGCACCACTGTGGCAGCAGCGTCAGCGGTCGGCGCAACTGCTGGACGTCGCCCGCAAGTTCCCGACCTTCCCGATCCTGCTCGAGACCGTACGCGAGTGCTTGCAGGACGTTTACGACCTGCCTGCACTGAAGGAATTGTTCGGCAAGATCGAGAAAAGGCAGATTCGAATCGTCGAGGTGGAGACGGCCTCTCCGTCTCCGTTCGCCAGTGCGCTCCTGTTCAACTACGTGGGTGCGTTCATGTACGAGGGCGACAGCCCCCTCGCCGAGCGACGCGCCGCCGCTTTGTCCTTGGACTCCACGCTGTTGGCCGAACTCCTCGGCCGCGTCGAACTACGCGAGCTCCTCGACGCCGGAGTGATCGAGCAGGCCGAACGTGAACTGCAACGGCTCGTCCCTGACCGAAAGGCCAAGGACCTCGAGGGTGTTGCCGACCTCCTCCGCATGCTCGGCCCGCTGACCACCGAAGAAGTCACCGAACGCTGTCTCGAGGACCCGGTCTCATGGCTCGAGAAGTTGGTTACGGACAAACGCGCCCTCCACGTCTCGTATGCGGGCGAGAGCTGGTGGACCGTCGTCGAAGATGCAGCGCGGCTTCGCGATGGACTCGGCGTTCCCCTACCCATCGGCGTTCCGGCCGCGTTCATCGAGCCGGTCGATCAACCACTCGACGACCTCCTGAGCCGGTACGCCCGCACCCACGGTCCCTTCACTCTCGCCGACGCGGCTGCACGCTTCGGTCTCGGAGTATCAGTCGCGCGTGACGTTCTCGGTCGGCTCGCGCTCGAAAAGCGGGTGCTGGAAGGTGAATTCCGCCCGTCTGCAACCGGGAGCGAATGGTGCGACGCCGAGGTCCTGCGTCGCTTGCGGCGTCGCTCGCTCGCCGCGGCACGGCAGGAGGTCGAGCCGGTCAGCACCGCGACGCTCGGACGATTCCTTCCCAGTTGGCAGCACGTGGGCGGCACGCTGCGAGGAATCGACGGTGTTGCAACGGTGGTCGATCAACTTGCCGGCGTTCCGATTCCGGCGTCCGCTCTCGAATCGTTGATCCTGCCGAGCCGAGTTGCCGACTACTCTCCCGCGATGTTGGACGAACTCACGTCGACGGGTGAAGTCCTGTGGTCCGGATCGGGAGCTATCTCGGGCAAAGACGGGTGGGTAGTGCTGCACCCCGCCGATCTGGCACCGATCACGCTCAATTCGCCCGCCGACACCGACGTCTTGGAATTGCAGAAGCGCATCCTCGACCTGCTGTCCGGCGGCGGTGCCTACTTCTTCCGCCAGTTGGTCGACGCGTTGCGAACTACGGAGTCGGCTGCGGACACGGTCGACAGTGCGGTGACGACGGCACTGTGGGAGTTGGTGTGGCTCGGACACATCGGTAACGACACCGTTGCACCGCTGCGCGCACTTCTCTCCGACACCACCAGAACAACAACCAGTCACCGATCACCTCGCCGTGTTCCGCGGGCCCGTCCGTACCGCGGAATGGCCCGCGCTTCCACGCCCGCGCGCACGGGACCGGCAACTGCCTCCGGTCGGTGGTTCCAGCTGCCAGGTATCGAACCTGACCCCACTATCCGGGCGCACGCCACGGCTGATCTGCTGCTCGAACGATACGGCGTCGTCACCCGCGGTTCGGTGATGAGCGAGAACGTGCCGGGCGGTTTCGCGTTGATCTACAAGGTACTGAGCACGTTCGAGGACAACGGGCGCGCTCGACGCGGATACTTCGTGGACACCCTGGGCGGCGCTCAATTCTCCACGCCTCCCGTGGTGGACCGCTTGCGGATGTTCGGTGATTCCATCGAGGGGCGCCACACCTCCTCGGCTGCAGTCACTCTCGCGGCGTGCGACCCGGCAAACCCGTACGGCGCGGCGCTGCCGTGGCCGGCGTCGAGGGGCGAAGAGTCACCAGGACACCGACCCGGAAGAAAAGCCGGCGCACTGGTAGTTCTGGTGGAGGGTGAGTTGGTTCTGTTCGTCGAGCGCGGCGGTCGCACGATCCTGACATTCACCGACGACGGCGGAACGTTGCGCCTGGCAGCACTGTCACTTGCTCAGAAGGTGACTTCTCGCGCCATCGACAAGTTGGTAGTGGAGAAGGTCGACGGAGAGACCATCCACGGCAACGATTTTGCTCCGGTCCTGGTCGAAGCCGGCTTCGCGGCCACCCCTCGCGGATTCCGGTTGCGGTCATGAGGATTGGGGTCATGATGATTGAGATCGTGGAAGTTGAGATCCTGAAGTGTGGGTGCGGCGACCATGCCTGAGGGCGATACCGTGTGGCGGGCCGCCAATGAACTGCGCGCTGCCCTGGCCGAGAAGGTACTCACCACCTGCGACGTCCGCGTTCCTCGTTACGCCACGGTTGATCTGTCGGGCCATCGCGTGGATTCCGTCGCCAGCCGCGGAAAACATCTCCTGATCCGAGTGGGCGAAGCGTCCATTCACACGCATCTGAAGATGGAAGGTCAGTGGCAGATTTATCGCCCCGGCGAGCGCTGGCGCCGACCCGCCCATCAAGCGCGCATCATCTTGGCCACCGAAGACTCTGTAGCAGTTGGCTTTTCACTGGGAATCACCGAGATCCTCGAACTCGGGCAGGAACAGGAGGCCGTCGGACATCTCGGACCGGATCTGCTCGGGACCGATTGGGACAGTTCCGTGGCCGCCCGAAATCTTCGGGCCGCCGACTCCGTACCGATCGGAATCGCGCTCCTGGATCAGCGGGTGATGGCCGGACTGGGCAACGTGTACCGAAACGAGATCTGCTTCCTACGAGGTATTCACCCGAAAACGCCGACACATCTCGCGGGGAATCTCGACGCGATAGTGGATCTGTCTTTTCGCACCATCAACGTCAACAAGTCGCGTCGCATCCGGGTCACCACCGGCGACACCCGCCCCGGCAGGCAGACATGGGTGTACGGCAGACGCGGAAAACCATGCCGCCGTTGCGGAACTCGCATCAGAGAAGACACCCTCGGACCGGATCAGCTCACCGAGCGAAATATCTTCTTCTGCCCGGCCTGCCAGCCCTTCACGCCTGATTGGCGTTGATCAGCAGCCTGACGCAGTGGCGGACAAATCGATCACGGTCCACGACGATCGTGCCGTCCAGATAACCGATGAACAGTGTGAACAATGCCCCGACCAGCCCGACTGCCACCAGCTGCTTGTCCACCGGATCAGCAATCTCGGACAACTGGTCGTACACCAGGTCCACGAACGCCGGCATCGATTCGATACCGCGTCCGCTCAGCACCGGCTCCGAGAGCGGAGCGATCAGAAGCACTCGCCCCATTGCCGGGTCGTCGACCATCAGCTTGACGAAAGCGTCGACCGCAGCGGTGGCGACTGCCTCGGATGTCGTCTCGGACTCCACTGCTGTGGCGAGCGCCGACTGCGCGCGCTCGGCGACAAACGTGTGGACCGCGACAACGTACTGATCGCGATCGGTGAAGCTTTCGTAGAAGTACCGCTCGGTCAGACCAGCGGCCTTGCAGACCGCTCGCACATTGACGGCCGGACCGTCGACCGCACCGAGCAGTGTCACTCCGACGTCGAACAACGTCGCCTTTCGAGTGGCCCTGCGTTCTTCGATGCTCACAACTTCCCCACTTCGCCGACACTTGTTCTTCAATGCACCCGGTATTCGATCCTTGACTACCGCTGTTGTCGATCCTAATCTGACAACATGCGTAGTCAACTTGACGACAGCAGCACCCCGGTTCCCCTCGGTCCGGATTCCCTGACGTGGAAGTATTTCGGCGACTGGCGCGGGATGCTGCAAGGCGTCTGGGCCGGTTCGATGCAGAACATGCACCCCGGCCTCGGCGCCGGAGTCGAGGAGCATTCACAATTCTTCGACGAGCGGTGGGAACGGCTGTACCGCTCGCTGTATCCCATTGCAGGCGTGGTCTTCGACGGCGATCGCGCGCAGCAGACAGCCGAAGAAGTCCGCGGCTATCACACACGAATCAAGGGCGTCGACAAGTTGGGGCGTCGGTATCATGCACTCGATCCCGATACTTTCTACTGGGCGCACGCAACGTTCTTCATGGGCACCATCGTCACTGCCGAGAACTTCTCCGGTGGCTTGACCGAGGCCCAGAAATGTCAGCTCTTCACCGAGCACATTCAGTGGTACCGCCTGTACGGGATGAGCATGCGCCCTGTTCCCGAGACCTGGGAAGCATTTCAGGAGTACTGGGACCACATGTGCCGCAACGTACTCGAAGACAACAAGGCGACCCGCGACGTCCTCGACCTGTCGGGACTCGGCAAGCCCCCGTACATGACGTGGCTACCCGATCCGTTGTGGCGGCTCGCCCGAATCCCCCTCGCCCGCGGATTCGTGTGGCTGACGGTCGGAATGTACGACCAACCGGTTCGAGACCTACTCGGCTACTCGTGGACCAGTCGCGATCAGAAAATTCACAACGCTGTCGGCCGCACCGTCAACGCCGTCTTCCGTCTGGTGCCGTGGCGATACCGGTATCAGCCACGTGCTCGCGCGGGATGGGATCGAGCTGACGGCCGAATCCCCGCCGATGCACCACTGGTCCACACACCGGCGCGCAACCTGCCCCCGCTCGAGCAGCGAGATAACCCGATGCACTACAGCCCCAGGGTCTGATCTGCCATGCTCTGAACATGGAGTGGGACCTGCGAACCCTGCTGAACCGTCCGATCACATCTCACGGTGCGCCGCTGGGACAAGAACGTGTGGCGGCGAGGACCACCGCGTACATCTACGGCAACATTCTTGTCCTCGCCGCACTCATACCGGTGACGAAATCTCAGGAATCGCTCGGCGCCGCGATTGTGGTCGGCACGGCATTGTCGACATACATCGCCCACACATTTGCCGAGGGCGTCGGCGAGAGCATTCGCAACGATCGCCGACTGACGACCGCGGAGAGAATCGACTCGCTTCGCGATTCCGTCCCGATCCTCACCTCTGCGGTTGTTCCTGTCGTCATTCTCGCGACGGCGTGGTTCAACTTCCTGGAACCACGGACGGCGCAGTTGATCGCGGAAATCGTCTTGATCCTGCGGATCGGTTCCACCAGTTACGTGATCAGCCGACTGCACGGCGAGAAAGTCAGTACGAACACCCATCTGGCAGCCTTCGGCCTCGCCGCCGTCGCCACTCTCATAGTCGGGTTGAAGATAGTGCTCACTCATTGACGAGCCACAAGTGCAAAAGAAGTCAGACCGGTCGTATATAACTAAGACGGGCAATTCGCAGAAACCTGACAATCGGTAATTTCGATGTGCGGTGATCGACGACTAACTCGGCCCACTTCTATCAAGTAGGCAGAGGAGCAGCCCGCAATGACAACACCACAGTCGCCGTATCCCTGGAACAACGACCCCAACCACACGACACCTCTCCCTCCGCCCCCTCCTCCGCCGCCGGGCATCACACCCGGTCAGGCTCCGTACTCGGGACATCAGCCTGCTTACACCCCGCCCCGGCCCCCATACGGTCAAGGCACTGGATATTCGCCGATGCCTCCCCGCCCACCGAAATCGTATGCATGGCTGTGGGTCCTACTGGGAGTTGTCACAGTCGCACTCGTCGCCGTCGTGGTCTACGTATGGGTTCTCCCTCTCGTCTTGAACGACAATTCCGACGAGAACACCGCACGCACGGAAACCGTGGTGATCACCTCACCTGCGGCCGCGCCGCAGAACGGCGTCGTCACACCCGCGCCCAACGAGTCGGTCCCTGCCAGCGCAGCGCGTTGTGGATCGGTGTTCTCGAACAACGAATTCACGACGTCCGCCGTCGGCACCAGCGTGACGTCCTGTGAGTTCGCCGAAGAAGTGCGCTACCAGTACGTGAGCCAGGGTCGACGCGGCGGCCCGGTCTCCATCAGCGCGGTCAGTCCGGTCACGGGAACTCGGTACTCGATGAACTGCGCCGGCAACAAAGTCGTCACGTGTACCGGCGGAAACAACGCGGTGGTCTATGTCTATTGAGCAGTGCGTCGAGGCTCGTAGCGGGACCCGCCGACGACTCCTGGCGGTTGCACTCGCCACTGCTTCTGCAGCAGCCCTCGCGGGCTGCACGATTCCGACGCGAGACGAGTCGTCGGAGAAGGTCGAGACGATCACCGAGATCGTCGTCGTTCCACCGGAGCCGACAGAGACTCCTGCCGCCCCGGGCAACGGTGTCGGCCCGCTCGCCGGATTCGAGGCCCTGGGCAACACCCTCGGCGGCGCCGTGGGTATCGCACTCGTGCCCGTCGGCGGAGGTCAGTCACTCGTTGCCGGCGAGTGGCAGAACGGAGTCGCCTGGTCCACCATCAAAGTCCCACTGTCCATCGCAGCCCTCCACGAAACCGACAACACAGAACTCACAACGGTCAAGCAGGCGATCACCACCTCCGACAACGAATCAGCCGAAGAACTGTGGCGAGGCCTCGGCGATCCGACCACTGCCGCAGCGAAGGTCGAGTCAGTCCTCGTGGCCTCCGGCGATATGTCCACCACCGTGGAATCACGCACGCTACGACCAGAATTCAGCTCGTTCGGTCAAACACAATGGCCACTTGCCGTCCAAGCGCAATTCGCCGCCACCCTGCCATGCCGGAGCGACGCCACCGAAGTCTTCGGGCTCATGGGCAGCATCAGCCCCGACCAACAGTGGGGCCTGGGAGTGATCCCAGCCGCTCGATTCAAAGGTGGGTGGGGGCCGGACGACGACGGCGGCTATCTGGTCCGCCAATTCGGGATCATCAGCAGCGGCACCGGACAACTCGCTGTCGCCATCGCAGCCAAGCCGGACTCGGGCACTTTCGCCGACGGTACTGCGATGCTCAGCGACATCGGCCGCTGGGTAGGCGAACGAGCGCAGGCTTTACCCATCGGCGGCACCTGCCAACCGAGCTGAAGTACTGCCGGTCGAGGGAGGTACTGCCGTTACCCGGCTGAGCAGTCACTCCCGCCGAACCACCGGCCGCCGCTACCGTGGACGACATGAGCATCCCGAGTCTGAAACTGAACAACGGCGTCGACATCCCCGCACTTGGCTTCGGCGTGTACCAGACGCCGCCGGACGAAACACTCGCCGCCGTCGAGTCCGCGCTGTCGACGGGTTATCGCCATATCGACACTGCCGCGGCCTACGGCAACGAGAAGGGCGTCGGTGAGGCGATCCGGCGATCCGGACTCGATCGCGCGGACATCTTCGTCGAGACGAAGGTCTGGATCACCGACTACGGATACGACGAGACTCTGCATGCCTTCGACAAGAGCGCAGGCAAACTCGGTGTCGAACAACTCGACCTCCTGATCCTCCACCAGGCGTTGCCGAGCGAGTTCGAGCGCACGATCGACGCGTACAGGGCGTTGGAAACGCTTCTGGACGACGGCAAGGTCCGCGCCATCGGAGTCAGTAACTTCATGCCGGATCACCTCACCCGACTCCTGGACGCAACGTCCGTGGTGCCGGCGGTCAACCAGATCGAGGTTCATCCGTACTTCAGGCAGTCGACTCTGCTCGAGGCCGACGCCGATCGCGGGATTCTGTCTCAGGCATGGTCACCGATCGGCGGAATCACGTTCTACCGCGACGGCTCCCACGGCTCGACCCTCGAGGACGCCACCATCGGCGCCATCGCGACCGCTCACGGCAAGTCGCCTGCACAGGTGATGCTGCGCTGGCACCTCCAGCAGGGCCGCCAGGTGATCCCCAAGTCGGTGACTCCCTCGCGGATCGCGGAGAACTTCGACGTGTTCGACTTCGAACTCACCGCCGAAGAACTCTCCGCAATCGACGCACTCGACACCGGAGTTCGCGGCGGTCCCGAACCCGAGGTCATCACCCGCGAGAAGTTCGGAATCGAGATTCCCGAAGCCTGAACCCGGCAGCTTGAACAACACAGCAGCCCCGTGATCTAGCTGGCGCTCCACCCGCCGTCGATGGTGTACGAAGCCCCCGTCACCATCGACGCCTCGGGCGATGCCAGCCACCCCACCAGCGATGCCACTTCTGCGGGCTCGACCATCCGTTTGATCGCGCTCTCGGTGAGCATCACCTTCTCGACAACCTCGGATTCACTGATTCCGTGAACCTTTGCCTGGTCGGAGATCTGGGATCGCACGAGTGGTGTCAGGACGTAGCCCGGATTGACACAGTTACTGGTGACACCGTGTGGGGCACCCTCGAGCGCAACAACTTTCGACAGGCCTTCGAGTCCGTGCTTTGCCGTGACGTACGCACTCTTGAATGCCGAAGCGCGGAGCCCGTGGACCGAGGAAATGTTGACGATGCGCCCGAATCCTTTGCGGTACATGTACGGCAGGGCAGCTCTGACCAGGAGGAACGGCGCTTCGACCATGAGGCGTTGAATCTTCCGGAAGTCCTCGACGTCGAAATCCTCGATGGGACTGACCCGTTGAATGCCGGCGTTGTTGACAAGTATGTCCGTCTCGAGTGCCAGATCCACGAGTTGGTCGGTGTCGAGGAGATCGACGGCCCACGCAGTGCCGTCGATCTCGTCGGCCAGCGCCTTCGCGGCGACGTCGTCGAGATCAGCGACGGTGACGTGGGCGCCGCGGGCGGCAAAGAGTCGAGCACACGCCTCGCCGATACCGCTGGCACCACCGGTGACCAGTGCCGTTTTGCCGGAGAGCATCATGCGGAAACACCGGCCCGCTCGTCGGCGAGCACTCGTGCGTCGGCAGCATCGACGGACTCGAGCGAGATTCCCTTGGTCTCCCGCGCGAAAACGACTGCGACGATAGTGACCAGGGATGCCAGCAGGAGATAGATCGCGATGGGGACCGAGGAGTCGAACTTGCTCAGCAGTCCGGTCGCGATGATCGGAGCCAGTGAACCTGCCACGATCGACGTGACCTGATATCCCAGGGAGACACCGGAATAGCGCATCCGGGTCGGGAACATCTCGGCCATGATCGCGGGTTGGCCGGCGTACATGAACGCGTGGAACACAAGCCCGATGATGATTGCCGACAAGATGACTGCATTGTGCCCGCTGTTCATCATCGGAAAGGCGAAGAATCCCCATGTTCCAGCGGTGACGGCGCCGATCATGTACACCGGACGTCGACCGATCGTGTCGGACAGTTTGCCTACCAACGGAATCACTGTGAAGTGCACGGCATGTGCCATCAGCATCCACCAGAGGATGTGCGCCGTGTCCGCATGAACGACGACCTTGAGGTAGGTGATCGAGAAGGTCACCACGAGGTAGTACATGACGTTTTCGGCGAAACGCAGGCCCATCGCGGTCAACACTCCGCGCGGGTAACGCTTGACCACCTCGAAAACGCTGTACGAGGTTGCCTTGACCAGTTCTGCTTCCTTCTGCGCCGCAATGAAAATGGGAGCGTCGGTGACCTTGGTCCGAACGTAGTACCCGACCAGAACGATCACCGCGGAGAGCCAGAAGGCAACGCGCCAGCCCCAACTCATGAAGGATTCGTCCGAGAGCGTCGACGTCAGGATCAACAGCACGACAGTGGCCACCAGGTTGCCCATGGGTACGCCGGCCTGAGGCCAGGACGACCAGAACCCACGAGATCGATTCGGGCTGTGCTCGGCGACAAGGAGTACCGCCCCACCCCATTCGCCGCCGACAGCAAATCCTTGGATGAAGCGCAGCGTGACCAGCAGTGCCGGCGCCCAGTAGCCGATCTGACCGTAGGTCGGTAGGCAGCCCATCAAGAACGTTGCGGCGCCGACCAGCAGCAAACTGAACTGCAACAACTGCTTCCGGCCGAACTTGTCTCCGAAATATCCGAAGACGATTCCGCCGAGTGGCCGGGCGGCGAATCCGACGGCGTAGGTGATGAAAGCCGCGATGATCGCATCCAGTTCGTTGCCGCCGCCAGGAAAGAAGACTTTGCTGAAGACCAGAGTGGCCGCCGTGCCGTACAGAAAGAACTCGTACCACTCGACCACGGTGCCCGCCATCGAGGCGCCGACCACCTTCTTCAGCCCCGATGGTGGGGCTTGGCTCTCGGGTTTCGGCATGTTGTCGACGCTCATCGTGGACTCCCTCGTCTTCAGTTCGCGATTCGCCTGCTCTTCACGATCAGGAATGTGACCGCTCGCACATTTTTTGTGACTCGATGAGTATCGGTGCAGATTCTTGGCACGACAATGACAAATCTCGCACCATACAGGTGCAAAAATGCAGATATGACACTCGGACTGAGCCCGGACGACCTACTGGTGCTTCTCGCGGTCGGTCGCACCGGCCGCTTCAACACCGCCGCCGACGACCTGGGCCTCAACCACACCACCATTTCGCGCCGCATCGCCTCGCTCGAGAAGAGCCTCGGCGGCCGTGTACTGGTCCGCTCGTCCGGCGGCTGGGAGTTGACCGACCTGGGCAGACAAGCCCTCAGCGCGGCCGAGCGCATCGAGGCCGCGGTGAACGAACTGGCACTCGACTCCACCGGTCAGCAGCAACTCGACGGCGTCGTGCGGGTCTCGGCCACCGACGGCTTCAGCGCATACATCGCGGCCCCCGCCGGCGCAGCGGTTCGCAGACGCCATCCTCGCGTGAGCGTGGAGATAGTCGTCGCGACCAGAAAGGCGTCGCAGATACGCTCGGGGCTCGACATCGAGGTTGTTGTCGGCAAACCTCAAGTTCACCGCGCCGAGGCCGTCCATCTGGCCGACTACGCGCTGGGTTTGTACGCCTCCCGAGAGTATCTACGTCAGAATTCAGTTCCCGAAAGTGCCGAAGATCTGGCCGAACACTCGCTCGTGTATTTCATCGACTCGATGCTGCAGGTCGACGAACTCGATCTGGCCCGCAAGCTCACGGTTTCCATGCGCGAGGCCGTCACGTCCACCAACGTGTTCGTCCACATCGAGGCAACGCGCGCGGGTGCCGGCATCGGCCTGCTCCCCTGCTTCATGGCTGAGCAGCACGACGATCTGATTCGCGTGCTGCCCGCTCACATCGAAGTCAGACTTTCGTACTGGTTGGTGGCTCGTTCTGAATCCTTGCGCCGCCCGGAAGTCGCAGCGGTGGTGACAGCTCTTCGAGAGACGGTGGATCGCAAGCGATCTCAACTCCTCGGCTCCCCCGGGGCGAACGAAGCGCTCAGTCCAGAGTCGAACGATGCTGGACGATGACCTTGCGCGCCAACTCGGCGATCTTGACGTTCATGTTCTGCGAGGTTCGCACCAGAATGTCGAAGGCCTCGTCGTCGGACACCCGATGCAATGCCATCAGCAGACCGACGGCCTGACCGATTTCGCGACTGCTCGCCAGGCCTCGCCGCAGCGAGTCGGCATCCTCTCCTCGGTTCAGTGCGGTGACGGCCACGGATGCAAACGATGCCAACATGATCGCGTGGTCGGCAACAGTTTCCGTGAATGCTCCCGGAGTGTCGGAGAAGAGGTTGAGGGCACCGAACTTCTGACGATCGACCATCAGTCGGAACCCCATCGAGCCACGAATGGGTGTCTCTGCCACTACTTTCCGAGCGAACTCGGGCCACTGATTCGGAGTGCGAAGATCTGACTCGAGCTGCGGCGCCTCCGTGTCGAGGGCGTCGATGCACGGCCCCTCACCAGTCGCACGTTCGAGATCGTCTGCATGCTCGGCGATCTCATCGCTTGCCGCTACCGTGACGTTGGTGTTTCCCCGTCGCAGCATCAGGCTTGCGTGATCGCAACCGGGAATCAACTCGACAGCCGCCGAACAGATCGCGGAGTACACCTCGGCGCTGTCTGCGGCGGAGTAGAGGATCTCCGCCAACGCCGCGAACACTGCCGTGGGTTCTGTCAGTGCTTGGTCGCGCTCAGCCATCTCCATACACCTCGGGGTCTACCGTTCATCGAATTCTTCACCGAACGGTACAAACCTTACTTACTCGAGCGGATGGGGTCGCCGCCGCTCGCCGATTCCCGCCCGTCCGTCCCCTGAAAAGCTTCCGTGGCCGCGCGGTGATGCAGAGCCGTGACGGTGGTGATCTGCTTGGACACCAGGTCGTTGAGCTCGCGGTACTGCTCCTCCGTCTCCCCGGCCGGAATGTCTCTCAGGACCTCCCACATCGCACTCTTGCCGCACAGAGCGGTCCGCATGATCTCGAGAGTTGCCAGCTTCACGAGACGGTTGCGCCAGATGGCGTCGACATGGACGAGGCGCCTGATCCGATTGACCGTCGCGTCGATCTTGGAGTACCGCGGCAGAGATATGCCCTGGGTGTCCTCGATCAGTTGCAGCAGCTGCTCGATCTCGTACTCGAGCTCACCCGGCAACGAGTCCAGCTCACCGTCGGCCCACGCGCCGTACGAGTCCGAGAGTGACCGCGAGAGTTGCAGCCCTACCATCGCTCCGCACAGGTGAGTGACCAGATAAGCGGTGGCTATGTGTTCCTCAGCAGATCTCGACCGACTACCGAACATTGGGATCCTCCTGGGCGACGCTCGACCGGTCTGTGCTGACACGGGTGGTGATTCGACATCCGCCTACCCGCGACAGACCGAGAACAAACGACGGGCGACTCAGACCCGATCCGGCACCACGACGACGGGTTCGAGGATCTCGGCCCGAGACTCCGGCGCTGCGGCGCGCAAGGCGTCGGCCGACTCGTCGTCCGGCTGGGTCTGCGACTCGATCTCCGCTTCGACGCGCGCTCGGTACGTGTCGACCTCGCGCTCGACGGTGGCGGCATCCCAACCGAGAATCGGAGCAACCAATCCGGCGACCTGTTGCGCACAGTTGACACCACGATGCGGGTACTCGATTGCGATGCGCATGCGACGAGCCAGGATGTCGTCGAGGTGCAATGCACCCTCGGCCGCGGCGGCGTACACAGCCTCGACCTGAAGGTAATCGGGGGCATCTGTGATGGGCTGCAACAACTCCGGCGTCTGTCGGCCGAGTTCGAGGACCTCCGTGATGAGTGAACCGTAGCGGTCGAGCAAGTGCTTGACGCGATACGGATGCAAGCCGTACTGCTCGCCCAGTTGCACAGTCTGATTGATCAACGCGAAGTATCCGTCGGCGCCGACGAGCGGCACCTTCTCCGTGATCGACGACGCCACTCGCGCCGGAATGTCTTCTGCTGCGACATCGACGGCGTCTTCCGCCATGACCCGATACGTCGTGTACTTTCCACCGGCGATGGCGACCAGGCCTGGAGCCACACGGGCAACGGCGTGCTCGCGCGAGAGCTTCGACGTCTCGTCGCTCTCACCGGCAAGCAGCGGACGCAGGCCTGCGTAGACACCGTCGATGTCGGCGTGCGTCAGCGGCGTGACCAGAACGGAGTTCACGTGGCCGAGGATGTAGTCGATATCTGCTTTGGTTGCCGCTGGGTGAGCGAGATCCAAGTTCCAGTCGGTGTCCGTGGTCCCGATGATCCAGTGACTGCCCCACGGAATGACGAACAGCACCGACTTCTCGGTACGCAGGATGATGGCGGCTTCACTGACGATGCGATCGCGCGGGACGACGATGTGTACGCCCTTCGACGCTCGCACCCGGAACCGTCCGCGCTGACGTGAGAGGGCCTGGATTTCGTCCGTCCAGACACCGGTTGCATTGATGACGACGTGACCCTTGACCTCCGCGGTACGGCCGTCTTCGCAGTCGCGAACACGAACTCCCGAGACCCGGTCCGCTTCACGCAGAAATCCCACGACCTGCGTCGATGTTCGGACGACCGCGCCGTAGTGCGCGGCGGTCCGTGCAACGGTCATGGTGTGCCGAGCGTCGTCGACGACGGTGTCGTAGTACTGGATGCCACCGGTCAGTGAACTGCGCTTGAGGCTCGGCGACATGCGCAGTGCGCCCGCCCGCGTCAAGTGCTTCTGGGAGGGGACCGATTTGGCGCCGCCCATCCGGTCGTAGAGGAAGATTCCCGCGGCCATGTACGGGCGTTCCCACACTCGGTGAGCCAAGGGGAACAGAAACTTCAGCGGCTTGACCAGGTGCGGAGCGAGCGTGGTCAGCGAGAGTTCGCGCTCACGCAACGCCTCACGAACGAGGCCGAATTCGAGTTGCTCGAGATAGCGGAGACCGCCGTGGAACATCTTCGACGAACGACTGGACGTGCCGGATGCGTAGTCACGGGCCTCGACCAACGCAACCTTGAGCCCGCGGGTGGCCGCATCGAGGGCCGCTCCGACACCGACAACACCGCCGCCCACCACGACGACGTCGAATTGCTCGGTCTGAAGTTGTTCCCAAGCAGCTTCGCGCTGCTGCGGGCCGAGAAACTGCGCACCTTGCTGCTTACTCAACCCGGTCTCCTGTAAGTCGACGACGAATCCGTTTACAGGCTAGTAGCTTGATCCACATACTGCGACAGCGCACGGATTACTGCGAACACGCCCGAACCTAGGAGCACAGTGAATCAATACATCGCCGCCATCGACCAAGGCACGACGTCGAGCCGCTGCATGATCTTCGATCACGACGGCGCCGTGGTGAGCGTTGCGCAGAAAGAACACGAGCAGATTTTCCCGCGAGCAGGTTGGGTCGAGCACGATCCGGTGGCGCTGTGGATCAACACTCGGGAGGTGGTGGCCGGCGCTCTCGCGAAGGTCGATCTCACGCGGGCCGACATCGCTGCCGTCGGAATCACGAATCAGCGTGAGACGACCGTCGTTTGGGAACGTTCGACGGGTAAGCCGATCTACAACGCGATCGTGTGGCAGGACACGCGCACGGATCAACTGTGTGTCGAACTGGGCGGCGACGAGGGTCCGGACAAGTATCGAGACAAGACCGGACTACCACTCTCGACCTACTTCGCCGGGCCGAAGATCCGCTGGATTCTCGACAACGTCGACGGTGCGAAAGCAAAAGCGGAGGCCGGCGAATTGTGCTTCGGCACTGTCGACACGTGGATCGTGTGGAACCTGACCGAGGGCGTCCACGTGACAGATGTCACCAATGCGTCACGCACGATGCTGATGGATCTCGAGACCCTCCAGTGGGACGAATCGATCTGTGCGGACTTCGGAATCCCGATGTCGATGCTCCCGGAAATCCGTAGTTCCTCAGAGGTCTACGGCACAGGACGTCCACGCGGCAATCTCGCCGGTGTGCCGGTCGCCGGAATCCTCGGTGACCAGCAGGCAGCCACATTCGGCCAGGCCTGCCTCTCCGAGGGTGAAGCCAAGAACACCTACGGCACCGGCAATTTCATGCTTCTCAATACTGGCACGAAGCCGGTGCACAGCAAGCACGGACTACTGACGACCGTCTGCTACAAACTCGGCGAAGCCCCTGCCGTGTACGCACTCGAAGGTTCCGTCGCCGTGACGGGTTCCTTGGTCCAGTGGCTTCGAGACAATCTCGGAATCATTCAGAACGCCAAGGACATCGAGCCGCTCGCCGCAAGTGTCGACGACAACGGCGGCGCCTACTTCGTGCCCGCGTTCTCCGGGCTGTTCGCACCTCGGTGGCGACCGGATGCCCGGGGTGTCATCGTCGGTCTGACGCGCTTCGTCAACAAGGGACACCTGGCCCGCGCAGCGCTCGAGGCGACGGCATACCAGACCCGCGAGGTCATCGACGCCATGCGAGCGGATTCGGGAGTCGAACTGTCCGCACTGAAGGTCGACGGCGGCATGGTGGTCAACGAAACCCTGATGCAGTTCCAGTCGGACATCCTCGGAGTTCCCGTCATCCGCCCGGTGGTCAACGAAACGACAGCTCTCGGTGCTGCATACGCAGCGGGCCTCGCCATCGGTTATTGGGCCGACACCGAAGACATCCGCAACAACTGGGCCGTCGGCCAAACCTGGGAACCGGCGATGGACGAGTCCGAAAGGTCACGGCTGTACGCGGAGTGGAACAAGGCCGTCGAGCGGACGTACAACTGGTCCGAGTAATCACCCCGATCCTTCCATACCGGAAGAGCTGATCATGGTCGCCCATTGATACTCCTGAGGTATCAATAGGCGACCAAGTTGGTATTGGACGTGACCTACACCACTCTGCGAATCTCATTCAGGCACGCCACGTTTCGGCGCCGCGAATGTTGCAGAGAAAGGTCGCCACGCATGAGTTCACCCACTCGCAGTTCCGAGGAGATCAACGCCAAGGCGCGAAGAGCCGGTATCGCTTCGTTCATCGGAACCACTATCGAGTGGTACGACTTCTACATCTACGGCACTGCCGCTGCCCTGGTATTCGGCGACATCTTCTTCTCCGACACTCTCCCGAACGGAGTCGGAACTCTCCTCGCCTTCATCACACTCTGGGCAGGCTTCCTCGCCAGGCCGATCGGCGGGATCATCTTCGGTCACCTCGGCGACCGGATCGGACGCAAGAACACTCTCGTCATCACCTTGATGATGATGGGTGTCGCCACGGTAGGCATCGGACTCCTCCCCACCTACGCACAGGTCGGGATCTGGGCGCCGATCGGTCTGGTCACCCTTCGCGTCATCCAAGGAGTCGCGGTCGGTGGCGAGTGGGGCGGCGCAGTGCTCATTGCCAGCGAGAATGCACCGAAGGGCAAGAGCATCCTCTACTCCGCGTTCGCCCAACAGGGCTCACCCGCCGGAAATCTGTTGGCCACCATCGCGTTCTTCCTTCTGTCCTCGATGCCGACGCCGTCGTTCCTCCTGTACGGATGGCGCATCCCGTTCATCATCTCGGCGGTGCTGGTCATTCTCGGGATGATCATTCGCCTCAAACTCGAAGAGTCGGACGAGATGAAGGCCGTTCTCGCACGCAAGAAGGTCGTCAAGCTTCCGCTCGCCGAAGTCTTGCGCAAGCACTGGGTACTGGTTCTCCTCGGCGCCGGCGCACTCCCCCTCGCCCAGGTCACCTATTTCAAGAACACCTTCGCATTGTCCTGGGCTACAAAAGAACTCGGATACGATCGAGGAACCTTCCTGGCCGCCATCGCGATCGCGCTCGTCGTGCAGTTCATCGTCCAACCTTTCGGTGCCGTCCTGGTCTCCAAGATCGACATGCGAAAAGCCATGTGCCTGATGGTGATACCGGAGTTCGTCCTCATGCCCGCCATGTTCTTCGCGATCCGAACCGGGAACTTCACCATCGCAGTCGTCGCGATGTGTCTGGCCACGATCCCGCACTCGATGTTCTACGGCGCCATCGCCGGCGTTCTCGCTCGGGCCTTCCCCGCCAACATCCGTTACACCGGTCTGTCGACGGCGTACCAATTGTGTTCCCTTGTCGTCGGCGGCGGAACTCCCGTACTGGCGCAGTGGATGCTCAACACGTCAGGCAATATCGTCGGGGTCGCGATCGTATCCGGGCTGTACGCCCTTGTCTCGCTGATCTGCACCCTGCTCCTGCTCCGACGTACCGGCTACAACGCGGGCGAACTCTCGACGGCCGAACAAGCGGACTACGACGAACTCGAACTCGAAAACACTCTTGTCGATATTGCGAACTCGCCGAAGTCCGAAGCGGGTGAGATTCCTACCGGTCGGGCAACCGTCTAGGCCAGGGACGGCAGCGCCTGCTCGGACAATTTCAACACTTCGAGAAGTGCAGGTCTGTCGTCTCCCTCTCGCCAGGCGATACGCAGTTGAAGAGGAGGAGGTGGGTCCATGACCGGAACAAAGACAACATCAGGATTCACGATGCTCTGGGCCACCGAGGAAATGGTCAACGAGCATCCGATTTCCGCGGACACCAGCGCGATCAACGACATCGAATCCGGTGCCGTCTGCACGATGCGAGCCAGGAACCCTGCGTTCTTCGAGGCAGTGAGCAGAGACTCCCGCAGAATCGAACCTGGCTCCGCCGGAAGCGTCACCCAATTCTCGGACTCCAATTCGATCAACCGAACCGAGTCCCTCGACGCCAACGGGTGGTCTTTGGACATGGCCACCAGAAAGTTCTCCTCGGCGATCAATCTCGACGTGATCCCGAGCGGCGGTACGGTCCACCGCACCATCCCGATGTCGAGTCGTCGATCGAGCAGCATCAACAACGCCTCGTTCGCGAAAGCAGAACTGTCGAGCACGAATTCGATACCGGGATTGGTCTTTCTCACCAATTTCGCCCACCGCCCGACGAGCAGATGCGAAGAAGTCCCCGCGAAACCCAGGCGAACGCGACCTGTCGTTCCCTTGCCTGCCGCAGACACCGCGATCTCGGCCATCCGGCACGCGTCCAGAATCTCGCGCGCCGGAAGCAGCAGCGCTTCACCGGCAGCAGTGAGCCGCACAGTTCGAGTGCTCCGATCGAACAACGGCGAACCGAGCTGTTTCTCGAATTGCCTGATCGTTCGACTCAGCGGCGGTTGCGCAATCCGAAGCCGCTGCGCCGCACGGCCGAAATGTAGCTCCTCAGCCACCGCGAGAAAAGCGTTGATCTGATGAATTTCCACCCGACATTGTTGCGCCACACCGGCCGAACATGTCAAGTTCCGAAACCGACCGAGTGCGCGAAAGAACAAGAAGAGGTACACACGTGGACAAGACCCTCTCGATGAAAGAGGCCGTCGGCCGATACGTCGAAGACGGGATGACCGTTGCGCTGGAGGGATTTTCGCATCTCATTCCTTTTGCCGCGGCACACGAGATCATCCGGCAGGGCAGAAAGGACCTCACGCTCTGCCGGATGACGCCGGACATCGTTTCCGATCAACTCGTCGCCGCCGGCTGCGTCCGAAAGCTGGTTGCCTCGTTCTTCGCCAGCGGCTCCGCAGGTTCTCTGTACGAGTTACGCAGACGCATCGAGAACCAGGACCCGCTCCCCCTCGAAGTCGAGGAATACAGCCATTACGGCATGGTGTGCCGGTATCAGGCGGGAGCGGCCAGACTTCCCTTCTTCCCGCTGCGGTCGTACGCCGGTAGTGATCTACCCGCACTCAACCCACAACTGAGACTCGTCGAGGATCCGTACGGAGGCGGGAGCGTCTACGTTGTGCCGCCGTTGAATCCGGATGTGACGATCATCGGCGCACAGCGAGCGGACACGTCCGGGAACGCACAGATCTGGGGCATCGCCGGGGTGCAGCAAGAAGCCGTTTACGCCGCGAAGAAGGCGATCGTCGTTGTGGAAGAGCTTGTCGACGACGAGGTCATCAGGTCAGATCCGAGCCGAACTCTGATTCCCTCGCACGCCGTCGACGCGGTTGTCGTCTGCCCGCGCGGCGCGCACCCGTCGTACGCACAGGGATACTACGACCGCGATTGCGGCTTCTACCGACGCTGGACCGAGATTTCCAAAGACCCTTCGTTGCTGAGAAATTGGCTCGACGAATGGGTGTACACACTCGGCGATCACGACGAATATCTCGCCAAGCTCGGAGCCGACTACTGGTCGGATCTCGAGGTCGGATCAAAACTCTCCACACCTGCCGACTACGGGAGCAGACTGTGACCACCACGATTGTCAGCGGTAACACCACCTCCACCGAAACGATCGTCGCCGTCGCGGCACGCGAGTTGGCGGGTAAGCGCCGGGTCTTCGCCGGAGTCGGGCTCCCCACGCTCGCAGTCGATCTCGCGCGCCACACGTCGAATCCGGACGTAGAACTGATCTACGAATCCGGAGTGTGCGGCGCGCATCCGTCGGCGATGGCCGAAGGTATTGCCGACTCCGTCGTGGTCTCCGGCGCCGAATCCGTGCTCAGTATGGCCGCACTCTTCGGTTATGTCCTGCAAGGTGGCAACGTCGACGTCGGTTTTCTCGGGGCCGCTCAAATCGATCGAACGGGAAGCCTGAACACAAGTTTCATCGGTGACTGGAAGAACCCGACGGTCAGACTGCCCGGAGCAGGCGGGGCCGTCGAGATCATCGCGAACGCGGCCGAGATCTTCGTCGTGATGCGTCGCCACGACCTCAGTTCCTTTCCGGCCGCGCTCGACTTCTGCACCTCACCCAGCCCCGCCCGCGCCCACGCCAGCGGAAAGGGCATCATGCCGGCAGGTGCAGGAGTGACAAAGGTGTTCACCAACCTCGGTGTCCTGACACACCAGGGCCCCGGCGGCGAGTTGGAGCTCACCAGTGTCCACGAAGGCATCTCGGTCGATCAGGTGCGAGAGGCGACGGGATGGGATCTGGCCGTCGCCGACCACGTCACCGTCACCACCCCGCCGTCCGGTACGGAGATCGATCTGCTCCGCAACACTATCGACAAAGTCAGGCTGTACCTGCGGTGACACTGTCCCGGAGCCTGCCGACGGCGTCGACCAGCACGGCTTCGGGATACGTCGCGAAACACAGTCGAGCGCTTCGACCAAGGTCCGCTTCGACCGCGAAGGCCGAACCTGGGACAAATGCCACGCCATGCGCGAGCGCGGCACCCAGGAGTTCGGTGGTGTCGACGTCGTCGAGGAAATCCATCCAACAGAACATCCCGCCGCGGACCTCGGAAAAGCGTGCACGCCCACTCAATTCCGTCTCGGCGGCCGTGACCAACGCCTTCGCCCTCGCGCCGTACCCCGCTCGAAGCACGTCGAGATGCGCGTCGAACCATTCGACGTCGGAGAAGAGGTCTGCGGCGATCTGCTGGGTGAGCGAAGACCCGCACAGGTCAGCGCCTTGCTTGATCAGTTCGACCGCCTCGCAGACCTTTCGGTCGCCGTGCAGCCAGCCGACGCGCAGCGCCGGTGCCAGCACCTTGGACGCACTGGACAGCCGAATCACCCTGTCCGACAACGCCGCCAGCGGTGCGGGCGGTTTCTCGCCGAAGTACAGTTCGCCGTACGGGTCGTCCTCGAGAACCCAGAACCCGTATCGGTCCGCCAGTGCCGCCAAGTGCGCTCGCCGCTGCGCCGAAAGCACCGCGCCGCGCGGGTTGTGGAAATTGCTCACGGTGTGAACAACTTTGGGCCGAAGACCGGCGTCGAGTTTCGTCTCGAGCGCGTCGGTGTCCATTCCGTCCTCGTCGAGCTGGACGGGAACGAGACGGGCCTGCGCCGTTCGAAAGACCTGCAGCGCACCGGTATATGCCGGTTCCTCCACGACCACGACGTCACCGGCGTCGAGGAGGACCTGCGCGAGCAAGCTCAAACCTTGCTGAGAACCGTGTGTGATCACAACTTCGGACACGTCGAGTGTCCGCCCGATCTTGGAGGATTCGTGCTCGGCGATCACCTCACGGAGGCGCAGCAGGCCGGAGGTCTCGCCGTACTGAACGGACGAGGGGTCACCGAGTGCGTCGTGGGCTGCCTTCGAGATTCGCTCCCGCGGAATGAAATCGGGATCGGGCAGTCCGCCGGCCAAGCTGATGACGTCGGGCCGGGCAGTCAGGGTGAGCAGATCGCGAATTGCAGAACTACGGAGTCCGTCCATGCGAGCGGACAGCGCGGCGTGTGTCATATGAAGCTCCCAGGCACGCAGAATGAAGGTCAGAGGAAAAACACCCTGAGCCGTCCTGGGTCAACGGGGCGGGAGAGCGCCGAGATACCGACCCTTGATTCGGTCGGTATCTCGACTATCCCACCAATACTTCAGTATGTGAAACAGAGTTCCCACATTGTAAGAAGACTCTGGTCGGTTGTCAGTCCAGGTCGTCGTGACGCATGAGCTGACGAGCAGCCTCGGTGATCGATCCGGTCAGCGACGGGTACACCGAGAACGTCTGCGCCAGGTCGTTGACCGTCAGGTTGTTCTGTACGGCGATCGCGATCGGCAGGATCAATTCCGAAGCAGTGGGTGCGACCACAACACCGCCGATGACCACGCCGGTAGCCGGGCGGCAGAAAATCTTCACGAATCCGCGACGCAAACCGGACATCTTGGCGCGCGGGTTGGTGTTGAGCGGCAACATGACGGTGCGCGCAGGCACCTCTCCGTTGTCGATCGCTGCCTGCGAAACACCCACCGTTGCAATTTCGGGGCGTGTGAAGACGGCCGACGCGACGGTCTTCAACTTGATCGGGCTGACGCCTTCACCCAGTGCGTGGTACATCGCGATACGTCCCTGCATCGCAGCCACCGACGCGAGCGGGAGCAGTCCGGTGCAGTCACCGGCAGCGTAGATACCGGAAACCGTGGTGCGCGAGACCCGGTCGACACGCAGGTATCCACCCTTGTCCAACTCGATGCCGACCCGCTCCAGGCCGAGACCGTTGGTGTTGGGGACGGAACCGACGGTCATCAGAGCGTGGCTTCCTTCGACCGTGCGGCCGTCGGAGAGCTTGACGACGATGCCCTTCTCGGTGCGCTCGACGGCGTCCGCGCGGGCGTGCTTGACGAGGGTGACACCGCGCTCGGCGAGGGCGTCCTCGAGCACGAGCGCCGCATCGGCATCCTCGCCGGGCAGAACACGGTCGCGACTGGACACGAGCGTGACCTTGACGCCCATCTCGGTGTACGCGGAGACGAACTCGGCACCGGTGACACCGGAACCGACCACGACCAGGTGCTCGGGAAGCTCGTCCAAGTCGTAGAGCTGGCGCCACGTCATGATTCGCTCACCGTCGGGCTCGGCTCCCGGGATGATGCGGGGGCTGGCGCCGGTGGCGATCAACACGACGTCTGCGTCGATGGTCTTCTGCTCGCCGCTTCCGAGCGTCGCGCGAACCTGGTGTGCTGCCATGCCGAGGAGTGGATCGGTCAGTTCGGCGGTGCCGGAGAGAACCTCGACGCCTACCGTCTGCAACCGTGCGCGAATGTCCGAGGACTGGGACAACGCGAGACTCTTGACTCGGGAGTGGATCTTCGGCAGTGACACCGAAGCCTGCTCCGGATCCAGAGTGATGCCGAGGTCGGATGCACGACGCATGTCGGTGCGGATTCCGGTGGACGCGATGAACGTCTTCGACGGGACACAGTCGAACAGCACACACGCACCGCCGACGCCGTCCGAATCGACCAGGGTGACCGTGGCCCCGTGCTGCGCGGCTACCAGTGCCGCCTCGTAGCCGGCGGGTCCGCCACCGATGATCACGATCCGGGTCATGTGTCCTCCAAGTCCTCGCGTGGCCGGCAGGGGTCTCCCGTCGACCAGTGTCACGCTATTCGAGCACCACGTGTCGCGCAGTGCTTGTACCAGATTACTTGCGTCCGGTGGTCCGCTTCGCCACACCCTCGGACCACGGTTTAGGCTTGCGCCCGTGTCGATTTATGCCGCCTACGGTTCCAACATGCATCCCGAGCAGATGTTGTTGCGCTGCCCACACTCCCCCATGTCCGGGACAGGGTGGCTGCGAGGCTGGCGCCTGACCTTCAGCGGCGAGGACCTCGGCTGGGAGGGTGCTCTCGCCACCGTGGTCGAAGATCCCGATTCCAGTGTTTTCGTGGTGCTCTACGACGTCCCGGAAGAGGACGAAGTGAGTCTGGACCGCTGGGAAGGTGCCGAACTGGGTCTGCACCGCAAGATCCGCGTGCGGGTCGACACCGCCGGCGACGCGGTACTTGCGTGGCTCTACGTCATGGATGCGTACGAAGGCGGGCTGCCGTCGGCCCGCTACATCGGTGTGATGGCCGACGCTGCCGAGATTGCCGGAGCGCCGGCCGAGTACGTACGAGAGTTGCGGACGAGAAACAGCCGCAATGTCGGTCCGGGTAACGGTGTTACCGATTAGATAGCTGCCCTGCTCAAAGCAGCAGGAAATACGCGAGCACTGCCAGTGCTGCGAGCACCACCACAACCGTCACGCCGATGAGCACACGCTTGGAACCGCGCGACTCCGATTCGCCTGCGACAACTGCAGTTTCCGGCTCGGCGGTCGCCACCCCGGCAGCGGTTTCTGCCGCCACCTTCTCGCGTCCCAGGGTGTCGAACACCTCGGTCACGTCGTGTGAAGGCGGCAATCCGATCGGCACGATAGTGTGCGACGTCGAGGTGAATCCGGCAGCCAGAATTGCGGCTCCCAGCGCAGCCGACTGCTCAGGTCCGGGACCGAGTTCACATCTGACACCGAGCTTTTCGGCAATCCCGGCCGCTATGGACATCATGGCCGCTTTGTCTGTCGCCGGTTCGCCGTCACCGGTGACGACTACGGCGTCCAGGTTCTCCGGCATCCAACCGAACGCACCCAGAGCCGTCGCGAGGCGTGAACTCGGCGAACTCCCGTCGCCGGCAAAGCCGAATGCACGGCCGGCCGCGACACCAGAACGCACGAGGGTGACCGCTGCCCCGGTGTCGTCCACGTGATAGATGCCGATGAGCGTGCCGGCGAGTGCCGCGATTTCCGACTCGAACCACGCCGACACGGCCTCGGCATCCGAGACGAGTGTGACCCGTTCGAGGCCCGCGTAGACCAGCGAATCCTGCATGAGGGCCGCCGTCGACGAGTCCCAGCGTGACGGGTAGGTCGCGACGATGTCGGGCGCTCCCCCGCTTCGACCACCACGATCGGGCAGCGGCTCGCATTCCTGCAACAGACAGCGAATCGAGGTCGCCACCAAATCCTCGGCGCGGTAACGAGTATCGGCAGTTCCCGCGACGCCACTCGGGTCCCCGACGCGACCGACAAAGCCCGACCAGCTCTCGGCGAACTCACGGCCGGCACCCAGTTGCTCGGTGCCACCGAGCACCGTCGTTCCGTCCTTGCGTTGATTGAGGATCGTGTCCCGAACCAATACCACCGGATCGGCCGAACCCGGATCGTTCGACGCAACGACAGCCGTCGACACCAATGTGCCGATTCGCACTCCCACACCTATGGACATGCCCGTACCTTCACTCGAACGACACGAAAAACGGTACCCCCGACGGGAACCGGAACTATCCCAGAACCAGGCTCGTCAGAACCTTCACACCGACGCCGAGTGCTCGCTCGTCGAGATCGAAAGTGGGTTGGTGGATGTCGAGCTGATCGCCCTCACCCGACCACACGCCGAGCCGCGCCATGGCACCCGGCACGGTTTCGAGGTACCACGAAAAGTCTTCGCCACCACCGGATTGCGGGGTGTCCGCCAAAGCATCTTGTCCGACGGTCGCGATGGCGTCCTCGAACATCCGAGTGGACACCTCGTCGTTGACGACCGGAGGCACTCCGCGACGATAGTTGAGTTGGTAGCGAACTCCGGTGGGTGCGAGTAGTCCGTGGACGATTTCTTCCACGAGCGGTTCGAGCAACTCCCAGGTGTCGTGATCGCCGGTACGTACCGTGCCCGTCATCATGCCGGTCTGCGGAATCGCGTTGGGCGCCTGACCTGCGCTGACCGCGCCCCACACCATGACGGTTCCGGTACGCGGATCGATACGACGGCTGAGCATTCCCGGCAGCCCGGTCACGACGGTGCCGAGCGCGTAGATCAGATCCGTGGTCAAATGCGGCCGCGACGTGTGCCCACCCGGAGAGTCGAGGACGACCTCGATCGTGTCGGCAGCAGAGGTGATCGCGCCCAGGCGCATTCCGACCTGGCCTGCCTCGAGTCGCGGATCGCAGTGCAGAGCAAAGATTCTGGACACACCGTCGAGCGCGCCCGCGGCGATGACGTCGAGTGCTCCGCCAGGCATGACTTCCTCGGCGGGCTGGAATATCAGCCGAACCCCGACGGGAAGTTCGGGCAGCGTGGCCAGAGCCAGTCCGGCGCCGAGCAAGATGGTGGTGTGGGCGTCGTGCCCGCATGCATGGGACACACCGGGGACCGTGGACGAGTACGTCGCCCCGGTCGCTTCCTGCATCGGCAAAGCGTCCATGTCGGCGCGCAGTGCGATTCGTGGACCCTCCGGTCCGATATCGCACGTGAGACCGGTGCCACCGGGAAGGATCTTCGGCGACAATCCAGCGGCAGTGAGGCGGGTGGCGACGAATTCGGTGGTCGCGTATTCGCGGCGAGCCAACTCCGGGTTGGCATGGATGTGTCGACGCCACGCGACGAGGTCGTCGGTGTGCGCGTGAATCCACGTGTCGATTGCCGCGTTCACCGGCGATCTACCCCTTCCAACAGACGGGCGCGTTGTTCTGGATCGGACGCTACCCGGACAGCAGTGCGGGCCAACGCAATTGCACCGTCGACTACCGCTCGATCTGCGGAGGTGGTGATACACGCAGCCGCGAACTCCGGCTGATGTGTCACTGCCCCCGATGAATCCAAGCCTATGACCGGGTGAATTCCCGGAATCACATTGGTCACATTACCCATATCCGTACTACCCAGTGGACGGGAGCGCTCCCATTCCGCTGCCAGTGGCACCCGCCCGAGATCGACGATCTGTTCACGGTACGCCGCCGCCAGCCACGGATCGGGGGTCAACTCGGTGTAAGTAGGCGATACCGTGCGGATTTCGTGGGTGCACCCGGTGCCGAGTGCACCCGAGGCGAAGCACGCGTCGGCACGCTCGGACAGATTGGCCAACGACGCGGCCGTTTCGGCACGCAGGTAGTAGAGCAATTCGGACCGAGCCGGAACGATGTTGGGAGCCGTGCCGCCGTCACTGACGATTCCGTGAATCTGCTGACCTGGCTGCAGGTGCTGACGCAACAGTCCGACCGCCACCTGAGCGAGCGTCGCTGCGTCGGCGGCGTTACGCCCGAATTCCGGCGCAGCAGACGCATGCGCCTCGCGACCGTGATAGCTCACGGCGATGTCCGCCAAGGCCAGCGAGGTCGCACCGATGATGTCGATCGGCCCTGGATGAACCATCATGGCGGCGCCGACGCCGTCGAAGGCACCACGCTCGAGCATCAGGACCTTGCCGCCACCGGTTTCCTCAGCCGGAGTACCGATCACTCGGATGGTGATCCCCAGTTCGTCGGCCACGGTAGCCAACGCGATGCCGGCCCCGACCGCGGCGGCGGCAATGATGTTGTGCCCACAGGCATGACCGATCTCGGGCAGCGCGTCGTACTCGGCGCAGATCGCGATGACCAACTCTCCGCTGCCGTAGGTGGCATCGAAAGCTGTCGGCAGATCGACGATCCCGCGAGTGACCGCGAAACCGTGCTGCGCCAGCAGGTCCGACACTTTGGCAGCGCTGCGGAACTCCTCGAAGGCGAGTTCCGGGTCGCTGTGAATCGAATGCGACAGCGCGATCAGATCGGCCTCTACGGACCTGACTGCGCTGTCGACATTCTGGTTCACGCGATCATTGTCTCACCCGAAGGAGAAGTTGCTCTTGTCAGTCACCTGAGCGAGGTCTGCAAGAGCATCGCGGTGGATGCCTGCCTTGATTCCCGCCAAGTTCTTGCCGTGAGTCGACGTCAGTGCCGACGCCTTGGCCACAGCAGCGGCGAGTACTCCGTCGCCGTCGACCGTTTCCTGCACGATGCCGGCAGCGAGTGCGTCGGCGCCGCCGAAGCGACGCCCCGTCGTCATGGCATCGACTGCCGTCTGCTTGGGCAGACGACTGTTCAGCAGTGCAGACATCCCGACAGTGAACGGCATGTTCAGTCCCACCTCGGGCAGGCAGTAGAAGCCGCGGTCCGCGCGCATGATCTGGAAATCGTGCGAGGACGCGAGCATGGCGCCGGCGCCGAACGCGTGCCCCTGCACGGCCGCGACCGTGGCCATCGGGAAGGTCAGCAAACGGCTGTAGATGGTGTGGACCTTGTCCAGGTAGCCGGGGAGACCGTCGAGATTGCCGAAGATCCACGTCGTGTCCAGGCCGTTCGTGTAGAACTTGCCCGTCGCCGTCGTCACCAGGGCTGCGGGCCCCTCGTGCGCTTCGACCTCGTCCAACTTGCTGTGAACAGCGTCGATCCACTCAGGGCCGAAGCGGTTCTCGTTGTCCGTTTCGCCCTCGTTGCCGAGGTACAGGATGAATACGTCGCCGTCGCGTTCGAGATAAGGCATGGATGGGAGAGTAACGCCCGCCAACTCACCCGGCGAACCGACCCGACTCCTCAGTAGGGTTGCTCACATGGGAACGATCGCCGAGGCCGCCGCCGCTGCTCTGTCCGCCATGACTGGCTCTTCGTCACCGTCAGTCGCCATCGTGCTCGGGTCGGGGTG
Source organism: Rhodococcus sp. MH15 (assembly GCF_019266045.1). Taxonomy (NCBI): domain Bacteria; kingdom Bacillati; phylum Actinomycetota; class Actinomycetes; order Mycobacteriales; family Nocardiaceae; genus Rhodococcus; species Rhodococcus sp. MH15. The sequence goes on from NZ_LPNP01000061.1 coordinate 1,125,416, forward strand.
GACCGATGCCGCAGACGTGTTCGGCGACGCCGGTGCGGACGTGACAGCCGAAGTCTCGATGGCGGATCTTCCTGGCTTCGCCCCACCGTCCGCTCTCGGCCATGCGGGCACCATTCGTTCGGTGCGCGTCGGAAACACCGAAGTCCTGCTGCTGCTCGGGCGCGCGCACGCATACGAGGGCCACGATCTCGCCACCGTCGTCCACCCGGTCCGGACAGCCATTGCTGCCGGCGCCGACACCGTCATCCTCACCAATGCGGCCGGCGGTATCCGCGAGGACTACGCAGTGGGACAACCAGTGCTGATCAGTGACCACCTGAACCTGACGGCCCGCTCTCCCCTCGTCGGCGCAGAGTTCGTCGACCTGGTCGACGCCTACTCGCCGGAACTGCGTGCGCTGGCTCGCTCGATCGACCCGGACCTTGCCGAGGGTGTTTACGCCGGGCTTCCCGGTCCGCATTACGAGACTCCGGCCGAGATTCGAATGCTTCGTACACTCGGCGCCGATCTGGTCGGCATGTCGACGGTTCACGAGACCATCGCGGCCCGCGCGCTCGGCGCCCGCGTTCTCGGCATCTCCATGGTCACCAATCTGGCCGCCGGAATCACGGGCGCCCCACTGGACCATCAGGAGGTGCTGGCGGCAGGCAAAGCCTCGGCGGCCCGGATGGGAGTGCTGCTGCGTCAACTGGTCGAGCAGCTGTGACACCACTGAACGTCACAGAGTGGATCGACGCCGATCCGGACCCGGTTACCCGCGCAGAATTAGCAGCCCTTTCGGAACATGAACTGACCGAACGCTTTTCCGCACCACTGACGTTCGGCACTGCTGGGCTTCGCGGGCCGGTGCGCGGCGGACCCAACGGAATGAACCTCGCGGTCGTCATCCGGACCACGGCCGGTCTGGCGGCCTGGCTGACAGCTCGCTGCCAGGGCGGGTCCCGCGTTGTGGTCGGCCGCGACGCCCGGCTCGGTTCAGAGGCATTTGCTCTGGCCGCCGCCGAGGTCATGGCAGCCGCCGGGTTCGAAGTGACCCTGCTCCCCCGCCCACTGCCGACACCGCTGGTGGCGTTCGCGGTGCGCAGGCTCGGGGCAGCGGCAGGTATCCAGATCACCGCCTCCCACAATCCTGCCGCCGACAACGGTTACAAGGTGTATCTCTCGGGCGGAGCGCAACTCGTCTCCCCCGCCGATCGTGAAATCGAGAGCGAGATCGCTCGCATCGGTAGTGCCGCCGACGTCGCGCGAGCATCGGTGATTCCGGCCGACGATTCTCTGGTCGAGCAGTACATCGCCCGCATCGCGACCCTCCCTCACGGCGACGCCCGCTCGATCCGGATTGCGCTCACGGCAATGCACGGCGTCGGGGGTGAGACTGCGACCGCGGCTCTGCGAGCAGCAGGATTCGAGGACCTGCACGTCGTGGCGGAGCAGTTCGATCCCGACCCCACGTTTCCGACCGTCGAGTTCCCCAATCCCGAAGAGCCCGGCGCCGCAGACCGCCTGCTCGCCCTTGCCCGACGTGTCGACGCGGATCTGGCGATCGCACTCGACCCGGATGCCGACCGCTGCGCCGTCGGAGTTCGCGACGGTGATCAGTGGCGCATGTTGCGCGGCGACGAAACCGGGGTGCTCCTGGCCGACCACGTACTGAGCACGGCGCCCGAAGATTCGTTGGTGGCGACGACGATCGTCTCCTCGACCCTGCTCTCGAAGTTGGCGAAAGCCCGCGGAGCCAGGTTTGCGCAGACACTCACCGGTTTCAAGTGGCTCACGCGTGCCGGCGACGGACTCGTCTACGCCTACGAGGAAGCGATCGGGCACTGCGTCGATCCGGATGTGGTGCGGGACAAGGACGGAATCTCGGCTGCCGTGCTGGTGGCCGACTTGGCTGCCACCCTCGCGGTCAGCAACAGAACCCTGCTGGACGTTCTGGGCGACTATGCCGTCGAATTCGGACTGCATCGTGGGGACCAAGTATCCCGCCGCGTCGAGGATTCGAGCGACATCGCCGAAATGATGAAACGACTACGCGCCGATCCGCCAAGCCAACTCGCGGGCGAGCCGGTCACCGTCGAGGACTTGGCCGAGGTTCGCGGTGGTATGCGCACGGACGCAGTGATATTCGACGGACCGTCGATCCGCGTGGTGGTGCGACCGTCCGGAACCGAGCCCAAGCTCAAGTGCTATCTCGAAGTTGTCGTCCCGGTGGCGAACCGCGACGACCTCGCGAACGCAGTAGAGCCGGCGAAGGCCCGGCTCGCCGAACTCCGAACCTTCGCCCTTTCGCTCTAGCGGGGTCCGAACTGCCGATCGCCGGCGTCACCGAGACCGGGGACGATGAAAGCGTTCTCGTCGAGTCCGTCATCGATGCTCGCGATGACCAGACGAACCGGGTGGCCGGACGCTGCCAGCGCGTCGACGCCGGCCGGAGCGGCCACGACGCACACTGCCGTGACATCCGTCGCGCCACGCGCAACCAGCAAGTCGATGGTGTGCACCATCGAACCACCGGTGGCGAGCATCGGATCGAGCACGAACACCGGGATCCCGGACAGATCCGCCGGCAGGGATTCGAGGTACGGAACCGGCTGATGAGTCTCTTCGTCACGTGCCATTCCGACAAAGCCGACGCCGGCCGACGGAATCAGCGCACTCGCCTGTTCGACCATGCCCAGACCGGCCCGCAGCACCGGTACCAACAACGGCGGCTTCGCGAGCCGGATGCCCGTCGTCGCTGCTACCGGGGTGTCGACCGGAAATTCCTCGACCTCCGCGTCACGCATGGCCTCGTAGACCAGCATGTGCGTGAGCCTGCGAAGTGCGGAACGAAAAGTTGCGTTCTCACTGCGTGCATCACGCATTGTCGTCAAGAGGGCCGCCGCGAGCGGATGGTCGACTACGTGCGTTTGCATGACCATCAGAATAGTTCCTCGGGAACCGGAGCACCCCGCGCGGCGTCCAAGAAGGAGTAAGCGCAACGGGGGGAAGACAAGTTGACAAATCTGGATCTGGACGCTGAAAGCATCGCGGAGTTCGCCAGGCGGTTGGGCACTGTTGCCGACAACGTCGCGCAAGCTCGACAGGACGCAGCGGGTGGCGATCACATGGCTCTGTCCGCTGTGCTCGGGCTGATCGGCGGCGACTTCGTCGGCGTCGCGGGCCGGGCACAACAAGCGCACATCGACGACATCGATCGACTGTCCACTGTTATTTCCAGTGTCCGGTCGGCCGCCCTCGACGCTCATGCCGTCTATCTCGACTCCGAGGAATCGGTACGAAGGGCTCTCACCGAAGCCGCACGCTCATGATCGACGTCGACGCACTCGCACGACCGATCATCGATCTGGTCGACACTGTCGGGACTGGTGTCCCCAGCACAAATGGACCCGACGTCGGCATCCGAATCGCCACGGACGCCCTCGAGATCGCCTACCAACTGGGAAGCGCGGCACTGAGCGAACTGGCGTCCTCTCAGAGTTCGTCGACTGCCCTCACTGCTGCGGTGACCAAAACCGAGCAGACGCAGACGTCGACGCGAAACCTCGCCGATCGCGGAAGCGACATCGCCGGCGTCGTGGACGAAGCGACAACGTCCGTGTACGCGGGAATGACCGAACTCGGTGAGATTCTCCAGTCCTTTCTGACACTCGCGATCAAGGCCGGGCCGACGCTGATGACACCGACGGGCCAATTGATGTTGTTGTCGGCCGCGTTGGAGCACCTCGGACGCGCGGTATCGGTTATCGAGCGGGTACGCGGTGAGTTGGCCGGGTCGACCGACAAGATGTCCGCACTCGTCCCGTCCGTCCCGATACCCGATCCCGCACCTGGGGTCTCCGAGTCGGCGGGTGGTTCCGGTTCCGCAAGTGGTTCCGGTTCCGCAAGTGGTTCCGGTTCCGTCGGTGGCGTTGAGGTCGAACTTCCCGACGGCTCGATTGCCACCGCACCGAACGCCGAGGCCGCTGCTGCCGTACGCAACGCGCTCACTCAACAGGGTGTCCCGTACGCCTGGGGAGGCACGACACCCGGAGTCGGTCTGGACTGCAGTGGTCTGACGCAATGGGCGTACGGCCAGGCCGGAGTCGATATTCCGAGGTTGGCTCAGGAACAGGGAATCGGGAACCAGGTCGATCAGAACAATCTGATGCCGGGCGACCTCGCGGTCTGGGACGGACACGTCGCCATGGTGATCGGCAACGGTCAGATGGTCGAAGCCGGCGATCCTGTCGAGATCAGCGCCATCCGAACCACGAACAGCGGCATGGGCTTTCACGGCTTCTACCGTCCGACGGAATGACAGGGAATCATGCCCGAGAACAAGCGCGAATCACCGCCGATCATCACAGCCGTAGCCGTCAACCGCAACGGAACCATCGCGGTCCGTGCCACGGAGCACGCCGTGCCCGTGGACCTGAGGATCAGCCAGGACGAACTGCGGTACGGCGGGCAGCGGTTGGCGCAGCAGATACTCACGCTGTGCTCACATGCAGCAATCGAAGCCGGCGCCCGCCATCGTGTGGAGCTCGAGGAGACCGGAGTCCCGGCAGCGATCCTCGATCGGCTCGGTCTCCCGACCCGAGACGAACTGGCCGATGTCGACGCCGCCGAGGGCCAGAACCTTCCGTCGAGCTGGATGCGTTCGATATGAGCGAGATTGATCGAATCATGGAGCTGGCGAAACACCGGACGGGACTCTTGCAGGACGCCGTCGACGGGGTCGGCGCTCTGCGGGTAGTCGTCTCGAGCGAGGGTGGGATAGTCACGGCGACTGTCGACGGGCTGGGCGCTCTGGTCGACCTACGGATCACCGACGCAATCACCGCGATGAATTCTCAGACGGTGGCCGCATTGACGGTGGCCACGATTCACCAGGCAGTTCAACAGTCCAACGACGAACGCGAGCGACTGGTCAGTGAGCTCCGAGTAGCCCTGAAACAAACGTGACGAACCCCCGCTATGCCTTTCGCGCTGCGGTGGATAGGCTTCCGCCCATGGCTGGAGACATCGTCCCTATCGAAATCGGACTCACCGACGGAGACCTCGTCACTTTGTGGGCACCCCGCTGGCGCGAGGGCGACGACGAGTGGGAAGCGTTTCTCGGCCATGAGGAAGACCTCTACGGGTTCTCCTCCGTCGCGGAACTCGCGGCCTTCATCCGAACGGACTCCGACAACGACCTGGTCGAGCATCCGGCGTGGGCCGTCGTCTCCGGACTGTCGGCAGCCGAGTTGGAACCGGAAGAGAACTTCACGTTCGACTTCGTCGGCGTGCCGGAACTGGCCGCAGGTGACCCTGAGGCACTGGTGGTCTCGGAACTCGAAGACACCCTGAACATGGCTCGCAACATCGGTGAGGTGTGCGAACTCGACGCGGTCATCCGCTTCTTCAGCGGCCATCCGGTACTCGGCGCGCTTGCCACCGGCGCCGGCACCTTCGAAGGCCGCGAAGGCCTGGAGCTGTGGGACCAGGTCGGCGCTGCGATCGTCAAGGACTGGGACGCCGTTCTCGACGCCATCGACAAGGTGGTCACCTCCCCGAAGGTCGATGCAGCTGCTGTGGCGGTCGCCGAAGCTGAACTGCTCGCTGCCGCCGAGAACACCGTCGACGCCGACGATGTCGCCGAGGAGGGCGAGGACGAGGAATTCGACGAAGACGACCTCGAAGAGGACGAAGACGAAGTCGAGACCTTCTGGGGTGAGGTCGGTGTCGACCCGATCCGCATCATCACCTCGGCCGAGACGTTCTACACTCTGCGCTGCTACATGGGAGATCAGGCGATCTTCCTCGGCAAGGACGGACTGATCACCGTCTTCCGTAGCGAGCGCGCACTCGCTCGCTACCTCGCCGACAACCACGAACACGATCTCTCGCAGGTCAGTACGTACGGCGAAATTCAGAATGCGGCCGTCGACGGTTCACTCGAAATCGAGGTCACGGACGAGAACGTCTACGTTCTGCCCGGTATCGCCGACGACCTCGCCCAGGGCCCGGACGTCGTAGATGCCGAGCAGCTGGAACTCGCAGTCGAATTGTTCACCGATGCAGCAGATTTCGCCGACGACGACTCCACCGAGGAGGCTCTGTCCGCGTCGAACGAGCTGGGTTGGTACGTCTCGTACCTCCTCAACCCCGATCCGTCGCGGATGGCTCCGAGTGCGCCGTTCACCAAGGAATCCGAGGCCTGGCGCGAACTCGAACGCGAGTTCGAGGCCCGGCTTCGATCTGAGTAGTCGGGCGCACGTCATCTAGCCGATGAGCACGGCGTAGCCCGGCTTGATGACGTCGTCGATCAACGCGAGGCGCTCGTCGAACGGGATGAAGGCCGACTTCATCGCGTTGATGGTGAAGCGTTCGAGATCGGTCCATCCGTAACCGAAGGTCTCGACCAACGCGGCCATTTCCCGACTCATGGTGGTGTCGCTCATCAGCCTGTTGTCGGTGTTGACGGTCACTCGGAAGCGCAAGTCCGCCAAGAGTCCGAACGGATGGTCCGCCAGGGCGGCTACGGCCCCGGTCTGCACGTTCGAACTCGGGCACAGTTCCAGGGGAATGCGCATGTCACGGACGTAGTTCGCGAGCCGACCCAACTCTGCCCCACCTTGCACTCCTACGTCGATGTCGTCCACGATCCGCACGCCGTGGCCCAACCGATCCGCTCCGCAGAAGGCGATGGCTTCGTGGATCGACGGCAACCCGAAAGCCTCACCCGCGTGAATCGTGAAGTGAGCGTTCGCATCACGCATGTACTCGAAAGCATCGAGGTGCCGGCTCGGTGGGTTACCGGCCTCGGCACCGGCGATGTCGAACCCGACAACCCCGCGGTCCCGGAATCGCACCGCGAGTTCGGCGATCTCCCGCGACCGCGCGGCATGCCTCATCGCCGTGAGAAGACAGCCGATGCGGATCTCCCGTCCCGCGACCCTGGCAGCGGATTCGCCGGCCCGGAAACCTTCGAGAACGTGCTCGACGACCTCGTCCAAACTCAGGCCTTGTTCCAGGTGCTGCTCGGGCGCAAAACGGACCTCGGCATAGACGACGTTGTCGTCGGCCAGATCCTCGGCACACTCACGTGCCACCCGTGCAAGCCCTTCGGGGGTCTGCATCACGGCGACTGTGTGCGCGAACGTTTCGAGGTAGAGCTCGAGCGATCCACTGTCAGCGGCAGTTCGGAACCATTGCGCCAGTTCGGATGCCGTATTCGCCGGCAGCTCGTCGTAGCCACATTGCTCGGCCAGTTCGAGAACGGTCTCGGGTCGGAGTCCTCCGTCGAGATGATCGTGGAGAAGAACTTTGGGTGCGCTGCGGATCGTGGTCAACTCCGGTGCGTTCATTCGCCAACGCTAACGCGAATCACCCACAATTCGCTCGATGAGCAACGGTCGCGAAACGGTGTCGGAATCGGTCCCGATCGACCATCCACCGCCGAGGCTTCGTCGCGCTGCATCAAATCTCTCGGGAGTGTCGGTGTGCAGTGTCATCAGCTTCTGCCCGGCACGGACCACGTCGCCAGGCTTTGCATGCATCTCGATGCCGGCACCGGCCTGAACGGCTTCGCCCTGCCGTTCGCGTCCGGCTCCCAGTTTCCAGGCCGCGATGCCCACCGCCATGGCGTCGAGTCGGGTCAGTACGCCGTCTCGGTCCGCGGTGACGACGTCGCTGTGCCGGGCCACCGGCAGCGTCGCGTGTGGGTCCCCACCTTGGGCGGCGATCATCGCGCGCCACCGGTCCATTGCCGTGCCGTCGGCCAGTTTGTCGGCGGGGTCGATACCGTCGATCCCAGCCGCTGACAGCATCTCCCGAGCCAGGACCAGGGTCAGCTCGACGACGTCCGACGGCCCGCCGCCTGCCAGCACCTCGACGGATTCACGTACCTCGAGGGCGTTGCCCGCCGTCAATCCGAGCGGGGTGTCCATCCCGGTGATGAGAGCGCTTGTACGCACGCCGGCGTCGTTGCCAAGCTCGACCATCGTGCGTGCCAACTCTCGCGCGTCGCCGAGGTCCTTCATGAACGCTCCGGAACCGACCTTGACGTCGAGCACCAGGGCGCCGGTTCCCTCGGCAATCTTCTTGCTCATGATCGAACTTGCGATCAGCGGAATGGATTCCACCGTTCCGGTCACGTCGCGCAGCGCGTAGAGCTTCTTGTCCGCGGGGGCCAGATTCGCTCCGGCAGCGCAGATCACCGCGCCGATTTTCGGGTCCGAGAGAATGTCGACCATCTCCGTCGCCGTGAGCTCGGCTCGCCAACCTGGAATGGCCTCGAGCTTGTCGAGAGTTCCACCGGTGTGGCCGAGTCCGCGGCCCGACAACTGCGGGACTGCAAGACCACAGGCAGCGACGAGGGGTGCAAGCGGAAGGGTGATCTTGTCCCCCACTCCACCGGTCGAATGCTTGTCGACGGTGGGCAGCGGCAAGTCCGAAAAGTCCATCCTCCCGCCGGATTCGATCATCGCCTCGGTCCATCGACCGGTCTCTGCTCGCGACATTCCGCGGAAGTAGATCGCCATCGCGAGCGCCGACATCTGCTCGTCACCGACGATCCCCTGTGTGAACGCCTGAACTATCCAGTCGATCTCGGTTCCCGACAGCTCGCGGCCGTCACGCTTGGCGCCGATGATGGAAACTGCGTCAAACATGGCGGAGCCCCTCTGCTTGTTCCGGCCCGAAAGCATCAGGCAACAGCTCGCTCAGCGGCTTGAACCCACTGCTCGTGTCGACAAGCATCTCACCCCCGCCGTGCTCGAGGAGAAGCTGTCTGCACCGGCCGCACGGCATCAGAATCGAGCCCTTCGCGTCGCAGCACGTGAAGGCAATCAGCCGCCCGCCCCCGGTGGCGGCCAAGTTACCGACGAGTCCACATTCGGCACACAGGCTCAAACCGTATGAGACATTTTCCACATTGCATCCTGAGACGATCCGACCATCGTCTACCAGGGCAGCTGCACCCACTGCATAGCCCGAGTACGGTGCATAAGCCTGCCGCATGACCACTTGCGCGTTGTGCCGCAACAACTTCCAGTCGATGTCGCCCATGGTTCGTTATCCAATCACGCCGACTGAATGGATGCAGAAACCACGCCGAAACAGTCTCGGCGAGATTGGAAAGGCAAACCTTACAAAGAGTTTGGTACGCGTACGAATCCCGCATCTGATTAGTTCCCGGTTTCACATAGGTTTAGAGTCTGAGTCAAGTCGGTTCAGGATCCCGTCGAGCCCGGGCTGAGGTACATCGAAGCTCTCTGCAGGCTCGACGCGTCCACCAATGACGTTGGAGGCACAGCACTCGATGAGTACTACGACTGAAGCCGCTCCTCAGAAGGAGCGCACGAGGTCGCTTTACCGGGGCGACCCCGGAATGTGGTCCTGGGTTCTACACCGGATCACAGGCGTCGCTACTTTCTTCTTCCTATTCGTACACGTTCTCGATACGGCACTCGTTCGGGTCAATCCCGATACGTACGACGCCGTCATCGACACGTACAAGAACCCCCTCGTCGGCCTCATGGAGATCGGCCTCGTCGGCGTAGTCCTCTACCACGCCCTCAACGGCGTGCGCGTGATGTTGGTGGACTTCTGGTCGAAGGGCCCGAAGTACCAGCGCGTCATGCTCTGGACCATTCTGACGATCTGGTTCCTGGTGATGATCCCAGGCGCCGGACGCATCCTCATCAACATGTTTGCGGAGCACTGACATGGCGACTACTCACGGACCCGAAGCCAAGAGCCTGGGCACCTCATACGACCGTCCCGCAAGCCTGGACAACCCGCGGTCCCCGCGCGCGAAGGCTCGGAACAACTTCGAGTTGTACGCATGGCTGTTCATGCGCTTCTCCGGCGTCGCCCTGATCGTTCTGGTCCTGGGCCACATGTTCATCATGCTGATGCTCGACGGTGGCGTTCACCGTCTGAACTTCGCGTTCGTCGCAGGTCGCTGGTCCAGCCCGTTCTGGCAGTTCTGGGATCTGACGATGTTGTGGCTGGCACAGCTGCACGGCGGTAACGGTCTGCGCACGGTCATCGCGGACTACTCCCGCAAGGACTCCACGCGCTTCTGGCTGACCACGATCCTCGTTCTCTCGATGATCCTGATCATGGGCCTGGGCACGTACGTCATCTTCACCTTCGACCCCAATATCTCGGCGAGCTAGGGGAGCACAGACTTCATGCAGGAACATCGTTATGACGTGGTCATCGTCGGCGCCGGTGGCGCAGGCATGCGTGCGGCAATCGAAGCTGGCCCCCGTGCCCGCACGGCCGTACTGACCAAGCTCTACCCCACCCGCAGCCACACCGGCGCGGCCCAGGGCGGCATGTGTGCCGCACTGGCGAACGTGGAGGAAGACAACTGGGAGTGGCACACCTTCGACACCGTCAAGGGCGGCGACTACCTCGCCGACCAGGACGCCGTCGAGATCATGGCCAAGGAGGCCATCGATGCGGTGCTCGACCTCGAGAAGATGGGTCTGCCGTTCAACCGCACGCCCGAAGGCAAGATCGACCAGCGTCGATTCGGTGGCCACACACGCGACCACGGCAAGGCACCCGTCCGCCGTGCGTGTTACGCCGCCGACCGCACCGGTCACATGATCCTGCAGACGCTCTACCAGAACTGCGTCAAGCACGACGTCGAGTTCTTCAACGAGTTCTACGCCCTCGACATCGCCATCACCGAGACCGAGGACGGCCCGGTTGCCACCGGTGTCATCTGCTACGAGCTCTCGACCGGCGAGCTGCACATCTTCCACGCCAAGTCGATCGTCTTCGCGACCGGCGGCTCGGGACGCATGTACAAGACGACGTCCAACGCGCACACCCTCACCGGTGACGGCATGGGCATCATCTTCCGCAAGGGCCTGCCCCTCGAGGACATGGAGTTCCACCAGTTCCACCCGACAGGACTCGCCGGTCTCGGCATCCTGATCTCGGAAGCCGTCCGCGGTGAAGGTGGCATTCTCCGTAATGCCGATGGTGAACGCTTCATGGAGCGTTACGCACCCACCATCAAGGACCTCGCTCCTCGTGACATCGTGGCGCGTTCGATGGTCCTCGAGGTTCTCGAAGGCCGCGGCGCCGGCCCGAACAAGGACTACGTCTACATCGACGTGACGCACATCCCCGAGGAAGTTCTCGACGAGAAGCTCCCCGACATCATGGAGTTCTCGCGCACCTACCTCGGCGTGGACCCCGTCAAGGAGCCCGTGCCCGTCTACCCGACGTGCCACTACGTCATGGGCGGTATCCCCACCAAGATCAACGGTGAGGTGCTGCGCAACAACGACGAGATCGTCAAGGGTCTGTACGCGGCCGGCGAATGCGCCTGTGTCTCCGTACACGGTGCAAACCGTCTCGGTACCAACTCGCTCCTCGACATCAACGTGTTCGGCCGTCGCGCCGGCATCGCTGCCGCCGAGTACGCGAACTCCACCGAGTTCGTCGACATGCCGGAAACCCCGGCCGCGATGGTCGAAGACTGGGTCGGCGTCATCCTGTCCGATCACGGCCACGAGCGCGTTGCGGACATCCGCACCGAGCTGCAGCAGTCGATGGACAACAACGCCTCCGTCTTCCGCACCGAAGAGCGCCTCACCCAGGCTCTCAAGGATGTGCGTGCTCTCAAGGAGCGCTACAACCACATCACGGTCCAGGACAAGGGCAAGCGCTACAACAGCGACCTGCTCGAGGCCATCGAGCTGGGCTTCCTCCTCGAAATGGCAGAGGTCACCGTCGTCGGCGCCCTCAACCGCAAGGAATCGCGCGGCGGCCACGCTCGCGAGGACTTCCCGGATCGCAACGACGCCGAGTACATGAAGCACACGATGGCGTACAAGGAGGGTGACGGCCTGCTCTCCGACATCCGTCTGGACTACAAGCCGGTGATCCAGACCCGCTACGAGCCGATGGAGCGTAAGTACTGATGTCTGCGCCTGCTGTAGATGCACCCAAACTCCCCGCTGTTCCCGAGGGGGCCGTCATGGTCACTCTCAAGATCGCGCGGATGAATCCCGAATCGGGCGAGGGCCAGCACTGGGACAGTTTCCAGGTCCCGGCACTGCCCACCGACCGTCTGCTCAACCTGCTGCTGTACGTAAAGGGTTACCTCGACGGCACCCTCACGTTCCGTCGCAGCTGCGCACACGGTGTCTGTGGATCGGACGCCATGCGGATCAACGGTGTGAACCGTCTGGCCTGCAAGCTGCTGATGAAGGACATGCTGCCCAAGGACGGCAAGCCGGTCACCATCACGGTCGAGCCCATCAAGGGCCTGCCCGTCGAGAAGGACCTGGTTGTCGACATGGAGCCCTTCTTCGACGCATTCCGCGCCGTGAAGCCGTTCCTCATCACCAGTGGCAACGAGCCCACTCGTGAGCGCATCCAGAGCCAGCACGACCGTGCTCGTTTCGACGACACCACCAAGTGCATCCTCTGCGCATGCTGCACCACGTCGTGCCCCGTGTACTGGAGCGACGGCAGCTACTTCGGTCCCGCTGCCATCGTGAACGCACACCGGTTCATCTTCGACAGCCGTGACGAGGCCGCTTCCGAGCGTCTCGACATCCTGAACGACAAGGACGGCGTGTGGCGTTGCCGCACCACGTTCAACTGCACCGACGCGTGCCCCCGCGGCATCCAGGTGACAAAGGCTATTCAGGAAGTCAAGCGAGCACTGCTCTTCGCTCGATAGTCAGGCCTTCGGCCCTGTGCGCGGTTAGGGAGTCTCCGGACTCCTTAACCGCGCACAGCTATGTCGGGGGCATGTTGAGCGGTGTCACGACTTGAACCGGTGACGTCGTAAAGCCGAAGTGAGCGCCCATGGCGCCGTGTTCCTTCATGACCACCTGACAGGCAGTGCGAACATCCGCCCGCAGATCGTGGTGGAGCACCGCTGATATTCGCCTCTCCCCCAGCAACTTTCGATTGTCACCGTCGAGATCGTGGGCGATGAAGACACTGCACTCCCGGTTCAGTTCGTCGAACGCGTCGACCGTGGCCAGGTTGCCACCACCGATCGAATACACGGCACGGATCTGCGGATCGGATTCGAGTGCCGCTCGCACCAGTTTCCTACTCGTCTGATCCAGACCGTCACTGTTCGGAATGTCGATCAACCGTCGATGCGGAGCTGAGACTCGCATGGCGGAGCGAAATCCCATCTCCCGTTCTTCCTCCCCGCGGAAGAACCCGCTGCTCATGCTGACCAGCACGTTGCCTTCCCGATCCCCCAGCCACTGATCTATCAAGTACGCGGCGGTGGCCCCGGCGGCTCGGTTGTCGATGCCGATGTAGGCGGCTCGCCTGCTGCCGGCAACGTCGGTCACCAACGTGACGACCGGAATCCTTGCCGCCACCAACCGGTCGATCGCCGACACGACTTCCGGAGTGTCGGGAGCCTTGACGATGACTCCGTGGGAGCCGCGCCGGCGAATCTTGTCGAGCGTCGACGTCATCGCTTCTACCGAACCGGTTTCACGAAAGTGAAACCTGGAACGAACAACAGCGGGTGCAAGGGTGGGCAGTTCGGCCTCGAGCGCGTCACGGACGGCGTCGGAAAACCGTGCAGGAGTTTGCAACACGACGTCGACGATGAACGTGCGACCGACCAGTTTCAGTTGCGAGCGTTGACGTTCCAGGTCCGTGATCGCCTGGCGAACCTCCGATCGTGTGCCGTCGCGAACTCCAGGACGGTCGTTGAGCACCCGGTCGACGGTGGCCTCACTCAGGCCCGACTGCTGAGCGATCTCCCGTACTTTGAATCGATGCGCCACAACTACCTCACGATGATGGATATTTGATGGTTTTTTGCTGTTGCTCGAGGTCTTCGTCACAGCCAGACTAAACCCATGACTTCTACGCCGGGCGTAACCAGGCCCGCACTCCTGGCCGACACCGTCTTACTGGTCAGTGGCGGCTCGCAAGGCGTCGGCGCCGGAATCGTACGCGCCGCAGTCCGTGAGGGCGCTCAGGTGGCTTTCACCGGCCGACGCCCGGACGTCGGAAAGGCTCTCGAGACAGAACTTCCGGGAACTCACTTCATCGAAGCCGATGTGGCACAAACGGATTCCGCGCTCGACAGCGTGGCCGAGACGATCTCTCACTTCGGCCGCGTGGATGCTCTGGTCAATTCCGCCGGGCTCACTTCACGCGGAACGCTGCTCGACACCACCGAAGAACTCTTCGACCAGCACATCGCGGTGAACCTTCGCGGTCCGTTCTTCACGATGCAGGCAGCAGCCAAAGACATGCGCGAGCGTGCGGTCCCCGGGTCCATCGTCAACATCATCTCCACGTCCGAACTCGGCGGGCAGCCGTATCTCGCGCCGTACGTGGCAGCGAAGGCCGGGCTGGCGGGGCTGACCCGCAACGCCGCCCATGCGCATCGCTGGGATCGTATCCGGATCAACGGTCTCGACATCGGGTGGACACAGACCGAGGGTGAAGACCTCACGCAGAGAGCTTTTCACGACGCTGGTGACGACTGGCAGGAACGTGCGGGCAGCACCCTCCCCATGGGCAAGCTCGGACAGGTCGACGAAATCGCCGACTTCGTCGTCTTCCTGCTCTCCGATCGCAGCGGAGTCGTGACGGGTTCGATCATCGACTGGGACCAGAACGTCTTCGGAGGGCTGGACTGATGGGCGCTCGCATCGGAGTCGTCGGCCTCGGACGAATCGGCAGCTACCACGCCCGAAATCTACTGACACTAAACGGCGTCGACGCACTGGTTGTCACCGATGTCGACGCACGTCGAACCTCGGACGTGGCAAGCGAACTCGACGTGGAGTCCGCTGCCGATCCCGACGCGCTTCTAGCGTCGGGCATCGACGGCGTTCTGATCGCCGCGTCGTCGAGTTCACATGCCGATTTGATCGAAGCCGCTGTCCGCCGAGACATCCCGACGTTCTGCGAAAAGCCGGTAGCAGACTCCATCGAATCCTCCGTTCGTGTACTCGCGACTGCCGAGCAGACGTCGGTGCCAGTCCAGATCGGATTTCAGCGCCGATTCGACCCGTCATTTGTGGCGGCGTACGACGCGGTTCGATCTGGAGAACTCGGTTGGATCCACACTCTCCGATCGACCACCCTCGACCCCGCTCCCCCGCCGATCTCGTACATCGAACACTCCGGCGGCATCTTCCGCGACTGCTCGATCCACGACTTCGACATCGTCCGGTGGATCAGCGGCCGCGAAGTCACCACTGTTTTTGCCACCGGCTCGAATCAGGGTGATCGCGGGATCGCCGATGCCGGTGACGTCGACACCGCCGCAACGGTTCTCACTTTCGAAGGCGGAACCATCGCGGTCGTGTCGAATACCCGCTACAACGGCCGCGGCTACGACTGCCGACTCGAGGTACTCGGCTCGGCGGACTCCGTCGTTGCCGGGCTGGACGACCGCTTGCCACTCCGCTCTCTCGACCCCGAAACATCGTTCCCCTCGAAGGAGCCGTACACGTTCTTCATGGACCGCTTCACGTCCGCCTACCGTGCGGAACTCGAAGCATTCCTCGGCGTTGTCGCCGGGCGTCGGGAATCACCGTGCACGCCCGCAGATGCGGTCGAGTCGGCCTGGATCTCCGAAGCTGCAACGCACTCTCTGCGCGAGGGTCGGCCCGTCACGATCACCGAAGTCAAAGATCTGTTCCTTCACGACAAGAATGAGGCACACACATGAGCACTCCTCGCATCGCCGGCGCACCGATCTCCTGGGGCGTGTGCGAAGTCCCGGGCTGGGGCTACCAGCTCGACCCTGCGCAAGTCCTCCGGGAAATGCGCGAAGTCGGTCTGGCGGCAACGGAAATCGGACCGGAGGGCTTTCTGCCGACTGCACCCGCCGAAATGGCCAAGGTGCTCGCGGATCACGATCTGAGCGCAGTCGGCGGGTTCGCACCGGTACTGCTGCATGATCGCGATCATGATCCGGTTCCCGGCATCTCCCCCATCCTCGATGGTTTCGTCGCCTCGGGTGCCGAAGTTTTGGTCCTGGCCGCCGCGACGGGTTCCGACGGCTACGATTCACGCCCGGAACTGGACGAGCAGAGTTGGAAAACCCTGCTGCACAATCTCGATCGCCTCACCGACGCCGCGGCCGAGCGCGGAATCAGGGCAGTTGTCCACCCTCACGTCGGAACGATGATCGAGCAGCGCGACGAGGTCCTGCGAGTGCTCGACGGCTCGGCCATCCCCCTGTGCCTGGACACCGGCCACCTGTTGATCGGCGGCACCGATCCGGTCGACCTGGCGCGTCAAGCTCCCGAGCGCATCACCCACGTGCATCTCAAGGACGTCGACGATGCCCTCGCATCACGCGTTCGCAGAGGTGAGCTCACCTACACCGACGGCGTGAAGGCGGGAATGTACCGTCCACTCGGCGGCGGCGACGTCGACATCGCCGGTGTCACAGCCATATTGCAGCGCCACGGTTTCGACGGGTGGTACGTGCTCGAGCAGGACACCATTCTGGCCGAAGCGCCGTCGGACGAGGGACCGGTGCGCGATGTGCGAGCGAGCGTCGAGTATCTGCGGTCGGTTCTGTGACACCTCCTACCCCGCTGCGGATAGGCATTCTGGGAGCCTCACGCATCGCCGAGAACGCGATGATCAAACCTGCAACGGCCACCGGGCACCGCCTGGTGGCCGTTGCCGCACGCGACCCCGAGCGTGCCAGAGCCTATGCGGCCCAGCATGGGATCGAACGGGTGGTCGGTTCGTACGCGGAACTGATCTCGGATCCGGAGGTGGACGTCGTCTACAACGCGCTGCCCAACAGCCTGCACGGACCATGGAATCTCGCCGCCGTTCAGGCCGGCAAGCACGTGCTGACGGAGAAACCGTTTTCGAGCAATGCGGTGGAAGCGCGTGCTGTAGGCGAGGCAGCGCGCGTGAGCGGAGTGACGCTCCTCGAGGGGTTCCACTACCTCTTTCATCCGGTGAACCGGCGCCTGCTGGATGTGGTTCGGAGCGGCACAGTCGGCGCGGTCACTCGGGTGGAAACCGTACTGCGGATGCCCACACCATCCGAGAACGACCCGCGGTGGGAGCTCGCATTGGCAGGCGGGTCACTGATGGACCTGGGCTGCTACGGGTTACATGCCTCCCGGACGCTGAGTGACGTCTGTGGCGGTGCGCCAGTGGTGACCGGGACCCGCCACGAGGAATACGCTCCGGGGGTCGATTCGTGGTTCGACATCGAACTCGAATACCCCAGCGGCGCCACGGCATCCGTGGTGACCACGATGTTGGACGAGCGGTATCACTTCACCTTCCGAGTATTCGGCACTGAAGGAGACGTCCTGGTGCACAACTTCCTGCAGCCGGACATCGACGACCGTGTCTCCGTCACGGCCGGTGGGCGCACGAGCGTCGAGCATCTGGGCACGAAGTCGTCGTACACCTATCAACTCGAAGCGTTCGCCGATCATCTGTCCGGGGTCTCGGCGCTGCCGATCGGCCCGGGCGACGCGGTAGCCAACATGACGATGATCGACGAGGCGTACATGCATTCCGGCCTCGGGGTTCGGCCGACGACCATCCTGTGACGAAACGACTACAGCCTCGGTTCGATTCGAACCGAGGCTGTAGTCGCGAGGTTTTGATCTAGCGGCGAAGCTCGTGGGTCAGCGTCTCGAGCTCGTCACCGCCCGCCATCTCCTTGGTCAGTTCTTCGAGTGAGATGTCGTCGTACTTGGCGTCGAGCTTCTGCCTGCCTCGGTTGAGGAGCACGAAGTGATCGCCGACCATGTACGCGTGGTGCGGATTGTGCGTGATGAAGATGACGCCGAATCCCTGTTCCTTGGCAGCGGTGATGTAGCGCAACACCATTCCCGACTGCTTGACGCCGAGCGCTGCTGTCGGCTCGTCGAGAATCAGCACGCGCGCGCCGAAGAAGATGGCGCGGGCGATGGCAACACACTGACGCTGACCGCCCGAGAGACTACCGATCGGTGCGTCGACGTCAGGTAGTTCGATGCCCATCTTCGACAGTTCCGAAAGAGTCGTCGCGCGCATGGCGTTGGCGTCGAGCGACTTGATCAGACCACCCTTGCGCAGTTCCTGCCCGAGGAAGAAGTTGCGCCACACCGGCATCAACGCAACGACGGCGAGGTCCTGATAGACCGTCGCGATGCCTTTGCCGAGAGCTTCTTTCGGCGAGTGGAACGTTGTCGGTTCGCCGTCGACGAGTAGTTCACCTTCGCTCTGCTGGTGCAGACCCGCGATGATCTTGATCAGCGTGGACTTGCCTGCGCCGTTGTCACCGAGCACGCCCGTTACTTCACCCGCACCGACGCGCAGGTTGATTCCCTTGAGCGCGATGATGTTTCCGTATTGCTTACCGACGTCCTTGAGCTCGATCAGTGGCACGTTGCCGCCCGAGTTCGAGAGAGCGGGAACTTCAGCTGTGGTACTCATGTGTCACCTTTTCGCAGCGTAGTTGCGGAATGCGTTGTTGGCGATGACCGCGAAGAGCAGCATGGCGCCGAGGAAGAACTTGAACCAGTCCGGGTTCCAGCCTGCGTAGACGATGCCCTGGTTGGTCATACCGAAGATGAATGCACCGATCGCAGCGCCGATCGCGGTTCCGTAACCACCGGTGAGCAGGCAACCGCCGATGACTGCGGCGATGATGTACAGGAACTCGTTACCGACACCCTGACCGGACTGAACGGTGTTGAACGAGAACAGCAGATGCATGCCCACGAACCAGGCAGCAAAGCCGACGGTCATGAACAAGCCGATCTTGACTGCGGTCACCGGCACACCGATCGCGCGGGCACTGTCCTGATTGCCGCCGACCGCGAAGATCCAGTTGCCGATCTTGGTCTTGAACAAAACAAATGTTGCAATCGCGGTGAACAGCAGCCACCACACGACCGTGATCTTGACGGACACCCCGAAGACCGAGAACGACGACGCGAATACCTTTTTGGCGGAATCGAATCCAGCCATGTCGGAGACGCTGGGTGTGGCCACCTGACCACTCACGAGCTTGGTGACGGCCAGGTTGATACCGGTCAACATCAGGAAAGAACTCAAGGTGATGAGGAAGCTGGGAATTTTCGTCTTCATGACGAGGTAGCCGTTGAAGAATCCGACGGCGAGCGAGACGACCAGCGCCAGAATCGCGCCCACCCACAGGTTGAGGTGCAGGTTGTAGGCGATCATCGACGCGGCGAGCGAGGACGTGGTGACTGCGACGCCGGCGGAGAGGTCGAACTCGCCGCCGATCATGAGCAGGGCGACCGCGCAAGCCATGATGCCGATCGTGGAGCTGGAGTAGAGCACTGTCGCAAGCGCTTCCGGCGTACGGAACGGTGCCGCGACGATACAGAAGAAGATGAAGATGGCGATGGCGCCGACAAGTGAACCCATCTCCGGGCGGAGCAGCAGACGCTGAATGCGCTTTTGCTCCTTCACCCGTTCATCGGTCACGACTTTATGGGCGGCAAGGTCGAGATCTGCCTGAGTGGACATGATTTCCCTTCCGTGCTGGACAGGCGCACGGAGGGCGGACTCTCAGCCCTCCGTGCGCCCGGATCAGCGAGTTCCGTTCTTGGCGTACTCGGCGACCGAGTCGATGTTGGTGTTGTCGATGAACGCGGGTCCGGTCAGGGTGGGCAAGCCACCACCGATCACGTTGCCGTTGTTGAGGTAAAGCCACAGCGAATCGATGGCGAGGTAGCCCTGCAGGAAGGGTTGCTGGTCCACTGCCCACTGCACGTCACCGGATTTGATAGCGTCGACGAGCGCCGCGTTGGTGTCGAAGGTGACGACCTTCGCCTTGCTGCCCGCATTGCCGACCGACGTCACGGACGTCAATGCGAACGGCGCACCGAGCGCGAGAACTCGATCGATTGCCGGGTCCTGTTGAAGTTTCGCGGTGATGGTCGACTCCACCGACGGCATGTCCTTGCCGTTGACGTTGAGAATCTCCGTCGTTCCCTTGAACGACTTCTTCACACCGGCGCACCGTGATTCGAGGCTCACGTTGCCCTGCTCCTGAATCACGCACAGCACCTTGGTGGCACCTTCGGTGTTGAGTCGCTCGCCGGCAGCTTCACCGGCAATCGACTCGTCCTGACCGAAGTACTCCTTGACGCCCATGTCCTTCCAGGTTTCGAGGCCCGAGTTGAGGGCGACCACCGGAATGCCCGCGGCGGTGGCACTTTGGACCGCTGCAACCATGGCGTCGGGCTTCGCGAGCGTGACGGCGATCCCGTCGACCTTGCTGTCGATCGCACTCTGAACCAAGTTGGCCTGGTTCGGTGCCTCGGGATCGGCGGAGTACCGAAGTTCGATGTTGTCCTTGGCCGCTGCGGTTTCGGCGCCCTTGCGCACCAGATCCCAGAACGTGTCACCGGGAACTTCATGGGTGATCATCGCAATGGTGGCGCGGGGCGTGTCCGCCGTACCCGCGCCCATTCCGGATCCGGAAGAATCCGGCTTACCGCCGGTGCTGGAACAGGCGGCCAGACCCAAGACCACGACTGAGGCTCCGGCCAGTACGGCAACGCTCTTGCGTCCCGTGAGAAACGACATGTGAACTCCCTCTCGACATCAACCAACGGCCCGCGAACGGATGGTGCTCGGTTGTATGTGAAAGATGTAATACCCGTCACAGTCGAATGTCAATAGTTTGTTCTGACATTAGGACTGCTTATCAAAGACCGGACAACCTAGTTTAGGTCGAAACGCCAGGTCAACGCCCTACGAGTCCAGTTGAACCTCGAACTACAAGTTGTGGTTGCGCGACTATGTCCCTGCCCAAGAGTCCACTTCCGGCGTCGAGACGTTCGGAGATTCGCTCCACCGCGGCGCCACCCAGAAACGCCGTGTCCTGCCCGACACTGGTCAGATCGATGTGCGCCAAACCTGCCAATGCACTGTTGTCGAATCCGATCACGGAGACGTCGCCGGGCACCGAGACTCCCGCACGCAAGAAGACGTCCAGGACTCCTAGCGCGCAACGATCGTTGAAAGCGAAGACCGCACCGGGAATCCCTTGTTCGACCATCGACCGCGCGGCGTCCGCGCCGAACTCCTCCGTGAGGCCGCCGGGAAGTATCCGCGATTCCAGTCCGGCCGCCCGCATGGCCTTCCGGTAGCCCTGACGCCTCTCCTGGGCGCCCGGACCGCGTCCGCCGTCGACATGGACAATCGAGCGGTGCCCGAGTCCGACGAGATGATTCACGGCCATCACGGCGCCCGCCTCGTCGTCCGTGCGGACAACGTCCACATGTACTGAGGGCATCTTCCGGGCGAGCACGACGACGGGAACCTTGGCCGCCAGGTCGACGATCTCCGATTCCGGCGCCTGCGAACCCAACAGCAAGATCGCCTCGCATCGGTCGTCGAGCAGGGTGCGCACGGCGCGCGAGCCAGGCCTGCGGTCCGAGACGGCACTGAGAACGACGTCGTAGCGCAAGCGTTCGGCTGCGTCGTAGATCTCGTCGAGCAGCTCCGCGTGAAAGGTTTGCGCGGCAACATAACTGACACCGATCAGGCGGCTGCGATGCTGGCGCAGCAGTCGCGCCGCGTTGTCGGGTCGATAGCCGAGTTCGTCCGCGGCCGCCTTGACCCGTACCCGCGTCGCATCGCTGGCACCCGGGACATCACGAATGACGATGGACACCAGTGCGCGTGACACACCGGCCAGGTCTGCTACGTCTTGCAAGGTGGGGCGTCGACTGTTCACCTCCACAGACTAGATCGTTCCAGCGAATACACGCCGAAACGTTGACGCACGAGGCAACCAGCGCTTTACTGACACGACTAGAACGATCTAGTTCCTCATCCTCACTCCGAACGGAGCCCCCATGTCTGCCTCTGTTGCAGTCGGTCTGATCGGCGCTGGATGGATCGGCCGTTTCCACGGCGAGTCCGTCGCGCTGCGTATCCCCGGCACCCGTCTCGTCGCCGTCGCCGATCCTGCGCCCGGCGCTGCGGCGTCGTTGATCGAACGTGTCAGTCCCGACGCCCGCGCGTACACCGACGCCCTTGAGCTGATTGCCGATCCGACCGTCGAAGCGGTGCTCATCAGTACGCCCGCATCAACTCACACCGATCTCGTGGTAGCAGCAGCGGAGGCCGGCAAGCATGTCTTCTGCGAAAAGCCGATGGCTTTGACACTCGAGGACGCCGATCGCGCAATCGGCGCATGCGCCGCGAACAATGTTGCGCTGCAGGTCGGTTTCAACCGGCGCTTCGCCGCCGACTTCGCCGCGGCACACGACGTGATCACCTCCGGTGGGATCGGGACACCGCAGCTACTTCGCTCTCTGACTCGCGATCCGGGAATCACCGCCGACGTCGCCTCTCGAGTCAAGCCGTGGACGATCTTCAACGAGACACTGATTCACGACTTCGACGCCCTGCTCTGGCTCAACCCGGGGGCACGCGTCGTCGAGGTGTTCGCGCAGGCCGATGCTCTCGTCCATCCGCAGTACAAGGAGCAGGGGTACCTCGATACGTCGATGGTTCAGTTGCGGTTCGACAACGGCGCCTTCGCGTCGGCCGAGGCCAACTTCCAGGCCACCTACGGTTACGACGTTCGCGGCGAGGTTTTCGGTTCCGGTGGAATGGTGAGTGCAGGCGAGGTCACGCGGACCGCGATGAGTCATTACAGCTCACCGGGCGTTCGGGCCGACACACCTCGGGTGAACATCGAACTGTTTCACGACGCCTATGTTGCCCAGCTAGCGCACTTCGCAGACTGCATCCGCTCCGGCAGCGCGCCGTCGGTCGACGGTCTCGATGCTCGCAACGCCCTGGAAATCGCACTGGCTGCAAAAGAATCCGTGGAAACCGGACTGCCCGTATCGCTGCTGTCGGTGCCGCAGTGAGCCCCTTCGATTTGGCAGTCTCTGCCGAGATGACGTTCACCGAACTCCCTGTCGTCGAACGCATTCGGCGGATCTCGGAGGCGGGGTTCGCAGCCGAGATCTGGAGTTGGCAAGACAAGGACCTCGATGCTCTGGTCGCCACCGGGGCTCGGTTCTCCTCGATGACCGGCTATCTTCACGGCGATTTGTTCGACGAAGCGGGCAGCGCCGAACTCGTACGTACAGCGGCGCTATGCCTCACGCCGGCAGCGAAACTCGGCGTTCCTCGGCTGAACTTCCATACCGGCGAGCTGATCGACGGACAGGCCGCGCGCCCGCAGTATCGAACTACGGGAGCGATGTGGCTGACGGCCCAACGCGCTCTCGAGAAGATCGCGCGACTGGGTGAAGACGCCGGAGTCGTCTTCTGCCTCGAGAATCTCAATACGATCGTCGATCACCCTGGCGTACCGATGGCCAGAGCCAAAGACACTCTGGCACTGGTGGAATCCGTCTCACACCCCAACCTCAAGATGATGCTCGACCTCTACCACGCACAGATCGGCGAAGGAAACCTCATCGAACTCGTGCGGCGTTGTGGTGACAACATCGGCGAGATTCAGGTGGCCGACGTACCCGGCCGATGCGAACCCGGAACCGGCGAGATCAACTACCCAGCCATCGCACGCGTTCTCGCCGAGCAGGGTTACACCGGCACGATCGGATTGGAGGGCTGGGCATCCGGAGACAGTGACACCGCACTCACTGCTTTCCGGAACGCCTTCACTCTCTAACTCTCACCCAGGAACGTGATCCCGTCGTAGCGCGCAGATCTTCCGTCACCGGTCGAGTCCACGGGGAGCGCTTCCTGAGGTCTTTTTGATGGATTTCAGGGGTAGTTTCGATGGCTTTTCCTTGGCAGTCTTTGAGTCACAGCACATCGTGAACTCCGCAGGAAGGCCCCCGAATGACTCCAGCACTGACCGACCACACCGTGCCGTTCGCGGGTAGGTTGCACCGAGAAGACTGCAACATCGACGACCTCGCCGCTTTGGTCGCGCACCGCACAGACCTCGCCGAATACCCATACGCCCATTCAGTGGCCGACGGGGTTCTTCTGTACCACTCGGCAGCATTGGTCGACAAATTGTCGAATCCAGAAATCCGGGCCGAGATCCAAGACGAGATCGCCCGGGCGTTACTCACCGGCCCCGGCATCACAGTCTTTCAGGGCGCGTTCGACGCGGAGATACTGGATCGCGCCAGCGAGATCTTCCGGCAACTCATTGCGCGCCAACACGAAGCCGGCGCGGTGTCCGGAGATCACTTCGCCAAACCCGGTGCCAATGACCGAATCTGGGGCGCACAACTGAAGTTGGCGCTCGAAGATCCCAAGACCTACGTCGACTACTACGCAAACAGCATTGTCGCTTTGGCTTCGGAAGCGTGGCTTGGCCCCATGTATCAGGTGACGTCGGACGTCAACGTCGTCAATCCCGGTGGCGCCGCACAGAATCCACATCGCGACTACCACCTCGGCTTCATGTCGAGCAACGTAGCCGCGAAGTTTCGGGCGCATGTGCACCGCTTGACCCCTGCCCTCACCTTGCAAGGTGCAGTCGCCCATGTGGACATGCCGGTCGAGACGGGCCCGACGAAATATCTGCCGTACTCCCAACAATTCGAATCCGGATACCTCGCGTTCGAGCGTCCCGAGTTCAAGGAGTTCTTCGAGGCCCATTACGTCCAATTACCTTTGGAGAAGGGAGATGCCGTCTTCTTCAACCCTGCACTGTTCCACGCCGCCGGCCACAACAAATCCGCCGACGTCCTGCGCATGGCAAATCTTCTTCAGGTGTCGTCAGCCTTCGGTCGCGCCCTCGGAACCATTGACCGGGACGCGCTCGTCAACGCGATCTATCCGGCACTGCTCGCCCTCAGCGAAGCAGGTTCCGACGAGTCCGTTCGCTGTGCCGTCGCCGCTTCCGCTGAGGGCTACGCCTTCCCGACCAATCTGGACCGAGACCAACCGATCGACGGCCTCGCGCCTCAGACGCAGGCCGAACTAGTGATGGAGGCGGTTCGCGAGCGGATCTCGCCTGACCATCTGGCCGAGTTGCTGAAGGCACAGTCCGAGAGACGAATGGCCTGAGGGACGACAGCGCTGACGAGACTTGGACCGCCCAATGCCGGTCAGTCGGTACGCTCGTGGCATGGGGTGGGACTTGTTAGTGCTGTTCGCCATGATCGGCCCGTTGGCGGTGTTCGGGTGGGCGGCTGTTCGGGCAAGGCGCCGCGGGCTTGGGGGGTCGTTCGTCGGGCCGTTTCAGGAGATGTTCGATCCCGGTGCGGCGCGAGCACAGACTGTCATCGAACAGATCGCGGAACTTCCGGATCCTGCGGACTCCGGCGACCCGGACAACGACGACGATGTGCCGTACACAGTCGCCTACGAGGGTGTTCGGCTCCACATCAACCCCGGTAAGGCTCGACAGCGCGGAGGCGACGGGACCACCAAGCGAGCTCAGTGAAAGTCGGACCGGATACAACGCGAGGGAGAACTGGTTCAGTCAGGGCCGGCGAAGTTGATAGGTGACACCGTTCTCCAACTCATCTGAGCTGAAGGACTCCGGAGAGAAGTGGCCCAAGCTCACCTCATAGTTTCTCTGGTTTGCGGGGACGGCATCAAAATGTGCGGTGTAGGAGCAGGTGCTCATTCCGTCGGGAAGTTGATCGATTGCCTCGACCTCGAGTGCCGACCTTGTGGATGCAGCGCCGCTGCCCCCGAAAATATCGATTTGGTCGTTCGGAGCGACACGGATCGAGTCGATCACGCACTCTCCGGAGCCCGTCTCGACCTGCTCTGCCTGACCGGTCACCGTTATCGTGGCGGCAAAGGTTTTCGGTACATCGACATTGGTTGCGCAGCTTGTCAGCAGCAGCGCTCCCGCACAGCTCGCAGCCGCAACCTGTGCTGACCTTCGCCTCATAGTCGTCAACGGTAGTGCGTCCGAGACGTCTCGGTGCTCGGTTGCCGAATCCGAAGAGTCACACGGGGCCCGTCGCCGGCCGACCGAACCACGTGGACAGCTGAGTATCCAACTCCGCCTGTGTATCCCCGACCCATGCCACGTGACCGTCCGGTCGAAGCAGGACAGCCGGTGCGTCCAATTCAGTGCTGGTGTCGACCACGTGGTCGACTCGATCGCTCCAACCATCTACCGCCAGTTGGCTACCCTGGTCGAGAAGAAGTCCGCGGCCGGATCGCATCAGGTCGTACAGGTTGCCGCGGGTCAACGCGATGTTCCGCAGCCGCCGACCGAGTAAGTCGTCGCCTTCGCCGAAATCGTAGCGAATCGAGATCGCAGTGATCTTCTCGGTCAGATAGCGCTTGACGTCTTCGAATTCCATCAGCTCGGAGATCAAGCGCCGCACGGCTTGTGGACCGGCTGCGGTGGAGATCAGCTCCGCCTGCGCGCGCGTGTTGTCGAGGACGTCGGCAGCCACCGGACGCCGTTCCGATTCGTAAGTGTCGAGCAGGCTCTCCGGCGCCCAACCGTTGATCTCTGCGGCGAGCTTCCAGCCGAGGTTGAAGGCATCTTGGACACCGAGATTGAGGCCTTGTCCGCCCATCGGTGGGTGGATGTGTGCGGCATCGCCGGCGAGGAACACCCGGTCGCGCCGGTAGTGCTCCGCCAGACGGGTGGCGTCACCGAAGCGCGAGAGCCACCGCGGTGAGTGCACACCGAAGTCGGTGCCCGCAATGGCCAGTAGCTGTTGCTTGATGTCGTCGAGGGTGGTGGGAACCGCGCGACCGTCGGCAACTTCGGCCGCGGGGACCACGACGCGAAAAGCACCATTGCCGGCGGGACCGACTCCGAATCGTTTGTGCGTTTCCCGGATTTCGGCGACAACGGCGGCCAGTTCATCAGCGGGCATGGTCACGTCCATTTCGCCGATCAACGTGTCGGCGCTCGACGGCTCGCCGGGAAACCCGACGTCGATCAGCTTCCGAACAGTGCTGCGGCCGCCGTCGCAGCCCACGAGATAACGCGCGTGAAGTGTTGTGCCGTCGGACAATTCCGCTGTGACGCTATTGGTATCTTGACGGATCGCGACGACGCGCTTCCCTCGCTGAATGTCCGCACCGACTTCGGTGGCATGTTCGGCAAGAATCCTGTCGATCTCGGGCTGAGGTATTCCCAGTACGTACCCGTGGGCAGTATCGAGGTGCGCGGGTGCCGGTTTGCTGATCCCCGCGAAGAATCCACCGAGCGGATACTTGCGGCCGTGCGCGAGGAACTTGTCCAGCAACCCGCGCTGCTCCATGATTTCGATGCTGCGCACATGGATGCCGAGGGCACGGACGAACTGAGTCGGCTCCTCGTCCTTGTCCACGACGACGACATCGACGCCCTGCAGCCGGAGCTCACCTGCCAGCATCAATCCAGTTGGTCCAGCACCGACAATGATGACGTCACTCATGCGATCCCCTCCTTCGGGCAAGGCTTTTGCTTGCTCGCAGCAGAGGAGTGTGCACCATCACCGGGGCCTTGCCGCAAGCCCCGGGTCCCGCGTTATGATGAAGGTGGCGGAAGACGCTTCATCATCGGCGCACCAACACCACAGCACCTGTATCGCGTGGGAGCCGCCAACTCTCGATCACCGTCGGCACCAGCATGGCCCCGAGAACACCCAGCGTCAGAGAAAACGGCACTCCGCCGCTCAGATCCCCCGACACCGCCAACGGTGTGCAGAGCGTGATCACCAACGCGGACAGTGCAATACCTAGACCGGATGCCAACTCTTGCAGCGTTGCATGCAGAGTATTTGCATCGGTCAGCTCACCCGAGTCGACGTCGGCGAACGCCAAGCTGTTGTACGCGGTGAACCCGATGGATCGCAACGCGCCACTGACAAACAGTGCGACAGCGATAACGACGTCCGGTGTCGTCGACGAGATCAGTACCAGCGCACCGAAGCACACCACCGACAGAACTCCGTTTCCCACCAGAACTAGTCTGATCCCGAATCTGCGCATGAGCGGAGTGGTGAGCGGTTTGATGGCGATATTCCCCGCGAACAGGGCCATCACCAGCAGACCGGCCTTGAACGCCGACATTTCGAATCCCACTTGGAACAACAACGGCAGCACAAACGGCACGCCCATGATCACGAGCCGGTACAGCGAGCCGCTCGACGCGACGAGCCGAAACGATCGAAGTCGGAGGACGCCGAGCGCGATGAGCGGATGATCCGACCGGACGAGGTGAATGACGTTCAAGCTCAACAAGATCAGAGCCGCAACGATCCCGAGGCCCACTCGTAGCCAGTCGGTTCCGGCACTGTGCACGTTGTCGAGCGCCACGACAAGCACTGCGACGCCTGCTCCGATCACCACCAATCCCAGCCAATCGAGGCTCCGTTTCTGCGCCTCCCGAATGTCGGGCACCATGCGCAACGCCAGCAGAAACCCGACGATCCCGATCGGAACGTTGATCAGAAAGATCCAGCGCCACGAAGCGATCGACACGATGGCTCCACCCACAGCGGGCGCAAGAACCGGCGCTGTGAGCGCCGGCCACGTCAAGTAGGCGATAGCCCGTACGAGTTCCGCCTTCGACGTCACCCGCAATACTGCGAGCCACCCCACCGGCACCATCATGGCGCCGCCTACCCCTTGTAAAGCACGCATTCCCACCAGCATCGGGAGGGAGGTGCTCAGTGCACATCCCACCGACGCCACCGTGAAAACGGCTATGGCAGAGATGAAGACACGTCGCGTTCCGAATCTGTCGGCCATCCATCCGCTCGCCGGGATCAGGACGGCCAACACCAGGAGGTACGAAGAAACGGCGACATTGACGTCGACGGCATCAACTCCGAAAGATTGGGCGATCGACGGCAGTGCCGTTGCGAGAATCGTCGCGTCCAGCATCTCCATGAACAGCGCTGCTGCCACGAGCAGCGCCAGTCCGCGGGGAAATGTCACTGCACCAGAGCCTTTCGGAGGAGCTGTCGATCAGCCGAGAGAAATCCAGCTGCCGGAGATCACCGAGGCGACCATCGCGTCCAGAGCCTGTGCGGACGCGACTGCATCAGCGATGGTCGCGCCCTGCGGCGCTCCGTCCACGATCGAGGCGATGAAATTGCGAGCCTCGATCACTTTCAGGTCGTCGTAACCCATCGCGTTGGCCGCGCCAGGCTGGAAGCGGCCGAACTCACCGGACTCGGGGCCGACCAGAACCGTCGTGACGGATTGGTCCTGGTACTTCGAGCCGAGGCTGGTGCCCAGTTCACCCATCCGGCGGTAGTCCCAGAACACGGCACCTTTCGTGCCGTGAATCTCGAATCCGTAATTGTTCTGCTCTCCCACGGCGACGCGGCATGCTTCGAGGGTGCACCGGCCACCCGAGCCGAGGCGCAGCAGTGCGCTGACGAAGTCTTCGTTCTCGACAGCCCCCATCTCCCCACCGCTGGCCCGCGCATGTCCACTGGTAGCGGCGGACGGACGCGCACGCTCCGGGATGAAGATCGCAGTATCCGCAACGAGAGCGTCGACGTCACCGAGAAGATGACGAATCAGATCGATGCCGTGCGAAGCCAAGTCGCCCAGGACGCCGGCGCCGCCGCGCTCACGCTCGTATCGCCAACTCAAAGCACCTTCAGGGTGGGCCGCATAGTCGCTGAGGAAACGAAAACGCGAGTGCGTGATCGTGCCCAACTCCCCTGAGTCGATCAGGCTCTTTGCCAGGGCCACAGCCGGCGCGTTTCGGTAGTTGAAGCCGACGGTCGACTGCACACCGGCCTTCGAGACTGCTACGGCAACAGCTTTGGCGTCTTCCGTGGACAAGCCGACGGGCTTCTCGATCCAGATGTGTTTGCCGGCCTCTGCCATTGCGACGCCGATTTCACGGTGCAAGAAGTTCGGGGCCGTGATGCTCACCGCGTCGATGGCCGGATCGGCTGCGATATCACGCCAATCCTGGGTGAAAGCTTCGAAACCGAACTGGTCCGCTGCTTCCTCCCCTCGGCCCGGCACCTCGTCGGCGACGGCGGCCAGGCGGATCACGGGAAGCTGCGGATAGTGCTGCCGCAGACGCAGATACGCCTGCGTGTGGACGCGGCCCATCCATCCGAATCCGGCAACTGCTACTGAAATGCCTGTCATGAGGCTCCGTTCGGGTCAAATGATCGAAGGATCGCAGAAATGCTGGGATCACAAATCACCCCCACTGACTCGGTCAGGCGGGTACTCGTGTCACCGGGATCGAGATCTAGCGGTCGACCACGGTGGTGTCGAAGTAGTAACGCGACGCTCGGTAGCAGTGGCTGCCGTACTCGACGGCGCTACCTGAATCGTCAAATGCAGTGCGGCTCATGGTCAAGAGGGCAGCACCCACTTTCTCGTCGAGCAATCCTGCTTCTTCGCGAGTCGCCGCCCGAGCGCCGATTCGCTGCCGCGCGACACGGATGTGAACGCCGCGAGTTCGCAAGGTTTGGTACAGCCCCTGCGTCTCCAACTCCTCGGGATCGGGTGCGATGTCCACCGGAATGTAATTGGTCATCACGGCAAGCGGTTCGCCGTTGGTGCTTCGCAGACGCCTGATGGTGGCCACTTCGGCGTCAGGTTCGAGGTTGAGTTCCGCGGCAACGTCCTCGGCGGGAACTCCCACCGTGAACTCGAGCAGCTTGGTCGTCGGCGCCTGGCCGGCCCTCGCAAGGTCGTCGAACAGGCTGGTGAGCTCGACCGGGCGGTGCACCGGACTTTGCACCACCTGAGTTCCGACTCCCCGCTTACGAACAAGTAGTCCCTTGTCCACCAGTTCCTGGATCGCACGTCGAGTGGTCGGACGTGAGAGATTGAGCCGCTTGGCCAACGCCAGTTCGTTCTCGAAGCGATCACCTGGGGCAAGTTCGCCACCGAGAATAGCGCCCTCGATTGCCTGGGCCAGCTGAAAATACAGCGGCACCGGGCTCGAGCGGTCCAACTCGACGGCGAGTGCTGCGACCACGGCCAACTCCGATCTGTCTTGGGAAGGCGCCGTATCGACGCTACTTCTCTCGGCAGTGTATGCGAACACTAACATTCACTTGACCGCAAGTCATAATGTCCAGACAAACTATTGACAATCGCTGTGTCGCGGCGCACAGTTTCAGTCATACAACGGTGCCCTGCGCGGGCAGCCCACCACGAACTCTCGGGAGTCAGTCTTGACAAGCATCAACACTCACCAGAGCGGGTCACACATCCCTGACGCACCATTCGACGTGCTTGCCATCGGCCGATCAGGGGTAGACATCTACCCACTTCAAACCGGTGTCGGACTCGAAGACGTCGAGACGTTCGGCAAGTTCCTCGGCGGCAGCGCAGCCAATGTCTCGGTGGCGGCCGCGCGCCTCGGTCGGCGAGCAGCATTGATCTCCGGCGTCGGCAACGATCCCTTCGGGAAGTTCGTCACACGCGAATTGGCACGTCTCGGTGTCGACAACAGGTTTGTCGTCACCAATTCCGAGTACCCGACACCGGTGACGTTCTGCGAGATCTTCCCCCCGGACGACTTTCCTCTGTACTTCTATCGCAAGCCGCATGCGCCTGATCTTCGGATCACCCCGCAAGACATCGACCTCGACGCCGTTCGAACAGCGTCCCTCTACTGGTCGACTGTGACGGGGCTGTCCGAAGAACCTAGCCGCAGCGCACACTTCGCCGCTTGGAAAGCCCGCGAACGCCGCCCGCTGACCGTTCTAGACCTGGACTACCGCCCGATGTTCTGGTCGACGCCGCAGGACGCGACCACGCAGGTACAGCGCGCCCTCGCACACGTGACGGTAGCCGTGGGGAATCGTGAAGAGTGCGAAATCGCTGTCGGTGAGACCAACCCGAACAAGGCCGCGGACGCGCTTCTCGACCTCGGAGTCGAACTGGCCATCGTGAAGCAGGGCCCGAAGGGTGTACTCGGCAAAACACGAAAGCAATCGATCACCGTGCCGCCCAACGCCGTCGACGTGGTCAACGGGCTGGGAGCAGGCGACAGCTTCGGGGGATCACTGTGCCACGGACTGTTGGCCGGGTGGCCGCTGGAGAAGGTACTGCGGTACGCCAACGCGGCCGGCGCGATAGTCGCATCTCGGCTCGAATGCTCCACTGCGATGCCGACCGCCGAAGAAGTCCACGATCTCGCCGAAGCCACAGCCACGGAGGCAGTCAATGTCTGACAAGCTCGCCGCCCGCCCCCTCGCCACCACCTACGCCGAAGTGACGGAACTGCGTGCGAGCGATCCGCAGATCATCGAAAAGGCCTGGGCAGCGCGAACTCCTCGCGCCACTGTTCGAGGCAATGGTCGACTGATGATCGTCGCTGCCGATCACCCGGCCCGTGGGGCACTGTCTGTCGGTGGCAAGCCGACAGCGATGAACAGTCGTACCGATCTGCTCGACAGATTACGCACTGCGCTCGACAATCCCGGAGTCGACGGCGTTCTCGGCACCGCGGACATTCTCGACGATCTGCTCCTCCTCGGCGCCCTCGACGACAAGGTCGTCTTCTCGTCGATGAACCGCGGCGGCCTGGCAGGCGCGAGCTTCGAACTCGACGACCGCATGACGGGATACACCGCGGCGGGCACCGCGAAGTTCGGAATGAACGGCGGAAAGATGCTGCTACGCATCGCACTCGACGACGCGGGCACACTGCCCACCATGACGGCATGTGCCGAAGCCGTGGACGAACTGGCCGCGGCCGGACTGATCGCGATGCTCGAGCCGTTTCTCTCCAGTCGCGTAAACGGCAAGGTGGTCAACGATCTCAGCCCTGACGCCGTCATCAAATCCATCCACATCTCCCAAGGTCTCGGCTCCACCTCGGCGTACACGTGGATGAAACTGCCGGTCGTCGACGAGATGGAACGCGTCATGGATGCGACCACCCTCCCGACGCTCCTCCTGGGGGGAGATCCGCAGATCGCGCCGGAAGAAACGTACGCAAAGTGGGACGCTGCACTTCAGCTGCCGTCTGTGCGCGGACTGATCGTCGGACGCGCGCTGCTCTACCCACCCGACGGCGACGTCACCGCGGCCGTCGACACCGCAGTCAAGCTCGTCCACTAGAAGCGACCTGGCAGGAGCAAGATGTTCAGCAAGTACTACGTCCCCGCCGGATCGTCCGCCGACGGTGATTTCACGACAGTGGTCACGCCGGAGTCCGCCGGGTGGACCGAATCCAGCTTGTGGACACTCGAACTCGCCCCTGGCGCTGACGTCCACCTGCAGTCCGGCGATAACGAGATCATCGTCGTTCCACTGGCGGGTTCGGCCGTGGTTGTTGCCGAGGGGACGGAGATTCCCCTCACTGGCCGCGCATCGGTTTTCGACGGCCCGAGCGATTTCGCGTACGTCGGTCGCGACGCCGACTACTCGGTCAGCAGCGCTGACGGGGGCCGCTTCGCTCTGTGCGGAGCACGCGCCGGCGCAAAGCTCCCCCATCGATACGGTCCCGCATCAGGAGTTGCGGTCGAGCTCCGCGGTGCCGGGAACTGCAGCCGACAGGTTCACAACTTCGCCACCGCAGACACCTTCGAGGCCGACTCCATCATCGCGTGTGAGGTCATCACCCCCGGCGGGAACTGGTCGTCGTATCCCAGCCACAAGCACGACGAGAACAGCGACGTCGAATCGGCCCTGGAAGAGATCTACTACTTCGAGATCGACAGAAGCCCCACCGGGACCGAAGGTTTCGGCTACCACCGCGTGTACGGAACCGCCGAGAGACCTATCGAAGTGCTCGAGGAAGTCCGCTCGGGCGACGTCGTTCTCGTGCCGCACGGCTATCACGGCCCGTCCATCGCAGCGCCGGGCCACCACATGTACTACCTCAATGTCATGGCAGGTTCGGGCGAGATCCGGGCGTGGAACATCTGTGACGATCCGCAACACACCTGGCTACGTGGAAGCTGGGATCACCAGGACATCGACCCTCGACTGCCGTTGCAGTCCCACAACTGACGGAAGTGAAAGCTGTGGCACCCACCAATAACGCAACCGGCAATCGTCCACCTCGCGACGAGCCGACCGTATACCTCACCGTTTCTCAAGCTGTCGTCCGCTTCCTCGCCAACCAGTACACCGAACGCGACGGCCAGCGCACCAAGCTGTTCGCCGGCTGCTTCGGAATCTTCGGGCACGGCAACGTCGCCGGACTGGGGCAGGCACTCTTGCAGGCCGAGATCCAGGATCTCGACGCCGGCCGTGAGCCGACACTCCCCTACGTGCTCGGCCGCAATGAACAGGCGATGGTGCACTCGGCTGTCGCGCACGCCCGCATGAAGGACCGCCTGCAGACGTGGGCGGTCTCGTCCAGCGTCGGCCCCGGTGCCACCAATATGATCACCGGCGCGGCACTGGCCACCATCAATCGTCTACCTGTATTACTCCTTCCCGCAGACACTTTCGCGACCCGCGCCAGCGCCCCCGTCTTACAGGAACTCGAACTCCCGTCGAGCGGCGACGTCACAGTCAACGACGCGTTCAAACCGGTCTCACGATACTTCGATCGGGTATGGCGCCCGGAGCAGTTGCCGAGCGCTCTGCTCGCCGGGATGCGCGTTCTCACTGATCCCGTCGAGACCGGCGCAGTCACCATCGCCATCCCGCAGGACGTGCAGGCCGAGGCTTTCGACTGGCCCGAGTCCTTCTTCGCCGAGCGAGTCTGGCACGTGGCCCGCCCGCTCCCCGAACGATCGGTGATCGAACGCGCCGCCGCGATCATCCGCTCGGCTCGCAAGCCACTGATCGTCGCCGGCGGCGGCGTGATCTACAGCCAGGCCAGCGACTCTCTATCAGCGTTCTGTGCGCAAACCGGAATCCCCGTGGGGCAGAGCCAGGCGGGGAAGGGTTCATTGGTCTACGACCATCCACAATCCGTCGGGGCGGTGGGGTCCACCGGCACTACGGCTGCAAACGCACTGGCCACCGAGGCTGACGTCGTCATCGGTATCGGCACGCGGTACAGCGATTTCACGAGCGCGTCCCGCACCGCGTTCACCAATCCCGACGTTCGCTTCGTCAACATCAACGTCGCATCACTGGACTCCGTGAAGCAGGGCGGAGTCAGCGTTGTCGCCGACGCACGTGAGGCACTCGACGCGCTGGCACTTGCACTGAACGACTACCGGGTGGACGACGAATACGCGTCCAGGATCGGTGACCTCGCTCGCGATTGGGATGCGATCGTCGAATCCGTCTACAACCCAGCCGAACCCGCTGCCGACGGGTCACTGAATCAGAATCAGGTGATCGGCCTGGTCAACACACTGTCCGATCCACGTGACGTCGTGGTGTGCGCTGCCGGGTCCATGCCGGGTGACCTCCACAAGCTGTGGCGAACCCGTGATTCCAAGGGGTATCACGTCGAATACGGGTACTCGTGCATGGGATACGAAGTTGCCGGCGGTCTAGGCGTCCGCATGGCGTGCCCCGATCGCGACGTGTTCGTGATGGTCGGAGACGGTTCCTATCTGATGATGGCCACCGAATTGGTCACCGCCGTACAGGAACGCCTCAAGGTCATCGTCGTCCTGGTGCAGAATCACGGATTTGCCTCCATCGGTTCACTGTCCGAGTCGCTGGGTTCCCAGCGCTTCGGCACGCAGTACCGCTACCGCTCGAATGACGGACGTCTCGACGGAGGGGTTCTCCCGGTCGATCTGGCCGCGAACGCTGCCAGCCTCGGTGTCGACGTCATCCGCGCCAACACCGCTGCCGAGTTCGCCGACGCGATCAAGGTTGCCAAAGCAAGCGACACCAGCACCGTCATCCACGTCGAAACCGATCCGCTGATCGGCGCCCCGGACAGCGAATCCTGGTGGGATGTACCGGTATCGGCCACCTCCGAACTGGAGTCCACCAAGAAGGCACGGACAACTTACGAGTCCTGGAAGAAGATCCAGCGACCGTACCTCCGTCCATCCGAATGAAAATTCCGCACAACCACACCCCGTAAAGCTTGCCCGCGAAAGGAATCTAGACATGAGCGCAATTCGCGTCGGATCAGCCCCCGACTCCTGGGGCGTGTGGTTTCCGGACGATCCACAGCAGACCCCTTACACACGATTCCTCGACGAGGTATCCGCGTCGGGATACGAATGGATCGAACTCGGCCCGTTCGGATACCTTCCGACCGATCCAGCCAAGTTGACGGACGAACTCGGCGCCCGCGGCCTGAAGCTTTCGGCCGGTACCGTTTTCGAACACCTGCACCAGGACGATTCCTGGGATGCCGTCTGGAATCAGATCAAGGACGTCGCCAAGTTGACCGCAGCCGTCGGCGGCAAGCACGTGGTGGTCATCCCTGAGATGTGGCGCGACCCTTCCACCGGAGCGGTACTCGAAGACCGCAATCTGACGCCCGAGCAGTGGCGTAAGAAAACCGACGGCATGAACGCTCTCGGGAAGGCAATGCTCGAGGAGTACGGCGTCATGGCGCAGTACCATCCTCATGCCGACAGTCACGTCGACATCGAAGACAACGTCTACAAGTTCCTCGAAGGGACCGACGAGCGTTTCGTGAATCTGTGTCTCGACACCGGCCACATCAGCTACTGCGGCGGCGACAATCTCGCAATTATCAACAAACATCCGGAGCGCATCGGGTACCTACACCTCAAACAGGTGGATCCGGCGATAGTCGCCAAGGTTGAGGCGGAGGACCTGCCGTTCGGTGAGGCCGTCAAACTCGGTGCCATGATCGAACCGCCGCGCGGAATCCCCGACATGCCGCCGCTTCTGGAGGCCATCGAGAAGCTCGGCATCGACGTGTTCGCGATCGTCGAGCAGGACATGTATCCCTGCCATCCCGACACACCGCTGCCCATCGCAGCGCGCACTCAGAAATACCTGTCCACCTGTGGCGTCCCCGCCGTCCGTTTCAACTGAGCAACACAATCGAGGAGTACCACCGCATGTCTGACAACCAGGATCTCCGGATCGCAGTGCTCGGCGTCGGCATCATGGGGGCCGATCACGTCGACCGCATCACCAACAAAATCGGCGGTGCCCGCGTCACCGTCGTCAACGACTACTCTCTCGCCCGCGCCGAGGAAATCGCAGCACTGACGCCAGGGGCGCGCGTCGTCGTCGATCCGTTCGATGCCATCGCAGCCGAGGACGTCGACGCCGTTGTTCTCGCAACCCCGGGCCCGACCCATGAGAAGCAGGTTCTTGCCTGCCTCGAAGCGGGCAAGCCTGTTCTCTGCGAAAAGCCGCTGACCACCGACGCGGACAGTTCGCTCACGATCGTCAAAGCCGAAGCAGCGCTGGGAAAAAGACTGATCCAGGTTGGTTTCATGCGCCGGTTCGACCACGAATACACCCAGCTCAAGGATTTGATCGACAGCGGCGATCTCGGTCGCCCTCTCGTTGTGCACTGCGCTCACCGCAATCCTGCGGTTCCGAACGGCTTCGACAGTGCGATGATCGTCAAGGACTCACTCGTCCACGAGGTCGACGTGACACGATTCCTGCTCGACGAAGAGATCACCTCGGTGCAGATCATCCGACCGGCCGCGAATTCGCTTGCTCCCGAGGGCATTCAAGACCCACAGATCGCGATATTCGAGACCGAGTCCGGCAGACACGTCGACGCCGAGGTGTTTGTCACCACCGGAGTTGCCTACGAGGTGCGCACCGAAGTTGTCGGCGAACTCGGAAGCGCGATGATCGGACTCGACGTGGGACTGATCCGAAAGACCAAGCCCGGCAACTGGGGTGGGCAGATCACCCTAGGATTCCGCGAACGCTTCGGGCAGGCCTACGACACCGAGTTCGCCCGGTGGATCAAGGCAGTGAAGACGGGCGCCGGCACCGGCAACTACATCGACGGACCAGGTGCTTGGGACGGGTACGCCGCGGCCGCTGTCTGCGCCGCCGGCGTGAAGTCTCTGGAGACGGGTCAGCGCGTCGTCGTGGACATGGTTGCGCGCGACTCTGTGGCCGGAGCTTAGCGATGAAGGTCGCACTCGACCCCACACCTTTCCATCACGATTACTCACTACTCGAGCTACCCCGAGTTGTTGCCGATCTCGGGTACGAGTACCTGCAGCTCACACCGCACGTCGACATGATCCCGTTCTTCAATCACCCGAAAGCCGACGACGCGCTCGTCACCGAGTTCCGGAAGGCCTGCGCGAGTGCGGGAGTCGGCATCGCGTCGGTGCTCCCGGTCCTTCGGTGGTCCGGCCCGGACGAGGACGCTCGCGAAGCAGCCGTGCGCTACTGGAAGCGGGCCATCCAGATCACGGTCGATCTCGGTGTCAACGTCATGAACACCGAATTCTCCGGCCGCCCCGAAAAGGCCGAAGAGTCCGAGCGTGCGTTCTATCGTTCGATGGAGGAACTGGTTCCGATCATCGAACGCGAGGGAATCGACGTCCTGATCGACCCCCACCCGGACGATTTTGTCGAAGACGGACTAGCCGCGATCCGCACGATCCGTGGTGTGAACTCCAAGAACCTCGGCATGGTGATCGTGGCGTGCCACCAATTCCACATGGGTGGGGACCTTCCCGCCATCATGGAGGCCGCCGGCGACATGGTCCGACTCGTTCACGTGGCGGACACCATGGATCATCACCGTTCCCACGGACTGCGCTACATCACCAACCCGCCAGGCAATGCCGTTCGAGTGCATCAGCATCTCAAAATCGGTGACGGAGACGTCAACTGGGACGAATTCTTCGGCGGTCTCGGCAAACTCGGCTTCTACGAACGTGAGAACACCGTGATGGTGTCGAGCGTCTTCGCCGAGAACGAAAACGCGCACGAGGTTTCCCGGTACCAGCGCGAGACGATGAACGACTACGTCGCCAAGTACACCTCCCCGAACTCCTGAGTCACCAGACCACTAGGAAATACCATGACCAGCACTGATACTCGCGTCATCGCGCACTGGCTGGACGGCAAGCCGTTCGCCGGAACGTCCGAGGACACCGCCACCGTCACCAACCCCGCCACCGGACAGATCACCGGCCGACTGGCCCTGGCGAACCTCGAGGACGCCCGCGCTGTCATCGACGCGGCTGCGGCGGCCTTCCCCGCCTGGCGTGACACCTCACTGGCCCGGCGCACACAGGTACTGTTCAGCTTCCGCGAACTCCTCAATGCTCGCAAAGGTGAACTCGCCGAGATCATCACAGCCGAGCACGGCAAGGTTCTCTCCGACGCCCTCGGCGAAATCAGCCGCGGGCAGGAAGTTGTCGAATTCGCTTGCGGAATACCGCATCTCCTCAAGGGCGGATACACCGAGAATGCATCGACCAAGGTCGACGTCTACTCCATCCGCCAACCCCTCGGCCCCGTCGGCATCATCTCGCCCTTCAACTTTCCCGCGATGGTCCCCATGTGGTTCTTCCCGGTCGCCATCGCCGCCGGGAACACCGTGATTCTCAAGCCCTCGGAGAAGGACCCCACCGCGGCGATCTGGCTCGCCGAACTCTGGGCCGAAGCCGGTCTGCCCCCCGGCGTCTTCAACGTCCTCCAAGGTGACAAGCTCGCCGTCGACGAACTTCTGGAAAACAAAGCAGTCAAAGCGATTTCGTTTGTCGGATCCACCCCCATCGCCCAGTACGTCTATGCCACCGGCACCGCCAACGGCAAACGCGTGCAAGCACTCGGCGGCGCCAAGAACCACGCCATCGTTCTACCGGACGCCGACCTCGACCTCGCCGCCGACGCAATGGTCAACGCGGGATTCGGCTCCGCGGGCGAACGATGCATGGCGATCTCCGCCCTGGTCGCAGTCGGCGACATCGCCGACGAACTGGTTGCCAAGATCGTCGAACGCACCACTCCCCTCGTCACCGGTGACGGCACCAAGAACTCCGACATGGGTCCGCTCGTCACCAAGGCCCACCGCGACAAGGTCGCGTCCTATGTCGATGCCGGCGAGAAGGACGGTGCCACGATCGTGGTCGACGGACGCACAGTTCAGGCCGATGGTGGACCGGACGGCTTCTGGCTCGGGCCCACCCTCATCGACCACGTCACCACCGACATGTCGATCTACACCGACGAAATCTTCGGACCTGTCCTCTCCGTCGTGCGTGTCGATACCTACGACCAAGCCCTCGAACTGATCAACAACAACCCGTACGGAAACGGCACCGCCATCTTCACCAACGACGGCGGCGCTGCCCGACGCTTCCAGAACGAGGTGGAGGTCGGCATGATCGGCATCAACGTCCCCATCCCGGTTCCCATGGCCTACTACAGCTTCGGCGGCTGGAAGAACAGCCTCTTCGGTGACACCCACGCTCACGGGACAGAAGGTGTTCATTTCTTCACGCGAGGTAAAGCCGTCACCAGTCGCTGGCTCGACCCCAGCCACGGCGGAATCAACCTCGGATTCCCCGAGAACAGTTAGCCGGCAAGACATCTGTGGCCGAGACTCTCGAAGAGTCTCGGCCACAGATGTTTTCGAGAGGTCTACGCGACCGTGGGGTGGTACGTCAGTACCTGAACTCCGGATTCGTACCGACGATCGTCCTTCAACTCGAGGACGATCTTGTCGGCCGATTCGGGGAACACTCTCCCGCCGGACCCGAGAATGACCGGGAAGACCATCAGACGAAGCTCGTCGACCAGACCGGCCAGCAACAACGCGTGGACGAGCGTCCGACTTCCCGCGACCAAGATCTCGCCGTCGATCTGCTCCTTGAGCTTCGGGACAGATTCCTCGATGGGACCGTCGAGCGCCGTCGAGTTGTTCCATTCGAGCGGTTCGGTCGAACTCGTGACGACGTACTTGGGCATCTCGTTCATCTTGTCCGCAAAGCCTTGGTCGTCCTCGCGCTCGGGCCAGGCACCGGCGAAGCTCTCGTAGGTCCGCCGCCCGAGCAGAAGGACGTCCGCGGCGAGGGTTTCGTCGAGTTTGAACTTCATCTGATCGCCCTCCTGGTACGGAAAGACCCATCCAGTGTGCGCATAACCCGGTTCGCCACCGGGAGCTTCCATCACCATGTCCAAGGACACGAATTCTGTCACCACGATCTTGCCCATACCGATCCCCTGTCGTCAGTGCGTGTGCGCCATTCGAGTAGCCGACTACCCCACTGTTACAGACTCTGCGTGGTGGTGGAACTCATCGGCGGCGATCGTCCACTATGACCGATGTACAAACCGAATCGCCTGTTTTCGATCCCTCTGCTTGCGTGGCGATTCGGACGTTCCCTCAGGTTCGCATACCCTCGTATATCGATGATGTGGCGTCGAAAGTGTGCAGTGGCAGTAGCCGGAACAGTGCTCTCAGGGAGCATTGCGTTTACCGGTGTCGTAGGGACCTCGGGAGTGGCCGGCGCCCAACCGGCCCCGCCGCCGCCCACCACCACCGAAGCGCCGTTCACAACACCCAACACCGACAGCTGCCCTTTCACGAGTAGCCCGGCACCGGCGATCGATCTCTCCGAAGCACCCGCGCCCGGATCTACGGCCCCGACTGCTGTCCCGATTCCGGAAAGCCCTGTCGGTGGAGGCAAGCTCGGCGAGTGCGGTGTTGTACTCCCTGACGGCGCTCCCCCGCTCCCGGCGGATATCGCGGCATCCGGATGGGTACTCGCGGACGCCGAAACCGGTGAGGTCCTCGCCGCGAAAGATCCGCATGGTCGCTACCGACCGGCCAGCACCATCAAGATGCTCTTGGCTCTTGTCGCGCTCGACGAACTCGATCTCGACACCGAAATCACCGCAACGGCCGAAGACGCGGACGCTGAAGGTAGCGCTGTCGGCATCGGCAAGGGCGGCAAGTACACCAACCGGCAACTGATGCAGGGTCTGGTCATGGCGTCGGGAAACGATGCCGCGCATGCTCTTGCCCGCCAACTCGGCGGTGACGCTGCAGCCGTGTCGAAAATGAACGCGCTCGCGGCCGAACTCGGCGCCCTCGACACTCGCACGGCAACTCCATCCGGACTCGACGGCCCGGGGATGAGCAGCTCGCCGTACGACCTGGCCGTGATTTTCCATACCGCCCTGCAGAATCCGACGTTTGCCGGTCTGATCCATACCGAGACCGTCGAATTTCCCGGCTTCCCCAAGGATCCGACGATTCCCGACGATCAGGACCGCCCCGGATTCACTCTCGCCAACGACAATCAGCTGCTCTACAACTACGACGGCGCATTGGGCGGCAAGACCGGCTTCACCGACGACGCCCGCCACACGTATGTGGGTGGCGCGGAGCGTAACGGCCGGAAACTACTGGTGACATTGATGGGCGGCGAAGCCAAGCCGATCCGTCCGTGGGAACAAGCTGCCCGTCTACTCGACTACGGATATGCACTCCCCGCGAGCACAACCGTCGGCTCGTTGACGGACCGATCCACCGACGATGCCTCGCCCGAGGTCACTCGCACACCGTCTGCCGCTGCACCAGGCTCGATCTCGGCTGCACCCACCGCTACCGACGCCGAATCCGACACCACTGACCGCATACTCATCGGTGCGGTCGGCGGAGTAGTGGTGATCGCGCTGGTGGCGGGAGCCGTTGCCCTCAACCGTCGGAGGCGCTAGCGCGGCCGACGACGCATGAAGCCCGAAAGACCCAGGCCGGCAACCGCACCCGTGGCGATCAGCGCAGCCACGCGAGACGGTGAAGCACCGTCACTGACAACGATTCGCGGCGAGATCACGGCGGGATCCGGCGGCGGAACGAACGCCAGGGCCATACTTTCCTTGGTCGTCGCCGCCCACGCCGTGCAGAACAGCAGCATCCGTGACGCCGTGAACACGAACACGAGCAAACCGATGATCGGACCGAATGCCACGCCCGCTGGTCCGTTGGTGACGGCAGCGAGGTAGATCGCACCCACCTGCTTGAAGATCTCGAACACAACTGCGGCGATAAGCGCTGCCTGCGCAGCGCTACGCAGCGTGACAGGCTCGCGCGGCAGCCGGGCGATCACCCACAGGAACACCGCCCACGTCGCCAGGAGTGAGAGCAACAGTGAAATGACTCTGAGCCCCACGCCGACACCGGTGATGTTCTCGAGGTTGAGCCATTTCACGATCTGAGTCGCAACCGGCCCACTGCTCAGCGCCGACATTCCCAGTGAGACGACCATGGCGAGAGCCAGACCGACGAGGGCCCCCGCGTCACCAAGTTTGGTACGTACGAAACCCTTCGGCTCGCGCTTGCTCTCCCACATCGCCGTCAGCGCGTCGCGAACGTTTGCCATCCAACCGAGACCCGCGTACGCGGCACCCAGGAGACCGAAGATTCCGACGCTCGCGCGCGAGTCGATGGCCGAATCGATCAGCGTGTTGATGGTGTCACCCAAGCTGCCCGGAATGCTCTTGGTGATCTGCTCCTGAATCGACTCCAGGTACTCGGGATGCCCGGCCAATACGAAACCGGCCACTGCAAACGCGACCATCATGATCGGAATCAACGCGAGAACGCTGAAGTACGTGATACCAGCAGCGTAATAGTCGCCTTTTTGCTCTTGAAACCGTCCGGCCGCGCGAACCAGATGATCGAGCCAGGGTCGCGCTGCCCGTTGCTTCTCGAGAAAGCTCGGTGCGTCGTCGTCCGTGTCAGCCATTGCCGTCCCCCTCATGTTCGGTCAGGCGTCGTGAGTCCGAATTCGCGTAAGTCAGCCCTTCGGTGCCAGGAATCCGACCTTGTCATAGACAGCGGCGAGAGTGCGTGAAGACACCTCACGGGCGCGGTGCGCTCCAGCCGCGATGATGCGATCCAGCTCTGCCTCGTCGGCAAGGTAACCGTCGACCTTCGCCTTGAGTGGGGTGACGAACTCGGTCAGCACGTCAGCGGTATCGGTCTTGAGGTCGCCGTACCCCTTGCCCTCGTAACCGGCCACCAGAGTCTCGATCGGTACTCCCGAGAGAGCCGACTGAATGGTGAGCAGGTTGCTGACGCCCGGCTTGGCCTGCGGGTCGAAACGAATCTCGCGCTCGTTGTCGGTGACGGCCGACTTGATCTTCTTCGCCGACACCTTCGGATCGTCGAGCAGATTGATCAG
This sequence comes from Rhodococcus sp. MH15, assembly GCF_019266045.1. NCBI lineage: Bacteria > Bacillati > Actinomycetota > Actinomycetes > Mycobacteriales > Nocardiaceae > Rhodococcus > Rhodococcus sp. MH15. The sequence continues at coordinate 1,169,263 of NZ_LPNP01000061.1, forward strand.
TCCGGCCGCACTGGCAGCGGACTTGCTCATCTTCGCGGTCGGATCCTGCAGGTCGTAGATCTTTGCCGTGCCCTTGATGATCTGCGGCTCGGGAACGACGAACGCCTTGCCGTAGCGGGTGTTGAACCGTCCGGCCAGATCGCGTGCGAGTTCGAGGTGCTGACGCTGATCCTCACCCACCGGAACTCGCTGCGGGCGGTACAGAAGGATGTCCGCGGCCATCAGAACCGGATACGTGAACAAGCCGACACTGGCGTTGTCGCTGCCTTGCTTGGCGGACTTGTCCTTGAACTGCGTCATACGGCTGGCTTCACCGAAACCGGTGATGCAGTTCAGGACCCACGCCAACTGTGCGTGCTCGGGAACCTGACTCTGTACGAACAGCGTCGCCCGATCCGGATCGATCCCCACCGCAAGGAGCTGAGCCACCGCAACCTTGGTGCGACGACGCAATTCCTTCGGGTCCTGCGTCACCGTGATGGCGTGAAGATCCGGAATGAAGTAGAAAGCGTCGAAATCGTCCTGCAACGGAACCCACTGCTGCAGCGCACCCAGGTAGTTGCCGAGGTGGAAAGAATCCGACGTCGGCTGGATTCCGGAAAGCACGCGAGGCTTTGCGGTGGGCTTCTGTTCTGCAGGGGTCGACATGGTTCCGATCTTTTCACGAGTGGAAATCAGTGCAGTGGCGTGGTGCCCGGGTAGTCGAGTTCGACGAGGTCTTCACCGTGGGCGGTGAGGTCCTCCGCACCGAACTGGTAGACGGTCCGGAAAACGACGGGTTCCCATTCTTCGGCGTAGAAGTCCATCGTTTCGCAGAACCACTCCAACTGATCCTGTTGCTCGGACAGTAGAGAACCCGCGCCTCGGACCACAACTACATATCCGGCGCCGAGTCCGAGGACGTCGTCGAGATCGCGCATGACGTCGTCGAAAGCGTCTTTATTTCGCCCGAAGTGGGACGGAAACTGGAAGGCTGCCGCAAACTCGTCGAAGACCTGCGCCGTTGTCCGCATGTTCTCTCCGCGAACCACCCGAACGACAAAATTCTCGGCACGGAGTTGACGTGCAAGATCATCTGCAACGGCCGGGTCGCTCTGCAGCGCCACCGAAGCCACATCCGAAGACGGATCCAGCCACTGCGCCACGCTGACCGTAGACGAATCGGACATCAGCGAATCCTCACAAACGTGTCGTAGTGATCGAGGGTGTACCACGCCGAACCGTCGTTGCCGGTGACGATTCGCTCGGCGTCGCGTCCTTGGCCGTTCTTCTTCGGGTTCACGTCCCATTCCTGATAGACGACACGTCCGCCACCGGCACCGACAGCGGGTAGACGTCCTTCGCTGTTGCGGAAGGTGATGCCGCCCTTGGTGCCCGGCGCATTGGCGGAATCCGGCCACCTCCCGGCGTCGATCTCCACCAGCGTGGCGAGCACTCGCGCCGGCGCATCGCTGTTCGTCTGCTGCGTTGTCTTGACAGCGGAGCTCGAGGGCACGGAACTCGACGGCGCAGCCTTGGTGGTGGCGCCAGGCTTGGCTTGAACACTCGAGGACTGGGCACTCGAGGACTTCGTCACCGACGACGCCGAACTGTCGGAGTCACGTGAAGAAAGGGTGACCGCCAGCACGAGCGCAACCACCGCCACCACGACGGTGATGATGGCGTTGCGCGTCTTTGCGCTCGGCATTTTCAGACCTTCAGACATACGCGTCTCTATCGGTACGAGACGGTGACAGGCGCATGATCCGACCAACGGAGGTCGTAGGACTCAGCGCGTTCCACGAGCGCGACCTTGGCCCGCTCGGCGTATCCGCGAGTGGCAACCTGGTAATCGATACGCCAACCCGAATCGTTGTCGAATGCCTTTCCGCGGTACGACCACCACGAATACGGGCCGTCGACACCCGGATGGAGGGTGCGGAAGACGTCCACCCACGCGGAATCTTCGGCGAACAGCAGATCCATCCAGGCGCGCTCCTCGGGGAGGAATCCCGAAGACTTCTTGTTGGTCTTCCAGTTCTTGAGGTCGAGTTCGGTGTGCGCGATGTTCCAATCGCCGCTGACCACCACGTGACGATCGGCAGCCTCGGCCGCCGCAGCGGTGGTAGCGAGGTGAACTGCGAAGGACGCCATGAACCGCTCCTTCTCCTCCTGCTTCGGCGTGAGCGCCTCACCGGAGGGCAGGTACAGGCTCGCGACGGTCAGATCCGCGAAGTCGGCTTCGATGTATCGACCGGCGTCGAGAAACTCGTCGTCCCCGTGACCGATCCGCACCGCGTCAGGTTCCATGCGTGAGAGCACCGCGACTCCGTTGCGTCCCTTCGCGGACGGCTCGGCGGAGACCAGGAACCATCCGTTGCCGAGTGCCGGCTCGAGGGTCTCGCGAAGCTGGTCGTCCGACGCACGCGTTTCCTGAAGGCAGATGAAATCCGCCGACGTCTTCTCCAGCCAGTCGAGCATGCCCTTGCGGGCCGCTGCGCGAACGCCGTTGACGTTCACGGACGTGATGGTGTGGGGCGCAAGAATGTGGGAGTCAGCAGTTTGTGGCACGGCAAGCACCGTAGCCGATTCCACCGACGCGGATGGGCGCCCAGGTCAGCGCGCGGCCCTACGCTGCAGAATCACCGCTACCGACAGCACGACGAGACCCGCGACGGCCAGCAACGACCCCACCGCTGCCGGCGCGGTGTACCCGTAACCGGCTGCGATGACGACGCCGCCGATCCACGCTCCGAAGGCGTTGGCGATGTTGAGTGCGGCGTGATTGAGAGACGCGGCCAAGGTCTGAGCATCCTCGGCGACATCCATCAACCGTGTCTGGAGGCCAGGCACCATCGACGACCCGGCGAGCCCGATGAGGAAGACGAAGACGAGCGCCGTGTACGGATTGCGCACGGCGATAACGAAGATCGCGAGGATGACCACGAGGGATCCCATCGACAGGAACAAGCCCTTCATCAGTGCGCGATCCGCGAGGTATCCACCGACGAAGTTGCCGGCCACCATGCCCAGTCCGTACAGCATGAGTGCGAGGGGAATGAACGAAGCGCCAAGCCCGGACACGTCGGTGAGAGTCGTACTGATGTAGGTGTAGACGGCAAACATCCCGCCGAATCCGACCATGCCCACGATCAGGGTCATCCACACCTGAACGCGGCCCAGTGCCCCGAGTTCGGTGATCGGATTCGTCACCGGCATGCCGTCCAAACGCGGAATCCAGACGAAGAGCGAAGCAACGGTTGCCACTCCGATCACGGCGACCAAGGCGAAGGCGCTGCGCCAGCCGAGTGCCTGGCCGATCCAGGCCGCGACCGGTACCCCGATCACGTTGGCCACGGAAAGACCCATCATCACCATGGCGACGGCCTTCGCGCGTTTTCCCGGTTCGGCCAGGTGAGCTGCGACCAGTGCGGCGACTCCGAAATACGCGCCGTGCGGCAATCCGGCGACGAAGCGGGCCATCATCAGCGTCGTGTACGAGGGCGCGAAAACCGTGGCGGCATTGCCGACGGTGAACGCGACCATGAGTGCGATCAACAGGGTGCGGCGCGGTACTCGTGCGGTGAGTGCAGCGATCAGCGGAGCGCCGACGACAACCCCGAGCGCGTACGCCGAGATCACGTGACCCGCGACGGGTTCCGAGACACCGAGTCCGGATGCCATTTCCGGGAGCAACCCCATGGCGACGAACTCGGTTGTGCCGATACCGAAACCGCCGAGAGCGAGAGCGAGCATCGCCGGACCTCTGGCGGAACGAACCCCGGGTGTCGAGGTGTCAGAACGGGAGAGGGTAGACGAAGTCACTGATCAATTGTGGTCTCACATCTGGTTGAACTTCCAAGTGAGAGCGGGTGAGTTCACTCACGTGAGACCGCGAACACAAATGGGACGCCTGGTTTCCCAGACGTCCCATTTGACAGGTGAAGCGGTGAATCTACTTCGCGGCCATGGCCTTCTGCAGGTTCACGTCGAGCGCGCCGAGGAACTCCTCGGTGGTCAGGTAGCCCTGATCGCCGCCGACCAGCATCGAGAGGTCCTTGGTCATCTGGCCGCTTTCGACGGTCTTGATGACAACGTCTTCGAGCGCCTGCGCGAAGCCGATGACCTCAGGGGTGCTGTCGAGCTTGCCACGATGCTCGAGCCCGCGGGTCCACGCGAAGATGGACGCGATCGGGTTGGTCGAGGTGGGCTTGCCCTGCTGGTGCTGACGGTAGTGACGCGTCACGGTGCCGTGAGCAGCCTCTGCCTCACAGGTCTTTCCGTCCGGTGTCAGCAGAACCGACGTCATGAGGCCGAGCGAGCCGAAGCCCTGGGCCACGGTGTCGGACTGGACGTCGCCGTCGTAGTTCTTGCATGCCCAGACGTATCCGCCCTCCCACTTGAGTGCGGAAGCGACCATGTCGTCGATGAGGCGGTGCTCGTAGGTCAGACCTGCAGCATCGAACTCAGCCTTGAACTCGGTCTCGTAGACGTGCTGGAAGATGTCCTTGAAGGCACCGTCGTACGCCTTGAGAATGGTGTTCTTGGTGGACAGGTACACCGGGTAGTTCTGCTGCAGTCCGTAGGTGAGCGACGCGCGAGCGAAGTCACGGATGGACGTGGTGAAGTTGTACTGCCCCTGGACGACGCCGCCCTCTTCGGGGAAGTTGACCAGTTCGTGCTCGATCGGTGCGCTGCCGTCCTCAGGCGTGTAGGTGATCATCACCTTGCCGGGGCCGGGGACCTTGAAGTCTGTGGCGCGGTACTGGTCGCCGAATGCGTGACGGCCGATGATGATCGGCTTGGTCCAGCCCGGAACGAGTCGCGGAACGTTGGAGATGATGATCGGTGCGCGGAAGATCGTGCCGCCGAGAATGTTGCGGATCGTTCCGTTCGGGGAACGCCACATCTTCTTGAGACCGAATTCCTCGACACGTGCCTCGTCCGGCGTGATCGTGGCGCATTTGACGCCGACGCCGTGCTTCTGGATCGCGTGCGCTGCGTCGATGGTGACCTGGTCGTCGGTCTCGTCGCGGTACTCGATACCGAGGTCGTAGTACTCGAGGTTCACATCGAGATACGGATGGATCAACTTGTCTTTGATGAACTGCCAGATAATGCGCGTCATCTCATCGCCGTCGAGTTCGACGACGGTGCCCTCAACCTTGATTTTGGACATGGGTGCTTCGCGTCCTCCTAGGAAGTTTCCCTGGTTACACGGTTGCGGTCACACTTTGTGAGTGGGTCCGCGAACGGTTCGATTATCAAACCTAGACGGTGTGGACTGATCTCGGGAGATGAGTCCCAAACAAGACAAGCGTACTGCTAACCCGTGAGGCCGCAACCGGCAGGTCCACTCATCGGTCTCTACTCGCGAGTAACTTTTGCCTGCTAGTGGGCTGCGTCGCTCTGCCTCGCGTGCGGTTGCGGCTCACATTTCGCCCCGTGTCAGGACTGCGCTCACTTCCCGGTAGAATCCGACTTGGTCATGAGTGCCAGCGTCAAGCCCCGGCTCGCTGGACGGCAACCCTCCAACCGCGGTGGGGTGCCCCGGGTGATGACCAGGTTTCCCGACGTGGATCTGCTCGCGCAGTTCCACCGCAATTCGGGTGACAAGCGCGGGTCCGACAGGGACGGACCCCAGACCGGGCCGAGCCCCACGGAGGTATTTCAGTATGTGTCGCACTTGTAGATAGACCCCAGCACGGGGCGGCGATCATTCGCCCCCGTCCGACATCTATCCGTCAGACCACTGGAGTGAACAAATCATGACCGACAACACAGCCGACGCCGCAGCAACTTCGGATCCGACCGCGAACTGGTCGTTCGAGACCAAGCAGGTGCACGCCGGACAAACAGCGGACACCGCCACCAACGCGCGCGCTCTGCCGATCTACCAGACCACCAGCTACGTCTTCGACAGCACCGATCACGCTGCGGCACTGTTCGGCCTCGCCGAGCCGGGCAACATCTACACGCGGATCATGAATCCCACACAGGACGCCGTCGAGCAGCGCATCGCTGCCCTCGAAGGCGGAGTCGCCGCACTCCTCCTCTCCTCGGGTCAGGCCGCCGAGACCATCGCGATCCTCAACATCGCCGAGGCCGGCGACCACATCGTCTCCAGCCCGTACCTGTACGGCGGCACGTACAACCTCCTGCATTACACCCTTCGTAAGCTGGGCATCGAAGTCACGTTCGTCGAGGATCCCGACAATCTCGAGCAGTGGCGCGAAGCCATTCGCCCGAACACGAAGGCGTTCTACGGCGAAACGATCGCCAATCCGAAGAACCACATCCTCGACCTACCCGGTATCTCGTCACTGGCCCACGAGAACGGTCTTCCGTTGATCGTGGACAACACAGTCGCGACGCCGTACCTGCTTCGCCCACTCGAACACGGCGCCGACATCGTCGTTCACTCCGCCACCAAATACCTTGGTGGACACGGCACCGCGATCGCCGGCGTCATCGTCGACGGTGGCACTTTCGACTGGACGCAGGGTCGCCACACGAACTTCACGACGCCTGATCCCAGCTACCACGGCGTCACCTTCGCGGACCTCGGCGCGCCGGCGTTCGCACTCAAGGCCCGCGTCCAACTGCTGCGCGATCTCGGTTCCGCCGTGGCGCCGTTCAACGCGTTCCTCATCGCGCAGGGTATCGAAACCTTGAGCCTGCGCATCGAGCGCCACGTATCCAATGCACAGAAGGTCGCCGAATTCCTCGACGGTCACGTCGAGGTCGCCTCCGTTTCCTACGCGGGACTTCCCTCCTCGCCATGGTTCGAACGTGGAAAGCAGCTGACGCCCAAGGGAACCGGCGCAATCGTCACCTTCGAGCTGCCCGGCGGTATCGATGCGGGCAAGACGTTCGTCAACGCCCTGACGCTGCACAGCCACGTCGCCAACATCGGTGACGTTCGCTCACTCGTCATCCACCCCGCGTCGACGACACACTCGCAGCTCACCCCCGAAGAGCAGCTCGCCTCCGGTGTCACCCCCGGGCTCGTCCGCCTCGCGGTCGGCATCGAAGGAATCGACGACATCCTCGCCGATCTCACCGTCGGCCTGGCAGCGGTGGCAAACTCGTGACCGTGAACGAATTGGAGCCCAGGATCGACCTCCTGCCCCCACCCGACGGCCAGGTGGGGTTCGTCGACATCGGTGCCTTGGAACTCGAGAGCGGCGCGGCAATCCCATCGGTTTCGCTCGCCGTTCAGCGGTGGGGTGAGCTTTCCCCGAACCGCGACAACGTCGTACTCGTCGAGCACGCACTGACCGGAGACTCACACGTCACCGGACCGATCTCCGCGAATCAGCCCTCCCCCGGCTGGTGGAACGGGATGGTCGGCCCCGGCGAACCGATCGACACCGGCGAATGGTGCGTCATCGCAACCAATGTCCTCGGTGGTTGTCGCGGCACGACCGGTCCCAGTTCGCCGGCCGACGACGGCAAGCCGTGGGGCAGCAGGTTCCCGGAGATCTCCATCCGGGATCAGATCGCGGCGGAGAAGAAGCTCGTCGATCTCCTCGGGATCGACCAGTTGGCCTCGGTAGTCGGCGGATCCATGGGGGGCATGCGCACCCTCGAATGGGCAGTTACCTACCCGGACGGCATTCGCTCCGCGTTGGTTCTCGCAACCGGTTCACGGGCCACTGCAGATCAGATCGGCACCCAGACGACGCAGATCGCTGCCATCGTCTCCGATCCGGATTGGCAGGGCGGTGACTACCACGGAACGGGGCGGGCACCTCGCGCCGGACTCGGCATCGCCCGTCGCATCGCGCACCTCACGTACCGCACCGAGGCCGAACTTGACGCACGCTTCGAGAACTCCGCTCAGAACGACGAAAATCCTTGGAACGGTGGACGATACGCCGTACAGAGTTACCTGGAACATCAGGCAGACAAGCTGGTCGACCGCTTCGACCCGAGCACGTACGTCCTCCTGACCGAGGCCATGAACCGGCACGACATCGGTCGTGGACGCGGCGGTGTTGCGGCGGCGTTGGCATCGATCACGGCACCGGTCGTGGTGGGCGGCGTCGACTCGGATCGGCTGTATCCCCTTCGCTTGCAGGAGGAGATCGCCGACGGAATTTCCACGTGCAGCGGCCTCGAGATTCTCAAGTCCAAGGACGGCCACGACGGCTTCCTGACGGAGGCGGACGCCGTCGCCGGACTGCTTCGCCGAACGATGGAGTTCGCGCGTACGGCTCGCTGATTCGGCACAGAGCCACGTTTTCAGGATTCGTCAATGTCGGGAAAACCACAGCTGATCTGCGGGTTTTCCCGACATTCTCATTGGCGAACGTGAGCCGGCGCGGCTAGCATCGGCGAACGTGAATCAGCCATGCTCGACGCGCCTGCAGGCTACGTACATTCCCGAGCACATGTCCTTCGCGTTCTGGGGTGACGCAGACCCGGCAACGCGGCTGTCGGCACTGGGGATGCCGACCGGGTCGCCGGGCGTGTGCAGGCTTGCGATCCCGGTCGACGAGTCGATCACAGCAACCGACGTCGGAGCGCAACTGCTCGACCTCACCACCGCGATCGACGCGTTCCACAACCTCGATGCTGGTCGCGGCGACCTCGGATCGTCGCTGCTCGCGTGGAAGCGCGTCATCGACACCGGCGCACATGACATTCCGACCGCAGCGCATGCCGCTATCGAGCGCGACGACACGAAGATCCGAAGCGCCGCGTCCACGGTGCGGTTGTTCACGGAAGCGCGCGCAGCCATCGAGAGTCTTCGCCGAGCAAAGATTCAGGCGACTCTGCGCCCGTATCAAATGCAGGGAGTTGCCTGGCTGACGGCTCTGTCGGGTTCGGGCGGTGGGATCTTGGCCGATGAGATGGGTTTGGGTAAGACACTGCAAGCGATTTCGATGATCGCGATCCGCGCCGGCGACGGTCCGCATCTGGTTGTGTGTCCCACCTCGGTGATAGGAAACTGGCGCCGCGAGATCGAGCGATTCGCTCCGCATCTGCCACTGCACGTTCATCACGGGGCCGCCCGTGCACTTCCCACTCGTATCCCCGCCGGCACTACGGTTCTGACCAGCTACAGCGTCTTGCGTTCCGACGCAGCCCAATTGGCCCCGGTCCATTGGAGTTCAGTGGTCTTCGACGAGGCGCAACAGATCAAGAACCCCGCTTCCCTCGCCGCGAAAGCAGCAATGCAGTTGTCGGCGGACGTCAAGGTAGCGATGACCGGCACGCCGGTGGAGAACCGTCTCGAAGAATTGTGGTCGCTCTTTCGCGTCGCCAATCCCGACGTCCTCGGAACTCGCGCACGGTTTCGTCAACGCTTTGCCGTACCGATCGAATCCGGTCGATCGGCCACCGCGGCGACCAGGCTTGCCGCGGTCATCGATCCCTTCATTCTGCGCAGAACCAAAGACACAGTGGCAAAGGATCTTCCGCCCAAGCAGTTCTCCACGGTCTCGTGCACTCTGACGTCGGAACAGGCGCGCATCTACCGGTCGGCAGTTGCCGATGCGTTCGACTCCGGATTGGGCACGGGAATTGCCCGGCGTGGCAACATCCTTGCGCTTCTGACCACTCTCAAGCAGGTATGCAATCACCCGGCGCAGGTCACCGGCGATACGGACGACCTCTACGGAAGATCCGGAAAGCTCGACCGCGCAACGGAAATGATCGCCGAGATCGTCGACGACGGCGATCGCGCGCTGATATTCACGCAGTACCGGACGATGGGCGAGATGCTCTCGCGACACCTGGGAGCCGAACTGGGAATCGGCGCCGTGCCTTTCCTCCACGGCGGCCTGAACACCGACAAACGAGACGCGATGGTCGACGCGTTCCAGAACGAGACGGATTCACCACCGGTTCTGATTCTGAGCTTGCGCGCCGCCGGCTTCGGCCTCAACCTCACGCGCGCAAGTCATGTCGTGCACTACGACCGGTGGTGGAACCCAGCCGTCGAGGATCAAGCAACCGACCGGGCACACCGCATCGGCCAGAAACGCACCGTCAACGTCCACACCTTGGTGACGGGCGGTACCGTGGAGGATCACATAGCAGCGATGCACGAGTCCAAACGAGCTGTGGCCGATGCTGTCTCCGGGAACGTCGAGGCCGCGCTGGCCGATCTCCCCGACACCGAACTGCGTGAACTTCTCGAACTCGACGGCGCGGTGATCATCTGATGGCCAACGAATTCGGCGTCACCGCTTGGGGTCGAGCGTGGCTGCGCACGGTGGAGCGGACCGCGGCGTCCGGTCCGAACCCGTCCCTGCCGACGGCTCGCACCCTGGCACGCAACGGTTCCGTGGAGTTCACCGTCGTCTCGTCGGGGACCGTCGTCGCCGAGGTGAGCACCAAGGCAAAAACTTCGTCAGTGAGGATTGGTGTCCCGCTCTGGACCAAATCCGAGATCGCTGCAGTGAAGAGCCTTCTCCGTTCGGCTGGAAAGGCGAACAGATCCGTCTCCACCGGCGAACTGCCGGACAGCATCGTCACCGAACTGCAGGCTCGAAATATCGCAGTAGCCGTTGATCTTTCGGAGTGCACTGCCAGCTGCGACTGCTCAGGTAGACGCTCGCCGTGCGTTCACCATCTCGCCGCGATCTACGCCCTCGCCGGGCGAATCGACGAGGAACCTGCACTTGCGGTGACGTTACGGAGTGCAACGGTCAAGGCTGGAAAGAAGTCGACATCCGCACATTCACCGGAGTGGATCCCTTTGAGTGATATCGATATTCGCTCGTTCTACGGGGACTGATCTTCTCAGTCGGTACCGAGCGGATCGATGGTCAGGGCGAGCGTCGCGATCAGCACACCCATAACGCCCATCGCCGCAGTGTCGAAGACCCTTCCACGCACCGCGAGCAACCCCACACGGTTCTCGGGAACGAACCACCGAGCGGCAGCTCCGATGATGACGGCAACACCGAAGACGAGGGCGCCGCGGCGCCACCGGTCGGCCAGCACGAGAACCACGGCCGCCGCGATCACGGCGAGGACCGCGAGCATGGGCAGATTCTTCTTCGCGAGGCCGACCAGTGAGGACATCGGACTCAGACTCCGGCCAGAACCCGCTCGGCGCGCTCGACCACGTTGGTGATCAGGAACGCGCGGGTCAGCGGTCCGACACCACCGGGGTTGGGTGAGACGAAGCCGGCGACCTCGTTGACGTCGGCTGCGACGTCGCCGCGCAGGCCGTCGTCGGTGCGACTGACGCCGACGTCGAGGACCGCTGCCCCGGGCTTGACCATGTCTGCGGTGATGAGGCCGGGAACGCCGGCGGCAGCGACGATGATGTCGGCGCGGCGAACCTCGGCCGCGAGATCGCGGGTACCGGTGTGGCAGAGCGTGACCGTCGCGTTCTCGCTACGACGCGTCAGCAGCAATCCGATCGGGCGACCGACTGTGACGCCTCGTCCGACTACCACCACGTGTGCGCCTGCAATAGGGACCTCGTAGCGGCGCAGGAGATGCAGGATTCCGCGCGGGGTGCACGGCAGCGGGGCTTCCTTGCCCAACACCAGTCGACCGAGGTTGACCGGGTGCAAGCCGTCGGCGTCCTTGTCGGGGTCGATGCGCTCGAGGGCTGCGTTCTCGTCAAGGTGCTTGGGAAGCGGCAACTGCACGATGTAGCCGGTGCACTCGGGATTGGCATTGAGCTCGTCGATCGTCGCATTGAGCTGCTCCTGCGTGATGTCGGCAGGCAGGTCGCGTCGCAAAGAATTGATACCGACCTTGGCGCAGTCGTTGTGCTTGCCGCGCACGTAAGCCGCGGATCCGGGGTCGTCGCCCACCAGGATGGTGCCCAAGCCGGGTGTGATGCCCTCTGCCTTCAGAGCGCTCACCCGCACCTTCAGGTCTTCGAAGATTTCGTCGCGGGTAGCTTTGCCGTCGAGGATCGTTGCAGTCACGGCGACCATTGTTCCAGGTTAGGGTCGATGAGTGACAACGGCTCCGGAACTACGCGGCCCGAGGGTGCTCCTCTCCCCCGTCGCGCCCGATCATCACGCCCGTCTGCGAGCAATTCACCTGCACCCGGACGTCGTGCACTGGTGGCAAAATCCCGACGACGACTGGCCTGCAGCGCCGGAGGCTGGCACCACGCGCTACAGCATCTTCCACGGCGACCACCTGATCGGCTTCATCCAGTGGTATGAGGCGGAGGACAACCCCGACTTCCGCCACGCCGGGCTCGACTTGTTCCTCGATCCCGACTTCCACGGCCGAGGGTTCGGTCGCGAATCGATTCGCGTGCTGTGTGCCCACCTGATCGACGACCTCGCATTCCACCGTCTGGTCATCGACCCGGAAGTCGACAACTCCGTCGCCATCGCGTGCTACCGATCGGTGGGGTTCAAAGACGTCGGGGTGATGCGCGAGTATTCGCGAGATCGCCATGGTGTGTGGAAGGACGGGCTGCTGATGGATCTGCTCGCACGGGAATTCATCCGCTGATCGACTGGGACGAGTTCGAAAGGACCGACATCATGTTGCTGGACAAGGAATTCACGGCCTCCCTGCAGAAGAGCGACGCCAAGGGCGGGTGGACTTATGTGATCTGGCCGGAGTCCGCCGAGTTCTTCGGCACCCGCGGCCTGGTCAAGGTACGCGGGACGATCGACGGACATCCGTTCCAGAGTTCGTTCATGGCGTTGGGAGACGGTAACCACAAGCTGCCGGTCAAAGCCGATCTTCGCAAAGCCATCGGCAAGGAGACCGGCGAGCTGGTGACGGTGCGCCTCGAGGAGCGCTTGGAGAGCTAGGCGCTGCTACTTCATGTCGACGACAAGACCGTGCGCCGACGCGTACGCCACCGCCTGCATCAACTCGATCTGCGCGTTTCCGACGGACGCGGACGTCCACAGGCTCGGATCGATCCGTGCACCGCGCAGGTCTGCACCTTCGAGTTTGAGTCCACCCGTACGAGCACCGGACAGATCCGCCGACGCCAGCACCGCGCCCCGCATGTCGGCCCGAACCAGGTTCGCTTCACGGAAGCGGCATGAGGTGAAGTCGATCTTTCTCAGGTCCGCCCCGCCGAGTGAGGTCAACGAGAAGTCGACTTCGTCGAGCGTCAACGGCCGGATGCGGCAACCGTCGAACGTCGACCCGAGCAGACTGCAGTTTCGGAACGTGCTGTGCCACAGGCTGGTCCGGGCAAAATTGCACGAGCGGAACGCAGTTCCCGTGTGCACGGACTCCCCCAGATCGGTGCCGGTGAAATCACAATCCGTGAACACCACCGACTCCGTCGTGAGTCCGGTGAGGTCGGCGTCTCGGAAATTGCAGTTGGTGAAAGTGCGCTGACGCCACTTCTGCCCGGCCAGCCGCGCGTCTGAATAGTCTTCGCCGACGACATCGTCGGATTCTTCGGGGAGCATGCCGTCCATACTGCCCCGCCGCACCGACACCGGTTCGATCGCCTAGGTCTCGCAGGCCACGCCGTCACCGTCACGATCAAGCTTGGACGAATAGCCGGGATCGCCGCGGTAGATCGGGGCAGCACCGGCCGCTCGCACGGCTGCACAGTTGGCGTAATACACCCCCGCGTCGGGCACCTTGGCCGGCGGCGGAACGTACGCCGGTTCCGTTGTCTTCGGCGGTGTGTACGCCGGAGCGGGCGGAACATACGGCGTAGTCGTGGTCTCCGGGACCTGCGGAACCAGCGGCACTATTGCCACGGTGGTTGTCGTCGGTGGCGGCACGATCGTTGTCGTCGTCGGCAAGAGGGACGAAGTCGTGGTCTTCGTCGTCGACGGGACCGTGCTTTTGGTTGTCGTCGCTGCAGCTGTCGTCGAAGAGGTCGCAGCAGGCGTCGTCGATTCTTCCGACTTGCCCGCTCCCGTCGCCGCGGCGATGGCAACCAGCCCCACGACTGCCGCGCCGGCGATCCACGGCCACTTACGCCGCGTCTTGCCTTCCTCGGCGCTAGTGACCGGCACCGCCGATCCGGGTGCGCCGAAGACCTGCGTGGGAGTGCCGAAAGCCTGAGTGGGTGCGTCGACGCCCTTGGGCCGTGTCTGCGCGGTCCACTGCTGACCGTCCCAGTAACGGTCGATCGTGGGGTCGAAGGGGTCGGGGTTCCAACCGGCGGGAGGGTTCATCAAAATGTCCGTTCTGCGAAGAGTGCCGGAAATAGATTCGCACGGACTGGCCGGTTTGTTACCAATTCGCCCACACTTCCCGACCGGGTCTTCTCACGGACGTGGGCACCGATACGTCGCCCGGTACAGTTCCTCGAGTGTTCCGAGTGATGTTCCACGAGCCCCGCATCCCACCCAACACCGGAAACGCGATCCGCATGGTCGCGGGCACCGGTTGCGAACTCCACCTGGTCGGCCCTCTCGGGTTCGACTTGTCGGAGCCGAAGCTCAAGCGCGCAGGCTTGGACTACCACGACCTGGCGACTGTCACGGTCCACGAAAACCTGACCGCTGCCTGGGAAGCCGTCACCCCCGCTCGCGTATTCGCCTTCACCGCGCACGCGACCACGTCGTATGCCGATATCGCCTACCAACCCGGCGACGTCCTGCTGTTCGGGCCCGAACCCACCGGACTGTCCGAAGAAGTATTGGCGGATGAACACGTCACCGAGCGCCTGCGTATCCCGATGCTGCCCGGACGCCGGTCCCTCAACCTGTCCAACGCTGCCGCCCTCGTGACGTACGAGGCCTGGCGTCAGCACGGGTTCAAGGGCGCTGTCTGATCGACGTCAGTAGACGTCCCGGACATAGCGCTTCTCCGCCGAAAGAGCCTTCACGTACGCCTCGGCACTGCGAGGTGCCAGTTTTCCGTGCTGAGCGACCACCCCGTTGAGGGCACTGTCGACGTCCTTGGCCATCCGGTTGGCATCGCCGCAGACGTAGAAGTGCGCTCCCTTCTGCAACCACTCCCACAGCAGCGCACCCCGCTCACGCATCCGGTCCTGCACATAGACCTTGTCGGCTTGATCCCGGGAAAACGCGAGGTCGAGTTCGGTGAGGAATCCGTCTTTCCGCAATTCTTCGATTTCTTCGCGGTAGTAGAAGTCGGTCGCGGCGTGTTGTTCTCCGAAGAACAGCCAGTTCGGGCCCGTGTGCCCCAATGCCCGCCGCTCATGCAGGAAGGCACGGAACGGTGCAATGCCGGTCCCCGGACCGACCATGATCATCGGGGTCTCGGGATCGGAAGGTGGCCGGAAGTGGGTCGACTTCTGCACGTAGATACCGATGTCGTCATCGTGAGCGTGGTCGGCGAGGTAAGTCGAGCACACTCCACGCCGTGGGACACCCGCAACGTTGTATCGCACCGCGGACACCGTCAACTGCACTTCGCGTGGGTTCTCCTTCGGACTGGAAGATATCGAATACAGCCGCGGCTGAATCGGTTTGAGCAGCGAGAGCCATTCGTCTGTCGAGGCACGAACGGGCGACTGCGCGAGAATGTCGACGGACTGTCGTCCCCACGACCAGTCTTTGAACGTGGAGACATTCTCCGGCTTCAACAACTCGGCCAGGTCCGAATCGCGGGTTCGTTGATGCACGAATCGAATCATGTCGGTCGAGATTCGAGTGATCTCCAGGCGCTCGGTGAGCGCGGTACGCAGCGTCATTTCCCCGTACTGCCCCAGTTCGACGGTCTCGTCACCGTCGAGGCCAGTAAGGGTGAGCCACTCGTCGACAAACGGAGAGCTGTTTCGGGGCCAGACTCCGAGAGCGTCGCCGGCTTCGTAACTGACCGTGTCACCTGGAAGGTGAAAGCCCAACTGCCGCACGTCTTTGGAAGAACCCGGACGGTTGAGCACGACATTGCGCGTCAAGGCTGTGGTCAGTGGCGCCTTCTTGTTGTATCGCAGCGGCGGCGACATCGCCGGTGAAATCGGCTCGGCTGCAACGGTTGTCCCAGAATTCTTCTTTGCAACGAGAACGTCGGTCGTCTCGCCGGCCACCGAGCTCCGAAGCTCAGCCGTGACCGCCTCCAGCCATCCAGCAGCGGTGTCCTCGAAATCGGGCTCGCAGTCGGCGCGATCGACGATACGACTGGCCCCCAGTTCAGCAAGGCGGGCGTCGAGCTTTCGTCCGTGTCCACAGAAGTCGGCATAGTTCGAGTCGCCGAAAGCGATTACTGCATAACGTGTCTCGGACATGCGGGGCGCCGTGTCAGCAGACAACGCATCCCAGAAACCGCTGCCGTTGTCCGGAGATTCGCCGTCACCGGAGGTACTGGTGATCAGCAGGACCTCTCTGGTAGCTGCCAGGTCGGCGGCGGGAAACTCGTCCATCGCGTGCATCACCACGGGCAGGCCGATTCCCCCGAGACGAGTGGCGCACTCAGCAGCGAATTCTTCCGCGTTTCCGGTCTGGGATGCCCAGAGCACCACGATCGGCGCGCGCTCGGATCCAATACTCGGACTCGATGACAACGCAGGCCCGTCGGTGTCAGGAAGTGAGATCCGCGAGTACAGGCCGGCCAGAACACCGTCGACCCACATCCGCTTTTCGGCATCGAAGGGTGCCGTCGACGGCAAGGTAGGTACCCCGGCAGTGCGATCGGCGTCCGCACGCAACGCAGCGAGAAGGCCGGCCAGGTAGCTCTGCTGGAGCGCATCGAATACCACTGCAGGTGTTCCTGTTTGACCGAGGACATCTGCGAGGACATCGGTTCGCGACAAAGCCCGATCAGCTGGCGCGGGAGCCACCAGCGCCGCCTCGGCGAGCACTGTTTCAGGTGTGTTCACGACGACCTTCGTCATAGTGACAGCGCAGGCTTTGAACTCCGGTTGCTGCGAGGCAGGGTCGATGGCGTCGTTGGTGACGGCGTTGATGGACAGATATTCACCGAAGGCGTCGTTCCAGTGAAATGGGGCAAAGCAGTTCCCCGGACGCACTCGGTCGGTGACAACAGCCGGAAGCACAGCGCGACCGCGGCGTGAGGCAACCTCGATCGCATCCTGGTCGACGATGCCGAGCCTGGCGGCGTCGTCGGGATGGATCTCGACGAAGGGACCTGGGTTGAGCTTGTTCAACTTGGCCACCTTGCCGGTCTTGGTCATGGTGTGCCACTGGTGCGCGAGACGACCGGTGTTGAGCAGGAAGGGGTAGTCGTCGTCGGGCATTTCGGCGGGAAGCATGTGCGGCCGTGCGAAGAACATCGCACGGCCAGTGGCGGTGGGAAATGCGAGCCTCGGAGTGCTGCCGTCCTCGCGGATCAGGAGTCTTTGACTGACACCGTCATTGACGTATCGGATGGGATGACGGTCCTGATCACTGTCTGGCGGGCATGGCCACTGGATCGATGTCTTGCGGAGGCGCTCGTAGGTGACGCCGCGTAAGTCGTAGCCGGTCTTCGGATTCCAGAACTGCTTGATCTCTTCGAACACCTCTTCGGCACAGGTGTAGGTGAACGCTTCGGCGTACCCCATCTCGCAGGCGATCCGGGCGATGATCTGCCAATCAGGCAGCGCCTGCCCAACCGGATCCAGTGCCTGCTGAAAGAGCGTCAGGTTGCGTTCGGAATTGATCATCACTCCGTCGGACTCTGTCCACAGCGAAGCAGGCAGCAGAACATCGGCGTATTCGTTGGTCTCGGTGCCCAGGAAAGCATCCTGGGTGATGACGAGGTCGGCCTTCTCCAAGCCGTCGATGACGGTCTTGCGGTTGGCTACCGTCGCAACGGGATTGGTGCAGATGATCCAGCACGCTTTGATGTCACCCGCCGCCATTCGGGAGAACATGTCGATGGTGCCACCGCCGATGTCGGTGCGCAGCGAGCCCTGCGGGATCCCCCATCGGTCCTCGACGAAGTCGCGATCGGCGTCGACCATCACGGCGCGCTGACCTGGCAAACCTGGCCCCATGTAGCCCATTTCACGCCCACCCATGGCGTTCGGCTGACCGGTCAACGAGAACGGACCGCTGCCGGGCTTGCAGATCGCACCGGTCGCAAGGTGAAGGTTGCAGATGGCGTTGGTGTTCCACGTGCCGTGGGTGCTCTGGTTCAAACCCATTGTCCAACAGCTCATCCAGTTGACGGCCTCACCGATCCACTGCGCTGCCGTGTGGATGTCGGCTTCGGAGATACCGGTGATCTCGCTGACCTTCGCAGGCGTGTACTCCGCGAGGAAACTGGGCATGACCTCCCAGCCTTCGGTGAAGTCGGCGATGAAGTCCGGATCTGTGTGGCCGTTTACGACGAGCAGGTGGAGTAGTCCGTTGAGTAGCGCGAGATCGGTGCCGGGAGCGATCTGCAGGAACAAGTTCGCCTTGTCGGCGGTGGCGGTGCGTCGAGGATCGACGACGATCAGCTTCGCGCCTGCCTTGACCCGCTCCTGCATTCGGAGGAAGAGGATCGGATGGCAGTCCGCCATGTTCGCGCCGGTCACGAAGAACACGTCGGCATGTTCGAAGTCCTGATAGGAACCGGGCGGTCCGTCGGCCCCGAGCGATTGCTTGTATCCGGTGCCGGCACTTGCCATGCACAAACGGGAATTCGATTCGATCTGATTGGTCCCGATGAAGCCCTTGGCCAGTTTGTTCGACAGGTACTGAGCTTCGAGTGACATCTGCCCGGACACGTACAACGCAAACGCGTCGGGACCGTGCTCGTCGATGATTGCCCGCAGGCGCTGGGCGGTGTCAGTGATGACTGCGGCCATGTCCGCCGCTTCGATCGCATCACCTCGGCGCGGACGGCGATATGCAGATTCCATGCGCCCCGGGCCTGCGAGCATGTCTGCGGTCGTGGTGCCTTTGGTGCACAGACGCCCGAAGTTGGTGGGATGTGTCTTCAGACCGGAAGACTTCGCAGCCTTCCGACGTCCCGTCTCCGGATCGGTGATGATGTCGAGGACAAGACCACAGCCGACCCCGCAGTACGCGCAGAGTGTGTCGACACTGGTGGTGGTGAGTTGAGCGCCCATCGATTCATGCATCCCTTCGACCGAGGATCAAGGTCGACTTCTATCTTCGGATGCAGTTGTTTCGGGAGTTCATGCCCGATGTTGCGTATCAATCACTCTTTCCTCACCGCGACCTTCGGACCGATGTGCGGTCCCGGGACCAGCGGTCGTCGACGTGCAGCTGTACGCGAATGCCCAGTTCTACGCTCTGCCGCCGAATCGAGCGATGTAGTGCCAAACCTTCTTGACGTCCTGCGGATCGAAGGATGCACCCCGTGCGAGCCCCAGGACGGCAGGCGTCAGCCGCCTGCCGTGCGCAATTTCTCGGGCAAGGTCGATCACGGCCGCTCCCCGGTATTCGGGATGTTCGGCTATCTCGTCGACATCGACCGCGTATCCCTCGTGCCACAGCACCGGGCACGTGAGCGAGTGGGCGATCTCTTCGATCCGTGTGCCCCGGTAACTCGGATCCAGAACGAGCGCCTCGACGTCCGTCCCGATGTCGACGGCGCCGTGGACGTGCGCCTCGATGTAGTGGTCGAGCGGATCGTCGAGCTCGGCAGCCCGTGCGGCGTCGACCAAGCTCATCGCTTCGGCCGTTCCGAATAGATCAGGCTCGAAGACGCTGTCGGGAAAGCAGAAAGTGGTGCGGTCGAGCGTGTGCTCGGCAAGCCGGAAGTAGGACGAGCCGAACCGAGGGGATGCCCCGTAGGGATCGGCGGAGAAGTTCAACGATCCGTACTTCGGCCGTTCCGAGGGCTCTCGCTCGTCGTAAGCTCCGCCGAATATCCGACTCTCCCAACGCCAACGATCGCCGCCGTGATGCGCCGTCAGTCCGCCGTTGCTCGTTCGAGTCTCGAACTGGGTCACATAGGTGCCTTGACGTGCGATCGAGGCCAATGTCAGACCACGTTCAGACGGGAGGTCCGGATGAAAGTGCAACGTCACCCGGTGATTTCGATCCAACGGGCCGCCCTTCGAGAGACCGCTCACGTGCGCAATCGCGGCAGACCAAGGAGTGGAATCAACAGGCATTCGCCCATTATCCGGATATGGAAGCAGCGCCGGTGAAGAAATCGACCAGTGAATACGGTGTGCCTTCACCGAGGCAGAGATCAAGGATCACGTGCGAGTCCGCGGCCTCGGATGCGCTGCGCACGAACATCGCTTCTTCGTACTCGGCGAGTGCCCCTTCGATGTCGTCGGGGTGCGTGGCGATCGCCTTTCCCAGTTCGGCGCCGTCGAACATCGCCAAGTTCGCACCCTCACCGGACGGGGACATCAGGTGCGCCGCGTCACCGAGGAGCGTCACCCCAGGCACGCGATCCCATCGGTGCTCGTCGGGAAGTGCATGGATCGCGCGCGGAATCGGAGCGGTTTCGCCATCGGTGATCAGCGCCGTGAGTTCCGGTGCCCAACCGTCGAACTCGGCCGCGACCCGCGCTGTCGCAGCGGCGGCGTCGGTGAAATCGATACCGGCAAACCACTCCGCCGGACGGTTCAGCTGAACGTAGGTGTGCACGATGTCTCCCGCCTCTCGATGCGCGGCGATCGCATTTCCTGGTGCGGGCGCGTACATCGCCCCGTCCCCGACGGCTTCGGCTGCAGCCGAATGCTTCTCGTCGACGTCGTAGAGGTAGGTCTCGACGAACGTGGTGCCGACGTATTCCGGCTTCGCATCGGAGAGCAGCGGCCGGACCTTCGACCAGGCACCGTCTGCACCGACGAGAAAGTCGGTGGTCACTGTCGAACCGTCGACGAAGGTCAACTCGTGGCGATCATCTCCGAGCGAGCGCACAGTGTCGACTTTGCGTCCCCATTCGATCGTGTAGTCCGGAAGGGAATCAATCAGGATTCGACGGAGGTCGCCGCGCAGCACCTCGGGACGTGCTCCCGTGCCGTCGTCGGGTTCGTCGAGGAGCACGGCGGCGTGTTGATCGAGTACGCGCGACGCGGCGCCGCCCGCGTGGATGATCGCGCGGAACTCGTCGGTTAGGCCGGCAGCGTCGAGCGCGGCCTGACCGTTGTGTTCGTGGATGTCGAGTTGACCGCCCTGCGTGCGAGCTTCTGCCGACAGTTCCGCCTCGTAGATCTTCGACCGAATTCCATGAACGTGAAGGACACGCGCGAGGGTCAGACCGCCGAGGCCCGCCCCGATGATCGTTATCGAGTTGCTCATGTTTGTTTCCTTTCAGGCTTCGATTGGAACGTCGTTCCAATGACATCTTGGAACGGCGTTCCAGATATGTCAAGATGGTTCGCATGGCGACCAGGAATCAGCGGACCGAACGACGTACGGATGCGCTCTCGAAGGAGCGAATCGTCGAGGCTGCGATCGAGATCCTCGACGACGAGGGCGAAGCCGCGCTGACATTTCGCGCACTCTCCGCACGCCTGGCAACAGGTAGCGGGGCGATTTACTGGCACGTTGCCAACAAGAGCGAACTGCTCGCCGCGGCGACCGACGACGTCATCGCCCGCGTGACAACCGGTGCAACCGAAGGCGCAGCCCCACGGGAGGCGATCCGGACCATCACCCTCGGCGTGTTCGACGCGATCGACGCCCACCCCTGGGTCGGCACCCAACTCTCACGTGAACCGTGGCAATCAGCGGTGATGCAGATCTTCGAAAGTCTCGGCGAGCAACTCCAGGCGCTCGGCGTTCCCGAATCGGCACAGTTCGACTGCGCGTCCGCGCTCCTGAACTACGTGCTCGGTCTCGCCGGACAGTACGCCGCGGGCGCCCGTCTGCTCCCCCGTGAGACAGATCGGTCCGCTTTCCTCGCGGGCGTCGCCACGCGATGGGAAGAACTCGACTCTGCGAAGTACCCGTTCCTCAATCAGGTGACGGCGCAGTTGCGCGACCACGACGACCGAGAACAGTTTCTGGCAGGCATCAACCTCATCCTCGCGGGGATCGACACCGTCCGATAGCGGCCGTAGCCGTCAGCGTGAATGAACAGCGGTGTTGGATCCGAGCGCTATATCGAGGAAATCTCTTGCCGCACCGCGCAATCCGCGATCGGGATCCCAGACGGCTTGGAGTCGACGCGGCATCCGCAAGCCGTCGACGTTGACCGCGACCAGTCGGCCGTCCGTCAGGTCGGCGGCAACTGCCAGCGACGACAGAACAGCCGGGGCGTTGCCTGCCACCACCGCAGCCTTGACAGCGGTACACGAGGTGAGCTCGAGCAGCGGCGGCACACAATCGGGAACAGCATTCTCGAGCGTCAGGCGCGTACCGGACCCTGATTCTCGCTGAATCAGCGGTGTGCGTGCGAGTTCCTCGACCGGAACGGGCACACCATTCGCCCAGTCGTGTCCCGGCGGCACAACCACGACGAGGTGATCACGCGCTACTTCGCACGACGCGAGCGCCGACGGCACATCCGGCCCTTCGACAAATCCGATATCGGCCTGGCCGGCCTGAACTTGAGCAGAGACGTCCGAGGAATTGTGCAAGCTCACCGACGCCACGACGTTGGGGAACTTGTGCCGCATCGCGACCGTCCATCCGGGAACCAGATACTCGGCGATGGTCATGCTGGCGGCAACCGTGACGGCAGCATCACGTTCACCGCGAAGTGCGGCAACTCCCGATGCCATTTCCTCGGCACTGACGAGGATGTGACTTGCCCACTCGAGAATCAGACCGCCCTCGGCGGTGGGACGAACACCGGTCGCCGCTCGATCGAACACCTTGATTCCGAGTTGGCGTTCGACCGAACGCACCCGGGCGCTGACCGCCTGCTGACTGAGTCCGTGCTCCCGGCCGGCAGCACCCATGCTGCCCAGACGCCCCACGGAAAGGAGGACGTCGAGGGCACTGAGTTCCGGCACCCGAGGAGACAACGACATAGTCCCAAGATTAGACCCACAAGGCGAGTTTGTGGGCATTCAAGAACAACCGGTCTACCGGTACGGACCGGATGAGACGACAGTGAAATACATGACCACCACAACGAGTTCCACCTTCGCCCACATCACTCCGAACTGGTTCGCGGCAGCGATGGGAACGGGAATCGTGTCGGTGGCCGCCGCTTCGCTCGAACCGGAGATCGAGGGCTTGAAACTGGTCTCCGAGATCTTCTGGGTTCTGGCGGTTCTCGTACTGTGCGCCTTGATCGGAGCATTTGCCACCCATTGGTCACAACATCGATGTCAGGCCCTCGCCTACCTGCACAGCCCCGCGATGTTCCCCTTCTACGGCGCCGTCGCAATGGCACTGCTGACCGTGGGATCCGCAACCGGCATCACCGGCCCGGACTTCCTCGGCCACGACGTGGCGATCACCGTGTCGCTGACACTGTGGACACTCGGCACGGCACTCGGCCTGGTCACCTACGTCGTGATGATGATTCGACTCGTTCGAGATGCCGGGATGGCGACGGCAATGCCGTTCTGGCTCATGCCCGTCGTACCTCCGATGGTCTCGGCCACCACCGGCGCAGCGGTCAGCACCCACATGCCCGAAGGCGCTCCACGCATCGCGGTACTGGTTTTCTGCTACATCCTGTTCGCTCTGGCGCTGACCGCCGCCATCGGCATTCTGGTAGCCGTCGCCAGGCAGTTCGCACGCAACCGTTCGGCCGGCGTCGACGTGATCCCGTTCAATGCCATTCCCTCACTGTGGATTCCGTTGGGCGTGATCGGACAGTCGATCGCGGCATCCAACCTGTTGGCCGCCGCCTCACGGCATGCACTCAGCCCCGAGCATGCCGACACCCTGCACGAATTCGGGATCGCCTACGGAACCGTCGTCGGAATCATCGGCGTGATCGCGTTTGTCACCGTCACCGTCGTCACCATCCACGCACTGCGCCGCGGCTTGGACTTCTCGCTCGGCTGGTGGAGCTTCACCTTCCCCATCGGAGCATGTGCCGTCGGAGCGAATGCCTTCGGAGTCGCCACCGGTTCCACCCTGATCCTGGGAATCGCACTTGCCCTGCTGACCGTACTGATCCCCATCTGGGCAACCGTCGCGGTCAGGACCGTCCGGTCGATCCGCAGTGGAGTTCTACCGGCGGCTGCATGAATTCGCACCGATGAGTTTTG
This sequence comes from Rhodococcus sp. MH15, assembly GCF_019266045.1. Lineage (NCBI taxonomy): Bacteria > Bacillati > Actinomycetota > Actinomycetes > Mycobacteriales > Nocardiaceae > Rhodococcus > Rhodococcus sp. MH15. The sequence goes on from NZ_LPNP01000061.1 coordinate 1,193,165, forward strand.
GCTCGCCGTACGGTCTGTACTCACGTAGACCATTGTCGAGAGCAGGAGTACACGGTGAGTCAGTTATTGCGAGTGCAGAATTTCGGCGTTTCGAGTGACGGAATAGCCTGCGGTCCGGACCAGAGCTTCGAGAGCCCGTTCGGCCTGGACCACGGTGAAATGTTTGCGTGGGCAGGAGCTACGGCCAGCTGGCCCAATCGCACCGATCCCGGCGGCAGCCGAGGCCTCGACGACTATTTCACGCGGGACTTCTCCAACAACATCGGCGCCGAAATCATGGGCCGCAACAAATTCTCACCGTACCGCGGCCCTTGGGAGAATCTCGAGTGGCAGGGCTGGTGGGGCGACGAGCCACCGTTCCACACCCCGGTTTTTGTCTTGACCCACCACGTGCGGCCGTCGTTCACGCTATCGGACACGACATTCCACTTCGTCGACGCCGACCCCGCGACGGCCCTCGCGCAGGCACGTGAGGCAGCGCAGGGCAAGGACGTTCGACTCGGCGGCGGAGTCAGCACTATCCGTGAATTCCTCGACGCCGATCTGGTCGACACGATGCACATCGCTGTCTCCCCGATCGAATTCGGATCCGGTCTACGACTGTGGGAGACACCTGACGAGTTACTCGACCGCTTCAACCTCGACGTTGTGCCGAGCCCGAGCGGCGTGACGCACCACCTGTTCTGGCGGAAGTGACGTGTTGGGGCAGCTCCGTAAACGGGAGCTGCCCCAACAGTTACGCACTATTCGCCGGTCTCGACCTGGCGCCCCGACTGGTACCACGCCATCGTTCCACCGGCCACCGAAACGGCATTGATGCCGCGAGCCTGCAGATACTCAGCGGCTTGCAAGCTCCGACCACCGACGGCGCAGATGATGTACACCGTTTCCGCGTCCGGAATTTCACCCACGCGAGAGACGAATTCACTGAGCGGAATGAGCGTCGCACCGGGAACTCGGACCTGAGCGAACTCGTCGGCCTCACGGACGTCGATCAACGGCTCACCCGCTGCCAAAGCCGTGTCCAGTGCATTCAAATCGACTTCCAACATTTCTTCTGCGCCTGCCTTCGTGTTCGCTGCTGTCCGAATAGACGGTACCCGCGCGTTTTCGTGCAGCTCCCTTTACGATCTGACAATGACCAATACGGTTCCCGAAAAGTCCGGTTTTTGGAGTCGCCCCACCGTATGGAAAGTGCTCCTGCTGATAGTCGTCTACCTGGCGTTCTATCTTGCTGTCGGGCAGGTTACCTCCCGGGTTTTTGCAGACCAGATCGATACGGACAATGTCGTGGCAAGCGCCTCCAGCATCCTCCTCGGCGTCGCATTGCCCATCGCGATCGGCGGGATCGCCCTGCTGGTTTTCACGACAAAGGTCGGCTGGCTGCGCGGCGTCTTCGGCCCACAACCCATTCGTGGGCGCGGTTGGATGTGGATCGGTCCGATCATCGTGGTCGCCGCCATTGTTGCGCATCTGGCGGGAACCGATTGGAGCGCCTGGACCACCGGCGAGGTAATCGCCCTGCTGGTGCTCGGTGCGTGCGTCGGCCTGACCGAGGAATTGGCCACCCGTGGCCTGGCAGTGAAGATGCTGCGCGACGCCGGCCACCGCGAGCGCTTTGTCGCCGTCGTGTCTTCACTGGTGTTTGCACTCATGCACACGGTCAACCTGATCGCCGGGATGAAGCCGTCGACCGTCCTTGTCACCGTGGTCTACACCTTCGGTTTCGGTATGTGCATGTACCTGACAATGCGTGTGACGGGCACGATCTGGGCCGCAATCGTGTTACACGGCCTCACCGACCCCACCACAATTCTCTCGACCGGCGGGCTGGACACTTCGGTGACCACGGAAGTGAGCGGCGCCGCCGCCATCACCTCTCTACTGACGGTCCTCTTGGTCGTCTTCGGGGTGATCGCCGTCTTCCTCATCCGAGATCGAATCGGCGAAGAACGGCACACACCCGTCTCGGCCTGACCGACCGCGACCGTACAAGACATACTTGTGCCCATGCCTTCTCGAACCAAGTACTCGTTCGCCGTCGTGACTGCATCGTGTGTGCTGGCACTCTCCGGTGCCGTCACTCATGCCACCGCGGGGGTTCCGACAACTCCCGAAGTCGCGACCACCGAATCCATCGCGTCGGAATCGATCAGCGATCTGTATGCATCCAAGGGTGTGCATGAAGTGGCTGCCGATTCAGTTCCCGGGTACCAACTGTTCTACCCAGCCGACTTGTCGTCTGATGGCAATCGGCATCCCGTCATCACCTTCGGCAACGGCAGCTACGCGACTTACGAGGAGTACGAAGCGCTCCTGCAACATCTCGCTTCTTGGGGTTTTGTCGTGGTGGTGGCCGACAGCAGCGTGACCGGCGACGGTACCGAGATTCTGGGTGCCGCCCAGTACGTCGTCGATCAGAACACCAACGCTGACAGCATTTTTCACCAGAGGATAGACACCGAAAACATTGCCTCGGTCGGCCACTCCCAGGGGGCAGGCGGCGCGATCAACGCTGCAACTCAGTCGGCGAATCTGATCACCTCCACAGCGGTGCTCGATTTGCCGGACCCGTGGTGGGCCTCGCGACCTGTCGACGTGATCGACGTGACCCAGTTGACCGGACCGACGTTCTTCATGACCGGCGCCGACGACCCGGTCTCCACCGCCGATCCGCAAGCTGAGTACTTCGACAAAACCGCCGGACCGGCGGTCCGCGGCAGACTGCTTGGCGTCGGCCACAATTGGGCCGCAGATGGCGAAGGATTCCGGGGCTACCTCACCGCATGGCTGAGATTCACCCTCAGCGGCGACCAGACTGCCGCACGTGCATTTGTCGGCGACTCGGCGGAAATCCTCACCGATCCCCGTTGGGACCGGCAAGCGATCAAGGGTTTGTGATGACGATCTTGCCGTAGGCCTGCCCGGATTTCTGCTGCTCGAAAGCGTCAGCGAGGCGGTCGAGGCTGTAGGAAGAATCTATGACGGGACGAAGCGCCAGGCTCTCCAGCCCGGCGACCATCTCCTCCTGATGTGCACGACTGCCCACCAGAACACCTTCGATGGTGACCTGTTTGGTCAGTAGCGAAGTCAGGTCGATCGACGACGAGGGGCCGTTCATGATGCCAAGCGCGCAGATTCGCCCGCCTGGTCGGACTGCCGCCAGAGATTGGCCGAGGGTGGACGGCCCGCCGACGTCGAGGACGAGGTCGATCCCGCCGCTGAGCCGCATCGCTTCCGAACCCCAGTCCGGGCGCTCACGGTAGTTGACCACGTGATCGGCACCGAGCTCGACCAATCGTGCCATCTTGTCGGGGGCCGACGACGTTGCGATCACCTGAGCTCCAACAGCTTTGGCCAGCTGGACAGCAAACAGCGCCACCGTGCTGGTCCCAGGGATCAACACCGACGACCCTGGGATGATCGGGACTCCGGCAAATAGTGCGCGCCACGCTGACAAACCTGCGGTGGGCAAGGTAGCGGCTTCCTCGTAGGTGTAGTTTCGCGGCATCACTGTCACAGCAGATACCGGCACGGTGACGGTGTCGCGGGCGAACCCGTCGACACCGTCACCCGGCGAATTTCCGAATCCGTCGAAATCCGGTGTGCCGCTCCGCCAATGCGGCAAATAGGTGCTCATCACGCGATCTCCGACGCTGAACTGCGTTACGCCGTCTCCGACCGCAACGACCTCCCCGGCAGCATCGGACAACAGGATCCGCGGACCGTCGGTTGCTATCTCTCCGGTCGCCACGAGGTAGTCATGGTGGTTGAGCGAATTCGCGTGGATCGCGATCGTCACCTCACCCGCACCCGGGCCCGGGGTCTCGATCGTCCTCGATTCGAGGTTGTTCAATCCTCCAGGCGGGAGTACGTACACGGCGCGGTTGGTCATGGTGTGGATCCTCGCACGAATGGTGATCGGGTGACGTTCGGAAAGGGTTCTGCTGCTCAGAGGAGAGAAGCGGTGAACCCTCCGTCGAGAACCAGGCTGCTGCCGTTGCACCACGACGACTGGTCGCTCGCAAAGAACACTGCGGCGGCGGCAACTTCCTCGGTCCGGCCGTAGCGCGTCTGCTTCGTGACCATCAAGTCGTCGAATCCCCCGGACTCGAGGCCGAGGGCATTCTCGAAATCCTGCTGGTGACTCTTGACCAGGTCGGTATCGATGAATCCGGGCAGCAATGCATTCGCGCGGATTCCGTGGAAGCGAAGTTCGGCTGACAGGGTTTCGGTGAGATTGCGAACTGCTGCTTTGGCTGCGGCATAGCTGCCGATCAAAGGCGAGCCGGTGGTCGACGAGATCGACGAGATGTTCACGATCGAACCGCCACCGGATGCGACGAGAGCGGGCAGCGAATGACGCACTGTCAAGAACACTCCATCGAGGTTGACCGACATCACTTTCCGCCAGTCCTCGAACGAGGTCTCGATCAGCGGGGTCGTGGTGGCGATACCGGCGTTGGGTACTACGACGTTCAGTCCGCCGAACTCTTCGACCGCTCTGGCGACGAGATCCTTGACCTGCTGTTCGTCGGTGACATCAGTTGTGACAGCGATAGCTCCGTCGATCGAGTCCGCCACTGCCTGTGCTCCGCCACCGTTGATGTCGGAGACCACGACCCTCGCGCCCTCCGCCCCGAACGCCCGGGCAATGGCGGCGCCGATTCCGGCACCTGCGCCGGTGACAATTGCAACTTTGTTCGCGAGAAGATCGGACATGTCAGCGTTCCCCTTCAATTCTCGGTCGGGACGTAGAAAAGCAATTCGGGTCCGGTGTCGCCGGTGGTCGCGATGGCCTCGGACATGTCGAGAGTTCCGTCGCCCAAAGCACTTCCCAACGCCTGAGCGGTGCCCGCGAGATCTTCCGTGTCGAGTTGATAGATGCTCAGGTAGCGGCGCGCGGGCAATGCATCCTCGGGCAGCAACTGCACATCCGCCAGGAAGAATCTGGAGGCGGAGACAACTCCGGGCACTCGTTCGACGACCTGCGGAATATGCACGTCGTCGTACCAACGGTTGAACGCATCCTCCGAAGACGGATCGGCGGGGTGTACGTGTGCGACGAGAATCGCTGTGCTCATGAAGTTCCTCTTCGACTCGAAGTGCTTTTGGTTCAGCGCGTTTGGAAGGCGACGATATTCACGCGCAAGGCAACTGACCGCGGCTGCGTGTGGTGATCGATCGCGCTCAAGCGACAACCCTAGGGAGCAAATGTGACCCGCACCATATGCTCGGAGGTCAGAGTTGAGCTCCACATTTGTCCTCTCGGCACAAAACTGTCTCTCGGCACTAACACGGTGGCCAGAATCAGGCGTTAACGGAAGTCTCGCGATTTGGCCGTGACTCGCAGATCCATCAGCTGCATCCGGTCTGCCACGACGGTGACAGCGCCTTCTGCATTCTGCACCTTCCCTCGAATAAGCAACGCCGGCGCCGTATTTGCCAATTTTCGGTACTTTGCCCACAACCCCACCGAACACACGACGTTGACCATGCCGGTTTCGTCCTCGAGGTTGATGAACGTGACGCCCGCAGCTGTGGCCGGACGCTGCCGGTGTGTGACTGCTCCCCCCACCAGCACACGGTCACCGTCCGGGATGTCGAGAAGTCTCGACGCCGGCACCACGCCGAGCGCGTCGAGCTGTGGGCGGAGGAATTGTGTCGGGTACGTGTCGGGAGATACTCCTGTCGCCCAGACATCCGCCGCCGCCAATTCGACGTCGCTCATGCCGGGCAAGGTGGGAGCTGTGACCGACGCACCGATACCGGGCAAGCGGTCGGGGCGCTCCCCCGCCGCAGCGCCCGCTGCCCACAGCGCTTCTCTACGCGAGATACCGAAGCTGGCTAGCGCACCGGCGGTCGCCAGCGATTCAGCTTGTGCGGTAGTCAGTTCCACCCGCCCCGTCAGATCGAGAAACGACGTGAACGGTCCACCGAGGTCGCGCTGTTCGACAATTTTCTCGGCGAGTGCATCGCCGATGGTGCGCACTTCCCCCAGCCCCAGCCGAACCTCGAATCCACCTGCCTCGACGGTGGCATGCGCGAGGCTGACATTGATGTCTGCACCGTGTACCTGCACTCCGTGCCGGCGCGCATCGGCAACCAAGGACTGCGGCGAGTAGAAACCCATGGGCTGCGCGCGCAGAAGTCCGGCGCAGAACGCAGCGGGATGATGAAGTTTGAACCACGAGGAGTAGAAGACCAGCGCGGCAAAACTCTGTGAATGGCTTTCCGGGAAACCGAAATTAGCGAATGCATACAGCTTTTCGTAGATCCGGTCGGCAACCTCGTCACCGATGCCGTGTAGGTCTCGCATGCCCTGATAGAACCTCGCGCGCAGTTGTTCCATCTTCTCGGTGGAGCGTTTCGATCCCATTGCCCGACGCAATTGATCGGCCTCGGACGGCGTGAAGCCCGCAACGTCGACGGCCATCTGCATCAACTGTTCCTGGAACAGCGGAACCCCCAACGTGCGTTCGAGTGCCTTCTCGAGCGACGGATGGTCGTAGGACACAGGTTCGAGTTTGTTGCGCCGACGAATGTACGGATGCACTGATCCGCCTTGAATCGGCCCCGGACGGATGAGCGCGACCTCGACTACCAGGTCGTAGAAGTTTCGAGGCTTCAGACGCGGCAGTGTCGCCATCTGCGCACGTGATTCCACTTGGAACACCCCCACCGAATCTGCCCGCTGCAGCATCTCGTACACCGCCGTTTCCGACAGATCGAGTTGCGCCAGATCGACTGTGATGCCTTTGTGTTCGGCCACCAGATCCATCATGTAGTGCAAAGCAGAAAGCATGCCGAGACCGAGCAGATCGAATTTGACCAGCCCAGCGGCAGCACAGTCGTCCTTGTCCCACTGCAGGACACTACGATTGGCCATCCGCGCCCACTCCACCGGGCAGACGTCGGCGATGGGACGATCACAGATGACCATGCCGCCTGAGTGGATGCCCAGGTGCCGCGGATAGCCTTCGATCTGCGCCGCCAGTTCGAGTACCGGACGCGGAATATCGGTATCCGCGTTCTTGTCGATACCACCCCACCGGCCGACCTGCTTACTCCACGCATCTTGCTGGCCCTGCGAAAAGCCCAGCGCCCGAGCCATGTCCCGCACTGATGATTTTCCTCGATAGGTGATGACATTGGCGACCTGCGCGGCATACGTACGCCCGTACTTCGCGTACACGTGCTGGATCGCCTCTTCCCGGCGGTCGGACTCGATGTCCACGTCGATGTCGGGCGGGCCGTCACGTTCGGGCGCAAGAAACCTCTCGAACAACAATTTGTTGCGAACCGGATCGACATTGGTGATGCCGATCGCGTAACACACCGCCGAGTTCGCAGCGGAACCTCTTCCCTGACAGAGGATGTCGTTGTTCTTGCAGAACGACACGATGTCATGCACCACCAGGAAATATCCGGGAAAGTTCAATCCCTCGATGATGGCAAGTTCATGTTCGAGCTGTTTGTATGCCTTCGGTGCACCTTCCGGCGGTCCGTAGCGTTCCAGCGCCCCCACCATGGTGAGCTCACGCAACCACGACGCCTCGGTATGCCCGGCTGGCACGTCGAAAGGTGGCAATTTGGGCGCGATGAGCTTGAGATCGAAAGCGCACTCACGACCAAGATCGGCGGCACCACTGACAGCCTCGGGATAGAGCGAGAACAGTGCCGCCATCTCCGCGCCGGACCGCAGGTGCGCTCCGCCGGTAGGGGCCAACCATCCTGCTGCCTCGTCCAAGCTTTGACGCGACCGCACAGCCGCCATTGCCATGGCGAGGCGTCGACGCGGAGGAGCGGCGAAGTGCGCGGCGGTGGTCGCCACCGTACGTAGTCCATGCTCTCTCGCCAATTCGGCCAGAACGGCATTGCGCTCGTCGTCCTCCGCCAACCCATGATGAGTGAGTTCCACCGACACTCGCTCCGCCCCGAAACGCTCGACCAGATCCTGCAAAGCCTCCGTCGCCGCGTCGCGACCACCCGACGTCAAGGCTTGCCGCACATGACCTTTCCGGCACCCGGTCAGGATCTGCCAGTGGCCACCGGCCGCTTCGGTCAGCACGTCGTAGTCGTACTGCAGTTTGCCCTTCTCGCCGCCCGCCAGATGCGCGGCGGCGATCTCCCGCGAGAGCCGGCGATACCCTTCCTGCCCACGGGCAAGTACCAGGAGGTGCGTTCCACCGGGATCTGCCGTGCCGGTTCTGGGTACCGAATCCAGAGACAACTCGGCCCCGAACACGGTGCGCATTCCCCATTCACGTGCGGCTTCCGCAAACCTCACCACGCCGTAGAAGCCGTCGTGATCGGTGACGGCGATAGCTTCGAGCCCGAGACGCACTGCTTCCTCGACCAGCTCTTCCGGCGGTGATGCACCGTCGAGGAAACTGAAGGCCGAGTGAGCGTGCAGTTCTGCGTAAGGAACTACACCGGCACCACGGGTGAGCTCGCCCGCGTGGTACTCGCCGCGCTTTCTTGACCAGGCGGGGCTGTCGCTTCCATCGCCCGGAAACAAATCCTCGTGTTCCACACGGCCGGGTCGTCCGGAAAGCACCCGTTCCATCTCGGACCACGTCGGCGGCCCATTTCCCCAACCCACACTGACCTCGCACCTGATCGAGTCGGCCGTCAGGGACGACCGACTGCTCGAGGATGCCGAAAGGGAAGACGCACCACATGCATCGAACTGATGTTCGATGCAGATTCAGTCTGACAGGTCACTCACCCACAGTCAACAGAGCGAATCTCAACCCTCACCGTCTCGTCACATTCAGATGTACGCATGTCTGCACTCCGTTCACTTTCGCCCCAGATCATTAGCGGCGTTCATAATCTCCATCCATACTGTTTCCAGGAGTACTACTCGTATGTCGTTCTCGCGCAACACACGTAGGTTGACGGCCGTCGCCGGCGCCGTCGCCGTTCTGGCCGCTGCCGGCTGCAGCAGCAGCGCCGACGAGGCCACCGGCTCGAACGGCGCGACCGTCGATCGCGCCGCGACCGGCGAACTGTCCTCGAACGGTGGCGCTCGTCGCATCGACGGTGATCAGTCGGCCGCAGTGCGCGACGCCGTCAATGCCTCCGGCGCGAAGAACGTCATCCTCCTGATCGGGGACGGCATGGGCGACTCGGAGATCACCGCCGCACGCAACTACGCCGAAGGCGCTGCGGGCAGCTTCCCCGGCCTCGACGCCCTGCCGATCACCGGCCAGTACACGCACTACGCACTGACCAAGGACGGCAAGCCCGACTACGTCACCGACTCCGCAGCCAGCGGATCGGCATGGTCCACCGGCACCAAGACCTACAACGGCGCGATTTCGGTCGACATCAAGGGGCAGGCCCAGTCGACCGTCCTCGAGATCGCCAAGGCGAACGGCAAGGCCACCGGCAACGTCTCCACCGCCGAGGTGCAGGACGCCACCCCCGCAGTGCAGGTCGCGCACGTCAGTGGCCGCAAGTGCTACGGACCGGAGGCGACGTCCAAGTCCTGCCCGGAGAACGCCCTCGAGAACGTCGGCAAGGGATCGATCAGCGAACAGCTCCTCGACACCCGCGCCGACGTCACCTTTGCCGGCGGCGCCAAGTCCTTCGCCGAGACTGCGAAAGCCGGTGACTGGCAGGGCAAGACACTCAATGAGCAGGCCGCCGCCCGTGGCTACCAGCTGGTGAAGAACGCCGCCGAGATGAACGAGGTCGGCAAGGCCGATCAGGATGCACCCGTGCTCGGCTTGTTCGCCGACGGCAACATGCCCGTCCGCTGGGAAGGCTCTGTCGCCACCCGTGACGGTTACCTGCAACCCGCCGAAACCTGCGTCGACAACCCCAAGCGAACCTCCGACGTGCCCAAGCTCGCGGACATGACTCAGAAGGCCATCGACCTACTGAAGGTCAACGACAACGGATTCTTCCTCCAGGTCGAAGGTGCCTCGATCGACAAGCAGGATCACGCAGCCAACGCATGCGGTCAGATCGGTGAAACCGTCGACCTCGACGAAGCTGTGCAGAAGGCACTCGAATTCGCGAAGACCGACGGAGAAACCCTGGTCATCGTCACAGCCGACCACGCTCACACCAGCCAGATCGTCACCAATGTCAGCGCCGACGACATCGCCACCATCGCCAAGGACCAGAACATCCCGGTCGAGCGCGCCCAGGAAATCGTCTACCCCGGCCTGACCCGCAAGCTGACCACCAAGGACGGCTCGGAGATGACGATCAGCTACGGAACGTCCGAGGATCCGGCCGTCGAGTCCGAAGGACACACCGGAACTCAGTTGCGCGTAGCAGCTTTCGGCCCGCATGCGGCCAACGTCAGCGGTCTCACGGACCAGACCGATCTGTTCTTCACGATGACCGACGCGCTGGGACTCGACCGTTCCAAGGTCGCAGCTCACTGACCTGACAACACCCGACCCGGTAAAAGCCTGGGTCCAGTCACACCAGAGCAGCCAAGGCGCGCACCCGATCTTCGGGTGCGCGCTTCGGGCAACTGGTGCACTTACCTTCACCGGGCACCTCGTAAATCAGGCAGCACGACGCGCGCTGCGTGAATCTGCGTCGCCCGGATGCCACCGGTGTCAACGGATTAGAAACGCGCACAACACTTTCATTGCGGCCGACATCGACGAAACGCGGAACCGGAATGCCCGGGTTCTCACCGCGGAGAACATCGATCAGGCCGGCAGCAAATGCACTTCCGCGTTCCCTCGCGCTACCGGCGGCGTCGAGGCTGCGATTGGCGATGGAGTCCGTCGCGATCGCCCACAGCGCCTGCTGCCGAACGCCGGACACCTCGGCGAGTACCTCGATCACGGGACTGAGTGAGCGGAACATCGCGTGGCCCAACTCCGCCACACTCCGCGAGATCGGAATGACCGATCCGGCAGCAAACCCGCCCAGATAGCCGTTGTCACGCAAGAAGATCCGCCCACCGTCCAACGATGGATCGGCCGCGAACCCGGTGACCATCCCGGTTCCGATCGGAATGCCGGTCAGCGTCGAGCTGGCCGAGTACCACCACAACGTGCCGTTCACTCGACTGTCCGCACTCCCCCATCGCTCTGCCGTATCGGCGACACGTGCTGCCAACCACTGGGGGTCGGTCATCAACGCCGCGGGCACCGTATCCGGATACGCGCTCAGGTTGTCGAAGAACGGCACAGCTACTGCCATACGGGCGTAGATCCCGGCCACCGATTCCGTCATGCCAGCCCCAATATCTCCATCCGCGGACGTACTCCGCGTTCGACTCGCGCCCTGATGCCGAAAACCTCGGCCAACAACGGCTCGTCCAACACCTCGACCGTAGACCCACACGCGCGGAGTTCACCTTCGGTGAGCACGACAAGGTTGTCGCAGTACTCGACTGCCAACCGTAGATCGTGCATCGTGACCACAACTGCGAGCCCCGCCGACGCAAGTTCGGTAAGCAGTTCCATCACGATCAACTGGTGACGAAGATCGAGATGATTGGTCGGCTCGTCCAACAACAGAACCTTGGGCTCCTGAGCCAATGCGCGAGCTATCGAGACACGTTGCCGCTCACCACCCGACAGGGTCGATACGTCTCGTCCGGCAAGCTCGACCAAACCGACCTGCTCGATGCACCGGTCCACGATGGTGGTATCGCGCTCCGTGCTTCGGTCCAACCAGCTGCGGTGCGGAGTTCGTCCGAGCGCGATCGATTCACGAACCGAAAGTCCTGCCGAGACAGTGGGTTCCTGAACACTTGCCGAGACAGTTCGGGCGATGTCCTTACGCGAGAGCGTCGTCGAGTCGACTTGATCGATCAGAACTGCGCCACCTGTCGGCGTCAAAGCGTTGTAGCAGCAGCGCAGCGCCGTCGTCTTGCCACTGCCGTTCGGCCCGACCAAGCCCAATATTTCACCGGACTTGACTGCGAAAGTGATGCCGCGCAACACTTCGCGATTTCCGAGCCGCGCCCGGGTCTCGACGAGTTCGAGCAGGGGCGCAGTTTCGGAGTCTTTCGGGAGTGTCACTGTTCTGGCCTGTGTCACTGTTCGAGCCTCCGATACTGCCGGTAGAGCATCCAGACGAAGATCGGTGCACCCACGAGGGCCGTGATCACTCCGACCGGAACTTCAGTGGATTGTGCCACCGAGCGCGCAGCGGTATCTGCGGCAACCATCGCGACGGCGCCCAGCAGGGCTGCAGCAGGGAGCAGTCGAATTGCTCTGGTGCCGACGATGAAGCCGGCCAGATGCGGGATCAGCAGACCGATGAAACCGATTCCACCGGCAACGCTGACTGCTGCGCCCGCCAGTACGGAGACCGCGAGCAAGGACAACACACGGAACCGTCGGACGTTCATACCGAGTGCAGCAGCCCCGTCGTCACCGGTCTGCAAAACGTCCATCCATCGCGAACTGAACAGAAGGGCTGTGCCGACGACGGCCAGTGTGATCGTCGGGAAGATCAGCGTCGACCATCGTGCATCACCGAATCCGCCGGCAATCCAGTGCATCACCGACGTCACGTGCCGATCATCGGCCAATACCAGGATGCAAAAGGTGATGAGCGCCGAGAATATCTGGGCGAGCGCGACACCCACCAAAATGATCGCGGTCGGCTGCGGATACCGGCCGCCGATCAGCAGTGCGAGAAACAACGGGATCATCGCCCCGACGAATGCTGCGACCGGAATCGTGAAAACCCCGAGGAGGCCGGCGCCGAAACCCAGCACCGACACGAGCACCACCATGAATCCCGCGCCCGACGAGACTCCGAGCAGATACGGATCGGCAAGCGGATTACGGGTGACAGCTTGAGCAACTGCACCTGCCATGGCCAACGAAGCACCCACTACCGCGGCAGTGAGTGCACGTGGCAGGCGGGAGTCGATCACGATCGACTCCCGCGCCGCGGTCCACCACGTCTCGAAAGTCCCTGGCGCCAAACGGGCTCCGACTATCGCCCAGACGTCACCGACGGGAATGCGAACCGATCCCAAGGAGACGGCCAACCCCAGGACGATCGCCAAGGCGACCGCCAAGCCGACAAGCAGGGCGCCGTACCCGTAACGCGTGCGGGTCACTTCGCCGCGTCAGCGCCTGGATGGAAGGCTGTTGCGATGGTCTGTGCCGAACGCACCAACCGTGAACTCTCGAACAGGTCAGCGAGAGGAACCACGACGAACCGGTTCTGCTGCACAGCAGGGGTGGTCGCCATCAACGGCTGGGCACGGAGGAAGTCGATCTTCTGCTCGGCTGTCTTGTCGCCGTAGTCGATGACCACGATTGCCTGGGGTGCACGCTCGGCAACAGCTTCCCACGATGCGTCGATGTAGGGCTTTGTCCCTTCGGCGAAGATGTTCGAGACGCCGGAGTATTCCGCGACCAATTGACCGACGCCGACTCCGCCGATGGTCGTCGGAACCTGGTCACCGCTGTCGTAGAAGAAGGTCAGTACCGGCGCCGCGTCTCCGACCGAAGCGCGGACGGAATCGAGACCATCGCTGATCTGCTCTGCGACCTCGCGGGCGGAATCTTCGACGCCCAGGACTCGACCGAGTTGCGTGTAGTCGTTCTCGAGCAATCCGATGTCGGGGAAACCGGTGCCACAGTATTCCGAGAAGAGGAAGGTGTTGATTCCGCGCTCGCCGAAAGCGTCTCGGGAACGGCCTTGCTTCTCGTTGAAGGCACTGGTCATTCCTCCGACCACGAAGTCCGGATCGACGTCGAGGACCTGCTCCATGCTGGGGAACGTATCGGAAAGGCTGGGAATCTTGTTGAATACATCGGCGGTCTCGGCAGTTGGCGGGTTGTCGCTGTACGCCCGCCCGACAATCCGATCACCCGCGCCGATCTCGATGAGGGCTTCGGTGACGTGTCCGTTCAAAGACACGATGCGCTGCGGCGGCGAATCGAAGGTCATCTCGCGATCGCAGTTGGTCACGGATACCGGCTGTGCGAAGGATTCCGCAGCAGACGCCGACTCTGATTCCTGACCTTTGGAACAACCTGCCGAAACCAAGGCGACCGCGATGAGAACAGCGGCGGCGCGGGACGGGGAGAACTGAAGTGACACGGGGACCTCGTAAGGGCTCTGAGCCACGAATGAGAATCCGACAGACAACTCCGCCCGCACGCTGATCCTCGGCCAGAGCTCCTGCTGGACTTCCTTTTCGTAGACCACGACGAATGGATGTCGCACACCGCGCGGCGGGTAATCGGGCTTGCCGACACTCGGTGACTACCGAGAATCGACCTACCGTTGCGGGTCAGCGCCGGATTCGGACCGGCTTCCCCCACACGCGTGGCTTGCAAGTGCTTCGAGCAGTATGCATGACGTTTCCGATTCAAGACCAAACGCCCACTACAGTCGATCTGGCCAGACGCCCCCACACACCGGAGTTGATACATGACACGCTGGGCCCAAACCGTCGTCGCCCGGAAATGGTGGGTACTGAGCCTCGCGGTTCTGATAGTTCTCATCAGTGGGGTGTGGGGACTCGGAGTGTTCGGCAAGCTCAGCCAGGGCGGCTTCATCGATCCGGGCAGCGACTCCGCGAAGGTCGCCGACATCATCGAAGACAATCTCGGACCGCAGACCCCGGACATCATCGCGATCTACTCGCCCACGGACGGCAAGACTCTGGACGACATCGGGCCGGCAGTGACAGCCGCCGTCGACCAATTCAAAACCGAAGTGCCGACCGCTTCGGTGAAATCGTATTGGGGAACAGACGCCGCAGCGAAGGCCAGCCTGCTCTCGAACGACGGATCCATGGCGGCCGTTGCGATCACGTTGGCACCGGACTCGGGCGTCACGCCCGCCACTTTCGCCGATCTCCTGCCGAAGCTCGAAGTCGAAGGTGCCGAGGCACAATTCGCGGGTAACACCGTCGTCGGCGTCGCATTCAACACCAAGCTCGAGAAGGACCTGGTGGTCGCCGAAGCCATCGCCATTCCGATCACTCTGGTGCTGTTGGTCTTCATCTTCGGCGGCATCGTCGCTGCTGCCGTGCCCGTGTTCGTGGGTGTACTCAGTGTCCTGAGTGCTTTGGCGGTTCTGCGAATCCTCACGCTGATCACCGATGTGTCCTCGTTCTCGATCAACGTCGCTTCTCTTCTCGGGTTGGGACTGGCCATCGACTACGGACTGTTCGTGGTCGGTCGGTTCCGTGAAGAACTGAATTCGGGCTCGGACCCGGGAGCGGCTGCTCAGCGGACAGTTCTGACGGCGGGTCGCACCGTCATGTTCTCGGGTCTACTGCTGATCTGTGCGTTCAGCGGCATGCTCGTATTCCCCCAGGCCGTCATCCGGTCTCTGGGCTTCGGCGCGATCGCTGCGGTATTGAGCGCGGCCGTCCTGTCGCTGACCGCTGTGCCTGCGCTACTTGCCATTCTGGGGCATCGCATCAACGCCCTGACATGGCGCAAGGATGCGGCGCAACGCGGCGAGGAACGCTCGCGCAAGTTCTGGGGCCGCGTCGTCACGTGGGTGATGAAGCGTCCGGTCGCAGTCTCGGTGACGATCGTGGCCGTGCTGCTCGTGATGGCCTCGCCGCTGCTCGGCGCCCGGCTGGGAGAACTCTCGTACACCGCACTACCGGACAACGACCCCGCTCGCGTCGCAATGGACACGTTGGTCAACGACTTCCCGCAAACCGGAAACGGCGCAACGATGATCCTTCAGGCCGAGGACGGGAACACTCTCACCCCGGCCGAAGGTGCAGCGATCGCCGAGTCCGCCGGTCAAGTCGAGGGCATCGGTCAGGCGACCGTCGTCGCGAGCACCAATCAACTCGTCGCGGTTCAGGCTCTCTACAGCGAGGGCTCTACACCCCAATCACAGAGCGCCGCAGTGACAGATCTGCGTGCGATCTCCGCTCCCGACGGAACGGTGCTGCTTGTCGGCGGCGGTCAAGCCATGGTCGACGACGGCAACAACGCCGTCCTGCATTGGCTACCGGTGATGATCCTCATCATGGTCGGATCCACCCTGATCCTGTTGTTCCTCGCGTTCGGTTCGGTGGTGCTGCCGATCAAGGCGGTGCTGATGGCAGCCCTGAGCCTCGCGACCACCTTCGGTGTCCTCACCTTCGTCTTCCAGGACGGACACGGCGTCGAACTCCTCGGGGTCAGTCAAACTCCGCTGGAGGCTACGTTTGTCGTGCTCATCCTGGCGGTGGTCTTCGGATTGTCCACGGACTACGAGGTTTTCCTGATGTCACGAATGGTCGAGGCCAAGAACGCGGGAGCGACGACAGAGGAAGCGGTCAAGTTCGGAACCGAGCGCACCGGCCGCATCGTGACGGCTGCCGCCTTACTCCTGATAGTGGTGACGGGGGCCTTCGCAATGTCAGGGCTGTCAGTGATGAAGTTCCTGGGCGTCGGCATGATCGTCGCGCTGATCGTCGACGCGACCATCATCCGCATGTTGCTCGTGCCCTCGCTCGTGAAGCTGATGGGCGAAGCGAACTGGTGGGCTCCTGTGTGGATGAAAAAGGTTCACGCGAAGGTCGGCATCGGCCACTGATCGCGACTGGATCATGTCGCTGAAGAGTGCCTGGGATCCTGCGGAGAGCCGTGTTTGACTAGGGGTCGTGGGTGACTTACCTGAGAGTGTTGTGGTCGGCTCAGCAGTGTTTTCGCGTGTCGACTCGGACGATTCGTTGGCGTGCTGGACATCGATCATCGATGTCCAGGGGGTCGGTGACTCCAGGCCGGTGAGTCTGGTTATCGAGCCGGCCACCGTGCCGGAGTCTGCGGTGTGTGAGCTCGCTGCGACCGTGATGGCCCGGTTCGGTGAGTTTGCCGAAGTCGCCGCCGATTACCTGCGTCAACAGCTGCGTGGGCCACAGTTCGGCCTCCGCCACTCCGAACTCGTGGAGTTGGACGCCACGGAGTCACTGTTCGGCGAACCTGAGGCGGTGATCTGGGCTGACGGAACCTGGCTGCTGCGGTTCGCTGAGTCAAAGCTCGAGATGGCCGATCCTTTCGGGATCGGTGTTCTGTTCGAAGGAACGACTCCGTATGCGGTCGAGGACTTGTCGGGCGCTGAACCGGCCTAGGGTTTGCCGGCCTGTCCACGCCATCGCCTCGACGATGGTGCGCCGGTCTACTGGCGGACGGCGCATGGCCTTCACACCCTCGGAACAACGGCCGCCCACATCTCATCCGAAATCACGTCACGCGACGCAAGGACGAGCGCGCACCCCACTGCGCCCGAAACTCTTCAGCAACAGACCTAGTGGATTTCCCTGATCGGGCAGTCGTCCTCGAGGATGACTGCCCGATCGTCTAAATCGCTCCGCAGGGCGATGTTCTCCGAAGCTGATTTCGTCAGACTTGGAGCATGACAATTTTCGAATGGATCCTTGCAATCCCCGCTCTTGCGCTTGCCGTCGCGTTCTTGTTCTCCGGAATCATCTCCGCGGGCATCGACTTCGACGCCGAGGACGGTGTCATGACGCACTGATGTTCGTTTCCCTCTAGCCGCTGATCTTACTTTGGAGTAAGTTACCGACTATGGCCACATACATCGTCACTGGCGGTACCGGATTTCTCGGACGAGCTGCACTGCCACTCCTGCTCGAGCGTGATCAAACTGCTCAGATCCATGTGCTGGTCAGAGCCGGTTCTGTCGCCAAACTCGAAGAACAGGTGTCGGCAATTCCCGGCGGCGATCGCGTGCATCCGCTCATTGGAGATCTGACCGAGCCTGGGCTGGGCATCGATTCTCCCCCACCTGCCGACGACGTCCTTCACCTCGGCGCGATCTACGACATCACCGCCGGAGACGAGCAGGCTTCGACGAATGTCGAGGGCACACGCTCCGTGGTCGAACTTGCTGCGAAACTGGGAGCCACCCTTCATCACGTGTCATCGGTCGCAGTCGCAGGCGACTATCCGGGCACGTTCAGCGAGACCGATTTCGATTGCGGCCAAGGCTTTCCGACGCCCTACCACCGAACCAAGTTCGAGGCCGAGAAGCTCGTTCGAGAACGAGAAGGCCTCACCTGGCGTGTTTATCGGCCGTCTGCCGTGGTCGGCAACTCCGTCACCGGGGAGATGGACAAGATCGACGGTCCGTACTACTTGTTTCCAGGACTGGCGCTACTCTCGAAACTACCTGCAGCACTCCCCGTCCCGATCCCCAACCTCGGCGCAACCAATGTGGTGCCCGTCGATTACGTAGCCGCCGCCCTCGTCGAATTGATGCACGCGCCCGGCCACGACGGCGAAGCATTCCATCTCGTGAATCCGAAACCTCAACCGGTACGCGAAATCTATGCCGGACTCGCCAAGGCCGCCGGAGCACCCCGGCCCGCACTCAGCCTTCCGGGCGTGATCGCCAAACCCTTTGTCTCGCCCTTGCCGATGGACTCGGCAGAATCGGCACGGAAGGTCTTCCTCGATCGCATCGGCATGCCTGCAGCATTGCTCGACAACATGACGATGGCGCCGACCTTCACCTCGGAGAGAACCGTTGCCGCCCTGGCCGGATCGGGACTGGCGGTCCCCGAGTTCGGGTCGTACTCCACTGTGTTGTGGAAGTACTGGCGCGCAAACCTCGATCCCAATCGCGCACGACGTAACAGTGCCGAAGGACCACTCGTGGGTCGGATCGTTCTGATCACCGGAGGCTCTTCCGGAATCGGCAAGGCATCGGCCATTGCCGCCGCTCAGAAAGGCGCCACCGTTCTCCTGATCGCACGCCGCACCGACGAACTCGATGCCGCGGTACAGGAGATTCGATCAGCCGGAGGCAAGGCGTTCGGTTACCCCTGCGACATCACCGACGACGAGTCGGTCCAGCACACGATCAAAAGCATTCTGACAGAACACGATCACGTAGACATGTTGGTAAACAACGCCGGCCGATCCATCCGGCGCGGCATTTACCACTCCACTGATCGTTTCCACGACTACGAACGAACGATGGCCGTGAACTACTTCGGCGCTGTGCGATTGGTGCTCGCCTTGTTACCGACCATGCGTTCTCGCCGCTTCGGCCACATCGTGAACATCAGCAGCGCGGGAGTCCAGGCGGCAACGCCTAGATTCTCGGCCTACGTGGCGAGCAAGGCCGCCCTCGACGGTTTCTCGGACGTAGCCGCCTCTGAAACCCTGGCGGACGGAATCACTTTCACGACCATCCACATGCCGCTGGTCGAAACACCGATGATCGCTCCGACCGGCGAATACAACAACGGCCCGATCACCAGCCCGGAAAAGGCTGCGGCAATGGTGATCCGCGCGCTGATCGACCGCCCCAAACGCATCGACGTACCACTGGGAACCCTGGGCGATCTGGGAACCCTGTTCGCACCGCACACCAAGGACCGAATTCTCAACCAGATGTACCAGGCATTCCCCGACTCTCCGGCGGCAAAGGGTCAGGTAGACAAGGAAACTCCGGCAGACGCTCCGGCAACACCGACGCGACAGCACCACTCGCGCTCGCGCATCCGCAAACTCGGCCGTCGTGCCGCCCGACTCGTGCCCGGTACGCACTGGTGACCGGTGGTGTGACTTCGCCTCGGAGCGTTTCGGCCAGCGGAACGAGTCTGCAATGCTAGTCATCAGAATCTATCCAGACCATGGTCATCCCAGTTCGCTGTGGCCGTCGAAGGAATTGATTGTCATCCCGCCGCAACGGTTCCCGCAGGCATACGTTCTCCCGAGCCAAATGGGGATCGACGACGAACTCGGAGAGAAGATACTGGCGTGGACTGATCGCTTCCAAAAGTTCTTTGTGACCGAGATCGACGGCTTCGCGATACGACCGCGGTGGAATCCAGGGATCAACGTTTTCGACTGGTACGACGAGGGCTATCAGATCGTGGGCAAACTTCGGGCACAGTTTCCGGACGTGCACGTCAAGCCTGAATTTGCCCAGTACGTCTTTTCGGTCAACGAGCGTCGGGAAAGCATGGGGCTTGTGCCGGTCAGCCTTCCGAACGAACCCAAGGCCGGGCATATGAGCATCACTGAACTCCTGCACCCCACGTGAGTTTCAGAGCCATGGCGATAAATGCGATCGATACTGCGGCAGTGATCGAGTTTTCCCATCCGAGGGCGAAGTAAACTGCGGAAGAATCGAAATCCACTGCCTTGCAAGAGGCTACGGGAAACGGGATCCAAGCCCATCCTGCTTCTTCGAGCAATCCGCTTCCATACGAACTTGATCTACAAAGCTCCGATGCGGACGCTGGGAACCCCCAACGTGAGGTCACTCCGAAACTTGCGATCAATCCAATGACCCCGACTACCAGCATGAGTGCGGGAACATTGCGAGTGATAGGTGACTTGTCTCGGGGTGAAGTCATTGGAACACCGTACTTCGGCTTTCCGTCAGTTCGCTGACACTGCACATTGTTCCGAGTACGAGATGAATTAGCCGACGACCCTGCGGATCTCACTCTCGGAGGCATTGGCGCCCGTGCAGACAACAGCAACGCGCTTGCCAGCGAAGGTGTTCGGATGCGCATAGACCGCAGCAAGTGCGGCCGCACCGGCGCCTTCGCTCAAAGTGTGAGCGTCGTAGAGCAACGCCCGCTGCGCGAGGGTGACGTCGTCGTCCGTGACGAGCAGGAATCCCCCGAGGCGTTCACGCAAGACACGTTGAGTGAGTGCGAACCCGGCACCGGTCGCAAGCCCTTCGACACGGGTGGTGTTCGGGCGCTCGACGCACGTGCCGGAACTCCACGAGTCATGTGCGGCTCGTGCGGCCTCAGACTGCACTGCGAACACCTCGAGGTGCGGTGCAAGCGCACTGGCGACGAGACACGCCGCCGCCGCACCGCTGCCGCCACCGACTGGGACCACCACCGCGTCCAGATCAGGTTGTTGTTCGAGGAGTTCGACGTAGGCCGTTGCAACACCGGCGAGGATTGCCGGCTCATTGGCGGCGCTCACGAGACGCAGGCCGTCACGTTCGCTGATGAAATCGGCATGAGCACGTGCCTCGTCGAAGTTCACACCGTGCTCGATGTGCTCGGCTCCGAGCATGCGGACAGCGTGAGCCTTGACTGGATTCGCCCCAACCGGCATGACGATCACACACCGCACGCCCGCACCCGCCGCGGCATACGCCAAGGATTGAGCATGGTTTCCGGTCGAGTAGCCGACAATCCCCCGCGCCCGCGTCGCCTCATCCAGTCCTGCCACCAGGTTCAGTCCGCCGCGAACCTTGAACGCACCCGTGGGGTGCACGTTCTCGTGTTTGACGAACAATTGGCTGCACGAGCCCGCACCCAAGGTCGGGTGCGATATCAGGGGCGTGACCGGTAGATGCCGACGGACGACCTGACTGGCACGCTCGATGTCTGCCCATACGGGTGGATGTAGCTGGTTTGATGCCGTGAGATCAGATGCCGGTGCCATGTGATTCACCCTGCCAAACACCGATTCATAGATCCAATACGTGTTTTCGTCCAAAGCATCGAAATCTTCTATGATTTTGGCATGCTCGATCTAATTCGGCTGAGGGTCCTGGTCGCTGTTGCACAGGAAGGGTCGGTGACAGCCGCCGCCGATTCTCTCGGTTACGCGCAGCCCTCCATCAGTCACCACCTTCGACAGCTCGAATCGGAAGTCGGGGTTCCACTGTTCCAGCGAGCGGGTCGCGGACTGCGCCTGACGGACGCCGGCGCAGTGCTGGTTCGGCGAGCCACCGAGATCCTCGGCCACGTCGACGCAGCGGTAGCCGAAGTCCAGACGTACGCAGGACTGAGGGCCGGGCGGGTACGACTGGCCGCATTCCCGTCAGCCCTGGCGAGTTTGATTCCGCAGGCGATGGCAGCGTTCACGTCCCAGTACCCCGATGTGTCCATCAGCCTCGTTGATGCAGAACCACCCAAAGCACTTGCACTGCTTCGTA
The DNA here is from genome assembly GCF_019266045.1 of Rhodococcus sp. MH15. NCBI lineage: Bacteria > Bacillati > Actinomycetota > Actinomycetes > Mycobacteriales > Nocardiaceae > Rhodococcus > Rhodococcus sp. MH15. Next base: position 1,215,023 of record NZ_LPNP01000061.1, read on the forward strand.
ACAACGATGTCGACGTAGCTGTTGTCTTCGCGCACGAGGACACCCCTGAAGTCGGGCTCAAGCATGTCGCGCAGACGACTTTGCTGGAAGATCCGTTGTACCTGATCACATCTACGCGGAATGCAGATGCCGCCAACGAGATCACGGACTACGCCGGTGAGACCTGGATTGCCGGTTGCCCGAGCTGCCGAGCCCACCTCCTCACCGCTTGCAATCGAGCTGGATTCATTCCGCGGATCGAGTTCGAGACCGACGACTACGTCGCCGTCCAAGCCCTGGTCGCCTCCGGAAGCGGGGTAAGCACCCTTCCGGCCCTCGCCCTCCAGGCACATCAGAACCCGAGTATCCGCGCACACCGCATTCCCGGCGAGCGACGCACTGTCTCCGTCGCAACCTACGACAAACCTCCACTTGCTCCCGCGATCGACGCGTTCGTCAGAACTCTGACAGCGATATCCGAATCCATGCGTGAGCGCGTCGAATTGGATGGGCACCAAGATAACCGGTGACCTCAGGTCCGGCCGACCACCGTGACTATCAGTGCGGCAAGTTCGCTTCGAGCATCGTCGGGCGAGAGCGCTCCCGCTACCGCCGCATGCGAGAGTGCCTCTGCAGCACCGAATATTGCGGTCATCGAAGGTTGCGCAAGTCCTCCGCCCGCACCAAAGGGAGTCAGCACCTCCCGACATCGTTCGGAATAGGCGTGTTCCGATTCACGCTTGACCCGCTCCAGCTCGGGCGAACCCTCCAGCGCTGCAAGCACACCCGTCAGTTCACGCCCCTGCGCCAGCGAACATCCGACGTAGGAGTCGGCGATGGCATTCGCGCGCCCGTTCAGAGACTCATCCGCGGCATCGAGATACTCCTCGAGCATCACCGTCTGACGATCGTCGAATTCCTTGAAGAGCGCTGCCAACAACGCGGCGCGAGAGGCGAAATGGCTGTATACAACTGGCTTTGCAACGCCGGCACGTTCAGCCAACCGACCAAGGGTCAGCGCGTCCGCACCCTCCTCTCGCACCAACGCCCACGACACCTCCACGAGTTGTTCGTACCTGCCGGCTCGCGACAGTCTCGTACGTGCCATCGGACACCTCCTTGCGCTATATACCAATAGTAACCTACTCTTAGTACATAAGCGCACCATCTACCGAAGGACGCTCATGACCACACTCGTCGTAGTCTCCCACCCCGATCCCCAGTCACTTACCCAGCATGTCGCCCGTTCTACCGCCGACGCGATCCGCGACCTGGGCGGCGACGTCGACTTCGCGGACCTACATGCCGAGAATTTCGATCCCCGATTCGCCGAAGCCGATGTGAACCTGTTCCGCGGCAAAGGGACTCCCCCGGCCGACGTTGTAGCCGAGCAGGACCGAATCGATCGTGCAGACGATCTGATTCTCGTGTTTCCGATGTACTGGTGGTCGATGCCCGCACTACTCAAAGGTTGGATCGATCGAGTCTTCGTCAGCGGATGGGCGTACGAATTCACCCCGGGAAGCGAATTCGTGAAGAAACTGGACCGACTCACCGTCCACCTGATTCCAGTCGCAGGTGACGACGCCGAGAGTTTCGAACGACACGGCGTGTACGAGGCCTTCCGGACACAGATCGAACGCGGAATCATCGAATATTGCGGTGCCACACTGGGATCGACAACCTTCGTTTACGAGTCGGACACGAAGAGCCGAGACGTCCTCGCCGCAGAAATCCACGACCTCAGCGAAAGCATCGCGTCCCGTGTCGCCTACCCTGCGACCGCGACTTCCCGTTGACGGTCAAAAACGGTCAACTGGCGCTTGACCGGCCCGTGGCCGCCCAGTAGCGAAGCGTGTCTCCCGAATGGCCGAGGTTGCGCGACAACTGATCAGCTGGGCGCACGCTATCGAGAAGTCCCCCGCACGCTTCGATTGCCCTACGCGAACCCGCGTTGGTCTCGTCGCACGTAATCAGGACGCCACTGAGCCCCACCGGGTCGCCGGCATACGTGAGCACTTCCCGCAGAGCAGCCGACGCTATCCCTTTCCGCCGTTCCGACGGCCGAATCCCGTAGCCGATATGACCACCAAGATCAGCCAAGAACTCATTCAAGCTGTGCCGCAACTGGATAGCACCGAGATACCTGCCGTCTCGAACGATCCACCAGTTGGTTGCCGGGACAATGTCGGGACCCGGTAACGCCTCGGGCTGCGCCAACAACTCCTGAACCCACTGCCCGAATCCATCGCGGGAGGCAAGGTCGAGATCCAGACGTTGCGCAACTCCCAACGCCGAACCGGGCTGATCCGCCTGCGGTCCACCCCACTCGTCACGCGACTCCAACCAGGACACCCACAAGGCCTCGTCAGGCGCAACCAAATCGACTGTCATAGCAGCGATGCTACGTCGCACCCGCAATGGTCGAGACTTCGCCTCAATCCATCGCAAAAGCACATAGTGTCGATGTATGAGTGGACGATTCACAGCTGGGGTCTTTATCGTCGTCGTCAGTGTCGTCGCCGTTGCGTTGGTTTGGACCGGCGTTCGAGACTATGAATCTTTCACTCCACCGGTCGCGACGGCGGTCGATCGGGCAGACTGCCTCGCCCCTGATATCACCGCCGCGCTCGTAGCCCCCGAGGCACGCGACAGCAGCATCGCACTTCGCCCCGAGGGAAGTGGTTACCCGCCTCCTGATTTCAGCCCCGTTGCCGTTGTTCGATGCGAACGCGGAGAAACGTCCGACGGTGGGTTGACCATCGACTCCGTACGCCTCGAGGGGGACATCCACGCGGTGGACGATGCATTCCGCGAACAGTCTCGTCGATTTCCTGCCAACGTCCGGGCCGACTGCGCGTACCGTCTCGTCCCGCCAGCCGGTTTGTGGCTGGTAGACGAAGCAGGAGCAGCCATACGCCCTACCTGGCCGACCGCGCCCTGTGGACTGCAAGAGAAACCACACGCAGCCCTGAGCCAACTACATGAGATCAGCCGCGCGCAGCATCCGGTCGACGGCATCTCCTCCGATGACGCCGGAACCTGCGCGGAGTCGACCGGACAACCGTTCGCGACGACCACTGAAGCTGACATGAGTCGCATGGCAGAACACGAAGACACTCACGCGCGCCCACTGACGGAAACAGCTTTGGCTACACCGATTTCCGACGTCGGCAGACTACTGGTGTGCCGCTATTCCACCGAACCGCCGCTGCCCGAGTCCCGAATCCGCTTGTCACGCCAGCAGAGTACTGATCTGATGGAGGTTGCATCCACCGCGCCACCTGCAGGCCCATGCGATCTCGTCGCCCATCACATCGCTTCGATCGACGTACTTCGTCCCGACGGATCGGGCGGCACGCGGATGGCAGTCGAACTCGACGGATGCCAACGCGTAAACCTCCTCGGACAACGTCAATTACCGCCCGCAGTCATTGCGCTCCTGTTGCAGTAGCGATGACCCACACCCGAGTTCATCGAGACTGATCGTAGAAAACCGACGATGAAATCACAGGTCTCGAATCGACGTGACGACAACCGGCCTGACCGGCTTGGGCGCCGCGCCGCAACTCGGTGGACGCGGCGCGAGTTCGGAGACTGCAGTCTCCACGGCCCATTGCCGGCCGTCCACATGTGCGACGACGCATGTCCAGTCACTCGCCTGCTCGATGACAGCCAAGTCGTCGATTCCGCAGGTTATTTGCTGTCGCACAGCAATTTCCGAAGCCTGCCCCGCAGGAGACCAACAACTCCGTCCACGCAGGCCTGGCAAATGGACCTGATCTCGGGAAGCCACCTCCACGGCCGTGACACTCTCACTTGCCGACAGACGGCCGTACGTATTGCCGCTCGGCAACAGGATCATCGACGGCGCGAATCGGTGCCCGCCGGTATGCGAACACTCCCACACCTGGGGTCCGAAGGACGACATCAGCGCTGCGGCGATCGGCCTGCCGAATACAGCGCAGCACTGGTCGCGCTTGCCGTGTGCGCAAACCAATACGACTGGCTCGGTCACTTGCTCGCCCAGTCCTGGTGGCGGCCCATCCAACAAGAAGAAATCGACGTCGAGTAATTCCATCGGCGAATCGATGTGCAACCTTTCACACCATGAGTCGCTCGGATCGGAGCGCGCAAGCAGGACGGTGTGTCCATCAGTCATCGGATCGGTGCGCCCGGGTCGCCGAACGAACATGATTCGTACGTTCGCTGCATCGGCTCGGCGGCTCAGCTCGGCGGCAAGCTCCTCCCCCAAGGCCGTACCGTCCAACACGTCACGACCCCACGCGGCATTGAATTCGAGGCATACCCAGCCCTGCACGACGGCAGCGCTGCCTGCCAGCGGCTCATCGACAGCAGACAGTGCGGAACAGGTTTCGGCTTCGATCACGAGGCCCATTGTGTCAGCCTCGCTGGGTGTCGATTAGCAAGTCCCTGTGGCCCAGTGACGCGGCAGCTCAATAGAACTTCTTGCCCTCCGCAAGCTGGTTCACGAACTTCTCGATCCGCCTGGCTCGCGTCTCCGGACGCTTTGCCTCCTGCAGTCGGTACGCGATGGTGAATCGGTTGGTGGAATTGAGCGTCGCGTAGAACTCACGAGCCTTCGGGTTTTCCGCGAGCGCATCGAGAAAGTCTTTCGGGACCTCGGCCTTGGCTGATCCCTCGTACGCGCGATCCCATCGACCGTCGGCCTTGGCCTTCTCGATCTCGGCGATGCCGGAAGGCTCGAGAAGTCCCGCAGCGTCGAGGCGGGCGACTATCTCGACGTTGCGTTTGGACCACGGACTCCGCGCGGTGCGTCGCGAAAACTTCTGTACGAAGAAATCGTCGTCGATTCGCCGTGCGAGGCTGTCGATCCAGCCGAAGCACAGGGCAACGTCCAACGCTTGGTCGTAGTCGATCGAACTGTGCGACGAGGTCTTCTTGGCCATTTTTAACTCGACCGGGCCGACATCGACGCCGTCACCGCGGCCCACCCCCGTCCGGATTTCAAGAATCAGATCTTGAAGGCCTTCACCGACGGCTTCAAGCACCGTCCCGAAAGTACGTTCGGGACGGTGAACGCTGACGTACTCGAACATTTTGTGCCGGGATTTCGGCACATCGATTTTGTCGAGGTCATCCAGAACTCGGCTTGGCCCCAATAGAATTCGCAGTCATTTGGCCGCCTCACTCATCGCAGCGGCATCTTCTGCCCCGAACTTTTCCTCGAGGGTCTCCGGCGAATAGTCGAGGTCGATCTCGGCGACGTCGCGCCCGCGTGCAGACTCGATCGCCGAAAGTCGGCGCTGTGCACGGTCTGCGGCATACTCGAGGAACTCCTGATTGTCCAAACCGAACGGCTGCACCTCGAATTGATCGTTGACCCAGTTGATCATTCCGAGGGCCGTGGGCATGAGTTCACCCATCCGCTGCTGGACGACGTCCCAGTTGTGATCGTCGGCGGCGACGTGCCTTCGGCAGGTGAACGTCCCCCAAGCCATGTGCCGTCGTTCGTCGTCACCGATCTTTCGCACCAATTGCTGCATGCCAGGGAGGATTCCGCGCGTCGCACAAACTTTCTGCCAGGCGTAGTAACCCGTCAGCGCCAGACTGCCCTCGATGACGTGGTTGTACGTGACGCTGGCACGCACCTGGTTGACCGGGCTGGGGTCCGTCTCGAGAATGCGTAGCGACGACGGCAGCTCCTCGTAGAACAGTTGCCGGTAGTACGGATTGTCAGCGACGTAGGAATGCAGGTCACTGGTCAATCCCACTTCGTCCATCCACAGCCGAAACACCTGGGTGTGCTTGGCTTCCTCGAAACAGAACTGCGTCAAGTACATCTCGTCGCCGAATCGTCCCTCGGTCGACATTGCTTTCATGAACGGTTGAATGTCTTCGGTGACGGCTTCTTCACCGGCGATGAACTGCGCACACAGGAAGGTGGCGCTGCGCTGTTGTTCGCTGGTCAGCTCCTGCCAGTCACGGGCATCCTGCGAAAAATCGAGGTCGGTTGGGTTCCAGAATTTGGCGTTTCCCTTGGTGAACAATCGGAGTGGGAACGAATCCCAGTTCAACCCTCCCGACCGAAGAGAACTGAAACCTTCTCGCCCCGGCGAGGTGACAGTCATGACATTCCTTCTTCCCGAACCGAAGACAGATGCCCCACCAGCATGCCCGCAGAACTGAAACGTGAATCAGTTTTGACGAAATTCGATCTATTCCTTCAGGGAAACACCCTTGGTCTCCATCACTGCGAAGAGCTTGGCGTTCATCTGAGCTGCCAGATCCGGCCGATACGAACCGATGTTGAGCGGATTGGCGAGATTGTTCAGTTCCAAGGGGTCGGCTTGTAAGTCGTACAGTTCGTATTGCGGCGCAGCAACTCCCGCAGGATCGAAGTACATCGTGTACTTCCAGCGGCTCTCGCGTATGCACCGAATGTGGTTGGGCTGCGTGACGATGTTCTGACCGTCGGGCGTCGCACAGTTCTGATCGTCGTAGGTGAACAGAATCGTGTCCTGAACCTGCGCGCTGGGACTTTTCGGATACGCCGCAGCGTCGACGATGACCGGTGTCAGATCGGTACCCAGGAAGTTCCACGATTGACGCGCAGGCACTTGGGCGAGTGTGGCGAGAGTGGGCATCACGTCGATCAACGACGCCAGGGCGTCGGTGCGAACGGGTTCGGGAAACAGCAAGGGGTTGCTGATGACCAGTGGAACGCGCAGTGTTTCCTCGTAGGCGTTGAACACTTTCTGCCGCAAACCTCCGTGGCTCATCCCCATCTCCCCGTGATCGGACATCCGAACGATCACCGTGTCGTCGAGCATCTGTGGAGTGGCTTCGATCGCGTCGAGCACGCTGCCGATGTGTTCGTCGACCACCTTGTGCATATAGGCGTAGAAGTTGATGTAGTTACGCGCCTGATCGGGTCCGAGCAGCGGCCCGAGCCCGGCTGCCAACAGCAGTTCCGACTGAACCTGGGCTGTCGGTTTGTGATTGAGCGCCAGGATCTCGTCGAAGGTGGGCGGCAAGTCGATACCCTGCTCGAAGGCGCCCGGCGCGTCCGATCCGTAGTTGTCGCACGTGCCGTTCATCGCGTTCCACGTCTGGGGGTACGCGAGGACATCGTGCGGGTTCACGAACGAGACGATCAGCGCCCAAGGCTGTCCGGATGCGACTGCGGGTCCGGAGAGAAACTCGACAGCTTCCTCGGCGACACGGCGATCATGGTCTGCGCACCCGCCACCGAAATGATCCGGATTGGTGTCCTGGCCCGCGTCCGGCGGAATCCACCCCTCGAAGCCGAATCCTGCCACGTCCTCGCTTGTCGGATCACCACCCTCGACGCCTTTGCTCAGATGCCATTTCCCCCGGTACTGGACGTTGTAGCCGGCCGACGCCAGCAGCTTTGCCATGTTCTGTTCGGAGACCTGCAACTGTGGCTCGGTGGGTGAGACAGTGCCACCTTCGGTGAGCGTTCTGGTGACCCCGTGCTGCGCGGGGTAGAGGCCGGTGAAGAACGTACTGCGACTGGGCGAGCACATCGCGGTGTTGCACACTGCCTGGTCGAAACTCAGCCCGTGATCGGCAATCCTCTTGCGGTTGGGCAGATTCTGTTCAGCCCAGCCTTGGGGCCAGTACATCGGCCGGCGTTCCTGATCGGTGACGATGACAACGATGTTGGGTTTCTGCGGAAACCGATCGGCGGGTGCTGCTTGTACCGGCGCCGCGCTCACCGCGCCGGCCGCGACGTCTGCCACTCCCGCGAGGACAAGGGCACCGACGCCACCGAGGAACGTCCGGCGCGGCAATGAATGACAATGCGGGGCTGGAACGTTGTCTGGGTTCACGGGCGTCGTCCTCTCGGAGGCGTTGTCGCCCCAGAGTTGACCGAATCACTCTTCGCTACACATGCGCGAGCAAACTGCCCGTGCGCTGATCAGTTCGATAACCCGATCCGCACAGCGCAGCGGATCCGGTGTCCGGCCGATACCGAGGGTGTCGACTATCGAAATCGTCCTTCGCACATCAGCCTCCTCGACACCCCACGACCAACCGAAGTCGTGATTCCAGAGCAGAACTGCGTTCTTCCCCGGATGGTGCCTGGCATGAACGGGAAGGACGATCACCGCATCCATGCTCGGCCCCTGCGGCCATCGGACGGTCTCACCGTGAACGGACCGTGCTACCGCGTCGATGTATTCGTGTGCGGACCAGTCGTTGCCGTTGGTATGCATGGAAGTACATTCGGTGCCACACACGTTTCGGATGGGTTCGTGGCATCACCGATCGAGTATTGCGCTTTCAGGAAATGAACGGCAACACAACGGATTCGAATTGGCGATGACCGTCGCGGTGGACACTGTGGCCGGTACGGAAAGAGACCAATTCGCAGCGTGCGACGGTGGCTGCAACAGCGTCGAGGCGAACAGGATCCACCATCCCGCCCAGACCTCCACGCAGGAACAACATGTCAGCCTCGATGAGCGGCAACCGATCCCACCACTGCGGATCCGGTCGGCGGAACTGCTCGAGCGCGGACCGCGTCATCGAGCGATCGAACGTCAACGCGGCTCGCGGATGCCGCACCAAACTTGTTGTGGCGTGCCACAGTTCTGGGACACTCGGCAATTTCCTCGCGAACACCTGTTCCGGGTCACCCGCGCGTAATGGTAACGGCGCTTCCTCGATGACCAACTTCCGCACCGCAGTGGGACGTTTCTGCGCGATCAACGACGCCGCGTGCCCGCCGAGCGAGTGGCCGACCAGATCCACCTGCTCGAGTTCGAGATGATCACACACGTCCATGACGTCGTCCGCGAACTCCTCGAACAGATACGACGACGCACGAGCGCTCCGGCCGTGGCCGCGAAGGTCGACCGAGACAACTCGCCGGTTGCGTGATCGCAAGGTCCGCGCGAACTTGTCCCAGGTACCGCTGTCGCCGCCCATCCCGTGCACGAGGACTACCGGAGGCAGATCGGCCACACTGGGATGCGAGCCGGAATCGCGGTAGCTGATCTGGACCCCGCCGGCACTTCGTACGTTAGCGACACTCACGAGTTCCCAGGATAGACCCGTCCTCGCGGATTGCTGACGCGGTCAGCCGAGGCTGCAACTCCCCTGGTCGCGTGACCTCGTCGTAGCGACCGAGTCCGATCCTCGCGATGTTTCGCAGCGACTCGCTTGCATCGGCGAAGTAGCCGCAATGCCCTCGAACGGCTCCGGTACCGAAAACAATGGCTCCGTGCTGCGCCCGAACTGGAGACGGGCCGTGGCCGATGCGGCCGATCTTGACGCGTGGGAAATAGCGGATCCAGTCCGACGGACCAAGCGCAGCCCAGAGATTTCCGGCAAAGCACAGGTCTTCGCGCGAACTGGTCCCCATCCCCGGACTACCCAGCACCACGCAATCGTCCACTCGCGCCGACGGGAGAGCGAGTCCGCACACCACGGCCCCGTAGCTGTGTCCGACGAGCGTCACATGCGCCGATCGCGGCAGGATACGAGTCAACCGCGCCAGATCTATCGCACCAAGTTCTGCAAGTGTCCGGGAGAACGACTCGAGAAATCCCCACGGCGTCCGATAACCGACCCACACGATCACCGCGACGCGGTCGTTCGGCCCGAGCGTTCGGAGCATCCTTCCCAGTGTCCATCCGCTCGCGCGTGGTCCTGTCGGACGGTTCTCGTCGAAGTAGTTTCCCAGTCCGTTGTCGTTGCCCGGCACGAAGATCATGATGTGCTCGGCTGTGGCGACATCGCCGAACACCTCCACGATCCGGCCTTCGCCGGTCTCGTCGTACGCCAGAAGTTGTGCGTCGCGTAGCTCCATCGACTCGTAGTGAAGTCGATCGGTTCCGGAAACGTCAGCTCGACCCGCCGTTTTCATGACACTCCTCGCGAAGAGTTGCAACGACGAGAATCATTGCAACAGTGAGTTTTTGAATGTCATCAACGCTAGGCGCCCGATGGCGTCAGTGCGATGGCGCCAGCGCCCCTACTGTTCGTACAGTCGACTCGACCATGTCCGGTACAGCTGGCTGTACCTACGAGCTCATTCGTACACGCCCTCCACCGACCATCCACCGCCTTCACAGATCATCAGCAACGCCCGCGATTCCTCCAACAGCACCTGAGCCCGCGCGGCCGTGCGCGCCGAGGCTGCGTCCCACCATCGCTCGTCCACCGGCCAGGGCCCGGCCCATCCCTGCACTGCCCATTCCTTGCTCCCCCACTTCAGCCTTCCCGGCTGCGAGCTGAAGACACCGCGCTCAGTGACGTACACGGCGTTGCCGGCTACATCCTCCAGCCATACCTTGGGATTGTCGACGAAGATCGACCCCGGAGACGGCTGCGGCAGACGACCAGGCCACGGGGCTGTCGGATCATGAGCAGCTACCCGCTCGTCACCCAAGGGCAACAGGGTAATTCGCTCCGAGGGCCCTCGACCACCGCTCAGGACACCGACCTGAACCGATTCGCCGCCCAGAAGACCTTGCACGCGCACCAATGCTCGCCTGGCCCGCTCCTCCTCGTCGCCGACACCGCCCCACAGCCCCAACTGCAAAGCGCCGGCACTGACCACCTCCACCGGTTCCAGACGCAACACCGCTATGCCTGCGGTCGGCCGGGTCTCACTGCGCCCGGTGAGCCAGCCGTCCAGTTGCCATCGCACTCGATCGGCCGTTCCCTCCGGTGTCAGAGGTTCGGCGCAACGCCAAGTCCGAGAAAGATTTTCACCGTTGCCCGTGCTGGCCGAAATCGACAGGCGGGTACACGCCACTGCGGCAGCCGACAATTTGTCGTGCAGGAGACTCGCCAAGGCGCGCCCGGCAAACGCTGCGGCATCCACCCGCTCGATCGACGGATCGTAATGCTGCTCCACTTCCAGATCCGGCGGAAGCGTCCGCGCCGACGGTGGCCGCTCGGGTTCACCGCGCGCCGCACGATGCGCGAGCACCGCATCGGCCCCGAAACGCGAAGCGACGTCCACTGCCGGTAAATCCGCGAAAGCACCGATGGTTCTGATCCCGAGCCTGCGCAGCAGATCCACCAACTCCCCGCGATGCGGCGCAGACAGACTGGGCTCGGCCGCCAACTCCGGCATGGGTAGCGGCGCCAGAAACCGTGCCCCCTCCCCCGGCGGCACCAGCGCTGCCCGGCGCGCGGCAATGACCGCTGTGGACAGTTGATCCGCCACACCCACCTGACTCTCGACGCCCGCAGCAGATGCCTGATCCACCAATCGTTCCGCCGCGGCTTCCTCCGAACCGAAGTACCGACTGACACCTCGCGCACTGAGCACCAACAAACCAGGACGAAGTACCTCGACGCCCGGTGCCACCGCATCGATGGCCGCGGCGACCGGCTCGAACAATCTGGCGTCGCGTTCCGGATCTGCCATCGCCACATACAGTTCCGGGCAGCGGGCCTGCGACTCGCGTCGGCGCAGGCCTCGTCGCACTCCCTCCGCGCGGGCCGTCGCCGAACATGCGATCACCCGATTACCCGAGGTGACCGCGACAGGATGCGTGGCAGGAAGATCGGCAAGCGCTGCCGCTGCCACCGCCGGCCAGTCCGGGCACCACAACGCCAGAACTCTGCTCACAGTGACACCACCCGCGACGACACCACCTGCTCCGACACCACCTGCTCCGACACGGCCTCGACCGGCCGGGAAGGTACCCACTCGACCCGCCCGGCTGCACTACAGATGTCCAGACGCGTGGTCCGGGGCTGGAACGAGCGCCCCCGAGCACGAACCGCGAGGCTCAGGGAACTGAGCCGACCACGCCCCAACTCACGGCCCTGACCGAACCCACCGTAACCATGAACCCGAGCGTCCAACCGAACTTCGGCCCCGTCCCAGTGACCTTCGGTGACAACAAGAGTCGAGCCCTTGCTCCGGGCGCGCGCCACCACCGCTCGCGCACGCGACGGGGATACCGACGCACCCGCCAATCCCAGAATCACCAGATCCATACCGTCGAGCAGCACAGCAGCGATCTCGACCGGATCCGGCCCAGGCGCCGGAATGAGCGCCAGACGTTCCAGTTGCGCACCCATCTCGTACGCCGCCAGCAATCCCAGTCGAGGTTGCCCGATGACTGCCACATGCCCCCCGGACGCCGTCACCGACGCGACCAATCCCAAGAGCAAGGAAGCAGCGCCCTCGACGGACACCACGGTTCCGCGCACCAAACCGCCCTGCGGTAGCAATGCCCCGATACCTTCCGGCACTGGGAGAACACCAGCCTTGTGCGCGCGGTCCACGACCGGCATTTCCCGGTCGGCAACACTCTCGAAGGCTGCTGCACTTGTCCCGGAAACACCAGCCACGGAAACACTCGGTCCCGAAAACGACGTATCGCCGCGAGAGGGAATGGACGCGATCTGTCGGCGGAGCTGTGCCAGCCGATCCTGACGGGACAACCCCGCCGCATCTGCCGACAGCTCCAACTCGGTCACCTCGGTCATCCCCATCCTCCGGAACACCGGAAAAACTCACTCGGCAGCAATCCATAACCAGCCGGCAAACCGCGGGGAAGTCGGGTCTGACATGCATCCAACGAACAGCAATTTCGAACATATTTTCGAACTGTTTTCAGTAAACCGTGTCACCCCCGACACGTCAAGCAGAGCAAAAAACCCAGTTCACAGGAGCCTCGAGCGTCACAGTGGCATCAATCCATTAACCTTGAGATGTGACAGCTCAGGAGCAGACCGGGAGGGGCATCGGGCCCGAATACCTGCTGGCGGGGCGGTACCGACTCCGCTCCAAGATCGGCGACGGAGGCATGGGCGCCGTCTGGCTGGCCCGCGACACCCTCCTCAGCCGTGACGTCGCGGTGAAACAGGTCACAAGCACGGAAGGCCTCGACACCGAAACGGCCGAAGAGGTCCGTGAACGTACATTGCGCGAAGGCAGGAACGCCGCAAAGCTCACCCACCCCCACTCCATCGCCATGTACGACGTCGCGATCGAGTCCGGTGAACCGTGGTTGGTCATGGAGTACTTCCCCGCCCGCAGCCTCGCCCAGGCGATGAACCTGGCCGACACGTTGCCACCGCTGGAGGTCGCGCAGATCGGCGCGCAGATCGCTGCGGCACTCACCGAGGCGCACGCCGCCGGCATCGTCCACCGCGACATCAAGCCCGGCAACATCCTGATCGCCGACCGAGGCAAGTCTCTCGGCACCGTCAAGATCAGTGACTTCGGCATCGCCCGCGCAAAGAGCGACGTATCCGACACCCAGGACGAGGTCATCACCGGCACTCCCGCGTACTTTGCACCCGAAGTTGCCCGCGGCGACGATCCCACCGAGGCCAGTGACGTCTTCTCACTCGGGTCGACGCTCTACACGGTGATCGAGGGTCAACCGCCCTTCGGCATCGACTCGGACGCCATCGCTCTACTGCATCGTGTCGCCAAGGCCGAGATCTACCGACCCACCAAGTCCGGACCGCTCACCGACGTTCTCCTTCAGCTCCTCGAGCCGGACCCCACCCGTCGGCCGACGATGGCTCAGGCACGCGACGCGCTCGCTGCAGCCGCGACGGGCGGTGGCACGATCGAGCAGTTGATCGACGCTCCCGTCTACTCGTCCGAAGGCGCCGTGCCGGCGTGGGCTCACCGCACCACACAACTCGCCGACCCACACCGCCGCAATCGCCTGACCGGCTCCACGATCACCGGACTGCCTGCAGTGCAACAGAACACGCCACTGCGGAACGTTCCCAGCCCCATGGACATGTTCTCCTGGCCGCCGCGGATACCGACCGGCCCCGCCGATGCCAGCACCCGCGACAAGGTAGTGGCTTGGGCTCCCCTCGCCATGACAGGCATGGTTGCCGTCATCATCTTGGCCGCACTGATCGTCGTCATCCTGGTGTTCACGGCCTGACCGGACGCTCTACGCGGGCAGAATGTTTGCGTTGAGGTGAAACACGTTGTCCGGGTCGTACTTCGCCTTGACGGCGGACAATCGCGCGTACTTCGCCGCACCGTAGGACGCTCGCACTCGGTCCTCGTCGACATCGGTCATGAAGTTGACGTACCCGCCTTGATTGGACGAGAACGGACGCAAGGCTTCCCAGGTCTCACGCACCCACGATCGATCCAATTCCAGTGTCCCGGCATCGGTGGCCGTAGCCGTCATGTTGCACACGTAATGTGGTGTGCGAGAACCACCGAACGCAGTGTCGTCCTCCCCGACGGAGGTGAAAGCTCCCTGCAGCGGAAAGATCGGCATGAAGGACATCGGCGACGATTTCTCGCCCGCTTGCTCGGTCAGAACATCGATCACGTCGTCGGAGAAATTCACCAGGTCCAAGGCCTTCTCATAGGCGTATGCACCCCATGGTTCCGATTCGTCGAGCATCGACTGTAAACCGATGTACGGGAGCGGGGTGACGAACTCGAACAGCGTCGGCACGCCCTCTCGAATCGGCGCAATCGCGTTCGAGTGTTCCTCTTCCGATCCGAAACCGGCTACCAGCAACGCGTATCCGGGCAGCAGGTGAAACTGATCCGGAACAAACGGTGCCGGAGGCGCGGACAAACCGACGGCAACCATCGCTCCGGCATTTCTCGGCAGGGCAGGCACCACTTCGCGGCACAGACGAAGCGCTGCGGGTCCGTCCTCCATCCCCCAGAAGAACAGTCCCAGATGCACTTCCGGACCGATCTCGCTCAGACGGTACTCGAACTCGGTGACCACTCCGAAGTTTCCGCCGCCGCCGCGCAGCGCCCAGAACAAGTCGCTGTGATCGTTCTCGGAGGCCCGCACGATCGAACCGTCGGCGAGCACCACCTCTGCCGACACCAGATTGTCGATCGCCAGGCCGAGCGTGCGCGTCAACCACCCCATGCCGCCGCCGAGGGTCAGGCCACCGACGCCGGTATCACTGATCACTCCACCGGTCACTGCCAATCCGTGTTCCTGCGTCGCGGCGTCGAGGTCGGCAATCGTCGCACCACCACCGACCCTGGCTCGCTTCGCGGACGGGGCGACACTGACTACGTTGATCGCACTGAGATCGATCATCACACCGCCTTCACACACCGAGGTACCTCGGTAGGAATGCCCACCACCTCTGACCGAAACCTCCAACGAATGGGCTCTGGCAAATGCTAGTGCCACAGATACATCCGACGCCGACCGGCACCTGGCGATCACCGCCGGACGATGATCGATCTGCCCGTTCCAGATCGACCTGGCGTCGTCGTACTCCGGATCTCGGGGGCTGAACACAGAACCCGTGATCGCCGATTTCAGTGGCGCGAACTCGACCGTCGTCATCATGCACCGCCCTCGTCGGGTGTCGCGGTGAGAAGCAGGTATTCCCACTCCATCACGAACGGCTCGCTTCCGCTGCCGTACTTCTTTGCCAACTCGAGCAGATCGCGATCGAGCGCCTGTGTGCGGTCAGGATCGCCGGCGATGTTCCGGTACACCGCGATGGTCGGGCCGTAATTCTTCTTGAAGAAATCGCGGAAATCTTCCGGCCCGCTGAATGTGTCCACACGAAGTACGTCTTTCCTTGCGGCAACATCGCCGAGCAGATCACGAACATGGTTCTCGTCGCCCCACAAAGGCGCCGGCTGCGAACCAGGAGGCGGGGGCGGTGCATACGGCTTCATCGTTTTGAACATCTCGCCGATGAACCCCGTCGGAGTCCAACTCAGCACTCCGATCTTTCCGCCGGGTCGGCATACTCGCAAAAGTTCGTCCGCGGCGCGCCGATGATGCGGGGCAAACATCACACCGACGCACGAGAGCACTACGTCGAACTCGTTGTCGCCGAACGGAAGAGCCTCGGCGTCGGCCTCCTGCCAATCGAGTTCGACACCCGCGAGTGCCGCGGCCTCCCGTCCTGCCACGAACAGTTCGGGAGCCAGGTCGGTGGCGATCACCTGCGCACCCAGCGCAGCCGCCGGAATGGCGGCGTTGCCGGACCCCGCCGCGACGTCGAGCACCCGATCTCCTTTCTGCACGCCGCATTCACGCACCAATACAGGTCCGAGTTCCGCGATGACCTGCGTCGCCACCGCCGGATAGTTACCGAGCCCCCACATTGCCCGGTGCTTGGCCTTCAGCTCCCGGTCCAACCCGAGAGTCCCCGTTGATTCACTCATTACCGTTCTCCTTCAATAATTTTCGTACTCGGAGCCCGACAGCGTTCATGCCGTTACTCCGACGCTACGACGACGGTTCGCTCCTCTCCAGTACGAAATCTGTACCGGAGCACCCCGGAGGCCTACGATCGAGAGATGGGGTCCTCGTACCACCAGTTCTGCCCCGTCGCCAAGGCGATGGAGCTACTCGACGAGCGGTGGACACTGCTTCTCCTCCGCGAACTGATCATGGGAAGCGAACATTTCAACGATCTCCGCCGCGGGCTCCCGCGAATGTCACCGACTCTGCTCTCGACCCGGCTTCACCAACTCGCGGTCGCCGGCATCGTGGAGCGAGAAGAAACCGACTGTGTCGTCAGCTATCGTCTGACCGACGCCGGCCGCGAACTGCGCCCTGTGGTCGAAGCTCTCGGCATCTGGGGTACCAGGTGGATCGGTGAACTGGGCGACGAAGATCTGGATCCGAAGCTGCTGCTGTGGGACATGCATCGCCGCGTGGATCATTCCGTGGTGCCTGAAGGCAAGACCGTGGTGCACTTCGCATTCTCCGGAGTACGTGGACATTCGCGGAACTGGTGGCTCGTCATCAATTCCGGTGAGGTGGACATGTGCGATATCGATCCGGGTTTCGACGTTGCAGTGTCGGTCTCTGCGGGCTTGCGACAGATGACCGAGATCTGGCGAGGTAACCTGACCTGGTCGGACGCCATACGGTCCGGTGACGTCACCATTTCTGGGCCTACTGCGTTGCGTCGTAGCCTGCCATCGTGGTTCGAGCTGTCGACTTTCGCGTCGATCCCGCGCCCCGCGTAGCGCGCGCTCACCAGCCCCGTTCCGTCCTGTTACAGAGCTGTTGCAGACCGTGACACCGTCGACGAACGGTGACCACCTGCCGGTGACACTGACCGAGAAGTCTCTGTTGTATGCCCAGCCACCGCGGAATCATCCGCTTCATCGCACTCGGTGCAGTCGTGCTCGGTGCGGTCGCGCTCAGCTCCTGCTCGTACACAGAAGAAGCACAACCGAAGAGCGGTAACTACCTTGCCACTCAGCCTGATTCAGGACCCTCAGGCGGCGAGATCGAGGACGGCATCAGCTTGCAGGACACTCATGTGCCCGCGCTTGCCCGTCTCGATTCCGCACTGCTCGCGGCGCTCCAGTCGGCAGCGGCCGACGCACAGGCATCCGGCGTGGACATGCACGTCACGTCGGGTTGGCGGTCCGCGGCATACCAACAGCGACTGTTCGACGAAGCCGTCGTCAAGTACGGCAGCGTGGACGAAGCGTCCAAGTGGGTGCACTCGCCGAGCCTGTCCAAGCATGTCAGTGGACAGGCCGTCGACATCGGACCGACCGACGCCGACGACTGGCTCATTCAGCACGGCAGCGATTACGGCCTCTGCCAGACCTACGCCAACGAGATGTGGCATTTCGAATTGGCAACCACTCCTGGCGGGGAATGCCCGCCACAACTGAGCAACCCCTCGGACGAGAGAGCGGAAGGCTGATCATGACACGAGTCAAACCAGCGAGACTGATTGCCGCACTGGCACTCTTGATCCTCGGAGTCGTCGAATTCGAATTGGCGGTCAACACGACCGGTGGTCAGATCGTCGATCAACAACTCATGGTGGGCGCGGCCACCTCCGAACGCCTCAGCGTGTTCTCCGCCGAGTTCATCGGCCTCGTCACCCCGATACTGATAGTGGGAGGAGTGCTCGTGGCGCTCATGATCACATTGCGCAACAACCCGATTGCGCTAGCTTTACGCGTCGTCGTCGTGACCCTCGGCCCCATCACGACAGCCTGGGTTCTCAAACAATCGCTGGATCGACCGGACCTGAACGGTCTGGTGATGCACAATTCCTTCCCCAGCGGCACTTTGACGGCCATAGCTGCTCTGGTCTGCGCGATCGTGATCGTCACGCCCTCGAGGTGGCGGGCGGTCGTTGCGGTCAACGGTGCGCTGATCACCATCGGAACCGCGATCTCGGTAGTCGTGCTGCAATGGCACCGCCCGAGCGACGTGATCGGTGCACTACTGCTCGTCGGCTGCTACACCCTCGCTGTGTCGGCATTTCCGTTGAACACCAGCGTCGCCCGGCATGCGGTGCTGGCAGACTCAGGCAACGAGCGACTCTCGCGAGTGTGACCCCTGTACCCTTGGCTGACCGAGATTTCTCCGACCGCAGAAGGCCCCTGATCATGGCGAGTCCAAGGTGAGCTCATGGTGAGCATTCTTTTCATAGAAGACGATCCAGCCGTGGCCGAGGCAATCACGTTGGGACTGAACCGACTCGGGCACAACGTCAGCCATCGCCCCGACGGTAACGGTGATTTCGACGACGCCCTGGGTGCCACGGACCTCGTCCTACTCGACCTCGGGCTGCCGGGTGCCGACGGTTACGAGATCTGCCGACGTATCCGCACCCGAAGTTCGATCCCGATCATCATTCTGACCGCCCGATCCGACGACATCGACACCGTCGCCGGCCTGGAAGCCGGTGCCGACGACTACGTCGTCAAACCGGCCAGTCCGCGCGTCCTCGACGCTCGTATCAAAGCCGTCGTGCGGCGCTCGGCACCGGCAACGACGCGCCCGGATGCGACGCCGGGTGCAGAGACGTTCGGCGACCTGGAATTGGATCGGTCGTCGCTGCAGGTCCGCAAGGCCGGGATGCTGCTGACCCTCACCCCGACCGAACTCCGACTGATCCTGGCGCTGACCGAGAACCCCGGACAGGTCCTGAGCCGCCGACAGTTGTTGTCCGCAGCCTGGGACCAGGAGTATCTGGGTGATTCCAGAATCGTCGATGCAGCAGTGCAGCGGCTGCGCGGAAAGATCGAGGACGACCCGGCCGCACCGACCGTCATCGAAACGGTGCGCGGGTTCGGGTATCGCTTCAACACCAGCCCAGCCCGATGAAACCGACCTGGCTTCAGGTCGACGGTCTGCGAACCAGGCTCGTGCTCGTGTTCATCGCAATCGTCGTGATCATCGCCGGGGCAACCGCGGGTGTCGTCTCGTTCATGGCACGGTCGTGGATCTATTCCAACGCTCAGGATGTCGCGACCGCACAATTTCGCGACGAACTGCAATACGTCAACGGAACACCGGTAGAGGAGTTGACGCCTGCCAACCTCCAACAGATCTTCCAGTCCGACATGACGCTGATCGTCGACGGCGAAGTCATCCGTCAAGGATCCGTGGATGCGGCGACCATTCCGCCCAGCTTCGACGAAGGTTTGGACAGTCCGAAGCTGATCCGTTTCGAGAGGCTCGACTCCCAGCGCATCATGTTGGGAATGTCCGTCAATGTCGTGGACATGAGCGCGGACGACAGCTACGACAACGAGACATTGGTCAAAGCCGTCACCATCCGGCCGCTGGTAGGAGTGCAGGACAAGTTCGACGACCTGCTTCGAGCTGTCGGCCTCACCCTCGCCGCCGGTGTGTTGGTGAGCGGACTACTCGGGCTGTGGATCGCGTCGACGCTTGTCCGTCCGCTCAAACGCCTGGACAAGGCGGCCGCCCGTGCTGCCGACGGCGACCTCAGCGTCCGACTCCCCGAAGACGGAGTAGCCGAACTCGCCCAGGTCACAACAACGTTCAACAACATGGTCGCTCGCAACGAAGCGGTCATCCGAGGTCTGGAAGAATCGGAAGAGCAGTCGAGAAGGTTTGTCGCCGACGTCTCCCACGAGCTCCGGACGCCGCTCGCAGCACTGGTGCCGGTCAGTGAGATCCTCCGTGAAGAGATCCCCAATCTTCCGCCCGACGCCGCCGCTGCCGCGCGCATCGTGAGCAGTGAGATCGGCAAGCTCACTCGACTTGTCGAAGACCTCATCGAAATGTCTCGCCACGACTCTCAGCAAGCGCACCTCGTCCTCGACGACGTCGACCTCGTCGAATTGACCGAGCGCACACTCGAGAGCCGCGGATGGACAGATACCGTCGAACTGCGCGCACCCGAAAGTGTCAGCGCCAGAGTCGATTCGCGTCGGATCGACATTGTCGTCGCCAACCTCGTCGGCAATGCACTGCGCCACGGGGCACCCCCGGTTCGCGTCGAGTTGAGCGTCGAATCCGGTTTCTCCGTCATCACCGTCGTCGACCACGGCCCCGGCATCTCACCCGAAGACCGGCAGGCGATCTTTCGGCGGTTCTACAAGGTCGACACCGCGCGCGGACGCAGCGAGGGCAGCGGACTCGGACTCTCGCTCGCCGTCGAGAACGTGCACCTGCACGGCGGCACCATCGGCGTCGACCAGGTGGATGGTCGCACGGTCTTCACGGTTCGCCTGCCCCGTCGCTGACCCCTTCCCGAGCGAACGTACCTTTCGGCGCACCCAAGGCGATCGTCGTACCGTTCGCTCGAAAAGGGGTGGGCACTTCGCACCCTGAACCGTCCGCGTTTGACCAAATAGTGGGATTCTGGTTTCAACATGTGAAACCACGCGAGTAGCGTCGGCATCGTCGAACAGCGTAGAGATCGGAGGGCACCATGACGCAGGCGTCGCGGCTGGAAAAGACGGCCGTCTCCCCGAAGGCGTGGACGATGCTCGGAATCGGCGTCGCAGCCCAGGCCGCAGGCACCGTCTTCGTCAGCACCCCCGCCTTTTTGATCCCGCTGCTGCATTCCGAGCACGGCCTCTCGTTGACGCAGGCCGGAACTCTGGCCGCTGCACCCACTTTCGGCATGGTTCTCACGCTGGTGGCGTGGGGAGCGATGGCTGACAGATTCGGCGAGAAATGGGTCATCTCCATCGGGCTCGGCCTGACGGCGATCGCCGCGCTGGCCGCGACCACCACCGACAACTACACCCTCCTCGGGATCGCATTTCTGCTGGGCGGAATGGCTGCGGCGAGCACCAACGCTGCCAGTGGACGTGTTGTGGTCGGCTGGTTTCCCAAGGATCGGCGCGGCCTCGCGATGGGAATCCGGCAGATGTCACAGCCCCTGGGCGTGACCATCGCGTCGCTGACCATCCCGACTCTCGCTGCTAACGTAGGAATCGGTTCGGCCGTCGGACTGTCGGTAGCTCTCAACGGCGTTCTCGCCCTGATCTGCGCCGTCGCATTGATCAATCCCCCGCGGCCGGCGGCGCGGCCCACAGACATCCCGGTCGAAACGGTAAATCCTTATCGCTCGAACTGGTTCCTGTGGCGCATTCACGTCGTCTCGGCACTGCTGGTGTTTCCGCAGTTCACCCTCTCGACATTCGGTCTGGTCTGGCTGATCAGCGAGCAAGGATGGGACGCTGCGCCCGCTGGGCTCCTGATCGGGATCTCCCAGTTCGTGGGTGCACTCGGACGCATCGTTGTCGGCATCTGGAGTGATCGCGCCGGAAGCAGAGTAGGCCCGCTGCGGTTGGTTGCCGTCTCCGCGTCTGCGGTCATGTTGGCAATGGCGGCAGCCGGCGCAGCGCCTTGGGGCGTTCCCGCCTTGATCCTGCTGCTGGCAACCACTATCAGCGTCGCCGACAACGGTTTGGCATTCACTTCCGTCGCCGAAGCTGCCGGGCCGAAATGGCAAGGAAAAGCATTGGGCGCACAGAACACCGGGCAGTTCATTGCCGCGTCAGCAGTGGGCCCGGTGGTCGGTGCGCTGATCGGCGCGGTCGGCTACCCGCTCGCCTTCGCGATAGTCGCGGCATTTCCCGCCGCAGCAATTCCCTTGGTGCCCAGCCGCGATCGCGACATCAGCGTCTAGTCCCTCATCGGATTCGGTTGCACTGCAGGTCCCGTCAGATCACAATGCGGCTTGCAGGCAACCGAATCCGCTTCCTGAACAGGCTCTACTGTCGGAGTTCGGATCAGCGTCGCGGCGATCGCTGCACCGATCAACAGCAGTGCCACACAGATGTACATCGCGTACCGGAACCCGTCGGAGAAACTCGTCGGATCGACCAGACTTTCGGCGTCGATACCCACGAGGGCAGGCAAGGCCGCGACGGCAAGAAGTTGGCTCGTGCGAGCAACGGCATTGTTCACACCGGATGCGATTCCGGACTGCTCCACCGGTACCGAACCAAGCACCGCGGCGGTCAACGGCGCGACCATCACCGCCAGGCCGAGCCCGAACACCAGAACTCCCGGCAGCACGACGGTCAGGTACGACGCATCCGGGCCGATCCGCGTCATCAACACCAACCCCACCGCGGCAACGGCGGGCCCGACCGTCATCGGCAATCGCGGTCCATGCGTCTGCGCGTAACTGCCCGCGCGCGAAGACAACAGCAGCAATGCCACGGTGATCGGTACCGTTGCGACGCCGGCAGCCACCGGCGAGTACCCGGCAACCAATTGCAGTTGCAGCACGAGCAGGAAGAACACACCGCCCAGCGCCGCATAGACCGCAAGGGTCACCAGATTGGCCGCGACGAACATCCGCGAACGGAACAGGGACGGCGGCACAAGGGCACTCGGTGAGCGTCGTTCCACCACGACGAACAGGCAGAGCGCGATCACTCCGATCAGCCCGACTATCAGGTTGACCTCGATCAGCCCGTACGTCAGTGCGCCGAGACCGACTACTGCGCAGGCAGATCCGACCACGTCCAGGTGC
Source organism: Rhodococcus sp. MH15 (assembly GCF_019266045.1). Classification (NCBI taxonomy): domain Bacteria; kingdom Bacillati; phylum Actinomycetota; class Actinomycetes; order Mycobacteriales; family Nocardiaceae; genus Rhodococcus; species Rhodococcus sp. MH15. The sequence continues at coordinate 1,237,700 of NZ_LPNP01000061.1, forward strand.
TCGGGCGGATGCGGGTCGCGGCTCTCCGGTACATGGCGCACCGCTACCCACACCACGACGATCGCCAGCGGGATATTGAGCAGGAATACCGATCGCCATCCCGCCACTTCCACCAGCCAACCACCGAAAAGCGGTCCGATGGCGCCGGCAACACCACCTAAACCCGACCACAATCCGATTGCCGCGCCGCGGTCCTCCTCACGAAGTGACGCGGAGATGATGGCAAGGCTGCCAGGTGTCAAGAGCGCAGCTCCCACTCCCTGCAGGATTCGTGCAATCACCAGAAACGTGATGTCCGGTGCAATTCCGCAGAGCAACGACGCGACCGCGAACCAGACCGTCCCCCACACGAATACCCGTCGCCGACCCCAACGATCACCGAGCGCTCCCCCGAGCAGAATCAGCGACGCCAAGGCCAAGGTGTAACCGCTGAGCGTCCACTGCAGTCCGGCGACACCGGAACCCAGTTCTTCACCGATGTGAGGAAGAGCAATGTTGACGACAGTGCCGTCGAGGAGAGCCATGCTCGAGCCGAGAACGGTGGCGGCGACAACCCAACGCCCACGCTTCGACGCGAGCGCCAGTGGTTCCGTCATCGGTCCATGGTGCGCCTTCACACGCAATCGCGAAAGAGCGCGCGGGAATTCAGTCGATCTGGCGGCGATGTGCCCAACGCGTCAACGCATTGCGATTGGACTGCTGAGTCTTTCGCAGGACGTTCGATGCGTGAGTCTCGACCGTCTTCACGGAAATCACCAGGTCCTCGGCGATTTCACGGTAGGTGTACCCACGTGCCAGCAATCTGAGCACTTCGAGTTCTCGCGGAGTCAGCGAGTCGAGTTCCGGATCGAGTTGCGGCTCGGGTGCGTTGGAACGCCCGGTGAAGGAGTCCAGTACGAAGCCTGCCAGGCGAGGCCCGAACACTGCGTCACCACCGGCAACGCGTCGTACACCCTCGGCCAGCTCGGATCCCGAGATCGTCTTGGTCACGTACCCGCGCGCACCGCCGCGGATCACCGCGATCACGTCCTCGGCCGCATCGGAAACGCTGAGCGCCAAGCACACCGGGCCGGAATCGATTCCGCGCAGAACTGCCACTCCACCACCGTCAGGCATGTGGACATCGAGCAGAACGACATGCGGTTTCGTCGAGTTGATACCCGCGATCGCCTCAGCGACGCCACCGGCTTCACCGACTACGTCCATGTCTGCCTCGCGCGAGAGTTCCGCCCTCACCCCGGAGCGGAACACTGCATGATCGTCGACAAGAAATACGCGGTACGGGGGCGGCGCAAGCGAAGTCACTGGGGCTGTTCCTCGGGGTTGTCGACACGGTCAGCAGTCTGGTCCCACTTTAGAGCAGAGTCACCGAGCGGCATGTGCACGCGGATCTCGGTGCCCTTTCCGATGTCGGATCGAACCACGACGCGGCCACCCCGTCGCTCGATGCGACCACGAATCGACTTGGCCAAACCCTGACGGTCCTCCGGCACCGCATTGACGTCGAATCCGACTCCGCGATCACGAACGAACACACTGACCTGGTCGCCCTCGACCTCGGCGAAAAGATTGATTTCCTTCTCCCCCGAGTGCTTTGCCGAGTTCACGAGAGCTTCACGCGTCGCACCGAGGAGCGCGGTGAACGCTTCCTTGGGCAGACCGTTCTCGACGCCTTCGCCTTCGAGTTGTACGTCGCCGACCGTGACGGGCCGGACCGTGACGCCATGCTGGTCCTCCACTTCACCGGCGATGATCTTCAGACCTTCGGTCAGGCTCGTGTGGTCGATATCCCCGCCGCTGAACAACCACTTGCGCAGCTCGCGTTCCTGACCACGGGCCAGGCGCGCCACCTCTTGCGGATTGTCGGACTGCTTCTGAATCAGCGCCAACGTCTGAAGTACGGAGTCGTGCAGATGCGAGGCGATCTCTTCACGTTCGTCGTTGCGAATTCGGGCCGCACGCTCGGCGCCGAGAGCCCGCCACATCCGCAGCCACAGCGGCACCGTCAACAAACCGACACCGATCAGCGTCACAACCACGGCCAGCAGGGACGAGCGCAGTGCTTCGAGGTCGACCTGAGCGAGGACGACGACGCCGAGACCCAAGATGATCAACGTCGCTCCCCCGACCACCCGCGCCCACGTGAGAACGGTAGGCCGCTGCGGCAAGCCGATGACGGTCCGGGGACCGTCGGAGTCGAACTCGCGCCACACCAAAGCGGCACCGATCGCGACGACGAAGAACGGTGCGAGCACCGAACCCGCCGTGCCGCTGAACAGCCAGGACAACGCGGCTGCGCCGCCCAATCCGAGTGCGATCAAGCCGTACGCCCGCTGCCGCTCGGCCGCGGACGGCTTCTGGGTGTCCGTGCCGGCGGAGGTGAAGATCCAGAGGGCGCCGTAAATCACGATGCCGGATCCAGCCATCGCCGCCAGAATCGCGAAGGCGACTCGAACCTTCAGAACGTCGATCCCGAGATGATCGGCGATACCGCCTGCAACACCGGCGACGATGCGACCGCCGGAGCGCCGCTCCAGCTTTCGCAATGGAACACCGCCCGGGATGGGCACACCCTTCTTCATGGGTACGGCATGCACCGGTACCCCGTTGACGGGCGGGCCTCCCGTGAACCCGGGAGCGGGACCGCTGACGAACGGCGGATCTGACAGATATTGCACATAGTCGATACTGGCACGAACCACTCGGACTCACATCAGGGTCCAACCCTGAATCAGGGCGGCGCCCCTGGCCCCGATCGTCACAAAGATCAGGGTTGGCCCTGATGCGCGGAGGCCGCCCCGGAAGCCAGGATTGATTCATGAACAATCCGACTTTCCAAGAACAGATCCAGGATCTGTGGCGGACCCGCCCCGTGCGTCTGCCGGCACAAGGTCACGTGGCCGGGGTATGCGCCGGAATCGGATACCGGTACGGCATCGACCCCATTCTGGTACGTGTCGCGTTTGTGGCCTCCACTATTTTCGGCGGCTCAGGCATCCTTCTCTACCTCGCCGGGTGGTTGGTACTCGCCCGCGCCGGTGACGGATCGTCCCCCGCACAGTCGTTGATGGGCCGCGGACACAGCTCCGATTCCAGTACCAAGACCATCGTCTTGTTGGTGGCTCTCGCCATCGCGGCTACGACCGTCGGGCCTGTCGGCGTCGGCCTGGGTGGTTCCGGTCTGATCGGGCTGATTCTGATGGTCGGAGGCCTGTGGCTGCTCTACCAACGAGCGCCGGTCCCGCCTGCGCTGCCACAGAGCACGTCACCGTACGTCGGCGCGGGTACCGCGTATCCAGGCACGGGATTCACGCCCGGGCCGTTCACTCCCGGATACTTCGCACCCAATCGGCCGCCCGTGTACACGCCGTACACAAAACTCCCCGACACCTACGTGCCCGAGGAACGGCCGGCCGAACAGTCACCGCAATCTCAGGCCGATCATCCGACGATCAACCTGTCGAAGGACCCGAGCGCTTCAGCCGCCGCCAATCCGACCGAGGTGATCGGCGAGGCCGCCATCACACCGCCCTCCTGGGATCCGCTCGGCGTCGCTCCGTTCGCCTGGGATCTCCCGGACCCGGCAGTCAAAGCCACGCCGCTGCTGCCTTTGCCACCACGTAAGCGTCGCTCGCGATGGACGCTGACAGTGCTCGGACTCGCGATCATCGTCGCCGCCGTCACCGGGGCAGCGGGCGCGGCAACCGGCAACGAGTGGTTCACTCCCGGCCGAGTCGGTGCTGTCGGACTCGCCGTCATCGCGCTCGGCCTGATCCTCGGGGCATTCTTCCGCAAGGGGTACGGCCTGCTGGTCGTCACCGGACCGCTCGTGGGTTTCGTGCTTCTCGCCTCGTTGGTCTACCCGATCGATTTCGACGCCTCGGGTGAGCAAAGATGGACTCCGGCAACCGCTTCCGAGTTGGATCCGTCGTACTCGGGAGCCTTCGGAAGTTTCACTCTCGACCTCAACGGGGTCGACTTCACCGAGGACAAGACCATCGACGTCGCGGCGTCGTTCGGTGAGTTCGTCGTCATGGTGCCACCAACCGTCAACGTCAAGAACAGCTGCACCGTCGTCATGGGTGACGGATCCGGTTGCCTCGACGGCGGAGTACACCGGGGCCGCGAGGCGACACCGGATTCGCCCACACTGACCATCAACGCCAAAGCAACGTTCGGCAGTCTGAAGGTGACGCAATCATGAGCGAATACGACGAGACCACAGAGCACGACGAGACCCGAGAATCCAAGCGCCCCTCGGCACTTCTGCTGATCGCCGGACTGGCCGCACTTCTGGTCAGTGTGTGGGCGTTGGTCGGGCCGTTCTCCCTGGCGCCGGCAGCGAACATTCAATTCCGTTGGCTGTTCGTCGGTGCCGCCGTCGTGGCAGGACTACTGCTGGTGATTCTGCCGAATCGGCGCAACCGGAAGTAAAACTGCTGTGCGCCTTTATTAACCGCGGGGGGTTAATAAAGGCGCACAGTTGTTTTTACTCCCACTCGATAGTTCCCGGCGGCTTGCTCGTCACGTCGAGGACTACGCGGTTCACGTCCGCAACCTCGTTGGTGATTCGAGTCGAGATGCGCTCGAGGGTCTCGTACGGCAGACGCGTCCAGTCCGCGGTCATCGCATCTTCACTCGAGACCGGACGCAGCACGATCGGATGACCGTACGTCCGGCCGTCACCCTGCACGCCCACGCTTCGGACGTCGGCAAGGAGAACGACCGGGCACTGCCAGATGGTTCCGTCCAAGCCTGCAGACGTAAGCTCTTCGCGCGCAATGGAATCTGCCTGACGCAAGATCTCGAGGCGATCGCGGGTGACCTCACCGATGATGCGGATACCGAGTCCGGGACCGGGGAACGGCTGGCGTCCGACGATCTCTTCGGGCAGGCCGAGTTCGCGGCCCACTGCACGGACCTCGTCCTTGAACAGCAGACGCAACGGTTCAACCAACTTGAACTGCAGGTCTTCCGGCAGCCCGCCGACATTGTGGTGGCTCTTGATGTTTGCAGTTCCCGTGCCGCCGCCCGACTCCACGACGTCCGGGTAGAGCGTGCCCTGGACGAGGAAGTCGACGGTCGCACCATGAGATGCGTTCTCGCCCAGAACATCACTGACTGCGCCTTCGAAGCTGCGGATGAACTCGCGGCCGATGATCTTGCGCTTGGTCTCGGGATCGGTGACGCCTGCCAGCTCACCGATGAAGGTGTCCGCGGCATCCACGGTGATCAGACGAGCGCCGGTTGCCGCGACAAAATCCTGCTCGACCTGCGTGCGCTCACCGGCTCGCATCAAACCGTGATCGACGAAGACGCATGTCAACCGGTCGCCGATTGCGCGCTGAACCAAAGCCGCAGCGACAGCGGAGTCGACGCCACCGGACAGACCACAGATGGCGTGTCCGTCTCCGACCTGCTCGCGAACCTGCTCGATCAGCGCATCGGCGATGTTCGACGCCGTCCACGCTGCCGGAATACCGGCAATCTCGTGCAGGAAGCGGCTCAGGACCTGCTGACCGTGCGGGGAATGCAGAACCTCAGGGTGGTACTGCACACCGGCGAGCTTGCGGGCGCGGTCCTCGAACGCCGCGACGGGAGCACCGTCGCTCGTCGCGGTCACCTCGAAGCCGGAAGGCGCTTCGGTGACGGCGTCACCGTGGCTCATCCATACCGGCTGCGTCGAGGGAAGACCGTCGTGGAGCAATCCGCCGGATACCGCGATGTCGGTACGGCCGTATTCGCGGGTACCGGTCTCGGCGACGGTGCCGCCCAGGGCGCCTGCCATTGCCTGGAATCCGTAGCAGATTCCGAAAACCGGAATGTCGTGATCGAACAGTGCGGGATCAAGCTTGGGAGCACCGTCTGCGTAAACACTCGAGGGCCCACCCGAGAGCACAACAGCCAAGGGGTTCTTGGCCACGATCTCCTCGACGGTCGTGGTGTGCGGAATCACCTCCGAGTAGACCTTGGCTTCGCGAACTCGCCGTGCGATCAACTGCGCGTACTGCGCCCCGAAGTCGACGACAAGAACTGGTCTCTGCTGCTCGATATCTGCCACAGGTGCAGTCTAATCGCCGCAGCCAGCGCTTCTGCGCATGCATGGACTCAGCCCGCTACTCGACCGAGCGAGCGCGAGGTACGTCACTACAAAGGCCGCCCCTCAGAACTGCGCAGCGACCTCGCGCGGATCTAGACCACCGTCCAGGTCAACGGCGCCCCAATCACCCGCACCTTAGCTTCGGCAATCAATTCGGCAGCATCATCGCAGGCCAGAGCCCGAAATGGACGAAGGGTGAATTTTCTGGACGTTTGACCGATTCGCCTCAACCAAACGTCCAGTAAAGGTAATCTCGCCCGTCAAGTGATCAGGATCACGATCGCAAACGGCCGGCGCCGCCGAACGGCGCTCACCTCGAGGAGGACCTGTGCGTCGATTCATACGACGACTCGCCATACCTGTCGCGGCTGTGACGGCTGCCGCCGGACTTCTAGTCCTCGGCACGCCGGCCACTGCTGACGAAGCCCCGCCGACCACTTTCACCGGCACGACCGACAACCTGATCTTCACGAAGAGTGTCATCGGGAACGCGGCAGTTCACCCAGGCGACACCGTCACGTACAAGACCGAGATCAAGCACAACGAAAGCGGCATCGAACGGTCGATCGCAAAGATCCGTGACATCCCGCCCGCAGGATTCGTCCTCGTGCCGGGCAGCGCCAAGGCCACCTACCTGGGGGTGACCAACCGGGCCACGATCAGCAACGAATCAGATGGCGGAGTCTCCGCGAAGTGCTCGAGCGGCTGCACCTTCCTGGTCGGTGGATTCGTCGTCAAGAAGAACCAACCCGTCACGCTGGAAGCGACCTACACGGTCCCCGTCGGCACAGCATTCGGGACGTACGACAGCGGCATGCTCTTCGACGTCAACGCCTTCAGCACACAGCAGGGTCTCAACCCGATCAACGTCAACGTCCAGGTAGTCGACCCGTCTGTCGCCACCGGAACCACACTGGTTGCACCGGCAACGGCGAAGGTCGGCACGCCGGTCGACCTGACCGCGACAGTTTCTCCGTCCGACGCGAGCGGCACCGTCCAGTTCAAGGACGGCGGCAACGACATCGGCTCGCCGGTCCCGGTCTCGGGCGGTAGCGCCACCCTCTCCCACACCTTCGACAGCGTCGGCGCCCACGACATCACCGCCGCGTACAACGCCGGTCCGGGATTCCACAGCTCGACCTCCGGAGTCCAGACCGTCGACGTCTCCGCGGACACCACCACCACGATCTCGGCCCCGAACGCCGCGCTGGTAGGTGACAGCATCACCGTGAGCGCTGTCGTCACACCGGCAAACGCCGTGGGCACGGTGCAGTTCAAAGACGGCGAGACCAACCTCGGCGCACCGGTGGCTGTAGTCAACGGGACGGCTTCCCTGACCCGCAGCTACGACGCTTCGGGCACCCACAGCTTCACCGCAGTGTTCACCGGCGAGGCCGGTTACGGCGATTCCGTCTCCACCGCAACCCAACTCGACGTCAGCGATCCCGACTGGGGAACCACGACCACAGTTGTCGAACCACTCACCGCTGTTGTCGGTGAACCGACCAACCTCTCGGCCACCGTCTCCCCCATCCCGAGCAGCGGAACCGTGACGTTCAAGGTCGACGGCGCCGAGGTCGGTACCGCACCGGTCGGCACGGGTGACGGCGTCGCGATCCTCCCGCACACCTTCGCATCAGCGGGCGCTGCAGCCGTGACGGCAGAGTTCTCCGGCGGAACCGGATTCATCGGCTCCACGTCCACGTCGTTCACGGTGAACGTGACCGATCCCGAACCCGCGCGCGCCGACACCACGACGTCTCTGACCGTCAGCGGCTCGGCTCAGGTCGGAAAGGCATTGCAGCTCAAGGCCACCGTCGCACCCGGAACAGCAAACGGAATGATCCAGTTCAAGTCCGGCACGACGCCCATCGGCGCACCCGTTGCCGTCGTCAACGGCGTCGCGACACTCACGCACACCTTCGACGACGAGGGAACGTTCGGCCTCACTGCCAACTTCGTCGGCGACGCCGGTTGGAAGAACTCCGTCTCCGGCCCGACCGTCGTGCAGGTCGGCACCGCACCGACCGACGGCGGCGGCACCGGAAGCGTGGACACCGGTTCGCTCAGCGGCCTCATCCCGCTCTTCGGAAGCTAGTCCCCCACATCAGCTTTGGACACCACTCCCGTACCCAGCTCAGGAGAATCCATGTTCGTGTACTCCAGACGTCGCATCGCGGCGCCGATCGCCGCCACGGCACTCGCCAGTGGCGTCATCCTCGCGGGAATCCCCGCATCAGCGGCCCCCGTGACAACAACCTTCGGCACGAGTTGCCTGGCAACCCCGTCCGCTGTCGCCGGTCCGACCACGCAGTCACAGTCCGGCTCGGTCATCGTCGACGCACCGGAATCCATCGGCGCCGGTGAAACCTTCGAAGTCACCATCCAACCCGGCCCGATCGCCTTTCCCGGCTCCGCTTCGGGGGCGACCGTCCAGAACGTCTCCCGCATCAAGGTCGACGTCGACGTTCCTGCGAACGCCACCCTGGTGGAAGCCACCATCGTCCCCGGCACTTCGGCGGGGCTCAGCGGTGTAGCGCCGAACATCCTGCGCGTCAACGAGAACGGCAACGTCGATCCCAACGGAACGATTCTGCGCCTCTCCGGAAACAACCAGGTCATCGGAAACAGCCCCAGCTCGAGCATCAACTCCGAGGGCGGCATCGTCGTCAAGGCGACCGGCAAGAACGTCGATGGTTCCAACAATGCCGACGGCTACACGCAGTTCCAGCTCCCCCAGGTCAAGGCAGTTCTCAAGGCCGGCGATTCAGGGGACGTCGCGATGAAGGTACGCACCGGCGGCAGCGCGGGAGCGTGGAACAACGATCGCAACTTCCTCACGTTCCTCCCCAAGGCCACCCTGGTCATCACCGCCTGGGCACCCACGCGATGCACCCCGCGTGACGCCGAGAACGGTCCGCTCAACAGCGGCGCAGGCCCCCTCGCCACGACGCGGATCATCGAGGCGGACAAGGCAACCACCACCACAGTCGTCGGACCGGCCAACGCCAAGAACGGAACTCCCGTCACCCTGTCAGCCAACGTGAGCGGCGGCGCAAACGGTGGAACCGTCCAGTTCTTCGACGGCGACAACCCACTCGAGGACGCCGTGCCGGTAACCGGAGGGTCGGCCAGCATCTCCCCGACCTTCACCGAGGACGGACCGCACTCCATCACCGCGAGCTACAGCGGAGCCCCCGGGTTCCTGGCGTCGACGTCGGCGTCGGCCAAGATCGTGACCGTCACGACCGATGCACCGCCGGACGCCGTGACCACTACCGCCACGGTGTCGCCGTCGACCGCGAAGGTCGGACAGGACGTCAACCTGACTGCCAAGGTCGATCCGCAGGGTACCGGCGGCACCGTCGATTTCATCGTCGACGGCACCGAAACGGTCAGTGCTCCGGTCGGAACCGACGGAGTTGCCGTCGCTCCGTACACCTTCACCTCGACCGGAACGCACAAGGTTGTCGCGAAGTTCACGGGCTCACCAGGATTCGCGCCGTCCGCTGCCCCGGCATTCCCGGTCAGTGTGACGACGCCGGCTCCGGCTGACGTCGAGACGACCACGGTTCTCGACGCTGTCGGAACTGTTCAGAAGAACACCCCGGTGACGCTCAAGGCAACGGTCGATCCGTCCGGCGCCACGGGCAAGGTCCAGTTCAAGGTCGGTGACACCCTCATCGGTGGACCGGTCGACGTGGTCAACGGTGTCGCAACGGTACCGGCCACCTTCTACAACTCCGGGACCTACAGTGTCACCGCCGAATTCGTGGGCGCTTCGGGCTACACGGCCTCCGCATCCGCGCCGCAGACTCTGACCGTCCCCGGCGATACGGACGGCGGGCCCGGAGGCGGGACGGGCAGCCTCGACCTCGGCACTCTGTTCGGGTCACTAGGAGGCTGACACTCTGAAACAGAGATGGGGCGTGTCGTCGAATCCTCGACGACACGCCCCATCTTCGTTCGCGGCGAACTATCCGGCTGCCGGCTCCGCCGGAACAGCGGTAGCTGTCTTGCCGCCGGTGATCTTCACGATCGGCAGGACCAGCGCGGCCGGAGCCGACGCCGGCACCACAGGCGACTTGGGTGCAATCGGAGCCAAACGCTCGTAGCCGCTGCCCTGGGCGGGACGCAGGTCGGTCTCCCCCTTGTTCGGCCACAGCGAGGCCGAGCGCTCGGCCTGAGCGGCAATGGTCAGCGACGGATTAACTCCGAGATTGGCCGAGACCGCTGCGCCGTCGACGACGCTGAGCGTCGGGTAGCCGTACACGCGGTGGTACGGATCGATGACGCCGTGATCGGAATCCGACGCGATAGCGCAACCGCCGAGGAAGTGCGCCGTCAGTGGAACGTTGAAGATCTCGCCCCACGTGCCGCCCGCGACGCCGTCGATCTTCTCGGCAACTCGACGCGTCGCCTCGTTGCCTTCCGGGATCCACGTCGGGTTCGGCTGACCGTGGCCCTGCTTGCTGGTGACCTTGCGTCGACCGAACAGGCCCTTCTTCGTGTACGTGGTGATGGAGTTGTCGAGGTTCTGCATGACCAACGCGATGATCGTGCGCTCACTCCAGTCCTTGACCGTCAACATGCGCAACATCTGGTACGGATTCTTCGCAACCACACCGAGGAACTTGATCCATCGGGGCGTCTTGCCGCCGCCGTCCGTCATCAAGGTCTGCAACAGGCCCATCGCGTTCGATCCCTTGCCGTAGCGGACCGGCTCGATGTGGGTGTCGCTGCTCGGGTGGAACGACGAGGTGATCGCCACTCCGCGGGTCAGGTCGAGTGCGGGATCGACCTTGTACTTTCCTGCGCCGACAATGGATTCGGAGTTCGTTCGAGTCAGCTCGCCGAGCTTGTCGGAGAGCTTGGGCAGCGCTCCGGTGTCCTTCATGTCGAAGAGCAGATGCTGAGTGCCCCACGTTCCGGCCGCGAGAATGACGTTCGCAGCCGTGTAGGTGCGGCGGTTCTTTCGTCCGAATGCACCGGTTCGCTCGGTGAACACGTCCCACGAACCGTCGCGAGCCTCACGAAGCCCGGACACGGTGGTCATCGGAATGATCTCGGCGCCGGCTGTCTCGGCAAGGCCCAGATAGTTCTTGAGGAGCGTGTTCTTCGCTCCGTGACGGCAGCCCGTCATGCACTCGCCACACTCGATGCAACCGGTGCGCTCGGGTCCGACGCCGCCGAAGTACGGGTCCTTCGCTTTCTTGCCCGGCTCACCGAAGTAGACGCCGACAGGGGTCTGGATGAACGTGTCGCCGACGCCCATGTCGTCGGCGACGGACTTCATGATCTCGTCAGCGGGCGTCATGTGCGGATTCTGCACGACGCCGAGCATCTTCTGAGCCTGCTCGTAGTACGGGGTGAGCTCGCTTCGCCAGTCAGTGATGTGCGCCCACTGCTTGTCCTGGAAGAACGGCTCCGGCGGCTGGTACAGCGTGTTGGCGTAGTTCAACGACCCGCCGCCGACGCCTGCGCCCGCGAGAATGAGGCAGTCGCGCAACAGGTGCACGCGCTGAATGCCGAAGCACCCCAGCTTCGGAGCCCAGAGGAACTTCTTGAGATCCCAACTGGTCTTCGCGAAATCTTCGTCGGCATACCGTCGGCCGGCTTCGATGACGCCGACCTTGTAGCCCTTCTCCACGAGACGAAGCGCGCTCACGCTTCCGCCGAACCCGGATCCGACGATCAGTACGTCGTAGTCCGTTGCCCGTTGCTTGCCCATCAGGACACCTCCACCGTGAACCGTAGTTACCCGCCAGTATGCACCTATCCCTTGTGACTACCACCACAAGGGGCCCCATAAGCGTAACCGCAAGTATCAGGAACGGGAGAAAGTCCTGCACAACGAACTGTGGCCCCGGTTCACGAAGAACCGGGGCCACAGAAAGGTACAAACTACGCGCGGACTGTCAGCCCGACCTTCTGGAACTCCTTGAGATCGGAGTATCCGGCCTTCGCCATCGACCGACGGAGACCACCGACGAAGTTCAGCGAACCGTACGGATCGTCCGAAGGGCCGCTCAGAACCTGGTCCAGACTCGGACGCTCACCATAGGAAACCGGAAGAAGTGCTCCACGCGGAACCGAAGGATGAGCCGCAGCGGACGGCCAGTACCAGCCACCACCCGGCGCCTCGGCGGACACGGCCAGCGGCGTGCCCAGAACGGCAGCGTCGGCACCGCAGGCGATGGCCTTCGCCAGATCACCCGAAGTTGCGATGTCACCGTCGGCGATGACGTGGACGTAGCGTCCACCCGTCTCGTCGAGGTAGTCGCGCCTGGCTGCTGCAGCATCGGCAATGGCCGTGGCCATCGGAACGCCGATGCCCAGGACCTCACCGGTGGTGGTTGCACCCTCGGTAGACCCGTACCCGACGATGACACCGGCAGCGCCGGTACGCATCAGGTGCAGCGCGGTGCGGTGGTCACTGACCCCACCCGCGACAACCGGAACGTCGAGTTCCGAGATGAACGTCTTGAGGTTGAGCGGTTCCTGCTCGGTGTGCACGACGTGCTCGGCCGAGATGATCGTGCCGTGGACGACCAGGAGGTCGATTCCCGCCTTGATCAGCTCCGGCGTCAGTGCGCGCGCATTCTGCGGGCTGACGCGAACGGCAGTGGTGACCCCCGAATCACGGACCTGCGCCACCGCAGCTGCCAGAAGACCGGCCTGCAGCGGAGCCGCATGCAGCTCCTGCAGGTAGCGGATGGCCGCGTCGACGCCACCGTCCTTCTCGGCGATCTCGACGAGACGCCGGAGCTTCTCCTCGACATCAGGGTGACGGCCCCACAGGCCTTCACCGTTGATGACACCGAGGCCGCCGCGCTTACCCAACTCGATCGCGAAAGTCGGCGAGACCAACGCGTCGGTGGGATGTGCGAGGACAGGAATGTCGAACCTGTAAGCGTCGAGCTGCCAAGCAGTCGACACCTCCTTCGACGAACGAGTTCGCCGGGAGGGAACGATGTTCACATCGTCCAACTCGTAGGTACGTCGGGCCGTTCGACCCATGCCGATCTCAACGAGGTCGCGCACGCGCGCCCCTTTCTCGTGTACTGGTTGCTAACGAGCGGTGTAGTTGGGTGCTTCGACAGTCATCGTGATGTCGTGCGGATGGCTTTCCTTCAAACCCGCCGCCGTGATCTGGACGAACTGAGCGTTCTGCAGGTGCTCGATCGTCGCCGACCCCGTGTATCCCATGGCAGCGCGCAGACCACCGGTGAGCTGGTGCGTCACCTGCGAGAGCGGGCCACGGAACGGGACACGTCCTTCGATGCCTTCCGGAACCAACTTGTCCTCGGAAAGCACGTCGTCCTGGAAGTACCGATCCTTGGAGTACGACTTGGCCTCGCCACGCGACTGCATCGCGCCGAGCGAACCCATTCCGCGGTAGCTCTTGAACTGCTTGCCGCCGACCAGAATCAGTTCGCCGGGCGATTCAGCGGTACCGGCCAGGAGTGAACCCAGCATGGCCGTCGACGCACCTGCGGCAAGAGCCTTCGCGATGTCACCGGAGAACTGGAGTCCACCGTCAGCGATGACGGGCACACCGAGAGGCTTGCACGCGGCAACCGCTTCCAGGATGGCCGTGACCTGAGGGGCACCGACACCGGCGATGACGCGGGTGGTGCAGATGGAACCAGGGCCGACTCCGACCTTGACGGCATCGACGCCGGCTTCGACCAGTGCCAGAGCACCCGCGCGCGTAGCGACGTTGCCACCGATGATCTGAACCCGCTCGCCCAGTTCACGCTTGAGCTTGGCGATCATGTCGAGAACGTTGGACGAATGCCCGTGCGCACTGTCCACCACGAGTACGTCCACACCGGCATCGGTGAGCGCCATCGCGCGCTGGAAGGCGTCATCGCCGGCACCGACTGCAGCGCCGACGAGCAGTCGACCGTCACGGTCCTTGGTGGCGTCGGGATGCTGCTCGGTCTTGACGAAGTCCTTGACCGTGATCAGACCGGTGAGCTTGCCGTTGCCGTCGACGATCGGCAGCTTCTCGATCTTGTGCCGACGAAGAAGGCCCAGTGCCACGTCAGCGGTGACGCCTTCCTGAGCGGTGATCAGGGGCATCTTGGTCATGATCTCCGCGACCGGGCGATTCTGGTCGACCTCGAAACGCATGTCCCGGTTGGTGACGATGCCAACCAGCTGGCCGGCGTCGTCGGTGACAGGCAGACCCGAGATGCGGAAACGAGCGCACTTCGCATCGACCTCACCCATCGTGTCGGTCGGCTTACACGTGACGGGATCGGTCACCATGCCGGCCTCGGAACGCTTGACCGTCTCGACCTGTCCTGCCTGGACCTCAACCGACGAGTTGCGGTGCAGAACACCCATGCCGCCGGCGCGTGCCATCGCAATTGCCATGCGCGACTCGGTGACGGTGTCCATCGCAGAACTGACCAACGGAATCCGCAGACGGATGTCGCGGGTCAGTTGACTGGACGTGTCGACCTGGCTCGGGATGACGTCGGACGCAGCCGGCAACAGCAGCACGTCGTCGTATGTCAGTCCCAGCATCGCGACCTTGTTGGGGTCGTCTCCTCCGGTGTGTACATGTCCTGCAGAACTACTCATGCGGTCAGGACCCTCCATGGACCTAGATTCGCCCAGGGCGACCGCTGTAGCAGCCGCCTCGAAACGGATTACGAAAGCTGGATATCGGATAGAAGGCGCCTGCACGGAAAGAAATTCCTGGCACCTTTTCCCGGCGTTGCACACCATGGTATCGGCTCACTCAAAGGTCCGAACCATCCCACCCACGCTGCGGGTACGCGTAACAAGTGGCGCTGACCCCCCTGACCTGCGTACCGTGGTGCTGTGCGTGATCAACTGCCCCCCGGTCTGCCGCCAGATCCCTTCGCCGGCGACCCAGCTGACCCCTCCGCGGCTCTCGATGCCATCGAGCCGGGCCAACCACTCGACCCCCACGAACGCCAAGCGGTCGAGGAGGATCTCGCTGACCTCGCTGTTTACGAGGCACTCCTCGCTCACCGCGGTATCCGCGGTCTCGTAGTCTGCTGCGAGGACTGCCAACAGGATCACTACCACGACTGGGACATGCTGCGCGCAAACCTGCTGCAGCTGCTCGTGGACGGAACCGTCCGCCCTCACGAGCCTGCCTACGACCCGATGCCTGAGGCATATGTCACGTGGGACTACTGCCGTGGATACGCCGACGCGTCGATGAACGAGGCGATGCACGGCGACGGTTTCGACAGCTGAGCGAAACCTCACCCAAGCTCGTACGAAAGTGGCCGACAAGCAATTGCTTGTCGGCCACTTTCGTTTGAATTCAGATCGGAACGGTGCGATCAGGGCGGGGGTGAAGAAGAATCACCCGACGGAGACGAGGCCGGCGCCAGAGGCGTCGTTGTCGTGGTTGTCGTCGTTGTTGTCGTGGTCGTTGCCGTGGGCGACGATGACGGTGTCGACGACGCCGCGCTTGGACCAGGCGCCTGCATGATTCCAGGATTGGGCGTTGTCGTCGTGGTCACACCCCCAGGCAGCTGAGGGTTCGCCGGATTGACGGAGATCCCCGGAATCGCCGTGGGAGACGTGGCAATCGAGGACTGCTGGTCGGTCGTCGACGGCGGCACTGCGGGTGACGTGGTCTCCTGGACCTGCGTCATCAACTTGCCCCAACGCTCGACGAGGTCGGTCTTGTCCTGCGAGTCCTTGACCGCATCGGCACGGTGAGCTGCGTTGTCCAGCACCATCTTTGCCGCAGGAATGTCTCCGGCAGCCAACAGCCGCTCGGCCTTTTCCAGCTCGGAAGTCGTGTCGATCTTCGCAACTGTCGAGTTGGCCTCGTCGGCGAAGACGACCTGCTTGACGCCCCACAGGGCATCGCCGGGCTGGGCGTCGTACGCCATCGCCGTCGCGCCACCGAAGACCACTGCTGCAACAGCTGCAGCGGCGGCGATCGGACGAACCACACGCAATCGAGAACGGGAACGTGAACGCTGACGATCGGAGAAGCCGGACGGCGTCGCTGTGATTGCAGCGATGACATCGTCCAATAACGGACCCTCGGGCATCGGAGTCGCAACGACATCGTCACGCCATTGCGAGAGGATCAACGCAAGTTCGTACTGTTCGGTGCTATCGGTTGCTACCGGCCCACCATTCGAAATGGATTCGATCAGCGCATCGTCACGCCGAACCGCAGCCAAATCCACTGGCGTACCGTCGTCGGCGAGATCACCGAGATTCGAAGCGTCATGCCCCTCGTCTCTAGCCAAAGCTCTCACCTGCTTTCGTCACTTCTTTTTTCAGTTTCGCGATCGCTCTGTGCTGAGCGACTCGTACAGCTCCGGCGGTACTACCGACGGCGACGGCCGTTTCCTCGGCCGACATCCCGACCACCAGGCGAAGTATCAAGATTTCTCGATGCTTCTCCGGAAGTGTGCCGAGAAGTTCGTGCATCTGTCTGCTGGACTCCGAATCGAGAGCTCGCTGTTCGGGACCATCATCCAGTGCTATTACATCCGGTACTTCGGAAACGGGCTCCGACTTGTTACGGGCGGAGCTTCGATGTGCGTCCGCAACCTTGTGCGCGGCAATTCCGTACACAAAGGCCATGAACGGGCGTCCCTGGTCCTGATATCGCGGCAGCGCGGTCATCACGGCCAGACAGACTTCCTGTGCGACGTCGTCAGCGGACAGGTGTCCTCTCTCGGCCGCACCCACTCGACCGCGGCAGTAGCGCACCACCATCGGTCGGATGTTCTCCAGAACCAAAGCTAGAGCTGTACGGTCGCCCTGCGCAGCAGCGGCGACCGCGGTGTCCAACTCATCGCTCGTATTTGTCATCGTCAGCGAAAATCCTGGCGTTACAGTGGCACCTCCCGAGCGGGTGTGCTCCCGCTCTCAGCGGAACCCTCTAAGAGTAACCATCCGGACCGACTGGTCTCCGCATACCTGCCCAGCAGTCGCGATATCGATACAGCTCCTTCTGGAATGTTCTCCGGAGACTTCGGTGGAGTGGTTACGACAAAGGTAGGAGTGATCCACCACGCATCGCAATCAGATCGCCGATCTCCCGGGCACTCGGTGAGGTTCTCTCCCCGCTGACACCTTCGATCAACAGAGACGACGCCCAGGCCAGGGGCAGCAGGCCGTATTGCCGGCACCGCGCGAACACATCTGCTGCCATCTTCACGGCTGCGCTCGCGTCTGTTCCGGTCAGCGCGGCGCTACGCAGCAGATCCGACTTCACGCGGTGCCGCACAGACTCCGATTCCGCTGACAATTCGACGGCGCGTTCTGCGTGTCTGCGGGCACGAGCGAAGTCGCCTCCCGCCAACGCCAATTCTGCGGAGACCCATTCGATCCGAATTTCCTGCCGCCACAGCCCGCCCTCGGCATCCAGACGCGCCCGACATTGCGCCAGCAGGCGCCAGCCGAGCGGGAGCCTGCCACAGCCGAGGGCGTCTGCGGCCAGACCGGTCAGAGCGTCACAGGCAGCCTCTGGATCACCTGGCAGGCCGCCGACGATCGCCAGTGCGCGCCCGTCCCACGTGGACGCGAGTGCATGGCGTCCGCTCTGGCGAAGAAACGACGCCCTCGTGCTGGCAGACAGAGAGGCAAGAACCCGATCCGAGTGCGTCGAGAACCCGGCCGTGAGCCGATCGAGGACATCCAATGCAGCCCGCGCTCTTGCGTAGTGGCCCTGACCACCCAGCACTACTGCCGTTGTCCACCAATCTCGGGTAGAGCAAGGCGCCGGGAGGCGGTCGAGATCCGGATCCGCACCGAACGCGGCAGACTCGAGGGACCCTGGAAGTGCAGTTGTTTCGTTGGGCACAGGTGATTGAGGGCGCGCAGGTGTCGACACAGGTTGATCATCGCAGCAGCACGAGCAGACATTCGCACGACCGGCGTCACACCAACGATGCCAAAAGTCGCACGAAACACGAAAAGGCAAGTTTGTCGGAGTTAATCAGATATTCAACTGAGATTTGCCAAATGTACTCGTAATGATATTTAACGGGCATATATCCGTGACGTTAACTGCGCATTACTTATTGGACGGATGTCCTAGTTGAAACTTGGGCACTAAGTCCCGAAATGGAGCGCAACCCCGCCCACGCAATATCGGACAAATGACGCAAACCGAGCCGAATGACCGAGTGATTTCGCCGGGCGATCAGCCTCGAACATATCCCTGATCTGTGGGTTTCGCATCTCGAGCTGCCAGGCTTGCCGGCCGCCACCTCGATCGACCCAATTTCGACATCGGCGCAGAACAACGCACGAGGGGCCCGAAATGTAAATATATACTTCGTTAACTCTCGCATTTCGATATATGCCGATCGCCACTGAACGAGCCTATTGACGCGATTTACTCAGCACCCTTACGGTTAGCAAGCGTGAACGATTCAGAAGGCCCGGATAACCTCCGGGCAACTTGGTCCGCTCGTTGATCAACGCGAGCTTGCAGTAAGGAGTCAACATGCCTGCACCGAATCACCTTCCAGGCCCCAACGCAGACATCTGGGACTGGCAGATGCACGGTCTGTGCCGCGGAGTCGACTCCTCCATGTTCTTCCATCCCGATGGCGAACGCGGTAGAGCACGTGCCCAGCGCGAAACCCGCGCAAAAGAGATGTGCCGTCAGTGCCCGGTCCTGATGCAGTGCCGCAGCCACGCGCTGACCGTCGCCGAGCCGTACGGCATCTGGGGAGGAATGTCGGAAACCGAACGTGAACTACACGCGCGCCACCGTCGCACCACCCGCATAGCTTCCTGATACACGTAGGTAGAGCGCACTAGGCCCCCGAGAGTTTTCGGGGGCTTTTGCGTGTGGACGGGACACCGTCGAAAAGAATTTCCGACACGACCCATCCGACCGACGCCTGCCTCCGAATGCCTTCTGACAGTGCACCTCAGCACATCCCTTCAGGAAGGCAGACCCATGAACACCTCTACTCGAGTTCTGGCAGTCACCGCAGCAGCCTCTTTCGCCGTCTTCGGCGTGGTCGGTTGCTCCTCCGACGACAACGATTCGTCGACCGACACGTCCAGCGCCGCCATGACGTCTTCTGCCATGGGATCGAGCATGTCTCCCAGCAGCGCGATGGCGGAGCCTGCTTCCGATCTGGTCGGTGCCGGTTGTGCCGACTATGCAGCTGCAGTGCCGAGCGGCGCCGGATCGGTCAGCGGAATGGCCCAGGATCCGGTTGCCACAGCGGCGTCCAACAATCCGTTGCTCACCACCTTGACCGCGGCGGTCTCCGGCCAGCTCAACCCGGACGTCAACCTGGTCGACACTCTCAACGGTGGCGAGTTCACCGTCTTCGCACCGATCGACTCGGCATTCGCCAAGATCGACCCCGCCACGATCGACAGCCTCAAGACGGACAGCGCCACGCTGACCAAGATCCTCACCTACCACGTGGTTCCCGGCCAGATCGCCCCTGACGCGATCGACGGAACTCACCCCACCGCCGAGGGCGGAACGGTTACCGTCACCGGATCCGGTGACAACATCAAGGTCAACGACGCAACTGTCGTCTGCGGTGGAGTCAAGACCGCAAACGCCACCGTCTACCTCATCGATTCGGTGCTGATGCCGCAGTAGTCCCCACCTGCTGTGCGCCTTTATCAACCCCCCGCGGTTAATAAAGGCGCACAGCGGCCAACGGCGGGCCAAGAGAAAAGAACCGGACATGCACGCTACGGTTGTACGCGATGAAGCGAGACAACTCTTCGTGAGCGAGCCAGACCATGCGTCGGATGCGGCCGACGCATGCCCGACGGACAATTCTGCGGCCCGCACCGCGCGAATCGCGGAATCACGCGAGCTGGCAGTGATCCTCGCGGACGTCGCCGGTGGCGACCAGAGCGCCTTCGCCGAGTTCTACGACCGAACCAGCTCCCGTGTGTACGGCATGGTTCTTCGTGTACTCCGTGATCCAGGTTTCTCCGAGGAAGCGGTCCAAGAGGTCTACCTCCAAGCCTGGAAATCAGCCGACAGCTTCGACCCCGCCAAGGGGTCCGCGCTCTCCTGGCTCCTGACACTTGCCCACCGGCGCGCAGTGGATCGCGTGCGCTCCGAACAGTCGAGTTCGGATCGACAGGCTCTCTACGACACCACCAATGCCACTCCCGAATTCGACGTCGTCAGCGACGAAGTGACACGAAGAGACGAGCATCGTGCTGTCACCGACTGTCTCGAAACGCTGACGGACACTCAGCGCCAATCGGTGACTCTCGCCTATTACGGCGGCCGAACGTACCGCGAGGTGGCCGAAGATCTCGGCGTGGCGATTCCCACGATCAAGTCGCGAATTCGCGACGGACTACTGCGCCTACGTGGATGTTTGGGGGTGATGTGAGATGGACGAAGAGCTGATCGACTACGCGTACGCCTACGCGATCGATGCGTTGGACCTCGACGAGCGCCGTGAGGTCGACAAACGACTTGCCGCTTCGGACTCCGCGACCCACGCCGAATTCGACGCCCAGGTCCGGCTCACCGCCGAAACCATGGCCGCGATGACCGTCGTCGACGCCGTCGAGCCCCCGCCGTCGCTGCGCAGCAGCGTCCTTGCCTCGATCGCAGAGCAGGCCGCTGCTCCCAATGCCCCCGTTTCGCTGGCCGAGCGCCGTAACCGTCGACGCCCGTGGACCGTGGCTCTTGCGGCGGCCGCCGCAGTCGCAATCCTGGTCGGCGGCATCGGAATCGGACGCACGCTGTCCGACAACACGCCGCCGCAGAACGCCGCGTCCGAAATCATGGCAGCACCCGACGTTCATGCCACGACGCGTGACATCCCGGGCGGCGGTAGTGCCACGACGCTGTTCTCGCCCTCCGAAGACGCCGCAGTCCTCGTGATGAACGATGTGACTCCCCCGAGTCCGGATACCGTCTACCAGATGTGGCTGGTGCCGGGCGACACCGACGACACCACGATGATCCCGATGGGGACGATGGCTCCGGGTGACGTCAAACCCACTACTCAGGTGGTGCTCGACGGCATCGGTCCGAATACGAAGTTGGCGTTCACTGTCGAACCGCCCGGCGGATCGCAGCAGCCGACGAGCGAGCCGTTCGCAACGATCCCGCTCATCTGATCGCCAGACGAAAAAAGATCCCCCACCGGAATCCGGTGGGGGATCTCTTCTTTGTCGAAACTACGAGCAGCGAGTCAGTGGCTGTGACCGTGTCCGGTGTCGGCAACTTCCTCGGTCGGCTTCTCGACGACGGCGCTCTCGGTCGTGAGGATCATGCGCGCGACGGAAGCGGCGTTGACCACTGCCGAGCGAGTGACCTTGACCGGGTCGACGACGCCGTCGGCAAGCAGGTTGCCGTAGGTGAGGGTGGCAGCGTTGAAGCCTTCGCCCTTGGTCATCTCGGCGACCTTGCTGACAACGACGGAACCGTCGATGCCTGCGTTGCTGGAGATCCAGAACAACGGGGCGTTGAGGGCTTCGCGGACCACGGCAACGCCGGTGGCCTCGTCACCCGTCAAGCCGAGGTTCCCGATCAGAGCCGTACCGGCTTGAACGAGAGCCGATCCGCCACCGGGGACGATGCCCTCGGAAACTGCTGCCTTGGCTGCGTTGACCGCATCCTCGACGCGGAACTTGCGTTCCTTCAGATCGGTTTCGGTGGCTGCGCCGACCTTGATGACGGCCACGCCGCCGGACAGCTTCGCCAGACGCTCTTCGAGCTTCTCGCGGTCCCAATCCGAATCGGTGTTCTCGATCTCGCGACGCAGCTGCGCAACGCGGGTCGCGATGTCGTCAGCGGTGCCTGCACCGTCGACGATGACCGTCTCGTCCTTGGTGACGACAACGCGGCGAGCGCTGCCGAGCAGCTCGAGGCCGGCTTCCTTGAGCGAGAGGCCGACGTCGGTGTTGATGACGGTGCCTGCCGTGACGACTGCGAGGTCGTCGAGGAATGCCTTGCGACGATCACCGAAGAACGGCGCCTTGACGGCGACGGCCTTGATGGTCTTGCGGATGGAGTTGACCACGAGGGTGGAGAGAACTTCACCCTCGACGTCCTCGGCGATGATCAAGAGCGGCTTGCCGGATTCGGCAACCTTCTCGAGCAGCGGAAGGAAGTCGGGAAGTGAGCTGATCTTCTCGCGGAAGAGCAGGATCAGCGCGTCTTCGTAGACGGCCTTCTGCGCATCGATGTCGGTGACGAAGTAGGGCGAGAGGTAGCCCTTGTCGAACTGAACACCTTCGGTGACAACGAGTTCGGTTGCAACGGTGGAGGATTCCTCGACCGTCACGACGCCGTCGGTTCCGACACGGGTGAGTGCCTCGCCGACGAGCTTGCCGATCTCTTCGTCACGCGAGGAGACGGTGGCGACCTGAGCGATCGACTTCTCGCCCTCGACGGGGGTGGCTGCGGCGAGCAGTTCCTCGACGACCTTGTCAGCTGCGGCGTTGATGCCGACGCCGAGAGCCATCGGGTTCGCGCCCGCTGCGATGTTCTTGAGTCCGCCGCGGACGATGGCCTGGGCCAGAACGGTCGCGGTGGTGGTGCCGTCGCCGGCAACATCGTTGGTCTTGGTGGCGACGCTCTTGACGAGCTGTGCGCCGAGGTTCTCGAAGGGATCTTCGAGCTCGATCTCACGGGCGATGCTCACACCGTCGTTGGTGACGGTGGGGCCGCCGAATGCCTTGGCGAGCACGACGTGGCGTCCACGCGGGCCCAAGGTCACCTTGACGGCGTCGGCAAGCTTGTCGACTCCGGCTTCGAGAGCGCGGCGTGCGGTCTCGTTGAACGCAATTTGCTTGGACATCTGTTCTGTCAGCTCCTGAATCTTCGGGGCGTGAACGCATTCCGCCCCGGGATCCTGGGTGGACTCCGGGGCGGATCACGTGTGTCTTACTTGGAGACGACAGCCAGCACGTCGCGTGCCGACAGGATCAGGTATTCCTGGCCGGCGTACTTGATCTCGGTTCCGCCGTACTTGGAGTAGATGACCGTGTCACCCTCCTTGACGTCGACCGGGATGCGGTTGCCCTGCTCGTTGACGCGGCCTTCGCCGACTGCAACGACGGTGCCCTCCTGGGGCTTTTCCTTGGCTGTGTCAGGAATGACCAGGCCGGAAGCCGTCGTCGTTTCAGCCTCGTTGGCCTGGACGAGGATCTTGTCCTCGAGCGGCTTGATGTTGACGCTCGCCACGATGAGCCCTCCACTTTGGGGTATGTGCGTCCGAGGCGATCCTCGGACAGCTGTTTGGGTATGCCGTTTACGGCGCGTCACTGCAGTCCCGTCGTCGCGGGTGCCGGAACTCGATCAGCGCCAATTGGCACTCTATACGTGAGAGTGCCAACCCTCAAGGACTGGGCGCATTTTTCTCTTCGTCCAGAGCGAAACAGGACAGCCGTCCACCACGTTCACCTATTGTTCACTTCGTGACGAACATCAATCGCCGTAGTTTTCTGACCTTCGCCGGACTCGGCGCCGTCGGCGCGGTCAGCCTTGGCAAGCCGTGGGGCCTGCAATATGCAGGCGCGTCGACCATTCCGACGTCAGGTCCTGGCACCACTCTCGAGTCCGTGTCCACCCCCGTCAGCAGCAGCGGCTACACCAAGCTCACCGCCGGACCCGGTTGGGCGAACATCGTGCGCAGCGAGTTGGCCGAGCCGAAGTCGGGACGCGAGGACCGACGCACCGCGCTCGCCTCACTCGTGCAGTTGACCGACGTCCACATCGTCGACGCCCAGTCCCCCATGCGATTCGAGTACGTCCACCAGATCACCGGCTCGGCGTTCCGTCCCCAGGAGACCCTGACGGCGCACGGGCTGATTTCACTTGTCCGCCGGGTCAATTCGATCGGCAGTGGCCCGCACACGTCGCGACCCTTCGATGCCGTCGTCACCACCGGCGACAACACGGACAACAAGGAATTCGCCGAACTCGACTGGTTCCTCACCTCACTCAACGGCGGAACCGTCGTCGCCAACACCGGTGCCAAGGACCGCTACGAGGGTGTACAGAACTCGGGTGCCGATCTCTACTGGAACCCCGAGTCACCGATGCTCGACATGTACAAGAAGGCCGGATTCCCGGAGATCCCCGATTTCTTCGGTGCCGCTTTCACGCCCGTGTCGAGCCCCGGCCTGAACACCCCTTGGTACTGCGTGTTCGGCAACCACGACGATTCGGTGTCCGGCACGGTGCCCAGCGGCATCCCGCCGCTCGAAGCGATGTACACGGGATCTCTCAAATTCGAGGTGCCTGGTTCACCGGAGCAGGCCAAGCAGATCGACGTCGCCACCAAGTTCGATCCCAGTGCGATACCCGGAATCCTGTCCGCCTTCACGACGCCGCCGCGCCAGGTCACCCCCGACCCGTCGCGCGCGCCGTTCACACCGCGACAGTTCATCGCCGCACATCTTGATCCCGCGCACACCGGTCCCGGCCCCGTCGGACACGGTTTCGCCCCCGACGCCGGCGAAACCGGTATCGGTTACTACTCGTTCGAGATCGCACCGGGCGTCGTCGGCATCAGCATGGACTCCACCAACCGCGCGGGCCTCGTCGACGGTTCGCTGGGCGCCGCTCAGTTCCAGTGGATCGAGAACACCCTGCGCGCCGGCAGCAGCACCTACTACGACGCCGCGGGCTCTCGCGTCACCGAGTCGCGAGGTGACACGTATTTCGTGCTGTTCAGTCACCACACGAGCGACACGATGGACAATCTCATTCCCGACCCCGAGAACGTCCTCGAGCCACGCCTGCGCGGTTCACAGCTTCTCGACTTGCTGCATCGTTTCCCGAACGTACTTGCCTGGGTCAACGGACACACCCACGAGAACAAGATCACCCCGTGGCCCGGCGCGACCCCCGAGCAGGGCTTCTGGGAGATCAACACCGCCTCGCACATCGACTACCCGCAACTCGGACGCATCATCGAGATCGCGGACAACCATGACGGAACGGTGTCGTTGCTTGCGACGCTCTTCGAGGCGGAGAGTCCCAATTCCGTCGACTACAGCGACAAGTCGGCAGCCGGGCTCGCCTCGCTGTACCGCGAACTGTCGTTCAACGACATCCACCGCGACCCGAAGCTGACGGGTACCGGCGTCGACCAGAACGTCGAATTGTTGGTCCACACCGGACGATGACTCCGATTGCCGCAGTGTCCTAGGTGATTTCAGGTCCGCTCGAAGGCGAGCGGTGCGCTTTCGCCCACGACACTGCGGCAACGACGAATCGAACGCCGAATCCGATCAACACCAGATTGCAGACGATCTGAAGGCTCACGAGCCCCCGGGCAAGGTCCGTCTGCGCGGCGATGTCACCGAATCCGACTGTCGAGAAGACGGACAACGAAAAGTACAGCGCCGCCATACGCGACAGCGGTTCGGTGAAACTGCCAGGGCTTGCATGCTCGACCGAAAAATAGGTGATGGACACCAACAACAAGTACGTCGGCATCACCACCGCCACAGCTTCGACCGCCTGCAGAGATGGCACATCGGAACGCAGAATTCGCCACACCTGCCAGGTGGTCACGGCAAGTACCGCGGCGCCTCCACCGATCAAGAGGAAGATTGCACTGGCGGTATGTACATCGATCCACGGCAGAAAGAAATACGCGCATCCGAAGGCGATCACCGTCAGCGTGGGTCGAAGCACTGCACCACGGATCAGCGCGCGTCGTCGTTCCCGGTCGATGTGGGGAGAATCGCCTTTTTTCCGCATGAATCAATGATCGACAATTTCGCAGGTAAAACCACCCTTTCGGTCCGAAAAGGACGTCACGGAGACGAAAAGCACTGAGCAATCCTCACGAACCTTCTGTAACGTTCATATAACGGCGGTCGATTGAACATTGACCGGTATTGACTGTGAGGAGGTGTGCGATGAGTTGTTCACTGGGAATTTCCACTGGATCTTCCGGTGTCTATTCAGCACTCGTCGACACCGATACCAGCACAAACGCGCCAGGCGCCGTGCCTGCCGAGACTCGCTTCGTCTCGGCGGATCAGGCCAATTCCAACGTCGGTGACCTTGTCAGAGCATCCATCAAGCTGATGACGACGCAGGTGACGGACGGATCTGAAGCGCCGCGCTCGATCGGTGTCAGCTATCGCACGGACGATCAACTCGCGAGCATCAGGTCATCTCTTTCGCGCTCGCCGAAGCAGGTCCGTGCAATCCCCGAGCCTGCCGCCGTACACGCGTATCTCGCCGAGACAGGGAAAACCGAGCGGTACGACACGACAGCTCAGGTGGACGTCGGCGATCAAGGTCTGACGGTGTCCGTCGTCGACCACACCGGTGAAGTTCTGCACTCCGACCGTATAGACGCCCTCGCAGGGGCCGGAATCGACCGGGCATTGGTCGACTTCGTGACGGAGAAGGCGCCAGGGCACTTGCGCCGGTACACCGACGCGGAACTTCTTGCCGCCCGGTGCCATGTCGCCAAAGAGCAACTGTCCACGTCCACCAAGGTGACCGTCGACCTTCCGATCGACGCGATGGCGATCACGCGCGACGAGTTCGAGGCCATCATCGCCCCGGATATCGAGCGCGCCGTCACCTTCATCCGTGAAGTCGTGAAGGGCTCACCGCGGCCCGTCGGTGCCGTTGTACTCATCGGAGGTGGCGCACATATTCCGGCCGTGCGGTCCGCCGTCGCCGCTGCCGTCGACGTCCCCATGGTCGAGATCGTCGAGCCCGAGACTGCGGCAACCAAAGGTGCTGCACTCCTGGCAGATTCGATCACCGCAATTCGTTTCCCGCTGCTGGGCTCCGGAAGTGACCAGCGCTCCGGATCCACCGCCAAGGTCTCGGGAGCGTTGATCGGTGCGCTCGTGGTCGGCGGACTGGTACTCGGTTACGGCGCAAAGGAATTGGTGCCGACCGACGACACCGCGGTCTCGCCCGTCGGAACCGGGTCGACCACGACGACGGTGAGCCCCGAAGCGACACCGAGCACCGGATCGACGATCATTCCGTCTCATGATCCTCTGCCTTCGGTAGCCGGCAGCACGTATCCTCGGTACGGGTATCCCACCACCCCGTTCGACTCGCAGCCTTACGACACGCACTCGTACACAACGCATCAGTACACACTTCCGCCTGCGCCGATCCCGGACACCTCGACGACAACCACGCCGCCGACCACGACAACGACCACTCCGAATTGGCCGACCATTCCCGGAATCACACTGCCCGATCCACCGGCGTGGTGGCCGACGCTACCGGACACCGAGGCGACGCCCCCGGTCGATCCGACCGAGGCAAACCCCGGCGGCGGTCTCGGCCCGGGTGAGAGCGGCGGCGAGAACCCGACGACGCCGGAGACTCCTGGATCCGGTTCCACCGAAACCGAAATCACTACCCCTGGTGGTGGTGATCCGACGACGAAGCCCGGTGAACCGAATACCTCGATGCCCGAAAACGGTCCCGCGACCACACCGGATCGGGAACCGGCCCCGGTCGGCTGATTCTCAGTCGGCCGATTTTCAGTGCATCAGCTGGCTGACGGAGACCGACAGCCCCGGGTCCGTCGCAACACTCAATTCCGAAGGGCCTGCGCCGTTTCCGATCAGGTGAGCGGCCAACGATGCGATCATCACGCCGTTGTCCGTGCACAGTCGAGGTTTCGGAATGCGCAACGTGATGCCTGCTTCGGCGCAGCGCTGCTCGGCGAGTGAGCGGATGCGCGAATTGGCCGTGGCGCCGCCGCCGAGAACCAACGTGTCGACCCCGACGTCCTTGGCTGCACGCACTGCCTTCATCGTCAGGACGTCTGCAACCGCTTCCTGGAACGAGGCAGCGATGTCCGGGATCGAAAAGGTCTCGCCTGCGCGCTCTTTCGATTCGACATAGCGCGCGACGGACGTCTTGAGTCCCGAGAACGAGAAGTCGTGCCGCGAATCGCGCGGCCCCGTCATGCCGCGAGGGAAGGCGATTGCGTTCGGATCTCCCTCTTGCGCAGCAGCATCGAGTGCCGGTCCACCGGGAAAGCCGAGTCCGAGCAGTCTGGCCACCTTGTCGAAGGCCTCACCGGCGGCGTCGTCGACAGTCGTGCCCAGTTCGACAATGGGCTTGCCCAGATCTTCGACGTGAAGCAGGTGTGTGTGACCGCCGGAGACCAACAATGCGACGCACGAGGGCAACGGACCGTGCTCGAGAGTGTCCACCGAGACGTGACCGCCGAGATGATTGACCGCATAGAACGGGATGTTCCATGCTGCCGCATAGGCTTTCGCTGCGGCTACACCGACCAGCAGCGCGCCGGCCAGTCCGGGTCCGATGGTGACGGCCAGCGCGTCGGGCTTCTCGATACCGGCGGCAGCAAGGGCACGGCGCATCGTCGGCACGATCGCCTCGAGGTGAGCCCGCGAGGCCACTTCGGGAACCACTCCCCCGTACCTGGCGTGCTGATCCACGCTCGATGCCACCTCGTCGGCCAACAATTCGCAGGTTCCGTCACTGTTCCAGCGGACGATACCGACACCTGTTTCGTCGCAAGAACTTTCGACGCCCATGACGATCATGCTTGCTGCTCCTCAATTTCGCGGACACCGAGCACGGCAGGCCGTCTCATCGTGTACGCATCTGCCCCACTGGGCTGGTAGTACTTCTTTCGTGTTCCGACGATCTCGAATCCTTCGCGCCGGTACAGCGCGATGGCAGGTTCGTTGTCGGTGCGCACTTCCAGGAACACCGGGCACTGCCGTGAATCCGCCAGAGCCAGAAGCGCATCGAGCAACGCGCCGCCGATTCCGAGTCGCTGAGCCGAGGGATCTGTACCGATGGTGTGAACCTCGGCCTCCATGTTCGGCGACGCCCCCAACAATGCGACTCCGGCGTAGCCGAGGACGTGACCGTCAGGCTCCCGGGCAACGAAGTAATGATTATGTGCGCCTGCAAGTTCCGAGACGAACGCTTGTGCGCTCCAGGGTCCGTCGCCTGCGAACAACGCGCGCTCCAACTCCGCGCACCGTTCGGCGTCATCGACGTTCATCGGCTCGATGCTGTACTTCATCTGCTCTGTCTCACTTGCCACGTTCTGCAAGGGTCTTCGCGTCCGGGCGTCGGAGGTACAGCGGCTCCAGCGGGGCCGGAACCGAGCCGGCCAGGATCTCGCGAGCAGCGACTGTCACCAACCCGGCCGGTGAAGGTGTCTCCGCCGGGTCGACGGGTAGATCGAAGAAGTCCACGTGCGAAGCGGAACCGGCAATCAGCGTCGAAGGCGAAGGATCGACGTCGCCGGCGGAATTCACAGCCGGTCCTTCGACGCGCACTCCGCCGTCATAGCGCGCCCAGTAGATCTCGCGACGCCTCGCGTCAGTCACGACGAGCAGGCTCTGTGTGGTCGGTACCGCAGCCGCGATCGCATCGAGACTGCACACGCCATACACGGGAACACCGAGTGCGTCACCGAAGGCAGCGCCCGTCGCCATGCCGACACGCAGTCCGGTGTACGGCCCTGGCCCGACACCCACGACGACGGCGTTCAAGTCGGCCGGTGTGAGCCCTGCCTCGGCGAGGCATTCGAGGACGTGAGGGGTCAAGACCTCGGCGTGCGCACGAGGATTGACCGTGACACGCACGGCAAGCGTCTCCACTGTGTCCGGTGACTCTGCGTCCGGTGCCACTGGGTCCGGCGACGAAGCCGACAGGGAGACGACTCCGGCAGTGACTGCCGGAGTGGAGGTGTCAATTGCGAGAACAAGCACGATTTCTCAGGGTACCCGCACGTGAAGAACTACTTCCGGCCCGGGAGGGTCACGACGTCTGTGACACGAAACGCCGTTTCACGACGTCTGTGACACCAAACTCCCTTTCACGACGTCCAGGACCAACTCGCAGTCCGCACATCCGATTCGGGTTCCCGATGAAGCTGCACTCGCAGGTGCCGTTCGACGAGCCTTTCCACGACGTCACCACCCCATTCGACCACCACCACTGCATCGGTGAGTTCGGTGTCGAGGTCGAGGGCATCGAGTTCGTCGAGCGCATGCGGTCCGCTGTCTCCCAGCCGGTATGCGTCGACGTGGATCATGCCGACGGGAACTCCGCCGCCAGGGCGGATGCCCGGACGATGCTCACGAGCGATGACGAACGTCGGGGACGTCACCCGGCCCTGCACCCCGAGCCCGGCGCCGATTCCGCGCGTCAACGCGGTCTTGCCTGCCCCGAGTGGACCGTCCAGCACCACCAGGTCGCCGGCAACAAGTCCCGCCGCCAAGCGTCGGCCGAAAGCCTCGGTATCCTCGGCCGTTTCCAACGTGATCTGTCCGGACACGGGAAGTCCCGTGGAGTTCTCAGCCGACATCGGACCGCTCTTCTACCTGCGCTCGCTGCACCAACTTGTCGATTGCGTCCGTCACGATCGCCGGGAACTCGAGCTGCACCAGATGGCCGGCCCCGTGAACTCGCACGAGTTCGGATTCGGGGAGATCGGCGGCGAGACGCTTGGAGCTGATGAACGGAATCATCATGTCTTGATCGCCGCAGATCACGACTGCCGGTGTGTGCGCGAGGACCTCGAGAGAAGCGGACTCGTCGTGCAGTTCCAACGTCCGCAGGAAATTGACGATGGTCACAACCGAGGTGCGGTCGAGCATGCCGTCCGAGAGTTCATGCAGCCGTGGGCTGACATCGGTGCCGTACGAGGCCGCACGCAGGATCGGCGTGATCAATACTCGCGCAGCGCCCCGGGCATGCTGAACTACTCCTGGTGAGGTGCGCACTGCCAACCGGAATCCGTCGATGATCGGATTCTGCAGATTGCGGGTCAGGCCGGTCTCCGCCAGGCCTGCCGCCGTCGTCGCGACCAGCCCCACGCCGATGACTCGGCCCTCGAACCATTCGGGTCGCTGACCGGCGAGCGCGAGTACCGTCATGCCGCCCATCGAGTGACCGACCAGAACTATCGGCCCCTTGGGTACCTTGGCCTCGACGACGGTCGCGAGGTCGCGGCCGAGCTGAGAAACCGTACAACTCTTCGAACGCGGCATGCCCGAGTCTCCGTGTCCGCGCTGGTCGTAGAACACCATGCGAACCTTGTTGCCCCATCGCTCTTCGAGCTGGCGGCGCTGGAAATGCCAGGACAGCGCACTCAGGCAGTATCCGTGCACGAAAACGACTGTCAGCGGAGCGTCGTCCGGTCCCACTTCGCGAACTGCCAGCTCGACACCGTCCTCGGTGCGCACCGTGCTCTTGCGGTCGCGCGTCATGAGGTCGAAGTCCTCGTCCGCGTAGATTTCCCGGCCCGGACGCGTCGCGGTCTTGAATGCGTTCACGCCGGCCATCGAGCCGAGCGCCACGGCGCTGAGCAGGCCACCGAGAATGCTCATCTTTCCTGCAGTCTTCATGACGTCTCTCCCCCGATGTACGTACGCACAGTGCGTCCACGTATCCCGGTCACGACCTCGTAGTGAATGGTGTCGAGTACGTCGGCCCAGGCCTGCGCGTTGGGTTCGCCGTGATCGCCGTTGCCGAAGAAGATCGCGGTGTCGCCTTCGCGAACTCCGTCACCGTCCGGACCCAGGTCCACCAATACCTGGTCCATGCAGATTCGCCCGACAGCCTGGCGACGCTTACCGCCCAACTGCACTTCGAACTTGCCACTCAGTGCGCGAGACAAACCGTCGGCGTAGCCGACGGGAAGCAGCGCAAGAGTGGTGTCGTGCGGTGCGACCCACTGATGCCCGTAGGAGACGCCCTCTCCGGCGGCTACCTTCTTCACCAGAATCACCTTCGCTCGCAGCGTCATCGCCGGTCGTAAACCGAAATCTCCGAGTTCGGGCACCGGAGACAATCCATATATCGCGATTCCGGGCCGAACCATGTCAAACCGCAGGTCAGGACGGGTGACTGTAGCAGCGGAGTTGGAAAGATGAACGACTTCGGGGTCGAATCCGCGAGCGCGGACGTCGGCAACCGCGTCGATCAAACGCTGCTTCTGCATGTCGATGACGTCGTGATGCGGTTCGTCCGAGTGCGCGAGGTGAGAGAACACTCCGCGCAGCCTGATCGTGCCCTCGTCCCGCGCAGTGGCGAGGTCGTCGAGCATCTGCGGCCACTCGGTTCTCGATACGCCGTTGCGATTGAGACCGGTGTCCACCTTGAGCGTCACCGTCGCCTGTTGTCCCAGAACCCGTGCCGCGCCGACGACAGCGGCCAGGTGTCGCGGGGAGGACACGCCGATCTCGACGTCCGATCGGATCGCCGAGGCGAAATCGGCGTCGACGCCGTGCAGCCAGGCAAGGACGGGAGCGGTGATGCCTGCCTCGCGAAGGACCAGTGCCTCCGCGATGGTGGTGACGCCGAGTTCCCGGGCTCCCGCCGAGAGCGCCGTCCGCGCCACCGCAACTGCGCCGTGGTTGTATCCGTCCGCCTTGATGACCGCCATCAACGCTGCATCCCCGGCAAATTCACGCAGAACACGCACGTTGTGCGCGATCGCGTCCAGATCGACGACTGCCTCCGTCTGCGGCCCTACTGCGTCGTCGAGTCGGCTCGCCTTCCCCTCCGCAGGCTCCTTCGGTGCTCTTCCCTGGGCAAGCGTCATGGCGACAATCCTGCCACCCACGCAGAATCGGACACGTGTTCGGGTTTGAACACCCTCAATCGAGGGCAAAAGAGCGAAGCACACGCACCGATTCCCGCAGACCTCCCAGCAGGGGTGAAGCCGAAATCGGTGCTCCGGCGACATCGCTCTGACCGCCGGCAGCGGCGATGTTCGCAGCCAACGCGTGAGCCCGCGCCCCGACGGCCCCGGCTTCGAGAGGGCTCAGACCCGCCGCCAGCAACGCACCGATCACACCGGAGAGGATGTCACCCGAACCTGCCGTCGATGCCCAGGAGCCGCCGGCGTCGTTGACCAGCACCTCACCGCCGGGATCCGAGATCACCGTCGTATGGCCCTTCAGCAGGACCGTGACTCCGAGGCGTGCGGCAAGAGCACGCGTGGCCGCGATCCTGTCGTCGCCAAGAGTTGTGAATCGAGCGAACTCGCCGGCGTGGGGCGTCAACAGTGTCGGCGCGGTCCGGGCTGCGACAAGTTCGGGACGCTGAGCGAGGAGGGTAAGTCCGTCCGCATCGACAACAACGGGTACATCAGTAGCCAGCACCGACGCCAGAAGTCGCGCGGCGTCGTCGTCGGTACCCATACCGGGGCCGACCACCCACGCCTGAACTCGCCCGGCGGCTTGGAAGGTCTCACTCGCAATCACCT
The DNA here is from genome assembly GCF_019266045.1 of Rhodococcus sp. MH15. Classification (NCBI taxonomy): domain Bacteria; kingdom Bacillati; phylum Actinomycetota; class Actinomycetes; order Mycobacteriales; family Nocardiaceae; genus Rhodococcus; species Rhodococcus sp. MH15. The sequence continues at coordinate 1,270,997 of NZ_LPNP01000061.1, forward strand.
CCGGGAACCGGGCGAGCACCTCGGTGGCGCCGTGCCCGGCGTAGCGGACCAGGCCGGCGGTCGCGGTCACCGCGGCACCGGTACAGAGCACGCCCGCGCCGGGATACTGCTCACTTCCCGCAACGATGCCCACCACACCCTGCGAATACTTGTCGTCCTCCGGACCGGGCACCGGCCACAGCGCACCGACCTCCGCCGGATCGAGCGAACCGAATTCGGGTTCGCTGATGCTCAATCCGATGTCCACGAGTTCGACACGACCACACAGCGGAGCCGCGAGTACGTGTACCGGCTTGAGCGCACCGAATGTGACCGTCACATCAGCGGTCACCGACGGGCCGTCCACTGCGCCGGTGTTCGCGTCGACGCCGCTCGGAAGATCGACCGCCACGATCGGTGCATCCACCTGGCCGACGAGATCGGCCGCGTCAGGCCGTAGACCGCCGTGCCCGGAAATCCCGACGATGCCGTCGATCACCAGATCCGGCGACCCGACTTCGGCGGCGACTCGGCCGCCGGCCGTCAAGAGAGCATCGAGGCCCGCCCGATGAGCGCGCGCCGGATCGAGCAACACGGCCCGCACGCTCACACCTCGTTTGCGGAGCAACGCACCGGCCCACAGGGCATCACCGCCGTTGTCGCCCGTACCGACCAGAAGCGTCACCGACCGATGCGCGACCGACCCTGTACGGGAACGCAATTCGTCCGCGACTACTCGCGCAAGACCGTACGCCGCTCGACGCATCAGCACCCCGTCGGGCAGCTTGTCGAGCAGCGGCGCCTCAGCTGCTCGCACCTGATCGGCTGTGTAGTACCCACGCATGTCGGAACCCTTCAGTTGCCGTCGCTACCCTCGAAACCATGAAATCACGTCTTCGCCCGGCAATCGCGGGTCTCGTGCTCGCTCTCGGTCTGGTCGGGTGCAGTTCCGGCACCGACTCCACACCACCGGCTCCGGAAACGACGGCCAGCGGACCCGTGGTGACCATCTCCGGGATGGCGTACTCCCCCGCGTCCATCACCGTGAATGTCGGCGAGACGGTCACGTGGGTGTTCGACGACAACGGAATGGCCCACGACGTCAACGGCCTCGGGGACGCCAAGGGCAAACTCCGCAGTCCGCTCAAGAAATCGGGAACCTACACCTACACGTTCACCGAACCCGGAACCTACGACTACACCTGCACACCGCATCCCGAGATGCGCGGAACCGTCGTCGTCGAGACGCCGTAACGCGCTCGGGCCCCACAGTCTTGCGACTGCGGGGCCCGATTTTCTAGCGAAAGCTACTCGACCGTAACCGATTTCGCCAGGTTACGCGGCTTGTCGACGTCGTAGCCACGCGCCGCGGCAACCTCGGCCGCAAAGATCTGCAACGGAACCGTGGACAGCAACGGCTGCAGCAGAGTCGGTGACGCCGGAATCTCGATCAGGTGATCCGCGTGCGCCGCGGCGACGGTGTCGCCTTCCTCAGCGATGACGATAGTCGTCGCCCCGCGCGCCTTGATCTCCTGAATGTTGGACACCAACTTCGAGTGCAGGACAGCGCGGCCCTGCGGCGACGGCATGACGATGATGACCGGAAGGTCCTCCTCGATCAAGGCGATCGGGCCGTGCTTGAGCTCACCGGCGGCAAAGCCCTCGGCGTGCATGTACGCGAGCTCCTTGAGCTTGAGCGCACCCTCGAGCGCCACCGGGTAGCCGACGTGACGCCCCAGGAACAGCACGGTCGACGCGTGCGCGAACTGGCGCGCCAACGCGCGCACCGGTTCTGCCGTCTCGAGTACCTTGCTGACCAATGCGGGCATCGCTTCGAGGTCGGCGTACTCGCGGGCGACCTCGTCCGGATACTTGGTTCCGCGAGCCTGCGCCAAAGCCAAACCGACGAGGTAGTTCGCGGTCACCTGCGCCAGGAACGCCTTGGTGGACGCGACCGCGATTTCCGGTCCTGCCCGGGTGTAGAGGACTGCGTCGGCTTCACGCGGGATCTGTGCACCGTTGGTGTTGCAGATCGCCAGGACGCGTGCCTTCTGGTCCTTGGCGTGCTTGACAGCCTCGAGCGTATCAGCCGTTTCCCCCGACTGCGAGATTGCGACAACAAGCGTCGAGCGATCGAGAACCGGGTCGCGGTAACGGAATTCGCTGGCGAGTTCGACCTCGACAGGTAGACGCGTCCAATGCTCGATCGCGTACTTCGCCAACAGACCGGAGTGGTAAGCGCTACCGCAAGCGACAACGAACACCTTGTCGACGTCGCGCAGTTCCTGATCGGACAACCGCTGCTCGTCGAGGACGATCTTCCCGTTCTCGAAGTGGCCGAGGAGCGTGTCGGCGACAGCGGTCGGCTGCTCTTCGATCTCCTTGAGCATGAAGTAATCGTGACCACCCTTTTCGGCGGCCGCGAGATCCCAGTCGATGCGGAACGGGCGTCCTTCTGCCTCGTTACCCGCGAAGTCGGAGATCCGGTAGCTGTCGGCAGTGATCACCACTGCCTGATCCTGTCCGAGTTCAACCGCATCGCGTGTGTGCTCGATGAATGCAGCGACGTCGGAGCCGAGGAACATCTCGCCCTCACCGACACCGACTACGAGCGGTGTCGAGCGGCGCGCGGCGACAATCGTGTCCGCATGATCAGCGTGCGTGAAGACGAGCGTGAACGCACCTTCCAACCGACGAACCACCGACAGCGCACTCTCGATGAAATCACCTGCCGTCGGCCCCTGGGCGTACGCCCGGGCGACGAGGTGAACCGCGACCTCGGAATCCGTGTCGCTCTGCAGTTCGACGCCTGCAGCCTCGAGCTCCGCACGCAGCGGGGCAAAATTCTCGATGATTCCGTTGTGAACGACAGCCAGCTTGCCCGAGGCATCACGATGCGGGTGCGCATTGCGGTCCGTCGGACGCCCATGCGTCGCCCAACGGGTATGGCCCATACCGGACGTACCGACGAAGTGATCCGCACCGTACTCGCCGAGCTCCGCCTCGAGGTTGGCCAACTTACCGGCCTTACGCTCGATCTCGACCCCACCGGTTCCGTCGAGAATCGCGATTCCCGACGAGTCGTACCCGCGATACTCCATTCGTCGCAAAGCCTCCACCACAACGCCCAGAGCTGGGCGGTGGCCGACGTATCCCACGATTCCGCACATGGTGACTCAGGGTACTTGGACATCGGCGGTGGGCGCATTTTGCGGTTCCCGCACCTGGTTGCGGCGTCCGCTCCGCATACACGAGGCGGCTCATCGGATAACGTCTTCAACCGTGGCACCGAAACTGAAGACACTGACCCGTGAGCTGTCCAAGCGCGGCCCGCACCGAGTTCTCCGCGGCAACCTCGCCCTGGCCGGACAGCCGGGTGTCGTGTACACGCCGGAAACCGGTTTCAATCTCCCCGCCGTTGCCTTCGCGCACGGGTGGATGGTCGGGTCCCACAAGTACGAGCAGACACTCCAGCACCTCGCTTCCTGGGGAATTGTCGCAGCGGCGCCCGACAGCGAACGCGGTCCGGTCCCGTCACATCTCGGATTGGCTGCAGATCTTCGAGCGACGCTCGACATCTGCGTCGGCGTGCGACTCGGCCCCGGCCAGATCAGCGTCCAACCCGATCGGGTCGCCTTTGCCGGTCACGGCATGGGCGCGGGCGCGGCGGTACTGGCCGCAGCGCAGCGCGGGGATGTCGGTGCGGTAGCCGCACTGTTCCCGGCCCCGACAGCACCCAAGGCGGAGAACTACGCGTCGAAGATCACAGCGCCCGGATTGATCCTCGCCGGCGAAGACGACGTCGATTCCTTGACCAGCAATGCCCGGCCGCTGAGCGTGGAGTGGGGCGGTCCTGTCATCGCACGTACCGTGAACGACGCCCAAGACGCCGGACTGATCGAAGGCCGCCGACTCCTCGGCGCCCTGGGCCTCGGTGGATCCGAGCGCAAGACACAGGCCGCCACACGGTGCCTGCTCACGGGCTTCCTGTTGTTCCATCTGACCGGCGACAAGAAGTACAAGGATTTTGCTGATCCCGACGTCGAGATTCCGCACACGGCGCCGTTGCTGCCGGTCGAACCTCACTCCGACGCGCGGGCCAGCCAGCTGTTGCGTAAGTAGGAGTCCGTACTCGCCACCGACTCCGGCGGCGAGCACGGCGGCGTCGGCGTCGGCTCTGACGCGGATCGCAGATACGGGCCGGCTCTCACGGTCCCATCCGTGTCATTCTCGGCGGATGTCGTTTCGGACGGCGGCTCCTGGCGCGATTCCGCGCTCGCTGCGGCCACTCTGCGCTCACGGAAGTCGTCGAGTTGAGAGTCGAGGGTTCGACGGATCGCTTCGAACGGCGCGTGAACGGACTTCACAGCGGACCAGCTCCGGCCAACTCAGCGCCCGTCTCTCCGTCGGGAGCCACGATCGACTCGTCGGGGACTGTGGAAGGCGGCTCCGGGTCCGGCGCGGGCGAGACTTCGGCGGTGGTTTCGACCGGCACCTCGTGCTCGCGAATCTCAGGGTCGGGAGTTTCGGGCTGGAGTGTCGCAGGCTGGGACGCTTCTTGCGGGCGCGCCTCGTGCAGCGACATCTCCGGATCGGCATCGAGCACTATTCTCGGCCAACCATTTTCGCTCAACTCCAGGGTGGCCGACACAGAGTTCCCGTCAGCACCTGCAACATCCAGACTCACCCCACGACCGTCGGACGCAATCGAGAAGCCCCAAGTGTTGCCGCCGATCGAGAAAGAGACAGGAGCGGCGGCGACACCGGATGCACTCGGCTCGGCGATCGGAAAGGTTGACGTGAACGCGTCTGTCACCCACTGGGTCGCGGCGTCAAAAGCATGACCAACCGCGCTCGCGCACTCCGCACACGCCCTGTCGAATTCATCGCGAGTATCGAGATACGCCGAACGAAAAACCGTGTCCAGCCATGGCGCCGCACCACGACCGGTGGAAGCGACGTGAGTCAGCTGGTCGATCTCCCCCGCACCCAGACCGCCGATCGTCGCCCGGTCGAGGCTTGCCACCTTGAAAGCCTTGTCTGCCAAAGCCGTTCGAACCGTCCGCGCGAACTCGTCGGCCAGCGTGATCAACAGTGGCGCCGAATCCGCATCGGACCGAGCTTCACGCCGCGCCGCGAAGGCATGATCTACGACCGCACCCACGCGGGAAACATTCCACACTGCAGGAAGATTCTCCGCCAGGGTCGTCAGCATCGCGATCTCGGCGACCGAACCGTCCACCGCTGCGGCCATGTCCGACGCATCTCGCATTAGTGCATCGAAATCGATACCAGCCTCTGCGCGATACGCATCCTCGTAGGACGTAAGCATCCGTTCTTCGAAGCCCAACCGAGAGGCCAGGTCGTGAAATCGATCGAAGAACTGCAGTCCCCTCGCACCAGCATCCAGGATTTCGTCAGGACGCACGCGTGAATCACGCAGTGCAAGAATATCTTCGACGCAATAGTAGCTGTTTGGTACTGCCTGTGCGGTACCGCTCGTCCGTCTCATGAGACCGACCCGCTGGAGTCTCGCAATCGCTGCGCACCCTGACCGTCCACCTCAGCGATCACCTCAGCCGAAGAGGAAAGCCGACGCGCCAACGCATCGAGAAGATCCGCACGGCCAGTCAAGCGAGAATTCAGGACCGCCAATGCCGACGCCAACGCGGCTCCATGCTCGGCGTAATCACGGCCCGAAACGGCACCGCTGAATCGCAGACGCCTGATCGGGTCCGCAGAATCGCGCAGAGCCTGGGCCACCGACACCGCTTGGCGTGCCAATTCATCTGTTCCAGCGCGGTCGACATCCACGAGCGCCCCCAAGTTTCAGCGGAACCACTCGCACGTCGAGCGGCCTTTGACTCCTTGGACGCAGCAGGGCGCAATTACGTTCCCTCAAAACGCGAACGCGTAATGAGGGGCTAAACCGAACCGACGATCTCGGCCAACTCGTCGGCCAGCTTCTGCGCGAGCGGAAGTTCGGTGGCCTCGACCATGACGCGGACCAGTTGCTCTGTCCCGGACGGGCGCAGGAGCACGCGACCACCGTCACCGAGGACGCGCTCTGCGTCCGCGACTGCTGCGAGTACCGACGGCGATGCTGCGACTGTCGCCTTGTCCCCGACCTTCACGTTGATCAGAACCTGCGGAAGGGTTGTCATCGTTGCGGCCAGTGCGGATGCCGACTTACCCGTGCGAGCCATTCGTCCGAGCAGCCGGAGGCCGGTGAGAATCCCATCGCCCGTGGTGCCGAACGCCGGCAACACGACATGGCCTGACTGCTCGCCGCCGAGGCTGTATCCGCCCGCGCGCAGTTCCTCCAAAACGTAGCGGTCGCCTACGGCAGCAGTCACGATGTTGATACCGGCCTCGCGCATCGCGATGTGCAAACCGAGATTGCTCATGACAGTCGCGACGAGAGTGTTCTCGACCAACTCACCGGCGTCGTTCATCGCGATCGCCAGAACTGCCATGATCGCGTCACCGTCGACCACCGCTCCGGTCTCGTCGACGGCCAGGCAGCGGTCGGCGTCGCCGTCGTGCGCGAGGCCTAGGTCCGCCCCGTGATCGACTACGGCTTTCTGAAGATTCTCCAGGTGCGTCGATCCGCAGCCGTCGTTGATGTTGAGGCCGTCGGGATCGGCGCTGATCGCGATGACGCGAGCGCCCGCTGCCGCGTAGGCAACCGGTGCGAGCGCGGAAGCAGCGCCGTTGGCACAGTCGACCACAACGGTGAGTCCAGCGAGTGGCTCGCTCGCCGCGCTCGCCAGATGCGCAAGGTACAGCTGAGCGGCGTCGTCGACCGTACGGACGCGGCCGATCCCGGCACCTGTCGGTAGGACGGGCGGTGCAGTGCCCTCGAGTGCATCCTCGATCGCCACCTCGACAGCATCATCCAGCTTGTGTCCACCGGCTGCGAAAATCTTGATTCCGTTGTCCGGCATGGGATTATGCGATGCAGAGATCATGACACCGAGACTGGTGTCGAGCTTTGCCGTCAAGTATGCAACTGCCGGAGTCGGAAGAATACCCACGTCGAGCACGTCGACACCCGCGGAACTCAATCCTGCGGTCACCGCGGCTTGAAGCATCTCACCGCTGGCGCGAGGATCGCGGCCGATCACGGCGGTCGGACGTGCGTCCGAGGTGTCGGCTGTCAGTACGCTCGCCGCGGCAACTGCCAATCTCAATGCAAGATCTGCAGTCAGATCCGAATTGGCAAGTCCACGAACACCGTCAGTACCGAACAACCGACCCATAGAACGACTCCTGAATCCTGTGAACCTCGAGAAGGGAACTCGAGAAGGGAATTTCTCCGAGAAACACAAGAGCGAGCGTCCGGTAACGATGGACGCCCGCTCTTGTGGTGAACAGGTGCCGAAGCAGACCCGTCGGGTCAACCTCGGCAAAGCATCAGCGCTTGGAGTACTGCGATGCCTTACGGGCCTTCTTCAGGCCGTACTTCTTACGCTCGACCGCGCGGGCGTCACGCGTCAGGAAGCCTGCACGCTTGAGGGCCGGACGATCATCAGGGGTTACCTCGATGAGTGCGCGCGCGATAGCCAGACGCAGTGCGCCTGCCTGACCGGACGGGCCGCCACCGTGCAGCAGTGCAATGATGTCGAAAGACTCGGGACGCTCGACGAGCACCAGCGGAGCCTTGATCAGCTGCTGGTGAACCTTGTTGGGGAAGTAGTCCTCCAACGTACGACCGTTGAGCTTGAACTGACCGGTACCGGGAGCCATCCGGACGCGAACGACAGCCTCCTTGCGGCGACCGACGGTCTGGACCGGGCGATCGAGGACGATCGGTGCGAGCGTAGCTGCAGCAACCTCTTCGACGACCTCGACTGCGTCAGAGACAAGCTCTTCCACTGCTTCGATGTTCTCTTCGGACACGTTCTGCTCTTCCGGCGATGTCACTGTGCGACCTGCTTGATCTCGAACGGCACCGGCTGCTGCGCGGTGTGGGGGTGATTCGGGCCCGCGTAAACCTTGAGCTTGCTGCTCATTGCGCGGCCGAGCTTCGTCTTGGGGAGCATGCCGACAATGGCCTTCTCGACGAGACGATCGGGAGTCCTGTCGAGGACCTCACCGACAGTGCGGGACTTCAGGCCACCCGGGAATCCGGAGTGGTGGTAAACGTTCTTGCCCTGCAGCTTGTTGCCGCTGATGGCAACCTTCTCTGCGTTGATGATGACAACGAAGTCACCACCGTCGATGTGCGGCGCGTAGGTGGGCTTGTGCTTGCCACGCAGCAAGTTCGCTGCCTGAACGGCAAGACGGCCGAGCACCACGTCAGTGGCGTCGATGACGTGCCACGTGTGGGTCACATCTCCGGCCTTCGGGGTGTACGTAGACACAGATCTTCCTCGTCTTAATTCATTCCACTGCTGACCATGTGCGTATCGCGTAAACGATCCTCGGCGGCCAGTTGAGACCCGAGAACCGCCGGTCTCCACGCATCTCTGCCGGAGCCCTACGGCACGCCACCGATAGACGATACCGGTCTACCCGCTGCCAGGTCAAAGCGCAGCCATTCCTGCCAACAGCATCATCGTCCAGCACAGCGATGCGAGCGATCGACATGCGCCTGCCCCGGCAACCTGACGGTACCGGGGCAGGCGGGGTGTCATCACGGCATGGGATGTTGTCAGCGACCGAACCCGTTTGCGGCGATCCGATCAGCTTCCTGCATCTTCTCCGAGCCGCTCGCCGTCGCTCCGGCGATCTGCGCGAGAACCAGGTTCAGTTCTTCGGAAGCCTGGGCCCAGCGACGCTGTGCGTCGTTCCACGCTTCGGAACCTGCCCCTTCCCAGCCTGCTTGCAGCTTGTCCACGACGACCTTGATGTCGCCCTGTTTGTCGTTGATCGCTTTGGCCTGCTGTTTCATCTGATCGGACAGCATTGCGAGGCCGCCGAAGTCGTACTTGATCCTGTCGGACATAACTGCTCCCGGTTCGGTGTGACTGGAGAGAACTTGTGAGAACTAACTTGTGAGAACTACTGGCTGAGGATTGCTTGATCGGACGATGAAGAGCTGGCGGTCAGGACATGTTCACCGTCGCGCCGCGAAGCGAGCTGACGTTGTCGTCTTCGGTCGAGTCGAAGGTTCCCGCGGCCTGTTTGATCTGCTCGCAGATGTCGGTCAGAGCTGTGTCCAACTTCAGGGCCGCGCTGTTGTATCGCTCCATGATTCCTGCGTATTCGACCTGCGCCGCACCGTTCCACGAATTGTGCGAAGCGTCGGCCTCCGACCGAACAGCGTTGACCAGCCCCCTGATGTCACCGAGATGTCCGTCGATGGTCCCCGCCGAATCGATCAATTCAGCGGTAGTTGCGGTAAAGCCCATGTCGTCCCCCTGGATTCGGTGAGTACCGTTCGGTATCGGCGATCACACACAACGGGCTTTGTCCGTCGGATGTGCACCGGGGTCGAGCGGAACTCCCTGATGTGCGCTACACATACTTTGACGCGACCTTCGTACCAACGGTTCCGGCCCGACCGAAGAATATTTTCAGAACCGACCGATCCGGTCACGGTGTGAATTCGACCGACTGCCACATCCGCAGGCAGTCCGCTTCGAGACTGCCCCACTCACCGACCAGATACTGGCAGCCGATACTCACTTGCCGTCCGTTGTCGACGTACACGCGCCAACGCACCTCGGAGAAATCGTCCGGAAACTCGACGTACACCACTGCCCGTTTTCCTGCGGCATCGTCGAGCACAGCAAACTCTGCGAACCGCAAGGGGTCCTCGAACGTCGAAAACTGCTGACGCAAAACAGCTTCGACGGAATCGAATCCCACACCTTCCGCAAGACGTTTCTCGATGACCACGATCTTGCGATCCGCACCCGAACCGGGTACCAAATCGGTACGCCCGCTCGAGGTCCCTCGCGACAGAAGCTTCCAATCGGAAGGCACTTCTGCCGCAACGCTTCCCACGTCCACACGAGTAAGTTCCGGCGTGGCCCCGGACTCGATCGACGAGATCGAAGTCTTCGGTGCAGGCGTTTCCTGCTCTTTCGACGCCTCCACGATCTCGACTTCGACTTCCGCCGTGGCTGCGACCGACCCCGCCAACCGAGAATCGCCTCGATCGCGAGTGGACACCACGACCGTTGCTGCGACCGCACCGGCGACGGCGACCACCGCAAGCGCCGCCGCGAACCATCGACGGCCTCTTCGCCGCCCGCCGACGCGACGCGGCGAAGAGGCATTCGAGTCCGCGCCAGAAATCGACTTCGCGCCATCCGTATCGCCTACCCACCCGGCGCCGAAAGCCGAATTGTCGACGATTCGTCCCGAACTGTCCCGCGCGGTTGTCTGGCGAACGAGCGTCTGAGGATCCACCAGAGACGCAGCCACCCGGCTCTCGTCCAGAATTCGGATGCTCGCGTGGCCGTGAACATTCGTCGACCCCCGTTCGAGCGAAGCCGCAACAGCATGAGAGCTCGGCCCGACCAACACCACAGCGTCCCGAACCGATAGATCCCCGATTGCGGAAAACAACCCCGCAACGTCTGCGATCTCCGAACTTTGTGTTCCGTCGATTCGGAGTTCACCGTCGACCTCAGCGACAACAGAAGCGACCACCGTTCCGCCTCGCAGTTCGAGGACGACACACCGCGATCGCCAAGCCGTATGAGCCGACCTCGCCGCCGCGATCGACGTCGGAACGAGTACGACGTCGTGCGCCACTCGACGTGCGGCATCGAGCAATCGCCGCCTGCGTGGGGCACCCCAATCCGAGGGATGACTGAGATGAAGAATGTCTGCGTCGACGATTCCGCACCCGTCCATCGCACTGGAGATCAGCCTGGCCACCTCCAAGACTGTCGGGACAACCCGACCATCCACGTCGACATAATCGTCGTCGATGTAATCGATCGCATTCTTACCGGCCGCACCGGGGCCCGACGTCGGTTCGCGTCTGAGGTCTGCACTGCAACAGAATTCGCGTTGACCCGATACGACCCAGATATTCGATGCACCCCAATGTAACGAGACCGACACTGCGGACGGAGCGGTCACAGCGGTGGCATCCACGGAACTTGGACAAGTTGGGTTTGCGAGCGGGAAACGTAAACCCCACGGCCTTCCGGCATCGCCGACGCGCGGACAGTGCCGACGAGATTTCCCTCGTCACGACTTCCGCTCATGATCAATCCGGCCGGCGCCATGTCGCGAATTCTCGCAATGACCGGCTCGTACAGTGCTCTGGCCGCACCACCGGAACGGCGGGCAATAACCAGGTGCAAACCGATGTCCTTGGAGTGCGGAATGTATTCGAGCAACGGCGCCACCGGATTTCCACTCGGTGTGGCCACAAGGTCGTAGTCGTCGATCAGTACGTAAATCTCCGGCCCACTCCACCAAGATCGTTCCCGCAATTGCTGCTGCGTTGTTCCGGCGTTCGGCATTCTGGCAGCGACGATCCGAGCCAAGTCGACCATCAACTCACCGAAGGTCGTCGACGACGCCGAGTACCCGCCGAGGTGATTCCCTTCGACAACGCCCAGCAGGGAATGCCGATAGTCACCGATGATCAGCTTGGCCTGGGCCGGTGTGTTCGACGCGATGATCCCTTCGGCTATTCCACGCAGGAGAGATGTCTTCCCACACGCGGTGTCGCCGAATATCAACAGGTGCGGGTGTTCCCGGAAGTCCATGTACACCGGGGCGAGGTCGGTCTCACCGAGCCCGATCGGCACGGTGAGGCACCGACCGTCGGCCGCACTCGGTGAGGGCCACCGGGTCCCGACAGCTTCGAGAAGTTCTGCCCGCGAGTAGGAATCCGGGAGCATCCGCACGGTGGGTGCCGGACGCGAATTCGACATGGCTGCAATACGTTCGACCGTCGCCACCACAGCCGTACTCGAGTTCTCACTACCCGGTAGGCCGTCGATTCGAGGTAGTCCGGTGAGAAGGTGGAGTCCGTCGCGAGTGATGCCACGACCCGGTCGACCTTCCGGCACCAGGCCGGCTTTCCGGCGACCCGCATCCGAATCTCCCGGATCACCCAAACGAAGTTCGATGCGAGTACCCAGTTGATCCTTGAGTGCCGGCCGGATCTCGGCCCACCTCGACGTCGTGACGATCACGTGTACACCGAAGGACAAACCTTGACCGGCGAGCATGTTGATCTGGGGCTCGAGTGATTCGAAATCCGAACGAACGCTTGGCCAACCGTCGACGACGAGGAAGACGTCACCGTACGGGTCCTCTCGGAGTCCCGCAGCCTCACCTTCCCCGGTGGGATCAGCTGTTCGCAATCTACGGAAATCGGCCATCGATTCGATGCCGAGGTCACGAAACAGTCGCTCCCGTTTGGCGACCACACCGAGTACCTCGGCAACTGTGCGCCGGACGCGGTCGGAATCCAAGCGGTTTGCCACCGATCCGACGTGCGGCAGATCTTTCAATCCGAGGAGCGTTCCACCGCCGAAGTCGAGGCAGTAGAACTGAATCTGTTCCGGCGTGTGCGTCATGCTCAGAGACAAGATCAACGTGCGCAACGCCGTCGACTTTCCCGACTGCGGGCCGCCGACAATCGCGAGGTTGCCAGTCGATCCGTTGAGATCGGCGACGAGTAGATCGCGGCGCTGATCGAACGGCCTGTCGACTATGCCGAAGGGTGCGCTCAGATTTCCGCGAGGTTGATCACCGGTCGCCCACCGCGGCAACAACTGGTCAAGCGTCGGAGATGACTCGAGCGGCGGGAGCCACACTTCATGCGCACGTGGACCGTGACCGCGCATGCGGTCTACGAGGACTCCCATGAGAGTACGTGCATCGTCACCGATTTCACCCATGTCGACGACGTCGGGCTCGACGGGAACGACAACGGCCTCTGGTCCGGTCACGGGCTTCGCGGTAAACGGCAGCGGCGCCAGTTCGACGGGGGAATCGACCGAGAATCGAGTGGGCACGATCCGCTCGCCCTCGTACGGGCCTGACACGTACGCACCTTGGAAGCGAACGATCTCAGCAGAATCGGACTTCAGGTATCCCGCACCGGGTGTGCCCGGAAGGTGATAAGCATCGGGAACGCCGAGGACGGAACGAGACTCGTTCGCCGAGAACGTTTTCAACCCGACGCGATACGAAAGATGGCTGTCGAGGCCCCGAAGCTTTCCTTCGTCGAGTCGCTGACTGGCCAGCAGCAGGTGAATGTGAAGTGACCTGCCCAATCGCCCGATGGCCACGAACAATTCGGCAAATTCCGGCTGCTGACTGAGCAGTTCGGAAAACTCGTCGACAACCACGAAGAGTGCCGGCAAGGGATCTAGTGCAGCGCCGGCCAGCCTCGCCTTCTCGTAATCGGACACGTTTGCGAAGTTTCCTGCCGCACGCAACAGTTCTTGTCGACGATTCATTTCGCCGGCGAGCGCGTCCTTCATACGATCGACCATCGCCAATTCCTCGGCAAGGTTGGTGATGATCGCAGCAACGTGCGGCGCCTCCTCGAGGCCGAGAAAGGTTGCACCGCCTTTGAAGTCGATCAGGACGAGGTTCAGTGCGTCGGGAGAGTGGGTCGCGATCAGGCCGAGCACCAAGGTTCGCAGGAACTCCGACTTGCCAGAACCGGTGGCTCCGATACACAGCCCGTGCGGACCCATACCGTTCTCGGCCGACTCCTTCAGATCCAGTTCGACGGGGTTTCCGTCTTGTCCGACACCGATCGGCACACGGAGTCGGTCGCGCCCCTGACGTGGAAGCCAGCCATGCTCAGGATTGAACCTCGCAACGTTTCCTATCCCCAACATCTGGCTCCACGTCCGAAGGGATCGGTCGTCGTCAGCTGCGTCGACGGCATTCTGCGATGCCGCACGGAACGGTGCGATGCGACGGCCGAACGCCTGCGCCAGGCTCGTCGTCGCAGCGTCAGGCCTCGCAAAGTTCTCAACTCCTGCGCTGCTCACCGCGCCGATCTGATCGCTACTGACGACCAGTCGCAAACCACGCGTCGCCACCAGCCGCGGGCAGAACCCGCACAGGTCGAGGACGGTCACCGAGTCGAGCCCGGATTCGGACAACAGGCCGGTGTCACCTTCGAACAAGCCACCGTCCACGACCAGCACGAGATGCGGAACGCCCGCACTGGCTGGAGTGTTGCGAGCGAATCGAGCACGCATCGAAAGCGGTTCCCCGAGGGAACTTTCGAATTCGAGATACGAACCGAACACCATGCGTGCAGTGCCGGTGCCGTCCTGAGACTGCGGGTGTTGCGCGTGCGGGAGCCACTTGACCCACTCCCACTCGGATTCGGTATCGGGACCGCACACCACCGCAACTTGGAGCGTGTCCGGACCGTGGAATGTGCACAGTTGCATCAACATCGAGCGGACAAGCGCACGAGCGGAATCTCTCTGCCCCTCGATGGACATCGCAGCAAATCCGCGAAGCGAGACGGCGGTCGGCAGGTCCTGCACAACCGAATGTGCACGGACGAATCGCCGAAGTGAGACAGCAGCGACGGGTTCGAGATCCTCGACCGGCCCGGTCTCCGGAGACACGAGTCTGGTGGCCAATCGCTGTGTACCCAGACCTACCCGAACGTGGCAGTAGTCCGAGTCGGTGATCTGACGCTCCCACATCCGCACAGTCCCGGCCAGTGTCCAGAGCAGCGACGGCTCGGGATTGCTCCACTCGAGAGCAGCACGCTGCGCACCAGTCGTCGCAGCAACATCACTACGCATCTGATCCAGGTACCGGAGGTAGTCCTTGCGGTCCTCGTTCGCTTCGGACGCTCTTGCTCCACCGCTACGACCGCCCCCGGCGAGCATTCCGAGCATCGACACCATCATCATGACCGGAAACAGCAGGGACATCGGATTGCGCGCCATGCCGGAAGAGAACATCAGCGCCACCATGCCGATCATGGCAACCACCATGATCACCGGAAGTAGTTTGGTCAGTAGGTTTCCCGGCGTGACGCGAGGTATCTCCGGTGGGGGCTGAAGCGTCACCTCGCCGCCCGGTGTGCGCGGCGATTCACGGCGTGCTCGACGCGCAAATCTGACAGTGCTCAATTCACCCACCCCCATCGGTGCTGCAGCTGTTGCCGCCAGACGCCTCGTCCGACTACCGCCGGCCCCCCAAGGCGTACTCGCGCAATTGCAAGAGAGTAGATCACAACACCGACACTCGGGTCGGTGCCACCTGTTGTCGGCGCTGTCTCCGATACAGGCGCGCAGTTCATGTCGTATTGTTCGGGTGAACTGGGGTGACGCGAAGGGGGAATCGCGTCATGGGAGGGGACAGATCTTGACCAGCACCACTACAACCAGCGCTGCGAACACCGGAAACGGACGAGGCGCGAGTCATTCTGCCGAACTGTGCAGGTTGACGGTACTTTCAGCCCATTCGCAGGTGGATCTTGCGGTGCCGCTTCGTGTTCCACTCACCGTGGTCATTCCGGGCATTGTGGACACAATTGTCAACCACAGCAATTTCAACGAGTTCGACCACACCACCGAACAATTCGAGCCCGTCGACTGGACTCTGTCGAAAGTCGGCAGGGCACCGCTGGCACCGACGCTGTCGCTGCACGAGCACGGAATCCGCGATGGAGAATTGCTCGTACTCGAGGCCTCGGACACCGCTGCCCCGCCCCCACTCTTCGACGACATCATGTACACCGTCGCGGCCACGGATGCGGACGTCTACCGACGCTGGACTCCGGTCACCGCGCGCATTGTCGGCTCGACCGCCGCCCTCGTCGCTGCGCTCGTCGCGGCCCTCGCCCTGGTCCTCGGCGACACGGGACTGATCGGCGCCGTCTGCGGCGGAGTGACGTCTTTGGTGCTCACCGTCGCCGCCGTCGTGGCAGCGCGGGTGTACGGAGACTCTGGAAGTTCCGTCACGCTCGGATGCGCTTCGGTGCCACTGGCGTTCGTCTCCGGCGCACTCTGCGTGCCCGGCACTGTTCTTTCGGCTCATCTGCTTCTCGGTTCGGCATCTGCCGCTGCGGTAACTCTGATCTGCTTCCGCTTGTGCGGCACCGGATTAGCTGTCTTCACAGCACTTCTCGTCGTCCTTCTCGCGGCGGTGGGCACCTTTGCCGTCACTACCACGCTTCCCGAGGCGCGCACCGCGACCGTCAGCGGCGCGGTGATTGCCGCCGCATTGATCGTTCTCACGTTCACCGCTCGACTGTCGATGTTGTTCGCGCGACTACCGCTTCCCCCTGTTCCGACGCCGAGTAATCCCCTCGACGACGACCGCGACGGACTGCCCGAACCCGAACTACCCGGGCTGACCGAGTTGGCGGAAAGGGCAGGGCGGGCGCGTAGCTATCTGACTGGGCTGATCGTGGCCACGTCAGTGGTCGCGCTCGTCGCTGCCGTCGCACTCGCGTGGTCCTGGCCTGGTCAGGGGATCGTCTGGCCGAATCTTGCTCTCGCATTCGCGACGGCCGTCGTGCTGATGTTTCGCGGGCGCACCTACGCGGGCGCACAGCAGGCTGTGCCACTCATCGCGGCAGGCATCTCGGTGATTCTCGTTCTCCTGGGCGACATGGCATGGACCCATCGCGACCATGCATTGGTCGTCTTCGCCATCACGATGACCGTTCTCCTCCTGGCACTGGTTCTGGGAATCCTTGCCCCCCAGAACACATTCAGCCCCGTGATGCGACGCGCTGCCGAGCTGTTGGACCTCGCTGCGATTGCAGCAATCGTTCCGCTGATCTGCTGGGTCAGTGGCCTCTTCGCGCTCATGCGTGGCCTCTGAGCGATCGGTGATCGATGGTGATTCGACGTGCAACAAACATCTGCGCCAGTCTCGTGATCGTTGCCTTCAGCGTTCTCGCCGGGGCAGGTGGCGCATCGAGCGCGGTTCCCTCCCCCATCGATCCTGCAATGCTGCCCGAGGACGGTCCGCCTGCACCTCCACAACCCACCGAACAACGAACCCTGTGCGTCCCAGCCGTGGCAGGTGGTGACGGTGCGGACATTCCACGTTCTCAACGAGATCTGGGATTCGATTCTGTGTGGCCGATCACCAGAGGGGCAGGACAGCGAATTGCTGTCATCGACACCGGTGTCAGCAGACATCCCCGGCTGCCATCGCTCGACGGCGGCGGTGATTACGTCGGTACCTCCGACGGCACCGACGATTGTGACGCACACGGAACTGTCGTGGCCGGTCTCATCGCCGCCCAGCAAGTCGAGGGTTCCGGATTCTCCGGAGCTGCGCCTGACGCACAGATAATTTCGATCAGGCAGTCCAGTGCCGCCTTCTCGGTGGCCGGCCAACGCGAAGACCCTGCTGTAGCCGAGAACTCATCCGGGTACGGAAACGTCGACACCAGGGCATCGGCCGTCCGTCACGCTGCGGACATGGGTGCAAGCGTCATCAACATCTCCGAAGTCGCCTGCAAGCCTGCCGGGGACGGGATCAGCGACCAACGACTCGGCGCTGCAATCGAATACGCCACGATCGCGAAGAACGTCGTAGTCGTCGCAGCTGCAGGGAACGTCGGATCCGGAGGTTGCAAGAACCAGAATCCGCCGCCGGATCCCCTCAATCCCCTGGCCGATCCATGGAACTCGGTTGTGACGATTGCCAGTCCGGCTTGGTACGACGACTATGTCCTCACAGTGGGGTCGGTAGACCCCAATGGCGCCGCCAGTTCCTTCAGCCTCGGCGGTCCATGGGTCGACGTGGCGGCGCCCGGCACCGGAATCACCTCACTTCACCCGACGTCGCCCGGTCTGACCAACGGGGTGTACGGCTCCGACGGCGCCGTACAGTCGTTCAACGGGACCAGTTTCGCTGCGCCCTTTGTCGCGGCAACCGCCGCACTGGTCCGGTCGGTTCACCCGGAACTGACGGCGCTTCAGGTCATGCAACGTATCGAAGCCACCGCCCACGCTCCGGCGCAGGGTTGGAATCCCTACGTCGGTCACGGCGTCATCGATCCACTTGCGGCAGTGACGGGCGAATTGGCCCCAGGAGAACGCGTCAAGGTCAACCATCAGTCGGTGTCGATCGATCCCCTACCCACGCCGCCGACCCCCGACAACCGATCTCGCGACACGGCACTCGTCGGAGCCGGAACGGTCGGCACCCTCGCCCTACTGACGCTGTTGGCATCGATGCCTCTTCGTCGAGTAATTCGTCGGCATCTTCCCGAACGCCAGAAAATCGATCCCTGAACCGTCAGCAGTGTTCAGTTCACCGGAGCGGCCGGCGCTGTATCGGGGGCGACTCCGTCGTGAGCTATCAGTGCATTGCTCTTCTCGAGCGCGGGGCCTGATGCAAGTAGGTCGAGCATCTGCCAAGGCGCGCGATCAGGCGTTCGCGTCAATCCGAGCGCGCGAGCGGAGGTTTCGTCCGGTACGCCGTACTTCACACCGGTATCGGCTACGTAGAACACTCCGTCGTGCCTGGTGCTGTTCGTCTCGATTCCGGTCGCTTGAACAAATCCGCCGAATCCCTGTTCGACATGGACGTTGTCGAGATTGTCACCCGATCCGTCCGCCTGCGCCAAGGACACCAACTTGCCACCCTCCGGGATCGGAACCTGCAATCCAGCGACAAGTTTCAGCGTTGCAGAACTACTTTCGCCGCCCTCGACTGCAGGTGCGGGAGCCCATTCCAGACAGCCGACAGGTGCGCCGTGATCATCGACGATCTCCGGAACCACCCGCGGCAACAAGTCGACGGCCAGCTCACTCACCGAGGGAATACGACTGATGGCATCAGGGGTGACGCTCGCGATCCCGGTGGCGCCCTGCGAATCCGAAAAGTAGATCAGTTGGGCGAGCGCCGCACCGATCTTCTGGATCCCGTTCTCGAGTACCACGTAGTACTGCGGGTCCGCACCCACCGAAACCTGGACGACGGAGCCGACAGTCTTGTTCTGCAGAGGAAACCGGGGCGCCGATCCCAGTTGGCGGATTCGCGGAGCCTCGATGCGCGGAACTTCGGGAATCGAATTGAGGAATCCGATACTGATCGGTCGCGCCTGTGCTCCTTCCAGGCCCAAAGCCCGCATGATCGCCGGATCGTCCACATCGATTTCCGCTCGCTTCCCGTCGTACACGAGAAAGTGATCGGAACCCGACTTCACCAGGAATGCACGGTCATTCGTCAGATATGTCGTGTTTTCGCCGACATTGGACGAGCCGACCAGGACCGAAGTCGTCAACGATTTTCTCCCGTCGGATCCGACGGAATCGCACACCGTCCACGCGGCGTTGGTAGGGTCGGCCGATTCCGGCAGCGCGGACGGTGCGCCGGGAATGCCGACGAGCGCGCCCCGGGGTTTCGCCTCGACCTCGGATGCCTTGACTATTGCCGGTTTTCCTGGCGAACCCAGAATCAGTCGTGCGGAGGCCAAGTTCAGCACAGGGCGAAACGTACCCTCCATGGCGACGAACATCGCGCCCGATTCCTTTGCAACGACGATCTCTGCATCGCCGATTCTGTCCTGTGGCCGAAACAGAGCGAGTACAGCGCAACCCGCCAATCCCAGTGCAGCGAGGACTATTCCGACGGTGAACGCGCGCGACTGTGATCGCATCGGATCGTGAAGCATCCGCACGTCTCGTCTGACCAGCGCATGTTCCATCCGCCTGACCAAGAATCGGTACCCGTTGACCTGCCAGCGCGTGGTAGGTGTCGCAGCCATCATTCCCCCCGTGCCTTACATCCCCTTGCGAAGACACAGTACAGTTCCGCTGGGGCGGAAATTTTCGGGTAGTTCGCAGGTCAGGTATCGGGGAGGAACCGTGGACCGATCGCGGTTGAAGCATTGGCCGTCGTCACACAGGATTTCGACGCGCGAGTTCGTGCCGGCACAGATTTTCGGAATCGGTGCGGGCGGAATCGCGATGGCCAGTGGGCTCGATTGGTTCTGGGCGCTGGCAATCGGTTGTGTGGTTGCCGGATCAATGCTGCTTCATGTGGGCGGTTGGTCGGTAATGTCCTGGATTGTCAGGTACTTTCGCTATCTGCACCGCAAGGACGTCGACCGCAGCACGATCGTCAGTTTTCACACTCCCTCCGAGCAGTCCATCGGGCTCCGAGTGGACGGATCTTCGCTCGTCGCTGTCGTCGAGATCGCTCCCCCACGCGACTACCTGACCAGGATCGGCCGTCATTCGTTCGACGCTTCCCACCTTCTGCCCACGGCAGCCCTCGCCAATTGTCTCTATCAGCACGACATCTCACTCACCGGCATCGACATCGTCAGTCACGGATACCGCGCCGCGTCGGGAACGCCTGCCACCGAAGTCTACGAACGTCTCATCGGACCACTACCAGCCACCGCCACCAGAAGTGTTTGGCTTGCACTACGTTTCGACGCGCTGGAGGGTGGTGCAGCAGTCGAACGCCGGGGCGGGGGCGAACAGGGCGCCGGCCGCGCGATAGCTGTTGCCGCCAATCGTGTCATCCGGGTGCTCGATTCAGCGGGGTGCAAGGCGCGGATCCTGACCGCACCGGAGATCGCGTCGTCCACTGCCCAGGTGACAAGAGGAGTGGCCGGCCACGAGGTCACCGAAACGTGGCGAAGTACCCCCTTGCCTGGCGTGTCCAACGTCGGATTTGGGATCGAACCCCGTTTCATCACCACTGCGACCCTGACCCGAGTGTGGGCAGTGGCAACGGTCGGGACGTCCGTGACAATTCGGTTACGACCCACCGGACAACGCGGAGAGGCGAAGGTCAGTGCGACATGTCGCTTCACCACGCGCAATCCACCTGAGAACGCACCGCTGGCCGGTTTGGTCTCGCTACGTGGGCGCCAGCGCGACGGATTGCTGACCAACTTGCCAACCGCATTGGCCGCGCTGGACGGCATCACGCCGGGCGTTCGCATGGACGGGGGCACACTCGACTCACTCGCTCTACCCCTTGCCGGGTGCGGCCAACTCATCGGCTCGGACCGAAACGGGCACGGTGTCGCGGCCAGAATTTCGGGGCCGGGCGTCAACACCGTTCTTGTCGCCGGCGAACTCTATCTGGCTCAGCAGTTGATCTTTCGAGCCATCGCGACCGGCGCACTGGTACTCGTCCACACCGATCGACCGCAAGCGTGGACCGCGCTCACCGACTCGATGGGAGTGCCTGACCGACTCCGCGTGTCCGGGCAGGGCGGTGGGCCTGAGGGCGCCTTCAACACTGTCGTGTTCGACGGCGTCGAGGGGTTATCTCCGCGTGCCGGCGTGACCGCAATCTATGTGTACGGACATCCACGCCAATGGCCTCGGGTCGACCCTGAAATCTCGATAGTCCAGCCATTCGCACTCGGTGACAAGATCACGGTCGAAACCGGCCGTACACGCGTCGACCTGACTCTCGTGACCATCGCTTCCGAGACATCGTTCATCGGCCGTCCACGAGCCGGCGACGCTCACCAGATGGCGTGATCGCGTATGTCCAAGATCAGCCGGGATAGGGATCACTTGCACGTTGCATCCGCAATCCGCTTCCCCACCAATCCAATTCACGAATCATCTTCTCGCTTGCATCGATCGCAATCGAATCCACGCCGTACGGCTCGTGTCCGAATTGCTTACGCACCCGGTGAATGGTCACGCTTTGACGCACCGAGACCATGTGCAACTCCGCCACCACTTGCCTCAGTTGCTCGACGGCCCGAACACCACCTGAAATCCCGCCGTAGGACACGAATCCGATCGGCTTGGCACGCCACTCGTGTTTCACCGAATCGAATGCGGTCTTGAGAGCAGCCGGATACCCGTGGTTGTATTCGGAGGTCACGGCGACAACAGCGTCGGCGCGCCCGATTCGCCGGCGGAAAACCTCCGTGGCAGGTGAATCCGAGAAATCCTGGGGCAACGACAGCTCTCTGAGGTCGATCACCGATACGTTCCACGACGGGTTCGCGGTTGCGCGCTCGACAAACCAGTCCGCCACTGCTCGTCCCATTCGCCCCTCGCGGACCGAACCTACGATGACTTCGACGTTCAAAGGTGCCATGAACGTCGATGCTAGCGACTGATCACGCAGTGATCCCGTCCGTGATGAGTGCTGCCAGTTCCCGATAAGCGCTGGCATCGTCCAGACCAGTTGCCCGGTAGACCGCGCGTTGCTGGATCCGAACCATCGTCGCCGCAGCGGCATCGGCGACAAATGATGCGTGTACCTGCCGGAATGCGCCCGAATCGACCCCCTCGACGATGAGCGATCGCACACGATCAGCAGCGATCGACGTGTTCTTCTCGTAGACCTGGCTCGCCGACACCGATTCGGCCAGGTCTTCCATGAACTGACTGGACGCCGCGGACAGCCGATCACCCACTGCTTCGAGATACACCGCGACTCGACGAGTCGGGGCCGTTTCGGCGGCGACTGCACTCTCCACTGCATCGGTCGCCGCCCGGAAGAAGTGCACTGTCACCGCCCGCACCAGGTCCTCTTTGCCGGCCGCCACGGTGTACAAGGTGCTCTTGGAGCAGTGCAGACGAGCTGAGATCTCGTCGAGCGTGAGGTGGGCGAAACCCTCGCTCAAGAACAGTTCGACCAATTGATCGAACAACTCTGCCCTGCGCGCAGTCGTCTTGTGAACCAGCCTTGCCATACCTACAACAGTACTGCAGTATCGTTCTCAGTACTATTACCTAGCTAGGAGCCGACCGTGCCCGTCGAACGCCTGATGCCCAGCCAAGAAGCTCGCGATCTCATCGAACTGACGCGTGATGTCGCGGACAAGGTACTCGCGCCCAAGGTCAACGAATACGAGAAGGCCGAGAAGTATCCAGACGGAGTGTTCCCCGCACTCGGACAGGCGGGTCTGCTGAGCCTTCCGTATCCCGAGGAGTTCGGCGGCGGCGATCAGCCGTACGAGGTGTACCTCCAAGTGCTCGAAGAGATCGCCTCACGCTGGGCAGCGGTTGCAGTGGCGGTGAGCGTGCACAGCCTGTCGTGCTTCCCGCTGTTCACCTTCGGCACCGACGAACAGAAGAACCGCTGGCTACCGGACATGCTGGGCGGCAACACCATCGGCGCGTACAGCCTTTCCGAAGCGCAGGCCGGATCCGACGCCGCCGCGTTGTCGTGCAAGGCGACGCCCACCGACGGTGGCTACCGCGTCAACGGTTCGAAAGCCTGGATCACCAACGGCGGCAAGGCGGACTTCTACAACCTCTTCGCACGCACCAGTGACGACGGTTCACGCGGCGTCTCCTGCCTCCTGGTGGACAAGGACACCGAAGGCCTCAGCTTCGGAAAACCCGAAGAGAAGATGGGGCTACGCGCGGTCCCCACTGCCTCCGCGAACTACGACGACGCCTTCATTCCTGAGGAGCGATTGATCGGTCAGCGCGGCCAGGGGCTGCCGATTGCCTTCAGCGCTCTCGACTCCGGCCGACTCGGAATCGCTGCCGTTGCCGTCGGAATCGCTCAAGGCGCGCTCGACGACGCGGTCGCTTACGCGAAGGAGCGCAAGGCATTCGGCAAGCGGATCATCGATCACCAGGGACTCGGTTTCGTGCTCGCGGACATGGCTGCCGCAGTCGACTCCGCGCGAGCCACCTACCTCGATGCAGCCCGCCGCCGCGACGCCGGAGTTCCGTATTCACGCAACGCGAGCGTCGCCAAGCTCGTGGCCACCGACGCGGCAATGAAGGTCACCACCGACGCCGTTCAGGTATTCGGCGGGTACGGATACACCCAGGACTTCCCGGTCGAGCGCTACATGCGCGAGGCCAAGATCACGCAGATCTTCGAGGGCACCAACCAGATTCAGCGATTGGTCATCGCGCGCCAACTGGCGGGATAGCCCCCCCGATACGAATGCCCTCCCACACAGAGTGGGAGGGCATTTTGCATGGTGAAGTTCAGTCGCCGCAGCATCCACCCGAAGACGGAATCTCGCGGGTCTCACGGGTAATCGCGTTGCGGGCAGCCAGTTCCGAGTAGTCGGGGTAGTCCACGCGGACCAACGAAAGTCCGTGCGCCGGCGCAACGAGGATGGAACTGGATCGCGACGTTTCGTCGAGCAAACCTGCCACCCAGTCGGCGGTGCGCCGTCCCTCACCGACGGAGAGGACTGCGCCGACAAGACTGCGAACCATCGACCAGCAGAACGCATCGGCATTCACGTACGCCGTGAACACCGTGCCCTCTTGGCTCCAGTCGAAACGCTGCAGCTCCCGCACCGTCGTGGCGCCTTCTCGACGCTTGCAGAATGCCGCGAAGTTGTGCAGACCCAGCAGCCGATTCGACGCTTCCTGCATCGCTCCGAGATCGAGTGGTTTGGGATACGAGACGGTGTCGCGTGCGCGTAGTGGCTCCACTCCGAACGCCGCGTTGGTCACCCGGTACTCGTAATAACGTCGCATCGCGGAGAAGCGCGCATCGAAGTCACCCGGAACCACCGATATCTGTTTGACCCGAACGTCCTTGGGCAGAAATCGTGCAAGTCTGCGCACGAGTCGCGACGGATCGTCCGGGAGCAACTCTCCCGGAACGTCGACGTGCGCTACCTGACCGGTGGCGTGGACACCGGCGTCGGTTCGACCGGCAACGGTCAACTGAACCGGGTGTCGAAGCACCGTTCCCAACTTGTCTTCGATCTCACCGCACACGGTGCGCAGATCGGTCTGGCGGGCCCAACCCGAGAAGTCGGTGCCGTCGTAGGAGATGTCGAGCCGCAATCGAACGAGCCCGCCGTCCCCGATGGGGGCGGCGGGCTCGTTCGATTCAGCGTGTGCCGAAACCAAGGGAGACTAGTCCTTCTTGGCCTCTTCGGCCTCGGGAGCGTCGGCCGCAGTTGCGGTCTCGTCCTCGATGGCCTCGACGACTGCGTCAGCGTTCTCGACCTCAGCGTCGGTCGCGTCGGCCTCTACGGCCTCGACGACGTTCTCTGCGGCGGGAGCTTCCTGCGAGGACTTGACGCGACGAGCGCGGTCAGCCTCGGAGGTGACGGTCTTTTCCTTGACGAGCTCGATGATTGCCATCGGAGCGTTATCACCCTTGCGGGGGATCGTCTTGATGATGCGGGTGTATCCACCGTTACGGTCCGCGTAGAACGGGCCGATCTCGGCGAACAGGGTGTGAACGACATCCTTGTTGCGGATGACCTTCAGCACCTCACGACGGTGAGCCAGCGTGCCGGCCTTCGCGTGCGTGACGAGCTTCTCGGCGTAGGGGCGCAGTGCCTTGGCCTTGGACTCGGTGGTGGTGATGCGACCGTGCTCGAAGAGCGCGGTAGCCAGATTGGCGAAAATCGCCTTCTGGTGGGAAGCCGACCCGCCGAAGCGGGCACCCTTCTTGGGCTTGGGCATGATGATCTCCTAGTAAAGGACCTGAGCTGCTACAGCTGTTCGGTCTCGGCGTAGTCCTCGGTACCTTCGGCATCGCCGAAGGAACCGGCATCAGTGTCACTCCACGTTCCGGTGGCGGCGTCGTAGCCGGCAACGGTGGTGGGATCGAAGGATGCGGGGCTGTCCTTGAGGGACAGGCCGAGCGAATGCAGCTTGACCTTGACCTCGTCGATGGACTTCTGTCCGAAGTTGCGGATGTCGAGCAGATCGGACTCGGTACGGCCGACAAGCTCACCGACGGTGTGAACACCTTCGCGCTTGAGGCAGTTGTAGGAGCGGACCGTGAGGTCCAGATCCTCGATGGGGAGTCCGAAGGAAGCGATGTGATCGGCCTCGGCAGGCGAGGGTCCGATCTCGATTCCTTCTGCTTCGACGTTCAGCTCACGGGCCAGGCCGAAGAGCTCAACCAGGGTCTTGCCCGCCGAAGCGAGCGCGTCCCGTGCGGTGATGGAGTTCTTCGTTTCCACGTCGAGAACGAGCCGATCGAAGTCGGTGCGCTGTTCGACGCGAGTGGCCTCCACCTTGTAGGTGACCTTGAGCACCGGCGAGTAGATCGAGTCGACCGGGATACGGCCGATCTCTGCGCCGGACGCCTTGTTCTGAACGGCGGGGACATAGCCGCGACCGCGCTCGACTACGAGCTCGATCTCCAGCTTTCCCTTGTCGTTCAGGGTGGCGATGTGCAGATCAGGGTTGTTCACGGTGACGCCTGCCGGGGGCACGATGTCGCCTGCAGTAACAGCGCCGGGGCCCTGCTTGCGGACGTACATGGTGACCGGCTCGTCCTCTTCGGAGTTCACGACGAGGCCCTTGAGGTTCAGGATGATGTCGGTGACATCTTCCTTCACGCCCGGGACGGTGGTGAACTCATGGAGGACGCCGTCGATACGGATGCTGGTGACAGCAGCGCCGGGGATCGACGAGAGCAGCGTGCGGCGCAGCGAATTGCCGAGCGTGTACCCGAAACCTGGCTCCAGGGGCTCGATGACGAACTTCGAGCGGTTATCAGCGATGACCTCTTCGGTCAGCGTGGGTCGCTGAGAAATGAGCATTGGTATTTCCTCCTGTACGGACGTCCACTATTTGACGCCCACGATGGGAAAGGGCCTGCGGCCCTGTGAGTGGTTGAGGAGTCCGGAGACTCCTCAACCACTCACGGGGTGCGAAGCGCCTTACTTCGAGTAGTACTCGACGATGAGCTGTTCCTGCAGAGCGATGTCGATCTGCGCGCGCTCGGGAAGCTGGTGAACCAGGATCCGCAGACGCGAGCCGACAACCTGCAGCCACCCGGGAACCGGGCGATCGCCAACGGTCTCACGCGCAACCTGGAACGGAAGCGTGGAGAGCGACTTCTCCTTGACATCGATGATGTCGTACTGCGAGACGCGGTAGCTCGGGATGTCGACCTTCTTGTTGTTCACGAGAAGGTGACCGTGCGTGACCAGCTGACGTGCCTGACGGCGCGTGCGAGCGAGGCCTGCGCGGTACACGACGTTGTCGAGACGCGACTCGAGGATGCGAAGCAGGTTCTCGCCGGTCTTGCCGGGGCGGTTGTTCGCCTCCTTGTAGTACAGGCGGAACTGCTTCTCCATGACGCCGTAGGTGAAGCGAGCCTTCTGCTTCTCCTGCAGCTGGAGCAGGTACTCGCTCTCCTTGATACGCGCGCGGCCGTGCTGTCCGGGCGGGTACGGGCGACGCTCGAATGCCTGGTCGCCTCCAACGAGGTCGACGCGCAGACGACGCGACTTGCGGGTGATGGGTCCGGTATAACGTGCCATTTTCTTCTACCTATCCTTCCCGCTATACCCGACGCCGCTTGGGCGGACGGCAGCCGTTGTGCGGCTGGGGGGTTACATCGGAAATGGTGCCGACCTCGAGGCCAGCGGCCTGGAGGGAACGGATTGCGGTCTCGCGACCGGATCCCGGTCCCTTGACGAAGACGTCAACCTTCTTGACACCGTGCTCCTGCGCCTTACGGGCAGCGCTCTCAGCAGCAAGCTGAGCGGCGAAGGGAGTCGACTTACGCGAACCCTTGAAGCCGACGTGTCCCGAAGACGCCCAGGAAATGACATTTCCGGCGGGGTCCGTGATGGACACGATGGTGTTGTTGAAGGTGCTCTTGATGTGAGCGGCGCCGTGCGGGATGTTCTTCTTATCCCTGCGACGCGTCTTCTGGGTCTTCTTCGGACCGGTGCTACGTGACTTCGGGGGCATTACTTCGCCTTCTTCTTGCCGGCAATGGTGCGCTTCGGACCCTTACGGGTACGGGCGTTGGTCTTGGTGCGCTGACCACGCACGGGCAGACCACGACGGTGGCGCAGGCCCTGGTAGCAGCCGATCTCGATCTTGCGACGGATGTCGGCCTGAACCTCGCGGCGAAGGTCACCCTCGACCTTGAGCGACTCCTCGATGTACTCGCGGAGCTTTGCCAGGTCCTCGTCCGAGAGGTCCTTGCTCCGGAGATCCGGGCTGACGCCGGTGGCGTCAAGGATTTCCTTGGAGCGGGTACGGCCGATGCCGTAGATGTATGTCAGTGCGATCTCCATGCGCTTTTCGCGAGGAAGATCAACACCAGAGAGACGTGCCATGGTGGCATTTCCTTATCGGTGTGCGGAGGTCTGCTCCCAGCCCTTCCCCTGTGCCTCTTGCCGAGTACCGACGCCCGAAGGCGCAGATGATCTCATCAACTAACTCAGTGGGGCCCCGGCCTCCGTGCCGGGGGTGAACCATTGTCCGACCTTGGCGATCGGTGAACGATCGCGTGGGGTCTCGTCAACAATGGCTGGTACTGGGAGGTCTTCTTTGCTTGTTGCCAAGCAGATCTTCGAAAAGCTAGATCTAGCCCTGACGCTGCTTGTGACGCAGGTTCTCGCAGATCACCATGACTCGACCGTTACGGCGAATCACTTTGCACTTCTCGCAGATCTTCTTGACGCTCGGCTGAACCTTCACGTCTTCTGATCTCCTGTTTTGTCGCAGCCCGCCGCGATGAACCGCAGCAGACATACTTCTCCCTGACCCAGGTCAGGTCCGGGAAGTTCGTTACTTGTAGCGGTAAACGATGCGTCCGCGCGACAAATCGTAGGGCGAGAGCTCTACGACAACGCGATCTTCCGGGAGGATGCGAATGTAGTGCTGACGCATCTTTCCGCTGATGTGGGCGAGGACCTTGTGGCCATTCTCGAGCTCAATGCGGAACATCGCATTGGGCAGCGGCTCGACTACTCGTCCTTCGACCTCGATGGCCCCGTCTTTCTTAGCCATATCCTCCGCGATCCGTTTGGTTTGGCATGCTTCGTGCATCGGCTTCCGTTACATTGGCACGCAATGGAAAGATCGTCGGCAGTTCGAAAGCCCGATCCCGGAGCGATCCGGGCGTAGGCACAAGAACTATCGACGCGCATAGCGCACCGCCTAGCCATGTTACGCGATGTAAACGACCAGGCCAAATGCGCCTCCGGTCAGGGTGACGACGCACACCGCTCCCCCATCGAAAAAGTCCCAGCCTCGAAATGAGGCTGGGACTTCTCGAACATGAATCATGCTCGCTGCCAACACTTGTCAGCGACTGTGTCGACTACTCCGGCCGGAGTGTCAGAATCCGCGGACCGTCTTCGGTCACTGCGACAGTGTGTTCCCAGTGCGCCGCACGGGACCCGTCGGTCGTCACAACGGTCCAGTCGTCGTCGAGAATCACCGTGTCGGTGGTGCCGAGCGTGAGCATCGGCTCAATCGCCAGGCACGATCCGACAACCAGTTCAGGACCCTTACCCGGGGCACCTTCATTGGCGAGGAACGGATCCATGTGCATTTCCCGGCCGATTCCGTGTCCGCCGTATCCGTCGACGATGCCGTAGGAACGACCGTGCAACTTCTCGGCGGCATGAGTACCGACCTCGATCGCGTGCGAAACATCCGTCAGACGGTTGCCGGCGATCATTGCCGCGATCCCGGCTTCCATGGAAAGCCGAGTGGCTTCGCTGAGCTCCTGATCGGCGACGCTGATCTCACCGACACCGAACGTCCAAGCGGAGTCACCGTGCCAACCGTCGAGGATCGCGCCACAGTCGATGGAAACCAGGTCGCCTTCAGCCAGGATGTCCTGAGCAGAAGGGATTCCGTGAACGACGCGATCGTTGACCGAAGAGCAGATCGAGCCGGTGAAGCCGTGGTACCCGAGGAACGAGGGCACGGCGCCGGCGTCACGAATGACGGATTCAGCGACCGCGTTCAATTCCAAAGTGCTGACACCGGGCTTCGCCGCAGCGCGAACCGCCACCAGAGCCGAACCCACGATCGCGCCGGCAGCAGCCATCGCGTCGAGTTCGCCCGCGGAGCGGAACGGAACAACCTTGCGTTTGCGCCCGAAGACCATTACTTACCCAACGCTGCCAGTGCGCGAGCGTTGACCTCTTCGACCTCGCCGATCGCGTCGACGGAGACGATGCTGTCCTTGTAGTAATCGAACAGCGGTGACGTCTCGTCGCGGTAGACCCGGAGTCGGTTGCGAATGACGTCCTCGGTGTCGTCGGCACGACCGCGGGCGAGCATACGCTCGACCACGATGTCCTCGTCGACGACGAAGGAGAGGACACCGTCGAGCTTGGTGTCGAGATCCTTCAAGATTCCCTCGAGTGCCTGAGCCTGTTCGACCGAGCGCGGAAACCCGTCGAGAAGGAAACCGTTTGCTGCGTCCGGTTCTGCGACGCGAGCCTTCACCATGTCGTTGGTGATCGAGCTCGGTACGAGTTCGCCGGCGTCGATGTACTTCTTTGCTTCCACACCGAGAGCGGTGGCCTGACCGATGTTCGCGCGGAAGAGATCACCCGTGGAGATATGGGGAACGCCGAACTTCTCGGACAAGATAGCGGCCTGGGTGCCCTTGCCGGCACCGGGAGGACCAAGGAGGACAAGTCTCACTTGAGGAACCCTTCATAGTTACGCTGCATTAGCTGACTCTCGATCTGCTTCACGGTGTCCAGGCCGACGCTGACCATGATCAGCACCGCGGTGCCACCGAACGGCAGGTTCTGCGCGCCGCCGCCGTTCCCGATGTCGAGGAACAGGTTGGGCAGAACAGCAATGGTGCCGAGGTAAATCGCACCCGGAAGGGTGATGCGACTCAGCACGTAGTTGAGGTAGTCCGCGGTCGGCTGACCGGGTCGGATACCGGGGATGAAGCCGCCGAACTTCTTCATCTCGTCGGCGCGCTCTTCGGGATTGAAGGTGATGGCGACGTAGAAGTACGTGAAGAAGACGATCAGGCCGAAGTAGATCGCGATGTACACCGGGTTGGCCGGGTTCACCAGGTAGGTGTTGATGAGGCGCTGCCACCAACTGGGGTCGACCGCTGTACTGGCCGAAGTCAGCTGTGCAATCAAGTTCGGGAGGTACAGCAGTGAAGACGCGAAGATCACCGGGATGACGCCGGCCTGGTTCACCTTCAGAGGCAGGTACGTCGAGGATCCGCCGTACATCTTGCGTCCGACCATCCGCTTCGCGTACTGCACCGGGATACGACGCTGACCCTGCTCGACGAAGACGACACCGGCGATGATCAGCAGCGCTGCGAGGCAGACGAAGGCGAAGACCAGCGGACCACGGCTGTCGAGGATTGCCTTGCCCTCGCTCGGGATACGCGATGCGATACCGGCGAAGATGAGGAGGGACATACCGTTGCCGACGCCACGTTCGGTGATGACCTCGCCGAACCACATGACCATGGCAGCACCGGCAGTCATGACCAGCACGATGATGACAAGACCGAAGATCGACTTGTCGGCGATGATGTCGTCACAGCCCTGGAGCAACTGTCCGCGTGCCGCAAGAGCGACGATGCCGGTCGACTGCAGGATTGCCAGAGCAATGGACAGGTAACGCGTGTACTGCGTCATCTTGGCCTGGCCGGACTGGCCTTCTTTCCGAAGTTCCTCGAACTTCGGAATCACCACGGTCAGGAGCTGCACGATGATGCTCGCCGTGATGTACGGCATGATGCCGATCGCAAAGATCGACATCTGCAGCAGAGCGCCGCCGGAGAACAGGTTGATCAGCGAGTAGATACCTGCTGAGTCACCGGAGTTGGCGATATCGATGCACTGACGCACACGGCCGTAGTCGACACCTGGGGACGGGATGAGAGCGCCGACCCGATACAGAGCCACCAAGCCGAGGGTGAAGAGGATCTTCCGCCTCAGGTCTGGGGTCCTGAGGGCCGAGACGAAGGCGGAAAGCAAAGATCCTCCTGGCACGACGGTAGGGAGACAGATCGTTTTGACCTGTCGAACTTTTGAACTCTAACAGTGAGCATTTGGGAACTAGGCGGGCAGACCACGAAAACCGGGTAAGCCGAAGATACATTTGCCACTCGGTGACCAGAATACTGGCCCGTCCGAGCATGCACGACCAATCTGTGACACGACCTCGTACCTGTGACACGACCTCGTAGACGCCGATGGCCGCACCGCAGCAAACGCTGCGCTGCGGCCATCGGACTAGCTACGCGTGATCACTCACAGCTCGGTGGCGGAACCACCGGCAGCAGCAATCTTTTCCTTGGCGGAACCGGTGAACTTGTCGACGGTCACCTGAACGGCAACTGTCAGTTCGCCGTCGCCCAGAACCTTGACGAGCTGGTTCTTGCGGACTGCGCCCTTGGCGACGAGATCCTCGACCGTGATTGCTCCACCTTCGGGGAACAGACGGGCGATGTCGCCGACATTGACGACCTGGTACTCGACGCGGAACGGGTTCGTGAAGCCCTTGAGCTTGGGCAGACGCATGTGAAGCGGCATCTGTCCACCCTCGAAGCCCACGCGCACGGTGTTACGTGCCTTGGTGCCCTTGGTACCGCGACCTGCGGTCTTACCACGCTTGCCGCCCTCACCGCGTCCAACACGAATCTTGTTGGACTTGGATCCCGGAGCGGGGCGCAGGTGGTGCAGTTTGATGGTCATGGTTAGACCTCCTCAACTGTTACGAGGTGGCGCACCACGTTGATCAGACCGCGGTTCTGTGCGTTGTCCTCACGAACAACGGTCTGACGGATGCCCTTGAGACCCAGCGTGCGCAGAGAATCCTTCTGGTTCTGCTTGGTCCCGATGATGCTCTTGATCTGAGTGACCTTGAGATCTGCCATTACTTCACACTCCCAGCAGCCTGTGCGCGAGCGCGAAGCATGCCGGCGGGTGCAACCTCTTCGAGGGTGAGGCCGCGGCGAGCCGCAACTTCCTCGGGACGCTGCAGACCCTTGAGCGCAGCAACGGTCGCATGCACGACGTTGATGGCGTTGTCGCTACCGAGCGACTTCGACAGGATGTCCGCGATACCAGCGCACTCCAGCACGGCGCGCACAGCGCCACCGGCGATAACACCGGTACCGGGGCTTGCCGGGCGAAGCATGACGATGCCGGCAGCAGCCTCACCCTGAACGGGGTGAGTGATGGTGTTGGCGATCATCGGGACGCGGAAGAAGCTCTTGCGAGCCTCCTCGACACCCTTCTGGATGGCCGCGGGAACTTCCTTGGCCTTTCCGTAGCCGACGCCGACCAGTCCGTTGCCGTCTCCGACGATCACCAGAGCGGTGAAGCTGAAGCGACGACCACCCTTGACGACCTTGGAAACGCGGTTGATCGTGACAACGCGCTCGATGAACTGTGACTTCTCCGCAGCGTTTCCGCCACGGCCACCGTCGCGACGGTCACGGCCGCCACCACGGTTGTCCCCACGAGCGTTGCTGTTGTCACCGCTGTTGGGGCCATTCTGTCCGGCGGGTCCGCTTCCGCCGTCACGCCTTTGACGTCCCGGCATCAGGCTGTCCTTCCGTTGAAAATGTTGGTCATCAGAACTTCAACCCGCCTTCGCGAGCCGCGTCTGCCAGGGCCGCGATGCGACCGTGGTAGCCGTGTCCGCCGTGGTCGAAGACAACTGCTTCCACGCCGGCAGCCTTGGCGCGCTCGGCGATCAGCTGACCGACCTTCGCGCTCGCAGCCTTCTTGTCGCCTTCTGCCACGCGCACGTCTGCTTCGATGGTCGACGCGGAGGCCAGGGTGTGGCCGGCCAGGTCGTCCACGAGCTGGACGTGGATGTGGCGCGAGGACCGGTTGACGACCAAGCGGGGACGCTCGGGCGTGCCGGAGACCTTCTTGCGGAGACGGAAGTGACGACGCGTCTTCGAGAGACGACGCTTGGTGGACGCATCCTTGCCCAGCGGAATCCGCTTGGCTTTCTGGTTTGCAGTCTGGCTCATATCACTTACCCGTCTTTCCGACCTTGCGGCGGATCTGCTCACCCTCGTAACGCACGCCCTTACCCTTGTACGGGTCCGGACGACGGAGACGACGGATGTTGGCCGAGATCTGCCCGACCTTCTGCTTGTCGATGCCGGACACCGAGAACCGGGTGGGCGACTCGACGACGAAGGTGATGCCTTCAGGAGCCTCGATCGGCACCGGGTGGCTGAAGCCGAGCGCGAACTCGAGGTCCTTGCCCTTCAGTGCCACACGGTAACCAACACCGTGGATCTCCATCTTCTTCGTGTAACCCTCGGTGACACCGGTGATGATGTTCGCAACCAGGGTCCGCGACAGACCGTGCAGCGCGCGGCTACGACGCTCGTCGTCGGGGCGCGTGACGCTCAGCGAGCCGTCCTCTGCCTTTTCGATTGCGATGGGCTCGGAGATGGTCAGCGCGAGGGTGCCCTTGGGACCCTTGACGGTGACATCCTGGCCGCTGATCGTGACGTCAACGCCCGCGGGGACGGTGACCGGAATCTTTCCAATACGCGACATTGTGGTGGCCTCCCTTACCAGACGTAGGCGAGGACTTCCCCGCCTACTCCTTGATTGGCCGCCTGGCGATCGGTGAGCAGACCGGACGACGTGGAGATGATGGCCACGCCGAGGCCTCCGAGGACCTTGGGCAGGTTGGTGGACTTCGCGTAAACCCGGAGACCGGGCTTGGAAACGCGACGCACGCCGGCGAGGCTACGCTCGCGGCTGGGACCGTACTTCAGATCGACGATGAGGGTCTTGCCGACCTCTGCGTCTTCGGTACGGAAATCGGAGATGTAGCCCTCGCGCTTGAGGATCTCGGCGATGTTCGCCTTGATCTTCGAGTGGGGAAGCTTCACCTCATCGTGGTACGCCGTGTTGGCGTTGCGCAGACGCGTCAAGAAGTCTGCGATGGGGTCAGTCATGGTCATAGGTCGACCTCGACACCTTTCTCGCTGTGGTTCCCATGCAACACCGGACGAATCCGATCGTGGGCCTCCAGCAATTCGGCTGGGCCGTCCGACTTGTGTCAGACGGCGTAAGTTACCGCACCGAGCTGAACGCATGCGTCAGCCACGGCAACCGCTCTAGTGTAGGGAACTTTGGCGCAAGTGTCCACCGGGATCCCATGTCGCCTCCCCCACTGCCGCCCGAAGGATGCGATCGGGAAGCTATCGACGCACCCCGAAATCTGAACTGCTCGTTCGGCACCGAAGAACGACACCGACGAACGATGATCGCTTTCAACCAGAGTCGCAGCGGGGCAGTTCTTTTCAGGATCGGCACGATTCACATCTCGATGAAAACCACAAATGGGCGTGGGTTCCAAAGGAACCCACGCCCATTCACATGCGTGGTGTGACGAAGCCCGAGGGCCTCAGATCACCAAGAGCTCTTGCGAACTCCGGGAAGCTCGCCGGCGTGAGCCATCTCGCGAACGCAGATACGGCACAAGCCGAACTTGCGGAACACCGAGTGCGGGCGACCGCACCGCTGGCAGCGGGTGTAGGCGCGAACCGCGAACTTGGGCTTCTTGTTGGCCTTGTTGACCAATGCCTTCTTAGCCATGCGCTCAGTTCTCCTTGAACGGGAAGCCGAGGTGCTTGAGCAGTGCACGGCCTTCTTCGTTGTTGGTTGCGGTGGTCACGACGGTGATGTCCATGCCGCGGGGGCGATCGATCTTGTCCACGTCGATCTCGTGGAACATCGACTGCTCGTTGAGGCCGAACGTGTAGTTGCCGTTGCCGTCGAACTGGTTGCCCGAGAGACCGCGGAAGTCGCGGATACGGGGCAGAGCGACAGACACGAGGCGGTCCAGGAACTCCCACATGCGGTCACCACGGAGGGTGACGCGTGCACCGATGGGCATACCTTCGCGGAGCTTGAACTGCGCGATGGACTTACGTGCCTTGCGGATCTCGGGCTTCTGGCCCGTGATCAGCGACAGGTCATGGACAGCGCCGTTGATCAGCTTGGCGTCACGGGCAGCGTCGCCGACGCCCATGTTGACGACAACCTTAACGACGCCGGGGATCTGCATGACGTTCGAGTAGTCGAACTCGCTGTTGAGCGCGTCCTTGATCTCAGCGCGGTAGCGTGCCTTGAGGCGCGGCTGGACCTTGTTTTCGGTGGAGGTCATGTCAGATGTCCTTCCCGTTCTTCCGGGAAATCCGAACGCGCTTGCCGGACTCTTCGTCGGTGCGGTACCCCACGCGGGTGGGGTTTCCGTCCGAGTCGACGACTGCAACGTTGGAAACGTGGATCGGGGCTTCCTGCGTAACGATGCCGCCGGAGGATGCTCCGCGCTCGTTCGCGGAAACCGCGGTGTGCTTCTTGATTCGGTTCACGCCTTCGACGAGGACCTTGTCGGTCGCGGGGTAGGCCTGAATGACCTTGCCCTTCGCGCCCTTGTCCTTGCCGGCGATGACCAGAACGGTGTCACCCTTGTGCACCTTCATCACAGCACCTCCGGGGCAAGCGAAACGATCTTCATGAACTTCTTCTCGCGCAGCTCACGGCCGACGGGTCCGAAGATGCGGGTTCCACGGGGATCACTGTCAGCCTTGATGAGCACTGCAGCGTTCTCGTCGAACTTGATGTAGGAACCGTCCGGACGACGGCGCTCCTTGGTCGTGCGAACGATGACGGCCTTGACGACCTCACCCTTCTTGATGTTTCCACCGGGGATTGCGTCCTTGACGGTGGCGACGATGACGTCACCGATCCCGGCGTAGCGACGTGACGAACCGCCGAGAACGCGGATGCAAAGGATTTCCTTGGCACCCGTGTTATCAGCGACGCGAACTCGCGACTCCTGCTGAATCACTTGATCTCCCTAGACCTGGAATTTCGTGCGCAACGGATTACCGACCCGGTGCGCGCGGTCATTGTTGCCACCTGCGTCGTGTCTGAGCTGCAGTCCCACCGACTGACGTCGGGAGACGATCACTGCAAGCACCGTTCGAGCTGCGCACGTGAAGACACACCTCTGCCACAGGCAACCGTTCTATTGTAGGGAAGGGTTCACCGAATACCAAATCAGCCGTACTCGACGCAACTCGAACCCTTCGCCCGGAAAGCCCCGAAAGCCCCCGGAAAGCCAAATGGCCCACTCCCCCAAGGGGAAGCGGGCCATTCGGTGATACTCGATCAGCTCGAGGATTCGATCAGGCTTACTTGGCCTTTTCGAGGACCTCGACCAGACGCCAGTGCTTCGTCGCGGACAGCGGACGGGTTTCCATCAGCTGAACGCGGTCGCCGACGCCGGCAACGCCGTTCTCGTCGTGCGCCTTCACCTTGGTCGTACGGCGGATGATCTTGCCGTAGAGCTTGTGCTTGACGCGGTCTTCGAGCTCGACCACGATCGTCTTTTCCATCTTGTCGGACACGACGTATCCGACACGGACCTTACGGCTCGCGCGCTCTTCTGTGCTCACTGCTTTTTCCTCACTCATGCCGCGTCACCTGCATCCGGACCCACAGCGAGTCCGAGCTCACGCTCACGCAGGACGGTGTAGATGCGCGCGATCTCGTGACGAACGGTGCGCAGTCGTCGGTTGTTGTCCATCTGGCCGGTAGCCATCTGGAAACGAAGGTTGAAAAGCTCTTCCTTCGACTCACGGAGCCGGGTGACCAGCTCGTCTTCACTGAGCTCGCGGAGCTCTGCTGCTGGGGTTCCAGTAGCCATCAGAACTGCTCCTCTCTGGTCACGATCCGGCACTTGCACGGGAGCTTGTGCATCGCGCGGCGCAGGGCCTCGCGAGCAATCTCCTCGTTGGGGTATGTCATCTCGAACAGAACGCGTCCGGGCTTGACGTTGGCAATCCACCACTCGGGCGAACCCTTACCGGAACCCATTCGGGTTTCGGCCGGCTTCTTCGTGAGGGGGCGATCCGGGAAGATGTTGATCCAGATCTTGCCGCCACGCTTGATGTGCCGAGTCATGGCGATACGAGCGGACTCGATCTGCCGGTTGGTGATGTAGGCAGGCTCGAGAGCCTGGATGCCGTAGTCACCGAAGGTCACCTGGGTACCGCCCTTGGCGGCACCCGAACGGCTCGGGTGGTGCTGCTTGCGGTGCTTGACCCGCCGTGGGATCAACATGCGTCAGCCCTCCTGATTCTGTTCAGTTGCGGGAGCATCGGCGGTTGCGGTCGCTGCGCGGCCGGCCTCGGTGCTGGTCGCAGTGGTACCGGTGGCACCGGAACGACGCGGACGGCTCGGACGCTCACGACGCGGGCGATCCCCGGCCGGTGCGGCCGTGTTGGCGGCGAGCTCACGCTTGCCACCGACGATGTCGCCCTTGTAGATCCAGACCTTGACGCCGATGCGACCGAAGGTGGTCTTGGCCTCGTAGAGGCCGTAGTCGATGTCCGCACGAAGCGTGTGCAGCGGCACACGGCCTTCGCGGTAGAACTCCGACCGGGACATCTCGGCGCCGCCGAGACGACCGGAGCACTGAACGCGGATTCCCTTGACGTTGGGCTGACGCATGGCCGACTGGATGGCCTTGCGCATTGCACGACGGAAGGCAACGCGGTTCGAGAGCTGCTCGGCCACACCCTGTGCGACGAGCTGTGCTTCAGCTTCTGCGTTCTTGACCTCGAGGATGTTCAGCTGAACCTGCTTGCCGGTCAGCTTCTCGAGCTCGGAGCGGATGCGATCGGCTTCGGCGCCGCGGCGGCCGATGACGATGCCCGGACGTGCAGTGTGGATGTCCACGCGAACACGGTCACGGGTGCGCTCGATTTCGACCTTCGCGATTCCTGCGCGCTCCATGCCGGTGGCGAGGAGCTTACGGATCGCGACGTCTTCCTTGACGTACTCCGCGTACTGCTTGTCTGCGTACCAGCGAGACTTCCAGTCGGTGGTGATGCCGAGACGGAAGCCGTGCGGGTTGATTTTCTGGCCCACTACTGAGCACTTCCCTTCCGGCGATTACGGGTCGATGTTCCGGTCTTCGGCAGGCTCTCCACGATCACGGTGATGTGACTGGTGCGCTTGCGAATACGGAACGCACGTCCCTGTGCACGCGGCTGGAACCGCTTGAGGGTCGCGCCCTCGTCCACGAACGCCGTAGCAACGACAAGCGTGCTGGGGTCGAGGTCGAGGTTGTTCTCGGCGTTGGCTGCTGCGGAGGCGATCACCTTGGCGACCGGCTCGCTCGCTGCCTGCGGCGCGAACTTCAGGATGTTCAGGGCGTCTTCAACCGAGCGCCCGCGGACCAGGTCCACAACTCGACGTGCCTTCATCGGCGTAACGCGAACGTGCTTCGCTACAGCCTTGGCAGTCGGGTTGGCGGTTTCGGTGTTGCTCATCGCCTCTTCGCCTTCCGATCATCCTTGATGTGACCCTTGAACGTGCGGGTCGGTGCAAACTCTCCGAGCTTGTGTCCGACCATGGAGTCGGAAACGAACACGGGGACGTGCTTGCGGCCGTCGTGAACTGCAAACGTGTGGCCGATGAAGTCCGGGATGATTGTCGAACGACGGGACCAGGTCTTGATGACCTGCTTGGTTCCCTTTTCGTTCTGTACATCCACCTTCGCGAGGAGGTGGTCATCGACGAACGGGCCCTTCTTAAGGCTGCGTGGCATCCTTCACTCCCTCCTAGCGCTTGTTCTTGCCGGTGCGGCGGCGACGGACGATCATCTTGTCGCTTGCCTTGTTCTTGCGGGTACGGCCTTCAGGCTTACCCCACGGGCTGACCGGGTGGCGTCCACCTGAGGTCTTGCCCTCGCCGCCACCGTGCGGGTGGTCGACCGGGTTCATCACGACACCACGAACGGTCGGGCGCTTGCCCTTCCAACGCATACGGCCGGCCTTGCCCCAGTTGATGTTCGACTGCTCGGCGTTGCCGACCTCGCCGACGGATGCGCGGCAGCGCACGTCGACGCGACGGATTTCACCGGAAGGCATACGCAGCGTGGCGTAGCTGCCTTCCTTACCGAGGAGCTGGATGCTGGCGCCTGCGGAACGAGCCATCTTGGCTCCGCCGCCGGGACGCAGTTCCACACCGTGGATGGTGGTACCAGTCGGGATGTTGCGCAGCGGCAGGTTGTTGCCCGGCTTGATGTCGGCGCCTGCACCGGACTCGACCGGTGAACCCTGCACCAGGCCCTTGGGGGCGATGATGTAGCGCTTCTCACCGTCTGCGTAATGCAGGAGTGCGATGTTTGCTGTGCGGTTGGGGTCGTACTCGATGTGAGCGACCTTTGCCGGGATGCCGTCCTTGTCGTTGCGACGGAAATCGATCAGTCGGTATGCACGCTTGTGTCCGCCACCCTTGTGACGGGTGGTGATACGACCGTGTGCGTTACGTCCACCGCGACCGTGCAGCGGGCGAACCAGCGACTTCTCGGGGGTCGACCGAGTGATCTCGGCGAAGTCCGAGACGCTCGAGCCACGACGGCCCGGTGTTGTCGGCTTGTACTTACGGATTGCCATGAGTCTTCTCGTCCTCTATGTCTCGTCAAGTCCCGGCGCTTACGCGACCGGTCCTCCGAAGATCTCGATGGGCTTGCTGTCAGCGGACAGGGTCACGAGCGCGCGCTTGGTGTCCTTGCGCTTGCCGTAACCGAATCGGGTCCGCTTACGCTTGCCCTGACGGTTGGCGGTGTTGACGCTGGTCACCTTGACGCCGAAGACCTTCTCGACGGCAATCTTGATCTGCGTCTTGTTCGAGTCCGGGTGCACCAGGAAGGTGTAGGTGCCTTCCTCGATCAGTCCGTAGGACTTCTCGGAGATGACCGGAGCGAGCAGGATGTCGCGGGGGTCAGCGATGGTGCTCACTTGGCGTCCTCCTTGTTCTGAGCGCTCTCTGCGGGCCCGTGGATGAACGCGTTGAGTGCCTCGACGCTGAACACGACATCGTCTGCATTGAGCACGTCGTAGGTGTTGAGCTGGTCGGGTGCAATGGGATGCACGCCTTCCAGGTTCTGCACGCTCTTCCAAGCGGCTACATCCTGGCGACCCACGACGAGCAGCAGCTTCTTGCGATCCGAAATCTCGCCGAGGAACGCGATTGCGCCCTTGGTCGAAGGCGTCTGCCCTGCAACCAGTTCGGTGATGACGTGGATGCGCTCGTTGCGTGCGCGGTCAGAGAGGGCTCCGCGAAGAGCGGCTGCCTTCATCTTCTTGGGGGTGCGCTGGCTGTAGTCACGCGGCTGCGGGCCGTGAACGGTTCCGCCGCCGACGAACTGCGGTGCGCGAGTCGAGCCCTGGCGTGCGCGGCCGGTGCCCTTCTGGCGGTACGGCTTCTTGCCACCGCCGCGGACGTCGCCGCGGGTCTTGGTGGAGTGGGTTCCCTGACGAGCAGCTGCGAGCTGCGCGACGACAACCTGATGGAGAAGCGCGATGTTGGCCGGAGCGTCGAAGATCTCAGCGGGGAGATCGACGGTGCCGTTGGTCTTGCCGCCGGCGACCTTGACGTCCAGGGTCAACTTGGTCTCGGTGCTGGTCATGCCCGTGCACCACCCTTCACTGCACTCTTGACGATCACGAGGCCGCCCTTGCGGCCGGGGATCGCACCCTTGATCAGCAGCAGGCCGTTCTCTGCATCCACCTTGTGGACCGAGAGGTTCTGCGTCGTGATGCGGTCGCTACCCATGCGTCCGGACATGCGCATGCCCTTGAACACGCGGCCGGGAGTTGCACAGCCACCGATGGAGCCCGGGCGGCGGTGAACAGCCTGGGTACCGTGCGACGCGCCCTGTCCCTTGAAGCCGTGACGCTTCATGGTTCCGGCGAAGCCCTTGCCCTTGCTGGTTCCGGTGACGTCGACGTATGCGCCGTCCTCGAAGACCTCGGCGGTGAGCTCCTGGCCGACCTCGTAGTCGGAGGTGTCCGCAACGCGGAGCTCCACTACGTGGCGACGCGGGGTCACACCAGCCTTGGTGAACTGGCCGGAAGTCGGCTTGTTCACCTTGCGCGGGTCGATGGCGCCGAACGCGAGCTGAACGGCGCTGTAGCCGTCACGCTCTTCGGTACGGATCTGGGTTACGACGTTCGGCCCAGCCTTCACGACGGTGACCGGGACAACCCGGTTGTTCTCGTCGAAGACCTGGGTCATGCCGAGCTTGGTGCCCAGGATTCCCTTGATCTTGGTATCAGTCATTGTTTTTGTCTCCGCCGTCACTGAATGTTCACGTCGACACTGGCCGGAAGGTCGATGCGCATGAGCGCGTCAACCGTCTTCGGCGTCGGGTCGAGAATGTCGATCAGCCGCTTGTGAGTACGCATCTCGAAGTGCTCGCGCGAGTCCTTGTACTTGTGCGGCGAGCGGATGACGCAATATACGTTCTTCTCGGTCGGCAACGGCACAGGTCCAACGACGCGGGCACCCGTACGGGTTACCGTCTCGACGATCTTGCGCGCTGACGCGTCGATCGCCTCGTGGTCGTAGGCCTTGAGCCTGATGCGGATCTTTTGTCCCGCCACGCTTAGTGTCCTTTTCTTGCCGCGTTTCGTAGCCCGCCTGGTCAGGCTCGAGCTACCTCGTCTGCACAGTCCTTGCCTGGACGATGACACGACGAACACTGAAGCGATCGGGACCAAGTCCAAGTTCTCGGGAGTACCGAGATTCGGATCGAGATCAGGATCTGCTGCCGCTGTTCGTTTGTCATTGTTCTCCGGTACACGCGGTCGGGCGTGTCGCCTTCTCACTCATCCTGCGCCGGACAATCTTTCGATTATCTGGCGCGTGATGCGTACCGGACGTGTTCGATGTCGAACACAAAGTAGGTACTGCTTCCGTCCTGCTTTACTTCTCGTCTTGCATGGTCACAGTCGTTGACCCGATTACCCTGACGGGATCTGCGATCGATCGTCTGTGACGTCTTACCCTTACCCGATCACGGCCGCAATCGACCGCGTCCCGGACAAGGCAACCCGACCAGTATGCCGTACCTGGCCCAAATCCTCAACTCCCCCGAACTGCCTTTTCCGAGTGAGCTGCGCGACAACAACCTTACTCAGAAGTAAGATACGCCTATGACTATCTCCAGCCCTACCTATCGCGGATGGCAGAAATTGCCGGACAACGCCCTCGGACATGCAGTTTTCTCGGCGGCGATGTCCATTCGCGTGCCCTATTTCGCCTCTGTTCTCCCCCGGGTGACCAAGTTGGAACCAGGGCTCTGCGAGGTCCGCTCCCCCAAATGGTGGGGCGTCCACAACCATCTCGGCACTTTTCACGCGATCGCTGCCTGCAACCTCGCGGAGGTCGCGATGGGCATGCTGAGCGAAGCGACGGTTCCGAACTCCCACCGCTGGATCCCCAAGTCGATGAAGGTCGACTACCTCGCCAAGGCCGAGACCGGCCTGCGGGCGGTCGCCCGACTCGAGACTTTGCCGGACTTCGCGGCGATCGAGAGTGGCACGGAACTTCTCGTTCCCATCTCGATCTTCGACCGGGGCGGCAAGGAAGTAGTCCACGCCGAAATCACCACCTGGGTCTCCCCCAAGTAGGCACTCACGAACCCGCCTGCATCGCAACCTGATTCGCCCGCCAAACAGGTTTCGCAGAATTAGGCACCACCGCAGGTTTCGGCGAATGACGATCGTGGAACACCTCCCCGAACGGCGATGGTCGGTCGGGGTGCCGGTGTCCGGAGGTGGGTTGCGTTCCGGGCACCACATTGTCGACCTCGCGTCACGCCGAGCACCGGGAGGCCTCGTGGAAGAGTTCTTGACCACAACGAGTTCCGAAGCAGGCACGCAGACCTCGTCGTATCCGGACGAGGCCGAGGGATTGGACAGCTTCCGGCGCGACCTCGACGCCATCGACGCTCTACTTCTCGAGACGGTGCGGCAGCGGCTGGAACTCTGCC
Organism: Rhodococcus sp. MH15; assembly: GCF_019266045.1. Taxonomy (NCBI): domain Bacteria; kingdom Bacillati; phylum Actinomycetota; class Actinomycetes; order Mycobacteriales; family Nocardiaceae; genus Rhodococcus; species Rhodococcus sp. MH15. Next base: position 1,314,388 of record NZ_LPNP01000061.1, read on the forward strand.
TGCGCATCGGCGAGTGGAAGCGCTCCCGCGAGGTTCCGATGATGCAACCCGGCCGCGTGCGCGTCGTGCAGGAGCGGGCGCGTGAATTCGCTCGTAGACACGACCTCTCTCCTGACTTCTTCAACGCCCTGTACGAGCTGATGATTGCCGAGACCTGTCGACTCGAAGACCTGGTGATCAACGCACCTGTTGAGGAGGAGGACACTGTTCGGGAATCCGTCGGACCGAGATCAGGATCATCGACATGAGTTCCCGCACCCTTCTGGTGGACAATTACGACTCGTTCACCTACAACCTGTTCACCCTGTTGACCGAGGTCAACGGGGTTGTGCCGACCGTGGTCCGCAACGACGCGGATTGGGATTCCCTCGATCTCGCGTCGTACGACAACGTGGTCATCTCCCCAGGTCCCGGCCGGCCGGATCGCGACCGTGATTTCGGAATCAGCCGCCGTTTCATCGAAGAAGCGCCTCTCCCACTTCTCGGTGTCTGTCTCGGCCACCAGGGCCTGTGCGAGTTGTTCGGCGCGGACGTGGTGGTTGCGCCCGTACCGATGCACGGCCGAATTTCGCTGATCGATCACGACGGCTCGGGCATTTTTGCCGGACTTCCGTCGCCGTTCCGAGCTGTTCGCTACCACTCGTTGACCGTCGAGAATCTGCCGAACGCCTTCGTTCGTACCGCGTGGACGTCCGACGGTCTGCTCATGGGTGTCCGGCACCGGACCAAGCCGATGTGGGGAGTTCAGTTCCATCCGGAGTCCATCAGCACCGAGTTCGGCATAGATTTGCTCGCGAACTTCCGCGATCTGTCCGTCGGACGCACTCTGGATTCGGTGATCCGACCCGAACCTGTTCCGCAAACACCCGACCTGCGGCCGGCGATCAACTACGACGTCGACGACGTGACTCTCGATTTTGCAGTGGACCCGTCGGCGGCCTATGCAGCACTGTTCGCCGACGGCCCGAACGCGTTCTGGCTGGACCGCGCGGCAACCGCAGAGCCGAGTGCGCGCTTTTCGATTCTCGGCGATTCGTCGGGGCCGCTGGCCGAGTTCATCACGTACGACGTGCAAGCCGAGGTACTGACTGTCAGCCGAAAAGGCTTGTCCGACGAGCACATTCGAGTTCCTTTCTTCGATTACTTGGACGCACAACTCTCGACACGCTTCGTGCCCTCGCATCCGGAACTCGACTTCAACCTCGGCTACGTGGGCTACCTCGGCTACGAACTGAAAGCACAGACCGGAGGAAGGGCAGTCCATCCGGCACCCACTCCTGATGCCGCTCTGGTGTTTGCCGATCGCGCCGTCGTCATCGATCACACCGCGGGCCGCACTCACGTTTTGAGGTTGCGCGAGAAAGTCCGGGACGCCGGCTATGACGATTGGCTCGAATCGACCGTCGACACCCTGGCGCGGATCGGCGCGGACCTTCCGGAACGCACCCCCGTTCCGCTGATCAGCGACACCGTCTGGACGCAGGCTCGCCTTCGGCATGATCGCGATCAGTACCTGTCGTTGATCGGAACGGCCCTCTCGGAGATCCGGGCGGGTGAGTCCTACGAGGTGTGTCTGACCAACATGGCGAGCGTCGACGAGACGATCGATGCACAGCAGGCGTTCGAGTATCTGCGCTCGATCAATCCGACGCCGTACAGCGCACTTCTCGACTTCACCGGCATCTCGGTGGTCTCGGCCTCGCCTGAGCGGTTCCTTCGTGTCGACTCGGCCGGCAACGTCGAGTCCAAGCCGATCAAAGGTACCCGCCCGCGCGGCGTCACCCGAGCGCGTGATGCTGCACTACGGCAGGACCTGCTCGACAGCGAGAAGGACCGCGCCGAGAACCTGATGATCGTGGACCTCACCCGCAACGACCTCACCAAGGTCTGCGTTCCGGGAAGTGTCCACGTTCCGAGGCTGTTCGCGATCGAGTCGTACTCGTCCGTTCACCAAATGGTGTCGACGGTGCGCGGACACCTGAGTCCGGGGTCGTCGGCGGTGGACTGTGTGCGTGCCGCGTTCCCCGGTGGATCGATGACCGGCGCCCCGAAGGTACGGACGATGGAGATCATCGACCGCCTCGAATCAGGCCCACGTGGGGTCTACTCGGGATCGATCGGGTACTTCGCGCTCGGTGGCGCCGCGGACCTCTCGATCGTGATCCGGTCGCTGGTCTGCACCGAGAGCGGCGTGACCTTCGGAATCGGCGGTGCCATCACAGCGTTGTCCGATCCGGAAGAAGAATTCGACGAGACCACGGTCAAGGCGTCCACGCTGCTCCGTGCGCTCGACGCGGTGTCCTCGCGGGTCCTCGAGTACGGCGGGTAGATCCAGCCATGACGGCGTCATCAGGCACAGCGACGGTTGTCGGCGGGCTGGGTGCCGTCGGATCCATGTTCGTCGAACTGCTTCGCGCCGGGGGGTCGACCGTCACCGTCGTCGACCCAGCAGGCATCGATCCCGACGGAGATGTAGTCGTCGGAGACATCACGAAACCCAGTGAGCAAGTCCTCGCGCACGTGGAGTCCTCGCGCATCATCGTGCTCGCGGTTCCCGAACAGGTCGCTCTAGCCGCACTACCGAGCCTTCGGACATCCGGCGCTCTCGTTGTGGACACGCTGTCGGTCAAATCGCGGATGGACGCAGCAATCGCCGACGCCGGCCGAGAAGGGGAATTCCTCGGACTCAACCCCATGTTCCGTCCGTCGCTCGGGCCACGCGGTCGGGCCGTCATCGCAGTGCCGTACGTCGGCGGTCCGCAGTCCGACAGATTCCTCGACATCGTGCGCTCGTGGGGAGCGTCGGTCGCGGTGATGGACGCCGATCGTCACGACCGGTTGGCTGCGGCCACCCAGGTTCTGACACACGCGTCGGTGCTGGCTTTCGGCGTTGCCCTGGCCGAACTCGGAGTTTCCGCGGACGAACTCCTCGCGGTCGCCCCTCCCCCGCATCGGGCCTTGCTCGCGCTCCTGGCGCGTGTAGCCGGCGGCGAACCGGAGGTGTACTGGGACGTACAAGCGGGCAATCCGTACGCAGGTGCGACACGAAAAGCACTGTTCGATGCCACCGCACAGGTGGACAGGGCGGCCGAGACCCTCGGCGACTTCACGACGCTGATGAAAACCGCCGACGCAGCGCTCGACAATCGCTCAGGCGAATTGAACGCGGAGTGCCAGAGCTTGTTCGATCGCATTGCCGAAGGGCACAGAGAGATCGCCGAAGGGCACAGAGAGTAGGGCACGATGAGACCTGGAGTGAGTCCGCCCAGCCTCCCGGAGTACGACGCCTCCGATCCGGTCGAGAGTGCAATCGTCCGCCGCCTTGCGAGCAATTGGGCGCGCCGGGCAACCGTGAAGAAGGCGGAGCCGGAACTGGACGATCTCTTCGATTCGTCGTTGTCCGACTACCCCGAAGCACTTCTCCCGTTCGCGGAGCATCCGATCTACCTGGCATTGAGCCCCGAGCAGAAGCAACGCCTGCAAGCCTGGGCATGGATCGCGTTCAACAAGAACGTCATGGACATCGAGAAGTACGTCGTCAATCCCGGCTTCGACGTTCTCGCCGAAGACCGACTTAACGTCGGTCTCGGAGATTGGGCTGCAGTGGCGGTCAATCAGGCGATGGTCGACGAGCAATATCACACGCTCATGCACTTCAACGCCAGTTCAGCGACCCGTCGAGGCAGGGGCTGGGGGCTGCCGGCCAAGGCATTGCCCGACGTCCTGACGGTCCGCACCCGGGCGCAAGCCCTCGACGCAGCCGAGGGGCCTCGCAAGATTGCCCTGACACAGTTGGCGTTCATGACCGTCGCCGAGGTGTCGATCACCGCATACCTCGACCTGATCTCGGACGATCCGGGCGTTCAGTCGATCAACCGCGCGACAATCCGGTTGCACGCTCGCGACGAGTACTGCCATGCCTCGATTGCCGGGGAACTGGCGGTGCTGGTCTGGGATTCCCTGGATCGTGGAGATCGCAGCTATCTATTGGAAGGCTTCGAGGGCGCCATGCGCGCTTTCAGCGGAACCGACTTCGGCGCGTGGCGAGCAATCATGGAAATTGAAGCCATACCTGGAGGACGGAAGATGCTCGACGATGTCGCATTGGAACCGCACAACGAACTGTTCGTGCAGGACTACAGTGGAATAACGTCCCTGCTCCAAAAGCTACAAGTAACATCAGAAGTAACAATCGCTGCAGATAAATATTCTGCCAGTTAATCCCGTGCAATAAAAGAAATAGTTCGCAACGAACGAGAACCAGCAATAGTCCGCAATTATCGGGCACTCCCGATTTTTCAGCTAGACACGAGCGTTCTCGAATAAATACCTGACGGATTTATCAAGAAAAGACGGGAAGATCCCGCGCCCGCTGCCTCCGACCCAAGACCCGAGACGAGAGTTGTCCGGAATCCTTGTCATAAATTCGATAAAGAGGCCACAAGATTGCATGCAGAATACTGTCTGCTGCAATCAAGAATGTTAACTTCCAATTCGATACACCATGATGCTCGAGGGTTTTCTTCGATGCTCGATTATATCGTGCATACACTCGCGGCGAACTAACTCCACGTCTACCCGAAACCTTTGCGGCCATGCTCGAGATCTGCCCCACTGCGCAACGAACATGCGCCATGCAGAGGGATAGATCGATATCCTCATGAATGTCGGTTCGATCGCTGACCGCACCCCTAACGGCCAACCAAGCCGACCGACGCATCGCCATGTTACTGCCTGGAACTGCAACAACGGGCCGAACCGCCCCCTGAGCCCCGCGACCGAGTCGCCAATTCGTCCATCGGCGCTGAAGGCCGGCGATCGGAGATTCATAAAGGTAAGTCAGGCCAGTTACGCCCGAGAAATCGTCGCGACGCTCGAAGAATTCGTGAACCGCAACGGCCCAGTCTTCCCCCACGATCGTATCCGCGTCGATACGTCCGATAATTTCTCCACTCGCCGCGTCAAACCCTTTGTTTCTCGCATGCACCACCCCGGGGCGGGATTCTTTGAGAAGCCGAACCTTGGGACAACTACTTTGATACTTCTTGATCAACTCGGAAGTGTTGTCCGAGGAATTATTGTCAACGATGATGATTTCGTCGACATATTCACCTTGAGCAATGAGCGCTTCGATGCACGTTTCGATGTATTCAGATTCATTAAAAGCCGGAACAACCACCGACAACGTCGCGTTCGCCATTTCCCAACGGTATCGCGAATCTCTCCACAAGACATCGAGCAGCGGGCCCAGGGGACCAACCGGAAGGAATCGGGGGACTTTCGTCACCGGTCAAATCAAAGACCTCCGGTCCGCGCAACCGAATACCCACCTGCGCAGATGCGCTGAAAATCTATTTGGTCATTCGTTCAATTAGAAGAGATCTTTACGTTACAAAGAATATTTGTGATTCTTGCCACAAGGTGAAATCGAAGGTGAGAGTTGCTGGCAGGAGCCACATACTCCCTCTCACGCGTCCGATTGCCCGAGTGTCGGTTTGACCCTCCGGTAACATCTGAGCGGAGATCACGGATAGAAGACAGAAGGCATCTGTGCGCCCGTCGGGAGCGCGTGCCCGTTCCGACAATGCAGACAGCGGAGTGTTGATGCCCTTTTCCACGGACGCAGCGGTACTAGTGGAGGACGTACACAAGTCCTTCAAGAACGTGCACGCGCTGCGAGGGATCAACTTCACCGCCCCACGTGGGACAGTGCTCGGCATCTTAGGTCCCAACGGCGCAGGCAAGACGACGACGGTGAAGGTCCTCTCCACGCTCATTCGTCCCACCAGTGGACGCGCGATGGTGGCTGGCTACGACGTAGTGCGCAATGCTCCCGAGGTTCGACGCTCCATCATGATGACCGGGCAGTTCGCCGCCCTGGACGATTCACTCACCGGCCGGGAGAACATCGAACTGTTCGGCAGGTTGATGGGTCTCGACCGAATGTCGGCGAAGGTGCGCGCTGCCGACCTGCTCTCTCAATTCGACCTCGTCGAAGCAGGATCTCGAGTAGTGAGGAACTACTCCGGCGGTATGCGCCGACGAATCGATATCGCGTGTGGCCTGGTTGTTCGCCCCGAGGTCGTTTTCCTCGACGAGCCGACCACCGGCTTGGATCCGCGCAGTCGGCAGAGCGTCTGGTCGCTGGTCCAGTCACTGAAGGAGCAGGGAATCACCGTGCTCCTGACAACTCAGTACCTCGAAGAGGCAGATTTACTGAGCGACAACATCATCGTCATCGACAAAGGCGCAGTCATTGCTGAGGGGACTGCTGACCAACTGAAGGCGCGAACCGGCGCAAGCTTCTGCGAGATTGTGCCCGCAGATCTCAAACAGCTGCCTCATGCGGTCCATGCCCTGGGCAATCTGGTCCCCCGCGACTTCAGATTCGATCTGGCACAAGAAAGCGGTCGCATCGCTATCCCCGCACCTGTCGGCGCAGGAACCCTCTCCGAAGCGCTGCGTCGTCTGGACCACGCACGGATTCCGCTTGCAGACATCGCGCTTCGTCGCCCGTCACTCGATGACGTCTTTCTTTCACTCACAGGTGAACAGCACGTAAGCGAGACGCCGTGACGACAACTACAAAATTCGGGGTCGATCAAGTGACTGTCCGCGGGGAAAGTCGCAGCAAGATTGCAGTCCCCGAGGCTTTAAGCGTTGGAAAGCACCGCCGACCGCATCCATCAGCGATCAATCAGTGGTGGGTGCTGACTGCACGCACCGTCAAATCGATGGTCAAGCGCTATGAGCTGCTCGTTGCAGTCATCGCACCGCTGATCTTCACGATCGGGTTCTACCTTCCCTTGAAGTTCGTCATGCAACTTCAAGGGATCAACTACGCGCAGTTCTTGATGCCGATCATTGTCCTGCAGGCGATGGCATTCACATCGATCTCGGCTGCTCAAATGTCTTCGACCGAATCGATCACCGGCTTCAGCAACCGGATGAAAACCATGCCGGTCGTCGGCCCGATCCCGCTGCTGTCCCGTCAATCCAGTGGGTTCGTCAGATCAACAGTCTCGCTTGCTGCCGCATTGGCGTTCGGCCACTTGATCGGTTTTCGATTCTCAGCCGGAGTCGGGCAGGCCGTCTTGTTCTGCGCTGTCGCCCTGGCGTTCAGCACCTGCCTGTCCTTCGCTGGTGACGCCATCGGCTCATTGTCGAAGAGCCCGCAGGCCACCAGTCAAGCGCTGACATTGCCACAGTTGATTCTGGGGATGTTGTCCTGCGGTTTTGCGCCCGAGACCGGCTTTCCCGAGTGGATTCGGCCGTTTGTACGCAATCAACCGGTATCGCAGTTTTCATTCGCCATGCGTGATCTTGCACAAGGCGGAGTCACCTGGAGCGTCCTGTTTCCCGTCGTTGCGTGGACTATCGGGTTGATCGTCGTGTTCGCGCCACTCGCGTTCTGGGCAAGTATGAGGCGGTCATGAACGAACCGACAGATCGATTCATGGCTGTAGTCCGCCCGGTCGAGGGGTTCAACTTCCCTTACCCGGATAAAGCGCTCCCCGAGAACTCGTTCAAGGCGCTGGTCGTGCACAGTGGGATTCAGGCCAAACGCCTGCTGCTCACCTGGCTGCGAGATCCGTCGACGGCCATTCAAGCCCTCATATACCCAGCATTCATGTTGCTCATGTTCCGGGTCGTATTGGGCAATTCGATTACAGCAGCAACCGGCCAGTCGAGTATTTTCGGGACAGTTCCACTGATCATCCTCGTAGGCGCTATGTTCGGGTCGATTGCGAGCGCCGTCGGCCTCAAAGGTGAACGCGCGTCCGGACTGCTGAGTCGATTCTGGACGCTCCCCGCGCATCGCGCCTCGAGTCTCGTCGGACGCATGATCGCAGAAGCAGTCCGAGTTCTTCTCACGTCAATCGTGATTCTCGGCGTCGGCTATCTGCTGGGGTTCCGATTCAATCAAGGTCCGCTGGCGGCCTTCGCGATCTTGGCGTTGCCCGTCATTTTCGGCGTCGGTTTTGCCATGATGGTGACGGCCCTGGCCACTGTCTCCGACAACTTGCCGCTCGTCGAAATCGTATCCATCTCGTGCACACTATTGATGTTCTTCAATTCCGGATTCGTCCCTGTGATGGCCTACCCGAAGTGGCTTCAACCAGTGGTGGCAGAGCAACCGATGTCCGTCGCTATCGACACGATGAGAGGGCTGTCGTTGGGCGGTCCTGTGGCGGAACCCCTCGTCAAGACGCTGATCTGGTCCATCGGCATGATTCTGGTCTTCGTCTACCCAGCAATTCGGGGATACCGACGCGCCGCGGCGATGTCGTAACGAATACAGACCGCAAACCGACTTCACAGTTCGAGAAACAAGTGGCACCAGGGATGAGCATCGATGTACCCGTGCCACGCAACGAGAGGTATCTAACTTGACGCGTACAAGGCAGTCCATGTGGAGGCGCGCTACCGGTGTCGCCGCGGTGACGATGGTGTGCGCTCTGGTTCCGGCCGGTATCGCAACTGCGTCGCCTGTCACTCACCAGGGCGGCGGAGATTCGGTGGAGCCCGTCACGAGTGGTTCTTACGTCGTCTCAGTCGAGCAAGTGAACGATCGCCAAAAGATCGTGAATGTATACGCGGCGTCGATGGACCGCGTTGTTCCAATTCAGGTCATCACTCCTGCCGATGACTCCGCGCCCCGTCCCATCCTGTACTTGCTCAACGGAGCCGGTGGTGGACAAGATTCCGCTACTTGGGAGTACCAGACCGATGTCGTCGACTTCTTCCAGGACAAGAACGTCAACGTCGCGACGCCAGTTGGTGGACGCCTGTCGTACTACACCGACTGGCAGAAGGAAGACCCGAAACTTGGTAAGAACATGTGGAGCACTTTTCTGGGTAAGGAGCTCCCCCCGTTGCTGAACAAGCAACTTGGCAGCAATGGCGAACAGTCGATTGCAGCAATCTCGATGTCGGGTACTTCTGTGCTCAACCTGGCGATCGAGTACCCAGGTTTTTACAACTCCGTTGCCGCATTCAGCGGGTGTGCTCAGACCAGCGATCCGCTCGGCCAGCAGTTCGTCAAGACCACCACGGAGTGGATCGGCGGCGTTGACGACGTGCAGAACATGTGGGGTCCGTTCGACGGCCCCGGTTGGCGGGAACACGACCCCCTTGTGAACGCTGAGAAGCTGCGTGGCACACAGATTTACATGAGCACCGGCAGCGGGCTCCCCGGTTTCCCCAATGACACCCCTGCTAATCCGCGCATCCAGGACGGCCGCGCTGCGATGTTCGACCAGATCGTTGTCGGCAGTCCGATCGAGCTTGCAACCAACCTGTGTACCTCCAACATGGCGAAGCGGCTCTTCGAACTGAATATTCCGGCAGTAGTGGATTTCCGACCAACAGGTACCCATTCATGGGGATACTGGCAAGACGATCTACACAAGTCCTGGCCATTCATCGCACAGTCTCTGGGCGTCTGATTCAAGTGCCTCGTGCTGGCTTCAACTCCAGCACGAGGCACCGATTAGCTTCATAGGAGGAATCAGCGGTGCGGTTCATTCGGATCATGCTGGTCGTACTGGGAACGTGTTTCCTGCTGTCTGGCACCTCAGTTAGTGCCCTGGCGGATGATCGAGAACCCAGCCCTGGTTTCGCGACTATGGGTCCATCGCCGGCGGGCTCCAACAACTGGAATTGCGTTCCGAGCGCCGATCATCCTCGTCCGGTAGTTCTCATCCATGGAACAACCGCGAACATGGTTGATACCTGGGCTGAACTTTCCCCGCAACTTGCTGATCTCGGCTACTGCGTATTTGCTCTCAATTATGGAGGGGCACGGGAAATCTTCAATCCCAACGCTCTCCAATGGGGTATCAGGGACATTGCGACTTCAGCGAAAGAGCTTGCAACCTTCGTTGATTCAGTTCGCCGTCATACGGGTGCAGGCCAGGTGGATCTCGTAGGCCACTCCCAAGGGGGAGTCGTCGCTCGCCAGTACCTGAAGTTCGACGGTGGTTCGACTCCGGAAGATCCGTCGAAAAACGCCGTCCATTCTCTGGTCACCCTCGGCGCTACCAACCACGGAACGACCTTCGGCGGCTTGCAAGCAAACGCCAAACAACTCTCAGATATGGGGCTTCCTGGAGACCTCTTGGTTCAGGCGATTTGGGGACCAGCCGGTGTTCAACAACTTCAAGGGACACCGCTGTTGACTGAGCTCAATGCGGGCTCGGAAACCCAACCGGGAGTTACATATACCGTAATCGCGACCGCTCACGACCAGATTTCAACCCCTCCGGAAGCTTCGTTCCTTACCGCAGGCCCCAATTCCGTTGTAAACAACGTCTGGGTCCAGGATGGATGCCCAGGCAACACTGCCTCGCATGCGGGGCTGGTTCGTGACGCGCATTCGTTGGACCTCGTAAAATCCGCGCTCGATCCGGAATTCACGCCGATCCCCTGCGCATAGCTACCCCAGACGTCGAGATGGTCAGCCGCAGCGGTCGAAATCGCACGCTCGACAAACTCCGATCGACAAGCGTGCGCTGTCACGGGTGAACATGACCTCCTACAAGGCCAATCACGAAGAGCGAAGCATACGAGCCTGGCCGTCACCCGACCAGGCTCGTATACGCCGGTTGATCAATCAGCGGCGCCACCGCGCAACACACGCTCAATGATCAGCCCGATAGCGCGAACGCCTTCAGGAGACATCATCTCCAGGTGGTGAACGTCGACCAATTCATCCGTCAGTTCTCCTTGCGCGTACGGACCCCAAACCTTATCGGCTTGCTTTGCGTCCGAACGATCCAACGAACTCACGAAGGTGATCGGCCCCCCGAACGACTGCGGCCGATGGGCGTTGATCAGCTTCGCCGAAATCGCAATGCTTGTGAGCAACCGCTTGATCGCAGACGCATCGAGTCCGATTCTCTCTCCGTCGACAGCCGTCAAGATCTCTGCAGACCTTTCGACCGACAATTCATCGAGCTTTTCGTTCTCGCCGAAGACAATCCCCATTGCAGCCAACTCAGCGCGCACCTGGACAGCGTGCTCTGATTCGTCGCGTGTTTCCGGCGAACCGTCCAGCAAGATCAACGCCTCAACGATCTCGCCTCGCTCCTCCATCTTCGCCGCAACCGCTTGAGCAATGATCGCGCCGAGCGACCAACCGAGAATTCGGTACGGGCCTGACTGCTGAACCCGGGTGATCTCTTCCACGTAGCGATCCGCGTAATCGTCAAGGGATCGTCCTTGGAATGCCTCATCAGTCAGAACAGGGCTCTGCAATCCATAAAGCGGAATCGAACGGTCCACAACAGCCGCCAACGGCGCAAAAGGCCACGCCAGTCCAACGAGTGGATGAACACAGAACAACGGCACATCGCTCCCTGTCGTTCTCAGCGGCAGAAGCGTTCGTAGTGCATCATCGGTTTTCGCATCGAAGCCCACCCGAATTCCGAGTGCAATTCGTTCTGCAAGTTCGCTGACCGTCGAAGTAGCGAAGATGAGTCGCAGTGGGACCTCCACGGAAACTGCTGCGCTCAGCCGAGCAGCAACCCTCGCTGCGACCAATGAGTTGCCACCCAACTCGAAGAAGCTGTCGTCCGCTCCGATGTGCTCGACACCGAGAATCTCCGAAAAGACGCTTGCGACAAGTAGTTCAGCTTCGGTAGTGGGAGCCCGGAACACCGCAACCTCGAACACCGGCTCCGGCAACAACTTCCGATCCAACTTCCCCGAAGCATTGAGCGGCAACGCATCCAACACCACAAACTGCGACGGCACCATATACGACGCCAACCGCTCCCCCACACCCACCTTCACCACATCAACATCAACCGAAGACCCCACCGCAGCAGTGACATACGCAAC
>NZ_LPNP01000062.1:0-408 GCF_019266045.1 Rhodococcus sp. MH15
GGCGGGTAGCTCCACTGAGGCGGAGGAGCTCTGTGCCGCAAATCCCTCGATCCCAAACGTAGTGGGCGAGTTTGATGGAATCGGCATATTTCGCGGCCTCCGCGTACGAGGTATGGGTGAAGTCCACGTGGGTGGTCACGGCTGAACCCGCGGGTAGCGACGGCGCCGCTCCGAGGCGGTCAACCCACCCCAGACACCGAAACGCTCGTCGTTCGCCAATGCGAATGCCAAGCAGTCGACACGAACCTCGCATCCTGCGCAGACCCGTTTCGCCGGCCGGACAGCTTCTCCGGGTTCCGGAAAGAATGCTTCGGGATCAGTACGTTGGCACACAGCTCGCTCCTGCCAATCGACATTCCCAGCGATATCGCCTGGGCGAATCTCGGTGATGGTCATCGAAACCACATC
>NZ_LPNP01000062.1:455-1264 GCF_019266045.1 Rhodococcus sp. MH15
AGTGCACTTCTGCGTACTGCAAAACGACCGGTAGATTTCTAAGCGTTCGCTCCCAGACCTGCGATCCTCTGACGCCGGCAACCCTTGTCCGGCGGCCCAACCGACCGACGGGATACACGTGCCAACTCCAACTTCTTCCACGCCTGGCCCAGTCATGACGCGACTCGCAACAGCGTTGTTCAGGAACGCACAAAGCGCCGGCCGAAACTTCAGGGATGGAGAACGTCACAACATCCGTCAAGGCGAAGAAGGAACCACCGAGCGGATCTTGCTGAACCTCACGAAAACCATTCCCGAACTCCACGTCGGAGCCTTCAATCGTAGAGAGGAATCCCGCTACGGGGCGGACTGGGAATGGTGGATCTCGGACGGGTCGAGTAAATGGTTTCACCTTGTCATCCAGGCCAAGAAGCTTCAAACGCCTCCGGCGCACCCGGCGCACCCGGCCGGAAAATACAAGATCAAGCACACAATTCGATCTTCCGGCATGCAGCAGATAGACCTACTCGACCTCTACGCCCGAAAAAGCGGAGCGCATAGTCTCTATGCGCTCTACAACCCCGCAGCTCGCGGCGTCCGATACAGCGATCACAGATGCTGCCTCGGTCCCTCCGGTGACCGAATCACTGCTGTCAGCGCAGACGTATTTCTCAACCGGTTCCCACGCACTAAGGGTCTAATCGATGATGTCCCCCTAGCCGCGATCCGTGAGTACACGCTCCCCTGGTCGTGCCTGGCAAACGACCGTGTCGCCACACACGCCGTGCCACCGCCACCAGGGCCTTCCCCGCTGAGGCCTTCCCCGCTGA
>NZ_LPNP01000063.1:0-3036 GCF_019266045.1 Rhodococcus sp. MH15
CGTTGGCGAGCGCGACAGCGCCGGCGAGCAGATCGGCGAGCGCGTCGTGCTGTCCATCGGCCGCGACGATCTTGGCGACGAAGGCATACGGAAGTGATGCGGGTGTGGACATGAGGGGTTCTCCTAGGTGTCGAGGTTTCTTGGTGAAGCGAGTTCAGCGTATGACGAGCAAGGGCATGTGAGAAGTGGCGTATACGGCAGTATTGCTATTGTTCGCGCCATGCGTATCGGACTGATCGCGATCGACGGCTGCTTCGGTTCGGCTGTCGCGTCGGTCATCGACATCGTGCGGGTGGCCGACGGAGCCCGCGGCGATGTCGACCCGCGGATCGACCCGATCGAACTCGCCATACTCGGACCGAAACGGAGAGTGACCACGACGGCATCGATGACCCTGTCGGTGGACCACCCGCTGTCGGAGTCCGCAGAGTTCGACGTGGTCGTCGTCCCTGCGCTTGGAACCCTCACGGCCGCCGCTACCAACGACGCCCTCCAGAGCCGAGATGCTCGTTCGGTCATCGCCTCGCTCGGGCGCCTCGACGACGCGACCACCCGGATCGCCGCGGCGTGCACCGGCGTGTTCGCTGTCGCCGAGACCGGACGGATGCATCATCGGCGGGCGACGACCAGCTGGTTCCTGGGGCCGGAGTTCCTGAAGCGCTATCCGACCGTCGCCCTCGATCTCGACACCATGGTCGTGGTCGACGGGAACCTCGTCACCGCCGGCGCCGCGTTCGCCCACATCGACCTCGCGCTCTCACTCGTGCGATCGATCAGCCCCGACCTGGCCCAACATGTCGCCAAGCTCCTCATCATCGACGAGCGTCCGTCGCAGGCGGCCTTCGTCGCCTACGAACATCTCCGGCACGAGGACCCGATCGTCGTCGAGTTCGAACGCTTCGTGCGCGCCCGCCTGGACGAACCGTTCAACGTCGCCTTCGTCGCGCAGTCGCTCGGCACCAGCCGGCGCACCCTCGAACGACGAGTCCGTGCGGCGCTCAACCTCACTCCGCTCGGCTTCGTCCAACGGCTTCGCATCGAACGAGCTCGGCACCTCTCAGCAACCACGGACCTCACCTCCGCCGAGATCGCGCTACGGGTCGGCTACGCGAACGCCGAGACTCTGCGCTCCCTCCTGCGCAGGGAGCGACGCCGTTCCTGACCTATCGCCATGCCTGTAGCCGGTGTCCTAGTGCTCGACTGGAACCACCTCTCAGCACGTCGCGTCGACGCTCCTGCGTCGCCCCTGGACGACCCACTCGACACGCCCGCAGCACAGGCCATGTGACGTGCCCCGGCTTCCCGGACGGTCGGGGTTGGGTGGCTGTGATGTCGCTGCGTTCTCGTCGAGGGGGTCAGCAGACCCGATCAGGGTCGATTGGGATGAGACGCGAAGGCGGTCAGGTCAGGGCGGCCGAAGCCGGCCGGCGGGGTAGCGTTGGTCACGTCGAGGTCTTTCGGATGGATGGCGTAGGAACCTCCGTCGTCGGGAGACCTCGACGTCTACCTGCGGACCGACCCGCCCGGCCGACCTACACCCTCATCTGGGAAGAGCCGCTATGCGTATCTCCGGTCCTCTACCGATCGAACATCTCATGCCGCAAAAGTGGGAAACACATTGGCCCATCCTCACCGATTCCACAGAGTTGAGAGAAGCTGAAACTGCCCGACGTGAGCGTCTCGTTCATACGATCGGAAATCTCGCCTTGGTCACGACGAAACTCAATTCTAAACTTTCCAACAGCAGTTGGCAGACCAAACGCGCAGCGATATTGTCGCACAGCGCTCTCGCGCTCAATCGGTCTCTAAGTGCCGAATGGGGACCAGACGAAATTCTCGACCGATCGTCACAATTGGCAGATGCAATCTGCCGAGAATGGGCACGACCGGAGAACGGAGTAAAAACTCCGCCAGTTATGGGAGCGGTACCTTCGGTCAGTGAACTGCGCATTAATGAAGTTGATTCCACTGTCCATGCCGATAATTCTGATACTCGGCGCGCTGGGCGCTCCGAAGATGGAACCAGTTCGGGACGAAAGATAGCCACTCATATCAACGAAGTTTTCGAACAGTATCCGATCGGGACTGTGCTCACGGTCGCTCAGTTGCGCGCGCACGCGACATCTCAATATGCGGCGGGAGAAGCAAGCTCTGGGGCAATAACGAACAGGGTCAAGGCGGATGACGTGGAGGGAATATGTCAAGGCGGATGACGTGGAGGGAATATCAAGAGTGGAAGGCGTTTCGCCCCTTTGTGCGCAGAAAGTTTCAAGCGCAATCCATGATGCCCATGGCATGCCCGTATAATTTTCAACATTTCATTCTTTGTGGGCGCGGGCGTAGCCGCTGATATTTCGGGGCAGGTCACTGGGCTCAAAACTTGAGCCCAGCTCGTAGCCGATGCGCTTCGCAATGGTGAGGCTTGCAATGGTGAGGCCCAAGTTTTGGTACGTACGTCTGAGACGCGATGAGAACCTACCGATGTGGGGCGACGGTGCCGCCTGTCAGCCGGCCACGGTATGAATCAGGGATGACACGCACGGATGAGACATGGTTTCGGCTTTTGCAATGGACTCAGGACCAAGCCCCGTCCGAGCGTCTTGCGGCACACATACTCTCGTATTCCGGTTTCGAGGACATCGACCCGTCACATCCACTCGGAGGCAAAGACGGAGGACGAGATGCCTCCTGCTCCAAGGCCGGTCGCCCGTGGATCATGGCCGTCTACTTCCCCCGTGATCAGAAGACATTTAGTGACATCAAAGCCAAAGTCGAATCCGACCTCGCCGGCGCTCTGAAGCACGCTCCCTACGGGCTTGCCTTCATCACCAACCAGGAGCTCAGATTGAGCGAACGTGCCGACCTGATGGCGCTCGGGGCGGACGCCGACGTGATACTCGACCTTTTCCACCTAGATGTATGAGGAACGGACGTTAGTTACGCGGTGCCGGCGGTAAGCGGCGGGCGGTCGTCCTCCGCGTGTTGAATGCGGTCGATGATAATTGTAGTGAACGTTCCAGATTTCCACGGCGGTGC
>NZ_LPNP01000064.1:0-36728 GCF_019266045.1 Rhodococcus sp. MH15
TGAATTGTCTTTGTCACCAAAGGATTTGATCGGAACTGAGAATTCGGTACCCAAGTACCAAACGAGGCTGGGGAGGAGCGGAGGTCGCTCAAAGCTACCCCGTCTCGCGTCTGCCAACTCATCGTCATCATGCTTCCCATCCTACAGGACCCCACCCCAAACCGCAAAACAACACAGAACCACGAAACGTCGAAATCGTAACCACCACAACATAATTCGAGTCTCCCCAAAACACCTCCATGCGTAACCACCGAAACAGATTACCCACCAACCGATAACCCAAAGTTACTGAAACACAACAACATTCAAAAACACCCAAAAATCGGCCCACACACGCCCGCCGAGCACCCCCCGACACTCCCCCACCACCGAACCCGAGCACCCCGCCGGCCCCATCAGCCGGCCCCAAATTCGCCGGCGCCCCAACTCCACGAACACACCACCCCGGGACATGCCATCACCGCAGGTCACAAGCCAGCAACAACTCAATTCCCCTACACGAACATGTGATCTCGCCCGTAGCTCGAACAACAAGAGATGAGGACGCACCCACGCGGAACTCCAATCCACTACGAGGAGCAGAAATGCACGAGCACGACGACCAGACCCCCGACAACCACCGCCCCACCAGGGGCGAGCAGCTCCGCGCCCTCGCGCAACGGGTACCGAACACGATCAAGATCTTTCTCACCGCCTGCATCGTCGACTGCCTCGCCGACGCCACCACCGAACAGGTCTCACAGCTCCTCCTCACCCTCACCAATCAGCAATAGCCACACCCACACCCCCAACACACGAAAAAGCCCCCCACCGCACGGTGAGAGGCCATTTTCGGAGCACGCAACGAAGAGGACCGGCCCGGTAGCTTCGGGCCGGTCCTCTATCGCCTACCGATCCACGCTCACGCGAACCGCAACAACGCGATACGCGTCCGCGTCCTCCAGACGCGGAGCAATCGCATCAGGGTTGTCGGCGTTCCACTCACCCGCACGAGCAACCGACTTCCGGACTGCGCGGCGCGCAGCCTGATCGAAGCCCTGCGGAGCGTCAACCGTCACGGTGAACGCCTCATCCGCGAACTCGAATCCGACAGCGGCCTGAACCTCCACGGCGTAGGTACTACGGAAACCGGGTGCGTTAATACGGACCGAGACAACGCGGTACGCGCCCTTGTCCTCGGAACGCGAAGTGGTCGCGTGAGGATGCAGCGATGGGGCAGTGCGGAACCGCTTCGCGAGGCGGCTTTCGAGTGGATCGTTTTCTATCGGACTTCTCGAATATCGTTGTCCGCGAACAGGCTCGAACGAATCGTCCAGAAACAGTCCCCCGCTCGGCTGGTATTCACCCGGCTGGATGAATCACTTGGGCCCGAGCACTCGCTCGACATGATCGCGGAAAGTCGACCAGAAGCTGGTTTCAGTTGTCATCAGCAGTTTTATCCAAGCGAAACTCATGCAACTACCCGAGAGAGTGCATTACTGTCGGATCTGTGCTCGCTCGGCCGCGGCCTTCATCCGACGGAATCGATCGGCCGGAAGTTGGTCGCCGACCAACTGTCCCGCCGCCGCCGGATGCAGCAGTCGATCACTGCGGAAGATGTCGGAGTGATTGAGATCGGAAAGGTCACGCTGCCACAAGTGGATCTTCGACTCATGAGTGAATGCGCCCCTGACCGACGGGAGTGCGTTGTCCCCCGTCACCCACTGGTAGGGGGATTCCTTGATGATCTGGTACTCGATCGCTCTCGTTACACATGCGGCAATCCAGTCGGAGAACTGAATGTTCGAACTCAGGACACTGTCTATGTGCATTGGCGGCTCGATGATCCGCTTCATTTCCGGATATCCGCTCGCACGACCCAAGATGTGCTCGTACATGGCCGGCAGCCGAGCTGCGCGCGTCTTCTCGTTGATCTGATCGATCATGACCATCACGTTCGAGCCTTTGTAGTCGGCGTACCGGGCGATGCGGTTGAGCGCTTCGCGCATCGCAGCTGTTTCTCGGGCGTCCGTATCGAGGTCCGTCTGTTTCGGGGTTCCGAGAGGTTTTTCCGCGGCGTAGTAGAAGAGGGCGCCGTCGAGGCTGCGTACGCTGCGCACCAAAGTGTTGAATACTCGGATCTGTTGCCGATACTTGTCGAAAGTGTCGGGACGAAAGATACTCGCGCCCTTACGTTCCCACCGTCCAGGGTGCTCTGCCTTCTCGATCTCGGTTTTGAAGATCTCCCGCTTTTTCAGCGTGAAGATTTGACCGAACTTTCGAGCATTGTCAGCGGGAAGGATCAGGCCGGCGTAGCCGAACGCGGGACTGGTGTTGAAGCGAGCGTGATCGCGCGCAACGAATGCCCCTGTCTCGCCGATCTCGTCAATGTACGCCAGCAGCATGGAACGATTATTGCCCTCCAGATACGCGGAAACCCACGCCTAGGCGTGGGTTCCGGAATTAGCGCTCAGAGAACTATTTCATCTCCAGCTACTGGCCATAGGATAGTTCGACGTCCACGGTTTGCGCAAGTGGAATGATCGAGTGTGGCGCCAGGCATAAGTCTCTCAATTTGCTCAAATTGTCTGTAGAACGGATTCGCTTCGACGCAACGCTATTCGGCTCGCGGCGGTGACCTGCAATAGAAGGTGTCGGAGGTCAGCCGCATACTGTGCTCATGCGGCCTGAACTCACCGATCTTCTGTCGATGTCACATCCTGTTGTAGTAGTCACGGGTGACTCCGGAACCGGTAAGTCATCGATCCTCGCCGACCATCAGATCGAACTCTCACGTGGTGCAGCCATCGCGCCGCCGCCGGTCACCTGTGCGTTCGACAGCGGCGCGTTGCAGGTCGCCATCCTGAATGGCCTCGTCACAGCCTTGGTCACCTCGATGGCGGATCGGACCGCGTGGCGCACCATCCAGAACCGACTCGACACCGCAGGCAAGGAAATGGTGGCCGAAGTCGGTAAGAGCCTGGCCAAGGCCGTGACCCAGGAAGTCATGGCGTTGGTGAAGGCGCGAATCGGCGAACATGCGGGCGAAGGTCTCGCAGCGTTCTTCAAAGGCCTACGCCAGGATACGACCGCTGATCTACGGCGAGATCTCCAGTCGCGAAGCGATACCAACGTCGTCAAGCTCCTGGTACGGCTGTGCGACGAGGTTGCCACTGTGCTCAAACGCGACGTGATTCTGGCTATCGACGAGTGCCAACGGCTGACAGAGGATGACCAACGGGCGTTGGCCAGTCTTTGCATCGCGCCCCCTAAACGCGCACGATTCGTGATCGCCTGGTCGTCGGCGGCGCACGAGGCTCGTACCGGACTCACCAGACTTCGAGACACCGGATGCGGGGAGATAATCGTCGGCGGACTCAGCAGAGCAGATGTCGAAACCATGCTCAACCGGGCAGGCGTCACAAGTGCTAACACGGATCGTGTCTACTTCCTGAGCAGCGGATTCCCGATCATCGTCGAAGGTTTGATCGGTCAGCTCCGCAGCGGCGGTACATTGGATGAATACACGCCCCCTACTGCATTCGTCCGCTCGCTGGAAGATGCGCTGGCTCGACTCCCAGGCGATGCGCAGATCGCTGCACGCTGGCTGTCGGTCTTCGAATTGCCACCGCCTGAATCGACGATCACTGCCTATCTTGATCTCACTTCAACTCAGTGGGGTGTGTTGCGGCAGTCTCTCGAGCGGGAGAACATCCTCAGCGTAGAACGCAATGGACAACTCTGGTTTCACGAAAGCCGCAGATCACATCTGTGGGACCGCATGTTGAGCGAGGGCGAGCGGTTCGAGATCGGCCAGCCTGCGTACTCGGCCCTTCTCGCGCAATATCGCGACGACATGAGCTCCTCGATCGGTTTGATGGTGCCGATCGCACATACTGCTCGGTTCGCTCGCGACAGTCAGGCGGCCAATCCGCAACTCGCGAAGATCCTCGATCTGACGTCGGCGCAGCTGGCTGTCCTGGCGTCGATGATCGAAATCGAGATCATTCCCCTCGGTGATCACGATCTTCGATGGACGCCGCCGGAGAGCGCACTCATCTACGCGCACAACATCTTCGGCGCAGATCGCGGGGACGCACTCGCCGCACTTCCGGTCCTGATCGAACAAGAATTCATCGAAACCGCGGACCAAACGGAACAGATCAACGCTGATCCAAACGTCACCGTCACCATCAGCGCCGACCCGACCGACGAATGCCACATCGTGCTGCACGGCCGGATCCAAGACATCCTGGGAAAAACCGCCATCCCGCAAATCACCGGTCGCATCGTGCACGAACACTTCGAGGCGCTCAGACTGGAATCATCGCTCGTGCTCACCGATCCCGGCAGATCAGATGCCATCGAGCTCATTCGTAACGCAAACAACCAACCCTTCTACCGATTCAATCCTCTACGCAGAACCGTCTACCCGATGATGGCCGTGTGGGTGGACTATGGCGGGCATCCCATCAGCATGGCAGCGATCTTCAATCGAGACACCGAACGGCAGAAAGCGAAGAAGGCCGCGATCTCCGTAGACGAAGTGTCCTACGGCCGCCGAGTAAAAACTGTTCGCACTTTCGAGGATCAGATGTCGACGATTCCGTCGATGCGGCTGTTCAAAGCCGTGTACCTAGCCACCGGACGACCGGTGGAAGGTAACCGTGAGGGAACAAGAAACTGGCAGATGGTCAACGACGGACCTCCGCTCCCGATCAGTGAGTACGTCCAGCGCCAGATCACCCTCGCCGACATACTGCGGACCCGTGTCGACGATCTCGAACAAGAGGTCTATGCGTTGAGGGAACTGAGAGGTGCCGCCGTCGGACAAGCTCCGGACGATACCTACTTTTTCGTGGAACTACGTGGAAGCACCCGTGTCGTGGAAATGACTCCCGAGCACATCGCACTACTCCAGGATGACCTCCCCTTCAGATTCGCCCGACTCGAACATCACCTAACGCTCCGTCCCGGCGAGCGAACCCACCACATCACCGAGCGCATACAGCCCAGCGGTCTGATCGACGATCCAGCAGTCACGCTGTTGAACGACTTCTGGGAGACCGCCCGGGAGTTCAACGAACATCAACCCCGCCGCCGCATCAAAATGCAGAAGGGATCACTGACACAACTTGTGCGCGACACTCACATACGGGACACGACGCTGGCTCGAACGCTGTCGGAACAACTGACCATCGGCGGCGCACGAGGGCACAGACCGCAACACGCATTGCGAGTTGCGGTTCACCCAGGAAGCGCAAGCGTTCCACCCCTCGTCGCATACACACAGCCCATCGGTAGCCCCACCGATGTACAAGTTCGGTTTGCCCCCCGCTCATCCCAACCCAGGGATATGAAGGAGCTGCATTCCCAGATGTTCGGCGACGAGACCCAAGAAGAGCTGTACGGCGACGACGCCCACTCAACCGTCGCCGGTCTACTCGGATACGACACCGACGAGATCGAACTGATTCAGTAGGGTCACGCAGTTGCGGTAGTTGGCGTTGAGGGCCGTTGTCCCTGGCGGACGAGGTAAAGCTGCGAGGTCATGACTAGTCCTCTCTCATCGGTTTTGCACGTCGACGACGTTCGGAGTGTGCCTATGCGATGGGTGGCAGAGCAACCATCGGCCCGACCGAACGTCATGTGTGCGTCGTTCCGTTTCTTTTTGTCCACCTTTCTTCTCTTCTTGCCCACGTTGCAGGGAGCAGCGGTCACGGCACGGCCGTGCATCCGGAGAACCGGGCCTCTGTCGGGATCATCAACAGCGGCCGGTGACTTTTGTGAATCAGGCCCTCCGCCCCATGTCGACCTTGGTGGCGATACATCTACCCCCACTCATCTTGCACGAAAGTCGGTGACATTGGTCGTGGTGGAGCGGCCACGACAACGGAGCGCTTACTCGGAAAGGAGGAGTGGTCCGTTGCCGGCGGGCACTTCTCGGGCGCCGACAGCCTGGTCACCACGTAGATATCGGTTGCCGATGTCTACGCCGAAAACAGATACGACGAATGGCGAACGAGGCCGGTCGCCGATATGGAAAAGCGGAGTTCCACACGAGTACGGCTCCCTCGTGTGTCACGGCGTCAGCGACTCAACACGAGAGTATCGAACAGAATGTACGCGGCGACGGCGAACACCAGGTACGCGAACCAGTGTTGAAGTTTTCCGGTGTCGACGCGGTTGCCGAACCGTCCGGCGACCAAGGAGGCAACGATCGCAGCTCCGGTGAAACTGATCGTGATGGCCGGATCGATGGTGACGCCGCTACCGAGATGTGAGATCAAGCCGGCGGCGGAGTTCGCGACGATGATCAGAAGCGAGGTTCCGATCGCGATCTGCATGTCTATTCCCAACATCAGGACAAGGGCGGGGATGATGAGGAATCCGCCGCCGACGCCGAAGAGCCCGGTCAGCACACCGACGGCGAATCCTGCTGGGATCGCACGAGGTGCGCAGCGACGCCAATTGATACCGGAATCACCTACGCTGCAGGCGGTTCCGGTATCGCCGCGGTCGGCGAGCATACGAGCACCGGCAACGATCATGACCGCGGCGAACCCGATCATCACGACGGACTGCGGGAGCACTCGCCCGAGGGCACTACCGAGGAAGGTTGCGGGGATACCGGCAGCGGCGAACACGGCGGCCAGTCGCCACTGCACAAGATGGGCACGGACTTTCGGGATCGCGCCGACAGCCGAGGCGACACCGACCACGATCAGTGAGATCGGGATTGCTTGGTCGATGTCGAGGCCGAGGGCGAACACCAGGACCGGTACGGCAAGGATGGATCCGCCGCCGCCGAGGAGTCCTAGAAGGACACCGATGACTGCCCCGGCAGCGAGTGCGATTGCGAGAGTCATCGGCGTCCTTTTCGTCTACCGACGTTCGGCGGCATGCGGTTGTTGTTCTAGTTCAGTTCTGTTGTGCGGTGAGCGAATCGAGAGCTGCCTGCAGCCTGGCGGTGGCCTCGTCGGCGACGGACTGCAGTCGGGGTTCGCCGGTCACCTCGACCATGAGGGCGGGGTTCATCGCATCGACGATGACGGTGTTCTCCGCGGAGGGATCGGCGCGCACGACGACGTTGCAGGGCAACAGTAATCCGATCCCCCGCATCACTCCGACTGCTCGATGTGCCAACGTCGGGTTGCAGGCGCCGAGGATGAGGTAGTCCTCCAGGTCTTCGTCGAGCTTGGCTTTGAGGGTCGATTTCATGTCGATCTCGGTGAGTATCCCGAAACCTTGCTCCGACAATGCCTTACGGGTGCGTTCGACAGCGTCGTCGAACGTGGTGTTCAGGGTGGTCGTGAGTGCGAGTTGCATGATCTACGTCCTTTTTTCGGGGGATCCGGGGTCTGGGATCGGTCAGCGGGTGCCGAGCCGCGGGATGCCGAGGCGTTGGAGTATCAGGCTCATCGGGCACCATCCCACTGCGCTGTAGAGCAGGAGATTCGCAGCGACGAACGTGGTGAGAAGCAGCCACCAAATGGAGAAGGCGAGTGTCAAGGCCACGCTGAGCAGGACGACTACCCCGCCCAATAGTGGAACGATCCGTTCGATGGTCCAGCCGTGGTGCCGTGGGAGAGCTGTCATGACTGTCCGTACCGTCCTTTCTGTTCGTTGTTCCGCGATCGCCGCCGCGGTCTCAGGCGAGTGCGAGGAAGAGCTTTTCGAGTTCCGCCTCGGTCATCGGTTCCTTGCCATTCTCGCGGTTGCCGGTCATGCATTCGCGAAGGCCGGTGGCGACGATCTTGAAACCGGCCCGGTCGAGTGCGCGTGAGACCGCGGCGAGCTGGGTGACGACGTCCTTGCAGTCTCGGCCCTGTTCGATCATCGAGATCACTCCGGCGAGTTGGCCGTGCGCGCGGCGGAGTCGGTTGAGTACCAATGCGATGCTGTCGTCGTCGCCGACCATGGGAGTTCCTTCCGAAGATCAATCAGTAACCTCAAATATACCCCTATGGGTATATCCGGGTGGGTGGTTCGTCAGATCTGTGCGTCACAGTGGCCGAACCACGCCATCCGGACCTGTCAGTGCGAGAAACTGATGTTGGGCAATACCTTTCGCAGCCACGCCGGGGACCACCACGCGGCATGCCCGGTCAACCGCAGGAGCACCGGCAGCAGGATCAGCCGAATCAGTACCGCATCGAGCAGTACAGCGACACCGAGAATGATGCCCATCTCCTTCGGCGGCAACGGATCAGCGAGCGCGAAGGTGAAGAACACGGCCACCATCACCGCGGCAGCGGCGAGGATCACCCGCCCCGAATGAGCCAGACCGTCGACGTGCGCAACCTTGGGATCACCTGAGCGCTCGTAATGCTCCTTCGCCGTGGCCAACAAGAACACGGTGTAGTCCATGGCGATCGCGAAGATCATCGCGAAGAAGAACACCGGCCCCCACCCGTCGAGGAACCCCTGCGGGGTGAAACCGAGCAACGACGCGCCGTGCCCGTCCTGGAAGATCAACTTCGCGACCCCGAATGCGGCGGCGGTGGAGAGCAAGCTGACCACGGTACCGAGGATCGCGATCAACGGCGCCTGCAGCGCCACCAGGAGCAGCAGGAACCCGAGAACCAGGATGATGCCGACGATCAGCGGGAGGTAGTCGTTCAGCGCTTGCTGCAGGTCGAGGTTCTCCGCCGGTGCGCCGCCCACCAGAGCGCCCGAGGGAAGGTCCGCACGCAAGGTGTCGAGGATGGCTCCCATCTGTGCGTCGGACGGATCGACGGTAGGCATGGCCTGCAACATCACAAAATCGCTGCCATCGAGTGCGGACTGCGGCGGCGTCACCATGGCGATACCTTCGGTCGCGGCAGCAGCCTTCGCTGTCTGCGCGCCCTCCGCGGCGGGGGCGATGATCTGCAACATGCCCGGCGCCCCCTCCCCCATCTGAGCTTGGACGAGTTCGTAGCCCTGGCGGACCGGGGCGTCGGAGGGGACAACCGCGATGGAGGGCATCGCCACCTTGAGCCCGAGCACCGGGATCGACAGCGCGATCAGCACCAGGAGAGAACCGATGGCGAACGGCCACGGGTGCTTGTGCAGCAGCTCGCCCCAGGCGGCGAACTTCGGTGAGCGGTGTTCCTGACGCTTGGCGTAGGGCAAGGATCCACCGTTGACCTTGGTGCCGAGCATCCCGAGAACGGCAGGCAACAGAGTCATCGAGGCCAGGAGGACGAAGAACACGGCGAGCATGATGCCGATAGCCATCGTCCGCACGGCCGGTGCCGGAACCAGCAGGACCGCAGAGAGGCTCACGAGCACCGTGATTCCGGACAGGACGACGGCCTTGCCCGCGGTATCCATGGTTTCCGCGACCGCCGCCCGCGGCGACGATGCATGACGTATCGCGTCGCGGAACCGGGAGACGATGAACAGGGCGTAGTCGATACCGAGGGCGAGGGCGAACATCATCGCGAAGTTCATCGCCCACACGGAAATCGGGGTGATCTGGTTGAGCAGAACCAGGCCGCCCGCAGAGGCGACGAGCCCGGCCAGGGTCAGCAGCAGTGGGAGCCCGGCGGCGACGAGGGACCCGAAGGCGAGCACCATGATCGCGAGGGTGACCGGCCAGGAAAACAGTTCGGCCTGAATCATCGCGTCGTGGTTGGCCTTGTTGAAATCACTCCACAGTGCCGATGCGCCGGTGGGATAGACCTCGATGCCGTTCCCGGACAGGGCGGTCAACTCCCCCTTGAGATCGTCAACGGCCTTGACCATCTCGTCGGTGCTTGCGTTCGCGCCCGCGATGAGAATTCCGGTGTGCCCGTCGGGGCTGATGGACATTCCCGGCTGCGGCGCGATGATCGCACCGAAGCGAGGGTCCCCGGCGAAGACATCGGTGACCTCGGTGAGGGTGCGCTGCATGTCGGGGCTGTCGATGGTCCGGTCATCGGAATGCACGACAACCTGGACGGCGGCGGAAGAGTTGCCGCCGAAGTGTTCCTGTGCGAGTTCGCGGACCTGGACGGATTCGGATCCGTTGGCCTGCCATCCGGCGCCGGCGAGGGAGCTGAACACCGACGGTGCGGCCGCGCCGAGTGCGATGAGCACGATCAGCCAGACACCGAGCACCCATTTTGCGTTGCCCGCCATCGATGCGCCCATGCGGCCGAGTACGCCGCCGGACGCGTGTGAGATCGGCGGAACGCCGTCCCTGACCTTGGTGTTACTGGACATTGGTTGACTCCTGAAAAAAGGGGGTGATGGGTGCGAGTATGGGCGGGTACCGGGTCATGGCACCGGGTCATCCGGTGCGGCGGGTCAGCGGCCGAAGAAGGACCGGAAGAACCCGGACCCCGGGTCAGGAGCAGGGGTGCAGGTACAGCGCCGCGCTGTCTGGACGCCGGCCATCACCTGGTCGGCGTGCTGGCCGCATCCTGCCCAAGTGGTCTTGGAGCAGGAAGAACATGTCGTGGTGTAACACACCTGGTATCTCCTTGTCAGACGTCGTGCCGCGTATGGGGCACGAGAGTTTTTCTGAATAGGCGCTATTCGGAAGATCGCTCGACCCAGGCCGTGTATCCGCCGACCAGGTCGCTGACGTTCTCGATGCCGTCGGCACGCAACAGTGATGCGGCGACGGAGGAGCGCCAGCCGCCGGCGCAGTGAACGACGATCGGTTTGCTTCGTGGCAGGTCCGCGAGTTGGGAACGCAACTGTGCGAGGGGAATTGACCGGGCGCCGTCGATGGCACCGAAGTCACGCTCGCCGGGGTTGCGGATGTCGATCAACGTGACCGCGCCCGAGGCCAGGAGACCCTCGAGCTCGGACACCGTGGTGCGCGGCGCGGTACGGACAAGGTCGGCGAGCGCGTCCGGAAAAATTCCATCAACGTCGACAGTGAGGTATCCGAGCGCGTTGTCGGATCCGATGCGCGCCAAACGCATTGCCGCAACCTGTTCCTCACCCGGGTAAGTGATGAGCACGATGCGCTCGCCGATATCGGCGACCATGCCGCCGGTTTCGGCGAACCTACCGTCGAAACCGACATTGATCGAGCCACGCAGATGCCCGGCGGCGAAATCGTCGGGGGTGCGGGCATCGAGAACGCGTGTTCCGCTGGCCATTTCGACCCGGAGCTCTCCCGGTGAGAGTTCGGAGACAAACCGATCTTGTTCGAGGAGTGCACGATTCGACTTGTTCAAAGCTACGGCGGCCGAAAAATACCCCGGCACCGCAGGCTGGCCGTCGGCGACGAGAGCGACGAACGCGTCTTCGCTCATCGGCTGCACCGACGGATTCGTGCGGCGTTGCTCGCCGATGGTGGAGGTCAACTCGGAAGAGAGGTTCTTGCCGCAGGACGACCCCGCGCCGTGAGCCGGCATCACGGCCACTGCGTCGGGCAAGGTCAGCAGCCTCTCGTGGACGGTGCGGTACATCGCCCGAGCCAGGTCGGTATTGGTGCCGTCGCCGAGATTGGCCAGGTCGGGGCGACCGACGTCGCCGATGAACAGCGAGTCCCCGGTCAGCACAGCGGACGGCTCAGCGTCTCGATTCTCGCGAACGAGCAGGCTGATCGACTCCCACGTGTGGCCGGGGGTGGAGAGGATTTCGATGTCCACCTCCCCCAGCGTCAGGTGCTCGCCGTGGCGCAGTCGGCGAATCGGGTAATCGGTGTCCGCGGCGTCGCCGAAACCGATCCACGCGCCGGTAGCCTCGACCAACTCGAGGTGACCGGAGACGAAGTCCGCATGAAAGTGCGTGTTGACGACACCCTCGATGGTCAGGCCGTATCGGGTTGCGTCCTCGAGGTATTCGGTGATGTCGCGGCGCGGGTCGATCACGATGGCGCGGCCGGTGCTCTCGTCGCCGATGAGGTACGACGCGTGCGAGAGGCACTCGATGTAGTACTGCTCGAGGATCATCGGACAACCTTCCCTGTTCTGTGGAGTGCGATGACTACAGGTTGCCATATACCCCCTAGGGTATGTCAAGTACCCCCGGGGGTATACCCGGGTGCAGGCCGGGACACCGAGAAGGAGAGATCGGAACAACTGCCTGGAAAGCGGAAACGGGTCGGACGAGAGCATCAAGTTTCGATGCAATCCCACACCTCGTTTGGGTCACCGGATGGTTGGTCTGCGACGGCGCTACCCAAGCGAGCACATAGTTCATGAAACACCGCCAAACACCGGAGCTCTGGACGGAATTCCCGCCTCAGAGGTCCGGGCACCGCAAACAGCGCTCCCGGAATTGAGCGTGTCCATCAAATCGGGAACACTCCAGTCAGCCGCGGACTGAGGGAATCCGTTCTTCGATGTCACGTGCTCCCTTCTCCCGGTATCGACGGGCGCGCACGGTCAGTGCTGTCTTTCGTCCCTCGGGGAGTTCGGTGTCGGCGAGAGTGAAGTAGTTCTCTTCTTCTTGCAGGAAGTGCAGGTGCAGCAACGCATGCAGCCCGTAGAGGCAGGCCCGCAGATCGTCGACCTGGCTGGGTTGGATGCCACCGGCCTCGTGAGCCAGTTGCAGGTGGTTGCCGATGCGGTCGGTCAGCCGGTGGATCTCGGCGTGGGTTCGACTCATCGTGGCCGTTGCCTCGGCGCTGCCCAGCGGCGTCGCCAACGCCGGGTACAGCTCGGTCTGTTCGGCGTCCTCGTGCGGCAATAGTCGTTCGGTGAGGAAGCTCTGGGCTCGGGTCAAGGCATCGATCGCAGGTTTGCCGGACCCGGCGGCAACATTGTCGGCGGCATCACGCAGCAGCGTCAGTCCATCGCGTAACTTGTCGTGCTCGCCGGAGAAGCGGCGCAGCATCGCGTCGGTGCCATCCGGCAGCTCGATCCCGGCGGCAGGGTTGCCTCGCAGCGCACGCAGGGCGTTGAGGATCACCGCGACGTCGATGCCTTCCTGCAGCAAAGCCCCCGCCGCGGGCGGCAGCAGTCCGACTGCGGCAGCACCCATCGCCAGCAGGGACAGCACCATCCCCGCCACCGCGCTTTGGACCGCGATGCGCCGTGACCAACGTGCGATGTCCATCGCGTCGGCCAGCCTGTCCAAACGGTCGGTCGTCAACACGATGTCGGCGGCCTCGGAGGAGGCCGTTGCACCGCGGGCGCCCATCGCGACGCCGACCGTGGCCGCAGCCAGAGCAGGGGCATCATTGACGCCGTCGCCGACCATCACGGTCACGGCTCGTTCCCGTTCGGCCCGCACGGCAGCGACCTTGTCGGCGGGGCTCTGATTGGCGTACACCTCGTCCAAGCCCAGCACGGTGGCCACCTCCCGCGCGGGTGCCGCACGGTCACCGGTGAGCATGACCAATCGGTTGATTCCGGCAGCGCGCAGCCTCCGAACCGTCCTGGGTGCGTTGCGGCGCAGCGGGTCTCGTAAAAGAACCGCGCCGACGAGCTCGTCGTCGGTACTGACCCACGCGATTGCGGCGCTATCGAGGCTGGCCCGGTTGACGACCGCCACGGCCCAATCCGCCTCGGATGCCTCGCCGGCGAGCTTGCCGACGGCAACCCTGGCGCCGTTCACCGTGGCGGTGACTCCGCGTCCGGGGTGTTCGATCACCTCGACGGGCAACGACAGCGACAGGTGCCGTGCGAGGGCTTCGGTGACGATGGCCTCGGCAAGCACGTGGGGTGACATCTGGTCCACCGAGGCGGCCAGTCGCAGGATCTCGGGGGTGTCGCTGCCGGGCGCCGCCACGACGTCGACGACGACGGGTCGACCGGCGGTCAGCGTGCCGGTCTTGTCCATCACCAGCGTCGTCGCATGGCCGAGATTCTCCAGCGCCCCGCCGCTACGAATTACCACACCCTGTCGCGAAGCCCGCGACAAGCCGGAGACGATCGCCACCGGCGCTGCGAGCAGCAGCGGACACGGCGTCGCCACGACCAGCACTGCCACCGCTCGTACCGCTGACCCACTGGCCAGCCACGCGGCGCCGGCGACAGCGAGCGCCAATGGCAGGAACCATGCTGCATAGCGATCAGCCAGCCGAATGATCGGTGCACTGTCGGCGCCCGCCTGCTGCGCCAACCGCACGATCCCGGCGTAAGTGCTCGCGTCGGCGGTTGCGGTGGCTCGGATCTCGAAAGCGGTCGCGGCATTGACCACACCGCTGCGCACCGGTTCACCGACCGCGCGTTCAACCTGAAGTGGTTCACCGGTGAGCGCCGACTCGTCGAGGACCGCCACCGCGTCTTCGACCCGGCCATCCACCGGGACCACTTCTCCGGGGCCGACCACGAGCAGGTCACCGGCCACGACCTCGTCCAATGGCACCACCGTGATCACGTCGCCGATACGCCGGCGCGCGGACCGCGGCGCACGCTCGAGCAGGGCCCGCAAGTCGTGCGACGCGCGCCGTTGTGCGGCCGCATCCAAGGCACGCCCAGTGGACAGCATGACCGCGATCAGCGCACCGGCCACGTACTCGCCGACCCACAGAGTGCCCACCAGCGACAACACTGCGAGCAGATCCACTCCCGCCCGGCCGTTGCGTAATGCCACAATCACCCAGACCAGCGCGGGCACCACGGCGACCAGCGTTCCTGCCACCCAGCACCCCTCGTCGATCGCACGCCAACCAACGACCCACGCGATCCCGCCGAGAATCAGCGCTGTCACCGTGACCACCACCAGAGCCGGTTCGAGCAGCGACCGAAGTCGCTGCAACGACGTCTGGGCGGTCGGCGGTATGTCGGTCACCGTGTACTCCGACTGTCTACGTCACGATCACCGCAAAATCCTTTGCAGCGTCGATCACTACACACTTGACCTGAAGTTATTCGCCTGTCGACGCTCACGGCCGTTCCCCCTCTGCCTGCCTGCATCGGTGTCGGTGTCGGACGCGGGCCACCGGACAGTCGCATTCGACCGCCGCGGCCTCCGACGCCGACCCGGCTGAGGGATTGGATGATGTAGCGCTGCGCATTTTGTCCTCTCTGGGACCGTTCATCGAGTGACATCGGTCGATGCGCGCAGCTAACTGCGGTGCACGCGAACCTCAGACGACTGCTGCCCTTAAAGGTAGAAGTCGCGTACCGGTTGCTCGAGAGTCGTTGGCCACCGGCCGCACAGTCATACGGCCCTACTCTCTGGGCTGACCAACGCTGTGTCCTGAAGACGCCACTCGAAGGCGCCAAAGACCTCGAGAGATGCTGACACTGACACTCACCAGCATTTGTCGCAGGTGATGCCGCATGCGGATTTCTGTCGACAGCGTACGTACGCGGATTACTCAACCTCGGACGAAAACCCGGTTTCTTCAAGTTCTTTCACCGGAACCGTCAGTCCCCGGCGAAAGCTCGACAGTTCGGTAAAGCCGGAATTGACCTGGCAATGTCGAGCGGATCGGATGGATCAAATGGTGTAGAACTTCACCGCGAAGCCGCGCGGGTCACGCCAGGTGTCGGGGCTACCGCGTTCGCCGGCCACAGTGGAGAACCTGATCACCAGCGGGGTCGTCGTACCCGGCTGGAATACCGCGGCCTTGGTGTAGCCGCTGACATCGTTGGTCACCTCGAATTGGCCGAAGGCGCCGCCGCTCTTGGCGTGCGGTTGCCGTTCGGGGACGCGTTCGCGGTTGAACTGCGCCATTTGCTCGATCAGGTAGTGATCGTGCAGCAGGATCGGTCCGTCCGGTCCGACGGTAAGTGAGTGCTCGTCGCTCTCGACCGGGATGCCGGAATCCGTCGTCGTCCTCGGTGTGGGCTCAATGTCGGTCATTGTCGTGCCTTTCGGGGGTGGGGCGGTGCTTTCTCGATGTCCGGCGGCGAAGCCGGCCCAGGGAACCTGGATCGGTCCCGTCGGCGGCGCCATTCATCTGTCGTCGGGATTGAGCACAAGGAACGCGGCACCGGCGACGGCACCGGCAACAAACTGGGCCACGAAGTACA
Organism: Rhodococcus sp. MH15; assembly: GCF_019266045.1. Taxonomy (NCBI): domain Bacteria; kingdom Bacillati; phylum Actinomycetota; class Actinomycetes; order Mycobacteriales; family Nocardiaceae; genus Rhodococcus; species Rhodococcus sp. MH15. Next base: position 15,837 of record NZ_LPNP01000064.1, read on the forward strand.
CCCACAACGTCGACCAGGCGAACATCCCCATCACCACCGCACCGAAGGCAACCGCCGGGTTGAACGCACCCCGGAGATGTCACCGACCGCGAATGCCCCTGCCATCACTGTGAATCCGATCGCCAAGCCGTAGAACGAATTGTCCGGGTGACTCCTACTGGTGGCGACGTTGAGCATCACGAAGCACAGGGCGAACGTGAACAACAACTCGACGACGAACGCTGCACCAGGGTGCGACCCGCCAGCGTGAGGGTCGCGACGGCCGCGGCCCGCGCCGGATCCACGACCACGCGCACCACCACCGCAGCAAGCAGCCCGGCAACGAGCTGCGCGATCGCGTATCCGGCCGCGTCACGCCACCCGATCCGGCAGCGCACCAGCACCGCGAGGGTCACCGCCGGGTTGAAGTGTCCACCGGAGACGTGGCCGCCGGCGTAGATCATCACCATCAGGCTCGCGCCGATCACCAGCGGTGCGAACGGGCTGCCGCTGCCTGCGGCACCCCCAACGGTGAACACCAGAAAGAATGTCCCGATCGCCTCGACGGCATACTTCACGCTCGGCCGTGGGGCGGCGACCACTTCGGCGGCTTCTTCACCGGCTACCGCATGTCTGGGTCTTCGGATTTGACCATGTCAAGGCTCCTCGAATTGCCCTTGGTACTTCCAGGATCGTCTTTCCCGGCGGGCCGCATCGTCGGCGCTGCCCTCCATCAGCGCTTCCCGCAGGCCTCACTCTGCGGATACCCCGGTAGCTGCAATTCGACCCCCTATGTGACCGGCGGGGTTCGATGACGCAAACGCCCCGTGCGAGCACGGATTAACTCTGCACTGCCCCTCTGAAGGACATAGGCTTCCACCGAGAACTCTCCAAGAATCAGTCGATACGTTGACACGGAGCCGCGTGACACGCGGTTGACTTTCGCGTCGTTGCACGAGATCGGGAGATCAAATATGGGATTGACCACGATCGGCGGCCTACCCGCACACCCACTTCTAGTCCACCTCGTCGTTGTCCTCGTACCGATATCAGCACTACTGCTCGTTCTCGCGGTATGTTGGCCCGCTGCAAGAATCCGACTGGGACTGGCACCAGCAGCGATCGCGTTGATCACACTCATAGCCGTGCCGATCACCACCGACGCCGGTGAATGGCTCGAACACCAAATCCCCGAAGATCCTTTAGTCCAGGCACATGCCGAATTGGGTGATCAGATGCTGTTCTGGTCCATCGGGGTGTTCGTCCTCGCCGCCGCATGGTGGGTCCTTCACTCGACACGCTTCGCAACGTGGCGAGCGGATCGTCCCGACACATCGGCGTCGCCGAAACTCTGGCGGATTGTCGTCATCACAATCGCTGCCCTGTCCGTCCTCGTCGCTGCCGGCTCGATTGTGCAGGTGTACCGGATCGGCGAGAGCGGAGCGAAAGCCGTGTGGAACGACCAACTCGGATAGACCAGCCGAGAACAAACAACGAAAAGAGCTCTGCCCGTGACAACCTCGGCACCACACACGTCCGCGAACCGCGGAGGGTCACAGTCCGATCCGCTCGCACCGCGCCCTTCCGAAGGGGCAGTCTTCAGTAACTCGTGGCCCGTCCGTACCGGAGACATCCACCCGGACCGAAGCCTACGACTCGACGCCATAGCCCGTTACCTGCAAGATTTGGGTTTCGACAACCTCGAAGCAAACGGCGCAGCCCAGACCCACCCACTGTGGGTGGTACGTCGAACGGTCATCGACGTCATCAGACCGATCAGCTGGCCCGACACCGTACGATTACATCGATGGTGTTCCGCCCTCTCGAGCCGCTGGTGCACCATGCGAGTGCGTATCGAATCAGACGGCGGCGGTTTGATCGAAACCGAAGGATTCTGGATCAACATCAATCCACAGAACGGGATGCCGTCTCGAATCAGCGATGACTTCATGGCGCCGCTCGCCACGACAACCGACGAGCATCGCCTCACCTGGCGACGATGGATCACCGACGTAGCGCCAAACACTGCGGGTACCGAATTCTGTTTGCGGCCCAGTGATATCGATCCATTCGATCACGTCAACAACGCCGTGTACTGGCAACCGGCCGAAGCGTCGCAGAGAAGGCATCCGTCCCTGCCAAAGGCTCCGTACCGAGCTGTTCTGGAATACACGAAACCCATCACCATCGACGAGACCGTCGAAATCCGAACCACCCACCACGCAGAAACGAGCACCGCGTGGTTCGTGTGCAACGGCGATACCCGTGCCACAGCACAATTCACGAAACCCGGCCCGTCATGACAGATTCGCCTCGATCGCCGAGCTCATCAGGAGGAGCCGACAACGACAGCGAAAACCGTCGACCGGCTCACGACGAACCACACACCGCTGGTGTGTCCTCGCGGCTGAACTGGCTGCGCGCCGGGGTACTCGGAGCCAACGACGGCATCGTCTCCGTCGCAGGCCTCGTCGTCGGTGTCGCGGCCCTCTCACCCGACCGCGGCCCGATCCTGACCGCCGGTGTTGCAGGTCTTGTCGCCGGCGCTGTGTCGATGGCGCTCGGCGAATACGTGTCCGTGAGCACTCAACGTGACACCGAACGCGCCCTGTTGGAGAAAGAACGCCGCGAACTCGAGCAGACGCCCGGTGCAGAACTCGACGAGTTGACCTCCATGTACCAGGCCAGGGGCTTGAGCGAGGAAACCGCCCACAAAGTCGCGGAGGAGTTGACCGCTCACGACGCGTTCGCCGCACACGTCGACATCGAACTCGGTATCGACCCCGACGAGTTGACCAACCCGATCTCCGCGGCACTGTCGTCGGCAATATCGTTCACGGTGGGAGCGTTGCTTCCCTTGATCGCGATCCTCGCCCCACCGACTGGGGCTCGGATTCCTGTCACCTTCGTCGCGGTCCTGCTTGCGTTGGCGCTGACCGGCGCGGTGAGCGCGCGTCTGGGCGGAGCGAATCCCCGTCGCGCGGTAGTTCGTGTGGTGCTGGGCGGCGCCCTCGCGATGATCATCACCTACGCCGTAGGGCAACTACTCGGAGTTGCAGGAGTCTGACAGCAGATACGGGATCGCACTGCCCCGCGTGCACTGACCAACGCCAATCGGGACGCCCGGTAGGTCCAAATGCAGTCGCGTGCAGTGAGGCGGCCGCGATCGAGCTTCCCTCGATGCACTTGCCTCTATCTCGGCTCAACTAGCTGCGAGTGCTGCGAGTGCTGCGAGTGCTGCGATCAATGACTCGTAGGTTCCCTCTGCGGTGGAACGGTCGGCGTCGATTACGAGGTAGTTCGAGCGAATTCGCAGGTACTGGGTGAGATGGTCGTGAATTCGTTCAAGAAGTCCATCTCCTCCGTTCTGCACGATCACCTGGTCGAGTTGCTGCTGATGGGTGATCTCCAAGTGCGTACTTCGTTCGGCGAATCGAGCGAGCGCCTGTTCTTTGCTTCCAATCAGTACGACCTCGAGATACTCGGCATCGCTAGTTTTCGCCGCCACCTCAAAGTCCTCGATTTCGGTAATTCGGGTAACTAGCTGCGGCATCACCACATCGTGCCCACTCTGCAAATGGGTTGCCGCCATGCTGACGGCGAGCTCTCTTGCCGCAACCAAGGCGGTCCAGAAGTTGTCTTGCCATCCACCGACGAGACTGACCACATGATCGGTGTCGAGGTTAAGCACTCCGGGGTGACGGTCGGCGTACATCCGGGCAATCGTCGACTTCCCGATACCGGAGGCCCCATTCAGATGAATCAGTCGCGGCATTCTGCAAACACTAGTTACGAAGCTTCGAACTTTGGGGCTTACCCGCTGAACTCCCGAAAGGTTGTGGGGTGGTCGATCGCAGACCATATGCGCATCGACCTGACCGCGTAGGCGTTGACGAAAGCGACTGCTGGTGCTGCTGCTGCTGCTGCCACGCTTATCGAACCCGGAGCTGTTTTCCACCCGGATCGCGGTAATCAATACAACTCCAGGGCATTTCGTCACCTGATGTCCGGCCTGGAGCTGCGATCATCTATGGGATGCACGGGGTGTGCTGGGACAGGAATACGGCCGAAAGATTCTTCCCCGCGCTGAAGAACGAGTTCGTCTTCCGGACCGTCGACGCAACGAAAGATCAAGCGCGACAAGATATTGTGGGATACATCGAAGGTTTCTGCAACCCGCGACGTCGTCACTCGACGCTCGACTGCCGGCCTCCGAACGAGGTTCACTGATAGTCATCAGCAGCTCGCGATCGCGGCCTGAAATTAGTCATCTCCATTGTCCGAAATCCTCATGACAGATCAACCCACCTACGGCAGGAGTCGCAGAGCTGCAGTAGGGCAGAGCTTAACAGCGCGCTCAGCATCCGATTCGAGTTCTGTGGGAACGTGCGACTCTCGCTGGCGGTCATGCGCCAACGGATATCCCCACTCGTCACGCCCAAACAAAGTCGGCAACAATTCTGTACACAGTCCGCGACCGTCGCATGCAGTCCAATCGATATGCAGGACTTTGCCCACCCTCCTACTCATGGCGTGGCCTCCATATGCGCGCCGACCTCGCAGCGACCGTCCGCGTGCAACCGGAGATCCCGCCCGAATACACGCAGTGAACTCCTCACAAATCGCGCTGTACCGTCGGGGTGTTTGCACGCACCACGACCGTCGACCAGATCTGCCAGGTAGTGGATTGAATCTTCACTGTGAGTACGGCCTTCCCGATAAGCAACCTCAGAGAGTGCCTGGGCCAGTCGAGGCAATCCATTGACGCAGGGCCCGCACTGGCGTGCACTCTGACCGGCGAGATACTGCACGATATCGGCCGAAATCTGCAAGCCGCAACGTGAGTGGTCGAGCACGTGAATGACACCGGCGCCCGGGGAGGCGCCGACAAAGCCCAGCGACGCGGTTGACATGATGGTTGCCGACAGCTCCACCGCATCGATCCAACCACCGTGATACCCACCGATCAGGACAGCACGCACACCTGCCGAATCAGTGCGGGAATACCCGGACACCAACTTCGCCACCGAGATCCCCATCGGCACCTCCACGACACCGCCGACTGCCACATCGCCTGAAATCGTTACCAGCATCGTCCCCACTCCACCGTTGACTCCGCGCGAGCGAAACCACTCAGGTCCGTATCGGGCGATCAGTGCGATGTGCGCCAGGGTCTCGACGTTCTGAACTACTGTCGGCCGCCCGCGAAGTCCAGATGAAGTGTTGTGAGCGAATCGATCTCGAGGTAGGGCTCCTCCCCCTTCGATCATCCCGATCACAGCTGACTTCTCGCCGCTGACGAAAGTTGTCGGAGACTCGACGAGGTTGACGGGAAGCTCACCGAATCCAGCGCTCCGCCGCTCCTCCAATGCTTGCCGCACGAACCGGAGCTGACGTTCTCCCGCATAAAGGTAAATCTCTCGACTACTCGTCTCGTGCGCGACCAGCAGCAATCCGTCGATCACGAGGTGGGGTGCATGTTCGAGAAGTACCGCATCCTTCTGACTGAGCGGTTCCCCTTCGCTGCCGTTCGCGATCACCACCGCGCGCCTTCCGGTGACGGAATCGAGTTTGCTCGCCGTACGAAACGCCGCTCCCCCCTTGCCTGCGAGTTCGGCATCTGCGAGTAGACACGTCAAGGTGCCCGGCTGCAGGGAGTTCGGGAGAGGGCCGAAGAGTGCTGTGTGCGTGGCGAGGTCGGGTGAACGTGCGGCGAGTAGTCCGATGGTCATGTCATGTCCGTTCTGCAGTACGTAAGGTCGCGTACTCGATGAAGTCGGTCCGAAGCCGCCAACTCACTGATCCGACGACCGCGATCGCCGAACCAACGGTGATCGCGAGAAACCATGCGTGCCCGGAATCGGTACCGTTGCCAAGTCCGTGCGCGAGTGCGATCGGCCACAGTGCGTATGCGCCCCAGTGAACTAGTCGAAAGGTTCTGTTCCCGATGCGATTTCGGAGCATTCCGGTGAGTGAGACTGCAAGGAGAATGTCGAATGCGAGAGTGCCCAGTCCTAACCAGACAGGTCGGTAGTCACCTAGGAAGGGGAAGATGAAATCCACGAGTTGAAGTTGCGCGTACGGGTCGGCGAGAAGTGACAGCATGTGAACGACGACCAATATGAGCCCGATCAATGCTGCGGCCCGGTGTACGTTCTGTACCCCGAATCTAGGAAGCCCCGCAAGCGCTCTCCCCGAGCGTGTGAAGATTCCGAGCACCATCGACACCGTGAGGAAGGCAAGGGCGGTAACTCCTGTCCCACGCCCGAACGCCCAGAATGCCTCGTCCATGGCTATAAACCCTCCCTGGCACTGACGATCTCGCGATCTGACGGCCACCCGTTCAGCAGACGGATCTCACCCGACGAGCCCACCAGCCGCGCCGGCAAACCTTCGATCTCGAGCTCCTGCGCACCGGCAAACCCTCGTACAACGCACGCAGTACTTGCGAGGTTGGCCGACACGCAACTGTTGGCTGCAACAGTGACCGTCTGCCATGTGCCATCTGCACTGCGACCACTATGAGGATCGATGATGTGGTGCACGTTTCGACCGTTCTGCGACCACCGGCGCTTCCTGGTGCTCGAGGTGGCGACGGCCACTCCCGGAGGAAGAACGACGTTACTGGCAGGAGCGTCGTCGCCGTCTTGCACCAGGACTGTCCAACCACCGTCGGGTGACGGGCCTGCTGTGGCGATGTCTCCTCCCAGACACACCAACACTCCGCAATTCAGCTTCGCGCTGACTGCTAGTGCACAGTCGTCCGCCGCCAGCGCCTTCGCTGTTGCTCCAAGGTCGAGTTGAACACCGGCCGGGACAGTGACGGTTTGCCCGTCAAGTCGGACCGAACTCCACAGTGGGTTCGAGACGAATGACGTTCGGATCGGTACCTCCCGGCCCTCGATCAGTGCAAAGTCGCGGTCGTAACCGAGTGCGATCATCGCCGCCCCGATGGTTGGATCCACCGCGCCTTCTGTGATCCGGGCGCCATCAAGCGCTGTTCGGAGTAGGCGTGCGAGAGTGCTGCTCACTTCGACCGGGATACCTCGGGCATTCTCAATCAGCCGAATCTCGGAATCATCGCGAAATCGGCTGCATGCCAATTCTATTCGGTTTAGGTATTCGTCCACGATCAACCTGGCCGGTAGGAGAGATTCAGGGTCCGTCACCACTATCGACGCCTCGATTCCCCATAACGTCCACTCCGACCTCGCGACAGGCGACACCGCGGTCACGATCCGGCCGATCGAGCGTGGGAGCCGTGAGCGCCGGAACTCCCGCTCGACAGGCGCGGTGTTGCAGTTGTGGACGTCGGGGTGGAGGCAGTGCCCGCGCCCGAGTTAGCGGAAGGGATGTCGTTGACCGTCGTCACAGTCGCCACCGTTTGGGTATCGGAGTAAGCAAGGGCCGTTCCGCCGATGACCCCGACCACTCCCAATGCCACGAGGGTTCCGGTGACTGCTCGTACCTTTCGGAATCCGTCTTCCGGTGTATTCATCTGATGCCCGCTCTCAAATGCTCGATGAAGAACTCAACAATCGGCCTCGGTGCTGATACACACCTGGACGGTCGCTGTGAAGCCGCTGTGAGTCGGCGCAACACCCCTCGCTGGCTCTGACGTCCACGATCCAGACACAATCTTGGAGAGTTCTCAGAACAGACGTGGCAGGCTCGCACTCATGGCCCCGAACCCACGAATTCTTCTCGTCGAGGACGATCGGCAACTAGCGGGCTTGCTCGCGGACTTGTTCGAGGACGAAGGGCACGATGTCGATGTCGCGCACGACGGGCAAGCTGGCCTTCATTTGGCGCTGACACGGGCATACGACGTGTTCGTCTTCGATCGAGGTTTGCCGGTCGTCGACGGCGTCGAGTTACTCAGGACCCTCCGAGCACGCGACTCTAGCGTCCCCGCGTTGATCCTCACTGCACGTGGTGCCCTCACTGATCGTGTCGAGGGGCTCGATGCCGGCGCAGAGGACTATCTGGTCAAACCCTTCGAGATTCCCGAATTGCTGGCTCGAATACGCGCCCTGCTTCGCCGCCGCGCCTCGGCCAGTCCGATCCACGTCGGCAGATGGGAAGTCGATCGCGCCAACCGGACAGCCACGGACACGGCGTCCGGTTCGGTGACCTCACTGTCGGAAAGAGAGAGCGAACTCATCGGACTTCTGTGCGCGTCACCTGGACAAGTCTTCTCTCGCAGCCAACTGCTCGAGCACGTGTTCGGAAGCGCAGACACCCCGGGCACTGTCGATACCTACGTTCACTACCTCAGACGTAAGCTCGGCCGGAATGTCATCGCAACGGTTCACGGCCTCGGGTATCGGTTCGGAGAATGATCTGCCGCAGAAAAGTCAAGGGCCACCGAGGATCTACCACTGGCTTCGGCGACGAGGCGCGTCTACGGCGAGCCGGCCGATCCGCGGCGATACAGGCTGCCGTCGCGCTGGGCGCCGTGTTGTTGATCGTGGGAGCCGTATCGTACCTCGGCTACGCGCGGGCACAGGATCGTCAAATCCGCTCTGCACTGACCGAGGTTGCGGCGACGGCGGACGATGCGGATGATCCGCCCCCTGGTATGTCGCTCGCATTCCGCTCGGCCGATGGTGCCGTTGCTGTCAGCCCACGCGCACCTCGTGGTACCACTGGTCTCCTCGACTCGCCGGTCGGCTATACCGATTTCAGCAGTGCAGCTCAAAATTATCGCGCCCTCGTCTCGGATGGCGCCGAAGGCCGTGTGGCAGTTGTCGCAGCACTCGAGCCATACGAAACCGGCAGACAGCGACTTCTCCTGGCGCTCGGATTCGCCGAAATCACCGGTATTGCTGCATCCGTGGGTGTCGTGTTTCTGTTGTCACGGCGTGCGATCAGGCCGCTGAGCCAGGCTCTCGAGTTGCAGCGACGATTTGTCGCCGATGCGTCGCATGAACTCCGCGCACCATTGACCGTATTGCATACTCGCGCACAACTTCTGGCCCGTCGAGGAAATTCGATCGAGTCGTTCGAGCTGGTAGCTCAATTGAACGGACTGGTCGACGACACTCGCGCTCTGGGCGAAGTGATCGAAGATCTTTTGATGGCGGCGTCGATGGATGACAGACGACAGTCGAGGCATCGGGTCGATATGGCGGCGGTCTGTGAGCAAGTGCGCGGCAGCGTCGCAGATCACGCCCAGAAATCGGGGGTCTCCGTCGAAACCAGTGAGTCGGGTACGGGCGAACCTGTGGTCCTGGGGATCGAATCTGCTCTGCGCCGCGCTGTTCTCGCGCTCGTAGATAATGCGTTGGCGCATGAGCGACCGGGCGGTCACGTCCTTCTCCGTGTCGAACGTGATCGTGATCAGGTCAAAGTCCGTGTGAGCGACACCGGAATCGGGATCGCTCCCGAGGTCGTCCCCATTCTGTTCGACAGGTTCTCGCATGGGGAGATGCAGCCTGCAGGTTCGCGCCGATACGGAATCGGATTGTCGTTGGTCCGCGAGATCGCACATGCACATCGCGGCGAAGTCATTATCGAATCGACGCCAGGGGTCGGCTCCGCCTTCGAACTCATCCTTCCGGCAGCCGGCTGAAAGTGCGCGAGGTCGGGACGGCAATGCACTCCGGCAAGAGAATCCACGCGAGCACGTGCCCCCAGAACTCTCCAAGAAATGCTCCCTACGTTGGTCTGCGTGGGACTGACCAGGATCGGCGGATTGTCGGCGCGTCCACTTCTCGTCCGCTGTGTCGTCGTGCTCGTTCCGCTTTCCGCGATTCTGGTTCTCTGTACAGTTCTCTGGCCGAATGCACGCATACGACTCGAAATATTGCCTGCACTGACGACAGAGGTCACCGTGGTCCTAGTCCCGATCACCACCGACGCAAGTGAACGGCTCGAACACAACTCCCCTTGCTACGTCTATCGAATCGGTGAGAGCGGAGCAAGGACCGTGCGGAAGGAACAGGCGCAAAAATCCCCTTAGAGCGAGTCGACGACAGGAGCGCAGTGTGATGATTCGATTCCCCGGAGTGTATGCACCACAAAGCCGTACCCGATTGATTTCGGATGCCGCACTCGCCGAACACATGGATGCTTCGTCCCAGGTACTCGACCCGCGCTCCGGTCGTGGCGCTGTGAACGCCTGTGCAGCCGGTCCCGGCACCGAATCAGTTTTCGCTGCCGACATCTCACGCCGCGCTGCAGTCTGCCCGTGGTTGAGCGGACAGTTCCATGGCGCCAGAATCCGCGTCAGCTGTGGGGGCCTCCTGCCCCTGTTGCGCGGTCGTCGATACGACCTCGTCATAGCGACCCCACCTAACGTTCCGTCGCTATGCAACCGGAAGCCGCGAATCGGCCCCGCACACAGCTGGGACGGTACAGCCCAGTTGTCGCGCAGGACATATCTCGAGTCGATGCGCGTCATCGAACCTGGACAGGACATCAAGGAAATCGTCGTTATCCGGGCCCGAGTATGACGTCACTGACGGCCGCGCAACGGTCTCTATATTTCGCGCAGACGCTCGACCCCACAACCCCGTACGTCATTGCGCAGTATGCCGAGTTGACCGGAGAACTGGACGCAGACCGCCTGGAATCCGCAACGGTCATCGCTCACCGTGAATTCGGTATTGCAGGCCTTCACCTACGCGTGACGGACGGTGTCCCGGAACTGCATGACGACGTGAACATCGCCGTTGTCGGCGAAAGGCTGGACTTTCGCCGATTCGACAATCCCGTCGGAGCAGCTACCTCCTGGATGCAACACGAATGGTCGACCGCGACCCTATCTTCGGACCAGCCGCTTACAATCGCGAAGCTGCTGCGCGTCGGCCCGGACCGTTGGTTCTGGTACTACCGCGCTCACCACATAGCACTTGACGGGTACACATCTGTTTATGACAGCTTGAGTCGAGACCACCGTGACGGCCAGACCCAGACCCATCTGCGACTCGCCGGACCGATGATGACGGTTTGAGCTGAGCCCACCTCAGAGTTGGTGCCATCTGGCTTGTTCGGATGCCAGCAACTGCTGGAGGGCAGTGATGGAGACTCGAATGGAGTTGTTCGCCCGAATTCGACGTGACGCCCGGATCGAGGAGTATTCGATCCGGCAGTTGGCCCGCCGCCACCAGGTCGGCCGGGCAACGGTGCGGATGGCGTTGGCGCAAGCGGAGCCGCCACCGAGAAAGATCCCGGTGCGCTGTTCCCCGAAACTGGATCCGTTCAAAGCCGCGATCGACGCCATGCTCACCGCCGATATCGACGCACCACGAAAACAACGCCACACGGCCCGCCGAATCCTCGCCAGGCTGGCCGACGAACATGGAGCGCAGCACCTTTCGTATTCCACGGTGCGTGACTACGTGCGGGTCCGGCGAGCACAGATCGACGTCGAAGCCGGACGCCGCATCGAAGTATTCGTCCCGCAGGAACACGCACCCGGTGCCGAAGCGGAAGTCGATTTCGGTGAAGTATGGGTGATCCTGGCCGGGGTGAAAACGAAATGCCACATGTTCGCCTTCCGGCTCTCGCATTCGGGGAAATCCGTGCACCGCGTGTACTCGACCCAAGGGCAGGAAGCGTTCCTCGAAGGTCATATCGCCGCGTTCGACGAGATCGGCGGTGTCCCGACCCGTCACATTCGCTACGACAATTTGACCAGTGCAGTGCAGAAAGTGATTTACGGGCAATCTCGTGCTCGTGTGGAGAACCCGCGGTGGGTGCTGTTTCGTTCGCACTTCGGGTTCGACCCGTTTTACTGCCAGCCTGGTATCTCCGGGGCGCACGAAAAAGGCGGTGTAGAGGGCGAGGTGGGCCGGTTCCGCCGAAACCGATTGTCCCCGATGCCTGTTGTCGACTCCCTCGATGAGCTCAACGAGAAGATCCGCGGCTGGGACACCGCCGACGACAGTCGGCGCATCAATGACCGGATACGCACTGTCGGGCAGGACTTCGCCGTCGAAGCACCGCTTCTGCGCCCTGTTCCAGGCGAGGGCTTCGATCCTGGATTGTCGCTGGAACCGCGGGTCGATCGGTCAGCGTTGATCACGGTGCGGATGGCGAAATACTCTGTCCCAGCACGTTTCATCGGCAGGAAGGTGCGGGTGTCGTTGCGGGCATCGGAAGTGGTGGTCTTCGACGGACGGGCGGCGATCGCTCGCCATCAACGGGTCATCGCCCGGGGCGGTCAGAGCCTCGATCTCGACCACTACCTGGAAGTACTGCGCACCAAACCCGGTGCCCTGCCAGGGGCCAGCGCTTTGGCCGCAGCCCGCAGAAACGGGACGTTCACCGCCGCTCATGACGCGTTCTGGGCGGCGGCCCGCAAAACCGACGGTGACGCCGGCGGAACCCGCCAACTCATCGATGTCCTGCTCCTGCACCGCACCATCGATAGCGATGACGTAATCGCGGGCATCGAAGCCGCGCTGACCGTGGGTGCAGTGACCGCTGATGTCGTCGCGGTCGAAGCCCGCCGACACGCATCATCGGAGGTCGATGCGGGTGGGTCTGATTCAGGCCGTCATCTCGTTGCTCGTCGCGACGGCCGCGAGCAACGCGTTGTCAGCCTGACCCAACGCCGTCTCGCCGATCCGGCAGCGATCATCGCTGGTCTGCCAGCCGATTCTCGGCCCGCACCGACGGTCGATCACTACGACCAACTCCTGCGACTCCCCGAACGCCGCAATCTCGCCCCATCCGCCGCCCGAGCCGAGTGAAAGAAGGCCCGAACATGGTTCGTCCACCCGTCACGGTTTCCACCACGCTGCGCCGCCGAGGTTTAACCGAGGAAGCCGCCACCGCCGCAGTCGATCAAGCCTGCCGCCGGCTACGGCTACCCACCATCCGTGCCGTCGTCGCGGACGCCGCCACTGCCGCCCGCAAGGACCAGCTTTCGTACTACGGATTTCTGGCGGAGTTGCTGCTTTCCGAATGCGACGACCGTGACCGGCGAAGTGTGGTGCGGCGAATCAAGGGAGCAGGGTTCCCTCGCGAAAAGTGGTTGGCCGACTTCGATTTCGACGCCAACCCCAACATCAATCCCGCCACCATCGGCACCCTCGCCACCGGCGACTGGATCCGCAAAGGCCAACCCCTGTGCTTGATCGGGGACTCCGGAACCGGGAAATCGCATCTACTCATCGGGCTCGGCGCGGCGGCCGCCGAAGCGGGCTACCGCGTCAAATACGTCCTCGCCACCCGATTAGTGAACGAGCTCGTCGAAGCCGCCGACGAGAAACAACTCGCCCGCACGATCGCCCGCTACGGCCGAGTGGATCTACTTTTGCTGGACGAACTCGGTTACATGGAACTCGACAAGCGAGGTGCTGAGCTGCTTTTCCAGGTGTTGACCGAACGGGAGGAGAAGAATTCCGTCGCGATCGCGTCAAACGAGTCCTTCTCCAAAGCGCACATGTTCGCGCGAATCTGTGCGTAGTGGCGCCGAAGTTTCACGGGTTCGGCAGTCGGGTCGGGTCGACGAAGTCTGCCAGGTAGATCATGGCGGCCTCGGCGGTCATGCCGAATGCCGCGGCGACGAGCTTCGGATCCATGGTGTTGACCAGATCGATAAGGCGAGTGCAGCGGATCATCCGTGGGCCGAACCCGCAATCGTCGAGCACATGACTCAGATAGGCGACCGATGCGGGTGACCGTCCGGCCTTGGTCCCTTTGGTGACGATGACGTGCGGATTGGCGGTTCGCCAGGAGGCGCGATGGGCCAAACAGCGCTGCACGATCGTCCAGCTCGCTGGGTCCATCGGGACCGGATGCGGTCGCTTGCCAAGCCTGACGGTCTGTCGAATCGGATCAACATCGTCGCAGGTCATCAGCCGGACTTCGCGACTGGAAGCGCCATGCAGCAAGGCGAGGATGCCGACCAGGGATTCATGCGGATGCACCAGCAGGTCGGTGGTCCACCGCTGGAACAACCGGCGCTGTTGCTCGAGAGTGAGCGTCCGGCCACGAAAACCCTTGGCCTCTTTGCTGTCCAGGCTCTTCGTCGGATCGACAAGGACCAGACGGTGACTGCGCGCGAATCGGAAAAACTGGCGCAGCACGGTGATTCTTCGCTGGCGCGACTTCGGCAGGGAAACTAGGAACGCCTCGACGTCGCCGAGCTCGACGGTCGCCCAATCTTGTTTCCCGCGTTCACTGTTCAAGAACGAAGCGAAATCTCGAACGGCCGCCAGTGCGGCCTCTATGGTCGAATCGCTGCGGGGCAGTGTTCCGGCCCGGCGAGCACGGGCCCTGGAGGTAAGCATGAACTCGGCGAATCCTGCGATTGCCGGCCGCAGCGGCTCTGGGGCCGCTTCGATCCGCCGTTGCCGACGGCCGGCGGCGAGTCGCTCGTTCTGGTCGGTCGGCATCGCCAGCCCGTGTTCGGTGAAGAAATCCTGCATCGATCTGGCCAGCGGACCCATGGAACGACCTGAGCGGCGTGCCCTATCGAGCAGGGACGGCGGATGATTGGAGTGCTCGTCGTCGAGCAGTCGCCCCAGCTCGGTGACCGCCACACACGCACGGCCTGGCGAATAGCCGTCGGCGAGACAGGTGATCAGGCCGGGCAGCCAATCCGGCGGGTCGGCAAGACGTGTTAGGAGATGTTCGCCGGCCACATGCGGCCGATCCGGATGGCGCTGCCAGCATCGCGAGCACATGCCGCGGCCGGCATGGCGGCGCAACACGCCACAGGCGACGCAGACGTGCGGGGGCTTCTTCGAAGGTCGCGGCCTCGAACAGTGACCGCACCAGCCGGTGTCCACGCGCAGATACCCGGGTTTGCCGCACCGCGGACAGTCCTGTTGCCGAGCTTGCAGGTCGGCTTTGTGTTGGCAGCCCCGGCACAACACGGCCTCCGCGAAGCGGACCTTGTGACCGCACTGCGCGCACCGGCGGGAACAAAGCACGCAACGACCTGTCTCGACGACGAGCACCCTACTGCGGCTGCAGTCAGGGCACGGTTGCTTGGCGGCCGCGTCCTTGGCGCGGGCGGTGCACCGGCAGCACAGGTCGCGGCCGATGATGCCCACCGGTCCGCCGCACTCGACACAGTCACGCTGGCGTTTACCCATGTTCTGCAATGACTTCCAGGTCGAAGCGTCACATCGGCGGCAGCGAGCGGCCGCGGGCGTTGACGGCTTGGCGCTGCGTCGGCGCCGGTCGGATTGGCGGCTCGGCAGGACGCTCGACGGGAGTGGTGTCGATCTCGAACAAGTCGTCCGGAGTGCATTGCAAGGCAGTGCACAACGCGATCAGCGTCGTCATCTTGATCTGGGTGGGTTCCTTGGTGAACAGCGCCGACACCGACGCCGCCGACATCTCCAGCCCGGCTTTGTCTGCCAGTAGCCTGCGCAGCTCGGTCCCGGTCCACACTTCGCGTTGGGCCGCGGCCATCCGCAGTCGCCACTTGATCCTCACGCTCGCTCGTCCTCTCCGCTGAGCTCGGCCAGGGTGGTGGTCACCGCGCGCCGATACGCGTCCTCGATGAAGGTCTCCGATGGCCGGACATACCGCATCGTCGATCCGACGGTCCAGTGACCCAGAAGCTGTTGGATCGCAACCAGATCCACGCCACGCTCATAGTTGTGGGTCGCGCACGCACGTCGCAGCGCATGCGGGCTGAACCGCTCCGAACGCGGGCGCCCTTCGAGCTCCATCAGATATCGCAGCCGGTTGCGGATCGTTCCACGATGCAGCGGCCCGCCGGACTCGGCGGCGAACAACACCGGCGAGTCCGGGAACTTGGGCCGCACGTCGGTCAGGAACCAGCGCAGCACCAGGTCCAGACCGTCGAGCATCGGAACCCATCGCGGCCGAGGACCGGACATCCTGGCGCCCTTACCGAAGCGGACATGAAGTTTGCCGAACGGACCACGATCGAAATGCACATCCGGAAGGTCGAGCAGCGCAGCCTCTTCCGAGCGCAGTCCGGCATGATAGAGCGTCCGGAACAGCGCGTAGTCCCGAGCTGCCGGCCCATATTTTCGGGCGGTGATGATGCGCGCCTTCATGAACTCGAAGAACTCCCGCACGCGCTCCGGAGTCGGAGGCGGCACCAGCGCCGGCGAATCGTCGCCGACATGGCGGGAGGCGTTGAACTCATCCACCGGGCAGACCAGCTTCACCCCGAACACGGCCTCGATCTCGGCTGCCTTGCGAACCTGGAGGAACCAGTGGAATCCCTTGAAGATCTGCACATACTCCCGCCGAGTCGACGGAGCACGGCCCGCGACTGCGAGGCTGCCAACGACTCGGTCGATGTCCTCGGCGGTGACTTCCCACGCCGGCCGGCCCAGTGCCGTCAGCGTCCGCTCGAGTAGCCCGATGTCGTTGTCGATAGTGACTGGGCTGAAGCCCCGAGCTCGCCAGGACGCGACGAAGGCGTCCACGCAGTTGCGTTGGAACACAACAGGATCTGACTCGATCGACTCTATCGGAACGACGTTGCCCGGGATCAGCCGCAGACCTTCGGTCATCAGCACACCTTCTTCACACCTGAACGATTAAGGTAGCACCTAATATAGACCGCTCACAGCTTGAGAAGGCTAGAACGCGAAAACATGCTGAAGTCCCAGCGAGCTGCGGGTTTCCACGGAGACGAACAAGTGCCAACCCCAGATAGATGGGGCGAGGTGTTCGGCGACGAGGTCGTGGCCGCGGCGATGATCGACAGGCTGGTCCATCACGCAGATGTCATTTCGCTCAAAGGTGACAGCTATCGCCTCAAGGATCGTGATCTCGGCCGTCCGATGCCCAGTCAGAAAACCGAGACCTGATCGCATAACCGCA
The DNA here is from genome assembly GCF_019266045.1 of Rhodococcus sp. MH15. Lineage (NCBI taxonomy): Bacteria > Bacillati > Actinomycetota > Actinomycetes > Mycobacteriales > Nocardiaceae > Rhodococcus > Rhodococcus sp. MH15. The sequence goes on from NZ_LPNP01000064.1 coordinate 32,589, forward strand.
CGCAGGGGTCAACTTTCAGATGCCGGAAAGGGATCAAGATTCAGATGCCGTTGACACACTGCGTTGTCATGACATAGCTGACACTAACTCAGGTGCAGGGGTTGTTAGGTTTTTGCGTGGTCCACCGCGTCCGTTGAGGCCGCGATGGTAGGTGCCGCGAGCGCCATCACGGAAAGTGGGCCAGGACCAGTTTTCAACCGTCGTCAACACGAACCACTTAGGGCTCCAAACTTGGCCCATTTGTACTCCCACGACGTCACTCGATCAGGTTGTCCATCAACAAAACTCGGACGACAGTCTCGCTACCGACCCTTGACTGGACTCTCCACGACGCGATTCATGCGCGCAATCGCCGGCGTTCGCGGACTAGCTCGGAGCTCTCGGGTGACCGGCCCGTTCGAGACGTCCGACAGGTCACGCGCCGAGGGGAATCGGGGCTCTGTCATGGAATACGCGCAGCACGTTCGCAGAGTGGTGCATGTCCTCGACAACGCGGTGAGCGGGTGCCCCATATTTGGCGACGAGATCGAGACGTGATTTCGTCCGTTCGCGGTCGAGGCGCAAGCCAGCTTCGCGGAACGACGAGGCGTCGATAATCCGGTAGGAGAACAACGCGTCTGTCTTCGGCATCCACCGCGCCAGGAACTCGCGGTCCATGCGGTGGGAGCTGCCGCATAGTGGAGTCGAGCTGTCGACGCCCCACCGCGCGAGGAGATCGACAATATCGGATTCGAAGCCGGACAGATCCTGCGGTGCGTTGTCGCCGGCTGCTGCGATTTCAGTACGTAGATCGGCGAATAGCCCGTTGTCAGTGTGCATTCGCTTCACGACGTCGAACGCTGGATCGGTGTGAAGTCGGTCGATCAGGGCAGATGTACCGGTGGTGACTGCGAGGGCCTCGAAACGCTCGATCGGCATGAGGTCGGCAGAGTACAGCGCGAACCCGATTTCGAGGATCTCGCAGACTTCGGCTTCGGTGCCGGTGGTTTCGAGATCTACGAACACGAATCCGTCGACGCTCATCTTGTGTCTCCATTTCTCGTTTGGTGATGCCGCTGGGGACGACGCTGGGCCGTTCACTGCCGCGCCGGCATACCGTCGCGGCGGTCTCTGTGACGCTACGGGCCATCGTCGCCTATCGGTCCGACAGGTTTCCTTGCTTCGACGGCCCGCAGCACACGCTGCGCGTGGGCGTTCTGCTTCCGGAGTTGGGTATGTAGCGCGCCAATCGGGAGCCCTCCCGTGCCGGCACCCTGCGGGTTCGTTGTCGGCCGAGACCTGCCCATCCGCGGCTGCACGGTGATCGATGATCGGTGTCGACAGCATCTGCATCTCCCTGCCCAGTTTCTCCGCCCGCCCCGCCGGTACACCGCAGGTCGATACTCACGCTGGATCGGGCGACGCTTGGGTTTCGCTTCGGGGAGTTGTACATACGGAACGTCGGCACCCCACACGAAGTCTGCGGCCAGGGGTGCCCACACAGGCCGGAGGTCGCGCCCATTCAAGGCTTCGTCCACGCCGTCTGACACGCCAGCAGTACATGCCGAAGTTAACGCTGCAAGTCGGCGGGGAATCAGCCAGCAACCTTGGGCTTGGTCAGCTGAAAGCCCTTCAGCTCCCGGACTGCAGCGCGATGTAGATCGGTGAGGTGAAACCTCAGCGGTAGAGCAAATTGCGCATCAGTCGTTAGCGTCGTCAGACGGCTCGACGCAGGCTGGCTTCATCGATGTCGATGCCTCACCGCGAGATCTGTCGAACACCGCTGAGCGGCTCGCCTGGACCGTCCCGTCGCACAACCTGTCAATGGCACCTGAATTTTGACAGCAGAGCCACTGCGGCGGGGTGTGGACGGTCTATGTGGGCATTACACGATGAGGTCCCACTGGCAGCGCTCCACCCGAGGCTGCCGTGCATAATTGAATGGCGCTGCAGAGCGCTATCGCTTGGGTACATACACGGGCAATGTGCACCCGAGGCCATCGTCCATTGCTGATCAGTACGGAAGGACGATAGGTGTGACCAATACTGATCCATTCGAGTTAGATTGGCACGAACCTGAATCGCCGGTCGATCTTGAGGCCATCCGCAAAAAACTCGCGGAACTTCTGGTCGACGACATGCTCATTGAGCAGGTCTGCACGCGAGTTCAGGGAAACGCGATTGGTGTACTGCTTTACGGCAGTTGGGCGCGGGGCGATGCATCAGCCACTTCTGACTTAGACCTTCTCGTTATGTCACAGTTCCGGGCCGACTCCGGAATGGAAGGCAAGTTAAGCCTGAGCGCCTACACCCCCACCCAACTGGCCGATGCCCGAGCTACCCTCTTCGGGATGCATCTGGCGAGGGACGGGATTGCCTTGCACGACACCGAAGGCCGAATGGCCGAAATCTTGAGCACGTTCACCCCGCCCGACCCACAGGAGTTACTCCAACGGATTCGCGAGTTCGCAATTGTTCTCGATCTGCCACGCGAGGAGCAATCTATCTATCTGCCGGGGTTGTGCCAGGTCGCTCGGTACTTACTCCGCACGGCCATCTACACCCTGGCTCTACGCGATGGGCGTCCATGCTTCTCAGTCGAGGAATTGGCGGTGCGGTTCAATCAGCCAGAGTTGACTATCTTGCTGTCGTCGCATCCAGAGCAGTATCCTGCTCCTAGTCTCGGTGTCCTCGACGATTTGCGCCAACGCCTGATTGAGGTAGTAGGCGCACCCGGCGACAACCCGTTTGGATCCCTACACGCGCTCATCGTTAGCTCATCGACAAGCAATCCTGACCTTGAGAAGCTGGCTACCTTAGCTCTCGGCGTGGACGAATCCCTTCCTTACGCCGAGCTTCCGAAAGTAATTCTATGAACGAGATCGGGTTCATCGGTGATATTCACGGTTGCATTGAAGAACTGGACGAACTCGTAACAGCGGCACGCTCTCGCACCTCCCACCTTGTCTTCCTCGGTGACTACGTGAACCGTGGACCGCACTCTCGTGAGGTAATTGACTTCCTGATCCGACTGCAGCAGACCAAGGGAATCTCTACGTCATTCATCATGGGGAATCACGATCAAGCCTTCCTTGACTCGCTAGTGGGCGACGGTTTTGACAGCTTCTTGCGGATCGGGGGAGCATCCACGGTTGTGTCCTACGTCGGTGCGCCGCGAGCCGACGTACTGTCCCAGCTTCGGGAAAGTGTTCCCGCCACACACATTGACTTTCTGAACTCGCTCGCCAATCAGGTTGTGGTAGACGGCGTTGTTGCAACGCATGAACGCCCGGCCCATGAGATCGACACGACAGGGGACACCGAGCGATTCGCAATCTATGGTCACTCTCCTCAGCGTCGCCTTCTCCCCCGGATCGAACACGATCGAGCCTTCATCGACACAGGTTGCGGCACGCTGCCCGACGGCCGGCTGACCTGTCTATTCTGGCCGAGCCTCACTTGGATTCAGTCGAAGCCTTGTAAGCCGATTCGATGACGAGAATTTACTACTAGGTCCCCGCTGCGCTGAGCTTCACGGAGGTTTGCTCGATGTCCCGATCCAGCAAGGGGCTCTGAGCCTTCCTGGCGTGTACAGTCGCTTCCCTCAGTAGCGCCCTCGCGCGTGAAGTCCCTCCTTTCGCGAATGCCACCTCCGCGAGCAGCCAGGCTGCTGTGCCAAGGCCGGCAGCATTGTTCGACTTCTCGCTCTTCTCCTGCGATACGAGCGCATGCCTCTCAGCCTCATCCGGTGCGCCTTCCAGCAACAGGAGCTGCGCAAACAGCGCGTGCGCAATGCTGACCCCATCGGAGTTCTGGATTCGTTCATTAATTTTGAGTGCCTGCTCGATGTGGCCCTGGGCCCCGTCGGCCGCACCTTGCCGCAGCCCCGACTCCGCGAGACCCGACAACGCGTTGGCCATCAGGTGATCATCGTGATCGTCTCGTAGAAAGTCGATTGCTTCGGCGAACCTCGCTTCCGCTGCCGCGTAGTCGCCAAGGCGCATTTGGCTCCGACCGAGATTGATTGCAGACTGCGCTAGTTGTTGCGGGTACGGACGTTGCTGACGCGGGACTGAAGTAGACGGGCTGGTCCTCGGCGCGAGAATGGGAATTGCGAAATAGCCGTTCTCGACCAAGAAGGACCAACCCTGTGACACACCG
>NZ_LPNP01000065.1:0-546848 GCF_019266045.1 Rhodococcus sp. MH15
GCCAACGCTGGTCCAACCGATGGAAGGCAGCACTGAATGCCTTCGAGATAACGTTCGACGGACGGCTGTCTGCCGGACGAAAGTAGTTAGAAATCAACCAATTACACCGTTTTCTGGACAGACCCCCTCTGTCGGCCGTGCACTCCTGACGGCCATCCAATAGCTCGATCTTTTTCGGAAGACGGTAGTTCAGTTGTGAATCTTGTTGCAGTCTCTACGAATACCGATGGTACCGGTTGGCTCGGTGAGTGTCCTCTCGGAGGTTGAGGGGCTCGATCACGGTGGACTGACCGAGACTGATACCGACCGAAGCTCCTCAACAGTTTGTGGGCCACCGACTGCACCCGCCAGTGAGCCTAATCATGAAGGCTACGCGTTCGTCTCCGTCTCGTTGGAACGGAGACACGGAGACTTTAGCGCTGAACCGCGATGTAATTCGCTGTTGGAAGGGTGCTCCGCGAGGCTGGAGGAGGACTTCGGGACGGGGAGCCGTCCGGAGTCGAGGAAGATGATGCGACGTTCGATGTCGACGTGTGATTGCAGAATCGTCCGCAGAACCGTCCGAGGAGGGTGAAGCCGACAGCTGTTTGTACTCCGTGTAGCCACTACAGGTGTGGGGAGGCGCAGACCGGCGATCTTGGCTACGTAGGTGCGTCTGGTCGGTAGTGGGTCCGCATGGATGTGGCGTTGCGGCGTTTCCCCATACCGTTGAAGGTCTGTGGTCGGGGCGGGTTTGCGTTGGTGGTGTGTGGGATACCTCTGGGTTGCGGTATCGGGAGCACTCGAAAAGGATTTCGGGGCGCCGCGCAGACGACCTGCCTTCCGGCTGTCCGCTCGCCGGGGGTGGGTCAGCCCCGAAATGGGGCATCCTGGTACGGGCAGTGCCGGGATGCGCATCGGGTTCGCTGGCGTCGGCGCTCACACCTCGGCGCCGGCGAACCACCCTTTGGTTCGGGTTGCTGGTGCGGCGGGACCGCGGCGTCGTGGTGGGGTTTGGTGGTGGTGTGTTCGGGCATTCGTGAGTTGTTGACAAGTGGAGATCGGGGTTTTGCCCATTTTCGTCGTGTGCCGTCACGGTCTCGTGGGAGTGCGTGTGAGGTGTGGGATGGATGTCGTACGAAGCGCTGCTGTCGGTGATGGGTGGTTTCCTCCGCTCGATGCGGCTGCCGAAGCGTTGCAGGATCTGTATCGGGTGTTGAATCCGGCCGGTCACATCGAGAAGTATCTGAACCGGTTGTGTGAGCATGCGGTGGAGTTGATCGAGGATGCGGACATGGCGGGGGTGACGGTTCTCGATGAGGAGGGTGCTGCGTCGACGGCGGCGCGCACGTCCCGTGAGGTCGTCATAGTAGACGAGCTGCAGTATCGGTCGTGGGCGGGTCCGTGTATCGAGGCCGCGGAGAGCGAGCAGATCGTGGTGGCGGACCGCACGACTGCCAGTGAGCGGTGGCCGGGTCTGGCGTCCGAGGCCCGGCGATTCGGGGTGCAGAGTTTCCTGTCGATTCCGTTGCCTGCGCTCGAGCCCGGGGTGCGTGCGGGTGCGGTCAACGTGTACGGCAGCCGTGCGGACGGGTTCGCTCGTTCTGAGGTGGCGTTGATGAATTTGTTCACCACTGCCGCTGGGTATGCGATCGGCAGTACCGAACGTTACCGGGGTGCCCGGCAGTTGGCTCTGCAGCTCGAGCGTGCTCTCGATTCGCGGGCGGTGATCGATCAGGCGAAGGGGGTGTTGATGGCGGTCCACGGTGTCGATGCGGATGCGGCGTTCGCGATGCTGGTCGAGAGATCCCAACGCACCAACACGAAACTGCGGGCGGTGGCAGAGGATCTGCTGGCGAGTGTGCGCATCACCTAGAGATGATGACAAGCCCTCGCCGATGCCGGGCAATGAGCGTGCGAGGGTCCGCGTCCGGGGTCGTGCTGATCGGTTGATGTGAGGTGTGACTCCTCCGACCTGCCGCTGGGCCACCCTACGATCGGCACACACACACCGCACCCTCGTTGTGGGGCCGGAACTGTCTGGGTTTCCGAAACCAATGAGAGAGCACTGCATCACACGTGTCGCATTTCAGTCCGGTGAGGGCTGGTACTTTCAGCCGATCGGGTGCAGGGTGAGAATCGTCCCGGTCTGTGCTGGCTCGGGACTGTTGTTCTGCCGGACGTCGACTCCCATCCCCGTCCGGCAGAGCCCGTTCGTAGCGAATCGAGAACCGTTGGTTCGGTGACAAAGCAGGCTCCTCGGCAACAGACGCCTCGTTACCGAGCCACGGACGCGCTCGGAGTTCAGCGCTGGTCGTCGAGCGGGGAGATCGATTGTTCGAGCAGATATTCCTCGGGTGCCGGCCATAGGGTATCGAGTTCGGCGGAGAAGGCTTCCATAAATTGCCTTGCGCGAACTCCGTTCTGCCACAGGATGAACGAGGAGCTAGCTGCGACATTGCTCGACGAGTGTGTGAGTGCTTGACACCCCACCGTCAGTGGCACCACCAGGTCGTCGTCGGTGCCGGCAGGTCGTCGTCGGAACGAATGCGATCGTCCAGTTCCCCAAGGCCTCGGCGCCGACGACTGAACTTCTTCCCAGCCGAGTTCGTTGACGTCCTGCAACCGCGCGGATCTCCCAGAGCGCACGGTCATTGCCACGTCACGTTTCCTCAGTGCGTGAGCTGGGTAACAAATCGGGGGTCGGTGAAGGAGGGCTTGTGGTGGATGTCGCGTCGTGGACGGAGTCTGAAGAGCACGAAAGGTGGTGGCGCGAGATCGTGGGAATCGCACCTTTCGAAGACCGCCGTGTGGCAAGAGATGTCGGAGACTTGCCGTGTGCCAAGGATTCCACGGCCTCCGCAGGCACGAATGGAAGCCCGCTGCGTTTCGCGGCGTGACGGCGGCCTGAGAGCCGGCCTCATAGAAGGGTGGATGCACGGTGCTGAATGTTGTTCTGTTGCTTGTGATGCTGAGTATCGGCATGGGTGTGGTGATGTGTCTGGACTTCCGATGGCTTCGCTCTTCGGCTCGAGATGATCGTCGACGGTTTGCGTATCGGGGAGATGCGGGGATCCCCAAGTCGTAAATCTGTTTCTGACGGCTCAGGTCGCATACCAGCGACCTCTCTGATCGCCTCGCGCACTTCGTGTGTGAACCGTACAGTCGGCGTACGACGCGCGGGGTCAGCGCCTGAGCGTCCATGGTGACGGTACGGGTTGATACGCCGTCGTCGCAGTCGATGATTGAAGAAGCATCGGCTGGGGAAGCCGACCCGAATGGCTACTTACAGAGTGATCAATCCTGCAGGCGACGTCACCGCGACGCGCGAGATCGACAGCGCTGACGATGCGCATGCCTGGTTCGTCGATGCCCGCGCCGACAACTCGGAACTGGGATGGCGCATGGAAGTCCAGCATGACGGTGAATGGTCGTTCTTCGACGACACCGAGGGCGCATCCAGCTGAGCAGTCGCTCGACGGTTGTGACGAAGATGAGGGAGGACGTTCAAGCATGAGTCGACTACTCGCAGGAAAGAAAGTGGCATTCCTCGTGGCGACGGAGGGAGTCGAACAAATCGAGTTGACGGACCCGTGGGATGCGTTGGTTGCCGAACACGCTCAGCCGTCGATTGTTTCGACAAAATCCGGAACTATTCAGGCATTCAATCATCTCGACAAAGCTGACGTCTTCGACGTGGATGCGGTGGTCGAGTCGGCGAAGTGGTCGGAATACGACGCACTCGTCCTACCCGGTGGTGTGGCCAACCCTGATTTCCTTCGTGTGAATCCAGGGGCGGTGGCGTTCGCCCGGAGTTTCTTCGACGCCGGGAAGCCTGTCGCAGTGATCTGCCACGGACCGTGGACGCTGGTCGAAGCCGGCGTGGTCGCCGGTCGCACGCTGACGTCGTGGCCTAGTTTGCGCACCGACATCACGAACGCCGGCGGCACGTGGGTGGACGAAGAAGTCGTGGTCTGTACTTCAGGACCGAATACGTTGATATCGAGCCGCAACCCCGATGATCTGCCGGCGTTCTGCGCGACACTGACCGACACGCTCCGGCAGCCCCAGGCATCGACGACGACTTCCGAGGGAAGTTGACCGGGAGGAACATCGTGACTTCTACACCGCCCGAACCAGATCCGGACAATACCCCTGACCTGGAACCCGGAGGCGGGGTCAAGCCGGGGAGCACCCCGCCCGATGCTCCCCAGACGTCGGGATTGTCCGAACCCGAACCCGCGACCGTCAAACGCTTTCCAGGAACAGGAATTGCAGCGATGGTCGCGGTCGCGTTGGTTGTCATCGTTTTCGTCATCGCCGCGGTGGCCATACTGGCATGATTTCTGCGCTTCGGACCGAGCGGTGTCGCATGGCGATTCGTACACAGAAGCCGAGTGTCGGAGTGGACCTGACGCCAAGGGCGAGGTTCAGTGATTTCGGAGGGTATCGATCAGTTCGCTCTTCTTGAGTTTCGAATAACCGTGAAGATCCAGCTCTTTGGCACGCTTCTTCAATTCCTCCACCGTCCAGTCTTCGTACGGCGAAGACTTGCCCCCGGATTTACCCACACTCGACCGCCCACGATTGGCGGCCGCGTTGGAAATCCGTGCCGCCTTCTGCTTCGAATCCCCTTTCTTTCGTAATTCTTCGTAGAGGTCCTGATCCTTGAGTTGGGGTTGTGAGTCTTGGCGAGCCACTGGTGCGTCCTCCCACTGTGCCTTTGAACTGAGGGTCCGGTCTCGTACAGGTGCTACCCGTGAGGTGGACGATCAAACCGGAAAACAAGGCACCCTGTGTCACCACCCGAAAGCAGTCGAGGAGTCGGTCGCATCAGGCACGGCCGTACCTGCGCCCAGCCCGTTCCAAGTGTTTGAGGACTGTGACCAGCGGGTACGTCGCCCTCGATGGGTGATCCGTGTCGAAGGAGGGTCCATGATCATTCTCGGAATTGTCTTGTTGATCGTCGGCTTCTTGACTGGCATCTCGATCCTGTGGACGATCGGCATCATTCTCGTGGTGATCGGGGTCGTTCTGTTCGCGCTCGGCGCCGCCGGACATGCTGTCGGTGGTCGGCGGCACTACTACTGACGCTGCGGCGCCGGCCCCTCGGTCACCGCGGAACTCACGTCCATTGCGCATCTGACATGTCACGGTTGTGCTCTGGGCTCCGTCATTTTTCCTGTTGGGCACCATCGTCACCTGGCAACTGATCATCACCACCGTCACCACCATCGTCACATTCCTCCTCGTGGCGTTGCTCCAAAACACCCAGAAACGCTCCGACGACGCCGTTCAGCACAAACTCAATGCCATCGCAGACGGCCTCGCCGACCTGATGAAGCAGCTCTCGAAAGAGCACCTCGAACTCGGCAAAGACCTCAAAGAAACTACGCATGGCCGGTGGACTCGAAGATCACGAAAGTGCGTCCTGAGCCATCTTGTCCACCGTATGCGTCCGCTTCGCCTGCAGAACCTATGATTCAGTGCCGGATCAGGCCGAACTCATGGGCACACGATCGAATCGGGAGCACATCACACCATCATCCGAAAGCAGTCGAGTGAGTCCTTCGAGTTACCGCGGACCGGGGCGAGCTTCCTTGTCCGTCCTGTTTCGTGCCCATCGTCCCTCAATTGGTGACTTCGCCGATTTCGCGGCGCAGGGACTCGAGAGACCGGCTGAGCAATCGTGAGACATGCATCTGGGAAAGGCCGACCTTCTCGGCGATTTCCGATTGAGTCAGTTCCCCGAAGAACCGGTACACGAGGATTGTCCGTTCGCGTTCAGGCAGAGCGAGGAGCGCAGGCCGGAGGGTTTCGTGGTTGTCGATTCCGTCGAGCGCGGCGTCGTACTCGCCGAGCGTGTCTCCGATTGACGCCCCGTCGGGCGCAGTGACGGCGTCTAGCGATGCGGAATGATAGGAATCTCCGGCCGCCGCGATGTTCACGATGTCGGCCGGTTCGACACCCAGATCTGCCGCGAGCTCGGGGATCGTGGGCTCGCGACCGAGAGTCTGGGTGAGCGTGGCTCGCGACCTTTTGAGGCTTAGGTAATTCTCCTGGAGTGAGCGTGGAACTCGGACATCCCAACCCCGGTCACGAAAGTGCCTGCGCACCTCACCCATCATCGTCGGGACGGCAAAGGACAGAAAATCTTTACCTTTCGCAAGGTCGAAGCGATTGACTGCATTGACCAGACCCAGACTGGCGACTTGGACGAGATCCTCGTGTGACTGGCCTCGTCCTCGATACCGCCGGGCAATGTGATCGGCGAGGGGCAGACAGATTTCGATGATTTCGGTGCGAAGCCGTTCGAAATCGAGATCGTCGGCGGGCAGGGCGGCAAGGCGCACGAACAGAGCGGTGACCTCCGTGTACTCGTTGTCCTCGAGGCCGGGCGGGGTCACGAACCCGCCTGCAACGCCTTGGTGAGTGTGATCGTGGCCATCCAGTTTTTCTCTGGAAGGGTGGGCGGGACCTGCTCGAGGACTACGCCGTCGGCCAGAGTGTCAAGGACGTGCCATATGAAGGACGAGGTGCTCGTGGTGATCTGACCCGTCGTTGTCGTCGAGAGGATTACCTGCACAGTGGCGACGTTTCCGTCGAATGTGCACGTCAAGGTGCTGAAGGGGAGAGCACGGGAGATGAGAATGGTTGCAGCTTCGTCTGCCGCGAGGACCAGGTCTGACAACCTGCTCAGCGAGAGTGCATAGTGGGCGGCCACGGTCCGGATCAGTGATCGCAGTACTGGGAGTTGGTCAGGTGATGCGGAGACGGACAGTGAAGGTGTCGTTGCGGCCGGTGAAAGGATGGCCCGCTCGAAGGACGTCACGTGAGTGTGCTCCTGTACCTGAGGGGTGCAGGCTGCTCCTGGTGAGAGCCACGGTCGCACACCCGCATAGCCTGACAAACCGTTCAACTGCCCAGCCGTTTTCAACTACGCAGTGGATCGGCGGTCAAACATCGAGCTTAACGCTGTTGACGGTTCTGCAACAGGACTCGATCGAAGTGAGCGTATAGCGCCGGGGAATGGAAATCCCCAGCAACCCGTACGAGGAGCCACGATCTATAGCGGTGCGGCTTCCTGGCTATGAATACCGCCCGTTTCGAATCCTGCACATCCGCCAGTCGACCTCCCCGGACGACACTGACCACCGGAAACGAAGGGCAATTGGCACCACATCAGAAGCATCAATCTTGCATCTGATGCAACCCGTCTCCCTGGCCCAGATATGACGAAGCCGCCGGCACCGAAGGTGTCCAGTGGCTTTTCAGGATCGGTGCCCGTCTTGCGCTTATCGGCAAGCGGCCGCTCGAAGCGGCATTTCTTTCGGTGATACCCCGGCAGAACCGAACACCGACAGGTCAGGCGATCACCGCTGTCCGCGCCGGATGCGCCGCAGCAATCGACGCCGAACGCTGGCTGCTCGACAGCGGCGGCATCACCGCCAACACGTTCCACTCGGCCGGCCATACCGTAGACGCCGTCTGACTCTTACACCCAGCGAAAGGAACTTTGAGCGTGCTCTCGATTCGCGGGCGGTGATCGATCAGGCGAAGGGGGCGAAGGGGGTGTCGATGGCGGTGCACGGTGTCGATGCGGATGGGGCGTTCGCGATGTTGGTCGAGACGTCCCGACGTACCAATACGAAAGTCAGGGTCGTCGCGGAGGAATTGTTAGCGAGCGTGCGCACACCTAGAGATGACGAGGCCCCTCGAACGCGGCGATGGTGAGTTCTCCCGCCTATCGACGGCACGCCGCTTCGTGCCGTCGCAGCGTTCTGACCGGTCGATCGGAAGCTCTATGTGCGTTGGTCGTCGGCTGAAATGATTGTCTGACGTGCAACGTCCAGTAAATCCCGCGACTGATGACGTGCTGAAGCCTGTAGTTCGGAAAGCGCGGTCTGGGGGTCTGTATTGCGGCGGATCATTAAGATTCCGACTGCTCGTTCGATGTCGGCACGTGAGTCGATTCCTCGGCGCAGGGCGTTGGCGGCATGTTCGAGTCGATGGTCTGTTGCGATGGCGTCGAGCCCCGCTCCCAGATATTCGGCGATGACGACGACGAGATCGCGGTCCCGGTCCGTCTCTGCCACCGCTGAATGCGAGTACAGGTTCAGCGACCCGACCGGCACGTCGGCGTTGAACAGTGGTATCGCGAGAAAACCTTCCAATCCGGCGTTGCGCGCAGCAATGCCGAGAGTTGGCCACCGTGTGCCTAATTGTTTGACCGACATTCGGACCGACCGACCCGTGCGCGATGCTGACAGGCAGGGTCCGTCACCGAGGAGATATTGCGTGCGATCGAATTCTTCTACACGTTCATCGGTAGGGGCGAGGGTGAACGGTTCGCTGTCCAGGGATGCCGTGACACCGGCGTGATCAACACCGACAACCAACTCGACGGCGGCGATCGTGCATCGAATCATCAACTCCACGACTCGATCCGGGGAATCAGCCGGTATGGAGAGAGATTGTTCGAGGCGATCGATGAGTCGCGGCTCGCGACCTTGTGCTCGTACGAAGGCGGCCGACGGTCGCGCGCGCGGATGAGAACTGTCGAAGTTCATGATTTCTTGCCCGATCCGCGCGGTGGAAGTGGTCCACCAACGAAAAGTGGCACCGACGCGGCCGACTCGGCCGCGCGCCTGAGAAGTACCTCTATTCGGTAATCTCGACTTTACGCCGGATCGGAGTGACCAGGCGCCGTGTGTGTCCCGTGAAGGCGACTGAGGAGGTGCGTCCTGTGAATGCAGATCCGAGAGGAAGTCAGGACACACCCGAATTTCCCGACGAATCCGAAAGTGAGAGAGGGCGCCGCGCATCAGTCGAGTTGCCGATGACCGCGAAACTGTGTCGACAGTGTTTGAGGCTGGCGGAAGTTCAAGGGGCGGCGATCACAGTGCTCAGCAGCTCTTCGTCGAGGGAATTGATGTACGCGACGGACTCGGTGGCACAACATCTCGACGAACTACAGTTCACCGGCGGTGACGGTCCGTGCGTTGATGCATTTACAACTGAGCGACCGATGTTCTGCAACGACACTTCCAGTGATTCCGCCAATGACATCTGGCCGGGGTTTGCCAGCGAGGCAGACAAAGCCGGTGTCGGATCGGTGTTCGCCTTTCCGCTCAGGGGCGGAGGTGATGTCTTCGGTGTGCTCGAACTGTACCGTCTCGATCCCATTGGCCTCGACGACGAGCAGATCGAATTGGCGACTGCGAGTGCCGCTGCGATTTCGATGGCGATTCTTGCCGAACTTCCTGTCACCGGTGATCTGGACGCCGGGATGCTCGTCAATGCCTTTCACCGACCCGAGGTGAACCAGGCAGTCGGGATGATCGCGATCCAACTTCGTGTCTCGGTCGAAGAGTCGCTTTCTCGGCTTCGAGCCGCCGCGTACTCCTCGGGGAGGCCGATTTGGGAGATCGCCGCAGATGTCGTGAATCGGCGGATCCGATTCGCACACGGTGGTGACGACGGATGACATCTGATTCGGAAAGATCGCGCAATGTCTCTGCAGTACTTGACGATGGGAGCCCAGGATGAACACCCCCGCAATACAATTGAGCATTGCCGAGGTGACTCATCTTCTCACCACCGACTTCGATTCCCTGCGTGTACTCGAGACGATCGTTGAGCGATCGAGACAGAATCTGAGCGGTGTGTGGTGCGTCCTCGTCGTGCGAAACGGGGAGCAAGGTTATCTCGATGTGTTGGTGGAGTCGGCAAATGCCGAGTTCGTTCCCGACCGGACTCTTGCCATATCGGGTCCGGCTGCGCTGAGCGCTGAGAGCGGAGCGGTTGTGATGGTCGACAGCTTCAAAGACGTGGGGGAGCGGTGGCGGAAATTCGGTCGCTCAGGACTCGAACATGGGCTGGGCGGGTGCCGCTGCTTTCCGATGAGGTTGGGTCGGACATCGCTCGGATCACTCGTGGTCTTTACTCACGATTCGTGGCACAGCGCGGAGCGTAGTAATGCATACGGGCAGTCGATGGCAGATTTGGCCGCTCTGACTCTGTCCACGGACAGTCGTCAGGATCGTCATTCGCAGGTGGTGACGGCGGTCAAGAAGCTGATCGCGGTCCGCGGCGACGTGGAACAGGCAGTCGGCATGATCGCCGAACTCGACGGTATTTCGATCGAACTCGCAACTGCACGGCTGGCGGAGAACGCGCGGCGACGAGGGATCAGCGCCGCGGCGTACTCGTCGTTGGTGCTGGCGAACCCGGATGCCCGGTGAGGCAGAGCCTCCTAGGTGGCACGAGCATGAAGTGATCCTTACCGGGAAGTTTTCGTATCGTATGCACTCTCAGACCCGGTCGTGCAGTCGTTCCCGAAAGAGCTGTTAGACAACGTATTCGGATACAGAGATGCCTCGGGTCGGCAGGGCGTTCCCTGCCCGGTTGGTGTAGTGCACCAGTCGGACAGGGAACCTCAGCGTTCGTCGTCGAGCGGGGCGGGTGTCGATTGTTCGAGCAGATCTCCCTCGGGCGCCGGCCATGGGGTGTCGAGTTCCGTGGTGAGGGCTTCGAGGTCGACGGCATCCACTGCATTCGGGTCGGCTGGGATGGTTTGTTCGAGGTAGTCGGTGTCGGGTGTCGCGTCGAGGGCTGAGCGAATGCGGTTGTCTTCCATGGCGGTGGCCCTTTCTCTGTCGGGCGATCACGGACGTTTCTCTGTGTCGTGTGTGTTTTTCCGGCGTAGGTGGGCGTTGTCTGCGCGTAGCCGGGTGTTGTCGCGGCGTAGTAGGGCGGTGCTGTCTTCGAGTTCGAGGACTCGTTTGATGCCGACGAGGTTGATGCCGTCGGCGATGAGTTCTGTGATGCGGCCCAGACGAGTAAGGTCCTCGTCGTTGTAGCGGCGGGTACCGCCGCGGGTGCGGGCGGGGGTGATCAGGCCGTACTGTTCGTAGAGTCGCAGCGTGCCGGCGGTGAATCCGGAGAGCTCCGATGTCACCGAGATCGCGTACAGGCCAGGGGGTTCGGCGATAGCGGGGTTGCGCGCCATGATGGTCCTCCCATCAAAGAAATTTCGATATCTGCGGGCAAGCTCTTGATCCGATGTGTGTTTGATGATATACCAAATCTACAGCATCTACTGTAGAAGTTCGGTGGATGCGGTGGTGGTAGTCAGTGAACGGTTCCAGTGACTTTTCCTGGAGGTGACCGAAAATGTTGATGCGCACCGATCCTTTCCGTGACCTTGACCGCCTGACCCGACAGCTGTTGGGTACTGCTTCGCAGCCGGCGGTGATGCCGATGGATGCATGGCAGGAAGGTGAGCAGTTCGTCGTCGAGTTCGATCTTCCCGGCATGGACCCGGATTCACTCGACCTCGATGTGGACCGCAATGTGTTGACGGTGCACGCCGAGCGGCCGGTTCGCGCCAGCGAGGCGGAGATGATTGCCGCTGAGCGCCCGCGCGGGGTATTCAGTCGTCAACTGTTCCTGGGCGAGAACCTCGACACCGACAATATCGAGGCCGGCTACGACGCGGGCGTACTGAGGTTGACGATCCCGCTCGCGGAGCGGGCCAAGCCCCGCAAGATCGAGATCAGCAGCGCCGGGAACAGCAACGGGAGCAGCAAGGAGGTGGGCCACAAGCAGGAGAGCAAGCAGCTCGATGCGTGAACAGCACGCCGGAACAGTCCGCAGTCCACAACAGCAGGTTTCGAGAGGGTGCAGCGACAATGACTGGGGTCGATGACGTCGAGATCGACCGCATCGCCGAGGATGAGCGTGAAGTAGCCGGCAGGGGTCGGCGCGGCGACTCGGAGTGGGAGAGGCTGGGTATCCGCCTCTGGCACGAACTGGAATATGCTGCCGTGGTGGAGGATTCGGATCGGATTCTCGCCGATGCGCTCACTCCGGCGGCGTGGGTGTTGCTCACCCGGATTGCCGGCTGCACCCTCGACCCCGGCTTGGTGGCCCCGCCGATCATGATGTCCCGGTATACGTATCGGGTTCCGGTGATGCGGCCTCGGGCGACCCAACGCTCCCCTCCACAGGGTTAGGGGCGTGGGCGGGTTTCTCGTTGCCCGGCCCTCGACGGCGCAGCGGGGGACCCTCGGGTGTGAGGACTTGCGGGCAGGGTCCGTGGGTTCTTGCGCGGTGGTTGCCGAGACGCTCACACACTGTGACGTCTTTTGCGAGTACCGAGCAGCAGCGGGTACAGGCCTTGGACGGTAGAAAGTGCGAGAGGTGTGACCGGCTCGGCAATCACCTTTTCCGGCGCGCAGCGTGAACGCATACCGTGCAGAGTTTCGTCCGAACACAATGTCTACGAGTTATTTTCGGTCTACCAGCTTCTTTCGACAGACGGCGAGGTTGCGTGATGGAACGGTACAGGTTCACGTTCGCGGACGGATCGACCGCCGAGGAGTTCTTCGATTCGGACAACGAGGCGATCGTGGCGGCGACGGCGGCCAACGGCGGTAGTAGTGGGGGATTGCATGTCCAGCGCTACGACCACCTCGGGGCGTTGTTGCCCACGAAACTGCCTCCCGGCGGGCACCGCGGCACATGGTGCCCGAAGATCGGCATGCCGAGCCCGGCGCTGGTGGCGGAGTCGACGGTCGATCCGACGTCGAAGCTGTGAAGGGTTTACAGGACCGTAGGCGGGGTAACAGGTGGTCAGAGGACATGAAGGAGTACTCGCATGGATGTCGATGACCTCGATGTGGTGGTGTGGCCGGAATCCGAGGAACGTGAAGCGTGGTGGCGTCAGGTCGTCACAGGGGGCAGCGCGGGTGCCGCGACGTCGACGATGACACCGAATCGGAGTATCGAGGACGCCTCTTCTCGGATTCTGCACGCTGCGTAGATTCGTCGAGAGCGCAATCCCACCCGCCATGGGCGGTGGCGTGTGTCCGCCGGTGGGGGTCGATAGTTCCCCGTCTGGAATCTATCGACGCCGTTGGCGGAGTGCAGTTGTGCGTCCTTCCCGTCGGCAAGGGCGTGCAGGGTCCGTCTGGTCGTTACTGACGAACGATCAGACGGACCTACCCGGCTCATGTCGTGTGGTCTGACGCCGTTCGGCCGAACCGCTTCTAATCTTCAATCCTCAATGTGTGAAGGACCTTTCAGATGAACGTTCAGACTTCGAGATCGAACTCGTGGCCGGCTGTGCACAGCGGTTCGATGAGTACTGCCGAGATCAAGGCTCGTATCGAGTCGATGTACGCCGACCGAGGCGCTCTCGTTCCGAAAGGCACCGGAACAAAGTCCTGAGTATCGGCTGGGACCGAGTTGGGAGCGGCAGTAGGTCGATCCGTGGCCGAGCCCCGGGAGTTCGCGGGTCAGGGTGCGGTGGGGAAACCGTAGCGGCGGCGCATGTGGGCGACGTCGTCGTCGGTGCACGCGGTGGCGGCGATCCATCGGCAGGCCTGCTGAGAGTCGGCGTGCGTCCCGGGCTCGGCTCTCACCGGCGATGCCGAGGTAGGGGCAGTGTTCTGCGGGTGCTGCGTACGAGGATGTTATCCAATCGCAGCTGCTGATTATCCGCGAGGCGAATTTTGTCGTAGAGCACAGTGTGCGGAGTTCCGGTCAGCGAGGTGTGACCGGTTGCGGGCGACCTTTTCGGGGGTTTCGCTGGGTGTGGGCGATTCGCCGGCTGCTGGTGACGGCAGCCGACGAATCGGGCGTATCCCGTTGGCTCGCGTCGTGTGGGATGCGCGCGGGCCGTTACCGGTTGGTGCTTGCCGGGAAGGGCCCTGTTCGGCGACTCGTTGCCTGGGCAGCGTTCCGCCGTCAGGGCGGATTACCCGGCAAGGCGGATGGTGAAACCGGTGCAGCGTCAGGACTGATGCGCGTACACGTCAGTTCTGTCGGCGGCCGCGGATTCTCCCGGGAGTGGGGGGCGGTGTTCGTTGACGATTGCCGATGCGCCGCGTGGACGTCGTCTGTGCGGGGTATGGCCATGGACAGGGGAAAGTCGGCGGGAATAGAGAAGGAGAGAGGGCCATGAGTGGGCTGGAATCCGGTGCGGCGACGGGTACACGGGACAAGGACTACAACTTGATCTGGTTCGTCGAAGCGTCGTTGAGTAATGCGTTGCGTATGCAGACCTACATCGACGATGCCGAGCGTGACGGGGACGGCGAAGTGGCCGATCTGTTCCGTAAAGCCCAGAGCGAGAGCCCCAAGGGTGCGGAGATCGGGAAGAAGTTGCTTCTCGACAGGCTCGCCCAGACTGCCGTATGAGTCTGGTTCACCGTGCGTTGGGACTGACTGACCCCACACGGTTGCCAGAGGGGAGATCGTGATGATCAATGTTGCAGTGCTGGTGATCGTGTTGTGTATAGGGTTGGCTGTCGTTGCGCGCCTGGACTTCCGGGAGCGCTGATCGGCTGGGTGTGGCGGATCCGAACTTCCGGTATGCGGTGGTGACGGTCGGGTCTTCGGGGGATGCAGCATCGCACTCGACTCGCAGCCGAACAACCTTTCGCCGGTTGAGGGATGCCTGTCGCAGCGTTCGGGGATAGGAGGCGCGGCGGTGCGTCGCCCGTTTCGGTGCGGTTGGCGACACCAAAAAGTGTTGGAGTGCGGTTTGTTCGGGTCAGGTGTCCACCGTCGTGAGTGACAGAGTGCGGGTGAGGGCCTGTGTGCGACTCACCGAACCGTTCGCCGCGTGGGGTAGTTACCGAGGGGCCGGCGGGCTGAAACATCGGCGGTGGTGTATTCGGATGCGTGATGCGTCAGCATCCGCGGTCTAATGGTGGTTGCGTGGGTGCTGTGGTTCGTCGGGTTGTTTCTCGGGGCGGCCGAGATGCAGTTGGTGTGCGAAGAGAAGTGGGTAGCAGCACCACAATGTGATTGCCAGAAGTACGGCGCAGCCGCCGGCGATCAGGCCTGTGCTTTTGTTGACGACTACATCGAAAGTCAGGGTGAGAACGCCAGTCAGTGCGCCGCCGAGTAGGAGAAGGCCGGTGACGGCGAATCGTTGACCCTGCTCGACGAGGACGGGGAGGGCGTGACGCCTGAAGAGTAGGCGGTGCATGGCGACAGGTGATACGAGCACGATCGTCGCTGCCGTAGACATTGCCAGCGTGATCAGATACAAGTCCTTCTCGAAAGCTTGTAGATCCGAGAAGCGTTGTTGGAAGGGCAATGTCAGGAGGAAGCCGGTGAGGATCTGCATGCCGGTCTGGACTACCCGGAGCTCTTGGAGGATGTGGGACCAGTTGCGGTCGAGACGTTGGGTGGGTGTCTCGTGGCGGACGCGATAGTTCCATTCTGAATCGGCGCGTGGCGGTGCAGTGGCCTCGGGACGCGGTTCGGGGCGTGGGCGTTGCGGCCGGGCTCCGTCGCCGGTTGGTGCGTGTCCGGTGCTCATCTGGGTGAGCTACCCGCTCAGTGCGTGCGGAAAACAGGCTTCCCCGTGCCACGCGCAGGGCTGGGCACCTGCCACGTGAAGGGTAGGCAGTGATTCCTGTGGTGAGTTGTTCGTTGGGATCGTCGTGTGGTTGAGGTAGCGGGTTTTCGCAAGCTGCCCGTATGGGGGCGTTGCTCTGGAAGTCCTATGGGAGAGCCCCCAGGTGATGGGTGTGCGCAGAGCCGAAGGAAGTCATCATGACGCTGCCTTCGCAGGACCCAATTCGTATGGTCCAGACCCGCATCAGCCTTACGGGCAATCGCCTCAACAGCCCTACGGTTCAGCAGCCAATGTGCCCGACTCCCTGACTTGATTACGGGATCACCGACCTGGGGTACGCCGATACGAAACAACGAGTTCGGGAGGCGCTCAACGGATGAAGGATGTCAGAAAGGCGATGACGGAGACAGAGTTGGTCGAGGAGCTGCATCGACTCGAGAATCTCACGAAACGAAACCGATGTGAGCAGATCCGGCTAGAGATCGTGCACGACGAATTGGTCGGTCGCCAGACCGACTATCGCCGAATGGCCAACAACCATTAGTACGGAGTTCGATAATCCGAAAGTACTAGCGCACAGACTATTTCATTTGTCGGCGGCGTACAGCTTTGCCTGATTACCCGAAAGGATTCAGGCAATGCATACCGATTGTGCGGTTTATAATGGAAGGTGCGGGGCGGATAACTGGCCGCGCATCGAAAGAGGGTCATCTGAGTTGTGTGCTCAACGCAGATGGCGTTTCACTGCCCCGGCTCTGATGTGCAGAGCCGGGGTTACGGTTGCGGCACTGTCGAGCCGCCACAGCTGACCGTCCCTGCCGAGTGGTCCGTTCGGGGGCAGATCTGTTGCAGCTCGACAGAATCCCAGCCGTATCGTTCACCGATAACTTATATTATGTCATTCTATATATGAAAGTCGATGCACTGCAATGAAATACATCCACGGTGAACGTAAATCGTCAGTATCGAGTGTTGGCGCTACCAGAGTGAGAGCGGACGTCCCGCAGCCTCGGCCGCAGCGATATGCTCTTCGATGACATCGCTTCTTACGTGCTGTTCGATCCCGGTACGGATCGCGGTGGCGATGGCGCGAGTGCGACCCGCGGGTCCTCGAACGTCGGCGAGTGGGCTCGCGATGTTGCGTCGTCCTCGCTGACCCCAGGGAAGAAACGGCAGGCGACCAAAATGAAGGGCGACGGCGTATCCATGACCGAGATCGCCGAAGAGCTGAACACCGCCCGCAGTACTCTGTGCCGAAACCTGTAGCGGGAAACAACAGTCACGTTGCAATCGATCGGGCTACGACAATCGCCACCGCGATCCGCTCGGTGCCATCCCAAACCTGATACAAGCCAAACCCGGATATCGGACTTTCAAGCGCGAAGTCGCGTGAGCAATCAGTCGCTGCTCCTCTTCCGCATCCATACCCAAATCCTTCTCCGTCCAGGACAGAACCTCAATGGATCAGCGGTCACGAGCTACTGAGGCGGGGTTTGCGTAACGACGGAATTGGCTATCATTTCTTTGCTGCGGCGATTCTGAGTGGTCAGTTCAGTCGCGCACGGCCTGCCTTCCGGCTGTCGACTCGCCGGGGGTGGGCCCTTCCTCTGTACATCGAAATCGGACCCTGATCTCACCCTGAGGGCGGGGTCACCTTCGTTCGTTTGGTGGATTTCTGTCCAATTTGCGAGTTTGCCTGATGCTTGCCGAATACGTTCGATGAGTCGGATTCGATCGAGGGGTCGGAACCGACATGTAGTTGGTCATTCGTGTTGTGTGCTCAGCACGGGTGGCGTTCGATGGGAACCGGTCACAACTTGGCCAGGCCGGGTCCCCAACCTAGCGCCGGTCTGACCTGATCCCAGCCGTTGTATGGGGCACTGAGGATCCAGCCCTCGGTGGCGTACGGGTTCATCCACTTCGGGTGATGTCCGCTGGCGGTGTTGTCGCGACGATGGGGCGAAGAGTTCGCATTCTGAAGGTAAGGGATGGAGTCGGCCTGTGATTCATTCGTGCACATTGCCAATCTTGAACTCCGACCTGCGTTCTTGAATTCCGGCCTACGTTTTGTGTTCTCGATTCGGAACCGCCGACCGTCTCTTGAGGAGTCCTGATGCCCGCTGATTTCGCCGACCGCACCGATTTCGACAATGCCGGCCGTGGACTGGTTGCAACCCTCGAGCCCGCGCAGGTTCGCGCCGGCGACGGTCGGATTGTGTACGACGCAGCAGGATTCGCCCAGGCGACATCAGGAGATTGTCCTGACACAGTGAACCCCAGCTTGTGGCGTCAAGCGCAGCTGACTGCGATCCACGGATTATTCGAGGTCACCGGCGGCATTTACCAGATCCGCGGTTACGACCTGTCCAACATGACTCTCGTGGAGGGCGACACCGGCGTGATCGTGATCGATCCGCTCGTCTCCGCCGAATGCGCATCGGCCGGTCTGGCACTGTATCGAGAGCACCGTGGCGACCGCCCGGTCACCGCAGTCATCTATACCCATTCACACATAGACCACTTCGGTGGGGTGCTCGGCGTTGTCGATGCTGACACGACGGTGCCGATCATCGCTCCTGAACATTTCCTCGAACACGCGGTCTCCGAGAACGTCTATGCGGGCGGAGCGATGTTGCGGCGCGGGATGTTCCACACCGGCATCGTGCTTCCGGTAGGGGCGGACGGAACACTGGGCGCGGGCCTGGGGCCCAGTACGTCGACTGGAACCGTCGGACTCCTTGCACCGACCTTGGACATCACGCACACCGGCCAGGAAGAAACATTCGACGGCGTGCGCATGATTTTCCAAGTCACTCCCGGTACCGAGGCTCCCTCGGAAATGAACTTCTTTTTCCCCGACCACCGTGCATTGTGCCTGGCGGAGAACGCAACTCACAATTTGCATAACCTCCTGACGTTGCGTGGTGCGGAGGTGCGCGACGCCCGTAACTGGTCGCGCTACCTTGCCGAGGCAATCGAGATGTTCGGCTACGATTCAGACGTCGCCTTCGCCTCGCATCATTGGCCTACCTGGGGCACCGACAATCTGATCGGATACTTGACCGAGCAGCGTGATCTCTACGCCTACCTCCACGATCAGACGTTGCGCCAGCTCAATCAAGGTCTCGTCGGCAGCGAGATCGCCGAAGACTTCGAAATGCCGCCGGCCCTCGACGCGGCGTGGCACACCCATGGGTACTACGGATCAGTCAGCCACAATGTGAAAGCGATCTACCAGCGCTACCTCGGGTGGTACGACGGCAACCCCGCGCACCTCTGGCAGCACCCGCCGGAAGGAGCCGGTGCACGCTACGTCCGCGCGATCGGAGGCATCGAGGCGGCCGTCGCGCGGGCCCGCGAGTTCGCCGATGAAGGGGACTTACGCTTTGCCGCTGAGCTGGCAAGCCACGCGGTGTTCGCCGATCCGGGCCATGCCGGCGCGAAAGCGGTTCTGGCCGAAGCGTTGACACGTCTTGGTTACGGTTCCGAGTGCGCAACGTGGCGAAACAACTATCTCGTCGGGGCCAGCGAAGTCGATGGTCCGCCGCACCCCGCTGAAGTCAGCGCCGCCGGGATGGCGTCCGCGCTCACCATCACCCAAGTCTTCGACAGTGTTGCCATCCGGATCAACGGTCCGAAGGCGTGGGACACGACAGCGACGATCCGCTGGCACTTCACCGACGTCGACCAGTCGTATCGAATGGAGCTTTCGAATGGCGTACTGATCCATTACCCCACGGGGCGGTCCGATCCGGCTGATCTCGTAGTGACACTGACGAAGTCGCAGCTGCTCGGTCTGCTGTCCGGCTCTGGTAGCGACGGTATCGCGATGGACGGGGACGCTACGACGATCAGCAGAATTGTTGCCCTGACCGACCGACCAGATCCTGCATTCCCGATCGTCACGCCATAACGCACGAACATTACGAGCCGGATTTCTTTTGGCGAATACGCCAACCACCCCGCTTACTATCTCGCCTACCGAACTGCTTCGGGCGCGCCGCGAAGTACGGGCCCCGAATCGGCGTGGCTCGCGAGAGCTATCGCAGGAACGTGGTGCTAGCGGCGTGCATCAGCCATGCCCTCGCCACCGAAATCACAGCGACACCTGCTGGCGGCGGTCAGCGCATCCGTGGGCGTCGATTCTGCGGGTCGCTCGATGTCCACAACAGTTCCGATTGCGGGCAACGGCTTAGCCGAAGTAACTTTCGGTGACTAGACGGCTCCCGAATGGGTAGACATCAGTACGGGGATAACGCAACACCATGTCCAGCTCGGCGCTAGTGCGGCATTCGAGGCCCAAAGGAAGGCAAAATAGCCACTCCAGCCGTCGAATTAGCATTCGAAAACCCGGCGTAGATGACGCTCTGGCGCCAAATGAGCAGGGGCATAGCGACTGTCGATCACGGTCTTCATCCGCGCCGTCGCGAGGATTTCTATTTTGAGGTGAGAGTTGACGGCATGCATCAAAATCGTCCGGCGCGTTTCGACGGCGTGTTTGCGCTGTCAGCGGGAAGCCTCTCCGGTGTGGTTGTCGGCGCCATGAGTAGCAGCCTTTGGGAGGGGATCTCCACCGGTTCCGCGATTGCCGCAGCCTTTGTACTGGCACGCCTGCTCATACGGAGTTTACCCTGGCCATCGTTGACAGCGGGGGCGTAATCTTCGACCGTTCATCGGTACCGTTTGTCGGATTGGGAGGGATGCAAGCCGAAATCGGGTGGCTCACCCTCGCGCACGAAGTGACCGCCCGCGAAGCTGTCGCCCATGCTCGCCGTCGCGACCCGCCGCGCCTAGGACGCCGGACAGATCGCACCCTCACGGGTGAATCGGGTTTACGGCCGAGTCGAGCGCGCCGCCGCACTGCACGGAATCCGATTCCGATGGTGAACGCGCCGAGGGCAGAGACGATGGTGGATCCGCAGATGTTCACCGGATGCGTTCTCGCGGGATGCCCGAATATCGTGGCCGAGGACGGAGAAATCTGCTCGCAGTGCCGCCGCATCTTCGGCGACATGATCAGGCCCGTATCCGAGCGAGAGTGCACCGAGACCACCGAACCCCACGGCCCGCCGCGACCGGAGCGCAGTTGTTGACCCGACGCAATCAACGGTGCTGGTTGTGCGAGCAACGCCGCACCTGTACCCGGGTCGGTGGGCAGTGGGAGTGCTGCGACTGCACGCGGCCGGTGGAAAGGTGACGCCTGCCCGGCGGCCGGCCACCTTCGGTGTCCCCCGACATGAACTCCGCTGCGCTCCGTTCTGTGAAAAAGCATTGATTTGTTTCTCCTTCTGGCCTTCCGATTCTCGTCGGCGGTGACCTGCGCGCAACCCCTGGCGGCGCAAGCGCCGGCCGATGGCTCCGAGAAATTTTCGCCACTCGCAAGCTCCCGTCAAAATTTTCTCGGCCCAGGGGTGGCACTCCAGCCCCCTCATGCCGACGCGATTCTCCTTTGCCAGAAGGCGAAAAAAATTGGCGGGGCACGAGGCCCGGTCACTTTCACAGCAAGGGGAACGACATGCAGAACATCCGTTTGAGGACCGCCACCGACGTCTTGGCCGCAATCCCGGCGTTGCTCGGATTCGTCCCCGTCAGTTCCGTCGTGATGATCGCTCTCACCGGATCACCGGCCATGCTCGCGTTCGCTGCGCGCACCGATGTCATCGGTGCCGATGCGGCAGCCGACTACAGCACCGCACTCGAGCAAGCCGCAGCCACGTCGGTTATCTGGGTTGTCGTCGGCGCCGGTCCGGTGGCAGCCGCCGGACTCGATCAGATCGAGGCAGCTCAGCGCGAGCTCGACAGCAGGGGAATCCGCAGCGTCCGCACCCTTTTCTCGGAGTCTCTTGAGGTCGGAGCGGGGTGGTTCGACACCAACGGCGAGGTGCCTGATTAGCACTGCATGTCCTGCGTCTCATGCCATTAGTTGCCCTTTCGTGGGTTCGCTTCGGCCATGGGCCGGGCATCTTCGTTTCGTCCGTGTTGGCTGACTGGGTTAGGTGACCATTCAGAAGTCGTTTGTCCGAAATGTCGTCCCCATCGGGGACGCCTCAACCCCGAGACTTCAGCGCCGCCCGCGCGGCATTGAACCCACCCATCCCGTGAACCCCGCCGCCCGGCGGAGTTGCGGACGAGCAGAGGTAGACGCCCGGGGCGCCGGTGGCATAGGGGTCCAGTCCGAACCGGGGGCGCGCGATGATCTGCCGCGCAGTGTTCGCCCCCGCGGAGATGTCGCCGCCCACATAGTTGGGGTTGTACGCCTGCATCTGCGGCACATTGCGCACGTGGACGCCCACGACCCGGTCCCGGAACCCCGGCGCAAAGCGCTCGATCTGACGCGTGACCGCATCGGTGGCGTCACCCGGATAGCCATGCGGTACATGCGCATACGCCCACACGGGATGGATGTCTCCGACGGAACGGGAAGGGTCGGCCAAGAACTGCTGGCCCAACAGAATGAAGGGCTTGTCCGGCATCTGACCCCGAACGGTCTGGCGTTCGACAGCAGCAGTTTGCGAAATCGTCCCGGACAGATGCAGGGTGCCGGCCTTGCGGGCATGCGGATTCGTCCACGGCACGACGCTTCCGTCGGAATCACCACGCACGGCGTAGTCGACCTTGTAGGCGGCGGTGCCGTAGCGGAATTTGCGGTAGGCCCGGGCGATGCGGTCGGGCTGCCGACCGTCGAGCAGACGACCGGCAGCGTCGGGTGCGATGTCGAGCATGACGATGTCGTAACCGGCGATCTGGGAGTAGTTGGTGACCCAGTTCCCGGTTTCGATGGTGCCACCGAGGCTGCGCAGGATCGACGCGAGGGCGGCTGCAATTGAGCCCGAACCACCTTGCGCGACAGGCCAACCGTGAGCATGAGCGGCCGCAGTGAGCATCGAGCCGACAGCACTGGAGAGTGGAAGGGTCAGCGTCCCGAACATGTGCGCCGCGACGCCACCGAACAATGCCCGCGCCTGTGGGGTCTTGAACATCCGCGCGAAACCCGTCGCGGGAAGCAGAGCGCCCGTCCCGAAACGGGCGAGCATCAGCGGGTGCTTCGGGACGTGGACGATCGGCTGGAGGACGTCCTGCACCAACTCGTCGAAGTTCTCGGATAGGTATCCGAAGACGTCGAGCCACCTCTTACCGTCGGCACCCAATCCGTCAGCGGTCCGGTTGATGTCGCGCCACAGAACCCCGGCGGTGCCGTCGTCGAGTGGATGGACCAGATCGATCTCGGGCCACAGCCACGTCAGGCCATGTTTGGCGAGCCCGAATTCGCGGTCGAGGGCCTTGAAGTAGGGAGAAGCCAAAGCGGTGGGATGGAAGCCGGAGCAATCGTCGTGGACGAGTCCGTCGACTATGTATTCGCTGCTGCGGGTGCCGCCGCCGATCTTGTCCGCACCCTCGATGACATGGACGTCGATTCCGGCGCGGGCAAGTTCGATCGCCGCCGCGAGACCGTTGGGGCCACTGCCCACCACTACTGCTGTTGTCATTTGCTCTTCGCCACCCGTCTTCTCAAGGGTGAGCCTACGGAAATTACAGCGATGGCATTCTGCGAGCAAACAATTCAGGCCTAGACCTTGGTTGATCGATCAACTTTTGTTACAGTTCGAGGCGCACTGGCCGCAGCTGATTCTTATCGCTGCGGCCAGTTGTTGCATTCATCGCCCATCGCGCCTGTTTCCTGCGGATTCGGTATCCTGTGAATCGGAACTTCTCTGCACAGACGCAGCTCCGAAATCTGTCGAGGGGCCTTCTGGCTCCCTGCATCGCCGCAGTTCAGAGCAATTATAGGGCTACCTTAGTTGCGCCCGTGCCGGGGTTCTGAATTATCGTTTTCGTTACACGGTTGACTCACAAAAGTTTCAACCGACCGAAGACTCACGTCGCCGGGTGCCAGAACGCACACCATCGCGTCTGCGCAGGGCGGCTACTTCGGTGGTACCGAACACATCGTCGTGTCGGTGCTTTGAAGGACTTGCATTGCAAGTTGATGGCCATCAGCGCTGCTGGTCGTCGGTGCATCTTTATGGCATACGAAGGCTGGGTATGAAGCAACTTCCAGGCCCCCAGGGCCTCTATCACCCGTCCAATGAGCACGACTCCTGTGGAGTCGCATTTGTTGTCGACATGCATGGTCGCCGCAGCAGGGACATCGTCGAAAAGGCGATCACCGCTCTGGTCAACCTCGAGCATCGCGGCGCTGCCGGATCCGAACCCAACACGGGTGACGGTGCGGGCATTCTGCTGCAGGTTCCCGACAAGTTCTTCCGAGCTGTCGTGGACTTCGCGCTGCCCGCCGAAGGCGCGTACGCAACCGGTATCGCATTCCTCCCGCAGGGCGATGCCGATGCACACGAGGCTGCTGCTGCAGTCGAGAAGATCGTCGTCGAAGAGGGCCTGAAGGTTCTCGGCTGGCGCGAGGTCGGAACCGACGACTCCTCGCTGGGCGCACTGGCGCGCGACGCGATGCCGACGTTCCGTCAGATCTTCATCGGCTCCGAGGGTGACAAGTACACCGGCATGGATCTCGAGCGTCGTGCATACGTGGTGCGTAAGCGCACCGAGCACGAACTCGGCTCCGAAGGCGCCGGCAAGGGTGGCCCGGGTAGCGAGACCGTGTACTTCCCCAGCCTGTCCGGCCAGACGTTCGTCTACAAGGGCATGCTCACCACCCCGCAGCTCAAGGGTTTCTACCTCGACCTGCAGGACGATCGTGTCGAGAGCGCACTGGGCTTGGTCCACTCGCGCTTCTCCACCAACACGTTCCCGTCGTGGCCGCTGGCGCACCCGTTCCGCCGGGTCGCTCACAACGGTGAGATCAACACCGTCACCGGCAACGAGAACTGGATGCGCGCTCGCGAGTCCCTGATCGACAGCGACGTCTTCGGTGGCCGCGAGAACCTGGACAAGATCTTCCCGATCTGCACCCAGGGCGCCAGTGACACCGCTCGTTTCGACGAGGTGCTCGAGATGCTGCACCTCGCCGGCCGCAGCCTGCCGCACGCAGTTCTCATGATGATCCCGGAAGCCTGGGAGAAGCACGAGAGCATGGACCCCGCTCGTCGGGCGTTCTACGAGTACCACTCGGCTCTCATGGAGCCCTGGGACGGACCGGCGTCGGTGTGCTTCACCGACGGCACCGTCATCGGCGCCGTGCTGGACCGCAACGGTCTGCGTCCGTCGCGTCTGTGGATCACCGAAGACGGCCTCGTCGTCATGGCGTCGGAGGTCGGCGTTCTGCCGATCGATCCGTCCACCGTTGTCCGCAAGGTCCGCCTCCAGCCCGGCCGCATGTTCCTCGTGGACACCGCGCAGGGCCGGGTCATCAGCGACGAGGAACTGAAGAACGAACTCGCTGCCGAGCACCCGTACCAGCAGTGGATCGACGAAGGTCTGATCCACATGGACGACCTGCCGGACCGTCCGTACACGTACATGTCGCACGAGCGCGTCGTGCTGCGTCAGCAGCTCTTCGGTTTCACCAACGAAGAGGTCAACCTGCTGGTCAAGCCGATGGCTCTCTCCGGTGCCGAGGCACTGGGCTCGATGGGTACCGACACTCCGATCGCCGTGCTCTCGTCACGCCCCCGGATGCTGTTCGACTACTTCTCGCAACTCTTCGCTCAGGTCACCAACCCGCCTCTCGACGCGATCCGTGAAGAGGTTGTCACCAGCCTCGGCGCGACCATCGGCCCCGAGGGCGACCTGCTGCACCCGAATGCGGACTCCTGCAAGCAGATTGCGCTCCCGCAGCCGATCCTGCACAACGACGACCTGTCGAAGCTCGTTCACGTCAACGACGACGGCGAATTCCCGGGCTTCCGCAGCGTCGTGATCCGCGGCCTTTACCCCGTCAAGGAAGGCGGCGACGGTATCCGTCGTGCGCTCGAGGGCATCAAGTACCAGGTCTCGCAGGCAATCGAGGGTGGCGCGCGCATCGTCGTGCTCTCGGACCGTGAGTCCACCGAGGACTACGCACCGATCCCGTCGCTGCTCCTCACCTCGGCTGTGCACCACCACCTGGTTCGTGAGAAGTCGCGCACCAAGGTCGGCCTCATCGTCGAGGCCGGCGACGCCCGCGAGGTGCACCACATGGCGCTCCTCATCGGCTTCGGTGCCGCAGCGGTCAACCCGTACATGGCTTTCGAGACCATCGACGAGTTCCTGCAGAACGGCGAGCTCGAGGGTCTGACCCTCGAGAAAGGCATCGCGAACTACATCAAGGCAGCCGGCAAGGGTGTCCTGAAGGTGATGTCCAAGATGGGCATCTCGACGCTCGCGTCGTACACCGGTGCTCAGCTGTTCCAGGTCATCGGCCTCTCACAGGAGCTGACGGACGAGTACTTCACCGGTCTGCAGTCGCAGCTCGGTGGCATCGGCCTCGACCAGATCGCAGCCGACGTCCAGGCACGTCACGCCGTCGCATACCTCGATCGCCCCGAAGAGCGCGCTCACCGCGAGCTCGAGGTCGGCGGCGAGTACCAGTGGCGTCGTGAAGGCGAGTACCACCTGTTCAACCCGGACACGGTCTTCAAGCTCCAGCACGCAACTCGCACAGGTCAGTACGAGGTGTTCAAGGAGTACACGACCATGGTCAACGACCAGTCGGAGCGCCTTGCCGCTCTGCGTGGTCTGTTCGACTTCAACATCGGCAAGCGGCCGTCGATCTCGATCGACGAGGTCGAGCCCGCCAGCGAGATCGTCAAGCGTTTCTCGACGGGTGCGATGAGCTACGGCTCCATCTCCGCCGAGGCTCACGAGACTCTCGCCATCGCGATGAACCGTCTGGGCGCCCGCTCCAATTCCGGTGAGGGCGGCGAACATCCGTCGCGCTTCACGCCGGACGAGAACGGCGATCTGCGTCGCAGTGCCATCAAGCAGGTCGCGTCGGGACGCTTCGGTGTCACCTCGCACTACCTGAGCAACTGCACCGACATCCAGATCAAGATGGCGCAGGGGGCCAAGCCCGGTGAGGGCGGCCAGCTTCCGGCTCACAAGGTGTACCCGTGGGTGGCCGAGGTTCGGCACTCCACGCCTGGCGTCGGCCTGATTTCGCCGCCGCCGCACCACGACATCTACTCGATCGAGGATCTCGCTCAGCTGATCCACGACCTGAAGAACGCCAACCCGCAGGCCCGCATCCACGTGAAGCTGGTCTCCGAGGTCGGCGTCGGAACCGTCGCGGCCGGTGTCTCCAAGGCACATGCCGACGTCGTTCTGATCTCCGGTCACGACGGTGGCACCGGTGCCACCCCGCTGACCTCCGTCAAGCACGCGGGCGCACCGTGGGAACTCGGCCTCGCCGAGACCCAGCAGACGTTGCTGCTCAACGGTCTCCGTGACCGCATCGTCGTGCAGGTCGACGGCCAGCTCAAGACGGGTCGCGACGTCGTCGTCGCTGCCCTGCTCGGCGGCGAGGAGTTCGGTTTCGCCACCGCACCGCTGGTGGTCTCGGGCTGCATCATGATGCGCGTCTGCCACCTCGACACCTGCCCCGTCGGTGTCGCGACGCAGAACCCGTTGCTGCGTCAGCGTTTCAGTGGCAAGCCGGAATTCGTCGAGAACTTCTTCATGTTCATCGCCGAAGAGGTTCGCGAGCTTCTCGCGGAACTCGGCTTCCGCACGCTGCTCGAAGCCGTCGGCCAGGTCGACATGCTGGACACCACGCGCGCTCTCGATCACTGGAAGGGAAGCAAGGCAGGCAATCTCGATCTGTCGCCGATCCTCACCCAGGTCGAGTCCGCGTTCATGGACCAGGACGTCCACTGCACCGGCACGCAGGATCACGGTCTCGACAAGGCACTCGATCAGCAGTTGATCGTCTCGGCCCGCAACGCACTCGACAAGGGTGAGGCGGTCTCCTTCGAGTCCGCGATCACCAACGTCAACCGCACGGTCGGCACCATGCTCGGCCACGAGGTCACCAAGGCGTTCGGTGGAGAGGGCTTGCCCGAGGGCACCATCGACATCACGTTCACCGGTTCCGCCGGTAACAGCTTCGGTGCTTTCGTGCCCAGCGGTATGACCCTGCGCCTGCACGGCGACGCCAACGACTTCGTCGGCAAGGGTCTCTCGGGTGGACGCATCGTCGTACGCCCGCCGCTCGATGCAGCGGAAGGCTTTGTCGCCGAGGACAACATCATCGGTGGCAACGTCATCCTGTTCGGCGCCACCAGTGGCGAGGCTCTGCTTCGCGGTGTCGTCGGCGAACGCTTCGCAGTCCGTAACTCCGGCGCCACTGCCGTCGTCGAGGGTGTGGGCGATCATGGTTGCGAGTACATGACGGGTGGAAAGGTGGTCATCCTCGGAGCCACCGGACGTAACTTCGGCGCCGGCATGTCCGGTGGCGTCGCGTACATCTACAACCCCGACAAGGCATTCGAGAAGAACCTCAACACCGAACTGGTGGACCTCGAGGATCTTTCGGGCGACGACTTCACCTGGTTGAAGGGCGCCATCGAACGTCATCGCGACGAAACCGGCTCCGAGGTTGCCACGCGCATCCTCGCTGACTGGTCGCAGCAGGTGGGTCACTTCGCAAAGGTGATGCCCCGCGACTACAAGAAGGTTCTTTTGGCCATCGCGGCCGCAGAGAAGGATGGCAAGAACGTGGACGAGGCAGTTATGGAGGCAGCTCGTGGGTGATCCAAGCGGCTTCCTGAAGCACACGTCGCGCGAACTTCCGGTTCGCCGGCCGGTGCCGTTGCGCCTGCTCGACTGGAAAGAGGTCTACGAGGAGTTCCCGAAGGAAACCCTCAAGACCCAGGCCAGCCGTTGCATGGACTGCGGAATTCCTTTCTGCCACAACGGTTGCCCTCTCGGAAACTTGATTCCCGAGTGGAACGACCTGGTCTACAAGGACCACTGGCACGACGCCATCGAGCGTCTGCACGCGACCAACAACTTCCCGGAGTTCACCGGTCGTCTGTGCCCCGCACCCTGTGAGGCGTCCTGTGTCCTGGGCATCAACCAGGATCCGGTCACCATCAAGCAGGTCGAGGTCGAGATCATCGACAAGGCCTTCGACGAAGGGTGGGTCAAGCCGGTTCGCGCCGCGCACGCCACCAACAAGAAGGTTGCGGTTGTCGGCAGTGGTCCGGCCGGTCTGGCTGCAGCGCAGCAGCTGACCCGCGCCGGTCACGCAGTGACGGTCTTCGAGCGGGCAGACCGCATCGGCGGCCTGCTGCGCTACGGCATCCCCGAGTTCAAGATGGAGAAGCGGCACATCGACCGCCGTCTCGAGCAGATGGAAGCCGAAGGCACCGTCTTCAAGACCAACGTCAATGTCGGTGTGGACATCACCGCGGACGAGCTGCGTGAGCAGTTCGACGCAGTGGTTCTGGCCGGCGGCGCCACGGCAGCTCGCGATCTTCCGATCCCGGGCCGCGAACTGGACGGCATCCACCAGGCGATGGAGTTCCTGCCGATCGCCAACCGCGTGCAGTTGGGTGACCTCGACGCTCCCACCATCACCGCTGAGGGCAAGAAGGTTGTCATCATCGGCGGCGGCGACACCGGAGCGGACTGCCTCGGCACCTCGCACCGTCAGGGTGCGGCCAGCGTCCACCAGTTCGAGATCATGCCGCGTCCGCCGGAGACTCGCGCCGAGCAGACTCCGTGGCCGACGTACCCGCTCATGTTCCGCGTGGCTTCGGCTCACGAGGAGGGCGGCGAGCGTCTGTTCTCCGTCAACACCGAGAACTTCGTCGGTGAAAACGGCAAGGTCACCGGACTCAAGGCTCACGAGGTCGAGATGAAGTCGGGTCGCTTCGAGAAGGTCGAGGGCTCGGACTTCGAGCTCGAAGCCGATCTCGTGCTCCTGGCCATGGGCTTCGTCGGTCCCGAGAAGCCGGGTCTGCTCACCGATCTCGGTGTCGACTTGAACGAGCGTGGCAACGTCGCCCGCACGTCGAAGTGGAACACCAACGTCGACGGCGTGTTCGTGGCCGGCGACATGGGCCGCGGTCAGTCCCTGATCGTCTGGGCCATCGCCGAGGGACGTTCCGCAGCAGCCGCTGTGGACACCTACCTCGAGGGTGTCACGGCCCTTCCGTCACCGATCCACCCGACAGCGGCTCCGCAGCGCTAGAGGCTCTCACCAAGCCGCACCCCACCGCATTCGGTGGGGTGCGGCTTTGTTTCTGCAAGCAATTCGCACGATCTGTAACAAACCTTCATCAATCGTGC
The DNA here is from genome assembly GCF_019266045.1 of Rhodococcus sp. MH15. Lineage (NCBI taxonomy): Bacteria > Bacillati > Actinomycetota > Actinomycetes > Mycobacteriales > Nocardiaceae > Rhodococcus > Rhodococcus sp. MH15. Next base: position 29,540 of record NZ_LPNP01000065.1, read on the forward strand.
ATCGGACAGACACAACGCCCAGACAGTATGATTCCGGAGCACCGATAGTGGTGTATGGGTTGCTGAAGGTAAAACAGGGGAGTTTCATGCGTGCGAGGCGTCTCGTTGCGGTGTTGTCGGCACTTGCTGCGGCAGTAGTGGTACCGGTTGTCAGTGCTCCCGTGGCGTCGGCTGATCCCTGCCCCAGCCTGTACGTCGTGGCCATCCCGGGAACCTGGGAGCCCTCGGGCACCAGGCCCGGCGCCGGCATGCTCGCCCCGGTGACCAACGGGCTTCCGGGCTCCGTACGCACCGATTACGTCACCTACTCGGCGACGGCCTTCCCGTGGGAGTCCAACGTCTACGCCAAGTCGAAGCAGCAGGCCGTCGACAATGCCCGCGGCATGATCGGCGCCATGGCCGCCTCGTGCGGTGACACTCGCTTCGCCATCGTCGGATACAGCCAGGGCGCCGACGCGGCAGGCGATCTCGCCGCCGAGATCGGAACCGGCATCGGCGTGGTCCCCCCGACTCGCGTCGAGGGCGTCGGCTTGCTGTCCGATCCCCGTCGTTCCGAGTCCGACGTCCTGATCGGCCCCGCTGTCGGCGGTAACGGTGCCAGCGGCCCTCGCATCGGTGGATTCGGTTGGCTGTCAGGCAAAACGGTGACGCTGTGCGCGGTCGGTGACCTGTACTGCTCGACGCCGAAGGACGATTTTGTGATGCGCCTGGCCGGATTCATGGCTCAGGCGTCCGATCCCACTCCGGCCAGTGCGCTCGCGCTGCGCGACGAGGCCGCCGTGATCGTCAATGATCTGATCACCGCAGGCGGTCTCCCCGCTTTGATGGCCCAGCTCGATCCGGGCGCGAACTCGCGGCGCATCGATCAGTTGGTCGACTTCTACGGCTCGCAGGTGCACACCGACTACACGCGTTACGTCGTTGACGGCGCGGGCAATTCGGCGACGTCCTGGCTGCACGGCTGGTTGGCCGGCAAGGCCTGATCAGCAGTACGTCTGCTCCGCCGTGTCGACGTAGATCTCGGCGATACGCTGCGAGGACATCGGCGTGATCTGTGAGTACACCTCGCCGACGGAGTTGAACTCTGCCAGCACTTCGGACCGAGGCATACCGTCAGCGAGCGCCTTGCAGGTGCCGTCGGCGTAGAGGATCTCTGCGGAATCCATTCCGGCGGGCGGGATCCCGGCCAGACGCAGAGCGGCGATGTACCGCTGCCCCTTCTCGCCGGCGTTCGCGACGATCTCTTCCGGTGAGCGGGCGTCGATCGGTGAGTTTGCCGGTGGCGCTACCTGTGGCGCTACTGGTAGCGACACCGGCGGGGGCGTCGATTCGACGACGCTCGGCGCGGCTTCCGGAGTTGTTGCGGCGAGCGGGCTGGTCGGCAGCTCGGAAAGCGTACTGGGGGCAGTCGAACTCGACGTCGCCGCAACCGACGTGCTGGTGGCCGCAGAAGTGGATTCCGATGCGTCGCTGTCGGATTGGCTGCTGCAGCCGCTGAGGAGTAGGCCCGCTGCCGCGACGCAGAGGACCAGTCTGTTCGTGTTCATCACCCGTGAGTGTTACATACCGTACCGCTTATTTTGTCCGTTTTAAGGAAACTCCCTTTTGCCCTGTTTTTAAGTCGAAGTCCTGTGATATACATCTGTTCAGTTGTTACTTGTGAGTAGGAGCACACCGCAAAGACCTTGTCGGCGGCGGTCGAAACACAAGCAATGACTGCGAGTTTCGTCCCCCATCACATAAACGGCAGGGAGAAATCAGTGCAGAAATCTCACAAGAACGGCAACAGACGTCTCGGCACGCGCGTGGCCGTCATTGCAGGTACCGCAGGTGCGGTCCTCGCGTTCGCGGCGCCGATGGCCTCGGCTCAGGATCCGGTCGACAATTCGATACCCGGTGCCGCAGTGTGTCCGGCTACTGCCGAATCCTGTGTGTCGGTTGTGGTTCAGAGCGGAACCTTCGACAACAACGGCTTCAACCTCCCGATCGGAAAAGGCGACATGATCATCGCCGCCGAGGCCGGCTCCGGTGAAGGTGAGTCCACCGTTCTTCTCCCGCGCGACGACGGACACCACGGTGTCTACTCCAAGCCGTTGACCGTTCCGGGTGGAGTCCTCGGAATCGACCTGCCGTTCGGCAATCTGTTCGGCCTCGCCGCAGTCACCGCCGAGGTGGAGGCGACCGCTGCCCCGACCCTCAACGGCATCATCACCGACATGGATCTGAGCATCCCGGTGCGGATGAAGATCAACAACGCGTTCCTCGGTGACAACTGCTACCTGGGCTCCGCGGCTGCGCCGGTGAATCTTCGTCTCGCGCCTGACCCGTCGGTGGTACCGACCTACACGGTGCTCCCGGACAATGCACTGAAGGTGAGCCCGGTCGGGAACCAGGCCACCGGCTTCGCGCTGCCCGCCGCCAGTGGTTGCGGACCGTTCGGAGTGCTGAACCCGATCGTCAACTGGCGAGCAAAGGTACCGGCCACGTCGGGAACCTCGCTCAGCACGATCTCCGACGCCTACCTGTACCCGGGCGGCCTCACCGGTAGCGATCCTCTCGACGATCTCGGTGGCGGAACAGGATCCAGCGGTTCCAGTGGCTCGAGCGGTTCGTCCGGAAGCTCCGGTTCCTGAAAACTCGGATGCCTTGAAGCAGCGGTGGTGGCGGAATGTCACCACCGCTGCGGCGTCCGACCTGTAATAACCTGTGCCTCAGGGTGGGCGAAGGCGGACTCCATCAGGAGGACCTGCGCGGCCACGAAATCACAGGGGAGTCCTCAAACATGTTTCGAGACAGCGTTCTTGCGAGTCCGGTCCTGCGCCGGGGTGTGACAGCACTGGCAGTTGCGGCTGCAGCCACCATGTTTGTCGGTACTGCAGCAACGGCGGAGCCGGCGGCAGTAGTTGGTGAGGTGTCGGCGGACTCCATTGCGGCAGCCCGTGCGCAGGCCATCGGAACGACGGTCACCGTCGTGGGAACCTCGACTACGCCGTCGGGAGTATTCGAATCCAGCTTCTACGACAAGGGCTTTGGTCTCCAGAGCGGCAATTCGGGCATCTACATCAGCGATCCGAACAACTCCGGGATTGCTCTCGGCGATCAGGTTCAGGTCACCGGAGTCCTCGCGGATCAAGAAGGCCTGCTCGTCGTCCGCCCGACTGGCGTCGAGGTAATCGGCACGACTACGCAGATCAGCCCGGCGCGACTGCCCCTCAATGCAATCGGTGAGGGCAGCGAAGGTCGTCTCGTGACGGTGTCCGGAATCGTGAGCGGACCCGTTGTCGACGATCTGCCGTACGGCCACAAGATCCTGGTCTCGGGTGCCGAGGGAAACACCGTCATCTTCGTCAACACCCAGACCGGAATCGACGTCGACGCCATTGCAGTGGGACGCCCGATCACCGTCACCGGTTTCAGTGGCCAGTACGCCAGCACCTACGAGGTTCTTCCCCGCTCGGAAGCCGATGTGCAGCAGGGTTTCACGGGCAGCCTGAGTTTCGGAAGCTGACCTAGATCTCGAACCGAGCTCCGACGCGCATCGACCCGGGAGACAACCGGCTGATGGTGCGTCCGAGCTTGGCTTCGACGGTCACGGGTACGACGGCCTTGTTCGTGCGAACTGCTTTCACGATGGCACTGGCCACTCGATCAGGAGTGAAGTTCCGCTTGCGGTAGAAGTTGTCGACCTTGGTCTGGTTCTCGAGCTGCTCCTCGGCGGTGGTCCCGGCGAACTCGGTGGTCTTGAGGATGTTCGTGTGAACGAGGCCGGGGCAGATGGTGCTGACGCCGATGCCGTGTGGAAGCAGCTCTGCCCGTAGGCAATCCGAGAGCATGAATACCGCTGCTTTGCTTGTCGAATACGCGGTGAGGGCCTTCTGTGGTGTGTACGCGGCGGCCGAGGACAGATTGACGACGTGCCCTCCTGTTCCCCGGTCGATCATCATCGGGGTAAATGCCCGGCAGCCGTAGACAACTCCCCAGAAGTTGATGTCCATGACGCGCTCGAACTGGCGCTGCTCGGTGTCGGCGAATGTCCCGGAGAACCCGATTCCAGCGTTGTTGACGACGATGTCCGGTACGCCGTGATGTGCCGCGACGGTCTCCGCGAACCGAATCACGGCCTGTTCGTCGGACACGTCCACCTGATAGGCGTGGGCACCGCCACCGAACACTGCTTCGGCGCCGCCCGCTTGCGAAGGGATGTTTACAAGTGCCGCAGTGTCCTGCGCGCTTTCGAGATTGATGTCGGAGACCACGACGATAGCTCCCTGGGCGGCGAAGGCGAGGCCCGTTTCACGCCCGATGCCGCTGCCCGCACCGGTGATCACCACCAGCGTGCCGGTGAGATCGCGCAGTCGACGCTGCAACTTCGTTCCGCGTCGCCAGCCGGTGACGTCCTTCAGTAGCCCCATTGGTTGCCCTTTTCGTGTGTACGTTTGTGGCGTGTGTCTCTAGCTGACTTCCCCTCTGCGAAAGGTATCCGATGAGCGAGCTTCGTGTAGTTGCAACCATCCCGGCCAAGTCCGGTTCCGAGGACGACGTCCGATCGGCTCTGACAACTCTCGCGGAGGCGAGTCGGTCCGAGGACGGCTGTGTGTCGTACGAGTTGTTCGAGTCAGCGGCTGCGCCCGGCACGTTCGTCACGATCGAAACTTGGCGCGGGCAGGAGGAGTTGGACGCTCATATGCAGTCCCCGCATCTGCAGGCCGCGCTGGCCGCCGCCGGACCACTTCTCGACGGCGCTCCGGCGATTCATCCGTTGAAAGGCGCCTGAATCAGAATGAATTCCTGACCTTCGCTAAGGGTCTGACCTGCGAATGTCGCTCGAAAACTGACCAATCTTCGCGCTCCATTCCACTGAGCGGGACCTGCGACTAATACCTGTGCCTTAAGTCACAAACTGTCTCGACAATGCTTCACATCACAGTTTCTGACCTGGAGGTTTTGAATGAGTCGCAGTTCTCGGCGCGGTCAACGCAAGGTTGCCGCCGTCGCGCTGGCAGTCTCCGCCGGCCTGTTCGTCTCGTCGTGCGCTGACAGCGGGAACGGGGGTGGGAGCGGCGACGCACCGGACTCCGGTTCGGGATTGTCCATCGGCCCGGTCAACGAGCAGTCCGGCGAGGGCGATCCGGTCAAGGGCGGCACCCTCACGTTCAGCGGGTACTCCGCCGTCACCAATCTCGATCCGGCGAAGACTCAGATCGCGGGTTCGGTCGCCGGTTCGGAGTTGGGCGCCATCTACGACACTCTGCTGCGCTACGACCCGGCGTCGAAGGAATTTGTTCCGAAACTCGCGGAGTCGATGGAACCGAGTTCCGACTTCAAGACGTGGACTCTCGAACTGCGCGACGGTGTGAAGTTCAGCGACGGGACGCCGGTGGATTCGGCGGCCGTTTCGGCGAGCCTCAATCGCTACGTCACCAACAAGGGGCCGCAGTCGAGTCTGTACGCGTCGAAGGTCGCGTCGGTAGACACTCCGGATCTGTCGACGGTCGTCTTCAATCTCGTCGACCCGTGGACCGGTATCGAGTCACTGCTCTCCACCGGCCCCGGCATGATCGTCGCGCCGAGCGCCCAGCAAGGTGATCAGTTCACCCCGATCGGCGCGGGTGCCTTCACCCTCGAGAAGTTCGCTCCCAACGAGGAATTGATCCTCGACGCTCGGGAGGACTACTTCGACGGTGCCCCGAACGTGGACAAGCTGCGGTTGATCAGCATTGTCGGTTCGCAGTCCACCACCGAATCGCTCAAGAGCGGCGGCACGGACGTCGCATACATGCGTTCGCTACCCAACGTCCTGGATCTGATCGACTCCGGCTACCCGGGCTTCGTCGACATCCCGTCGCTGTCGTACCTCTCGCTCGTCAACACGGCACCCGGTCGTCCCGGTGCCGACGTGCGCATCCGTCAGGCATTGGCGCTCGCAACCGATCCCGTCGCACTCGACAACCGACTCAACGAGGGCAAGGGTCTGCCCGGGCAGGTCATCTTCCAGGACACCTCTCGCTGGCACAACGACGTCGCTCCGATCGGCGTAGACACCGCCAAGGCGAAGCAGCTTCTCGACGAGGCCAAGGCCGACGGTTACGACGGCAAGATCACATACCTGACGCTGCAGGAGAATTCGGCGCAGGCGATGGCTCTCGCACTGCAGTCGATGGCCAACGCCGTCGGATTCGATTTCCAGATCGAGTACGTCAACTCGGTTGCCGACGTCGTCAAGCGTTTGTACGCCGACCGCGACTTCGACATGGCAACAGGTTCCGCCAACCTCGCGGAAGCCGATCCGTTCGAGCGTCTGTACTCGAACCTCAAGACCGGTGGGCGAAACAACGCCGCGAGTTTCTCCGACCCCGAGATGGATACGCTTCTCGACCAGTTGGGTGTCGCGACGTCGACCGACGCGAAGATCGAGGTGCTCGCCAAGATTCAGGAGCGCGCCAACGAGGTTGTGCCGTGGCAGGTTTACGGCAACACCCCGTGGCTCGGTGTGTGGGGACAGAACGTCCACGGCATTCAGCAGAGCCTGGACGGAATCATGTTCTTCGACAAGGCCTGGAAGAACTAGACACCTGAATGACTGACTGGACCCGAGAAGCGTCCCTGCGGGGACGCTTCTCGGCATCAGAGAGTGGGATAGATCAAGAAGTGAGATCGAGGGCAGCGCGGACGATGCTGTCGGAGTCGAGGCCGTGGTACCGGTAGACGTCCTCGAGCGAACCGACCTGACCGAACCGGCTCACTCCGAGCGCAGCACCCGGAACGTTGTTGATTCCCGTCAGGAACGCGAGGGTGTGCGGGTGCCCGTCGAGAACGGTCACCATCGGCGCGGACCGGCTGCTCGGAAAGACCTGATCCAGGATCCACGACGGACCGTCCGCGAGACCGCGCCGAGACTGGAGTGCTTCGAAGAGCAAGCCGGGGCTGGTCACGCAGACGACGTCGGCGGAAATGCCCTGCTCGCTTAGTCTTTCGGCTGCGACCAGTGTTTCGGTGACGGTGGCACCCATGCCGACCAGGGTGACGGCCGTGTCAGGGTTGTGCCGCAGTGTGTATGCCCCGGCCACCACCTGACGTCGACGGCGTTCTCGCGCAGCCGGATCGGTCGGTACCGCGGCCAGGGCCTGATCGACCGGACGGGTCGACAGGCGCAGATACGACGAGCTGCCGTCCGGGCGACCGAGGCGTCCGATGCTGTCGAGGAGCGTCCACTCCACGTCGACGGCGAATGCCGGTTCGAAACTGGTGCAACCCGGCTGTTCCAGTCCGATGGACGGGGTCTTGATCGACTGGTGCGCACCACCTTCGGCGGCCAAGGTGACGCCCGACGGAGTGCCGACCATGATCGACTGCCCTCCGGCGTAGATGCCGTACGACCACGGTTCGAGAGCCCGTTCGATGAAGGGGTCGTACATCACCCCGATGGGGAAGAGTGGCTGGCCCCAACGACTCCAGGTCGCACCGAGTTCGCCCATCAGTCCGACCAGGTTGGTCTCGGCGATACCGAGTTCCATGTGCTGACCGGTGGGCTTCTCACGCCAGTGCATGATCGTTTCGGCGTCGTCGGCAAACCAGTTGTGCCGCTCGTCGGGGGACCACACGCCGACCTTGTTCAGCCAGCCTGCGAGGTTGGTGGTGGAACTGACGTCCGGGCTCAGTGTGACAACACGTTTCGCGGCGTCCGGCGCTTCGCGGCTCAGGTCGAGTAGTACCCGGCCCAGAGCTGCCTGAGTGGTGGACGTGCCGGAGGGCGTACGGCCGATGTCTTTCGGAACTGCCGGGGGCACCAGATGCTCCACCTTCGGGCGAGCCAGGCGCCCAGCGGTTTCGGCGCAGATGCGGCCGGACGGGCTGTCGGTCTCGAACCGTTCCCAGGGATTCGACGGATCCATGCCGAGTTCCGACGCCAGGTGCTCGAACTGCTCGGTGGTGAGCAGCGACGAGTGGTTCTGCGGATGACCCTGCGTCGGCAGACCCCGACCCTTGATCGTGTACGCGATGATCACGGTGGGACGGGTGTCGTCGATCTGTGCGTACGCCTCTCGCAGAGCGTCGAGGTCGTGGCCACCGAGATTGCGGATGGCTTCGAGCACCGTGGCGTCGTCGAGGTCGTCGATCAGCGCCGTGATCGCGTCGGCGTCCGCCGCGTCGCCGGGCAGTCTCAGACGTACCTCGTCGGCCGTGCATCGCAGCAGGCGCTGGTACTCCGGATTCGGCATGTCCAGGATTCGTTCGCGCAACGCGGTGCCGCCCGGCCGGGTGAACAGTGATTCGAGCAGCGCACCGAACTTCACGGTGATGACCTGCCAGCCGGCACCCGAGAACATGCGCTCCAGGCGGGTTGCCGCGATGTTCGGCACCACCCGGTCGAGTGATTGGCGGTTGAGGTCGACTATCCACACGATCTCACCCAGTTCGGCAACCGAATGATCGAGAACTGCTTCCCACACAGCGCCCTCGTCGAGTTCGGCGTCACCGACCAGGGAGTACTGACGCCCGGTTCCGGCGCCGCCGAGGGAGGCGTCGACGTATCGGCGAGCGATGGCGCCCCAGATGGGAGCCGTCGCGCCGATGCCCACCGAACCGGTCGAATAATCCACCGGATCAGGATCTTTCGATCGACTCGGGTAGCTCTGCAGGCCCCCGAATTCGCGCAGAGTCGTCAGGTAGGACTCGTCGAGTTCACCGAGCAGATAATTGATGCCGTGGAGCACCGGCGCCGCATGCGGCTTGACGGAAACCCGGTCGCCGGAACGAAGTTGGCCGAACCACAGCGACGTCATGATCGAGACCATCGACGCGCACGAGGCCTGATGGCCGCCGACCTTGAGCCCGCTGGGATTCGGACGGACACGGTTGGCGTGATGGATCATCGCGGTCGACAACCACAGAACGCGCTTCTCGATCTCCGCCAGTGACTCGGGAGCGTTCTGGTCGATGTTGGGGCTGTTCACGGCCGGTCCTGCCTTCAGTAGTGGACATCGATCACCGCACCGCCTGTACCCCAGATCGTGGGGCCGACGATGTGGTTGTGATGTTTGGCAGGACTTCCTGAGGCCGAACCGTTCGGTGCGGCAAAGTCCAGCCGCACCTGTCGATCTGTTGTGCAGATTCTGCGTCAAAGTCCATCATCGGCATACAGATTGGGCAATAGCTACCCGGTGGATTGAGCAATGTGCGCAACACCGAGGGCTGTGCGCCGTGACAGGTGGGCACTATGCGCAGTGCACCGCCAGTCGCGCGCGGTCAGTCCATCAGGTCGTGGACGTAGCACCAGCGCCAGGATTCGCCGGGCTCGTGTGAGCGCATGACCGGGTGCCCGGTTTCGCGGTAGTGGTTGGTGGCGTGCTGATGAGGGCTGGAATCGCAGCATCCGACGTGGCCGCAGGACAGGCACATGCGCAGGTGAGACCAGTTATCCTCACCCAACTCGGCGCACTCCTGGCAGACGCCGGGCGTCAGCGCCGCCGGGTCTGTTTCGGGCGCATTGGTTAGTTCCTCGCAACCGGTGGGAGCGGGTGCGGGCTGCTGTGTGCGAGCTGCTGCTCGCTTCAGGATTTTCTTCATCGCCTTCCATACTGCATGCTGCCAGGGTGAACGGCATATTACTGGGGGTTGTAGTAGCGGCGTTGCTGGTGGCGGCGGTCGCGCGAAGGTTCGGGCTGTCTTCGCCGCTGATCCTCGTCCTGGTCGGTTTGATCGCCTGTCAGATACCGGGTGTTCCGGAATTGGAACTCGATCCCGACCTCGTCCTGTTCGTCGTGTTGCCTCCACTTCTGTACTCGGCAGCACTGGACAGTTCATACCTGGCTTTGCGCTCGAATCTGCGTCCGATCGGATTTCTCGCGGTGGGGCTTCCGCTGGCGACGACGGCTGCGGTGGGCTTTGTCGCCTACCTGATCGTGCCGGAGTTCTCGATAGCGGCTGCTCTGGTTCTCGGCGCCATCGTGGCGCCGCCGGACGCGGTGTCCGCGAGCGCAATCGGACGCAAGCTCGGCCTGCCGCGCCGGATCATGACCCTGCTGGGCGGGGAGAGCCTGCTCAACGACGCCACCGCTCTGACGGCGTACAAGGTCGCTCTCGCGGCTGCCGTCGGTACGGGTGCGACGCTGATCGGCGGCTTCGAGACCTTCCTCGTCGCGGCGGTCGGTGGAACGGTGATCGGCCTCGCGGTGGGGTTCGTCATCTCGAAGGTTCGCGGCAAGCTCCAGGATCCGGTGATGGAGAGCGGAATCGGATTGGTGGTGCCGTTCTTCACCTACCTGGCTGCGGAAGAGGTCCACGCGTCGGGCGTCATCGCGGTCGTCGTAGCCGGATTGTTCCTCGGCCAGCGCTCCACCCGCGCGAGTTATGCGACGCGTTTGCAGGACACGGCAGTGTGGAGGGCCGTCGACCTGATCCTGGAGTCGTTCGTCTTCCTGTTGATCGGTCTCCAATTGCCCAGTGTCGTCAACGGATTGCAGGGGTACAGCACTTCGATCGTCGTCTGGGCGTCGGTTGCCGTTCTCGTGACCGTCGTGGTGGTCCGAATCGCCTGGGTGTTCCCGTTCACGTACGTACCGCGCTGGCTGTCGCCGCGTATTCGAGCGAGGGAGCCGGAGATTTCGGCGCGGGCGGTGTTCGTCGTGTCGTGGGCCGGTATGCGAGGGGTCGTGTCGCTGGCAGCTGCCTTCGCCATTCCGCTGACGGTCAACAGTGGGGAGGACTTCCCGGGCCGTTCGCTGATCCTCTTCCTGACGTTTGTCGTCGTGGTCGGCACACTGTTGCTGCACGGCCTGACGTTGCCGTGGGTGATCCGTGTCCTCGGCGTGCAGGGGGACGAAGAGCAGTCCGACGCCCGCGCCGAGGCGGCAGCCCAGGACAAGGCTGCACGGGCCGCTGCGGCGCGGCTGGACGAATTGGTCGGAGCCGACGCCGACGACGTCCCTCAGGTCCGCAATCGTGCCGCGGACATCTTGCGAAGCTGGAACACCCACCGCGCGAACTCGGCGTGGGAGCGACTGGGACGCAGCGACGAGGATCTGGGGGAGAGCCCGTCGAACGCCTTCCGCTCGCTGCGCCTCGAGATGATCGATGCGGAGCGAGGCGTCTTCATCGCCGAACGCGATGCCGGCCGGATCGACGACGAGGTCCTCCGGAAGGTGCTTCGCGAGCTCGATCTCGAGGAAGCGACGCTCGACCGGGACTAGACCGGCTGGTCTGCTGTCCACGAAGGTAACCGCTGGCCAGGGTCGGTTTACCTGACTGTTGAGGCCTGCAACTTAACCGATTCCACTGAGCGAGACTCGATCCAATTTTCTGTGCCTCCCATCACAGACTGTTTCGTGTTCAACATCACGTCACGGTCTTACCCCGCCTTGGAGGCATTCGAATGAGTCGTAGTTCCCGCCGCGGAAGTCGCAGATTGGCTGCGGCTGCGCTGGCGATCACCGCAAGTATGTTCCTGGCGTCGTGCGCCGACAACGGCTCGAGCAATGGCGGCGGCGAATCCGCTGATTCCGGTTCCTCGCTGAAGATCGGCATGGTCAACGAGCAGGCTGATCCCGGCACTCCCACCAAGGGCGGCACGCTGACGTTCAGCGGTTACTCGGCGGTCACGACTCTCGATCCCGCGAAGGCTCAGGTTGCCGGCGCCACCGGTGGCAGCGAGCTCAGCGCCATCTACGACGTGCTCATGCGTTACGACCCCATCGGGCAGAAGTTCGAGCCCAAGCTCGCTCAGTCGCTCGAAGCGAGTTCGGACAGCAAGACCTGGACGCTGAAGCTCCGCGACGGTGTGAAGTTCAGCGATGGTACAGCTCTCGACTCGAAGGCCGTCGCCGACAGCATCAACCGCTACGTCACCAACAAGGGACCTCAGTCGAGCCTGTGGGCTTCCAAGGTTGCCTCGATCGACACCCCCGACGCGACGACCGTGGTCTTCAACCTCGTTGATCCGTGGACAGGCATCCAGTCGATGCTCGCCACCGGACCCGGCATGATCGTCGCCCCGAGCGCCCAGCAGGGTGACCAGTTCACCCCGATCGGCGCCGGCGCCTTCACCCTCGAGAAGTTCGCTCCCAACGAGGAACTGCTGTTGGCTGCTCGCCCCGACTACTACGACGGCGCACCGAACATCGACAAGCTCAAGCTGATCAGCATCGTCGGAGCTCAGCCCACCGCCGAAGCACTCAAGACGGGCGGCATCGACGCCGCGTACATGCGTACGCTCACCCCGATCCTGGATCTGATCGAGTCGGGTTACCCCGGCTTCCTCGACATCCCGTCGCTCGGTTACATCGCCAACGTGAACATGGCCCCGGGCCGCCCGGGCTCGGATGTCCGTGTCCGCCAGGCGATGGCGCTGGCCGTCGATCCGGAGACGCTCAACACCCGCGTCAACAACGGCAAGGGACTGCCCGGCCAGGAGATCTTCCAGGACACCTCGCGCTGGCACAACGACGTCGCACCGATCGGCGTCGATCCCGCCAAGGCGAAGGAACTGCTCGATCAGGCCAAGGCCGACGGCTACGACGGAAAGATCACCTTCCTCTCCATCCAGGAACCGTCCGCACAGGCAACGGCTCTGGCCATCCAGGCGATGCTCAACGCAGTCGGCTTCGACGCTCAGATCGAATACGTCACCGGTGCAGGTGATCTGGTCAAGCGGATGTACGCCGATCACGACTACGACATGAGCACCGCAGCACTGAGCCTCGCCGAGGCCGATCCCTACGAGCGTCTGTACACGGGCATCAAGTCCGGTGGCCGTAACAACGCGACCGGCTACTCCGACGCCGAAATGGATGCTCTCTTGGACAAGTTGGGCGTCGCAACCACCGACGAGGACAAGAAGGCAGTCCTGGCACAGATCCAGGAACGCGCCAACGAGACCGTCCCGTGGCAGGTGTGGGGCAACGTCGCCGCACTCGACGTGTGGAACCAGAACGTTCACGGACTCGAGCAGAGCCTCGACGGAATCGTGCTCTTCGACGGAGCTTGGAAGTCCTAGAGAGCCTGAAGTTCACAGCCGGCCCCGCGCCCGTATTGCAGCGGATCGGGGCCGGCTGCGAACGAAGAAATGAAATCAGAGGAACTGCTGTGTATTGCGAGCTCGCTGTCCGAAGGAGACGAAATCGATGAACATCGGCGCAATAGGTAAGAAATTGGGCCAGCTCGTCATTGTGATCCTGATCGTCAGCTTCGGAACCTTCGTGCTGGCATCACTGATCCCCGGCGATCCCGCTGTCTCCGTTCTCGGTGAAGGCCGAACGCCTGCCGAGTACGAGGAAGTTCGGCAGCAGCTCGGACTCAACGATCCACTCCTGGTTCGCTATTGGGACTGGCTGACCAGCGCTCTCCAGGGCGACCTCGGCAACTCGCTCGTTCCCCCGCAACAGGACGTCCTCACCGCGATCAGTTCCGCTCTCCCCGTCAGCGTTCAGTTGGCAGTGATGGGTCTGGTCATCGCACTCGTCGTCGCAGTTCCGCTCGCACTCTGGTCGGCGCACCACGAAGGCGGCGTCATCGACCGCGTCATCAGCGCCGCGACATTCGGTGTTCTTTCCGTCCCGAGCTTCCTCGCCGGTCTGTTGCTGATCATGGTCACCGTCAACTGGCTCGGCTGGTTCCCGCGATCACAGTGGGTGCGCATCGGCGACAGCCTCTCCGGAAACCTCTCACACGCAATACTTCCCGCGATCACCATCAGCCTCCTCGAGATGGCGATGTTCACTCGCGTTCTCCGATCCGACCTGGTGACGACGCTCCGTGAGGATTACATCCTCGCGTCGAAGGCCAAGGGAATGCCCACGCTGCGAGTGCTTTTCAGTGACGCGCTCCGCCCGTCGTCGTTCTCGCTCATCACGATGATGGGTCTGGCTCTCGGCGGCATGATCGGCAGCACCGTGATCGTCGAGACGCTGTTCTCGCTGCCCGGAATGGGCACGCTCATCGTCCGCGCAGCGCAGCAGGGTGATTCGCCGATGCTGCTCGGCGCGGTGGTCGTGATCGCGGTCATCTACGTCCTCGTCAACAGTGCGATCGATGTTCTGTACACCTATCTTGACCCGAGGAGTCGTCGTGTCCATGTCTGAAGTGACGCCAGACGGAGCGGCCCCGTCGCCGGCCCCGTCCGAGGTGATGACATACCGGCAGCAGACAGTCCTGCTGGCTCCCGGTCCCGTCGAGACGCTGGAACAGCCCAAGAATCTGGTCCTGATCGGATCGATTCTCACAGTGGTCGGCGTTGCGCTGCTCGGCACCGCACTCTTCGGTTCAGCGATCATGATGACCGTCCGCATCGTGCTCGCGCTCGTTGCCCTGGTTTTCCTCTTCAAGGGGCTCGGCAAACTCGGTACGTCCAAGTGGGGCAGTCAGTTCGATCTCTCGTACTGGTTGGCGTGCATCTGGCTGGTCGCGCTGATCCTGGCCGCGATCTTCGCGCCGCTGCTGCCGCTCGGTGAGTACAAGGACACGGTCAAGACCTTGGCCGAGCCGGGCTTCGCATCGCCGAGCCTGCTCTCCGATCATCCGTTGGGTACCAACAACTTCGGTCTCGACCTGCTCGCCCGCGCCCTGTTCGGTGCGCGCGCTTCCTTGACTGTCGCCATCTGCGCCGTGCTGATCGGCATGATCATCGGTGGCACCATCGGCGTCATGGCCGGCTATTTCCGTGGCAAGGTCGACGCCGTGGTCGGAATCCTGACCAACTCGCTGCTGGCCATTCCTTCTCTGGTGCTGCTCATCGCACTGGCCGCGGTGCTCACGTCGAACCTGCGCAACATCACCCTCGCACTGTCGATTCTCTGCATTCCCAGCATGGTTCGAATCGCCAGGGCAAACACCATCGTCGTCGCCCAACGGGAGTTCGTGCTTGCCGCGAGAGCCATGGGCGCCACCAAATGGCGCGTCATCTGGCGCGAGTTGGTTCCCAACGTCCTCGTTCCCGTCGCCGCGCTCGGCCTGGTGGCCGTCTCCGGCCTGATCGTCGCGGAAGCATCACTGAGCTTCCTCGGACTCGGTATCGCACAACCTGATCCGACCTGGGGCAACATGATTGCGGAAGGTCAGGGCGGGATCGTGGAGAAGCATCCGTTCATCGTCCTGGTACCAGGCGTCTTCCTCTTCCTGACGGTGTTCTCCTTCAACCTCATCGGCGAGAAGTATCGGAGTAAGCTGTGACCACTTCAGCTCAGCACGGCGTTCCGCTACTGCAGGCGGACAACATCAGAACCGTATTCGCCACTCCCCGTGGCCAGTTGCGAGCAGTCGACGGTGTCTCGATCCACGTCTCCGCCGGCGAGACTCTCGGCATCGTGGGTGAATCCGGTTCCGGCAAGTCGGTTCTCGGGCGCACCATCATGGGACTGCTCCAGAAGGGTCCGGCTCTCGACATCAGCGGGACGGTGACGTTTGCCGGCCGCGACATGTCGACGATGAAGAAGTCGGAGATGAAGCACTTCTGGGGACCCGAGATCGCCATGGTCTTCCAGGATCCGATGACCTCGCTCAATCCGTTCAAGCGCATCGGTACCCACATCACCGAATCCTTGAAGTTCCACCTGGGTCTGAAGAAGGACGCGGCGCGCGATCGCGCAGCGGAACTCCTGTCGATGGTGGGTATCCCCGAGCCCAAGCGTCGGCTCGACCAGTACCCCCACGAACTTTCGGGAGGTATGCGACAGCGTGTGGTCATCGCGATGGCGCTGGCCTGCGAGCCGAAACTGCTGATCGCCGACGAGCCGACCACCGCTCTCGACGTGACGGTGCAGAAGCAGATTCTCGATCTGCTCGCCTCACTGAATGACAAGCTCAACATGGCCGTCATCCTGATCAGCCACGACCTCGGTGTGGTCTCGGGGCGATCGGACCGTGTCGCCGTCATGTACGCCGGTTCCGTCGTGGAAACGTCGGCAACCGAAGAGTTGTTCACTCGTCCTCGCCACCCGTACACCGAAGCGCTGATGGCCGCGATTCCGCGACTCGAATCACCGACGCACACAGTGCTGCAGACAATTCCGGGTGGACTCCCGGACATGACGAAGCCGATCACCGGTTGCCGCTTCGCCGCTCGCTGCCGATACGCCCAGGACGACTGCCTGACCGGCGACCCGGCCCTGGCTCCCGGCGGACCGGGGGACAACACAACCGAAAGCCACACGTTCGCGTGCCACTACCCGGTCGACACCCCCGAAGGCACAACGGCATTGGTCGCCAACGAGAAGGCCGGCACTACCGCAGCGGGCCTGACGCTCGCGGTGAAGGAGATGGTCTGATGACTGCATCAGTGGATACCAGGAAGTCCGAGACGGTGGACGCGGCCCTGACGGTCGAGGACTTGGTCGTCGAATTCAACGTCGGCAAGGGCCAGACCGTTCACGCCGTGTCCGGGATCAGCTTCACCGTCGCTCCGGGCGAAACCTTGGGCGTGGTCGGTGAATCCGGCTGTGGCAAGTCCACGGCGGGCCGGGCGATCATGCAGTTGCCCTCACCGACGTCGGGCTCGATCCGCCTCGGAGAGACGGAAATGACGGCACTGGGCGCGGAAGAATTGCGTCGCAGCCGCACTCAGTTGCAGATGATCTTTCAGGATCCCATCTCCTCCCTGAATCCCCGTCGCAAGGTCAAGGCTCTCATCACCGAGGGTCCGTCGATCTGGGGTGGAAAAGACAAGGCTGCCATCGAAGCTCGGGCGCGCGAGGTTCTTGCCGAGGTCGGGCTGGACCCGGACATGGTGTGGGACCGAACCCCACGCGAACTCTCGGGTGGTCAGTGCCAGCGCGTGTGCATCGCCCGCGCATTGATGCTCGACCCCAAGGTCCTGATCTGTGACGAGCCGGTCTCGAGCCTCGACGTGTCCGTGCAGGCGCAGATTCTGAACCTGCTCGAGGACGCGAAGAAGCGTCACGGGCTGTCGCTGCTGTTCATTGCGCACAACATGGCCGTCGTGAAGAACATCAGTGACCGCGTGATGATCATGTACTTGGGCCGCGTCTGCGAAATCGTTCCCGCAGAAGACATGCAGAACCGCGCGCTGCACCCGTATACGCAGCTACTGCTGGCGTCGATTCCCGATCCCGACGCCACCGTCACTGCGGCGCAGAACGTCGAGCAGAAGGTCATCGAACTGCCCTCGCCGCTCAATCCGCCCAGTGGCTGCCGCTTCCGCACGCGGTGCCCGCTGGCTACTGATCTCTGCGCCGAGGTAGTTCCCGAGCTGCGTCTCGTCGAGGGCGGCCATCAGGTGGCGTGCCACAACGTGTGACTACACGCGAAGCATGTTGCGTACGTGACCGGTTTCGTTGATCGACCCGACCCTGCGGCTTCCGTTTCGCGACACGAGAATGCGCGTGACGGACACGTACTCGATCGGGAAGGTCAACGGGCGCTCCAGTCCGAGCAGTTCCTGCAGAACGATGTTGACGACGCCGCCGTGGCAGAAGATCGCCACGGTGGCGTCGTTGTCCGTTGCCGCGACTATCTCGTCGATCGCACCGAGGACTCGCGCACGAAAGGCGTCGCCGTCCACCGACTCGGGGAGCCAGCCGGCTTTGATTCGCGCATAGGTTTCCGGCGCCCGCTCCAGGACCTCGTGCATCGGGATGTAGTGCGGCTGCTCGTAGTCGTATTCCGCCAGACCCTCGCGCTGGGTGACCGGAAGGCCCAATATCTGCGCTACCGGGGCTGCGGTCTCGAGTGCGCGCTTCTGCGGGCTGCTGAAGAGTCCGGTGATCCGGTACGGCGCCAGTGCTGCGGGCAGCCGTAGTGCCTGGGCACGACCTTCGTCGGTCAGCGAGGGATCTGCGCGGCCTTCGGTGACCTCGGCCAGTTCGGGGAGCGCGTGTCGGATCAGGAGTAGTTGCACCTACGTCACCTTGCCATGTAGAGATCGAACGCCACCACGAGGTTTCGGCCGTCGCGTTTTGCCTGGTACATCGCGTTGTCGGCGATATCGAGCAGAGTCTCCATGCCCGGCATCGCGCGATCGGCCCAGGCGACGCCGATACTGACCGTTCCCGCGAAACCGCGAATGGATCGCGCGTGGGCCTCTTGCGCCTCTCTGATGCGCTCCGCGAGGTGGATGGCTTCCTCGAAGGTGCAGTCGGCGGCGGCGACGGCAAATTCTTCACCACCCAGTCGGCCGGAGAGTCCCAGCCCTTCGGTAGCGGCGAGGAGGGTGTTTCCGAACTGTTCGAGGACCGAATCGCCGGTGAGGTGACCGAGGTTGTCGTTGATCGATTTGAAGTGGTCGAGATCGAGCATCATGACGGCGATCGGTCGTTGTGCCGCGTGCTGGGCGTCGAGGAGTTCCTGCGATTGGGTCCAGAACGCGTGGCGACTCAGCGTTCCGGTGAGGGCGTCGCATTCGGCGATGCGTTGGAGTTCTCGCTCAGCGCGCCGCTGTGCGCCAGTGGCGACGGCTACGGCGATGGGGGAGAGTGCCATCAAGATGACGGAGATCCGGGTGGTCACCCCCTCACTGAGTAGGTGCACCGGATCTGCCAGTGCCAGACGTCCCTTACCCGCCATGACCAGTGCCCACGCGCTCCATCCGGCTGCCAGGAGTGAAGTGCTGAACAGTGAGACACGCATTGCGCACCACAGGAGCGCCGGCATCGGCAGCAGCAGCGCATGGGCTCCCTGAACCTCCAGGGCGAGTGGCAGACAGGCCAGGAGAGCGGCCAGAGGCGCCAGGATCTGTGCGAGCCGCCTCAAGCGCAGACTCTGCCGCACGGACGGCCCGCAGGTTCTTCGAATGTGTTCGAGCGTCGGTGCCGACAGAACGATCGGCAGCACGATCAGATACGTACACAGGTCGGCGAAGAACCACCCCACCAATTCCGTTGCCGCACCGCTTCCTTCGTGGAGTTGAGTGCGTAGTGCGCTGGCGGACCCGGCCGTGAACGACGCCAGAACCGAGATGAGGAAGATTCTGGCCGTGTACTTCGTCTCGGAGATTCGCCGCGGAAAGCAGCCGAGCAAGTTCGCGGCGATCAATCCTGTCGTGACGCCGACCAGATTGATCGCATTCAGTTCGAAGGCCCTCTGCACGGGGCTTCCGGTCGCAAGATCCGCCGTCAGCAGCGCTGCGCCGCCGACAGCGAGTCCGATCGGCGCAAACGAGCGCGGGTTACGGAGGAGAATGCCCAGAAGGATCGCGTTGGCGGGTCAGAAGGTCGACAGAAAACCGGGCGGACGGGCGGCGATGCCCGCCAGGGCGACAACGAGGATCGCCACGAAAATCAGGCACGAGCGCACCCGACGTGTCGAACGGTCCATGGTCAGCCTGTCGTAGAAAGCAGAAGCTGTCCGAGACTAGCAATGATCCGGCTACTGTCCGAGTTGTAACTTTAAGTGTCATCCCCGACGGTTCGGCTGCGTGAGGCGCCGAATCAAGTTCGCCAACTCCTCGGGTTGGTCGATCATCGCGTGGTGATGCGCCGGGCGCAGGACGTGAAAACTCCCACCGAGGTAGGTGGCGAGTTTCTGCTGCTTTGCCATCCAGGCGATGGACCAGGGAGTGGTGTGGCCAGTGTGTGCAGCAACGACGCTGAGGTCGATGTCGGGCAGTGGATGCTTGCTCGAGCGTCGTAAAGCGGTGAGCTCCAGCGCCATATCGGTGTACGCGACGTATTCGATCATCGCCGCTTCCAGATAATGAGGCTCGCGGTAGATCTTCCGGACCCATTCGAGAGTGGCTTCGGACGACCCGCTCGGCGGCACGGACTGGTTGAGGATCTTGCGCGTCGTCGTACCGAGGAGTCGTTGGAGACCGGTGGTGCTGAACGAAGCCGCGGCGGCTCGGGAGGCGATCAGCAGCAGGTCGCGGGGGAAAAGACGTTTCGGCTCCTTCTCGGCACTGGAATCGAGGAGGAGCATCCCCGCCGCCCGATCGGGGAACAGGCGCGCGAAGCCTTCGACGTAGAAGCCGGCGATGGAGTGGCCGACCACCACGGCCGGACCACTCAGTCCCAGAGTGTCGAGCACGTCGCGGATCCGCTGAGCTTCGCCGCGGACGGTCGGAACTTCGGAAGTAGGCTCGCTGAGCCCGAAGCCCGGGCGATCGAAGCGGACGACGGTGTGGTCCGACTGAAGATGACGCGCGCAGTCATCCCAGTCGAACCAATTGCCCGCCAGCCCACCGCACAGGACGACGACGGGGCCGTCGCCCTCGGCAAGAACATGCAGTCGGCTCTCGCCGACCTGCAAGATCTCGCCCGGTGGTTTCACGTGGAACAATTCCGGCACGCGAGAATCCGGACTACTGACGCGGTTTCGCGAGGGGGAAGGCCAGCGTCTCGCGGATGCTGCCACCCGTGATCAGCATGACGATTCGGTCGACGCCCATCCCGAGACCACCCGTCGGCGGCATCGCGTGTTCGAGGGCTTGGAGGAAGTCTTCGTCCAATTCCATCGCTTCCGGGTCGCCGCCGGCCGCGAGCATCGACTGCTCGGTGAGCCGGTTGCGCTGATCCACAGGGTCGGTCAGCTCGCTGTATGCGGTTCCGAGTTCGACGCCCCACGCCACCAGGTCCCACTTCTCGGCGACGCCGGGGATGCTGCGGTGCGGCCGGGTGAGCGGCGACATCGAGGTGGGGAAGTTGGTGTAGAACGTCGGAAACTCCGTGTAGTCCTCGACCAGATGCTCGTACATTTCCTGCGCGATGGCGCCGGTATCCCAGCTGGACTGGTACGGGATCTCATTGGCGTCGCACAACTTCTGCAGGTCTTCGAGACTTGTCTCGGGGGAGACGTCGACACCAAGTTTTTCGGCGACGGCGCCGTGCATCGTCTTCACCGGCCACTCACCGGAGATGTCGACCTCGACCAGTTCGCCGTCCGGGCCGGGACGCATGATGATCTCGCGACCGAATGCTGCGACGGCCGCCGCCTGGATCAGCTCGCGGCACATCCGCATCATGCCCTCGTAGTCGCTGTGGGCTTCGTAGGCCTCGAGGATCGTGAACTCGGGATTGTGTTTGAAGTCGACGCCCTCGTTGCGGAACACGCGGCCGATCTCGAACACCTTCTCCATACCGGCGACGCACAACCGCTTCAGGTACAGCTCGGGTGCGATGCGGAGATAGAGGTCGAGGTTGTACGCGTTGATGTGTGTCAGGAACGGAGCGGCATTCGCGCCGCCATGCACCTGCTGCAGAATCGGGGTCTCGACTTCGAGGTATCCGCGACCACCGAGTGAATCGCGCAGCGACTTCACGACGGCGCTTCGGGCCTCGAGCAGTTCGCGGGCCTTCGGGTTGAGGGCGATGTCGAGGTACCGCTGGCGGACACGGGTCTCGGGATCCGAGAGGCCCTTCCACTTGTCCGGCAGCGGGTGCAGGCACTTGCCGTTCATGCGCCACTCGACGGCGATGAGCGACAGCTCGCCCTTGCGGCTGCGCCCGATGGTTCCGCTGACTTCGATCAGGTCACCGAGATCGAACTCGGCAGCGAACTCCGCCAACTTCTCGCGGCCGACATTGTCCTGATCGACCAGAACCTGGATGTCGCCGGACCAGTCGCGCACGTCCGTGAACACCACTCCGCCGTAGTCGCGGACCCGCAGGAGGCGTCCCGCGATTCGCACGCGGGTGCCCTCCGGTGACTTCGCTGCGGCGGCAATCGTGTGGGTCGGCGGATAGGCGACGGGGTAGGCGGCGATCCCTTCGTCGGCCAGTTGCGCAAGTTTGTTCATGCGCACCCGGACCTGCTCAGGTCGCCGCGGACCGTTGGTCGTGAACGTCGGCGCCGAGTCCGGCGGGCTGCCGTCGGCATGCAGTCCTTCGGACGTCACCAGAGCTGCCGGCACCGCCGCATGCGTGCCCGTGTGCTTGACGACCTGGCTGGACTTGCGCCCGAAACTGGGCAGCACCAC
Organism: Rhodococcus sp. MH15; assembly: GCF_019266045.1. NCBI lineage: Bacteria > Bacillati > Actinomycetota > Actinomycetes > Mycobacteriales > Nocardiaceae > Rhodococcus > Rhodococcus sp. MH15. The sequence continues at coordinate 51,396 of NZ_LPNP01000065.1, forward strand.
AAAGCCTTCGGCGATGGCCGACGCGAATCCGACGCGCGGCAGTTCGCGGTTGTCCTCGAAGCAGAGGAAGCGCGGCGCCCAATCCGGCTGGTATTTCACGTTCGAGCGGTACAGCGCTTCGAGCTGCCACCAGCGGGAGAAGAAGACGAGCACCGAGCGCCAGATGCGGAGGATCGGGCCCGCGCCGATGCGCGAACCTTCCTCGAACACCGAGCGGAACACGGCGAAGTTGAGCGAAACTCGCACGACGCCGATCTCGTCCGAACGTGTGGCCAACTCCGAGACCATCAATTCGACGACACCGTTGGGCGCCGTCGGCTTACGGCGCATCAGGTCGAGCGAAACACCGTTCGGTCCCCACGGCACGAGCGAGAGCATGCCGACGACGCTTTCGTCCTCCGTGCCTTCACCCATGACGGCTTCGACGAGGAGGCAGTCGCCGTCGAGGTGATCGCCCAGTCGGCCGAGCGCCATGGAGAAGCCGCGCTCGGTGTCGGTGTCGCGCCAGTCGTCGGCGCGGATGATGACGGCCGCCATGTCCTCCGGCGGGACGTCGCGATGGCGTCGCATCCGCACGGTGACGCCGTGACGCCTGACGCGGGTGACCGCCTGGCGCACCGGGCGCATGTCGCGTCCGTTGAGATTGAACTCGCGGGTGCGCAGGATCGCTTCGTCGCCGAGCTGCAGGACGCTCAGGCCCGCCTTCTTGTATGCCGTCGCCCCGGTTTCGCTGGCGCCCATGACGGCCGTCGCCCAGCCGTACTGCGACGCGAGCCCCTGCCACGCTTCGATGGCGTGCGGCCACGCTTCGGGATCACCGATGGGATCACCACTGGCGAGGCAGACGCCGATCTCGACGCGGTACGTGATCGCGGCCTTGCCGCTCGGCGCGAAGATGACCGCCTTGTCGCGGCGGGTGGCGAAGTAAGCGAGAGAGTCGTCGGCACCGAAGTTCTGGATCAACCCGCGGATCGCGGACTCGTCGTTTCCGGTGAGCGCGTTGTTGGAGCGTTGCGCGCGGAAGAGCGTCATGACGGCGGCGAGGAGCGCGATGGCGCCGAGCAGACCGAGGACCGTGTTGACGAAGACACGTGGGTGGCCGTCGAACACCTCGTTGTCGACCGAAGCTGCCGCGGTGACGCGGTTCAGGGCCCAGAGGAATCGCTGGTTCTGCGGTAGGTCACCTGGGAAGAGTTCGACAAGGCCCCAACCGATCACGGTCGCGACAGCCATGCCGCCGATCAGCACGCCGAGTGCTTTCCAGCCGGCGCCGCGCCGTACGCGTGTGTAGAACTCGGGCCTCGCCGCGATGAGGATTCCGATCACGACAAGCAAAACGACAACGGCCACGGCGTTGTTCGGGTTCTTGTCGACGATCGCGGAGGCGATGTTGGTGAGGGTGATCAGTGACAGGTAGATCGTCAACAGCCACCAGGCGATGCGCTTGCGGCTCGCGAGGGCGGCGGCGAGCAGGGCGACGACGAGCGCCCACGACAGGCTCGTATCCGGTGCGTCGAAGTAGTAGCTGTCGATGTATTCGCGTGGGACGCGGAGGATGTGCCGCAGTACCGGCGAGATGCTCCACAGGAACACCAGTACGGAGAAGACTCCGAGGATCAGTCCCGAGATATGGGGAACCTGGCTGAACCGCCCTTTGCGGAATCGACGCGCCTGGCGCGGATTTTCGGGTGGCGATTCCACCAACTCTGCAGTGGTGTCCGATACCTCGGTCAATGGTGCCATCGAGCTTCCTCTCCTACCGGTCGATCAGATCCTCACGCTAAGTGTGGTCTGTCGTGTCCAGTTTTGTGGGAGGAGGAAGATGATTGACATGACCGACAACATTCTAGCAGTACCCATCCGCGACGAAATGATTCGGCTCGGTCAGTTTCTCAAGCTCGCGAACCTCATCGAATCGGGCGCGGAGGCGAAGGAAGTGATCGCCGACGGCATGGTTTCGGTCAACGGTGAGGTCGAAGATCGTCGGGGCCGTCAGCTTCGTGACGGCGATGTCGTCGAGATCGGCGGGATGGCCGCCAAAGTGGAAGCCCCCGCCTGATCCCGCGACTTCTGACTAGCTTTCGCGAACGACGACGCCGTCCTGGTCGCTGTAAACGATCTCGCCGGGGTTGAAGGTGACTCCGCCGATTTCGATCGGCACGTTCTTCTCGCCCGAACCGGTTTGCGTGCTCTTGCGCGGGTTGGTGCCCAAAGCCTTGACGCCGATGTCGAGGGTGCGCAGGATCGCGGAGTCGCGGACGGCTCCGTTGACGATGACACCGGCCCAACCGTTGTCGACGCCGCGGCCGGCAATGATGTCGCCGACCAGGGCGGTGTGGATGCTCGCGTCACCGTCGACGACGAGGACTCCGCCGTTGCCCGGTTCACTGAGGGTCTGCTTCACGAGCAGGTTGTCCTGGAAGCACTTGATGGTGGTGATGGGGCCGGCAAAGACTTCACGTCCACCGAACTGGGTGAACTGCGTGTCGCAGCTACGAATGTCGGGTCCGATCTCGTCGGCAAGGTCAGCGGTCGCTACAGGCTCGGTCATGCCCCACAGGATAGTCGGCGAGGTTGGCGCCTAGTTGTCGTCGGGGAGTATGCCGTTCAGCACTATGTCGGCAAGAGAATCGGCAAACGGTCCCGGGTCCGAGACGTCACGAACCGACAGCGCGAAGATGGCCGCGCCCGCCATGATGTCGAGAAGAGCGTCGGCGTCGACGCCGCTTCGGATGTCGCCGCGCTCTCTCGCCGCCTCGAGTCGACGGTTCAGCTCGACGCGGACTCCGGCCAGTTGCCGCACCACGAGAACGTCGCGTAATTCCGCGTTTGTTCGCACTTCGCTCATCAATCCGGGAGCAGCGGCTCGCGTGGCGGGAGCTGCGAACAGAGCAACCGCGCCGTGCACCAGCGCGCGGATCTGATCCTTGATCGTGCCCTCGGTGCCGAGTTCGGTGTCGATGTCCGCGCCCTGTTCGACGTCGAGTACGGGATAGATCGCGTCGTTGACGATGTGTGCCTTCGACGGCCACCGACGGTAGATGGCTGGACGTCCTACTCCCGCACGCGTGGCTATGGCGTCGATGGACGTGCCCGCGTACCCCTTTTCTTCCAACAGTTGCCTGGTCGCGTCCAGTACTGCGTCGTCGATTGCAGGGTTTCGCTGCGGGCCCAGGCGGTGCTGAGTTTCGGAATCTTTGGACATTTTGGGCAAATCCCTTGCGGTATCGCTGTGATGGCCGTTACATTCTGTCACGGCTTTAGTCGATACATATTGTATCGACTATCGGCACGTGCGCATCGGCGCCACCGAACCACGAGGAGTGGTGATGAACCTTCGAACCGAAACAGAAAACTCCGGCGAAGATCCCGACTACGCCGAATTTGCCAGGCCCGGCGAATCCCGCAACGACCCGGCGGAGATGCGGCGCAGCCTCGAAGGCTGGCTCGCGACCGTGCTGTGGCGAGGCTCGAAACCTTCCGTGACCTCGGTCGAGGTGCCGGCCGCGAACGGCATGTCCAACGAAACTGTGCTTTTCGATGCGACGTGGATCGAGGACGGGATTCGAGCTGAGCATCGCCTGGTCGCCCGTATCGCCCCGCGAGACAGTGCGGTGCCGATCTTTCCGTCGTACAACCTGGACCAGCAGTTTCGGGTCATGAGCGCCGTCGCCGCTCACACGTCGGTGCCGATCCCGCGGGTGTACTGGTCCGAGAGCAACCCGGACGCGCTCGGCGGCGAGTTCTTCGTGATGGAACGGCGTGAGGGCGAAATCCCGCCCGATGTCATGCCGTACACGTTCGGCTCGTGGCTCTCGGAAGCTTCGGCCGACGACTGTTCTCGACTCCAGCAGTCATCGGTCCGAGTGCTCGCCGAGCTACACGCCATGGCCGATCCGCACCTCGCACTCCCCGAGTTGTGCCGCGAGGGTGCCGAACCGACTGGGGCAGAAGCACTTCGCGCGCACCTCGAGGACCAGCGGCGCTATTACGAGTGGGCAACAGCCGACGGACCAGGATCTCCGTTGATCGAGCGCGGTTTCGACTGGATCGAAGCGAACTTTCCCGTCGATGCCGGTTCCGCAGTGCTCTGCTGGGGCGACTCGCGGATCGGAAATGTCATCTACCGCGACTTCGAGCCGGCGGCGGTCCTCGATTGGGAGATGGCCACACTGGGGCCGCGTGAGCTGGACCTCGGCTGGATGATCTTCCAGCACAGGTTCTTCGAGGATCTCGCTGCCATGGCCGGACTCCCCGGAATGCCGGACTTCCTTCGTCGCGAGGACGTGGCAGATGCCTACGGCTCGCTTTCCGGCCACCAGGTTGCGGATCTAGATTTCTACATCCTTTACGCCGCGCTGCGGCACGCGGTGATCATGTTCCGAGTCCAAAGTCGCGCAGTGGCTTTCGGTCAGGCCGAATTCCCCTACAACCCGGACGAGATGATCCTGCACCACAAGACACTCGAAGCCATGCTCGACGGCACCTACTGGGAGTCGCTCGCAACATCCCCGCTCACAACAGGAGATGCACGATGACACTGTCCCCGCTCGACGACTACCCGGTACATCAGATCGCCGAGAGCATCCGCCACGTGGGCACCTCGGATCGAAACTTCTACGACCGCTACTACTTCAACTGCCATGCAGGCGTCGACGGCGACACCGAGCCACTGTTTCTCATCATCGGTCTCGGTCAGTACCCCAATCTTGGTGTATGCGACGGCTTTGCGGTTCTTCGGCGCGGCGATGACCACATAGTCTTCCGGGCATCTCGCGCCTTGGGCGACGATCGTATGGACCTGTCAGTGGGCCCGTTGAGGATCGAGATCATGGAGGGCCTGCACCGCTTACGGGTGGTGTTGGACCCGAGTCCCGAAGCGCCGAACCTGAGCTTCGACCTCACCTTCGAATCCGACGGCCCCGCCAATCTCGAGGCCAGGCATTTCCATCGCCAGCTCGAACGAGTCACCTTCGATACTCAACGATTCGTGCAGACCGGAGCATGGTCCGGATCCTTGACCGTCGACGGCGACGCCATCCCGGTCACCCCGGAGACGTGGCGGGGTAATCGCGATCGGTCCTGGGGTGTGCGACCGGTCGGCGAAGCGGAACCGCCTGGACGCAAGGCAGATCCGGCGATAGCCGGCAGTCAGAACTTCTTCTGGATTTACTCGATCATGCAATTCGGCGACTTCACCATCGTCACGATCGTTCAAGAAGCTCAGCAGGGACGCCGAATCCTCGAAGATGCGACTCGCGTCTGGGCGGACCGCTCGCGCGAGCCGGAGTGGTTGGGTCGACCGGACCACCAGCTCACCTTCATTTCCGGTACTCGCGAGGTGAAGAGCGGAACTCTGTACTTCCGGCGCCCCGGTGCACCAGGCGAATCCGACCACATCCTGGAGATCACCTGCGAACCGATACTGCCCAACTACATCGGTGTCGGCACGGGCTACGGACTCGAGCAGGATTGGCGCCACGGGATGTGGCAAGGCGAACTGGTGGTTCAAGGCCTGCGGGAAAAGGTTTCGGACATCGAACCGTGGAAGAAGATGCTGTGCCCGGTCGACAACTTGGCTCGGTTCACCCTCGTCGAGGACGGCGTAACCCGCACCGGGACAGGCCTGTTCGAGGTAGCAGTCATCGGGCCTCACCAGCGATACGGGTTCACCGGAATAGGTGACGTCGCACCGTAACTCCAGCTCACCACACCACAAATCCCAAACCACAGAGAGAGGTACTGCCACATGTCCACACGCTCACGAATGTTGTTCGCTCGCGGTGCGAAGGCCGCCGCACTTGTTGTCACCGGAGGCCTGTTGTTTGCCGCTCCCGCCACGGCCATCCCGCTCGACTTGGGCTCTCTCAACGCGGGATCGGTCGATCTCGGCTCGCTCGATCCTGTCCTCGCGCCGACACCGAATTTGGCCTCCGTGGCCAACTTTCGCGACGTTGCCGGCAACGACGGTAGGGGATACGCCACCGTCGACGGCTCACACCTCAAGCGCGGCGTCATCTACCGGTCCAATGCGCTGACCGCTACCACCGACGCAGACAAGACGACACTCACCGGCCTCGGGCTTGCCGACGCCTATGACCTGCGCGGCGCAACCGAGATCTCCAACCCGTTCATCGGTGGCGCGGACAAACTCCCGGACGGTGTGACGTACACGAACATCTTCATCGAGTTCAAGGATCTCACCCAGCTCGCGACGACGATCAAGTCGCCGGAGGAGGCCAAGCAGTTCTTGGTCGACACCAACCGCAGTTTTGTCACCGATCCCGTTCGCCGTGCCGGCTTCAAGCAGGTCCTCTCGGACATCGCTGCGAGTGACGGGGTGCAGTTGTTCCATTGCACCTCAGGCAAGGACCGCACGGGTTGGACCGCGATGTTGCTGCAGTCCATCGCCGGTGTCCCCGCCCAGACGATCATGGACGACTATCTGTTGAGCAACACCTACCTTCAGGCGACCAACGAGAAGATCCTTGCGCAGATCTCTCAGGCCCTGAGCCCGCAGGTGGCGACCAATCTCGAGCCGGCCCTCGGTGTCGACGCTTCGTACCTGGAAGCTGGACTCGCGCAGGTAGCCAGCGATTACGGAACCGTCGACGGTTATCTCACCGAAGGTCTCGGACTCACTGCGGACACGATCGCGCTTCTGAAGGCCAAGCTGGTCGGCTAGTTTCTCGCTGCTAAAACGCTTGAACGAACGAGTACCAGTCGCCGTCGAACTCCTGGTATCCGATCTCGCCGTCGCGGCGGGGCTTGCCGAGATATGGTGCGCCGTCAGGTAAGTACGCCAATCCGATCGAATCGATCAGACCGCCCTCGATGTGGAAGCGGCACCCGTTGCCGACGGGCCAGACCTGCAGGACCCGGTAGACGCCAATTGTTTGGTTGTCCATCGACTTCTGGCAATCCGCGGCCACTGCTTCGAGCGAATCTTTCGACAATGCAAACGCAGCACGCGAAGGGACGGACAAGGTCACGAGCGCACCGGTGACGAGCACGATCACCGGCGCGATCGTGCTCAAACGCAGAGTTTTGTACTTCATCCAGCCAATCAGGCTGAGTATCAACCACACTCCGCCCAAACCGAGCAGTACTGAGGCTGCGAGCGCAAAGAACGGAAAGTACACAACCGGCGGCATGAAGGACCACACGATGACGCCGCATGTGAGAGTGACAAGCACTGCGGTGACAATCGCTGTCACCTTCCACCAGGATGCCGGACCTCCGCGCTTAGTTACCGGATCACCGTCAGTCATCGGACAACCCTTGCACACCGCAGTAACTGCGGAGCGGCAACGAACGGAATCGTCCACTGATATACGTCGGGGTCGTCGTGCGTAGATCCGCGAATTGAACATTTTCGGCGCCAGCCAGTCCTCTAATGTCTGAGGGTATGGTCGGATTGTGAACCAGGATCTGATCATTCGCCGCTACCAGCCCTCGGATGAGGATGTGGTCGTCGACCTGTGGTCGCGCGCTGCCCGTGAAGCCCATCCGTTCCTTACGGGTGAGGGAACGGGCGAACGGGAGCAGAAGATGCGAGAGGTCTATCTGACTCAGGCCGACAATTGGGTCGCTGAGCACAACTCCGCTGTCGTTGGACTGTTGGGAATGATCGGCTCCGAAATCGGGGGACTGTTCGTCGCGCCGGCATCACAGGGATTGGGAGTCGGGAGGGCGTTGGTCGAACACGCCACCACTATGCACGACGAGGTGACACTGGAGGTCTACACGCTCAACGATCGCGCCCGCAGGTTCTATGCGCTGATGGAGTTCGAAGAAGAGGGGCGTCGACACGACGCCGAGACGAACCATGAATTGATCACCCTGCGTCGCGCGGGTCGAGGCTCTTCCCTTTCCCAGGCATGAGAATTACGGATCAGCCCAGCACGGGCCTGACATTGTGCACAGATCTGGCGGCTACCGATTGGCTGGTCGATCAGGATCTTCCTTGGTATCAGTTGGCGGGGCGCGGCCCGATCGGATTTCCGAAGTATGCGCGCTTACGGTTCATCCCCGATCCGAGCTTTCCCGGTCAGAAATCCAATGATGTCGACTTCGATCAAACCGGGCCGGAAGAGAAAGTGCTGATCGGCTTCGCCCTGGATGTGTTGTCCAGTTACACAACCACACCCGACGAGTGCTATTTCTGCATGTGGACCGGGTGGGGGTCGGCAGTCGGTGATGACGTTCCGCGGTTCGAGATCCCCAATCGTGACTACTGGCTCTTTCGTGGAACGCTTGCCGACTACGCCGATTGGAGCGTGGAAAACTCAACTCGTTGGCCGTGGGGTTCTTCCCCTGATCCGGCCTTCATCTGGCCGGCTGATCATTCCTGTTGCATAACCAATGATGTCGATCCACATTTCGCGACCATTGCGGCCCCCGAGGAGGCCATCATTCGAATTGTGGCTGATTCGCGGATCGACGCCGTGCTCGACGACCCGGATATCGATCCGCCGTATTGGCACTGACGCCCGATCACTTCCAAGTCTCGAGTTCGACTACCAGCGTGTTCCAGCGGACGCCGAAATCGTTAGGTACCCAACTCGTCTCGCAGTACACCGTCGGCCCGTCGAAGACGACGTTGAAGAGACCGGGATGAATTGTCGTCAAGAGTGTTTCGTGTTGAACGAGGTGGCCGGGCCGCTCTTTCACCCGCACGCGCCCGGTGGGCTGAGTGCGGTATCGAGTCCAGAGGTAGCGATCCCACACCAGGCAGCCTCTCAACCGCGTCTTGCCGACGGCTCCGACATCGTCGCCGATCAGTGTCGTAAATCCGTTTCCGAGATGGGCTATGTGCTCAGTGCGGCCGTCGATTGTCACGGTCGCGATGCGTGCATCGATTTCGCAGCACACCTCGGCGGGAAGGTCCAACATTTCGGGACTGGCCCAATAGGTCGTCGGTTCGCAAGTATCGCCAGGCATGGGGGTGTCGCGCCACGGTTCGAGATCCTCGAGCATCCAGAGTTGCGCCACCGTGCAAGTATCCCAGGTGCCTACGCTTGGGCCTGCTGGTCTGCCTGCAGGTGCTTGACCGGGCATCCCGTGGGGAAGGTGCCGAGGTCTTCGACCTTGTAACCGTTCGGGTAGCTGCGGATGTTGGGCAGCTCGCGGGCGAATTTCCGCTTCGTTCGCACGGGGAAGAACCGCAGCAGGCGCGCGCGGACCTTCAGCGCACCGCGTGAGACGACGCGCATCGCAGTGCTCGGGTGCCTGTAGTGGAAGGCGTCGAGTAGGTGATCGTCCATGAGAGCGAAGGCGAATCCCTTGACCAGAGCCTTCGGTGCCAGGTTGTTGGGCGGGAAGGTGCACATCAGGTCGAGGGTGGAATCAGCGACGGCTCGGGCGCCGGGATCGAATGAAAAGTGTTCGCGCTCATAGTCGTCGAGAAGTTTGACGAAGCCCTCGTAGGTGTCCGGCGTGTCTTTGATGTTCATGTACCGACCCAGGTGGCGGTAATAATTCGTCGACCCGACGATCTCGTTGTCGGTCATCTTCCGCCAGCCGTACTCGTCGAGCCATCTGACCGGCGTGACGACGAAGGTGGCCAGGACATAGAGCATGTCGTCGTTGGAGATGTCGTACGAGCCGTGCATCTGATTCATTCGACGCACGCTCTTGCGGCCTTCGGTGCTGCTGAGGCCGTGCTCGAGGATGGCGTCGAGGATCAGGCTGGTGTCGTCGTAGCGCTTCTGAACCTTGTCGGTGAACTCGCCTGTGGAGAAGAGGAGCTTGCCGATCGAGGGGACAGCGTATGTGCGGAACAGTGCGAAGCTGAGCGCCTGATTGATGTCCCAGGGAAACTCTTGCGCCGCGAGAATGCGCGACATCTCTTCGTAATCGGTTTCGGGATCGAGTTGATCCGTGCGACTGCGGAGGTCGTAGCGCTTCATCTGAACACTCCCTGGGACTGGTCTGCGCGCGGCAGAGATAGGTGTGAGCTGCACCACCGACTGTAGTTCTGACAACACGCGTTGTCTAGGGGGTGTGAATAGTCGTCTTTCCTTCGTTTCGGGCGTTGTACCAGGGGTATCCGGAAAGTGTTGTCGACCCGAGGAGCAGCTATGAGCGTCACACGCACGGCCGGGGTTTTTGCGGCCATCGGACTACCGATTGCCGCGAGCGTCATGTTCGCCGGAGTCGCCTCGGCTGATCCGCCCCACCCTTTCGGCGGCGCCGCCGTCACTATCGGGTGTCCGAATCAGGGGTCGCTGGCCTCGTTGACCGGGCTCACCGGCCAGTCCGGGCCAGAATCCAATCCGCCCATCGCCAAGGGTGACATTCGCTTCGATTCGTTCCCGGCCGCTGCACCCATCCCGGCGGCGGGTCAGGTGACTGTTGCTTGGGTCAACACCGACACGGGCAAGTCCGGAATCGTCGACCTGGTCGGTACCTATCCGTACCTGTCCGCGACGGTGAACACCGGCGTCGGCAATGTCGTTGCGACGGCGTTCGGTTCGATCAACTGGGGCAGTAGCCCCATCTGCCAGTCGAATCCGACGATCGGCAGGTTCATAGCCTGATCTTGAGCCTGATCGTCACAGCCTGAACGGGCACAGGGTTGGCGGTATCGCGTGATTATCTGTCATCTCGGAGATACCGCCGGGTCCGTCCCATCCCATATTCTGAAACATGTTAGGTGAAAGCATATTTCAGGGATGGAAAAGGTGGCGACGTGAACGGGTCGAGCGCGCGTCAGTTGATGAGCCAGATGCTCGTCGAAAAACGAAACAGTCTTGCGCCCGAAAAGGTCGGCATGCGCTGCGAGGGTGCTCGCCGAATGCACGGCCTCAGTCGGCGCGATGTCGCGCAGATTGCCGACATCAGTTTCAATCACTATCAGCGGCTGGAACAGGGTACGTCCGTTGGTGTTTCGGCTCCGGTCATCGTGAGGATCTGCGACGCCTTGTTGATGGAAGACGACGAGAAGGCGCGCATGCTGGCATTGCACCAGGTATGGGCGCGCCCTCGTCGACCGCTGGCTGGATCCCGAGTTGCCGGACCTCAGGCTGCCGGTGAAATCTCCGGCAGGCAGCGGGCCAGTTCGTCCGGCGTGTAGAAGAAACTTCCGGCGCTCACCGGAGCGCACGGGGCAGCAAAGGCCGTCTCGCGCTCGTTGTAGAGCATTCGGACCAGACGCTTACCCTCCGGTCCGGCGTAGACGTCCCACTGCACGTTGGCAGCCATCGGGCTGACCTGCGATCCGCGCCAGGGGTTGTTCGCATAGGTGTAGAGGTCGCCCTCCGCCTGCGAGACGGTGCTTCCCGGCAGTTTCAAGAGTGCCGCGAAGGGGATGATCGTTTCTGCGTGTGCAAACCGGAAATCCGCTCCCGGGACGGCGTCGTCGCCGGTGTGTTTCTGCAGGCCGCGCAGGAACTCGTCGCGCAGGACGGTTGCCATCCGGTAGGTGACGTCCTCACCGGCGAAGCCCGGGCCCTTGGCGTAGAAGTCCTCGGCATCGTTCGTGTATGCGAGCCACTGCGCGTCAGCAGGTTCGATGAACCGCTCGAAATTCCACTTGCCTTCTTCGGCCATGCCCGGAGTGATGATGTACGTGTTGTACAGCATGTACGCGGCGTCGACTTCGTTGTCGATCGTGCTGGAACCCTTGCCGCGGTCGACGAGTGAGAACTCGCCCGCGCTCAGGCGGTTGACGAAGTCCTCCGAGTAGAGCCTGAGCATTATGTGCCGCGAGACCTCGCGGGTGCGGGGAAGATCGGCGATCTGGTCGTCGACGGCTTTCAGTCGAGGATCGGACTCTTCGTAGTCCTTGTAGTCGGCGTTTGCATCCGAGTCGTGGAAGTAGAGAAGGTCGGCATCCGTGGTCACCGGCGCAACATCGCCGGCGACGGCTGGAAACGCACCGGTCAGCCCTTGCGCGAAGTTCTCGGCGCTGTCCACGGCACGGTCCACACCCGACGAGGTCAAGGTGATGGTGCCCTGCTGCGCTGCGATGGCGTCGAACAGTTGGGGGAGGCGTTCGGTGACCCGCGCGCCGAGCTGTCTGTGTTCGGTGATCCCGAGTCCGCTGAGGTTGCCGTACCCCAGCTTCTTGTTGGCGGCCATGAGATCACGGAGGGCCGGGCCGAATTCCTTGCCGACGGGAGTCAATGCGTTCTCGGCTTCGGCGATTTCCCACAGCTGCAGGCTCAGGTCGTCGTACTTCAGGCTCGACAGTGCTCTGGAACCATGGCGCGCAACACTTTCCGTGTACACGGGGGAGTATCCCGTCGGCGGCGCCTGATAGTCGGCGATGCGCTGGCCGGGAGTGTAGGGCGTCTTGGACGTGAAGCCGCCGTCGCTGACGGTCGGTATTTCTGTCGAACCGGAGCTCGAACCGGCGTCGAGCGAACCGAACGGTGACGCCGTGGCGATGGACTGGACGCTGCTGGTGACAAGCACTAGTCCGACAGCGCCGGCAGCGGCCAGCACGCCGAAGCGTGAGCTTCGCATGGTGAGTTGATCCTCTCCGTCGGTGCCGAGGTGACACGACGGAAGGAAAGTTAGAACAGCTAAGCGTCCGAATTGCACCTATTTGCCCATGTGCAGATGGACGCGGGGTTACAAGTTTCGGATTCGCGAAGCTCAGGAGGGTTTGGCGGCAATCCCGATCGACACGGAGAGCGACAAAGCGATGAGGGTCATGGCCAGCCACTGGTAGCTCTTGGGCGTGGGCTGCTTCTTACGTCCGAACTTGCTCACTGATGTCTCCCGTTTGTCCGTGGGTACTCAGCACATATTACTGTTCCATTACCCCAATGGCGCGGTCGACCGGAAACTGTGCGCGATCCGACAGCAGGCGGACCGCGAAGTCCGCCCGCTGCCCTGTGATCAAGAGATCGTGCGCAGTTCCCGTCGCAGTATCTTGCCGGTGACGGTCTTGGGTAGTTCTTCGACCAGCACGACGGAGCGTGGGTACTTGTACGCCGCCATCCGCTGCTTGCAGTGATCAATCAGTTCGTCCGGCGTCACCGACGCCCCCGCGACGAGGCTGACAAACGCCTTCACCGTCTCACCGCGGTACTCGTCGGCGATCCCGACGACTGCCGCCTCACGGACTGCGGGGTGCTCGGCAAGAACGTCCTCGACCTCGCGTGGCCACACCTTGTAGCCGGACGCGATGATCATGTCCTTCTTACGGTCGACGACGTAGAACCAGCCGGCTTCGTCCATGAACCCCACGTCGCCGGTGTGGAACCACCCGTCGCGAATGGCCGACGCACTCTCCTCCGGCTTGTTCCAGTAACCGCGCACCACCTGTGGACCTCGGACGACCAGTTCGCCGATCTCTCCGATCGGCAGGACCGCACCGCCCTCGTCTTCGATGCGGACCACGGTGTTGGGTACGGGAACGCCGACAGACAGTGCTCCGGATGTGGGGTCGACCGGCGTATCCGCACCAACGGGAACGGCATGGGTCGGCGACGTGGTCTCGGTCAGCCCGTAGATGTTGTGCAGCGCAGCACCGGTCATGGCGCGGACGGCCTCGGCGGCAGTCGGCGAGATGGGTGCGCCGCCGGAATACAGCAACCGCATGGAGGAGAAGTCTTCCGGCGCGCAACCCGGAGTGTTGAGCAGTGCCGTAAAAGCAGTGATGGCGCCGACTGTGAATGTCGGGCGGTGCTCACGAATCGCGTCGAGCATCACCTCGGGCTGGAAGCGATAGGCAAGCACCAGCGGCATTCTCGCCAGGACGGACACCGCGATGTGACCGATCAACCCCGTGATGTGGAAGAGCGGTGCAACTCCGAGAACCGTGTCTTTCGGGGTGAGCCCCAACCAGTCCCGGTACACCTGGGCGTTGAAGGTCATGTTCGCGTGAGAGGTCATCGCTCCCTTCGGCGGACCGGTGGTTCCCGACGTATAGGTCAGTACCGCAATGTCTTCCGGTGCAGCGTCAGTGGTGATCGGATCGCCGAGACGATGTTCGTCGATCAGCGTCGCGAGATCGTCGGTACCGAGATCCTTCTTGACGATTTCGTCGAAAATCCTCGGATCGTTGCGACTTTGGTACTCGAGTTCCGAGGTGGTGATAACTCGCCTGACCGGCGAGTCGGAGACGACATTGCGGCCGACGGACTCGTAGAGCCCCTCGAGAGCGATCAGAACCGCTGCTCCGGAATCTTCGAGTTGGTATCCCAGTTCTCGTTCACGGCTCATGGGATTGATCGAGACTGCGACGCCGCCGGCTTTCCAGATTCCGGCGAGCGCAAGCACGAACTGCGGAACGTTCTGGAGGAACAGAGCGACGCGGTCACCCTTCACCAGTCCACCGGCTCGGAGTGCTCGGGCCAGGGCGTCACTCTGCTGATCCACTTCGGCGTAACTGAGTTGACCGTCGAAGTACTTCACAGCCGTGGCGTCCGGATCAGAGCGGACCGCCGCTGCCAACATTTCGAGCATCGTGGGGTGTTCGACGTCGATGTCGGGGGGAACGTGGTTGCGGTACAACGCCAACCAAGGGCGATCTTCGTATGTCATTTGATGGCAACCGGATTCACGGGAGAGCCGCTGGCCTTGGCAACCTTGAGTGGCGCGGCGACGTACAGGAACGTGTACTGGCCGTCGGCCGCGCAGTCCGCGGCCAGCTTCTCCAGATCGCAGATCTCGGTGAACACCACTCCGAGGTTGCGCATCAATGCGTTGTGGAGAACCAGTGCCACACCGTTTTCGGGGTCGGTGGTGACCTCGTTGGCAATGGTGTCAGTGACAAGGTTGGGGATCTCCATGTCCTGGAACCACTGGACGAGTTCGGGGCTGTAGATCAGGCCGGGCTCGCAGAAGCCCTCGTAGAAGGCTTCGCCCTGGTCGAAGAACAGCTTGAGGAAGTTGGTGCGGATGACGAGGATGTCACGCTTCTCGATGGTGACCCCCTGCGCTTCGGCACAGGCCAAAAGATCATGGTGCGTGAAGGTTTCGGCCTTGTCGAGGTTTTCCTTGCCGCGGAACTTTGCCATGTCGAGAAGTACTGCGCGTCCGACGACGCCACGGTCGGCAATCGGTTCGACGCTGGCCTTCTCGAGGCCGCCGACTGTCGTGTCAGCGGAGTATCCGTTCCACAGGGCGCCGTCGTACCAGACGTGTCCGAGCGCGTCGTACTGCGTCGAACCCTGCAGGAACGCGTCGATCTTGTCGTCCGCGTAATGCAGGCCGCCGGGGAAGTTGGGTGCGTCGTCGCCGTCCCAGCTGCTCTCGTCGAAGATCTGTGTGCGCTCGGCGGGGCTCCGGCCCGGCCACACCGGATCACCCTTGGGATCGCCGATTAGACGTTGGAGTGTGAACACGGAACCCTGCTTGATGGTTCCGACGCCACGAAGCACCTGTCCGGCGTCGAGGTAGTTCAGTGAACCGACCTCGTCGGACTCTCCCCACTTGCCCCAGTTGCTGGGTGCGTCGCGCAGGAGTTCTCCAAGATATGGCGCCTCGGTCATGGTGATTCGATCCTCTCGCTACCGACACCGAACGATCGCTCGGGCGGACCTGGGTCTTTGTGATCCACATCATGTTCAGGCCGATAATCAGTAGTCAACAGGTTCACCGATTGCCGTGGTCATCGCATTGTTGGAAATCCAATGTTCGGGAATACTGAACACTGTGACCGAATTCGAGAATGCCGTCCTGATCGGAGCGTCGATCCGGCAAGCGCGGCGTCACAGCGGGCTCTCGCTGCGTGAATTGGCCAGGCGTCTCGATGTCAGCCCGGCTACCCTCAGCGCTGTCGAGACCGGAAAGACCAGAGTCAGCGTCGACCGGTTGGCGGCAATCGGCGGGATTCTCGGAGTGCGTTTCGACGCTCTGCTCCCGGCTGCGATAGTGCGTCCGCCGGAACAGCCGCGATGGGGAGGCGACGACGCCGACCCGGACGCACATTTTCGCCCGAACGAGTGGCGAAGGTTCGGTCCGAGTTCGTTCGATCCGGTGTTGGCTGCAGCGCTCGCGGAGATGGTGAAGACCGGATATCACGGCGCTGCGATGCGTGAGATCGCCAAACGTGCGCAGATGAGTGTTCCGGGTCTGTATCACCACTATTCCAGCAAGCAACAGATGTTGGCCGAAATTCTCGACCTCACCATGGCTGAACTGAACACGAGATCGTTGGCGGCTATCGACGAGGGCGAAAGTCCCTCCGAAAGGCTGGCTTTCCTCGTCGAATGTGTGACCTTGTTCCATATCTATCGGCGTGATCAAGGATTTCTCGGTGCCAGCGAAATGCGCAGTCTCACAGCCGAGAACAGGTTGCGCATCACGGAATCACGCAACTACCAGCAATGGTTGATGACGAAGCAGGTCGACGACGGAATCGCTGCCGGTGTGTTCGGGACGGATCGGCCGCGACAGGCCGCGCGTGCAATAGTCGTGATGTGTGTCTCTGTCGCGCAATGGTATCGGCCGAGCGGACCACAAACGCCCGAGGAAATTGCACGCGACTACGCGCGTTTTGCACTGGATCTGGTGCGCCTTCAGCGACCGTGACGGACGTCATCCGGTTCGGGTGATGCGCCAGCGGGCAAAGGGGTCCATGCTTGGAAGGTATCCGTACCGCGACTCGAGTAAGGAACGAAACCCAATGTCTTCCAAGCTGTCTCACAAGGCCTACATGATCGGTGCCGGCATCGGAAACCTCTCGGCTGCCGTCTATTTGATTCGAGACGGTGAGTGGAGCGGTGAGGACATCACCATCATGGGGCTGGACATGCATGGAGCGAACGACGGCGAATCTGCCGCTACCTTCCAGCACCAGTACGGTCATCGCGAGCTGGGCAACGACGCGGGCTTCATCAATCGTGGCGGTCGCATGCTCAACGAGGAGACCTATGAGAACCTCTGGGACGTGCTGAGTGTGGTTCCGTCGCTGGACAACCCGGGAAAATCGGTGACGGATGACATTCTCGATTTCGACCACGCGCATCCAACGCACGACGTCGCACGATTGATCGATCGCGACGGCATTCGCAACAAGGGTGAAAACGACTACAAGCACATGCAATTCGACAACAAGGATCGGTACTTGTTGACGAAGCTGATGACGATGCCGGAGTCGGACGAGGCAAAACTCGACGACATCAGTATCGAGCAGTGGTTCGAGGACACTCCGCACTTCTTCACCACCAACTTCTGGTACATGTGGGAGACCACATTTGCTTTCAAGCGGGTGAGTTCGGCGATGGAGCTGCGCCGGTACATGAACCGAATGATTCTCGAGTTCAGTCGCATTCAAACTCTTGCCGGTGTCACCAGATCCCCGTACAACCAGTACGAGAGCATCATCTTGCCGATGCGGGCCTTCCTCGAAGGCAAGGGCGTGAAGTTCGTCAACGAACTGAAGATCACGGAGTTCGTGTTCAAGGACACCCCGCTACGAGACGAGATCATCGTGACGGGACTCGATTACGAAAACGTCCGCACCGGTGAGAAGGGCCGAATCGACGTGGCGGAGGGCGATTTCGTCTTCGACACCAACGGCAGCATCACCGACAGTTCTTCGATCGGCGATCTGGATACCCCGATCGTCGAAGACATGAGATACGCACCGAGTGCGCTGCTGTGGAAGCAGGCCACCGAGCATTTCTACGATCTCGGGAATCCCGACAAGTTCTTCGGGGACCGGGCGCAGAGTGAGTGGACCAGCTTCACCGTCACCACTTCGTCACACGAGCTCATCAACGAGATTTCCCGAATCACCAAGCAGCTCCCCGGAAATGCGCTCAACACATTCGTGGACTCGAACGTGCTTCTCTCGATCGTGGTCCACCATCAGCCGCACTACCACGCGCAGAAGGAGAACGAAGGAGTCTTCTGGGGTTACTGTCTGTTCCCGCGCAAGGACGGCGACTACGTGAAGAAGCCGTTCATCGAGATGACCGGGCGGGAAATGCTGGAAGAGACGCTCGGACACCTCGAGGCGCTCGACGAGAGCGGTGCGCTCGCCGCGCGTCGACAAGAGATTATGGACAGCGTCGTGAATTCGATTCCCAGCCATATGCCTTACGCCAGTGCGCTGTTCAATCGGCGCGCCGTCGGCGACCGGCCGCTGGTGGTGCCGAAGCACTCCAAGAACCTGGCGTTCATCAGTCAGTTCGCGGAGCTGCCGTTCGACATGGTGTTCACCGAGCAGTACTCGGTGCGCTGCGCTCAGGTAGCCGTCTACAAGTTCCTGGGGATTCCAGAAGACAAGCTCACCAAGATGCATCACTACGAGAAGGATCCGAAGGTCCTCGCCAAGGCCGCAGTGACGATGTTCCGCTGAGGGGTGCTCAGCGACCGTGCCGCTTCTCGTAGTCCTCGCGAGTGCGATCGGCACGGCGCTGGGCCTTCTCGTCGAGCAGTTCGGGATCGAGTCCGTGGCTCAGCAGGCGGTGACGGCGGTAGATCGTCCCGAGCGCCACGACGAAGTACGCGAGCGGGATGAGCAACAAGGCCATCATGGCCAAGGGAATCCAGATCGGTCCCGGGATCAAGAGGAACAGCAGAAGGATCAGCGTCGCCGGCACGGTGAAGCGGATGATGTAGCGGGCCTGGGCGCCCGGGCCGACGAGATCGTTCCGTACCCAGTCCTGATACCGGTCGGGGAGCGTCTTCCCCAGGAGGTATCCGCAGTACTGAGGAAAGTTCGGGCGAGTCTGTTCGGCCATGGCATCCAGGATAGTGCCTGGTACTGCCGCTTACACCGGTGCCTTGAACGTGCGTCGGTAGGCGCTCGGTGAAACGCCGAGGGCCTCGTTCATGTGTTGACGCATGGATGTCGCAGTCCCGAAGCCGGTTCGAGCAGCAATCGCATCGATCGACAGATCGGATTCCTCCAGTAGTTCCCGCGCCCGATCGACGCGTCTGCTGGTCAACCAGCGGTTCGGTGTGGTTCCGACTTCGTCGCGGAATCGACGGCTGAACGTGCGGACGCTCATGTTGGCGCGCGTCGCCAGGTCCGCCAGGGTGATCGGGTCGTCGAGATGTTCGAGGGCCCAGTGCCGAGCGTCGGCAGTCGATTCCGAAGGCTTGTCGGCCAGGGGGCGTCGGATGTACTGAGCTTGGCCACCGTCGCGCCACGGCGGTACGACGCAACGCCTCGCGACGGTGTTCGCCACTTCCATGCCGTGGTCACGCCTGACGATATGCAGGCAGAGGTCGACTCCCGACGCCACCCCGGCCGAGGTCAGGATGTGGCCTTCGTCGACGAACAGCACGTCCGGATCCACGTTCACCTTGGGATAGACACGCTGGAAATGGTCGGTGTTACGCCAGTGCGTCGTGGCGCGGAGTCCGTCGAGCAAACCCGCCGCGGCGAGGATGTACGACCCGGTGCAGATCGAGACCAGCCGAGTGCCCGGCCGGATGTGTTGGAAAGCTGCGGCCAACTCGGGGGAGAGGTAGCCGTCTTCGTAGGCCGGACCCAACTCGTACGACGCGGGGATGACGACGGTGTCGGCGGTGGCGAGCAACTCGCTCCCATGGTCGACCGAAATGCTGAAGTCAGCGTCGGTCCGCACGGGATTGCCGTCGATTGTGCACGTCAGGATCTCGTACAGCGGCCGATCCTCGACGTCGAGGGCACGCCCGAAGATGCGCGCGGGGATCCCGAGTTCGAAGGGTATGACTCCGTTAAGAGCCAGTACGACGACGCGATGCGGACCAGACATGGCTCGATCCTTTCATATATTGGCAATCTGGCCACTGTTCTCGATCGAATCCGAACTGCAGAATTCTCTCTGTGACTTCTGAGACCGCTCTCCCCGAATCGGGCCCGCAGCAGGTGAGCCCGCCGCGCTTTCACCGCGCGTGGTCCGTCGCGATCGTGGCATTTCTGGCGTTGGTCGGAGCGGCGAGCTTCCGCGCTGCCCCATCCGTGCTGATCGATCCACTGCACGAGGATTTCGGGTGGTCGCGCGCCAGCATCTCGGCCGCCGTCTCGGTCAACCTGATTCTGTACGGGTTGACCTCGCCGTTCGCTGCTGCCTTGATGGAGAGGTTCGGTATCCGGGCGGTCGTCACCTCGGCGTTGGCGCTCATCTCGCTCGGCAGTGGTCTCACCATCTTCATGACCTCGAGTTGGCAGCTCATTCTGCTGTGGGGTGTCTTCGTCGGTCTCGGTACCGGTTCGATGGCGCTGGCGTTTGTCGCCACCGTCGTCGATCGCTGGTTCGTCGAGAAGCGTGGTCTCGTGACCGGCATCCTGACGGCCGGTGGTGCTGCCGGTCAGCTGGTGTTCCTTCCGGTCCTGGCGAAGATCGCCGAAACGTACGACTGGAAGAGCGTCGCCTTCACAGTTTCGTTTGCCGCACTGGCCGTTGTGCCGTTCGTTCTGCTGTTCCTGCGTAACTATCCGTCAGACGTGGGTACGACGCCTTACGGCGCGCCCGCCGATTACGCCCCACCAGCCAAGCCTGTCTACCAGCGCGGCGGTGCCGGAGGCCGGGCGATCTCGGTGCTGGTGATGGCGTCGAAGACCAAGGTGTTCTGGCTTCTCGCCGGTACCTTCGCGATCTGCGGCGCGAGCACCAACGGCCTGATCGGCACGCACTTCGTCCCGGCGTCGCACGACCACGGAATGCCGATCACGACTGCCGCGTCCCTGTTGGCGTTGATCGGAATCCTCGACATGGTCGGCACCATCGCTTCGGGTTGGTTCACCGACCGCATGGACTCGCGAAAACTTCTCGGCATCTACTACCTGTTCCGCGGAATCTCGCTGCTCTTCCTGCCGTTGTTGCTCGCCAACACCGTGAATCCGCCGATGATCGCGTTTGTCATCTTCTACGGGCTCGATTGGGTGGCGACGGTTCCGCCGACCGTCGCGCTGTGCCGTCAACACTTCGGCGCCGACGCCCCCATCGTGTTCGGTTGGGTGCTGGCATCGCACCAGATCGGTGCGGGTCTGGTGGCCTTCTTGGCCGGTCTCGTTCGTGATCAGATCGGCTCGTACGACGCTGCCTTCTTGGTGGCCGGCGCGCTCTGCGCGATCGCCGCAGTCATGTCGTTGTTGATCGCAAAACGTCCGAAAGAGGCAGTATTGGTTGACTCTGTCTGATTCGGCACTGTGATCGGTACCACCGACGGGGTAAGTTGTGTGTAACTCCAAGAACTACTCACCAGTAGGGGTACTGAAATGCCTGCTCCGTCCGCTGCGACCTTCTCGCGGCTCGCCGATCTGATCGCCATCGACAATGTTGCCGATCGCCCGACGAAGTCCATCACCGAGGTGTTCACCGGCAAGGAGCTGGCGACCATCCCCGTCGGCACCGCCGACGACGCACTTGCGGCCATCGCCCGTGCGCGCGTCGCCCAGAAGGAATGGGCCAAGCGCTCCGTCCTCGATCGGGCCGCCGTCTTCCACCGCTACCGCGATCTCATCCTCGAGAACCGCGACGCCCTCATGGACATGGCTCAGGCCGAGACCGGAAAGTCGCGTACCGCAGCTCAGGAAGAAGTCCTCGACATCTCGATGACGTCGCGTCACTACGCACGTGTGGCGCCGAAGCTGCTGCGCCCGCGTCGCGTCTCCGGCATGCTCCCGGGTCTGACGAAGACCGTCGTCCGCTACCAGCCCAAGGGCGTAGTCGGCGTCATCTCGCCGTGGAACTACCCGATGACGCTGGCCGTGTCCGACGCCATCGCCGCGCTGCTCGCCGGTAACGCCGTTGTCCTCAAGCCGGACAGCCAGACGCCGTACTGCGCGCTCGCCTGCGTCGAACTGCTCTACAAGGCGGGTCTGCCTCGCGACCTCTTCGCCGTGGTTCCCGGGCCGGGCTCCGTCGTCGGCACCGCCCTGGTTGAGAACACCGACTACCTCATGTTCACCGGTTCCACCGCGACCGGTCAGCTCCTCGCCGAGCAGGCCGGCCGTCGACTGATCGGCTTCTCCGCCGAACTCGGTGGCAAGAACCCGATGATCGTCGCGGCCGGCGCAGACCTGCGCGAGGTCACCGACGCCGCTGTGCGTGCGTGCTTCTCCAACTCCGGTCAGCTGTGCATCTCCATCGAGCGCATCTACGTCGAAGAGTCCATCGCACCCGAGTTCATCCGCATGTTCGGTGACCGCGTCAAGAAGATGAACCTCGCCGCCGGATACGAATTCGGAATCGAGATGGGCAGCCTCGTCTCCGAGGCGCAGGTCAAGGCAATCTCCGCTCATGTCGACGACGCAGTGGTCAAGGGCGCCACCGTCATTGCCGGTGGCAAGGCTCGGCCGGACATCGGACCGCTGTTCTACGAGCCCACCCTGCTCACCGGGGTTCCCGAAGACGCCGAGTGCTACCGCGACGAGACCTTCGGGCCGCTCGTCTCGATCTACCCCGTCAAGGACGTCGAAGAGGCCATCGCTGCGGCCAACGACACCGAGTACGGCCTCAACGCCAGTGTGTGGGCGGGAAGCAAGGCTGCCGGTGAAGCCATCGCAGCGCGCATCCACGCCGGCACCGTCAACGTCGACGAGGGTTACGCACCGACCTGGGGCAGCACCGCAGCACCGATGGGCGGTATGGGTGTCTCGGGCGTCGGTCGTCGTCACGGCGCCGAGGGGCTGATCAAGTACACCGAACCGCAGACCGTTGCCACCACTCGCGTCATGAATCTCGGTGGACCGCGCGGACTTCCGGCCAAGGTGTGGGCAAAGCTCATGCCTCACGCCATCAAGATCATGTCCTGGGTTCCGGGCCGGTAACGGGTGGAAACCGCCAGCGCGTACATCGAGGCAACGCCGGTATCGGTGTGGAAGGTTGTCAGCGACATCGAAGGTATGGGTCGCTTCAGTCCTGAAAATACCGGTGGAACATGGACTTCCGGAACTCCGGGCACTGTGGGTGCAAAGTTCAAGGGCACCAACAAGCATGGTCTGATTCGGTGGAGCACGCACTGCACGGTGGTCGACGTGGTCGACTGCCGGAGGTTCTCCTTCGAATCGGACGAGCCGAAAGCGCGGTGGACCTATGTGCTCGAGCCTTCGGGAACGGGCACCGTGCTTACCGAGACTCGTGAGATCTATGCGACGCCAGCGCTTTACGTGCGCATGATGTCGGGTAGCGGCCTACTCGGTCGGGGTCGAGATCAGCTGATGCAGACCGGAATGGAAACCACCCTGGCGCGCATCAAGGCGTTTCTGGAGAGCTAGAAACTGACACAAGTGGGGCTGCACTCGATTCGAGTGCGGCCCCACTTCTGTTGTTGGAGATCTAGTTTGCAGTGCTGATGAGCGCAGCGTCGATGAGCGCGGTGTAGACACGCTCCGGTTCTTCGGCGATGCGATTGAGTACGTACAGCCACCACTGTGTTCCGAAGATGACGTATTCGCGTGTGGTGAAGCCCGCTCCTCGGAGTGCGTCCAGTTGCTCGGTGCCGAGGCCGAGCAGCATCTCGAACTCGACGTGCTCGCCTCTGAGCTTCGAATCATGTTCGGCGCGTAGTGCTTCGAGGATGTCGCGGTCATGTGTCGCGATGGAGACCTGGTGACCCGAGTCGACGATTCGGGCTGCGTAGTCGAGATACGCGCTGCGCAGTTCGGCACTACCGCGTGGGTAGGCGACGGACTCGGCTTCGAGGAAGGCGCCCTTCACGAGACGGATGCGGCCGGGTCGGTCCAGCAGAGCGGCGAGATCCTTTGCCGTGCGGTGCAGTCGGGCCTGAACGGTGATCCCCACGTGAGTGAAGCGCTCGGCCAGTCGCGCGTGCATGTCGAGGACCAGGTCGGTGCGGTCGGACGCTTCGGCGGAGATGATCAGCTCGGCACCTGCGCGTTCCGTGGTCTCGGCCAGGCGCACGACATTGCGAAAGCACTGCTCCGGATCGATGACCAAGCCGATGTGCGAGAGGTCGAACGACACGGTGCTGTCTACGCCCGACGTTCCGATCCGTTCCGCCAATTCCACGAACACATCGGTTTCGGCGTTCGCGAGTTCGGGATCCCGGACGCTTTCCCCGGTGTATTCGATGCTCGCCTTGTGTCCTCGCGCGAAGATCGAGGGGAGTCGGTCGAAAGCGTCGTCGATGGTTTCGCCGCCGATGTAGCGAGCGGCGACTTTCCGTGCGAGTGCTGCCGTCGCGGCGTCCGCCATGGTGCGTTCTTTCAGGGATTCGTCGAGTGCGAGGCGGCGTAGGACGTCCGCGGCCTGGGCTTGTAGATCCGTGTTCACGGCTTCAGCGTATCCGGACGAGGGTGCGGGAATTATTCTACGAACCCTTGCGTTCGATCTATTGTCGATATATCGTCGATACGTCAAACAAACACAGGCAGTCCAGGAGGACAACATGTACGCCCCACACAACAACCCAGAAATGCAAGAACGTCGCGAGCATGGCCGCCGAGGCCCGCATCGTGGACACGGTTTCCGTCGAGGATTCGAGGGCGAGCGACCCGAGGGTCGCTTCGAAGACCGAGCAGAAGGACGCCCCGAAGGCCGGCGCGGTCGACTTGACCAGCGCGGACACGGTCGGCCGGGTTTCGGTGAAGCCGGCGCAGCGCTCCGTCCCGCGATGGGCCTACTCCGAGGTGCCGCTGTCGCGGTAGCCGCAGGTGGGACCGCTGAGCAGGTAGCCAAGGCCGAGGCAATTCTCGCCGAGGCACGCCGAGCACTGTTCGAGATGCTGGCGGAAAAGCCGGCTGACGCGCAGCAGGCTCACACAGAATCTACCGACACGCTGCCGGCAGAGTGATCACGGCGCTCAGGCGCCGACGGTGACTTCCTCGCTGTTCATGCCGGAAACGTGGCCGTCGGCGCCCTCTCGCCAGTACCCGACAACATTGTGCTTGTCGCGAGCTATTCCTCGAACTTCCCTCAGATGCTTACGAATACGACGGCTGGTTGCGCTTTCGCACGCCACCCACGCGTAGATGTCGGCCGATTCGGATTCGGGAAACTCGACCTTCTCCACAGCCTCGAACAGTGCGCTCGGCGCCTTTCCGAGGCCACTCCCCACGAGCCACGTGTACGTGACGTCGGCGCGAGTGACAAATTCCTGTCGATCCTCTTCGGTTTCGACCTCGATGATCGCCTGTGCGACATCGCCTTCACGAAGTTCTTCGACAATCCTGCCCAGTCCGGGGAGACCCGTGGCGTCTGCGACCAGCAGCTGCCAGCGAGGACCCGCCGGTGCTTGGTAGTGGGACCGCGAACTGTCCGACCAGAAGACGCCTAGTAGGTGACCTGGTTCGGCCCGCAGGGCCCAATCCGCTGCAATACCGCCAGGGTGCACGACGAAGTCGATGTCCAGACGTCGGCCGCCGTCGTGCACCTTGCGCACGGTGTAGTGCCGCCACGGTGGCTCGGTTCCGAGATCGGCCTTGCCGTAGTCGGGATTGTTGAAGTAGTCGTAATCTGCTTCTGTTTCACCGGGTTTCGGGAACGCGATGTCGATGCGCTCGTCGCCTTGTCCGCCGGTCGGCCAGTGCCAGTTGCCTTCTGCCTCGATGCTGATTCGCCGCATGTGCGGGGTCAGGGACGTGACGGTGACAACGCGGGCGGGTTCGCAGAAAGACATGCCTCGACCCTATTGGTCCTGCGTGTCGAAGTGGAGACAGATGCTGTCGCAAGACGGACATCAGTTATGTCGGTTCACGCCGCTGTCGGTGGGCTGTTCCCACCGATCGGCTGTTGATACGGATCGATCGACATGGGTGGGTAGAACACTGTTTTTCGGTCGGGACCGATCTCCACCCGCCACTCCGTGTGGTGCAGCGTCCGGTGGTGATGACCGCACAACAAGATCAGATTGTCGAGATCTGTTGGGCCACCATCGTTCCAGTGAACAATATGGTGGGCATCGCACCACCCCGGCGGTGTCCCGCACCCCGGAAACGCGCACCCACCATCGCGAACCGCCAACGCCCGCCGCTGCGGAACTGTCGCCGTTCTCGCTTCCTTGCCGCAGTCGAGCGGAACACCATTCTCGTCCAACAAAATCCGGGTGACGGTGCAGTCGCAGGCCAACATCCGTGCGGTGTCGATACTGATCGGACCTATCCAATCCGTCCACGCGAACCCCAACTCCTCGGTGGACGGCAACAGGTCTTTCAGAACTTTAAGGTCTGTCATATCTTTTGCCGACGCAGTCACCGTGATGTGCGGTTTCACCCCGCCCTCGATCGGACCCAACCCCGCCCGCTCGTACCGCCGCAACAACTCGCAGAACCCGTCCGCCCGCCGTAGCGCCGGAGTACGCGTGTCCTTCACGCCGTCCTTCTCCGGCGTCGGCGCAGACAGACTCGACAACAACGTGATCAGACGCGCCCCGTTCACGGCATCCAAATCACCCTTCACAGTGACCCGCCCGTACAAGCCTTTCGAGGCGTAGAACTCGTTACGCTCCGAATCCTCACCCACCGGAACGCCGTCCTCACGCTTGCCGTACTGCTTCTCGATCCGCCGGATCGCTGCCCGCACCGCATCACAATCAGCAATGTTCTTCGACGCCAAACCCAACAGAATCCCGCGGGCTTTGTCCACATCCGCCACGGTCATGTTCTTCGGTGGATGCTGACAAAACGACGCCACCTGACGGGCTTTCAACGCATCCACGTCACCGCGATGGAATGCATCCGCGACAACAGGTTCGAGCATCAACAACCGCGCCAACCCGACCAGCAGGCTGCACTCACCGATCTCCAGATTCGTCGAACCATGCAACCACTGTGCGATCGCCCGAAAACCCTTCCCGCCGAGAACGTCCCGGGAAAACATCTCCACGATCAACAACACCATCCGCGACTGCAACTCGTGCCGGGCGCGCGCCAGATCCAGAACCTCACCCTTGAGGTCCTCGCCATCCAGCTGCCACGCTTCCCGACTGTCCATGCTCAAAGTCTAATCGAACAAAGTTTCGAACACAAGAGAATCGCAGGCGGAAATTGCTGCTGTCCAGCTACTTTCGACAATTCGGGCAAATGTCAGATCGAACCCAGCTCCCGCGCACGAGCTACCGCCGACGTCCGCGACTTCACTCCCAACTTGCCGAAGATGTGAACCAGGTGCGACTTGACCGTGGTCTCACTCAGGAACAGTTCTTTGCCGATCTCTCGGTTGGAGCGACCCGCCGCCACCAACTTCAGAACTTCGATTTCCCTTGGGCTGAGGCTGGTTTCGGGTTTGCGTACCCGAGTCATGAGCTTCGACGCGATGGCGGGGGAGAGAACGCTGTCCCCGCTCGCAGCGGCGCGGACGGCTGACAGCAACTCGACCGGTGGTGTGTCCTTGAGTAGGTACCCGCTGGCCCCGGCCTCGACAGCGCTCAAGATGTCTGCATCCGTGTCGTAGTTGGTCACAACGAGTACGTGCGGCGGATTCGGAAGCGCGCACACCGCGCGGGTGGCGTCGACGCCCGTCTTCCCGGGGCCGAATCGCAGGTCCATGAGCACGAGGTCGACCGGCGTGGTGGCGCAGAAGGCTATGGCTTCCTCGGCGGTGCCCGCTTCGCCGACTACCTCGATGTCGGCTTCGCTTTCGAGCAGCGCTCGTAACCCGGCGCGCACGATCGCGTGATCGTCGGCGAGCAGCAGGCGGATCACGGTTCGCCGACTTCGAGAGGAAACGTCACTGCGACGGCCGTGTGTCCCGGCTCGGACTCGATGGAGAAAGTCCCGCCCTGCAGTTCGACGCGCCGGCGAATTGCGTTGAGGCCAAAAGATTCCGCCGGGCCACGTTCGAGAACTGCCACGTCGAAACCGCGACCGTTGTCGACCACGTCGAGGCTGACGGTGTCATCGGAATAGGTCAGTGTCACAGCCATTCTGGTTGCATCGGCATGGCGGAGAACATTGGACACCGCGCCCTGAGCGATGCGTACCAATGTTGCTTCGAGGGGCATCGGCAGCCGCACTGCCTCGCCTTCGACCACGGAGCGCGCTTCCAGTTCAGGACTGCTCGCGCGTTCGCAGATTCGACGAAGCGCGTCGGCGAGCGACTGACCGTCCAAGGCCGCGGGCGTCAATTCGGCTATGAGTTGGCGGGTTTCGGCAAGACTGTCCGCGGCAGTTTCCCGTGCGAGGCTGATCTGACGGATGGCCGGGCTGTCCGGATCGGCGCGTTCGGCAGCGTGAAGGAGCATCTGGATGCTCGAAAGTCCTTGGGCCACGGTGTCGTGAATCTCGGCGGCGAGTCTTTCACGTTCCGCGAATTTTCCGGCATCGCGAGACGTCGACGCCAATTCTTCACGAGTATTCATCAACTCGTCGATGAGACGACCGCGCTCGGCTGCCTCGCGGTACAGCGCTTGATATCCGAGGCCGATTGCAACCGCTACGGCAGCGCCGATGATCGGGCCGACGGCGCCGGCAATCGTCCATCCACGATGCAGGCCGGTGCCGACCACGGCGACAGCCGTTGCCGCGGTGACGGCGAGAAGACTCCAGGGGCGTCGCAGAATATGGAGATAGAGGAAGAAGAGTCCGAACGCGAGGTAGGCGGCGTCGGCGGATACCGCCATCGTCGCGATCCAGACGAGGGTCAGCACGGCCAGCCACCAGCGGGCAGCGTTGCCGCGCAGCCTTTTGGCGACCCCGAAAAGATAGACGGCAACAAAGATCACGGCCAACGCGATGATTGTTGCGGTCAGGTCGGATTCGTCGATCAGCGCTCGAAGAAACACCACACCGGCCAGCGCCATGACAAGGACATGCAGGCCCAGTTGTAGGCCGGCGAAGACAGGCGTGAGCGGAGATCGGTGCATCTCGCCCAGCTTAGCGAGGTTCGGGCCTGGTTCATCCATCAAAAGTTGTAAACCGGGATGGTTCTTTCGAGCGCTGGAATGTCGATCCGAGGTGCGATGGAAAGAGTCTGCATCCGCGAGAGCGTAGAGGCAAGCACAGGAAAGGAATTCACAGTGTTTGTCGCAATGAGGGACTTACGGGCAGCGCGAGGTCGTTTCGCGCTGATCTCCGTCGTGGTTCTGTTGGTTGCACTTCTGGTCAGTTTTCTCAGCGGGTTGACTGCAGGACTTCGCCATCAGAACGTGTCGGCCATCGAGGCCATGAATGCCGACACGGTGGTGTTCGCCGACACCGGAGCCGGGGCGTCGTTCGACGAGTCGGCGCTCACGCAGGACCAGGTCAACGCTTGGACCTCCACGTCGAAGGACGTCGATCCCATCGGAATCGGTCGCGGGAAAGCGGGATTGGCCGACGGAAATCAGAAGTCGGTGGCCCTGTTCGGCGCTGATGGCGGTTTCGGTGACGTGACGCCGTCGGCGTCAGGCACTGTGGTGTTGAGCGAAGGTGCCGCCCGCGAACTGGGGGCGGGCGCCGGCGATCAGGTGAGCGTCGGTACGAAGCAGTTCACCGTCAGCGCCGTTCGCGGTGACGACTGGTACAGCCATTCGCCCGTCGTCTGGATGACGCTCGACGACTGGCAGGCGGCCAATCCACGCGGCGGAGTTGCGACAGTACTGGCTGTCACCGGAGCCTCCGACGCTTCCGCAACGGACAAGGCGGCTGCGACGACGTCGACGACGGTCAGCGGTTCGCTCGACGCGATCGGTTCGTACAAGTCGGAGAACGGGTCGTTGACGTTGATGACGCTCATGTTGTTCGCGATCTCAGCCCTGGTGATCGGTGCGTTCTTCACGGTGTGGACGATCCAGCGAACTCCGGACATCGCGACGCTGAAAGCGCTCGGTGCGACTACCGCTTCGCTGGTGCGCGACGCACTGGGTCAGGCGCTCATCGTTCTGATTGCCGGTGTCACCGTCGGAATCGGGCTGACGGCCGTGGCCGGATCGCTGATCGGTGACGCCATGCCGTTTGTCCTGGACGCATCCACCACCGTCGTACCTGCCGTGGCATTGATCGGGCTCGGTCTGCTCGGCGCGGCCTTTGCACTTCGATTCCTCTCGACCACCGATCCACTCACAGCATTGGGGAGCGCACGATGACCATGACAACCGGCACCACAGTTCTCGACATCCAGAACGTCGATCTGACGTTTCCCGATGGGCAATCGCGGGTGACGGCGCTGGACGACGTGTCTCTGCGACTGCACCGCGGCGAGATCGCCGCGATCACCGGGCCCTCGGGTTCGGGCAAGTCCAGCCTGTTGGCGGTGGCGTCGACGCTGATCCGTCCGGATTCCGGGCACGTCTATCTCCGGACGCCGGAAGGCAGCACCGACATCGCTGCGCTGAGTCGGCGGGCGGCGTCGGAGCTGCGACGCTCGTCGATCGGCATCGTCTTCCAACAGTCGAACCTCGTGTCTTCGCTGACTGCACTGGAGCAGCTCGAGGTGATGGCGCATCTGGGGCAGTCCGTGTTCACGTCACGGGCCCGTCGCAAGGCCGTGAAATCAAAAGCGATGGATTTGCTGGACGCTGTCGGGCTCGCGGATCAGAGCGGAAAACGGCCGTCCCAGCTGTCGGGCGGGCAGCGACAGCGCGTCAATCTCGCGCGAGCATTGATGAACGATCCGCAGCTTCTCGTGGTCGACGAGCCCACGAGTGCGCTCGATCAGGAGCGCGGTGCCGCTGTCATGGATCTGATCATCGGGGTGGTGCGGGAACGCGAGGCGGCAACCCTTCTCGTGACACACGACCGAAGTCACCTGTCTCGGATGGATACTGTCTATCGTGTTGTTGACGGTTCCTTGGCGGAGGATCAGGAGGCGCTCGCGGCGTGACTCAGGCGGGCACGATTCGGGCATTCGTCACTGCATCCGGGCGGGAAGTCAACCCGCGATTTGCTGGGCAGTTAGACTGTTGTCGACTCGGGCAACTTGAGAGGACGTGTTATGGAACGCCGCCGCAACGTTGCGCAGCCGCCACAATCGCCGATTGCGGATCTGGAGCAGATGCCTGCCCTGATTCTCCTCGACAGGCTTCCGGTGCCGGTCATGGCCGTTCACCGCGATGGCAGCATCGTTTTTGCCAACCCGTCTTTCGCTGACATGCTGGGATATCCCAAGAAGGCCGTCTCGGCGTTGCGTTTGCAGGACATCCTCTACGACAAGGATGCCGACGACGTCAGTGCAGAGCAGGCCCATCGTGAACTGAGTTCCGAGCCGGGCTCGGTCAAGGAGTTCGTGCACTCCGACTCCACGTTGGTGCGCGCGACGGTCAGTCAGTCTCTGCTCCGACGGGACGACGACACGATCACCCTTGCCGTCCTCCACGATCTGACGGAGCGCCTGTGGAACAACCCACGGCACATCGACGACAAGCCCACCAAGTAATCCCAGCTACTTCCGGGATTTGACGGTTCGGTCCAGGCCGAGGGTGGCGGCAAGGGTGTTGACCACCCATTCTTCGTACTGTTGGCCGGTCCAACCCGCGCCGACCACGAGGTCTGTATAGGTCTCGGGACTGAGCAGCGTGAGTGCGACGTTCACGGCTGTTTCGAGGTCGACGGTTGGCGCTTTTTCGACGATGCCGACCATCAGATGTTCCTGCACCGTGCGTCGCTGAGTGCGGTTGATTTGCCACAGGCGGGCGGCGTCCTCGTCGGCGGAAGCGGCAGCCCGCAGTGCCAGCAGGATGTCTGCGGTGCGCTCCAGAATGAGCCGTCCGTGGTGAACCTGAATCCGGAGTTGCCCGAGTGGATGTGGGGCGCCTAGTGCTGCCGCCACCCACGGACGGTCGAGAGTTGCCGTCTTTTCCTCGTCGCCCGCAACGGCCACGTCGAGCAGTGCTGACAGCACGCTCGGCTTGTTGCCGAACACGAAATAGACACTCTGCACCGACACGCCCGCCGCCGCGGCAAGCTGCTTGATCGTGGCGGCCGCGTAGCCGGGATCGACAAAAACCTCACGCGCTGCCTCGATGATCTTGCGCCGCGCCGACGTGTCTTCCCGAAGAACCTCAGTCATGATTAGAGTCTAACTCTAGAGTCGAACTCTAGCGACTCGGGAGGCGAAGTAATGACGAAGGTTCTTGTACTCGGTGGCTACGGTGCCGTCGGGATTCCCCTGATGAAACAACTCGCGAAGGTCCCCGAAATCTCCGCGTACTCCGCCGGCCGTGACCCTGCCCGCGCGGACGTCGTCGTTGATCTTAAAGAACCAGGCGCGTATTCGACTGTGGTTCGAGACTTCGATGTCGTGGTGAATGCGTCGGGTTTCGAGGATGTTCGCCTGGCCGACGAAGCGGTACGCGGTGGGGCGGCATTCGTCGACATCACGGCGACCTCGAGCTACTGCGAAGAATTGGAAGCGGTCGACGGACCCGTTCTGATGGGCGTCGGGTTGGCGCCGGGATTGACCAGTGTCCTTGCAACCGAGGCGCATCGACTCGGCGACGGACCCGTGGACATCCTGATCGGCCTCGGCGGTGGAGAACTACACGGGCCGGCCGCAACGGCGTGGACGTACGGGATGTTGGGCACGAGGTTTCCTGATCCCGACGGACGATCGATTCGCAACTACACCGGGATGAAGACGTTTCGAATACCGGCCGATGCGACCGGATACCGCACCGGTCCTGCTGTGCGGGCCGACTTTTCGGACCAGCATGCGTTGACGCGAGACCTCGGTGTTCCGGTCAGGACGTACCTGCGATTGGACACGTCCACCGCGACGCTCGGACTTGCGGCCATGACGTGGGCACCCGCGCTACAGAAGGTCGTGCCGAAGAAGCTGTGGGGCTCGGATCGTTGGGTAGCGATGGCCCGAGCGGATACCGGCCCGGCGCTGTGGGTTTCGGGGCGTAGCCAGTCGGTCGCGACGGCAGCTATCGCCGCGCGCGCCGTGCAGGTGATTCGGGATGCCGCGATCTCGAAGCCGACGTGGTTCCACGCGGTGGAAACCACCGAGTCGTTGCAAGCGGCGGTTCCCGAACTGTCAGTGCGGCAATGGGATGGTGCGAGCCGATCGTCCGGCAAGACTGTCCACTAGTCGGGGCGAGCCGAGAAACGGCAATCCGGCGGCCGCATTGGTGAGACAACCGGGTACGACGACGCGGACGACGTGCAGGCCGGCGTGGAGAACATCAGTTGTGGTGAGATCGACCCATGCCGGCCGGAAACCGGCTGCCGTCAGAGCGCTTTCGGTGCCGGCGGCTGATGTCAGAGAGTCGAGTCCTACCTCGCCGACGACGGCACCGACCAGCTCACTCTCGAATCGTGCTTGGATCTCCGGGTCCAGGTGAAGTTGCAGGTGGCATCCGTAGTCCATCACGTCGGCAAAATCCGATCGGTAGGCGCCTGCATAGCTTCGGTCAGCTCGCCAAGGCGCAAGCGGACTGGTCGGGGAGGCCGCGGCTCGACCGATGCCGCTCTCCGGGTTGTCGTAGTCGGCGGAAAGCAGCTGCAGCTGAAGCGCTTCGCCGAGTGACTTGAACGCAGCCGTCTGGGCTTCTTCGTGGCAGGCGGTACCGATGGTCGAGTATCCGGTGAGTCCGTCGTGGACGAGGGCGCCGAGCACCGGGATCCCGAAATCGCTGTCGAATGACAACCACCTGGTCGAGAGGGTGCCGTGATTCCCCAGTCGCCGAAGCACCTCGGGAATGCCGGTGACGATCCGAACGCCGCGTCTTCCGTTCCAGGACAACGTCATCGCGTCTCGTTCGACTATCTCGCGCAGTGCATTCCGTATCGCGAATTCCGTCGTGGGACCGGCGGCGAGACCCGCCTGAGCTACTGGAGAGATCGCCGGACCCGTCCGGGCGACGAAATGAGGATACGAACCCCAGACGAGTTCGGCCGGTACCCAGATATCCGAACCCGTGATCAGGTCGGCTCCGCGAGTCCAGTCCATCTCCAGATCGTCGGTTGGTTCGACGAACGGGAACTGTGGCCGCGCGTACTGGGCAGTATCGAAACGCGCGAGTTGTGACAGGTCGATGCTTGCTCCGATCATCGCTTCGGCGGACTCGCGGACGATCGGTTTGGCGACGATGTTGCCGCAATACCGTTCCACCGCTTCGCCTATCGCAGCTGCGGTAGGCCGCGCACGGTCACCCAGATCGAAGCAATATCCGGCGCCGGCCGAGTCACTGGACCAGGGTGAAAAGCGTGCTGAATCACTGACATACGAGTGAATCAGCTTGAACTCGGGCGGAAAGTGCTGGGGAACAACGGCGTCGACCAACTCTCGAATGATCCCAGTTCGGCGGTCGACGAGCGAAGATGTCATGCGAGGGGGACCGGCAGATGCAGATGGGTGGTCGATGCGCTGGTCAATCTGCTACCTCCAAGAAGGGGAAAGGCTGCTGGGGCGTTGTTGTACAGGCCCGGAGTCAGGATGCGGACGACGTGCAACCCGGCAATCGAGATGTCGCCGGTGGTGAGATCGACGGAAATCGGCTGGTGTCCCCGTGACATCAGAAGCGCTACGAGAGAAGCCAGATCCAACGGCGCTTCGTCGGGAATCTCTGATACCGAGAGTGTTTCGGTGTAGTCGAAGAGATGTTCCTCTGCGGCCAGGGCCATCACGGGATCGAGATAAAGTTGGGCGACGGTCGGCAGATCGACGATGTCTTTCCATTGCGGATCGAACTCGTCCCGGTAACGACGGTCGGCCCGAAAGGGTTTGTACAGGTGCGCCGGCAGCGTTCCGTCCGCCACGCTGCGCCAGGTCGGCCCGTCGGGGTCGGCGAGGTCGATCGTGATGGCAAGTACGGCATACGCCTCGACAAGCGCCTTCGAGACTGCCGCCTCCACCGTCGGTCGACAAGCTGTGCCCAGCGCGACCAGTCCACGTCGGTCATCGCGGATCCACGCTGCGGCGACGGGAATGCCGAAGGGGGAGGGAAGCAGCAGCACTCGAACGCTCCGGGTCTGGCTCTCCAGATCCCCGAGTTGGCGGTGCGCAGGCAACCGCTCCCAGTCGGAAAGCTCGATCGCCGGCTGTGACCGGTCCCCGCACCACCACAGCGCGGTGGCATCGCGTTCGAGAAGTTCCAGCAGAGCTGACATCTCGGCCTCGTCGCGTGAGCGTCCCGCTGCGATTCCGGCGTACTGCAACGACGCGATCGGTGGCTCGTAGCGACGGGTGCCTGTGTAGTACCCGAGATAAGTCAGGGCCGCAGGCACGTAGGTGGGCACCTTTTCGTCCATGGTGTGACCCAATGCCCAGCGAATGTTCAGATCAGAGGTGAAGGGAACAAAGGGGAATCCGGGAAGGCAGTACTGATCCTCGCTGTACAACGCAAATTTCGCCGGATCGACGACCCGTGAGCCGGCCAGTTCCAGCGCTGACGCACTGCTGCGGACCAGATCTTCGGGGACCACGTTGCCGCAATATCTTTCGACGGCCTCACCGGTTGCCGCCCCG
The DNA here is from genome assembly GCF_019266045.1 of Rhodococcus sp. MH15. Taxonomy (NCBI): domain Bacteria; kingdom Bacillati; phylum Actinomycetota; class Actinomycetes; order Mycobacteriales; family Nocardiaceae; genus Rhodococcus; species Rhodococcus sp. MH15. Next base: position 86,585 of record NZ_LPNP01000065.1, read on the forward strand.
CGGGCCGCTGCGTCGTTGCGTATCGAAGCCCCGAATCCGTAAGGGTCCGCGCGAAACAGTGAACCGCTGCCGCCGAAGTTTCTGGTGTCGGCCACCCTCGCGGCCCAACCGACCCAGCCTGTCGGCATGTCCGAGCGAATGTGAGGTTCCAGTGAGGTCAGCACGCCGCTCCGGTCGTCGACCAGCAAGTCATCCACCGGCAGTTCCTCCGCGTATCGGCAGGGTCAACGACCCGGAAAATGATTGGTGCAGTGCGGTACTGCGTGTTCCTCGATAGCGATCACCGTCTCCGAGATTGCGTGCGAGTCGTGGGAAGTCCGAGCCGGCGATCCGCAGCGTCAAGACATCACCCGCGCGCACAGTGTGCAACACGGGATCCAGATCGATTGTCACCATCGTCGGCTGCAGGCTGACACCCGCGCCCCGTGCGATCGATCTGGTAACTCCAGCGGGATCGACGACGCTCAGTTCGGCGATCCAATCGGCTTCGCCCTCGGGTGAATACACTTTCAGCTCCACCGATGGTGTTCCGGAGAGTACGGAGTCGTGCTTGATATCGAAAGTCAAGACAACACAGTTGTTTCGGTCCCGTGAGGCGTCATACAGGAAGCTGCAGGCCGCATCCTTCCGATCTGGTTCGAGATGAACGCGATTCGCACCCGTGACAAACGGTTCGGTCGACCATTCGCCGACACCCCGGTCGAATACCCGATTGATGGTCAGGGGCCGCGCAGCGAATACCGATTCCATCCACTCGACCTGAAGGCGGCCGAAACTTGTCTCGCCGACCATTCCAGGGCGGAGGTCGTGCGCCCAGGGGCCCACGATCAAACTCTGCGGCCCGCGCCCAACGGACGTGAAGTGCCGCAGTGTCTCCCGAATCATCGCATCGTCCCAACCGCCGATGTGCAGCCCGGCGATGTCGAGTTCGGAGAGTTCGTCCGCGGACACCAGATCATCGCCACCGAAGTCTTCGCGTTTACGAGCGCGAAGGATCGGCGTCAACCAGCCCGGTGAATCGGAGGTCAGGCCGACCTCCTCGATCATCGACTGCACCGGGAGATGTTCCAGCAAAGACGAATCCGAACGCATCAGTTCAGGGATGAAACCCTCACGAGAGGAAGACGAATCTCCGTGCTCGCCCCACCACGCCAGATGCTCGGCGAGGAGAAGTATCCCCGAGGGATCACGTTTGACGCGGTCGCTTCCGATGGTCGGCACCTTGGAGACGACGCCGTCTACACGAAATGACCGATCGGCGCTGTTGGTCTCGCCAGCAAATGCCCAGGCGGTTCCGGCCGCATACGAAGCCCCGCTTGCGATGACGCACTCCGGTGTCCACGGCTGATCCTGCAGCCACTCGGCCAGGGCGGCGGCGTCCTCGCGCTCGTGGACGTACGGTACCCAAGAGCCGGTGGAATCGTGCCGTCCGCGTACGTCCTGCGAGATGAATGCAATTCCTCGTGATCGCCATTCGATCCCCTCCGCCAGATGCCATCCACGCCCGTACGGGGTGCGGATCACGATCAGTCCCCGCGGTGAAGAATCCGGTGGGAGAAGCACATCCGTAGCCAACGAAGAACCGTCTGCTGCCGGGATCTTCACTCCGAGTGAGATCACCGGAGCGTCGGCGCGGGTTCGAGAACGCCGCCGGGCAGTGGTAGCACGGGATGGCGAGTCATCATGAGGGTTCGCGGATTCATCCGGATCTGGTGGTGAAGGTGTGATGGCGGTGCGCCATGCACACCAGCCACGACGTCCGAACATGCAAGCGCACTGGCCATTGCGGCTGCGGTGGGTGAAAGTTCGAGCGGGCGAGGTTCGCTGCCGGCGAGGTGATTCCACAGTGCCTGCAGATGATCCGGGACGCGCGACGCGGCAAGCCGTCGACCGCAGACGTCCCGGTAGCTTGCGCTGTCGATGCCGTCGAAGAAGGGACCGATGCAGATCTCACCCAGCTCCGTGTGGACGCGTTGCCACGGAGTTCGGCTGTGGCGGCACCAGGTATCGAGTTCCGACCACGCGTCGTGAGGAGGAGCGTCGGCAACCGACAGTACGAGGTCCGACGACGCAACATCGTCTTCGATTGGCGCAGTGGTGGATACGACCTCGAGATGCGGAAGAGCCTTGGAGAGCAGGGCGATGCAAGCATCGGCAACGGGCCCGATCCCGTCCATCAGCACACGCTGTGGGCGCGGAATCTCTGGCACTTGACCTGGAACAGCCAGCACGCCGCGAGAGACGAGGGCGTCGGCGATCTCGATAGCTCCCGGGCCGAGCACCGAACCAGAGCGCCTGAGAAAGTTGTCGAGTTCCGCGAGGTCTTCGGCCGGCGCGCCGATCGTGACCGCGTTCTCGTCCGGTGTCAGGTAATGCCAAGTGCCGTCCGGGGTCGGATACAGCTGGTGTCCGTCGGCGAGGGCGTACACGGATCTCCTTGTCGGTGCCCGCACCCGACGAGTCGGATGCGGGCGGGGTCATCGGCTGATCAGACTGTCGAAACAGTCTGGATCAGGGGAGGTTTCAGCTCTGGAAGCTGAACGGGTTGTCGACGAGGGCGTTGGTGCCCACACCCTGCAGGGCGTGTGCGGACGTTGCCTCGGCAACCGGCTCGAAGGTGAACGGGTTGTCGACGAGAGCGTTGGTGCCGACGCCCTGGAGTGCATTGGCCGGAGCCGAGTTGGAGACGCTGTCGAACGAAATGTTGCTCATTGTCATCCCTTCCGTAATGGAAACCATTTCCATTACGATGCCACCGTACGAAAGATCGCCACGGAGAGCAACAGGTACAAGAGAGTGCATACATGAGCGAGACCCCGACGACGGGATCCGTCGAAGCGCAACCACATGTCTTTCGGGACAGATCGTTTCGATTGTTCTTCACGGCTCGTACGATTGCCGTAGCCGGTGCGGCGGTCACCGGAGTGGCCATGCCGATCCTGGTGTTCGACATCAGCCGGTCTCCGTTTCTCACCTCGCTCGCGGCTGCGGGGACGGTTCTGCCGTATCTCGTGTTCGGCTTGTTCGCCGGCGCCGTGGCAGACCGAGTCAACCGGCGGACGGTCATCCTGTGTGCGCAGGCCGTAGCTGCACTTGCTTTGGCGAGTATTCCGGCAGCGCAGGCACTCGGCGTATTGACGGCGTGGCATGCCGTCGGCGTATCGATGTGCATCGGAACGTGTTTCGTGTGGTTCGACGCCGCTGCTTTCGGAGCGCTGCCTGCTCTGGTCGGTCGGCAGAGGATACCGGCGGCCAACAGCGCGCTGTGGACGTCCAGCACGCTGATCGATGTTGTCTTTCCGGCGATAGCCGGCGTGCTTGTGGCCTCGATCGGCCCGGCCTACGCATTGGGTGCTGATGCACTGGCTTACGTACTGGCCGGGCTGGCCATGGCCTCGATCGGAGCCTCGTTTTCGATTACTCCTGCGGCGCCGAAGAAGTCGGGAACCGGAATTGCGCGTGACATACGCGAGGGCCTCAGCTTCCTCTGGCGGTCGCCGCTTCTGCGAGCCTTGACCGGCGTCGGCTTCGTCAATTCCCTGACGCAGGGTGCGGTTACGGCGCTCCTGGTGGTGTACGCATCCGAGAGGCTTGGGATTTCGACGTCGAGTCCGATGATCGGCGCCGTGTGGACGGCCGTCTCCGTGGGTGGAGTGGTCGGGGCGCTCGTGCTTCCACGCCTACCGGCGCAGTGGCCGGTCGGGGCGATCACTGTCGGGGCGCTGACCATCGCCCCGGTGGTGCTGTTCGTCGTTGCGACAACCGGCAACACCGGCGCCGCGATCACGGCGCTCGTCGTCTACTCCGGCTGTGCGACCGTCACCATCCTCAATGGCATCGGTGCACGTCAGCGCCTGACTCCGGATCGTCTGCAGGGGCGCGTGAACACCACGGCGAGGATGGTCGCCTGGGGTGGTTCGCCGGTCGGCGCCTTGATTGCCGGGGCAATCGCAGGACGCTGGGACATCGGCACCGCCTACCTCGTTGCGTGCATCTTTGCGCTGGTCGGGGCGCTCTTCGCGTGGGCGAGCGCGCTGCGGACCGACCCTTATCCGCACAAATGAGCATGTGACTATTAATGAAAACGACTGTCGTTATGGTTAGATCCACCTGTTCATGACTGCGAACCCCACCGACTCAGGAGTGCGATGACGCTGACCAGCGAGGCAGCACCACGAGTGCCGTCGCGTCCACATCCCGTCGGCGAGCGCGGGTACGTCCCGTTTCTGTTGGCCACGGCGGTTGTGCTTGTCGCGGTCTCCACCGTCGCGGTGTGGTCGGGTGCCGCGTCGGTGTCCTTTGCCGACGTGTTCGCGGTGTTGTACGCACACGTCGGCGGTCCGCCGGTCGACCCGCTGCTCGATCGGATCGTGTGGGGATTGCGGGTACCGCGCATTCTGATTGCGGCATTGGCGGGCGCCGGATTGTCGTTGGCCGGCGCCGTGCTGCAAGCGTTGGTGCGCAACCCGATTGCCGATCCGTACATTCTGGGCGTGGGTTCCGGAGCATCCTTCGGTGCAGTACTGATCATGACGACCGGCATCGGCACCGGCCTGTCGATCGGTGTTCCGGTGGCAGCCTTCCTGGGGGCCATGGTCTCCCTGATCGCGGTTCTCGTACTGGGTAGGCGAGAGGGAATGCTCGTCCCGCTGCGCATGGTCCTGGCCGGAGTTGCCATCGGCTATCTGCTCTCGGCTGCAACAAGTTTTGTGCAGTTGCGCGCCGATCCGAGTCAGCTTTCGGGAGTGCTCTTCTGGTTGCTGGGCTCGGTGAGCGGGGCCAGTTGGTCGGATCTCGGTGTGCCCGCCGCGGTGATCACCGTCTGTGCGGCAATTCTGTTGACACAATCGCGCCAACTCAACGCGTTGGCCATGGGAGACGAGAGCGCGCAATCGGTCGGCGTGGACGTGCGCCGTACCAGGTTGCTACTACTGGTGATCGCGTCGTTGCTGACCGCGGTTGTTGTATCCGTCGCCGGGGGAATCGGTTTCGTGGGGCTGCTCGTGCCGCATGCCGTACGACTTCGGGTCGGTTCCGATCACGGCAAGCTGCTCCCCGCGACCGCGTTGGTTGGTGCCACCTTCCTGGTGATCGTCGATCTTGCGGCTCGGATGTTGGATGCGCCCAACGAATTACCACTCGGGATCATCACCGCCGGATTGGGTGCCCCGTTCTTTCTCTGGTTGCTTCGACGGGACGGCGGTGCGCAGTCATGAGATTGTCGGCCAGCGGAATTCACGTCGTTCGGGGCGGACGCCTCGTGGTTTCGGGTGTAGACCTCGAAGCGCCCGAGGGAAGCGTGGTCGGACTCGTCGGACCGAACGGCAGTGGAAAGTCCTCCCTCCTTCGCGCGTTGTATCGCTCGATGAAGCCGCGAAGCGGAATCGTGAAGGTGGACGAGGTGAATGTTTGGGACGATCTCTCGCCTCGATCGGCGGCACGCATCATCGGTGTTGTGGGGCAGGAGCATTCATCCGATTTCTCGTTCAGGGTCCGCGAGGTGGTTGCAACGGGTCGGACGCCGCATCACAGCGCGTTCTCTCGACTCGGCGAGATCGACCGAGACATCGTCAGCGCAGCACTGATGCGAACCGGTATGCAGGGCTTTGGATCACGTCTCTTCGCCGAACTGTCCGGCGGAGAAAAGCAGCGTGTGATGTTGGCCCGGGCGATCGCTCAACAACCGTCAGTGCTGGTCCTGGACGAGCCCACCAACCACCTCGACATCCGTGCTCAACTCGAATTGATGGAATTGGTCGCCGAACTCGGTACCACGACGATTGTCGCGATCCATGAACTCGCCTTGGCCGCAGCGTATTGCGACTACGTCTGTCTGCTCTCCGGCGGGGTAGTTGTCGCGACAGGACCAACGGCCGAGGTCCTCACCGAGGACCTGCTGTCCGAAGTATTCGGGGTTCAGGTGCATCTCGGCACTCATCCGTTGACCGGGCGCCCCCTGCTCTCGTTCGCCCCTCCGCTCCTACACACGAAAGAAGCAGTGTCTTGAAATCCTCGATACGTACTGCCGCGCTGTTGTGCTCGGCCGTTACCGCCACCGCAGTACTGACCGCATGCGGAAACTCCACGGCGGATTCGGCGGCGTCGTCGTCCGAGAAGATCACCGTCACCAATTGTGATCGCGAGGTCACGGTGCCCAAGACGGCGGAGCGGATTGTCTCGCTGTATCCGTCGATGACGGAACTTCTCATTCAGCTCGGCGCCGCCGACCGCATTGTCGGACAATCGAATACCGACCTCTCTCCTCCCAGCCCCGAACTCGCTGATCAGTTCGCGGCCGTGCCGGTACTGAGCACCGGAGTTCCCGCGAAAGAAGCATTGCTCGACGCCCGTCCGGATCTGATCGTCTCCGACGGGGAATACTGGTTCGACGGTGACCGATTGCAGACCATGGACGAATTGCGTGACCTCGGCATCCCGATCTTCGTGAACAGCGGCTACTGCCACAAGGCCGTCACCGAGGGGCGGATCGACGACGTCTGGTCCGACCTCGACGGTCTCGGCGCCTTGACCGGAACAAGTGAGGCGGCAGCAACCCTCCTGGCCGACGGCAAGAAGTCCCTCGCAGCAACCGAGGCATCTGTCGCCGGGCAGGAGCCGGTTCCCACTGTGATGGTTCAGGTTTCGGAGGGACAGTCCTATGCTCTGGCCAGGGGCCTCTACAGCAGTGTGCTCGAGGCCGCCGGGGGAAGCAATCTTTTCGAGAACGACCTTCCCGACGGAAAGTACTTCGGCCAGGTAGCCACGGAATCGGTGCTCGCGAAGTCGCCGAAGGCTGTCCTCGTCGTCTACTCCACCGAGTCGGCTCGGGAATCCACCCTGGATGCTGCGCGGACGGCATTTGCCGGAACCCCCGCCGCGACATCGAATGCGATCTTTGCCGTTCCGGAGGCGTGGTTCGCCGGCGAGTTGGTCTCGATCGACGGGGCCGGCGAGGTGTCTCGCCTGCTGCACCCGGGTTCGTGACCGCACTCGAGCGAATCGAGGCCGTCGTATCGCTGCATGCAGTGTTGGACCGGACGGTGAGTCCGTCGGAGCTACCGTTCGACGAGCACGCACTGCCGCCGGTGACGTGTGAATCCGTGGAACTGCCGGCCGCGACGCCACTGCCGGCCTGCGGGTTCGCGGACGTCTTGCAGGCACGACGGAGCCGCTACGACCCCGCACAGACGGCACTCCGAGCAGGCGAGCTGTCAAACATGTTGCACCACAGTGTTGTCAGCAGCCCGACGGCGGGCGGGATGTGCGAACTGACGCTGTCGTTTGTTCTCAGCCGACCCGGAGACGAGCTCGGAGCCGGGGTATACCGATATGCCCGAGGCCGCGCCGAAGCTGTCCGGCCAGGCGACGTGCGAGAGCACCTTCGAGCGAGCCTTCTCCAACCCGAGTTCGTCGACGTGTTCCCGGTTCTTTTGTTTGTGGTCGCCGACGTTGAAGCGCCGCTCGAGAAGTACGCGATGCGGCACTACCGCACGATGCACGTGGATGCCGGTGTGCTGGTTCAGAATCTGTACCTCGTGACCGAGGCGATGGGACTTGTGGGCTGCGCCATCGCAGGATTCACGGATACGCGAGTGGCATCTCTGTTGAATCTCGCGACGACGCAGCTTCCCGTCATGGCTTTTGCCCTCGGGAGGCGCAGCTAGGTCAGGCGAGGATGCGCGCCTTCTGGGTCTCGAACTCGGCCTCGGTCAATACTCCCGCATTCTTGAGTTCGCCCAGCTTGGTGAGCTGTTCGAGCTTCAAGTCCATCGATGCTGCCGGAGCTGCCTGCGGTGGCAGGGGTGGTAGATCGGGAATCGGAGGCACCGGCTGGGCCTGCGCTGCGCGAGCCTGATCTTCGGCGGCCCAACGGGTCCGCTGACGGCGCTGAACATTGCCGTGAATGGAGCTTGCGACGGCTACCCGGCCGGCTCGCCTCAAGAAACTCATGCGTCCTTCTCCGTATTGCCTGGTGCGGTGTTGTCGAGTGCGGTGGCAAGTTCGTCCAAGCTCAGGTGACCTTCGGTGACAATCTTTGCGCCGCTGCGTGTCCACGCGTCGATCACCGGCAGTATGGCCAGTTCCTCGTAAACGAGCACGGCGGCAACACTACCGGTGGCCAACTCGTCACCAACGGCGGCGATGTCGCCGGCGTCGAGCAGTCCGGAGGCTGCGCCGTCGAACTGCGCCAGATCGAAATCTGCGAGTTCGAAGGTCGATGCCGGTACGACGGCCACTGATCCATCGGCGGCTTTGGTGACGAACTCGAGGTCGAGGATGCGGATCACGCCGGAGTCGACGAGAGTGAGCAGCTGCTCGAATCCTGCGGAGGTCGGTGCACCGCCGGGAAACTCGACGGCAACGTATTCGATCGGACCGAATTGGTCTTGGTTGGACATCGGTTACTTCTTGCCCTTCGTGGGTTGCGGTTCTTCCAGAGCAGGTACTTCGTCGGGCATGCGGCCGGCCGGAATGATGGCGAGCAGGGAGAGTCCGGCGAGGACGAGTAGCGAGGTTCGCAGGGCGCGCAAGCGCGCTTCGGTGTTGATCCGGATGGCTTCGTCGATCTGTGCTTGTGTCGCCGAGGTGTTTTCGAGCGTCACGACGAGTTGATCGTTGGGGACGAAGTTGACCTGGTCGAGATTGATCCCGGACTCGACCTTGAGTGATGCCGGGATGGTGGGGTTGTCGATCAGCTGCGAGCTGACGAGGGTACCGAGGATTCCGACGGCGAAGACGCTGGCCACCGCGATGCCGACGCTGCCGGACATGTTGTGTACCAGTCCCCGCCAGGCACCGACGTCGCCGGCCAGTTCCTTGGGGGCTGCGGTGAGGAGGGTGTTGAACACCAGCGCAACGATGGCGCCCTGCCCGAGGCCGAGGGTGATCAGTCCGATGACGACAAAGATCTGATGCCAGTCGCCACGAATGGTGAAGGCCAACAAGATGAGTCCAGCGGCAACGACGACGAACCCGGCTCGTGCGATCAGACGCGGGGAGTACGTCTTGTACAGACGCGCGACGACGGTACTCGCGATGAAGATCGAAAGTGTGTACGGGATGATCGAGAACGACGTCTGCAAGCTGCTGCGGCCCTGGATGATCTGCATGTACAGCGGAATGAGGAAGTTGGCCGCGGTTCCCACGAACATCATCGTCGCCATGCAAATCGTGGTGGCGCGCTCGGCGCCGGTCTTGAGGACGTCGAGGTTGAAGAGCTGAGGCTTGTTCTGCGCCTTGCGGCTTCGCGTCCACTGGAAGAATCCCTGCGCACAGATGGTGCCGAGGACGATCAGGATGGCCGCGGGTGAAACACCGATGACCGAGAACGGCGCAGCGTCGGTGGCCAGGATGACGCCCCACGAGTTCAGGCCGCTGAAACCGAAGCTGAGCAGGATGACGGCAACGGCAGCAATGGCGGCGCCGGCCCAGTCGATGGTGATGTCCTTCTGCGGGGGAACAGGTTTGACCCGGAAGCTCAGGATCAGGTTGACCACCGCGAGAGCCACGACGAGGGCGAACGAGTATCGCCACCCGATCGTCGTCGCGAAGGAACCGGCGATGAGCAGCGCCAGCACACCGGCCGCCGGGATTGCTGCTGCCAGGTAACCGATGGCCTTTGCCTGCTGATCGCCACTGAAGTTCGTGGCGATGAAGACCGTCAACGCGGGAGCGATGAGGGCGATCACGGCGCCGGATGCAGCTTGCGCCACGAACAGCATTGCCGGGCTCTGACTCAGGGCGACCGCGGCCATTGCGAGGCCGTGAATCGCGACGGCAATCTGGAAGACCAGACGCGTTCCGTAACGGGCGCCGATCTTGGCCCCCAACAGAATGAAGGCAGCCATGGCGAAGGTGCCCGCGGTGATCGCGGTGCCGACACTTGTTGCGGGCGTGTCGAGATCGGTGGTGATGCCGGCCATCGAGACGGTCAGGGCGTTGACGGCGAACGACGCCTGAATCTGGGTGAGGACCACCACGATGAGTGGTAGCCAGGAGGCGGTGCTCACGGCGGCCGTTGTGGCGGCCGCGCCAGGCTTTACGGACATGATGGGTCACGCCTTCCTCGACACTGCGTGTACTCGCGACGTGCCCGGATCAGCCACGCACGGCTACATTAGCCGGAATTGTGCTGAATGGTCGCCTGCAAGTGGTTGGTTTCTTCGCGGTAGACCACCATCTCCCGGTGCAAGGCGCGACGGAAGCGCGGTTGCTCGGCCAGGAGTACGGCCAGCACGGTCAGCAACAGCCACGTCGCGGCCGCGCTCGCGAGGAGCAGCAGGACCGGAATCCACGGACCGCCCATCTGCTCGAGCAGCGTCGTCTTTGCCCAGACGCGCCAGTAGAGCATCAGATTGACGATCAGTCCGACACCGTACGAGATGACGAAGGACAGCAGGAACTGCTTCCACGTGCCGTCGTGGCGCCGCGCCGTCATCGGTTCTGCCCGCAGCGGCAAGCTCACCGACATCACGTTCGCGACCCCCAACCAGAGCAGGATCATGGTCAGCACCTGGCCGCACGCCTTCACCAGGTCGGCACTGCTTCCGGAGCGCCACGCGAGGACGGCGCTGAGCAGGAACCCGGCGCTGCCGACGAGGAGCAGCATCACCGCGTTTTTCGCGACGAGCACGTGCCAGAGCCTCGTTCCACCGGACAACGCAGCGCGCACGCGGCCGGCGTCGAAGCTGAGCGCATTGGTGCACACGACGCTTCCGACCACACCCGAGAGTGCATACAGCGCAAGGTAAGGCAGTCGATCTTCCTTGGTGTCCCACTGGAAGAGGCGAATGAATGCCAGGTACGCCAAGCCCATTCCGAGGCTCAGCCCCAGCCGAAAAGCGATCGACCGAGGCTTACCACTCACCACGTGCCGTGCTTCCTCACGGATCCGGGAGCCGAGATCCTGCACATGCCGGACGACGGGGTTGCCCGAGTTCAGCGGGACGTAACCACGGATCGCGGCGGCGACGGTATCGGTGTCACCGGCATCGAGCGCGGCGACGCGTGCTTCGAGAACCGCAAGGTGGGCGGCGCGCAACGCTATCCGTGCGGTGGTCACCGCGGCGACGGCGTCGGCCTCGGCCTGCGCGGCGGTGCCGATGCCGGCGTCGGCGGGCAGCGGCGGCTGCAACGTCGTGATCAGTTCGAGTTGGCGCGCCATGTGCGGCGACGGTGACAACCCGCTGTACGACGGTCGGCTCAGCGCTGATCGTTCGTCGTCGAGCGAATCACGGACGGACGCGGCAGCCTTGCGGACGGCTGCCGGGTTGTGCCAGCGCACCGACCGGGCGTCACGCTCGGCGGCGACGGCCCGAGAGGCAACCTCGGTCAGATCCTCGACCGCTGTCAATGTCTGCTCCACTCGGTTTAGGTTGGTTTCATGACCACCAACTCGGAAAAGGAAGATCTCCAGCGGTACCTGCAGGCAGCACGTGATGCGCTCGTCTGGAAGCTCGACGGGCTGTCGGAGTATGACATTCGGCGCCCGATGACCCGGACAGGGACCAACTTGTTGGGTCTGGTCAAACACATGATCGGCGTCGAGCTCGGGTATTTCGGTCCGACGTTCGGCCGGCGTGTTCCCGATCTCCCCGCGTGGTTGCGTTCGGAGGAACTCAACGTCGACATGTGGGCCCGCGCCGACGAGTCCACTGCCGACATCGTCGAAACTTATCGCCGCACCTGGGCTTTCGCCGACGCCACGATCGAGGAGCACGATCTGGACGCCCCCGGCTTCGTGAAGCACTGGCCGGAGGATCGTCGCGACGTCACACTGCACCGGATACTCGTTCACGTTGTCACCGAGATCCATCGGCACGCCGGCCACGCGGACATCGTGCGGGAGCTGATCGACGGCGCCGCTGGGATGAAGGCGGGCGACAACAATCTGGCTCCCGGCGATGAGGCGTGGTGGGCCGAGTACACCGACCGTCTCGAGACGGCGGCACGCGAGGCCCACCACGCCTGAACTATTCGAATACTGCTGCCGCGCCGATCACCACGACAACGATCACGAAGTTGATCAGTAGCAGTGGCCAGACGAAGCGCAGGAACTTGTCGTAGCCGACCTTCGCCATGGCCAACCCGCCGACAACGACGACGTTGGTCGGGGCAACCATCAGCATCAGGCCGTGGCCCATCTGGAAGGCGGTGATGACGAGTGCTCGGCTGACTCCGGCAAAGTCGCCCAGCGGCGCGAGCAGCGGCATCGCCAGGGTGGCGTGACCGGAACTGGACGGGATCAGGAACGCCAGCGGGATGTTGACGAGCATCACCAGGATCGCGAAGACCCCCGCCGAAGCGCCGCTGACCAATTGCTCCATCGCGTTGAGGATGGTGTCGAGGGTTTCGGTGTTGGTCATGATCACCGAGACGCCGCGAGCGAGCAGGATGACGATCGCCGGTCCGACCATGTCGCCGGCTCCACGCGTGATCAGGGAGACGATCTTCTTCTCACCCATCTTCGCGACTATGCCGACGAGAACGGCGGCGAGGATGAACAGCATCGCCAATTGCGGGAACCACCAGTTCAACTCGAACCAGTAGGGCTCGGTTGCCGTGACGTGGTACGCGTCGTACTCGGCCGGACCGGTGGTGGCGCCGAAGATGCTCGACCACGGGATGACGGAGAAGATCATCAGTCCGAAGGTGAGTCCGGTGATGAGCAGTACCAGCTTCTGAGTTCCGGTGAGCTTGCCGTCGATGTCCACCGGCTCGGCCGGCTCTTCGTCTTCGTCGTCCGCGATGTCGAAACCGACAAGCGACTTGGACGGATCCTTCTTCACCTTTGCGGCGTAGCGGAGAACGAATGCCACTGCCACAGCGGTCAATACGATCCACAGGATCACGCGCAGCACGATGCCGTCACCGATGGAGACGCCTGCCTCACCGGAGGCGACGCCGATCGAGAACGGATTGACGGTCGACGCCATGTTTCCGACCAGAGCGCCGAGGATGATCATGGTGGCCGCGACCATGCGGTCGTAGCCCAGTGCCGTCATCAGCGGTATGAGCAGGGCGTAGAAGCCGAACGTCTCGACCGAGAAGCCCATTGTCGAACCGAGCAGCGAGAACAGCACCATGATGACGGTGATGAGCAACCAGCCCTTGTCGCTGAGCTTGGTAGCGAGTTGGGAGACAGCGGTTTCCAGGCTGCGGGTGGCAAAGCTGACCGAGATGAACGCACCGAGCGCCATGATGAAGAGGACTACGCCGACCGAACCGAAGAGCCGTCCGATGTTGTCGGTGTCGACGAACCCGGTGATCGAATCCTGGACGCCGTAGAGGCCGTTCACGGGGGAGAGGATCAGTTGCTGGATTCGTTCCCAGAACGAGAGCGGAGACGTGACGGTCTCGAAGCTGCCGGGAACGGGTGAGCCGTCCACGTCGACGCCGAAGCGTCCGGCCGGAATGAACAGTGCCGCAACCCAGACCAGAATGGTGACGATCGCGAGCATCGTGACCGCGCCGGGGAACTCGAACTTCTTCTTGGCCGGAGTAGGTGCGGACCCCGTGTCGGTCTCGGTGCTCATTTCTTCCCCTCGAAGGTGTGTGCGTACTCCTGGAAGAACAGTGCTTTGGCGACGACGGCCTTCTCGAGCTCGTCGAGCAGGACGCGTTCGTTGGGGCCGTGGATGTTCGCGTAACCGTCGGTGGCGCCGAACAACAGCTTCTCGGCGGTGGGCACTGCTGTATCCAAGGCCATCACGAGGGGGATCGAGCCGCCGCCTGCCATCAGCCCGGCCGGCTCACCCCACGACTGCGATAATGCAGACAATGCCGCGTCGAAGGCCGGTCCACCTTCGGCTGCCGCAAACCCGTCGCCGGTTTCTCCCGCGGTGACAGTCAGTTGTAAACCGAAGGGGCGCAGGGCTTCCAGGTGTCGGACCAGAGCAGCCTGCGCCTCGATGGCAGGTTGGCGCGGGTGTACGCGCAGATTGATCACGGCGCGGGCAGTGCTTGCGACGGCGTTGACCGCACCGTCCACAGGGGGAGCGTCGATTCCCGTCACGGTGATGGCCGGGCCCGACCAGATGCGTTCGCCGATGCCGCCGGTTCCGAGCAGCGGAAGCCCGTCTTGGATCTCGGCGAGGGTGCGGAACTCGTCCTCGGTGTATGAACTGCCGGTCCACGGTTCGCGCAGGAGGCCGTCGATCGCCACGTCACCGTTGTCGTCGTGCAGCGACGCCAGTGCGCGGATGAGCGCGAGGCGGGCGTCCGGTGCGGCGCCGCCGTAGAGGCCGTTGTGCTTGTCGGCTCCGAGAGTGGTGAGTTCGACGATCACCTGGGCCGATCCGCGCAGTGCGACGGTCAGGGTCGGTGATCCGGGTCGAACGCTCCCGACGTCGGCGATGACCATTGCGTCGGCCGCAAACAATTCGGGGGCTTCCGGCGGATAGTTGTCGAAGGGGCTGCCGAATTCTTCCTGGCCTTCGATGACGAGCTTGACCGTCACCGGCGGCTTTCCGTCGAAGACGCGAAGCGCGCCGATCATGCCGATGACGTTTGCCTTCGAATCTGCCGTACCGCGGCCGTAAATCGCGCCGTCACGCTTGCTCGGTTCGAAAGGCGGTGAATCCCAGAGTTCGACGTCGTCGGCGGGAACGACGTCGTAATGCGAATACATCAATACGGTCGGGGCTCCCTCTGGACCGGGAACTGTTGCAATGATGACCGGCGCAGTTTTACCTGTTATTTCGAGTTTCTCTATCTTCGTGACTCCGGACTTCTCCAATAGAGAAACGATCAGGTCGTGAGCCTCGAACAGGGGCTCGCTGGGGAAACCTTCTGTTGCTATCGACGGAATACGAACAAGTTCGACGAGTTCCGACTCCAGTGCCGGCATCAAAGCTGCAACTGTTTCCTTGATTGTGGAATAGGAGGGCGAGGCGGATTCTTCCGGCACGGAATTGACTCCTTCTGGGAAAGGCGAAAAACATTAGAGGCAGAGTCTTACACCCGATATGCGGGGTTTGAAAGGGTGACCCGAACAAAAAGCCGAAGTGGGGCGCCGGGCTCGCGATTCTTGACATTGACGTCAACGTCAACACACACTGTGACGGTGACCACCAGTGAAACGCAGGAGCGAGCGCGGACAGCCCGCAAACTCGGCGACGGTCCACGCCGTGCCGGACTGCTCGACACCGCTGCCCTCTGCTTCGGCGAACTCGGATACGACGCCGTGACGGTCGAGACGATCACGACCAGGGCTGATGTGTCCCGGGCGACCTTCTACGCGTACTTCTCGTCGAAGGACGAGGTCTTCCGCGCCGTCGCCGAAATGATGTGCCGACGCTTCCTCGACGCTCAGCACATGGAGGGCCCGGCGGCCGAGGATCTACGCGAAGTTCTCCGAACGACCACGTCGGCGTTCATCACGGCCGTGTACACCTACGGTGACCTGCTCGCGGTGATCGAGCATCGGGCGCGGGTGGATTCCGAGGTCGAGCGCAGTTGGTCGGCGGTTCGCGAAAAGCTCGTGAGCCGCTACGTCCGGTTTGTCGAACGGATTCGACGGGTTCACGACGTAGATCCCTGTGTTTCGCCCCCGGTGCTCGTTCAGATGATCTCGGACGCACAGATGGCCGGTGGAGCACGACTGAGTAAGGCGAGTGTCGAAGAGCAGAACCAGTTCATTGCAGATATGACGACGATGTCCGAGCGGTTGATCGGGTTCGAAGAGTCGAAATAGATTTCTTTTACGAATGGAGTGATCGGTGGCAGAACAAGACGTGCTCGAAGCGGCTCTGGCGGAGATCTCTGCGCTGCAACAAGCGCATTGGCCCGCCGGCATTCCCCGCGCCGTCGAGTATCCGCTCGAAGGTGGGGGACTTGTCGATTACTTGCGGCATTGGGCGATCGAGCGGCCGGATACTCCTGCCATCGTCTTCTACGGCCGGGTCATCACGTATTCCGAATACGACGAGCTTTCGGATCGTTTTGCCGGATGGCTGCTGTCACTCGGAGTCGAACGCGGCGATCGCGTCGGCGTTCACCTGGTCAATTGCCCTCAGTTCCATATCGCGATGCTCGGCATTCTCAAGGTCGGTGCGGTTCACGTGCCGATCAATCCACTCTTCCGTGAACATGAATTGATTCACGAACTCAACGATGCCGGCGTCAAGGTCCTACTGACGCAGAACACCTTCTCGAAGTTGGTGAAGAAGGTTCGCTCACAGACTCCACTCGAACACGTCGCGAAGACTGCAGTGTCGGACATGCTGACGGCGATCCCGACCGTCGAACTGCCCTTCGAGGTCGACGATCCGCGCCTGAGCGACTGGCAGTCGATCATCACCAGTGAGCGGGCGACTCCTGTCGCCACCGAACTCGATTCCCTCGCCGCCCTGAACTACACGGGCGGAACGACGGGAATGCCCAAGGGCTGTGAGCACACTCAGCGCCACATGGTTTACACCGCGGCCACCGCGACGCTTGCGGGCGGTGACCAGGTGGGTGCCAATCCGCCGGTGTCCCTGGTGTTTCTGCCGATCTTCTGGATCGCAGGTGAGGACTTCGGCATCCTGGTTCCGCTCGTCAACGGCGGAACCGTGGTCCTGCTGAATCGTTGGGATGCGGAGACCACGCTCGACGCTGTCGAGGCTTACGGCGTGACCTCGCTGGTCGGAACTGTCGACAATTACGTCGAACTGATGGACACGCCAGGATTCGCGGAGCGAAATCTCTCGACACTCCAGAACGTCATGGCAGTTTCGTTCGTTCTCAAACTCGATCCGGCCACGCGCCAGCGGTGGCGCGAGGCTACCGGCGGCGTTCTGCGCGAAGCGAGCTACGGCATGACCGAAACCCACACCGCGGACACGATCACCCTCGGCTTCCAGGACGGCGACTACGACCTGAAAAGCGAGCCGGTGTTCTGCGGAATTCCGGTGCCCGGCACCGACGTTCTGATCGTCGATCACGACGGCAGGCCGGTTCCCGTCGGCGAGCACGGGCAGATCATCGTGCGCAGCCCATCCATCCTTTCCGCGTACTACCGCAACGAGGGGGCCACCGCCGACGCCATCCGTGACGGCTGGCTGCAGACCGGTGACGTCGGAAAGTTCAGTGAGCGTGGCGGTTTGCACTATTTGGCGCGGAACAAGGAAATGATCAAGACCAACGGCATGAGTGTCTTTCCCTCCGAGGTGGAAGCGCTGCTCATGCTGCACCCGGCGATCGAAAAGGCTGCGGTGGTGCCGAAACCGGACCCGGACAAGGGGCAGGTGGCTTTTGCGTTTGTCCAACTGGTCGAGGGTTCCGACACTGCGGCCGACGAGATCGTCTCGTGGGCGAAGGAGAACATGGCCACGTACAAGGTGCCCGAAGTGGAAGTGCTCGAGGCGCTTCCGATGACAGCGACAGGAAAGGTGCGCAAGGGCGATCTGTTCGAGCGCACTCAGGGGGACAAGTGAGACTGCTGATTGCGAACCGCGGCGAAATTGCGCTGCGGATCATTCGAACTGCCCGTGAACTCGGGATCGAGACGGTGTCGGTGTACGCCGAGGACGACGCGTCCAGTCCGCACGTCGCGGCGGCCACGGAGTCGGTGCCGCTCGGAGCGTCGGGCGCATCCGCGTACCTGGATCAGAGCGCACTGCTGAAGATCGCGGCCGAAACGGGCGCCACGCACGTGCACCCGGGCTACGGATTCCTCAGTGAGAATGCCGAATTCGCGCAGGCGTGCACAGAGGCGGGCATCGTCTTCGTCGGCCCGGACGCCCAGGTTCTCCGGACTTTCGGCGACAAGGCCAGTGCCCGCACCGCGGCGGTCGACTCAGGAGTGCCGGTCCTGCCGTCGACATCGGCGAACGCCGACCTCGACGAGGTGCGTGAATTCTTCGAGCGCAACTCCCGCGGCATCATGATCAAGGCGCTCAGCGGCGGCGGTGGCCGCGGCATGCGCGCGGTGCGTGACCCGAAAGCACTCGACGACGCGTACCGTGTGTGTGCGGCCGAAGCCCAGTCGGGATTCGGCAGTTCGGCACTGTTCGCCGAGGTACTCAGTGAGCACGCTCGGCACATCGAAGTGCAGATCGTGGCGGCACCGGGGCAAGGTGGAACCCACGCGCTCGCTCTGGGTGACCGCGATTGCAGCGTCCAACGTCGCCATCAGAAGTTGATCGAGGTTGCGCCCGCGCAGGGGCTGTCGGGGGCCCTGCGCGAGCGTCTTCACGCTGCGGCGGCGAGGCTGTGCGCCGAGGTCGGCTACCGCGGCATCGCGACGGTCGAGTTCCTCGTCGAGGAACGCGGCTTCGTCTTCCTCGAGGTCAATCCCCGAATTCAGGTGGAGCACACGGTGACCGAGGAGGTCACCGGAGTCGACCTCGTCGCCGTGCAGCTCGCGATCGCGGACGGAGTTCCGTTCGAGAACCTGGACCTGCCAACAGGGATCATCGCTGTCGAGAAGGGCTTGGAGACAGTCGGATCCGTGGCAAACGCTTCGGGAATCGCGATCCAGACCCGCGTCAACATGGAAACCATGACGCCGGACGGCAATGCGTTGCCCTCGTCGGGCACGCTCGACAACTTCACTCCTCCGGGCGGGCCCGGCGTGCGAGTGGACACCTTCGGTACGGTCGGACTCTCGCCGAGTGCGCGTTACGATTCGCTGCTGGCAAAGGTGATCACCCACACGCGTCGAGCGGATTTCCCTGCCGCGGTGCGTAAGTCGATTGCTGCTCTCAGTGAGTTCGCCATCGACGGTGTAGCGACCAACCTCGAATTTCTGCAGGCAATACTGTCGGACAAGGACTTCCGCGACGGCCTGGTCGACGTCGACTGGTTGGGTTCTCGATTGGCGGACCTTGTCCCCGAAGTGGGCCCACAAACGCCCTCCTCGTCTGTGGACGTGGCACCGGACGAGGATGTGGTCCGTGCACAGATGGCGGGCATCGTCGTCGAACTCGCGGCAGTCGGTGACGGTATCCATGCGGGTGGCCAGGTTGCCGTCCTCGAGGCGATGAAGATGCAGCATGTTCTCTCGGCGCCCGGTGATCTCGAAGTGGTCCGGGTCCTGTCGTCACCGGGCAGGTCGGTGGGCGCGGGCGAACCGTTGCTCGTCGTCCGTAGTGCAAGCGCAGGATCGAAGCTCGCCGAGGTCGACGAGGTGGACCTCGACGACGTCCGTCCCGACCTCGCCGAAATCATCGCTCGCCACGAGGTGACCCTGGACCCGGCCCGGCCCGCAGCCGTGGCGAAGCGTCACAAGCTGGGACGCCGGACTGCTCGCGAGAACGTCTACGACCTGGTCGACGACGACAGCCTGGTCGAGTACGGCGCGCTCGCGCTGGCGGCGCAGCGCAGTCGACGCAGCGAGGAAGACCTGATCGCCAACACTCCTGCCGACGGGTTGATCGGCGGAGTGGCGACCATCAGCGGCGGCGAGAGCGTCGTGATCTCGTACGACTACTCGGTGCTCGCCGGTACCCAGGGCATGCGCAATCACGCCAAGACCGACCGCCTGCTCGAGATCGCCGATCGCAAGCGAGTTCCGGTGGTGCTGTTCGCGGAAGGTGGCGGCGGTCGCCCCGGTGACACCGACGCCGGCGCCGGGGCGGGCCTCGAGCTGGGAACCTTCCGCGCCATGGCGGCGCTGAGCGGGCGGGTGCCCATGGTCGCCGTCGTGTCCGGGCGCTGTTTCGCGGGCAACGCGGCCCTGGCCGGCGCGTGCGACGTCCTGATCGCGACACCGGACGCCAACATCGGGATGGGTGGTCCTGCCATGGTCGAGGGCGGCGGGCTCGGAAACTTTCGCCCCGAGGACATCGGCCCCATCGACGTGCAGCGCCGCAACGGCGTCGTACACCTGGTCGCTGACGACGACGCTCATGCGGTGGCGCTGGCCAAGCAGTACCTCGGCTACTTCCAGGGTGCGAGCGGAGAGTGGACCGCTCCGGATCCGCGGCTCTCGCGGCATGTGGTGCCGGAGAATCGCCTGCGCTCGTACGACGTTCGTGGAGCGATCGACGCAATCGCGGACGTCGACAGCGTCCTGGAACTGCGTCGAGACTACGGACGCGGTGTAGTAACCGCACTCGTTCGTGTCGAAGGAGTTCCGTACGGTGTGCTGGCGAACAGCAGCGAGCATCTCGGCGGCGCGATCGACGCGGAAGCCTCGGACAAGGCTTCGGATTTCCTGGAACTGCTCGAAGCGCACCGCATCCCTCTGGTGACGCTGTGCGACACACCGGGATTCATGGTGGGCCCGGATTCGGAGGAGGAGGCGACGGTTCGAAGGTTCGGCAGGTTCTTCGTTGCCGGTGCTCGCCTCACCGTGCCGTTCGGAACGATCATCCTGCGCAAGGGTTACGGGTTGGGCGCCATGGCAATGGCCGGTGGTTCCTTCCACGCCCCCGAGTTCACGGTCGCGTGGCCGACGGGCGAGATCGGGCCGATGGGTCTGGAAGGTGCTGTGCGTCTCGGTTTCCGCAAGGAACTCGAGTCCGTCGAAGATCCGGTGGCTCGGGAAACGCTGTTCGGTCAGTTCGTGGAACTGGCCTACGCACAGGGCAAGGCGCTGATGGCGGCGACCACGTTCGAACTGGACGACGTCATCGATCCGGCCGATACCCGCGGATGGATCAGACAACTCTGCAGAAACAGTTGAGATCCTGCTGATTCGAGCTGTTGCCGCACGTGGGCGGGGCAACTAGCCTTGCCCACGTGTCGGCTGCGCGAGATAACGTCCTGATCATTCATTGGCACGACCTGGGGCGGCACCTCGCGAGTTACGGTGTCGCCGGGGTCAACAGCCCCCATCTCGACCGGCTGGCGGCAGAAGGCATCCGGTTCACCGACGCACACGCGACGGCGCCGCTGTGCTCGCCTTCGCGCGGATCGCTCTTCTCGGGCAGGTATCCGCACAACAACGGTCTGATCGGGTTGGCGCACCACGGCTGGGAGTACCACGCTGAGGTGCAGACGCTCCCGCAGATCCTCTCCGACAACGGTTGGTACACCTCGCTCTTCGGCATGCAGCACGAGACTGCGTATCCGAAGCGACTGGGCTACCACGAGTACGACGTCACCAACTCGTTCTGCGACTACGTGGTTCCGCGTGCCCAGAACTGGCTACGACGCTTCCCGCCCGAGCCGTTCCTGCTCACCACGGGATTCTTCGAAACGCATCGCCCGTACCCCGCCGATCGCTATACCCCGGCGGACACCGCAGCCCTGGAGGTCCCCGGATACCTTCCGGACGTGCCACAGGTGCGCGAGGATCTGGCCGAATTCCACGGCAGCGTAGAGGTGGCCGACGCCGCGGTGGGGGAACTGCTCGCGACCCTCGAGGAAGAGGGGCTCGACGAGAACACCTGGGTCTTCTTCCTCACTGATCACGGCGCGGCGTTCCCGCGTGCCAAGTCGACGCTCTACGCCCCGGGTACCGGTATTGCCTTGATCGCTCGGCCTCCCGCGCGGTATCGCAGTGGCGGAAAGGAATACGAGACACTGTTCAGTGGTGTGGATCTTGTTCCGACCATTCTCGATCTGCTCGGAATCGACGTCCCCACCGAGGTGGAAGGGCGCTCGCACGCCGATGCCCTCGTCGACCGCGGAACTGAACCGTCCGAACCCGTTCGTACTTCCCTGTTCACGGAGAAGACCTTTCACGACAGCTTCGATCCCATTCGTGCGGTGCGAACCAAGGACTACAGCTACATCGAGAACTACGCCGTCCGCCCGGCTCTGGATCTACCGCTCGACATCGAGGACAGTCTTTCCGGAAAAGCGCTCGGCACCGAGCATCTTGCGGTACGCGCACCCCGGGAGCTGTACGACCTCCGTGCCGACCCGGACGAGAAGATCAATCTGATCGATCGACCGGAAGTCTCGGCAATACAGGCGGAATTGTCCTCGCAGCTTCACACGTGGCGCGCCGAAACCGACGATCGTCTCCCGGACGAGGCATTGGGAAGCGCGATGGCGGTGCACCGCATGGCGGCGTACCTCGAGAAGATCGGTGTCCGACCCAACGTGCGGTCCGCCTACAGTGCGGACCGCGGTTACCTCGAGTCGGACACCGAAAATCCCTAGGGCCTTGCGGCTTCGCGCTCTTCCAACAATGCGATGACCCGCTCGACCAGCTCGTTGATGTCAGCGCCGGTTGTGTCGAATGCCAGGTCCGGCTCCTCCGGCGTCTCGTAAGGCGCGTCGATTCCGGTGAGCCCCTTCAGTTCACCCGCCCGCGCACGAGCGTACAGGCCCTTGGGATCTCGACGTTCGCATTCTTCGACGGGAGTGGTGACGGCAACTTCGAGGAAAGTGAGCCCGGCAGCTTCGTTGAGAGCACGCGCAATTGCTCGATCCGAACGCAGTGGCGAGACCATCGACGCGATCGCCACGACGCCGGCGTCGGCGAACAGTCGAGTGAGATGCCCGACGCGGCGGATGTTCTCGGCTCGGTCTCCCGGCGAGAACCCGAGATCGTCGGAGATACCGTGGCGGACGTTGTCACCGTCCAGCAGATACGCGGTGCGTCCCGCGTCGACGAGCGCACGTTCGACAGCCACAGCGACGGTGGATTTTCCGGAGGCAGGCAGGCCGGTCAGCCAGATCGTCGCGCCCCTCTGGGTGGTAGACGCCCACCGCCGTTGACGTTCGAGTGAGGACGGATGCCACTTGATGTCGTTGCGGGTCTGCTCACCGGGAACGACGACGCGTGGTTCGAGAATGGTGCCGGCGCCGACGGTGTCGTTGCTCTGCTCGTCGATCAGGATGAAGGCGCCAGAGTCCCGATTGTGGTCGTAGGTGTCGGCGACCACCACGGAACTGGTTCGGAGCGTGACCGTTCCGATGTCGTTGAGTCCCAATTCGACTGGGCTGTCCTGCTCGTCGAGCGTTTCAGGATCGAGACGGGTGTGCAGTTCTTGGACGGTCGCTCGCACGGTCCGGGACGTGTGTTTGAGCGCTATCCGATCGCCCGCGCGCAACGGTGTGTTGGACAACCAGCAGATGGTGGCTTCGAGTTCTCGGGCCAGAACCGGCAAATGAGCCTGCACACCGCCACTGACCAGAACGTCGCCACGTCCGACGTCGATGTCGTCGGCCAGTTCCACCGAAACCGACAGTGGTGCAACGGCAGTACTGCGGTTGTCGTCGAGAGTGTCCAGACTGATCACGGTGCTCTTCGATCCGGACGGCAGGACCACTACCTCGTCTCCGACGCTCAGTGTGCCTGCCGAGATCCGGCCGGTGTACCGGCGACGATTCTGCGGATCGGGGCGCGAAACCCATTGCACGGGAAGTCGAAGCTCCTCGATGTGGGTCGCGGGCGCATGGAGTTCGACGCCTTCGAGGTACTCGAGGAGTGTCGGCCCCTCGTACCACGCGGTGTTCTCGGACCGCGTCACGACATTGTCGCCGGCTTTCGCGGAGACCGGTATGGCGAGTACGTCCTCGCGTCCGACTTGCCGCGCCAAGGCCCGTAATTCTTCCTGCACCTGAGCGAATCTCGCTTCGTCGAAGTCCACCAGATCGATCTTGTTCACCACGGCTACAAGGTTCGGAACACCGAGCAGTGCGGCGATTCTGGCGTGCCGACGGGTCTGACGCAGCACGCCGGTCCTCGCGTCGACCAGCAGGACCGCTACGTGAGCGTTGGATGCTCCGGTGAACATGTTGCGCGTGTAGCGTTCGTGCCCCGGGGTGTCGGCGAGTACGTAACTTCTGGTCGGAGTGGAGAAGAATCGGTACGCGACGTCGATCGTGATGCCCTGTTCACGCTCGGCACGTAGTCCGTCGGAGAGTGCAGCCAGGTCGGCGACACCGTACTCGTCGGTGACGGAATCGAGGTGATCGGTTGGCAGACTGTCGGTGTCATGCAACAGTCGGCCGATCAGCGTGCTCTTGCCGTCGTCGACGCTACCCGCCGTGGCCAGTCGCAGGAGTTGGCGAGTGATGGTGGTCGTCATCAGAAGTAGCCCTCACGCTTTCGGTCTTCCATCGCGGCGACCGACGTTCGGTCGTCTGCGCGAGTCTCGCCTCGTTCGGAAACCGTCGCGGCCGAGATTTCGGTGACGACGTCGTCGATAGTGGTGGCGTGCGATCGAACGGCGCCGGTGATGGTCAGATCGCCGACGGTTCGATATCGCACCCACTCGGTCGTTGCCGCGGCGTTCTCGGCGTCGGTGCTGAATTCGGAAGCAGCGAGGAGCATTCCGTCGCGCTCGAATATCCTCCGCTGGTGCGCGAAATAGATGGACGGCAGTTCCAGTTCCTCCTGGGCTATGTAGCGCCAGATGTCGAGCTCGGTCCAGTTGCTCAGCGGGAAGACACGAACGGACTCGCCGCGTCTGATCCGACCGTTGTAGAGCGACCACGGTTCGGCCCGTTGCGCTCGCGGGTCCCACTGGCCGAACTCGTCACGGAAGCTGAGGACTCTTTCCTTGGCGCGCGCACGTTCCTCGTCCCGGCGGGCGCCACCGAACGCGGCGTCGAACCTTCCAGCTTCGAGAGCGTCGAGCAGGGTTCTGGTCTGCAGGCGGTTTCGCGATCCGCTGGTCTCGGTCGACTCCTGCACTCTGCCCTGGTCGATCGAATCCTGAACGGAAGCAACCAGAAGTGTGTGCCCGCCCTCCTTGATTCGGCGGTCGCGAAATTCGATGACCTCCTCGAAATTGTGACCGGTGTCGACGTGCAGGACCGCGAAAGGGAGTGGGGAGGGCCGAAACGCCTTCTCGGCCAGACGAAGCAGGACTATCGAGTCCTTGCCGGCCGAGAAGAGCAGTACCGGTCTCTCGAGTTCTGCCACCACCTCTCGAATGATGTGAACCGCTTCGGATTCGAGAACTCGGAGTTCGTCGACGACATCGGTGACGGTGCTCATGTGACGGGATATCCGTTCTGTTCGGCGTCGATGCGATAACGCTGCACCCATTCGCGGGATCGTCCGTCGCTCTGACGACGCAGCGGCGGTGGCGGGGCCAGTTGTCCGTCGAGGCCGAGGGAGATGAGGGTTTTTGCGACCACGGACTGCGGGTCTTCGGTGAGATCGCGGAACCCGACTTCGATGGGAGAGATGTCCTCTTCCTCGAACCAGCGCTTCCATTGGCGTTCCTGCTCACCGAGAATCGTCACCAGGTGCGCGATTCCGACTGCGTTGTACTGCGCACCGTCCGAGAGATTCGGTGGAGTCGCGTCGTCGCGCCAAACCTGTGTCTGCACGGCGCGCCACATCGACACAGCTTGAGCGACGACATCTTCTCGATAGACGTGGATGAATTGCAGGTCGTGATCGAGGGTGTCGTGGAGTGCGGAACGTAGGTCCGTCCCACTGCGCCAGGGCAATCCGGCCGCGCGATCGAGTAGGAGCGGCGTCTGGTTCCACATCAGCTTGCCACCCCAGACTCCGTTGGGGGTTCGGCCGAGTTCGAGAAGTTGTGTGCGCCACTGTTCGGAGGTGCGAGTGTCCGGCGTGCCCGGGTGGAACGGGGCTAGCAGACCCAGGACGGACTCGTCCGTGACGTCTTCGAACCACTGCCTCGGTTGCGGCGATCGCGAGGTCTCGGGGAGGTACTGGAAGAACTCTTCCGGCTCACCCGCGACCCCGGTTGCTCGCAGGGATTCGACCAGCAAAGTACTGCCGCTGCGCTGCGAAGCGCAGACGAGAAACGAGCGTTGGGCCTCCGTCATGCGAGCAACGCTAAGGGGGGCCGGAAACCGCCGCAAGCTGGGAAAATAAACTCACGTAGAGGTTAAATCTCGACGTGAAACGTTAAATGTGCGGGTCACGAAATGTCGCGCTGAGGCACGTCTTACGCAGTTGTCGCAAGGGCCGCGGCAAGCCCGAATGCGATGGCCATGAAGACAACTTCACCGATGGCGCGACGCAGGGATCCGTCCGAACTCATGCGGTGTGCAGCGCTCGCGACCACCCATGTCCGGCGCCACCACCATCCCAGGGCGACGAGCAGTCCGATCGCCACGATCTTGGCGAGGATCACCCGGCCGTATGCGGTGTCGTAGAAGGCGGAGAGTGAGTCGAGTCGCACGACGGCGTTGACGATACCGGTGACGACCAGCGCGAGGACGCATCGCCAGGCGAGAGCGGAGTACTTGGGCAACCAGATCGCCCAGGCACCGCGCGACGGTACGGCAAGCGCGAGTGCGGCGAGCACGCCGAACCACAAGGCCGCAGCGAGGACGTGAACGGCGTCGAGGATCGATCCGAAGCTCTGCTGCGCCATGTGCCCGGTGATCGGGCGGGCAGCGAGCGCCAACGCGGAGACGACCAATGCCGGTGCGACGGGCACCGTCTCGGGATTGGTGAATCCGTAGATGCCGTAACAGACGACGGCAAACGCGCACGCGATGATCGCGACGCCGACGCGGCCGACGTTGACCTCGGAGACGAATGCGCCGAAGTGCCCGATGGTCAGCGAGGTGACCGGGGCGCCGTCGGCCGCTGCGGCATTGAGCACGAGGAGCGTGATCTCGGCGACGAGCCACACTGCTGCCACCGCGGTGAGCTGAGTCCACATGACGGCGGGGGTTGTTGCCGGGCGGCGTTCACTGCGGCCCATCCAGGCGAGCGTCGCGATGCCGAGCGTCAACGAACCACATCCGATCGCGAGAACGCGGACCGTGCTCGACGATTCGGGTCCCGACGGGCTGGCGAGGCCCCAGGCGATCAGGACTCCCAGCAGAGCTGTGGGTACGGCAAACAGCAACCACCACCTGTTTGCCGTACCCGTCACGCGATCAGCTCGACTTCGGCTTACGGAGCACGAAGAACAGCGCACCGCCGAACACGACGACGCCGGCGACGATGAAGATCCACACCGGCATGCTGCCGGACTCCGACTCACCCGTACTCGACGCGGCGGCAGCGCCGGGAGTGCCCGACCCCGCCTCGGTGAGGGTGAACGTCAGGGTTCCGTTGACGGGGTGACCGTCAGCGGAGGTGACGCGGTACGCGATGGTGTAGACGCCGGTCGGCCCGAGATCGCCGAGGTCTGCACTGACAGTGGGTCCTTCGACGGACGGATCGCTCTTGGTCCAGAGGTTGCCGTCCGGGCCGGTGACGGTCAGCGCCGCGAACTGTGCCTGCAGAGCCTCGTTGAACGTGACCGAAACCGTGTCAGGCGCAACCTGAATGGACGCACCGTTTTCCGGGTTGGAGCCGACCACCGCGGAGTGTGCACTGGCCGTGCCCATTCCGAGCATCGTGGCCAGCATCGCGAGCATGCCGACGGCGATGACCTTGATCCGGGTACTCATCAGCGCTTGCTCCTGACCAGTGCGCCGAGGCCGAGTGCAGCGCCCAACGCGCCGAGCACCAGGCCGACGCCGCCGAGCCAGCGGGCGGTGTTGTCCGACGAAGAGTCAGAGGCTTCGGATGCGGCGGACGTCTCGGCAGTGTTATCGGCAGAGGGGGCTCCGTGGGCATCGCCGGTGGACGCGGCGAGAGTCAGCGTCGGGGCGGGCTTGTCCGGCTCGCTGCCGTCGGCAAGCTCTTCCTGATCCCAGTTGACGACGTTGCCGTCGCTGTACGTCTGGACGGCCTTGAACTCGACCTCGTCCTGCTCCGGCAGCGGGCCGGCAGAAAGGACGAACTGCTGGAACTGGCCGGGGGCGATTCCGACGCCGGGGTCGGCGGTCCACGTCACTGACTTGGCGACCAACGAGGTGGGGTCCTTCTCCACGACGGCGGTCCAGCCGGGCATCGGTTCGGTGCGTGCCGACTTGAGGTCGGGGAGCGCCACCGTCAGTTTGGTGGTCGAAGCGGTGTCGGATTCGGTGGGCACGCGGAACGTGAGAACGGAGTATCCGCCCTGCGCAGCTCCTGGTGCGACGACGCTGACGTGTGCTGAAGCAATTCCGGCGGCCAGCAGCACGGCGCTGCCGGTAGCGACGGTCGTGACAACCGCGCGCGAAATCAGGGTGTTCTTCATGTCGGGAAGTGTCCTCTTGGTCTGGTGAAGGGGGGCATTCTACGAATCTTCAGACCAGGGCAGGAGGACCGCGCCGCGAGATGCTGGCGCGAAGTAGAGCGTCGACAGGTCCGTGATGGATTCCGGTCGAGACGGTGTGGCCGCGGGAAGTGACAGCGGCGGGAGCCAGAGACGCCAGGACGACGTGGAGAGCGTGGGTGACAACTCGGTAGAGGCGCTCGGCGGCCAGGACCGCCACCGCACAAGCAACGGTGGCACCGGCGTGAGCACCGAGCATCACCAATCCCGGAGCGGGCGAATGAGCGTGCTCGGAGAGCGTCATGGTGGTGTGAGCGGCGAGCTGACCCAGACCCAGAGCAACGATCAAGGCAGCGGGCCCCCGAGAGAGGGCGGGAAGGGTGGCCGTCACGGCGCCGACGGTTGCGCAGACGGCGAGCAACAGGGTCAGCGACGACGACTGTGGCAGCTCGCCTCCGCCGATCCCGTGCGCGGCGACAGCGAGAGCAGCCGAAGCGGAACCGACAGCTGTCCCCCGGAGGGTCGCGGTCTGCTCGGCTGCTCTCACTGGAGTTCTCAGGTCTAGCGCACGCCGAGACGTGCGAGCAGATCTGCTTCGACGCCGTCGAGTTCGGAAGAAATCGCCTGGTGAGCTGCTTTACGGCGAGCCTGCGGCATCTGCTCGGCAGCGCGAACTGCCGTGCTGAGGTCGCCGAGGCGCTCACGGATGGCGGCGGCGAAACGCTGCGTCTCCGCGTCGTCGGGCTTGCGGCTGAGGATCTCGGTGACCGAGCTCTCGGCGCCGGCGATACGAGCGCTCAACTTCGCGCCGTGACCGGTGTAGTCACCGAGCTGGTCGACGGCGATGCCCATCTTCTGTGCACGCGTGGTGTCGAGCTGGGCGCGCACCGCCGTGGCTGCGCGGTAACCGATCGGCAGGAGAACGGGGGCAAGCAGACGTGCCACTCCCAGGTACTTACGCACCTTGGCGACGGTCAGGCCCTGATTCGCAGCGGCCTTCTCCTGCGCCTTCAGGGTCGCGATCTGCGCCTTTTCGATCTTGTGCTGTGACTCGATCTCGGCTTTCTCCAGCTTCTTGAGCGACTTGGTCTCGACCTTGTCGCGCTTACGCTGGCTCTTGGCGTTGAGCTTCGCCTCGACCTCAGCCTTGTGCTTGAGAGCCTTTGCCTCCGCCTTGCGGGTGGCACGAGACTTTCGCTTCTTGAACAACCCCATCGAAAAGGACCCCGTTTCCAGGTGTTTGTGTGTTGCCAGGTACCTGCGCTTCGGCTTCAGCCTAGGGGAGCACATAATCTTCGTCATCGTGTGTTCCGTTAACAACCCCGCGCCCCAGCTCCCGATCATCGATTCGGGGGCGTTGACCCGATGCCGTCATCGGGTGCGTCTGGACGGGTTGTTTCCCGGGAAATCGGCTTCGGAACCCGTCGACACCGGCATCAAGCAGCGCCAGGATGCCGCGATCGCGAAGCGCGCGGAGATCGCCGAACTCGTGATCGGTGCTGCTCCCGAGCGTTGGGTGAAGATCAACCCCGACCAATCGGCGTCGGCTCAGGCTCGCGACACCTTGGCTGCCTGTGAGGCCGGCGCAGACCGGATCTGGGGCGCGGTCTTGCCGGTCGAGCGCGACACCGGACGCAAGGGCCGCTGCGAAATGCTCATCCGTGACGACGAGGGTGGCGGGTACATCCCCGTCATTGTCGTCAATCACAAGGTGACCGATCCCGGCCAGGGCGCGATCACCTCGGGGCTCTTCGAATGGGAGCCCGCGGCCGATCCCAAACGCAAGGTCCGCAGTCAGGTCCGCGATCAGATGCGCGTCGCGCAGGTCTATCGGATGCTCGAGCGTCGTGGGCTGGCGAGCC
Source organism: Rhodococcus sp. MH15 (assembly GCF_019266045.1). Taxonomy (NCBI): domain Bacteria; kingdom Bacillati; phylum Actinomycetota; class Actinomycetes; order Mycobacteriales; family Nocardiaceae; genus Rhodococcus; species Rhodococcus sp. MH15. The sequence continues at coordinate 116,361 of NZ_LPNP01000065.1, forward strand.
CGTCGCTGACGGCAGGCGCGATCGGATACAACGGAGACTGCATCCTCGTCCACGACCTCAGCGCGATTCTCGACGATTACGACAAGCGTTTCGCCGACCGTATCGCTGTGGCCCGCGGTGAGGTGCTGACGTCTCCGTCACAGGTGAGCGAGTGCAAGTCGTGCCCGTGGTGGACCGAATGCAAGCAGGAGTTGGTCCGCAACCGCGACGTCAGCCTGGTGGCTGTCGGATCGCGGGCCGAGCTTCTGCGCGACGTGGGCTGCAACACGATCGATCAGCTGGCCGCCTGGGACGGTGAGCCGCTCGAGGATTGGCCGCACGGAAATTTCGACGACGCAGTAGTGATCGCCAAGGCGTGGTTGGTGGATGCTCCGTTGGTGCGGCGGTTCGAGAAAATCTCGGTGACTCGGGCGGACATCGAGATCGACGTCGACATGGAGAGCTATCAGGAGCACGGCGCCTACCTGTGGGGGACGTTGCTCAATGTCGGTGGCTTCTCGATGTATCGAGGATTTGCGACGTGGGACCCGTTGCCGACACGTGACGAGGCGCGGTCGTTCGCAGAGTTCTGGGGCTGGCTGATGGCGGAGCGTGCCGCAGCCGCCGCTTCGGGTAAAACCTTTGCCGCGTACTGCTATTCGCGTTCGGCCGAGGACAAATGGTTGTTGGACTCGGCGCGCAGGTTTGCCGGTGAACCCGGGATTCCGAGTAAGGACGAGATCCGCGAGTTCATCGACAGTCCGCAGTGGGTCGACATCTATCAAGCGGTGAGTGATCAGTTCATCTGCCCGAACGGCAAGGGACTCAAGAAGATTGCCCCCGTTGCCGGATTCAACTGGCGTGACGCCGAGGCCGGGGGTGAAGCGTCGATGGCGTGGTACCGCGAGGCGGTCGGCTACGACGGTGAGCCGGACGAGACGCAGCGGACACGCATCCTGCAGTACAACGAGGACGACGTCATTGCCACCAAGGTCCTCCGTGAGTGGATGACGGACCGCGCGGAGAAGGAAATTCCGCTGGCTTCCGAGTTGTAGCGCTGATCCGTTCTGTCGCGATTGTCTGAAACATCCTATTTAACAGTATGTTTCAACTCGTAGTTTCTCGTCATCGTGTGTCCGGAACCCGCATCCGCGCTACCTTCATCTGGTCGGCTCCACGATGGAGGGTGTTGCATGCTGAGCAGGCTGACTTCGAGTGCGAGCGACGCCGAACTGTCTGACGTCGAGCGGCGCGACCTCTTCGCACGCCAGATACTGCAGGTGACGACGGTCGCGCCACTGGCCAACATGGTCAATGTACTCAGCGTGTGCGCTTTGCTTGTGTATGTCGTACCCCCCGGTCACAACGAGTTTCGGGTGATCTGGGGTTCTGCGGCCTTCTTGGTCGTCCTCAATTCGGTGCGCGTCTGGATACCGCGAGTCGTCCTGAAGGGCCGGTACACGCCCAAACATACGACGAGGTACGACTACTGGGCGCTCATGCTCGAGGTGATCCTGCTCGGGCTTCTGCTTGTCGTTCTCGCCGCCGCGATGCTTCCCGTGACGGACAACTCGCGAAAGCTTGTGCTTCTAGCGACATTCGCCGGAGTCATGGGCGCCGGCGCCGTAGCGTTGTCGACGGTTCGGTCGATAGCGGTAGCGTGGATTCTGGTGCACAGCATCGGATTGCTCGTCGTTATCCTGCCCAAGAGAACCACGGAATACGCTGTCCTCTCGTTCCAGTTGGTCGTTTACTCGGTGACACTGATTATCGGCGTCGTGTACCTCTGGGCGTCGTTCCGAAGTCGTTGTCTTGCCGAGTTCGAGGCTGCTGCCGAGCGCCAGACGGTCAGTTTGCTTCTCGACGATTTCGAGGGTGGGTCACGCGACTGGCTGTGGGAAGTCGACACCACCGGGACGTTGTCGCACACCTCCGCTCGGCTGTCGCAGATCTCGGGAGTTCCCGTCTCCGACTTGCGAACCCTGTCGCTGCGCGGATTGTTGGATCGGCTCGACGTGGGTTCGACGAAGAGTGGCCGAGCCGCGGTCCAGGTCATCGGAGACCACCTCGACCGCCTCATGCCGTTTCGAGAGGTCGTCATTCCCGTTCGTGTCGACGGCGTCGACCGATGGTGGTCTCTGTCGGGTCACCCCAGGCTATCCGAGGCCACGGAGTTCGTGGGTTGGCGAGGCGTGGGCTCGGACATCACCGAGAAGTACAACTACGAGCGGCGAATTCTGTGGCTTGCTGCAACCGACGGACTGACCGGGCTCCCGAATCGCCGGACGTTCGGCTCGGAGCTGTCCGACGCGCTCGGCACCGTCCGAACCGGCGAGGAAGTCCTTGTCGGAATCCTCGACCTGGACAATTTCAAGTCGGTGAACGACACGTTAGGGCACCCTGTCGGTGACAAATTGTTGATTTCCGTTGCTGCACGGCTCAATCGGGTGGTCGACGGCGCCATGTGTGCGCGAATCGGTGGTGACGAATTCGGCGTCGTCTTGCGGGGAACAGGGGACGGCGGAGAGGTGTTCGCTCGCTATCTGGATGCATTGCGTGAGCCGTTTTACGTGCGGGGGAATCGCATCGAGGTTCGTGCATCGATCGGCTATGCCGGCGCACCCGCAGATTCCGAAGATGCGGACACGCTTGTCATGTCCGCCGACCTGGCGCTGTATGCGGCAAAATCCGCCGGCAAGAACCGGGTAGGAAGATACTCACCGGTGCTGCGGGCGCGGGCCAGGGAGCGAGCATCGGCCCTGCAAGAACTTGGGCTTGCGATCGAGTCTCGGCAGTTCGAGCTGTACTACCAACCGCAGGTTCGTGCGGACACCGGCCGCGTCGAGGGTTTCGAGGCACTGCTTCGCTGGAATCACCCGGTGCGGGGCGTGCTTGCACCGCACATTTTCATCGATGTCGCGGAGGAGACCGGCTTGATAGTCCCTCTGGGGCTTCAGGTACTGAACATGGCGTGCGCCGAAGCCGCGACGTGGCCCGACGACACTTACGTGACGGTGAACGTCTCTCCGGTGCAACTGATGTCGTCCGGGTTCGGATCGGCCGTGAACGATGCGCTGGAGGCAAGCGGTCTTTCCGGCAAACGGCTTCAGCTGGAAATCACAGAGACGGGAGCAGTGGAGGAGCTTGCCGTCGCCGAGTTGGATCGCCTGCGTGCCACCGGAATTGCGATTGCCCTGGACGACTTCGGAACCGGCTATTCGTCTTTCGAGAGTTTGAAGAAACTGCCGTTGGACATTCTGAAAATCGACCGGTCGTTCATCACCGAACTGAGCGAGGGTGATTCGGCAGTTGTCACTTCGGTGGTCGAGGTGGCGAAGGCGCTCGGTATGCAGTCATTGGCGGAAGGCGTGGAGACGGCCGACCAGCTGAGGCTCTTGCTTACCGCCGGTTGTGAATTGGTTCAGGGTTACTACATCAGCCGACCGATGCCGGCGAAGGAAGTAGCCGAGTACCTCAGCGCAACTGCCCACTCCAACGGTGGGTATTTTCATTCGTTCTGACAACTGTGCGCCTTTATTAACCGTGGGCGGTTAATAAAGGCGCACAGCAGGGAGGTTAGCGCGGCGCCATGCGCAGTGCGCCGTCCATGCGGATGGTCTCGCCGTTGAGGTAGTCGTGCTCGACGATCATCTGCGCGAGCTGCGCGTACTCGGACGGCTGGCCCAGGCGGGACGGGAACGGAACGCCGGCCTCGAGGCCCTTGCGGTACTCGTCGGTGACGCCTGCGAGCATCGGGGTGTCGATGATGCCGGGAGCGATCGTGTTGACGCGGATGCCGAACTGCGCAAGGTCACGGGCAGCCGGAACCGTCATGCCGTGCACGCCGCCCTTGGAGGCGGAGTACGCGATCTGGCCGATCTGGCCTTCGAAGGCAGCAACGGAAGCGGTGTTGATGACGACGCCGCGCTGGCCCGACTCGTCGACGGCCTCGGTCTTGGCGATGGCGTCGGCGGCCAGGCGCATGACGTTGAAGGTGCCGAGCAGGTTGACGGTGATGACCGTGCGGAACAGCTCGAGGTCGTGCGGACCCTTCTTGGACAGGATGCGTCCGGCCCAGCCGACACCGGCACAGTTGACGACGATGCGCAGCGGGGAGCCCGACTCGACGATCTGGTTGATCGCTGCTTCGACCTCTTCGCCGCTGGTCACGTCGGTGGGGATGAGGGTGACGCCGGCGGGGACGTTGTCGCCTGCGCGCTCGATCGACGCGGGCAGATCCAGGCCGAAGACGGTAGCGCCGGCGTCGGCGAGGCGCTTGGCTGTTGCGGCGCCGAGGCCTGATGCCGCTCCGGTGACCAGTGCTGCGGTTCCCTTGATTTCCACTTCGTGTGCTCCTCGAGTTAGCGATCGGTAAGGCGGTGGTACGTGTCGAGAACCATAACGCGAGGGTGTATGTGAGGGCGAACGCGCGAGACCCGCGTAGGGCTGGGTACCTTGGACGCGAGGTCTGAGAGCAAAGCACTGGACGAGAGGGGACCTGCGTGAGCAAGGCGCCTGTGCGTCCCGCCGCTTCTGTCGAGAATTTCGAGCGGTTGCAGCGCGACCCGCTCTTCGAAGATCTTGCCGAGCTGATTGCCGAGGTTCTCTCCTACGCGTTCGACGCTCCGGCCGCCGTCGAGATCGAACAGTGGACGATCAGTTGCCTGCCGTCGACCAACCGATCCGCGGAGCGCCATCGCTTGTTCACGCTCAATATCGGTCCGATGGAGATTCTGAGCGTCGAGTGCCATCTGGTCGGCGGTAAGCCGATCGAGCACGTCATGTCCGTGTACGTATCCAGTTCGGCACTGGAATCGCGAACCGGCTGCAGCATCGAAGAACTCGATGCCAAGCACGATCTGGTCGCCATCAGACGCACCGAGTTGGCGTCCGCCGACGGCGACGGGACCGTGATCGACTGCAGTCTCGAGGATTCGGATGCGTTGGAACAGTTTGCTCAACTGCCCGTCGACATGACGACGGTTCGTCCGCTCGCGGAGCATCTTGTTGCCAAGGGCAAGGGCCCATTTCGGCAGTATCACAACGCCGGGTTCGCCAAATATGTACTGGAAAGGTCGCTCGACCATGGTTGATCAGTTGCCCATCCGACTCCCGCGTGTGCTGCGAGACGGGGACGATGACGGCGCGGTCGACGTGCTGCAGGAATATTTCACGAGGCCGCTCCGAAAGACCGGTTATCTCCGAACCGGTGCGTTGTGGGATTCCTGGGATCCCAGTGGCAATCGCGATCGTGATGCGAACATCTTCACCGCGGAAGATCTTGTTGCGGTGACTCTTCTGTCGGTTCAGGTTCCGGCGCAAGGAGCCTTCTTCCTGCTCGGGGAGAACAATGCCGAACTGAACCGACTCCTGGCGGACGTGGGCCCGGATCGCGATCTGTCGAACGAAGCCGATCCCTTCACTCCGGAATCCCCGGTGTGGCGGTTGGAGACGGCGCTTCGAGAGATTCACGGTGTCGGGCGAACCATGGCGTCCAAACTGATCGCGCGCAAGCGTCCGCGACTCTTCCCGATCTACGACGACGTCATCGGGCGGGAGTTGGGAACGAAGGCTGCCCATCTGGAACCGGTACGAGAGGCCTTGCACGACGGAGAATTACACGTGCGATTGCTCGACTTGCGAGTTCGGGCCGGACTGGACGATGCCATTCCGGCGATCCGGGTGTTGGATGTGCTCGCCTGGATGCAGGGTAAGGGATACAAACCGGCACCCTAGTTTTCTTGTCGGTGGGCAGGTCTATTGTCGAATGTATGTTCGATAAGGGATTGACGAGCGGTGTGGGGACATCCGTCGATGACGGCTGTCCTGTCGTCGACCCACTCGTGTTGCCGGACATGCTCTTTGCGACGGCGCAGAGCGAGAACATGCTTGCCGCGCAAAAGGTGCTCGGTGCATCCATGTTGTCGGAGTCGAGATTCAACGCCGAACTCGACGTGTCCGGTGATGTCGACAAGGCGTGGCGGATCGCATGCAACGAGATCGCGGTCATGCTCACGTGCTCGCGTCGTACTGCCGAAGTCCACATCGAGATCGGTGATGCCCTGCGGGAGTTCCTTCCGTTCACCAAGGCCGCCTTCGCTGCCGGCGAGCTGGACTATGCGCGCGTGCGCAAGATTGTCGACGGACTCACCGGGGCCGACCCGGAGGCGATCGCAGCACTCGAGCGCCGGGTACTTGCCTCGGCGCACCGTCTTCCGCCCGGGCAACTGGAGCGCGACATCGAGCGCCAGCTCTTTGCCTACGATCCGGATGCTGCCGCCGAACGTCGCCGGAAGATGCTGGAACACCGCGATGTTCGCACGCGTGCAGACCGTCACGGACTCGCCCAGTTGCAGGCAACACTCAGCGCGACCGAGGCCGTCGAAGCGCTTGGCCTGATCAACGAGGCCGCCGGAAGCGTCTGCAACCACGATCCACGAAATGTCTCGACCCGTAGGGCCGACGCACTGGTCGCTCTGCTGCACGGCGAACAGGGGCTGACGTGCCAGTGTGGCAGCGAAACGTGCGAGGCAGTATCCCCAGCAGCTCGATCGACTGCGCCCTCACGTCGGAAGCCGGTGTTGCACATCGTGTGTGATCTGGCGACGCTCCTCGGATTGACGTCAGATCCCGCGAGCATCGACGGATACGGGCCGATCGATCCTGATTTTGCTCGCGAGCTCGCCGCTGATTCCACCTGGCAGGCCTTGTTCGTCGATTTCCGCGCCCAGGCCGCGGGGAACCGACCGCGTCGGCAGCATGCTCCGACTGTCCTGCCGCTTGTCACCCGACGTGATCGCCCAAGTCGCGAACCGAACGGCTGCGGGGATCGGATTCGGGCAATGCAACGGTTGGTCGCGCGATCACCGGACATCGTTCGAAGATCGGATGGGCATGGCACCCAAGCCGATCCGCCTCCCGGCGCGCTGACCTATGCTCCGGGAGCGGCTCTGGCCGCATTGGTGCGGGCCGTCGACGGTCACTGCCGGTTCCCTGGTTGTTCGGTGCCCGCGAACAGGTGCCAACTCGACCACGTCACCGAGTTCGATCCTTCCGATCCGAGACGCGGTGGGTGGACCATTGCGAGCAACCTCCAATGCCTGTGTCGTCATCACCATCAGGTGAAGACATACAGGTTGTGGACGCCGGTGATGCTGGAGGACCGTGCCATTCACTGGACCGATAAAACCAGCGGGTTGACGGCGGTCACGGTTCCGGAGAGGCACTGACTTCGAAGATGGTTTCCAGACCGTCTTCTTCGTCCCACTGCTCACCGACTTCGCAAAAATTGTACTGGCTGATCAGGTTTCGAGATGCGGCATTGTCCGGGCTGATGGTCGCGCGAACGATGTGTACTTCGGATTCGCGACTCGCGACGTCGAGAAGTATCTCGAGGGCGGTTCGTGCGTAGCCCTGACGCCGGAACGCCGGGTCGATGCGATATCCGACCTCCACCATCCCGCGCGCATCGGGGCGACCGTGGAATCCGGCCAACCCCACCGGCGTCGAGGTGCGGGCATCGACGGCGATGCGGGTGATCCACGCGCTGTCGAGGGGATTCTCTGCTATCTGCTTGCTCCGGTAGCGCCACAAGCCCTGGCATTCTTCGCCGAGGAGATACGGGGTCAGGAGGTCGGGTGCGAGTTCCATTGCAAGAGTGGCGTTGTCTTCACCCAGTGCGTGCAGGGCGAGTGATGGAACCTGGACCAGTTGAAGTCCACGTCCGCCGAGTGTCCAGGGTAGTTCGGTGACTGTCACAGGTCGGCGATCGGAGTCGACAGCGTTATGTCGACACCGATGCTCCGGAGATTGCCGTCGAGGACTTGCCAGATGGAGCGTTCGAGGAATTCGGCCAATTCCGCACTGGTCACATCGGAACCCGGCTGGCTGAGCCAACGGTTGACGCTGACGTCGACCAATCCGATGACGCCGAAAGCCAAGGGCTCCGCCATCTTCGACGGTTTGCCACGGCTGGTGAGGATCGTGCCCAACAAATTTCCCAATTGGACGGCGATGGCCGTCTTGGTTCCGGTCACCACTTTCGAACCGGTGGCCCGCGTACTCGGCGAGCCCTTGCCTAAAAAGTGGTGCAGTCGTGGATATTTCACAATCCACTGAAGGTAGGTCTCGACGGCCCGTGAGATGGCCTCGCCGACGGTGCCCTTCGGCGTGAGAGTGGGGGCCAGGTCGGTCATCATCATCTCGAGGATGCGGACTCGCAGCTGCTCGTCGAGGTCGGCTCGATCCTTGAAAATCCGGTAGACAACAGAGCGGGGGACGTCGGCGCGCTCGGCGATCTGCTGGACGCCGACGTCGGCGCCACCTTCGTTGACTGCATCGAGTGCTGCGTCGAGGATTCGCGCTTTGCGCTGCTCCTTGTGATCGTTCCAGCGAGTGCTGCGCCCGTCGGGCTGCGCCGACTCGGCTGTTTTTGTCATAAATCGAACGATACTCACCCCGCCATTGACTGGACAAGATGTCTCACATACTTTGGTGGGACAGCGTGTCACACACAGATACCGTTCTCTTCAGGAGTGGCAATGAGTAACAGGGTTTTTGTCGTCGGCGTCGGCATGACGAAGTTCGAGAAGCCGGGAGCCCGCGAGTGGGACTACCCCGACATGGCACGCGAGTCGGGTACCAAGGCGCTCGAAGACGCGGGTATCGACTACACCGAGGTCGAGCAGGCATACGTCGGCTACGTCTACGGCGAGTCCACCGCAGGTCAGCGCGCTGTCTACGAGCTCGGTCTGACAGGTATCCCCATCGTCAACGTGAACAACAACTGTTCGACGGGATCGACCGCGCTCTACCTCGCCACGCAGGCAGTCAAGAGTGGCCAGGCCGACTGCGCACTGGCGCTGGGCTTCGAGAAGATGCAGTCCGGGTCCCTCGGATCCACCTACGACGACCGTGAACAGCCACTCATGCGGCACCTCCTCGCTCTCGCCGAACTGCAGGAGTTCGCGATGCCGCCGGCTCCGTACATGTTCGGCGCCGCGGGCGTCGAGCACATGGAACGCTTCGGAACCACTGCCGAGCAGTTCGCGAAGATCGCCGTCAAGAACCACAAGCACTCACTGAACAACCCGTACGCGCAGTTCCAGGACGAGTACACCCTCGAGCAGATCCTCGAAGCACGCCAGATTCACGGGCCGCTCACCAAGCTCCAGTGCTCGCCCACCTCGGACGGATCCGGCGCGGCGATCATCGCCAGCGAAGCATTCGTCGAGAAGCACGGCCTCGCTGCTCAGGCGATCGAGATCGTCGGGCAGGCCATGGTCACCGACATGAACAGCACTTTCGAGGACAAGAGCGCCATCAGCCTCGTCGGCGCAGACATGACCCGCAAGGCCGCCGAGAAGGTATACGCCCAGGCCGGGATCACCGCCGACGACGTCGACGTCATCGAACTCCACGACTGCTTCTCCACTAACGAGTTGCTGACCTACGAGGCACTTGGACTGTGCGCCGAAGGTGACGGCGGCAAGCTCGTCGACGCCGACGACACCACCTACGGCGGACGCTGGGTGGTCAACCCGTCCGGCGGCCTCATCTCGAAGGGCCACCCCCTCGGAGCAACAGGCCTCGCGCAGTGCGCCGAACTCACCTGGCAGCTCCGCGGAACCGCGGACAAGCGTCAGGTCGACGGCGCGAAGGTCGCCCTCCAGCACAACATCGGACTCGGCGGTGCAGTTGTCGTGACCGCATACAAGCCCTACGCACGCTGAATCACACCCTCAACCCGCTAGCTACCCACTAGGAGTTTCATCATGGCTTCCGTTTCCGTCTCCGCCGTACTGCCCGCATCCCCCGAGAAGACCTGGGATGCGCTCTCCGATCTGTCTCGCTGGGAAGAGTGGCTCACCATTCACCAGGGCTGGAAGAGTGAACTCCCCACCGAGGTGGCTTTGGGCGCCAAGTTCACCGAGGTCGTCTCGGTGATGGGTATGGCCAACAAGATCGAGTGGACCGTCGAAGAGGTCGAGGTTCCGAAGATGGTCAAGATCGCCGGAACCGGAATGGCCGGCGTCACCGTCGAATTCATCCTCTCGGTCGAGGCCGACGGTGCGGGTTCGAAGGCAACCGTCGACGCCAGCTTCAAGGGCACCATGATCGTCGGGCCGATCGGCAAGGCAGTTGCCAAGAACGCCAAGGCTGATCTCGAGGCCTCGCTGGCCAAGTTCGCCGAGCTGGTCGGGTAACGGCTCGATGACGACACCGAAGACCAACGCGGTCGAATTCGATACGTCCGGGCTGGACGTATGGACCGATCCGGAGCACTTCGAGGTGGCAGCCGAGCGCATCGCCGAATATGCCGCTGCCACAAACGACCCCATCGAGCGACACCTGAAAGGCGAGATCGCTCCGCCGGTCTTCGCGGTGGTACCCGTCTTCATGTCGATGGCACCCGCTGCGCTGTCGGTGGCGCCGGTCGAACTGCTGATGAAGCTCGTTCACGGTGAGCAGGACTTCCTGTTCCACCGTCCGATCTACCCCGGTGACCACCTTGTCGCTCGCGCCAAGCCCATCGGATTCGAGGGCCGGGACAACGGATCCACCGTCGTCATCTACGTCGAAACCAAAACCGACAAGGGTGAATTGGTCAACGAGCAATGGATGACGGCCTTCTTCCGCAAGGTCGACGCGGGCCCCGGACTTGGCGAGAAGGCTCCCGAACACCGATTCGACGACGCTCTTCGCGCTGGTAGTCCCGCAGCGGTGGTGAACCAGCACATCGACGAGGACCAGACATTCCGGTACTCACCGGCTTCCGGCGATCCGATGCCGATTCACCTCGACGAGGAGATCGCTCGGATGTCCGGTCTCCCCGGAATCATCAACCATGGACTGTGCACGATGGCGTTCACGTCGTGGGGAGCCCTGACCGAACTGGCAGGCGGCGAGACCGAGCGGTTGCGCCGTCTCGCAGTGCGATTCGCGAAACCCGTACTCCCGACCCAGGACATCGAGACGGTGTTCTACAAGTCGGGTTCGGCAGACGGAGCCACGTCGTACTCGTACGAAACCAGTGCGGTAGGCGACCTCGTGATCAAGGACGGCCTCGCGGTCATCGCCGACAAATGAGTCTTCATGTCCGACAACTGAACTGATGGGAATCTGAACTGATGGGAAGTCTCGACGGTCGCGTAGCGATCATCACCGGAGCAGGACGCGGCATCGGCCGTGAGCATGCGCTGCTCTTCGCTCGTGAGGGTGCGAGCGTCGTGGTCAATGACCTCGGCGGCGCAAACGACGGTTCCGGTGCAGATGCCGGCCCCGCGCAGCAGGTAGTCGACGAGATCGTTGCCGCAGGCGGCAAGGCCGTTGCCAACACCGACAACATCGCCACCTGGGACGGTGCCGAGGGCCTCGTCAAGCAGGCCGTCAGTGAGTTCGGCCGACTCGACGTCCTGGTCAACAACGCCGGCATTCTTCGTGACGCCTTCATCGCGGGTATGGACGAGAGCCAGTGGGACGCAGTCATTGCCGTGCACCTCAAAGGGCATGCCGCGACACTGCACCACGCTGCCGCATACTGGAAGGACCAGAGCAAGGCAGGCGAGACCGTCAACGCTTCGGTCATCAACACTGCTTCGGCTTCGGGTACCTTCATGCCCAATGCGGGCCAGGGCAACTACGGTGCAGCCAAGGCGGGCATCGCAGCCCTGACGTTGGTGGCCGCTGACGAGCTCGATCGATACGGCGTGCGCGTCAACGCAATTGCGCCGATCGCGCGTACTCGACTGACGCTGGCGACACCCGGTATGGGTGCGCTCTTCGCGGCCGAGGTCCCCGAGGGTGAGTTCGACGCGTTTGCGCCGTCCAACATCTCGCCGCTCGTGGCCTATCTCGCGGCGGCGGACTGCAAGCTCACCGGCAAGGTGTATGCCGTTCAGGGTGGGGCCATCACGGAACTCGCCGGCTGGCACGGTGTGAACACCATCGAGAGCGAGGGTCCCTGGACCACCGCTGACCTCGCAGAACGACTGTAAGCGCATGGCACGCAACGCATACGAACTCGGCCTCGGGCTGAGTGAGGAGCACACCGCGCTTGCAGATTCGGTGCGCTCCTTCGCCGAGCGCACCATCACCACCGAGCAGGTACGCGCGGCCGTGGAGTCGCGGACCGAGGACAAGTTCCCCCAGTTCTGGACGGCACTCGTCGGGCAGGACCTTCTTGGGCTCGCGGTTCCGGAAGAGCAAGGTGGTCACGGCGCCGGCCTGCTGACCTTGGCGGTGGCACTGGAAGCATTGGGCCGCACAGTCTCTCCCGGCCCGTTCGTTCCGACGGTATTGGCAAGTGCCGTTCTCGGTGTCGCCGATTCCAAGGCGGGACCCGAGTTCCTGCCCGGTCTGATCGACGGAAGTCGTACGGCAGCAGTCGCCTTGGGTGCACCGTTGGCGGCCGAGTCGTCGGACGGTGGGTACAAGATCACGGGCGCACTCGACGGTGTGCTCGGTGGTGAGCACGCCGACGTACTTCTGGTTCCGATCCAGTTGCCCGAGGGCGTTCGCTACGCGGTGCTCGAGAGCAGCGCAGTCGCGATCACCGTGCAGGACAGCATCGACGTGCTGCGCGGTAGTGCGCGGATCGAAGCTGACAATGTTCAGATCAGCGCCGAACGGGTACTCGACGGTCTCACCGAGGCGCGGGTACGGTCCATTGCCGCAGTCGTTCTCGGCGCCGAAGACGTCGGCGTCATGTCCTGGTGTGTTTCCACTGCGTCGGAGTACGCCAAGACCCGTGTGCAGTTCGGGCGACCCATCGGCCAGTTCCAGGGCGTCAAGCACAAGTGTGCGCAGATGGGCATTGCGCTCGAGCAGGCACGCGCCGTTGTGTGGGATGCGGCAAGCGCATTGGACAAGGGCGACGACACGGCAGATTTTGCCGCCGACATCGCCGCAGTCATCGTGCCGGACGCCGCAGTGCAGGTAGCGCAGGACTGCGTGCAGGTTCACGGCGGCATCGGATTCACGTGGGAGCACGACGCACACCTGTACTACCGCCGCGCGCTCTCGATCCGCGGCATTCTCGGCACCCGCGAGGATCGAGCCAATCGTGTTGCGCAGCAAGCACTTGACGGTGTCAGCCGGGCTTCGGTTCTCGAACTGCCGCCGGAGGCAGAGGAGATCCGCGGCGGCATCGCGGCCGAGCTTGCCAAGTTGGTCGAGCTCGACGAGGACGACCAGCTGATCGCGCTCGGCGACGGCGGCTGGGTTCAGCCTCACCTGCCGAAGCCGTACGGGCGCAGCGCCGCTCCGCTCGAGCAGATCGTCATCTCCCAGGAGATCAAGGCTGCGGGTATCTCGATGCCGCAGCTCCTGATGGGCACCTGGGCCGTGCAGGCCGTCGTAGCGCATGGTTCGGACAAGCAGAAGCAGGAATTGGCAGTACCGACCCTGCAGGGTGAGCTGGTGTGGTGCCAGCTCTTCAGTGAGCCCGGTGCTGGTTCCGACCTCGCATCACTGTCGACGAAGGCCGAAAAGGTCGACGGCGGTTGGAAGATCACCGGTCAGAAGATCTGGACCACGGTTGCTCAGTTCTCCGACTGGGCGATGCTGATCGCCCGTACGGACGCCGGCAAGCCGAAGCATCAGGGCATCACCTACTTCGTGCTCGATATGTCGACACCGGGCATCACCGTCCGCCCGCTGCGTGAGATGACGGGCTCGGCGCTGTTCAACGAGGTGTTCCTCGACGACGTGTTCATCCCCGACGAGAACGTGGTCGGTGAGGTCAACGACGGGTGGAACGTCGCCCGGACGACGCTGGCCGGCGAGCGCGTCGCACTGAGCCAGAAGATGGAGGCGTACGCCTCGGACTCCGATCTGCTGAAGTTCGCGAAGTCGGCAGACCTGAGCCCGATCGGACGCTACCGTGTCGGCGAGCTGGTTGCCGAGAGCCAGGCCATCGACCTCATCGGCTCCCGCGTTGTGCTCAAGCAACTTTCGGGGATCGACGTGAGTACGACGTCGAGCGTCGGCAAGCTGTTGGCGATGAAGATCAGCCAGTCGATCGCCGAGTTCGTCGTCGCCGAACTGGGTGCTGCCGGAGCGGTCAGCATCCCAGGTCAGCCAAGCGACAAGGCGATGGAGCAGCTCATTTCGGGCCGCGCCACCACCATTTACGGCGGCACAACCGAGGTGCAGCTCAACGTGATCGGTGAGCGCATGCTCGGATTGCCGCGAGACTGAGGGTATTTACCGGCGAGGCTCAGTCCTGGATTCTTCTCCAGGGCTGAGCCTCTTCCAGTTCGAAGGCCAATTCGAGGAGCGTGCGCTCGTCGCCGAGATCGGCGGAGAAATGCGCAGCCAACGGCAAACCATTGCTGGTCTGATGCATCGGTAGCGAAATCGCGGGACCTCCGGAGATGTTGTTCAGTGGCGTGAACGATGTGTACGCGATCAGCTTGTCGAAGAGTTCCTCGAAAGGCTGAGCGGGAGAGAGGTATCCCAGCTCGGGGGTGGTGTGCCCCAGGGCCGGCGAGAGCACGACGTCGTACTTCAAGAACATGGCGCTGTACTGCTGCTGGAGCCGTCGCAGACGATAGAGCACGCGCGGCGTCTTCACCAGGTTCTTCCGGTACAGCGTGTAGAGGCCCTTGGTGAGATTGTCGGTACCGGACTTGTCGAAGTCGGGTCCGAGCATTTGTTTGCCACCGGTGGAGATGGCAAACGACAGAAAGCCCCAGTAAATGCTGAAGTCGTCGATGAATTCGGGGCCGACGGGCAGTGCTGCGTCCTCGACATGATGGCCAAGGCTTGCAAGGAGTTCGGCCGTAGCTTCGACGGACTTGCGCGTCTCGTCGTCCGTCTTGGTGACGGTGACGGAATCGGCGATCACGCCGACGCGCAGGCGGGTTGAGCTGGGTCCTTCGATCAAGCGAACCGGTGCGAGTCGCGGATTGCGGTAGTAGTTCTCAGCCGCAGACATCCATCGTGCAGTGTCGCGAACAGTCCGAGTAACGGCGCCCTGGGCGATCAACCGGATCGGCATCGACTTGTCGGCCGGATCGGCGATGGTGCGTCCGCGAGTGGGTTTGAGTCCGACGAGTCCGCAGGCAGCGGCGGGAATGCGAATCGATCCACCGCCGTCGTTGGCGTGCGCGATCGGGAGTACGCCGGCAGCAACAAGCGCGGCTGCGCCTCCCGAGGAAGCGCCCGACGAGTACGCCGGATTCCACGGGTTGTGCACGGGTTCTTCCGTCATGTATTCGGTGGACGCACTGAATCCGAACTCGGGCAGTCGGGTCTTGCCGATCGAAATGGCCCCGGTGGAGAGGAACTGCTTCGCGAAATCGCTGTCGGCTTTGGCGGGGATCGCGGTGAAGGCGGTACTGCCCTGCTGGGTGGGAAGGCCGGCGCTGTCGGTGTTGTCCTTGATCGCGGTGGGGACACCGGCAAAGACGCCCTTGGCGGGCCGGTTGCTCCTGGCGAGGGCACGATCGAAATCAGTGCAGGCCAGACCGTTCAATTGCCCCTGCACCGCCTCGGCGCGGGCGATCGATGCCTCCATGACTTCCCGTGCGGTCACCTCACCCGATTCGATCCGGGCGGCGACGCCGGTGGCGTCGAGGTCGCCCAGGGCGTCGTCGGTGAAAGCGTGGATGGGGGTGTTCGCGGTCATGGGGATCCTTGTCAGGCGGAGGCACTCAGGTCGTCCGTCCAGCATATTGGACGGACGACCCCTGAGTGGCGCTATCTGTGGATTGCGGTATCAGCTACCGAAGATCGTCACTGCCTGCTCGGCCGCCTGCGGCGCCTGCTGGAACACTCCCTGGGGGATGAACTGCTGCGGAATGAACTGCTGGGGGCCCAACTGCTGGAAGTTCGTGACCATCGGGTGGATCACGTTGTTGAATACATCGTTGAACATGTGTTGTGTCCTTCGGTTACAGCGTTTTTCGAACTTCTGACTCCATCGACACTAAGCACGGTTCTGACGAGTTTCAACGAAAATTGCTGATACACAGTCAAGTTCAAGTTCATTGCCAGCTGGGGGCCAGGAACCGGTCTTCCTTCACAGCTTGGACGCTGCGCCGTGCAGGTTCTTGGCTGTCGGGGAGGTCTCGACGGATTTGGGATCGGGGTACGTGCCCAGTACGCGATCGGCAGTTCCCGCGGTGGTGACGGTGAACCAGTAGTGCTCGTTCTTGAAGTGGTGGTTGCGGTGATTGCGCCAAACCGACCGGTAGAGAGCAGTTTTCGGCTTGTAGTCACTGTGGATGAGGAAATGTGTCCACTCGTAACCGAGGCCGAGCAGGGAAATGCAGGTCAGGAACGTCAGACCGAGTTCGACGCGGGGAAATGCCAGGAGGGCGACGGCTGTCAGAACGGGAATCACGATCAGGAGCGTCTGCCACGGGATGAAGATGAGTGAGACGGTTCGCGGCGCAAAGTGGTGTTCCCGATGGCTGCGCGCCAGCCGTGAATCGAGTGTGACGCCGGCAATGGTTCGCGGCTTCCAATGGAGAACGAAGACGTGAATGATCCACTCCACGAAGGGGAATGCGGCAAGCATCACGAGCGGAACGAGGGCGTCGGTGATCTGCCAGTTGCCCACTGCGATGCGCGCCGCCGCGGCGGCCAGCAGCATGGTGCCGATCATCCACGGCGTCGGTGACTTGCGGAACGTCCGTGCCGCATCGGCGAGAGTAAGAGGCTTGCTCATGGTTTCAGTCCTTCCAGGAAGGTGAGAGCGTCGCCGATTGCCGTCGTGCCGGTGTGAAGGAGCTGTGCGGCTGACGCCTCGGCAGTTGGCTCGTCGTGTGAAGTGATGGCGGAGGCCAGTTTTCGATACAGGTCGGTCTGGCCGACTTCGGCGACCATGACGGATGCAAGTGCAGTCATAGCCGGCTCGTATGCAGCCCGAAGGCTGTTGAAGATTAAACGGAAGGCAATGGAATCTGCGCTGTCGACGACGACGTCCCAGAACGCCAGAGCGCGGTCTTGCAACTCCATTGGATCTTCGGTGGCGCCTAGTTGATCAACGGCCGTGTCGAGTTCTCGGGCGGATTCCGCGGAGATGCGACGGGCGGCCAGCACAGCGATCTGCGGTCCCATCAACTCGCGAGTTTCCAGCACGCTGCGCACCACGCTCAGGTCGGGGACGCCGTCGCGCACCAGCAGCTGGGGGAGAAGTTCGGGTCCGGCCTGGCGTCGAAAATCGCGCACCGACGTGGACTCGCCCTGGCGGACCTCGACGAGTCCGGCCTGGGCGAGCTTCTGAATTGCCTCGCGGACTGCGGGCCGCGAGACGCCGAATGCCTCGGCGAGCTTGCGCTCGCTGGGTAGTGCCTCACCCGCAGCCAGCTCTCCGGCCAGCACTTTCACCGATATCTGATCGAAGACTGCGCCGGAGGCCGAGGTACGTGCAACGGGTTGAAACATGTACCGACCGTAACCTGATTCTCGGTAAGAGGTCAAGTGGTAATACCAGTTCAACGATTGGAGGCTTGGCGCGAAAGAGATATGTCTTGGCCAAGAGGCTTCACCGTAACGGCGCAGGTGAGAGTAATTTTAGGTAGCCCTAATTCGGATAACCGTCAGGAAACCCATGACATCGCTCCTGTTACCGACTCCAGATACCGATGCAGAGTTCGCTCGCATCACCGCTGCCCTGACTCGACGCGGCTTTCTCGGCGGAAGTGCCGCCGCGCTGTCCACACTTGCTCTCGTCGGATGCAGTAGTGGGGAGGGCGGGGACGGTGCGGACGACGCAACTCGTACTGTGCAGACGCACTACGGATCCGTGGATGTTCCCGTCGATCCGCAGCGCATCGTCGCCGTCTCATACAACACCCCGTGGCAGTTGCAAGCCGTCGGCGCCCGACCCGTGGCGACGCTCGACTACAGCGCTTACATCGACCAGTTCACCCCGACACAGCAGAAGTTCATCGACGGCTTGTCCACGGTGGGGGTTTTCCTCGAGGTCAACCGCGAAGCCGTCGTGGCTGCCGCGCCTGATCTCATCGTCGGCGATGCGTACGAGATCGACGAGGACATGTTCCGCGAGCTCTCGAAAATTGCTCCGACAGCGGTGTATTCGGGCACGAACCGATCGGATTGGCGCGCTGTCGCCGAGGGTGTCGCAGACGCGGTCAACAAGGGTTCGGCATTGACGTCGAATCGTGAGAAGTATCAGGCGATGCAAGAGCGAATCCGCACCGAATACGCCGCGCAGCTTGGCGAGAATCGGTGGGCCCAGGTTGCTATCGGTGGTTCGGAAGGGCACTTCTCCATCTTGTATCCAACCGGAGTGACCGGCGCGATGCTCGCTGACCTGAACGTGACCCGCGGCGAATTCATCCCGGATCTGCGCCCAGCCACCGGCTTCGAAGCCTTCCCGCTCGAACAACTCGAAATGCTGCGGGACGTCACCGTCGTCATCTACCCGAAGCAGCCGAACGGAACTGATTCTGCAGGAATGAAATCCGTCTTCGCCAGCCCGCTGTGGAGCCGCATTCCGGCAGCAGCTTCGGCCCGGGTATTCGGAATCAGCACTCAGGTCACCGACTACGGCACTGCAATCAACTGGCTCAACGAACTCGAAACGGGCGCCTTGGAGGCACTTTCATGACATCACTTCTATTGCCCACCGCTGACACCGATGCCGAATTCGCTCGCATCACCGCAGCACTTACCCGACGCGGTTTCCTCGGAGCCGGTGCCTTGGCGGGGATCGGATTGCTCACGGCCTGCGGAACCAGCTCCGGTGAATCGGCCGAGGGTTCGATGCGCACCATCAACACGGCTCTGGGGCAGGTGGAAGTGCCCACCAACCCGCAACGGGTGGTCAGCGCCGATTACTACACGGGCCCCGCGATGTTCGACGCCGGGTTCACACCGGTCGGATTGCCGGTCGACTACGAGAACGCCGACGGCGTCCCGGAACCCTATGCGTCCGCTCTGCGGTCTCTCCCGAAGGTGGGACGCTGGTACGAGCCCAACGCCGAGGCGATAGCGGCTTTGTCTCCCGACCTGATCGTGATGACCAACCTGCTGTCGGAGAACAACCCGGATCTTTACGAGCAGATCCGGTCGATCGCACCGACCGCGGTTTTTGCCGAAGACGGGCAGTACGCATGGAAGGAGCGCGCCTTCGGAGTCGCGGACGCGCTGAACCAGAGCGCGAAGGTTCAAGAGTTGGCAGATCGGTACGAGGCGCGGATCGCCAAGTTCCGCAGCGACAACGCTGATGTGCTGAGCAAGGTGAAGGTCGTCTACACCACGTACTTCGAGGAGAGTGGTTTCTCGCTGTACTCGCCGACCAAGTATCAGACGACGGTCATCAGCGAGGCCGGGTTCCAGTTCAACGACCGTTCGCTCGCAATTCCCGCCGGCAGCAACGAGTGGTTCCCGAAGGAGCAGTTAGAGCTACTCGACGAGGCCGACGTCATCATCACCAACAGTGGCAAGGGTCCCATCAACGAGAAGTTGGCGAACGACACCATCTTCCAGCGTCTGCGCGCCGTCAAGAACGATCAGGTGTACTCGTTCGACTACGAGGGCGTCGCGTCCTTCGGTTGGGCCCTGACATTCCTCGAGCAGTTCCAGCCGATCGCTGAGGAGATCAGAGCCAAGCTCTGATCTCCTCAGCAATCAAGAGGACGCCGGCGTCACCACATTCAGCTTCGGTTGATGCTGGTCGGTGTATGCCCACGGGCGGATCTTCTCCAGTGCTTTGCCGATCCGGAACACGGTCGGTTCGTCGTACGTATGGCCGACGATCTGGACGCCCGTGGGAACGCCGTTGTGTGCGTGTCCACTCGGCACCGCCAATACGGGGCACCGATTGGCGACGTTGAACGGCAATGTGAGAAGTGCTTCGGCGGTGGTGTTCACGTGCTGACCCGCCACAGTGAGGCCGTCGAGCAAAGACTCGCCTGCCGGGAAGGCGATGGTGCCCGAAGTCGGGCAGATCAGCGCATCGAATGGAGCCATCGCCTCGGCGAGCTCTCGTTGCATTTGGGTTTCTTTGCGAAGGCCGTCCAGAAATGACATTTCCGCAGCGCCCTTCGACGTGATCGCGACGTTGTCGAGCGTGTAATCGGCAAGAAGATCACCGTGGACGCGAGCAACTTCCGCGACGGATGCACCCATGATCGTTCCGAAATGGACTTTCACCGCTGCTGCCATCGAATCACGAGTCCACGGCAACTCGATCTCCTCGACGATCGCGCCGGCATCGACCAACGACTGTGCGAGAGCCCGTGTGTTCGCCTCGATGTCAGGTTCGATGGGGAAGTCACCGAGCCGCAGGCACAGGGCAATTCGCATTCCCTCGACCGACGGGTACTCGTGTGGCAGCGTGATCGCCGGCTTCAGCGAAGAATGGTCACGCGGGTCCGGCCCGATCAGAACGTTGGCCAAAAGAATTGCGTCGTCAACAGTTCGGGCCATCGGACCGTCGCCACGGTAGGAATCCATGGACAGCGGGGCGACTCCGGCGATACGCCCGTACGAGGCCTTGAGGCCGACGGTGCCGGTAAAGCCTGCCGGGCCTCTTGTCGACCCGCCGATGTCGGATGCTGTTGCCAGAGTAGAAGTTCCGGCGGACAGTGCGGCGCCGGCTCCGCCGGAGGAGCCGCCGGGACTGTAATCGAGGTTCCAGGGATTGCGGGTCACGCCCCACAAAGGAGAGTGTGTGAACGCCGCGACGCAGAATTCCGGTGTCGTCGTGCGTGCGTGAATCAGGCCGCCTGCTGCCAGAACTCGGTCGATCACGGGTGCGTTCTCGCGGGCGATGTTGCCGCGCCCCGCCAGAGAGCCTTCGGTCAGCGACTTTCCGGCAATGGAGTGTTTTTCCTTGGCAGCTACCGGAATTCCCTCCAGCGGCCGCGGGTCGGGTCCTTGGCCGCGATACCGGCTCTCGGCATCCCGGGCGCGTGCGAGTGCCTCGTCGAACATCTCTTCGGTGAAGGCATTGATGTGAGGTTCGAGCTTCTGGGTTCGGTCGATGATTGCCTGTAGCAGTTCGACCGGAGACAATTCCCGCGCGCGAAAGTGAGCAATGGCTTCGGTGGCGCTGAGGTAGTGCAGTTCGTCTGACATGGCGTTATCTCCCTGGGACAGTATGTGTGGGAATCACGCGCTCCGCGCAAGGGCTCCCAGCGCGGCCGCGGTCATGGCTGTAACACCTTCGGGTAGGGCCGCGGCGGGATCTGGGGCGAAGCGCGGTGAATGATTCGACGGCGTGCCGGGTGGTATCCGTCCCTCGGTGAGCGCGGCAAGGGCGGTTCCGTCGAAACTTTGAAGTGCCGTTCCGCCGAAATGCCAGAATACGGAGGGGCATTGGGCGGCGGTGCCGAAGATGCCGAAGTCCTCGCTAGCCGAAAGTGGTTGTGACAGAGTATGCATTCCCAAGCCGGCCTGTCGCAGGTCGGACATCACCGTGGACGTGGCGTCCGGAGTGTTGACCGTGGCCGGAAAGCCGTTGTACGCATGAACGTCCGGCTGTTCGACGGCGCCTGCCCCGTCAGCTTCTGCGCGAGCGATCCTGCCCACCGATTCGAGCATGTGATCTCGCGACGACGCACTGAAAGTTCGCAGGCTGAGTAGCAGTTCGGCGTCGTCGGCAATGATGTTCGCAGCTGTGCCGGCGTGCAAGGCTCCCACCGTGAGCACAGGTGCTGTCGGGGTTGCCGCTTCATGAGCCACCAGACTTTGAATGCGCAGCGCGAAAGACGCTGCCATCAACAAAGGGTCGATGCATGCGTACGGTGAGGACGCGTGTCCACCACGGCCGTGAAAGACCACTCGTATCGTGTCGGATGCTGCCATCAAGATGTCGGGTTTGCTGACCAACATCCCCGCCGGAGTCGGGCCCACGTGCTGTCCCAGACAGAGGTCCGGTCGCGGGAAGCGGTCGAAGATTCCGTCGTCGACCATCGCACGAGCGCCGGAGCCGGTCTCCTCGGCAGGCTGGAAGACCGCGACAACAGTCCCGGTGATCGATGTCGGATCCGCGGAAAGTGCGGCGCACGTGGCAAGTAGCGCGGTTACGTGGACATCGTGGCCACACGCATGCATGACTCCATCAGTTCTGGAGGCGTAGGACAGCCCGGTGTCTTCTGCCACCGGCAACGCGTCCATGTCGGCGCGTAGCAGGATCACCGGACCGCTGCTCCCTTCGAGAACACCGACGACACCCGTACCGCCGACCCCGACCGTGACGTCCCAGCCGCCGATTCGCCGAAGTTCCTCGGCAACAATTGCGGCGGTGCGAGTTTCGTCGCCGGACAACTCGGGGTGTGCGTGTAGGTCCCGGTAGAGCTCGAACCAGTGCGGCTCGACGGTTCGCAACCGCGACGGGTCTCCGAACTCGAGATTCGAAAGCAGTTGATTCATGGTTGATCTTCTTTCAGTTGGCGGTTTTCAGTTGCACCAGGTTCAGCATCTTTTCTCGGGTTTGTGGTGCTGCCATGACCGCGACGATCGCCACGACGGGCCCGAGTGCGAGCGATACGAACGCCGCTGACCAGGAGAGATGGTCCACGATGAATCCGAATACAAGCGGTGCGACTATTCCGGCGACCATGCCGCCGAAAATGATCATCGACGACGCGGCCCAGACCACCGAAGAAGGCAGAGCCCGCAGGGGCAGTGCAAAACACGGCATGAAAGCGAAAGAGGCAGCGGCAGATCCGAGGGTGACGAGAACGACGAACAAGGCCGTGTTGGAGGCGAAAGGAATCGAAACGAGCATCACGATGCACGCGAGCATGGACGGCACCACGACGACACGACTGTTGCTTGCCAGTCGATCGGAGATTCGCCCGCCGATGACGGTGGTCACGGCGGCCACCACGGTAGCCGGAATCAGAAGGAGGCTTGCACTCGAGAGGGCGATTCCACGTTCGTCATGGAGGTAGGACGGAACCCACGACGACATCCCCCAGATCACGAAGTCGTATCCGAAGAACATCAAGGCGAAGAGCCACATCGCGCGGGAGCGAAGTACGGTGCGCATGTTGTCCCAGGAGGAATCCGGACCGTGGTCGTTCTCCGCCGGAAGTGCCGGCGGGAGCCACAACTTGATGCTGACGAGCGAGAGTACGCCGAGCGCCGCGACGGCCAGAAACATTCCACGCCAGCCGATCAACGGGAGAAGAGCTGCCGCAACAACGATGGCGAGAAGCGTACCGACGGCGTTGGAACTGTTCATCCATCCTGTGGCAGTGGCACGTTGCTCCGGGATGCTCCGCTCGGCAACGAGCTTTACTGCAGCTGCCGGAAACACGCCCTGCGCGAGACCGAAGAGAAAGCGAACAACCAGAAGCGTCCCGAACGACCAGGCAAGGGCAGTGAGGCCGGTGAAGACACTCCACGCCACCAATCCGATCAGAGCCATCCGGACTGCGCCGTATCGATCGGCGAGCAGTCCACCAGGCAGTTGGGCCAGCGTGTATGCAATGAAGAACGTGGAGATGATCAATCCGCGCTGGGAGTAGTCGAGATCGAACTCCTCACCGAGCAAGGGGAGAGCGAGGTTGATCGCCAGCCGATCTATGTAGTCGATCGCGTACGCGACGAACAGCAACGCGACCGTGACTTTGGTGGAGCGAAGCACTGGGCCTCCAAGTGGTGAACCTGTGAAGTGATTCACACATCTTTGGCAAACAGGCAGGGATCACCGACCAGAATGCAGTAATCCGGCAATACTGGCCTGATGAAGCCGGAATCCGACACATTCGTGATCGCGGAATCTGATCTGGAGATCATCAATGCACTTCAGCTCAACCCCCGCGCGTCGTGGACGCAGTTGTCGTCAGTGCTCGACATGGATTCGACGACGATCGCCCGCCGGTGGCGTCGCCTCGTCTCGAACGGTCATTCGTGGGTCAACGCGGTCGCAATCGGTCGAACCCACATATTCGGCTATCTCCTGATCAGGACCACACAGGATTCCGTTGCCGACGTGGGGGAGCTGTTACGTCAACTCTCCTGTGCCTATCTGTTGGCCAGGACGGAAGGCGAGTACGAGTACTTCGTCGGAGTCGTGGCCGCCGACCACAAGAGTTTGGACGCCTTGGTGTGTGAGCACCTTGCCGCCGATCCTGGAATTCTGTCGATCAGAAGCCGGGTCGGGGTGAAGGTGTACCGGGACGGGTTCAGCTGGGAGCCGGGCGCTCTGGGGCAAGCGGGTCGGGCTCGGCTGGCAACGGCATCGACAAAGGGCGCTGCGGTGCCGGCAGATCCGACAGAGTTCCGCGAGTCCGACGGTGCCCTGTTGGAGGCGCTCGGCCGTGACGGACGTGCCAGCTACGCGCGCCTCGCCGCGATTTGTGGAACGAACGAGACTGCGATTCGACGGCGCTTGGCCCAACTGACTGCGTCGCAACAGTTGATTTTCCGCTGCGATGTCTCGCAACAGGCTGTCGGTTCACCGTTCGAAGTGATCTTCGATGTCGCTGTGGACGGTTCCACCGACGAACTCGGCAATCTTGTGTCGAGTTGGCCGGAGATCAGATTGTTGGTGGCGACTACCGGAACAGCGAACATGTTGATCAGCGTGTGGCTGAGCAGCCTCGCGCAGAGTCTTGTCGTCGAGGATCGACTCCGCCGAATCGGTAGTGTGCGGATCCTCGATCGACGTGTCTCGCTGTACCCGATGAAGCGGTTCGGGCAGCTACTCGGACCGAGCGGAGTGGCGGAAGGTCATGTCCCGGTCGCAATTTGGGGTGCCGGCGACGTTATTCGTTGAGCGTCAGTCGATCGGCGTCCGATTGTCGTCGACGAGGTGTGTAGCGGAGTCGGTCGCACGGGAGCGCTTCCAGATCATCCGTGCCAGCGCACCCAGTACGGACACTGCCAGGACAACGCCACCGCCGATGATGCCGGCCGACGAGTCCGGGAAGATGCCCTCGAGCAGCAGCCAGACACCGAAGACGAAGAACAGCACCGCGGCGCCGATCTTGATGAATCCGTCCGGAAGGTGCTTGCCCAGCACCGAGCCGACGATGATGGCGAGAGCGTCGGCCGCCACCATGCCTACCGTCGACCCGATCCAGACGCCGATCCAGTCGTTGTCGGTGGCAAGGGTGATGGTGGCGAGCATGGTCTTGTCGCCGAGTTCTGCCAGGAAGAAGGCCGAGGCGACGGCGATGAAGGCGGATCGCGTGACGCGACCGGCCTTGTTCTGCTCGTCGTCGGTGAGATCGTCACCGCGCAAGGTCCAGAGGCCGAAGATCAGGAAAGCGATACCGCCGACGATGGAAATCGCCGCGGTGGGGAGGGCGACGCCCAGGTAGTGGCCGACGGCGACCGAGACGAGGTGAACAAGGGTGGTGGCGACGGTGATTCCGCCGAGGACGACCCACCAGCGATAGCGCAAGGCAAACGTCATTGCCATCAGTTGGGACTTGTCACCGAGTTCTGCGACAAAAATGACGCCGAAACTCAAAAGTATTGCGGCAAGCAAGATTTACTCCTCCGGTCGGTGTAGGTCGGAGGAAAAATGCGAGCCTCCGGCCTGGGCAGGCGCAGTGGGTGCGCTTGTCCGGCCGAAGGTCTCGCCCACCGAGGCCACAGGACCTTCGGTTCGCCAGGCCGGGTGCTTCGCGATCCGCACCAGGCGGAGCGCGTCGAACCAGTATGTCGACACGGGCGATTGGGGGCTACTCCCCTTCGTTGCTGCCCACGTTAGCGCGCCTGAAACGAATTGGCAAAGCGCACAGCAAGTTTGGGAGTCCGAACTTATCGCTTACCGGGGCCGTCACGAGGCGAGGAGCATGGCCAAAACAGCGGTGTCGGGATCGCTGATCGGATCGATGCCGACACGACTGATCATGGAGACGACTGTGCCGTCCGGCTCAGCCTCGACCCACGCCGCACGATGCTCCAAACCCAGATAGGGAAGGCCTGGCAGCAGTACGCACCCCGACGCGCTGCCCTCGCATTCCGGCAGGCTGGGCGTGGTTTCCGACGGTGGGTGCAGCATGATCAGCGCCGGTGGCTGATGGTCGGAGAAACGGCCGGGTGTCAAGGCGAAATCGCCGAGTACCGGACCTTCGGCAACCACCAGACCGACGGTGCCCGGCTGCGGATCTTCGGGAACGTCTTCACGGACCCCGAAGACCGTCGTGGTCGGCAACAAACCTGGCATCGAGGCCACGCGGACAGCCAATGCGAGAAGCTGCGCCCACTCCTGGGTGGTGTCCGGCCAACGACCGGAAATGACGAACCCCTGCAAAGACCCAGCGGCTTGGAACGGAGAAATGCCTATTGCTTCGTTTCTGTTCATTTCTGTTCCTCCCTCGGTGCTGGGGCAAATCTCGGGCAGACGCGCATGCGTCGGTCCGGCACACCTCGTTGGGTAATCGAAATATGCACCCATTCGGTACTGGCACACAAGAGAGGGAGAGTGCCAGCCAGGTTTGCGCTGGTGAGGGCGGTGGTATGCGCAGACATGACTCTGTCGAAGAACCGTTCTCGGCTGGAAGACCTGGCAACGCAGGCGTGGATCTTCGGATATCCCCTGTTGATTGCTGCGGTATCGCGGGATGTCATGACGGCGGTGCCTTCGCCGGTGGCGATGAAAGCCCCGCTCAACCAGTTCGCATACGCGCGTACGACGCCGGATGCGACCTTCACCGATGTCGTCTCACCCAACGCGGACACTCTCTACTCGTCGGGGTGGCTGGACGTCTCGACGGAACCGCAGGTGCTCTCACTGCCGGACTTCGGCACGCGGTACTGGCTGGTCCCCATCCTCGACGCGTGGAGCGACGTGTTCACGGTTCCGGGATCTCGGACAGTCGGGCGGACCGGGGGACCGTACCTGGTGGCCGGGCCGAATTGGAAAGGCAACGTGCCCAAGGGTTTGACGCTGCTGCGGTCTCCGACGGCGATGAACTGGATAGTCGCCCGCTACGCGACGTCGGGGGGAACAGACCTGGCAGAAGTGCACAGCCTGCAGGACCGGACGCGACTCACTCCTCTGTCGGAGTGGACGGGTGACCCGCAGGACTACACGCCTGGTGAAATGCCGGTGAACCCTGCCGTCGACACGCGGACGCCGCCGGTGGACCAGGTGGCCGCCATGGACGGCGAGGCATTCTTCACCAGACTCGACGCACTTCTCGACGACAATCCTCCGCGTCCGGAGGACACCGAGATGATGAAACAACTGTCCGACATAGGAATCGGCTCCTCCTTGCCCTGGAGGTCGCGTCCGCAGGAGGTACGTGATGCCCTCGATAGAGCTGCGCGAACCGGTATGGACGTGCTGAGCGAGATCGCCGAAGAGGCCGAGGGCAGTCCGAAGAACGGCTGGACGATGCACCGCGGCTTGGGGCACTACGGAACCCATTACGCTCAGCGGGCTCTGATCGTCTGGCTCGGTTTCGGGGCCAATCTCGACGCTGATGCCGTGTACCCGCATGCCACGACGGACGTCGACGGGAAGCCGCTGACCGGGGCGAAGAAGTACGTCCTGCACTTCGAGAAGGACGAGCTGCCACCGGTCGAGGGCTTCTGGTCGCTCACGATGATGAACGAGCGGCAGTTCTTCGTGGACAACCCGATCGACCGATACGCGATTGGCGATCGAAGCGATCTGGTGTTTGCCGACGACGGTTCCCTTGACATCTATCTCCAGCACGAATCCCCTGGTGGTGAGAAGGAGCGGAACTGGCTGCCGGCTCCGTCCGGCGACTTCAACGTCTTTCTGCGCCTGTACTGGCCGAAGGCGGCAGTGCTGTCGGGATCGTGGACTGCGCCCGGTATTCGAGAAGCAAGTATTCGAGAAGCAGGCTGAAAGTCCCCTCGCTTCGTACCCGAAGAGCACAACTCGGTATCAGCCGCGCGTTTCGATGGGCGGAAAGGTCACAAGAGTCATACGATCTGTCGGTATTGCCCTGTTTGAAGAGCTGTTGAATCGGTCAGAGACACCCGCTTGTTTCGGAGGCTACTGATGGTCACGCAGAATCCGTTCGTGCAGTACGGCAAAGAGATCTGGTGGATGATCCTGATCCGCGGAATCTTCGGCGTGATCTTCGGAATCATCGCGCTCGTGTGGCCGGGAATTACCGTGGTGGCCTTGGTTTTCCTGTTCGGTATCTACTCCATCGCCGACGGTTTGATCACGATAGTTCGCGCCATCCGGGACCGCGAGCATCTGAGCTCGTGGGGTTGGTGGGTGTTCACGGGCGTCGTCTCAGTCGGAGCCGGCATCGTCGCGCTGGTCTGGCCGGGCATCACTGCGCTGGTGCTGCTGTACATAATTGCCTTCTACGCCATCATGTTCGGAATCTTCGGAATTGTCGGCGCCTTCAAGATGAAGGCGCTGCCCGGATCCAGTTGGGGATGGTTGCTCGCCGCATCGGTGCTTGCTGTCATCTTCGGCATCATTCTTCTCATCGCGCCCGGCGAAGGCATCATCAGCCTCATCTGGTTGTTGGGTTGGTACGCAATCCTGTTCGGCCTCTTCATGATCGTGGGAGCATTCCAGATCAGGAGCCGGGCAAAGGAAGCCGGTGTTCTCTAAGAAGGGAAAGCCGGCCGTCGAGGCTCCCACTCCGATCCCCACGCTGTCCGGTAGTGAGAACTGGTCGATCCCGCGCGGTTTGATCGTCCTGCTCGGTATTGCCGCCACCGTGGTCGCCGTCGGCGGAATGAAGGTGTTCGGCGGCATCCTCGGGCCGGTATTCCTGGCCCTGGTGCTGACGATTGCCGTTCAGCCCATTCAGGATTGGTCACAGCGCCGAGGGTGGCCCAAGTGGGTCGGGATGTTGGGCTCACTGGTCACCGTGTACTTGATCCTGCTCGGGTTGGCGGCGTCGTTGATCGTGTCGACGGCTCAGTTGGCGACGATCCTGCCGCAGTACTCCGAGGAGATGACCAACCTCCTCAACGAGGGCCGCGACAAGTTGGCCGACTTCGGCGTGAGCACCGAACAGATCCAAAGCACGCTCAGCAGTGTCGATCTCACGAAGGTTGTGGGTGTCCTCGAAAGCGGGCTGGAGGGCCTGCTCGGCATCCTGTCGGATCTGGTGTTCATTCTCGCGTTGTTGTTGTTCATGGCCTTCGACGGGATGAGCATCCGCTCGCGGTTGCATGTGCTGTCCGAGCAACGTCCAGAAATCTCCTACGCGCTCTCCACCTTTGCCGCCGGAACTCGCAAATACCTGGTGGTCTCGACGGTCTTCGGCCTCATCGTGGCGGTACTCGACGGTGGCGCGCTGTGGCTCATGGGCATTCAGCTGCCCGTCCTGTGGGCGTTGCTGTCCTTCATCACCAACTACATCCCCAACATCGGGTTCGTCATCGGCGTGATTCCACCGGCGCTCCTGGGACTGTTGCAGGGCGGGCCGTGGCTGATGCTGTGGGTGATCGTCGTCTACTCCGTCATCAACTTCGTGATCCAGTCCATCATCCAACCCAAGTTCGTCGGCGACGCCGTCGGACTGTCGGTGACGATGACGTTCCTCTCACTTGTCTTCTGGTCGTGGGTTCTCGGGGCGCTCGGAGCGCTGCTGGCGATCCCGCTCTCGTTGTTGGTGAAGGCCGTCCTGCTCGATATCGACCCAGCCACGCGCTGGGCCGACATCCTGATCAGTGGACCTCGGGACATGTCGAACGAGGAACCAGAGGAGTCTGAGAAGCCGGCCACGCCCGCAGGCTAGGGCTCTCAGTGTTTCTACAAGTTGTTGCTTTATCGTCTCGCCCATGAGCGCCGAGAACACCACAGAAAACTCCCATCGCCGGCCGTCACGACTCGGTCGACGGCTGGCAGTCGGTGGTGTGGCCGCGATCGTCGCGGCTGCGGTGGCGGGGATCGGGTTCGTGATCTTCGCGGGCGGTGCCGACACCTCGAACACCGTCGCGATCGTGAACGCCGACGCGGGAACCACGCTCGACGGCAAGGAACTTCGGGCCGGCGACACGCTGGTGGACACGTTGGGCAAGAACGAAGACTTCGACTTCCAGGTGGTCGACAACCCCGGCGGGAACTACTTCGCGACGTTGACCGTGCCGGAGGACTTCAGCGAAACCGTCGCGTCGATGTTCGGCATGGATCCACGGCAGGCGAGCGTCGACCTCGAGGTGAAGGGCTCGGATTCGGAGAAGTCGGCCGAGTTGACTCGGGCCGTGTCGGCGCAGGTCGGCGCGGACGGCATCAAGGGTCTGCTGGCTCAGACGTCGGCCGCCAGACGCTCGATCGATCAAAACCTCACCACCGCACAGATTCTGGTCGCCGGAACCAACGAGGCCGGAAAGTCCATCGATCAGGTGAAAGCAGGCGCAGGCACTCTGCTGCCGTACCTCGAGACCGCACGGTCCGGGGCGTTGGAGCTGATGAGCGTCGCGGATCAGGTGTCCGGTGTTGTCGATCAGGCGTCGGGGTCGGCGGAAGAGCTGGCCACGCGCGCGGACTCACTGGGCCTGACGCTTGGGGAGGCGTCGACCTCGACCGCGGAACTGAAGACACGAATCGACGCGCTGCAGACTGCGCTGAACGGCCTTCCGATCCCGCCTGACGTGACAGCGCAACTGGCCGGTGTGAGTTCGGATCTCGGTGCGCTGAATGCGCAATTGGGCACCGTTCCGGCGCTGTTGGGTGGCTCGGTCGGGCCCGATACGGAGCTCGGTGATCTAGTCCGCACCGCTGTCGGGCAGCTGCAAGGCGCGAGCGATCAACTGAGCAGTGCTGCCGGACAATTGAACGACGGCCTCATTCCCATCGCTGATCAGGCGCCGCAGATGCTCGGTGACGTGACCGATCAGATCACCCAGGGATTCACGACGCTGCAAGGAATCGCCAAGTCACTGGTCACGGGCCTCGACGGCGCAAAATCCGGTATTCCCGCGATGACCACCCCGCAGCAGGTTCAGCTGACCTCGGTGCTGTCGGATCCGGTGGCCGTGAATCAGACCACCGCGGGCAGCGGTGACTCCGGAACTCGCACACTGGCATTGGTCTTCGGAGCCACGACGGTCCTGCTCGGTGGTGCTCTGCTGACACGAACGGCGGCGCCCCTGGTGAGGCGCCGCCGTTCGCAAGAAGAGCGTGACTAGACGATCAGACCTGCGGTCTGGGTACGTGCACGGTCGAAGCGAGCCGAAACGTCGTTCCAGTTGACGATGTTCCAGAATGCCTTGACGTAGTCGCCCTTGACGTTCTGGTAGTCGAGGTAGAAAGCGTGCTCCCACATGTCGAGGAGCAGCAGCGGCGTGAGGCCGATGGAGATGTTGCCCTGCTGATCGTAGAGCTGGACGATGATCAGACGCTGTCCGATCGAGTCCCACGCGAGGATGGACCAGCCGGAGCCCTGGATGGCGTTGGCGTTCGCGGAGAAGTGAGCGCGGAAGAGATCGAACGAACCGAAGTTGTCGTCGATCGCTGCGGCGAGTTCACCTTCGGGCTTGTCGCCACCGTCAGCGCTGAGGTTGTTCCAGAAAACGGTGTGGTTGGTGTGGCCACCGAGGTGGAACGCCAGGTTCTTCTCGAGCAGGTTGGCCTGCGCTGCGATGGTGTCGTTCTCACGAGCCTCGGCCAGCTTCTCGAGTGCAGCGTTGGCACCGGCAACGTAAGCCGCGTGGTGCTTGTCGTGATGCAGCTCCATGATCTTGCCCGAGATGTGCGGCTCGAGGGCTGCGTAGTCGTAGGGGAGTTCCGGCAGCGTGTAAACAGACACGAGGGTCCCTTCTTTGCGGGCTGGTGAGCCCTGGTGCTTTAGAGTGCGTCGATCACCGGTCACGGCGTGACGTCACTCGCGTATGTGCAAATCATTCTTCGGGTTTCCACCCAATAACATTCGTACACCGTCCGCAACAGTCCGGCTCAGGTAGTAATCACCAAAGAATAAAGTTTGGGAAACCGAACTTGCCCCGATCTAAGGGTAAGCTAATATGCGCAAATTCGTCGTAAAGGTGAACGGAACCTTAAACTTGCGCGATGCCCGCACCAGTTTTCCTCCCGGAATCACCAGAGGCGGCCGCGCCTCGGGTGAATCTTCCGGGCGCTGACCTGTTGCGAGCCCTGGCGGTTGCCGCCGTGATCTACTCCCACATCTCTTTCTACGTCATCGACGATCTCGGCTCGGGTTGGTGGGTGATCGACGTCGTCTACGGCGTTTTGATCGAGCCTGCCGAACTCAACCAGCACCTCTCTTTTGTCGGCGTCGCAGTATTCATGATGCTTACCGGCGCTCTGGTGACGCGATCCGCGATTCGCGACGGCCCCGGAAAGTTCTTGACCAACCGATTCAGTCGACTGCTGCCCGCATTCTGGGTGGCGACCGCGATTGCCATTCTTCTGGTCCGCCTCGGAATCAACGGAATGTTCAGCGGTCAGGAAGGTATTTCCGATACCGAAGCGTTGATGAGCTTTTTTCTCGGCGGATTCTTTCTCAAGCCCGAGGTGGCAGTTCTGGGAGTGACCTGGACACTCACCGTCCAATTCCTCTTTTATCTCGCATGCGTAGCGGCTCGCCCGATACTGCGGCTGCGACCGATCGTCATGCCGCTCGCCGGTGGTGCGCTGTGCTCGCTGGTGCTGCTCTACAACGTCTACGCGCCGCTGCCGTACACCGTGCCGATGCTGTCCAAGATCGCCGCGACGCTGCCGGCCGTCTTCCTCGGCCAGATCATGTACCTCGCGTGGGCGAAGCTCGCTCCCGGCCGCTGGCTGATCGCGGCCGTCCTCGTCCAGATGCACGTCATCATCGTGGCGACCCAGTTCCGCGTCTACTGGGCCGGTGAGCACTATCTGTGGACCATTTCGGTAGTCGCCGCAGCGGTAGTTCTCATCGGCCGCTACGACGGCGTCCCGACGCGCTGGCCGGTCGTGAAGTGGCTCTCGACGCGTAGTTACGTCATCTATCTCGTGCACACCCTGATCCTGTACCGCGTCGTCGAGAACACTGTTTTGTACGTCGGACCGACGCTGGCGTTTGCGCTCTTCCTTCTGGCCACGGCCGCGGTAGCAGAAATCGGCTACCGGTGGGTGGAGCTGCCCGGCGCCCGCGCGATCACGGCGTGGCGAAACAGTCGCTCGCGCGTAGCATCGAAGCATGAGCTGGTACGACGACATTCTGGGACGAGCGTCCGCAAAATCCACGCTGATCGCGCCTGAGGACGCACTCCCGGGCCGAGAGCAGAAAATGCCGGTTCCGACCGCGCACTACGTCAACGGGCATCCGTTGACGCCGCCGTTTCCGGCCGAACTGCAGACCGTCGTCGTAGGGATGGGTTGTTTCTGGGGCGCCGAGAAGGAGTTCTGGCAGCTTCCCGGCGTGTACACGACCGCTGCGGGTTATGCGGGCGGCTTCACGCCCAACCCGACGTACGAAGAGACGTGCTCCGGACGTACGGGTCACACCGAAGTCGTGCTGGTGGTCTTCGATCCCGCAGTGATCTCCTACGAGCAGATCCTGGCGCACTTCTGGGAGAACCACGATCCGACGCAGGGGATGCGTCAGGGTAACGACCAGGGCTCGCAGTACCGTTCGGCGATCTTCACGACGTCCGCGGAGCAGGAAGAAATCGCTCATGCGTCGGCCGTCGCTTTCGGTGAACGGCTTGCCGAAGCCGGATATGGAGCGATCACCACCGAAATCGGCCCGCTGCGCGACTTCTTCTACGCGGAGGATTACCACCAGCAGTATCTGGCGAAGAATCCCGGCGGTTACTGCCCGGTGCATGCCACGGGCGTCAGTTGCCCGGTCGGATTGCTCCGTCAGGATCAGGTTCCGGCGCAGACGGACATCCTTCCGCCGAGCGAATAACTGGACAGGTGTTGGAGGACACATGTGATTCAGCTCGTTAACACTTGCAACTAGATCGAAACAAAGGGAATCTCGATGTAAGAGTGTGTCGTCGAGAGAACTGAGCTCACAATGTCAGGTAGTACGCGAGGAACTGCGTCGCTGCTCCGACGCACCATTCATGTAGGCCACGATCCGATGGTTCGCCGCAGTGATCGGATCGAAGGGTTCATGTCCTTCGGTCTGATCATTTTCGCGATTCTTCTCCTGCCTCTCGCGGTATGGGCAGGGGCTGCGACTGCTTCGAGCCAGAACGCACTGATCGCCAAACAATCCGCCGAATTACACAGTATTTCGGCGACGACGACAGCAGATTCGACGCAGACCACCGCCTCGACAGCCGATTACATTGCGCCGACCACCGAAATGGCCAGCGCGCAGTGGAACTGGAACGGCCAGGTTCACACGGGTGATGTCACTGTCGACTCGGCGACGCCCGCCGGCACCGAGGTCCCCATCTACGTCAATGATCAGGGCGACAAGACCGTAGCTCCGATCACTCAGAGTGCTGCCGACGTCGCAGCCGTGGTGACCGGGGTTTTCACCTGGTTCAGCGTGATGTCGCTGCTGGTCATCGCTTTCATGCTGGTGCGCGTCTTTCTCGACCGTTCCCGCTCGGCCCAGTGGGACCGAGACCTACGCGCGTTCCTCGACGCGAACGCGCTGTAGATCCCGGCCCATTCCTTACTGCAGTTGGGGCATGACCTCGCTTGCGACGAGTTCGAGATGATCCAGATCGGCGAGATCGAGAGTCTGCAGATACACGCGCTGTGAACCGGCGTCGGCGAAAGTGCCGATCTTGTCGACCAGCTCCGAAGGTGTTCCGGCCAGACCGTTCTCACGTAGCTCGTCGACGTCGCGTCCGATAGCCTCGGCGCGCTTCTTGATCTCCGCCTCGTCGCGGCCGCAGCACAGGACGAGAGCGTTGGAGTACACCAATTCGTTCGGATCGCGCTCGTGCTCGACGCAAGCCTGACGAACCCGCGCAAAGATGTCCTTCGTTTCCTCGAGGGACTTGAACGGGATGTTGAACTCGTTTGCGAACCGAGCGGCGAGCGCTGGAGTCTTCTTCTTGCCCGTGCCACCGATCAGGATCGGCGGACCGTCGACCTGGTGCGGTTTGGGAAGCGCGGGAGAGTTCTTGATCTGCACGTGCTTACCGTCGTAGTCGAACGTGTCGCCGACCGTCGTACGCCACAGACCGGTCACGACGTCGAGAGTTTCCTCGAGCAATTCGAAGCGATCCTTGAGCGCCGGAAACGGGATGCCGTACGCCTGGTGCTCTTCCTCGTACCAGCCGGCACCGATGCCGAGGTCTACGCGGCCACCACTCATCTGATCGACCTGTGCGACCGAGATGGCCAGCGGTCCGGCGTGACGGAACGTAGCCGACGTCACCAGAGTGCCGAGGCGGATGGTGGATGTTTCGCGGGCGATTCCGGCGAGCGTGATCCACGCGTCGGTGGGCCCGGGAAGGCCGTCGGAATTCATGGCGAGATAGTGGTCCGAGCGGAAAAATGCGCCGTAGCCGAGTTTTTCGGCGGTCTGGGCAACAGTCAGTAGTTGTTCGTAGGTAGCGCCCTGCTGGGGTTCGGTGAATATACGCAGCTCCATGACTTCCACTCTGCCACTATTTTGCGGAGGTCGGGACGACGGCACCGACTTGTCCGGCGCCGAAACACAGGGTCGGTCCCGGTGTTGTCGGCGTGATCTTCACACTGTTTCCGTGGCCGACCAGGCGCACGAACACCGAGTGCAAACCTTGGGTGACGGGTACGGATACTGCGTCGCCGGACTCCAACGCAACATCGATCGTTCCGTCGGCGCTGGCGAGGTAATTGAGCTGAACCGTCCATTCCCAGCCGGCCAGGGGGCCGTCGAGGGGGAGCTCGGTCGGGCCTTCGGCACGGGTGCCGCAGTTCGGCGCCGTTCCTTCGGGAATCCTTCTCGTCCAGGTCACTTCGGCATCGACGATCTGACCGCTGCCGTCGATGGTGCGCAGAATCGGAGTGCTGGAAGAGAATTCGGGGCGATCAGGCAGCGGCGCGAGAACGTTGCTTGCCAAATTGTTCGGAAAGGCGACGGGAAGGAGCACTTCGATCGCGACGGGTTGCTCGAGCAGTGGAGCATCCTGATTCTGTGACAACGACATTCGCGCGTTCGCGAGGTAGTCGCGGGTCGGGTTCTCGCGCCAGATGTCGACGAACGTGACGGTCGAGACGAGCGAACTGATCACGAAGAGCACTGACAGGCCGGCGGCGACTGCGACGGGCAAACGGGCCGGACGTCGCCGAGGCGCAGCGAGAATAAGAGCGGCGGCGAGGGCGAACACCGTCGCCGAATCCGTGAAGTAACGCAAGGTCTGCGCCAACTCGTAAGTGGTGTCGGCGTCGGATCGGGTAGCGGTCATCGCCACCACGGAGGCCAGGAAGTACAGCGCCGCGGCAGCCCAGATCCAGGCAGCGCCGCGTCGGGCACGCACTGTCATCACGGCCGTCGTCAGCAGCGCGGCCCAGGCTGCGACCACCAAAAGCGTCGGCGGATCGGCCCAGGCGGGGCTGGGGATCCACCGCTCCCAGCGCCAGGGGCCGCCGAGAAGAGTGGGAAGCATCCCCAAAGACGTTCCGTGATGCAGCAGTTCGGTGGACATCGAACGGCCGTATCCGGTGATCGGAGATTCGACAGTTGTCAGATACACCGGAATCCAGATCGCGAGCACGGCGGCGCAGGCCGTCCACAGGCGTCGGCACTTCGTGACCGCACTTCGTATCGGCGTTCCTTCACCTTGTGTGCGCAAGTACAGCACCAGAAAAGCGAGTGCCACGAACGGAACGAGCACTGCTTTCTCGAAGAACAGCAAGGAGACGACAAAAACCGCGGTGCCCGAGAACACGTAGCGCACCTGCCCGGTGCGGTACAGCTTGATCGCGTCGCCGCATGCCCAGGCCAGCGCGATCTGGAGCGGCAATGCATTGAGCGCGGCTGCCCACCACGAGAACGCCGGAAGTGTCAGCGGGACGAACAGATACAGGAGCAGCGGAATCAACAGTGCCGGTCGCCGGCCGAGGACCAACCGAAGAGTGCGCAGAAGCGCCAACGACGCGGCGGCCTGACCGATGACGAGCAGCGTTGCCGACAGCGCCCAGTTGTACGGCGCGATACGGGCGATCAACCCGGTGAAGAAGAAGGCCGCGGGCATGAAGTGACCGTCGTGGTCGTAGAGCAGGAGTTCGCTCGCGAAGAGTGGGAAGCGTCCTCCGCGGCCCATCAGGATGAGGTCGTCCCAGTAGAAGTAATTGCTCGCGGCAACCCAGACGCGAATGACGAGCTGACATCCGATCAACACGAACGCGAGCTGCGTGACCCGTCTCGGGGTGAACGTCAGAGTTGGCTCGGGCTGTGGAGAAGTCATCGACGGTCATGCTTCCAGGTGTGTCAAAAACCGACTTCTCACAAAAAGGGGATACCGGTCTTTTCTGTCTTTTCGGGAGCAATTTCTGAATGGATTGTGAACTTTGCCGGGATAAATGACGTCGACGCCCGAAAGTTCACTGACCTGCGGTGTCAAATTCATCCTCGAGCCTGTGCATCGTTCGCTAACACCTGTCAGCAAATTCTCAGGGTCTTGCCCGTGACCTGTGGATAAAGCCCGATTCATTCATCCAGAACTGTGGATGAACCTGTGGAAACTGTGGATAACTCGAGTTTTTAAGTGGCGGAGGTCACATTATTCGAACAATGCAGGTGAACGCGGTGGAGGTTCGATCACAAATCGGGAGTGAATCCATTTGCTGCCGTTACCGATACGGCGTGACAGAATCGAAGTTGTGAGTGTCGTTCAGGTCTGCGCCCGGTGCGCCGCACGCTGGCCTGTCGTCGGCGGCCCGACGCAGTGGTGCCCGCGCTGCAGCGGCGTCCTGCTGATCCCCACCCGCACCGAGATCTACCAACCGCCCAACCGCCGTGGCTTCCGCTGGATCGCGCGCTCCCCGTCCGACCCCCGCGGCGTGGGGGACGCACCAGTGCGTCGTAGCTTCTCCACTCCGCGCTACGACGCTGTCCCGCAGTGGGGACTCCAGGACGTCGTCGACAACTCACCGGTGCCGCCCTCGCGAGCGGACCGGATGGCCGACCGAGTCGGGCCGTTGCTGACGCTCGCAACGATCCTCTACGGACTGGCAGTGTTCGCCGAACTGGGCAGATACGCGATCCTGGTCCGCAACCGCACCAGGCTGATCCCGCAGCCGCTGCTCACGGTCTCCGACGCCGCCGTGTACTTCACTCAGTTGGGTGGACTGCTGATCTCGGTCTTCGCGGCAATCGCCGCTGTGTGCTGGCTGCTTCGTCGGCGTCGTGAACACTTCGCAGGTGCCCGGGAATCCGATCCACGCACAGCGTCGGAAGTTGTCGTCGGCTGCGCTGTGCCGATCCTCAACCTGGTGATGCCGGCCGTTTATCTCTTCGAGTTGGTCCGCCGCGATCCGCGCGGAACCCTGTTGGTCAAGATCTGGTGGGGCTTCTGGGCATTCAGCGCTCTGCTGCTGGTGGTCAACGCGTACTGGCGATCACGCCCGGGGATTCAGGCAATGGCCGACGGGGTTCTGCTGAACGCTTTCATCGCACTGATCGCTGCCGTCACCGCGGCGTTGACACTCGTCGTGATCCGCCGGATCGAGCGCAAGAGCTGGCGCGGTGAACCGGAATCGGAAACCCGGTGGGTGCCAGTGCCGCGCTCGGTGCTGGAAGAAAAGACGGTGCTGGAAGAGAAGACGGTGCTGGAGGAGAAGGAGACCGCTGCCCTGTGAGCCCAGATCGTCGAGGTCCACTCGTCGTTGCGCACCGAGGTGCGTCGGCTGCGCGGCCGGAGCACACCCTCGCCGCCTACGAACTGGCCCTCGAGGAGGGTGCCGACGGGCTCGAATGCGACGTCCGGCTCACCCGCGACGGACACCTGGTCTGCGTTCACGACCGCAAGGTCGACCGCACCTCCAGCGGGACGGGGATCGTCAGCGAGATGACGCTCGATTCGCTGAACGCTCTGGACTACGGGTCGACGAGCGAACCGGCCGAACTGCTGACTCTCTCCGACCTCATCACCCTCGCTCTGGATTTTGCGCGCCCGGTGAAGCTGTTCATCGAGACCAAGCACCCCGTGAGGTTCGGCGGATTGGTCGAAGCCAAACTCCTGGCGGAACTGCACCGCTTCGGGATCGCGTCACCGCCGTCGGCCGATCACTCGCGCGCTGTCGTCATGTCTTTCTCGGCGAGTGCGGTCTGGCGAGTGCGTCGTTCGGCACCGCTGCTGCCGACGGTCCTGCTCGGTGACGCGTCGCGGTACCTCGGCGGCGGTGCGTCGACGGCTGTGGGCGCTACGGCGATCGGGCCGTCGATCAAGGCACTGCGCGAACATCCCGATCTGGTCGATCGGGCCGCTGCTGCGGGTCGCGCGACGTACTGCTGGACCGTCGACGACAAGGCGGATGTGGACCTGTGTCGTGAGCTCGGGGTCAGTTGGGTTGCCACCAACCATCCCGGGCGCACGAAGCAATGGCTGGGCAGCGTGTAGATTTTGCCCTCGTGGCCAAGAAGAGCAAAAGAAACAGTGGACCGAAGCAGGGCAGCGCACGCGCAGAGAAGCTGGCGGCACGCCAAGCAGAGCGTGAAGCCGCTGCCGGCGTAGTCAGCCGCCCGTTCGAGGGCCTTGCCGCCGAGTGCGATCTGGTTGCGCTGCGCGAATTCGTTCCGTCCGCCACGGCTCCGTTGCCGGTCATCGGCTCCGACCGTCCCGTCACGTTGGCAACGGTCCTCCCCGGCGCTGTTGCCGCACTCGTCCGTGACGAGGGCGAGACGGCCACAGGATTTGTCGGTGTCCAGGTTCAGGCGCACTCGGCCGACCTCGGCGCAGACCTCGCCGCTTCGGTGAACTGGATCAAGGACGCGGCCCCCGGCGACGCGCTTTCTGCCGCGAACCCCGATTCCGAGACCCCCGCAGTCACCGCTGTCGTCGATCCCTCGGCCCTGCTCGACATCACCGTGCACCAGAACTTCAACTGGTGGATCCCCGAGGGCGTCGAAACCGATCCCGAGGTTGCCGCCACCGTGCAGCACGCCAACTCGGCGATCATGCCCTCTGCACGCCTCGAAGGCGACGGCCTCGTTGCCGCGTGGTGGGTCGACGCCGGCGAGAAGGCGCACCTGCGTTGGGTTCGTCCCGAGAGCGAAGACGACCTGATGCTCGCGCTGGCGCGCGTGCACGCGACCGGTGGACTGCATCTGGGTGAGGGCTCGCGCTACGCAGGCTCGTTCCGCACCCACGGCCTGTTGGTTCCCGTCTTCGACCTCGACCGCGAAAAGCATGCAAACGAGTGGGTAGCGGCAACCGTCGAGCTCGGTGAGCGTCTTGCCGAGGCTCTGGCCGTCGATGCTCCGCTGACCTCGGCCGAGCTTCGCTCGCGCGACGGACTTCGTGGTCGTCAGGTCACGCTGCGCTGATTTTTTCGCCCGAACTATAGGCGTTACGCGAAGTTACGGTTAATGTTGGTGACATGACCTTGTCGCATGACATCTCCGGTAGTGGTCCCACGCTTGTGCTCGTCCATGGCATCGTCCATCGACGGCAGGCGTGGGATTCGCTTTTGGACCAGCTGACGCCGTACCGCCGCGTCGTCACCGTCGACCTGCCGGGTCACGGAGAGTCGCTGCTGCCCGAACTCGGTCCGGACGTCATGGGACAGCTGATCGACGATGTCAGTGAGTTCGTCAAGGAAGTGACGCCGGCGGGGGAGCGTGCCCACGTCGCGGGAAACTCCCTCGGCGGCTGGATTGCCCTCTCGCTGGCAGCGCGCGGAGATGTCGCGTCGGCGACAGCTCTTTCGCCGGCCGGGTTCTTTGTCAATCACCTCGATCAGGTGCGAGCGATCAACACGTTCCGTGCACTGCGCGGCACGGCCAAGCTCATGGGTGACGGATTGCCACGCGCATTGCGGTACAAGCTGATTCGCTATCCGGCGCTCGCCGCGTTCTTCGCTCATCCGAGTCATGTCGGTTATGCGGCGGCGTTGGCCGACTGCCGTTCGCTCGTGTCGAACGAACTCGTCGATCTCGGTCTCGAGATGGACTTCGTGCTGCCGCCCATCGTGGATCCCACTGTGCCGGTGACGGTTGCGTGGGGTCGACGCGATCTCATCCTGCCCGTGTATCAGGCGCAGCGCGTGAAAAAGCCGTTCCCGCAGGCAAAGTTGATGGTTCTGCCCGGCCTTGGGCACGTACCGATGACAGATGCCCCCGAGCTGATCAGTTCGATCCTGCTGGCAGGAAGCGAACCGTTCGGCTCGAGGGCAAAATCCGTGAGTGCTGCAGGCTAGATGGTTCCGCCGGCTGCGCTCGGTGCACCGGTGGTGTCACCGACGGTGCTCATCTCGCGGGACACGAAGTCTTCGAGGTCGAACAGGTTGGCGCCTGCGCGGTCCGCGATGGTGAGAAGTGTTGTCATGCTTGCAACTTCCTCGACCTGCTCCTTGAGGAACCACTGCATGAACTGCTCGCCGAGGTAGTCGCCTTCTTCGCGGGCAGTGCTCGCGAGCTGGACGATTTGCTCGGTGACCGTCTTCTCCTGCGTCAGCGCGAGAGCGATGGGCTCACGGGCATCCTTGAAGTCGGCCTTCGCGGCGTCGACGCCGGTGAGTTCGACGTTGATGTCGCGATCGAGGAAATACTGAACGATCATCATGGCGTGGTTACGCTCTTCCACAGCCTGCTTGTAGAAGTGCTTTGCCAGCTGTGGCAGGTCCGCATTGTCGAAGTAAACCGCTGTCGCGATGTACTGATGCGAAGCGTTGAACTCGTTGCGAATCTGGTCTCGGAGTAGTGCGTGGAATTTGGTCATGTGAGTCTCCCCAGAAGTCATGAATTCCAAGATAGTGCAGGTCAGAGGCCCTGTCATCCCAGTATGACCTTATTGTGGTAAGCGTTCCCAAACTAAAGAAGACCTAATTTTTCTTCGAATTCGGTGAGGTTATCGAGCCTGGTGAATTCGAATGTTTCATTTTGGAATGTCCATTTCACCAGGCGAGTTCCGCGCATTTACCGTCGCTTCCCTGTTGTTCCACCTGTACGGTGGCGTGCCCCAGTTCGAATTCCTCGGCAAGCAAGGTTCGGGTTGCTGCGAGCACCGTTGTGGGATCGGCGTCACTGACCGCGGTGACGTGAACGGAAGCAACTTCCATCCCCGAGGTGAGTGTCCAGACGTGCAGATCGTGCGCGTCGACGACTCCCGGCAGAGCGTTGATCTTCTCGATGATCGAGGTGACGTCGATGCGGTCGGGAGCCTGCTGGAGGAGGATGCGAACGGCGTGGCGGCCCAGGTTGAAGGCACGTGGCAAGACGAAGAGGCCGATCGCGACGCCGATGACGGGGTCGGCGTAGCGCCAACCGAACGCGAGCGTGACCAAGCCGCTGACCAGGACGCCGATGGACCCGACCATGTCCGCCATGACTTCGAGGTAGGCGCCGCGGATGTTGATGCTTTCCTTCGCGCCGCTGCGCAGCATGAGGAAGGCGATGACGTTCATCGCCAGACCGACGACGGCGACTGTCGCGACGGGAAGGCCGGGAACCTCGGGCGGATCCGTGAAGCGGCTGGCGGCCTCGTAAAGCACCCACCCGGCGACTGCGAAGAGCAGGATCGCATTGGCCAGTGCCGCAAACACTTCCGTGCGGTACATGCCGAAAGTACGGTCGGGGCGCCGGGCGGCACGCTGTGCGACGAGGATCGCGGCGAGCGCCATGAAGATGCCGAAGATGTCTGTGAACACGTGCGCCGAGTCCGAGAGCAGGGCCAGTGACGAGGTCAAGAGGCCGACCGTCACCTGCAGCACGAAGGTCACCAACCCGAGGCCGGCGGCGATCCACAGTTTGTTGACATGCTTGCCGCTGTTGCTGGTCGCAGCCTCGGCGGGGGAGATTCCGTGCCCGTGTCCGTGTGACATCGAAGGTCCTTTCGTCGACGCCAGCCTAGACACATATGCATATATGCGCAATAGTGCATGTCTTAAAAACTATGCAACATAGTTGTAAGGTGGCGGCGTAGACCTTCATTTGTCATCGACGCGAGGACCGAGAAGTGGGAAGACATCGAAAATCCGAGCCGATCAGACCCGGCGGGCGCATGGCCGCGGTTTCCGTGGCGACGGGTGCAATCCTCGCGTCCGGCACTTCCATCGGGCACGCGTCGCCGCCGCCGATTGCAGTCGAGGATGCATCTGCGGTGTCGGCGCCGGAGATCCTCGACCTTGTCCGGCCGACGGATCTTGCTGGAATAGCCGAACAACTCGGCAAGACGCGACAACTCGAATCCGAGCGAGCGGCGCTGGCGTTCGAGGCCGAAAAGCCACAGGTGATGGCCCCCGTCAGCGGGACGATGACGTCCAACTTCGGTCCACGGTGGGGAACCACCCACTACGGCCTCGACATCGCGAACGCGATCGGAACGCCCATCGTGTCGGCGACCGACGGTGTTGTGCTCGAATCCGGTCCCGCCGCGGGATTCGGGCTCTGGGTCCGCATCCAGCAGGACGACGGGACCGTCGGCGTCTACGGACACATCAACGAGGCGCTCGTGGTTGCGGGTCAGAAGGTGCGGGCGGGTGAGTTGATCGCGACCGTGGGCAATCGTGGACAATCGACAGGACCACACCTGCACTACGAGGTGTGGCAATCTGACGGACAGAAGACCGATCCGCTCGCGTACCTGAATTCCCGGGGCGTGTCGTTCGGGGAGAAGACCACGGGCGACTGAAGTTCTGTCACGACGCGATGGAGGAGCAATGCAGGGGCTTGGCGGACTCGAAGCCGAGGTCATGGATGTGCTCTGGCAGTCCGACGACGCGCTCTCGGTCAAGGATCTGGTCGAGACCCTGGGTGAGCGTCGACAACTTGCGTACACCACCATCCTGACCGTCGTG
Organism: Rhodococcus sp. MH15; assembly: GCF_019266045.1. Classification (NCBI taxonomy): domain Bacteria; kingdom Bacillati; phylum Actinomycetota; class Actinomycetes; order Mycobacteriales; family Nocardiaceae; genus Rhodococcus; species Rhodococcus sp. MH15. The sequence goes on from NZ_LPNP01000065.1 coordinate 160,075, forward strand.
ACGCATCTCTACGACAAGGGCTGGGTGAGTCGTGAGAAGAAGAGTCGCGCCTACTTCTATCGGCCGAGTCGCAGCCGTGAAGAGGCCACATCCAGAGCACTGCGCGAATTGTTGGACAGCAGTTCCGATTCCGCTGCCGTGCTGTTGCACTTCGCCAAGACCATGACAGATGCCGAGAACGAGGCCCTGCGCCGGGGTCTTTCCGGGGAAGGTGTGCAATGACATTGGCGTTGCCGATGTTTCTCGGTGCGATGCTCGTGGGATTCCTGGTTCCGAGAGTGTTGCGAGCCGTTTCCTCGGCGTTGTCACCGGCGGTGCTGCTCGCGGCGTGGCTCGGCAGCATGGCGTCGGCTTTGTATCTCGCTCTCTCCGCGGTCTTGGTTCTGGTGTGGCCGAGCCACGCGCCGGTCGAGGGGCTGGTCGACGGTATCGCTCGGTGTTTCAGCGCCTTCGCGCACGGCACGAGTTCATGGGTGGGTGAACTGATCACCGGCACAGCCGTTGCTGTGGTGGGTGTGATCGCCGTTCGGATCGTGCTGGCCGGCCGCAAGCAGGCACGTGAGCACGCGAGGGTCCGAGATTTCCATCGTGATGTTCTCTCGATCGTCGCGCGCCGCGACAACTCGGAGTCCGACGTGTTGTGGTTGGATCATCCGCTGCCTATGGCGTACAGCGTCGCCGGAAAGCCTGGATTTGTTGTTGCGACGCAAGGCTTGTCATCCGCTCTCAGTGGAGGCGAGCGGGATGCTGTCCTCGCGCACGAGCGTGCACACCTGAGCGGCGGTCATCACCGAATTGTCGGTGCGTGCGAAGTCTTGGCCGCTGTTCTTCCGCGAGTGCCGTTGTTCGCGGCGGCACCCGCTGCCGTCGGCGCGATCGTCGAACTGTCGGCGGACAGACACGCCGCTCGCGTCACCAGCCCGGCTGCGGTGCGTTCCGCCCTTGCCGTGGTGTCGAAATCGCCGCTTCCTCAGCCGGACTGGAGCTTGAGCGATCGCGGCAGCGCGACCGCGGTGCGATTGAGTTCCCTGGTCGACGGCGACGTGGCGTCGCCTCGGCGACTGACCTGCGCGGTGGCGGCCTGTGTGCCGGCCGCTGTCACGACGGCCGTTGCCGCAGCCGTGACGGTGGCCGTCTCCGCGGGGATCTGCGCTGTTCTGACCTGATCATTCTCCCAAGGCCGAATCGATCTGGGCTTTCAACTGCTCGTAGCTCGGCATCTGGTCCAGCTTCACGTCGTTGAGGAACAGCGTCGGAGTACCTTGGACGCCGAGGCGTCGGCCTTCTTCGAAGTCGCGCTCGACCCGCTCGCGGACGCCGCGGCTGCCGAGGTCGGATTCGAATCGGGCCATGTCAAGTCCGAGATCTTGTGCGTAGGAACGGAACAGCGCCTCCTGTGATTCGGCGGATTCACCCCATTGCGACTGCGTCTCGTACATTCGCTTGTACATCTCGACGAATTTGCCCTGGCGAGATGCGGATTCGACGACCTGCGCCGCGAGAGTGCTGTTGGTGTGACTCGGAATCGGAAAGTATCTGATGCCGAACGTGATTCGATCCTCGTACTCCGCTCTGATCCGCTCCATCGTCGGGTACAGTGCGAGGCAGGCTTCGCATTCGAAGTCGAGGAATTCGACCAGGTTCACCTTGCCATCGGCGGCCGAGGTCAATCGGTACGCGTCGTCGGTGAGGACGGCGGTGGATTGTGCTGCCCGATCGGCGTTCTCGTTGTCTGCCCGAATCGGATCGACGGTGATGAACGTGATCAGTGCTACCGCGAACACCGCGATCAGGGCGGCGGATATCTTCATGCTTCTGGACACTGCTGTGCACCCGTACCTTCCGTCGAATTCCTAAATACTATCCAACATAGTAGTTAGGTGTAGAGTCGACGGTACCCGCATGGAGACGAAGGAGGACCCGCCGGTGAAGCGTTCGTGAATGACACGCCGCCGCCGTCGATCGGGCAGATGCTGGAGTGGGATACCTCATCCCTCCCGCTTCTTCCTGCCCTGGGAGTTGTTCTTGCACTCTGGTATTGGACTGGCGCTCAGCGAGTTCGCGCGAGTGGGCGACCATGGCCGTGGTATCGGACAGCGTGTTTCCTCGGTGGGTGCCTGCTGCTGATCGCGGTAACCGGACTGAAGGTCGAGAGCTACGGCTACGAACTCTTCAGCGTCTGGATGTTCCAACACCTGACGCTCTCGATGGCGATCCCGCCGCTCTGGGTACTGGGCTCGCCGGGACTGCTGCTACTACGTTCGACGCCGCACCGAGGAATAGGAAAAGGCATTCTCGCGCTTGCCCTCTCGGCATTGCGTAGCCCACCGGCGCGGTGGATGCTGCACCCCGGGTTCACGATCCCGGTATTTCTGTTCAGCTACTACGGGATCTACCTGTCGCCGATCTTCGACACCGTCTCGGCGTTACCGGCTGGACACGTCTTTCTCGAAATCTTCTTTCTCGCCAGCGGTCTGCTCTTCATCATGCCGGTGCTCGCCACCGGCCCACTGCCGGTGCGACAGAGCTACCTCGGCCGGTGTTTCGACCTGTTCGTGGAGATGCCGCTGCACGTGTTCATCGGCGTCGTACTCATGATGGCGACAAAGCCGCTGCTGACCACGTTCGTGGATCCGCCTCCCGAGTGGGGCGTGGACGTGATGCAGGATCAGCAGCTGGCGGGCGCCCTCGCGTGGTCGTACGGAGAGCCCGTCGCGCTGGTGGTGGTCGTGATCTTCGCGATGCGCTGGAACCGCGACGACAAACGGATGAATGCCGACCTGGACCGCCGCGCCGAGATCGACGGCGACAGTGATCTGGAGGCGTACAACAATTTCCTCAGATCACTGAACGCCGCCGAGCGGCCTGAGACTCGGTAGGCCGGTGGCCCTCAGACGCCGCCGCCGGCGGGCGTCGGCGCCATTGCGTCGGCAGCGGCCGGGGTGTTCATCTCGCGTGCGACAAATGTTTCGAGGTGGAACAGGTTGTCGCCGGCGCGGTCGACGATGGTGAGAAGTGTTGTCATGCTTGCCACTTCCTCGACCTGTTCCTTGAGGAACCACTGCATGAACTGCTCGCCCAGGTAGTCGCCGGTATCGCGCGCGGTGCGTGCCAGCTGCGTGATCTGCTCCGTGACCGTCTTCTCCTGCTCGAGTGCCAACTCGACCGGAGCCCGGACACTGTCGAACTTCGTCACGACGTCGTCGATGCCCGGAACGTCCACGTCGAGGTCGTTGTCGAGCAGGTACTGGATCATCATCATCGCGTGACCGCGTTCCTCGGTGGCCTGGCTGTAGAAGCGCGCGGCCATCTGCGGAAGATCGTGTGCATCGAAGTACACCGCTACCGCGATGTACTGCTGCGATGCAGTGAACTCGTTACGGATCTGCTGACGCAGCAGAGTGGTGAATTCGCTCGAGTTCTTCGCCTGTGTCATCCCAACAGGTTACTGGGTCGTCGCCGCTGAGAGGGAGCTACTTCTTGTCGAGCTGATCGATGACGAAGCCCACAGTTTCCGGTCGGTACCCGTAGACGAACGAGTCCTTTTCGCCGACGTACCAATCGCCGCACTGAAAAGAACTGCCCTTCTCGACCCCCGTCGGCCACCACTGTGCGGACAACGATGCGGGACGAGTTTCGACGGTGGGTCGTGCGATGCAGCTGTTGTGATCTATCTCCGCGATGTTCGCAGTCATTCGCAGGATGCGTTCGTTGCCGGTGGTGCGGATGACCTCGTCGATACCCGTTGCGCCGGCGGGAACCCAACTCGGCAGTGTGTCGATTCCGTTGGATGCTTGTGCAAAAGAGAAGGTTTCGGTTTTCTTGTACGCCTTGGAGTCGTCGAACTTCTCGAAGGTTCCGGAGCAGGACGTCACGAGTGCAGCAGCTCCGACGGCGGCGGCAACGACGGCGAGAGTGCGGAATCGGCGGTGTGTTGTGTTCATACCTTCACGGTATTTTTCGGCCGCCGATTCCGCGTCCTGCCGGAAAGCGATTTGTTCGCCGGGCTTGTCCTCCCGCGGTACTACCGGAACTCAGGGCGATTACCCCGTGGTGATCAGATCCTGTGGAATCTGCTGATCGTTGGCCAGGGCGTCGAAGAACTGCGAAGCGCGCGCCTTGTCCCACAACAACACGTTGCCCGAACCGTCCACGTCCTCGAAACCGGCGACCGGAACCGTCGTGGTGGTCATCCCGCCGCGAAGCGCCCAGGCGAGTGAGGCCAGATTCCAGATGTGATCGCCTTCGTCGACCTGTAGAGATTTGGCGGTATCGGAGACGAGTGGCCACAACCGGAACGGATTGAGGAACGTGGTCGGACTCGTCGCCTTCGACAGCAACGCCGACATGAACTGGCGCTGGTTGTTCATGCGGTCGAGGTCGGCGAGCGCCGTCGCGCGAGTTCGCACGAACCCGAGTGCATCCGAACCCTTCAAGTCCTGGCATCCGGCGGGGAGGTTGATCCCGGCCAGCGGATCGTCGATCGGCTGTGCCAGGCACACGTTGACGCCACCGACGGCGTCGACGATGCCGGCGAACCCGCTGAATCCGATCTCGGCGTAGTGGTCGATGCGAAGCCCCGTTGCCTCTTCGACGGTCTGCACCAGCAATGGAGCGCCACCGAAGGCGAAGGCGGCGTTGATCTTGTCCGACCCGTAGCCGGGAATCGGAACGTACGAATCGCGAGGGATGCTGACCATGGTCGTCTTCCCACTTTTGGGGACGTGGACCAAGATGACCGTGTCAGTGCGCTTGGGGCCGGTGTCACCGCCCGTCGCAAGGGCTTGCTCCTGCTCGGGGGTGAGCCCCTCACGACTGTCGGAGCCGACGATCAGCCAGTTCGTGCCCGGAGTATCGGCGACGCGTCCCGCGTAGTCGGGCAGCGCGTCGATTCGATTGAGCGAACTGTCGACGTAGTAGATCGCGCCGGCCAGCGCGAGCAGCAAGACCAACAACGTGATGCCGATACGTTTACCCCAGCTACGACGCTTGCGGGGGCGTCGCTGCTTCGGAGGTTCTGGAGGGCGCGGCGGGGCGTTCGGCGGGGTACGGCGCGGCGGTGCGGGCGCGTACTTCGCCTGGCGCTGCGGATCCTGACGCGGCGGACCCTGCCTGCGCGGGTCGTCCTGAAACGGTTGCGGGCGCTGGGTCGGCGCCCAGTCCTCACGCCTGGGCTGCTGCGGCGCTTGTGGTGGGACCTGTGACCAGGCCTGATTGGCCGGATTCTGCTGCTGCGGGCGTCCGTCGCGGCGAATGACCGTCGGCCCTTCCGGCGGCATCGGTGGACGCCGCTGCGGGGGTGGGCCCTGACGGGGTGGATTCTGGCGTGGAGGGTTCTGCCTCGGAGGCATCGGTCCACGCGGAGGTGGCCCTGGCGGCTGGCGCCGCGGAGGGCGCTGAGGATATTCGGAGTCGCCGGTCACCAGTTCACGGTACCGGTCACGGCAGCCAGGAGACGTGATCGCGCAGGAGGGCGTAACCGATGAACGCCACCATGTCGATGAGAGCGTGGGCGATGACCAGCGGCCAGAGTTTCCCGGTGCGCTGCCAGTACCGGCCGAACACGAGCCCCATGATCACGTTTCCGACGCCGCCACCGAACCCCTGATAGAGGTGGTAACTGCCGCGCAGGAGTGACGACGCGAGCAGTGATTTGTTCTCGCTCCAACCCAGCGTTCGGAGGCGAGTGATCAGGTAGGCGACGACCAGCACCTCTTCGGCACCGGAGTTCGCGATCGCGGACAGTACGAGGATCGGCACCCGCCACCAGTGATCGTCGAGCGCACTGGCCTGGACGGTGAGGTTGATGCTCAGTGCCTGAGCCACGAGATAGAACAGCAGACCGGGGAGACCGATCACAGCGGCGAGGCCGAATCCCGGTGCTATGTCGCGCCCGAATCGAGGCTTGGGGGTCAGTCCCGCAGCACGTGGACCGACCCCCGAACGCCACAGTAGATAGAGTCCCAGCGCTGCCCACGCGAGAAGCTTTGCGACGCCCAGCAATTGGCGCGCCAGGTCGATCCAGTCGATGGCGGCCCGCGACGGGTTGAGTGCAACCGTCTGATCCGAGAGCGCAACCGGCGTCGCCAAGGATTCGGCGAGCGAGAGGATCCCGGACAATCCGCTGAGTCCGAAGGTGACCAGCAGGACGATCGTGATCTCGATCCAGACTCCGCGTCTGGCGGCCGGATCGAGGGCCGGGCCGGCCGGGACGGGAGTCGGCGGCCGTAACCAGGTGCGGACGGTTTCGCGGGCATTCACCCGCGCAACGCTAGCCGTTTGATGCGCCGCCCGATCGGAGGCCGTTGAGGAAAGGGCACCCGACCAGCATGCGGATGGCGCGGCTCAGCGCGGGAGCGTCGTCGACGGGGTTGGCGAACGGCATCCACACGTCGCGGTCACCGGTGTGATCCTCGACCCGCAGGCGAAGTCCGTAGCGGTCGATGCCGAGTGGGCGAACGCGTCCGGTGCGCATGTACGGGGGAAGCTTGCGCACGAGCAGGTCCACGAGGTCGCGGTGGTCTTCGTCGAGATGCTGCAGCCATGCGGTCTCCATTTCCCAGAAGGGATCGGGGCTGGCGTTCAGCAGTTCGTCCACGGCGACGGGTTCTGCCCCCGTTGAATCAGCGACTACAGCCGAGGCCAGGCTCAAGCGAAGGAGGACCGAGGTGTGGCCGATGTCGAGGAGCCCCGGGTGTGGATGTTCGGATGCGACGTCGTCGGCGAGAACGCGTGCCTCGTAGTCGGGCACGGCGTGCAACGAGCCGCGAAGCCACACGAGGGAGCGTACGGGCTCACGCAGCCGCAGTGGTGCGTGATCGGTGATCTCGAGGACGGCAGGCAGGCCGCCGCCGCCGGAGTTCCAGGCCAGGGCCGCAGCTGCGGAGGCATGTGGGACTGCAACGACGACGTCACCGTTCGAACGCAGGTGATGCACCGACGTGACGGTGGGATCGCTGCCTTCGATGGCGAGAACTGCGTCTTGTGCGCGCACACAGGCGCTGCGGACGCGTTCGGCGGTGGACGGGCCGGTGCTGGTCTTCGTTGCCATGCTGCCCCCTTGGCGGGTGTTCTCTCGAACTCCATCGGATGATGAGGTAACCCTAACCTAAGGCGCTTCGGTGTGAATCGCAAGACTTTTGCGCAACTCGCGTGGAATCCGCCGCCTGCGCCGGGGTTACGGTTTGTCTGTGGCCATTCCTCTCTCACTCGGGCTGCCAGCCCCGAGAAACTCGCGCGGACTCCTCGAAGCACTCTTTCTCCCGGTTGTTCCGGCGTCGGCTCTGATCGGCGGCGAAGCAGCAGGCCGGGTTGTCGTCCGTCTCGATATCGATCCGGAAGAACTGCGTGCGGACACGGAAGCGTCGTACGAGGCCGTCCGTTTCGACGTCGACGTCACCACCGACCAGATCGACGACGCGATCGCACTGCGCCTGCCCGCTCCGCTCGCTGTGTACGTCGACGGCGGCGAAGAGGATCTGACACCCGCTGAAGCGGCGCTGCGTCTGTGCGAAGGTGGCCGGATCCCCGGACTCGCCGCCGGTCTTACGCCCACCGAAGTGGCTGATTTCCTGGCGGTACTCGCGCACGAGTCCGTCGGTTTCGTAGCCCGCGCGGCCGACGGCGACGAGGTGATCGCCCTGCTGTGTGGCACCGTCGCTGCACTGCGCGGCGACGACGTGCGCGCCGCGATGGTCGATCCGAAGCCGGAAAAACTTGCCGCGCTGATCCCCGAAGCCGCGTCGGCCATGCGTGAGGTGCTGCTCACGATCGAGGTCGCGGATCTGCCTGCAGTGGAAACGGCTTTGCGTGCCGCGGGTTTGCAGTGACCGGCGTGGGTCGGTGCGTAATCTTTTAGGCGTGCCAAGAATCGCGTATTTCGGTCCGTCGGGAACCTTCACGGAGATAGCTCTCGCCCAGTTGGAGGCTGAGGGCGCGTTCGGCGAAACCGTCGAGCGAGTACCGGCAGGCAGTCCGCCGGCGACTCTCGACATGGTTCGCGACGGTTCCGTGGACGGAGCCGTGGTTCCCTTCGAGAACTCGGTGGAAGGCGGCGTAGCTCCGACGCTCGATTCACTCGCTCTCGGTTCGCCGCTGCAGATCGTCGCCGAAACCGATCTGGACGTGAGTTTCTCCATCCTGGTTCGGGCCGGGACCACCGCCGATCAGGTCCGAACGATCGGCGCGTACCCGCATGCGGGCGCGCAGGTCCGCGGATGGATCGCCGAGAACCTGCCCCAGGCCGAGGTGGTGTTGGCCTCGTCCAACGCCGGTGCGGCCCTGGATGTGCAGGCCGGAACCGTCGACGCCGGTGTGTCCACGGCTTTGGCCGGTCAGATGCTCGGACTCGAGAGCCTGGCGGACAACGTCGCCGATGTAGGCGGCGCCCGCACACGTTTCGTGTTGGTCACCAAGCCGGCCCCGGTTCCGGCGCGGACCGGTGCCGATCGCACCGCGCTGGTGCTTCACCTCGACAACGCGCCCGGCTCCCTGGTGCGTGCACTCTCCGAATTCGCCGCTCGCGGTATCGATCTGACTCGGATCGAATCACGGCCGATGCGAACGGAATTGGGCACGTACCGGTTCTTCGTGGACTGCGTCGGACACGTCGAGGACTCGCTGGTGGCCGAGGCGATGCGTGCGCTGCATCGTAAATCCGGAGTCCGCTTCCTGGGGTCGTGGGCGACAGCGAATTCGACCGGGCCACAACCTCCTTCGGACGAAGAAGCGATTCGGTGGATCGACGAACTCAAGCATGGAGGGGGAGAACGATGACCGGAAGGCTTATCCTCGTTCGGCACGGTCAGACGGAGGCGAATGTCGCCAAACGTCTCGACACCGCACTACCCGGAGCAAAGCTCACGCCGGAAGGGTTGGCACAGGCCGAGACTTTGGGCATCGGACTGGCTTCGGCGCCTCCTCTGGCGCTCGTATCGTCCTTGGCTTTGCGTGCCCGGCAGACCGCAGGTTTCGTGGAGCAGGCCGCCGGTGTCTCCCTGGATGTGCGGGACGGATTGCACGAGGTGCAGGCCGGTGACCTCGAAGATCGTACCGACGAGGCCGCGCACCGACTGTTCATGGAGACGTTCCATCACTGGCACACCGGCAACCTCGGCGCTCGCATCCCCGGTGGTGAAACGGGATACGACGTCCTGGAGCGATACGTCCCCGTCGTCAATGCGCTGCGCGAAGAATTTCTCGAAGGCTCCCGAGACGGCGGCGACATCGTCGTGGTCAGTCATGGTGCAGCGATCCGTCTTGTCGCAGCCCAGCTTGCCGGTGTCCCCGGTCTGTTCGCAGCCAACAACCACTTGGCCAACACCGAGACTGTCGAACTGTTGCCTTCGGTCGACGGCGGTTGGGAGTGCCTGCGCTGGGGAACCGTCAACCCGCCGTTCGAGCACCGACTCATCCCCGGTGCCGACGATGTGATGGGCTGACGGCCGGCGTCACCACCAACCGGTCTGGACGCTCAGTTGGCGCCCTAGTTCAGCGGACAGCGTTCTCACGTAGCTGGCTGTCAGGTGGTGGGAATCGTGATACACCAACACATTTCCCTCCACGACGCGGCACAGCTCCGGTCCGCACACGCCGTCGCTGAGGTCGAGTAGACGGACGTTGGTCAGATCGCCGATTGCCGACAGCGCCGGATTGACGTCGCTGAGCATTTCGGACCGTGGCATCGCGCAGTGATCGGGTGACGTGGTTGTCGCCAGACAGTCGATCGCGCGGTAGGCGACGCCGTCGTGGTGCAGCCAGGGGGTATCGCGGATGGCGAGTACGTCGATACCGTCGCGCTCCAGTTCCTCCCACACGTGTACGTAAGACTCGGGCGTCACGTCGCCAGGGCCGTCGGAACTCGGCCTGGTTGCCGTCGTGAACACGAAATCGGGTGAGGCGTCGGCCAACTCGGTCAGCACTCCACGCGACCAGTCGACGCAATCCGGATAGTCGTTGTCCGACAACGTCTGCATGGAGTCGATGGTGAGCGGGCAGCCCATCTTCAGATACGTGTCGACGCGGAACCCGTGACTCTTGCCGAGTTCGTCGAGCGCAGTGAGCCAGTGCTCGGAGTGCGAACCACCTGCGAGGGCGATGGTTCTGTCGGCGTCGGCCTCGCCGTAGGTGCAGTGGACGACGTCCCGCTCGAGAAAATCGGCGATACAGCCGTCGAGCGTACTGGCCGGAAGGTCCAGTGGCGCATCGAAGATCGAGGGAACCATCGACGCCTTGGGTACTTCGGCACCGTCGGTGAGCGCGAGTGCGCCGGGATGGGTCGGGAGGTCGAGGGTGTCGACCGCCCGCTGGCCCGTCGTCTGGCTGCTCGCGTACGACTGCCAGGCGACCGAAGCGGCGAGGACCACGGCAGCGGTGACGACGCATGCCAGGACGGTGTACCGGCGCGAGCGGCCTCCACGTTCCACCGGAACCTCGATCAGGCGTCGGAGTGCAAGCGCCCCGGCGACGGAGAGGGCGATGATCAGTGCCCCGCCGAGCAGGCCGGCTTCGGGGCGTCCGGTGATCACGAGTGCAAACACCAGAATCGGCCAGTGAATCAGGTACAGCGCGAATGCGAACGAGCCGAGCCACGTCAGTGCCGGATGGGCGAGCGCCTTCGACGTCCAAGGCGTGTCGTCGCCGACTCCGGACAGGATCAGCGCAAGAGTGGCCAGCACCGGCACCAGCGCCCACGGGCCGGGGAACTGCTGGGCGCCGTCGAGCACTATGCCGCACAACAGGATCGACGAAAGACCCGCCCAGCCGATCGTCGCTCTGACCGAGAACGGCAGGGATGCGATCTGCCGACTGCGTGTGCTGGTCATCAGAACGGCCAGCAGACCACCGAGGGTCAATTCCCACAACCTGGCGCCGGAGTCGTAGTACGCCCAGGCTTGGTGACGCGAAGATTTGGCGAGTGCGTAGAGAAAAGATCCTGCGGTCAGAACCAGAAGGGTGACCGCGAGTGACGGGCGGAAATAGTTGGGATTCACGCGTGAAGCGACATAAGCGATCACGGAGACCAGTGCGATGGCCAGGAGATAGAACTGACCTTGTACGGCCATCGACCACAGGTGCTGCAGGGGAGTGACCGAGCCGTCGGCGGCCAGGTAGTCGCTTGCGGTGCTGGCGAGCTGCCAGTTCTGGAAGAACCCGAGCACCGCGATCAGTTGATCGCCCAGATCGGCCCAGCGTGTGCGTGGCAGCAGCAACGCGGTCCCCAGTGCGGTCAAAATGCTGACCACCGCGATCAGGGGGAACAGCCGCAGAAACACCCGCCGCAGTGCCGGGACCGGGTTGAGTGAACCCCCGGCTTCGGCGCGTCGAACCAGTGAGCCGACGAAGAAGTATCCGGACAGAACCAGGAAGACGTCCACCCCGCCCGATACCCGTCCGAACCACACGTGGAACACGACCACCAAACCGATGGCGAGGCCACGCAGTCCGTTCAGGTCTTGTCGGTGCGGTGTTGTTGCCCGTTCATCGTTCGGCCGGTCGATCGTGGCGACCGAGCCTTGTTCGCCCGGTGACGACGGTTGACGCGAGAACTGCATGCTGAAGTAAGGCTCCGGGCGTTGAAGGGACGCCCCGAGGTTACCCGGAAGTCTCCGGCGCCGATTCCTCGAGTTCCGTTACCAGAGCGTTCACGGCTTGTCGGAGGCGATGGGATGTTCCGGAACTGATGGACGTCCATTCGGTGCCGTCGGCGGCCCGAGTGGTCGAACCGACCAGCCGACCCGACAAGGTGTCGTACACAGTCACTGCGCCGGTCATGAGCGTCGTCGCTCCCAAACTGTGTGGTATTCCGACCAATTCGGCGAAGGCGGTGCATGTGACGATTGCGCTACCCAGTTGGCGCGCGTCGTCTTCGGGTATTCCGGCGTTGATCAAGGCCGAGGTTACGCTGCCTGCATCCGGGCCGGCGCCGAATGCCAGGCTGAGCATCTCGGTCGGTGCGTTGATCACGGCAATCGGCATTGCTTCGGCGCTGCCGAGCGCGGTGACAACGGGTGCAGTCGGTTCGGCGGTGACGCTGCGCAATGCGAACGAAGAATCAGTTGAAGTCGCTTCGACACAAAGGAACTCGCCCTGCGCGACGCAGAGGCGTGAAATGCTTCCGCCGACATGCCGACGCAGCGCCAACTCCCATTTGGGGTGGGTCAGGACGCGCAGGCGGGCGCTGAGGTCGTGATGGATCTCCCCGCTGGGGAGGAGATCGCGCTCGGAGAGTGAATCTGCCGCGGACTGCATCGCCGTACGGTGAGCGCTCGCACTGCCGTGAACCGTCGCGCCACCGAGAACTACCGGAAGCGCATCGAGTCCGAGTCGCTCACGTACATAGTCGATTTCGTCCTGTGACAGGGCGACGACAGGTAAATTACACCCCTCAGGTGAGGTGCCGAGGTCCACCATCAATGCTCTGCAGTTTCGAGTGCGCCACCGATCACGGACGGGATGACTGTTCGGCCGTCGGCGAAGTGCTCGAAGTGCTTCAGGTAATCGGGTGTGTCGTGCTCGGTCTCGTCTTCAGATTGGGCCGCATGACGGCCGCCGGCGATCGGCGCAGATCCGCCTGCGGTTCGGGCCGGATCCACCTTGACGGTATCCGCGGTGCCCTGAACCGGCGAGGTCACGGGGTTCTGGCGTGTGGCGCTCTGGCCGGTGGAGGGATCAGGAAGAGCGTGCCGACCGGTGCTGCTGCTCGACGACGAGCCCGCGATTGCTCCGGCTCCGGTAGTCGCGGAAGCTGCGCTGACCTGTGCCGGTGCCCGGCTTGCCGAAGGGGTGCCGAACAGTGATGGTGTGGAAGCGCCGAGTCTTGCGCCGCCGAGTCCCGCGCCGCCCAGTCCGGTGAGTCTTGCTCCTGCCGTCGCGAGAGCTGATGCGGCAGTGGTGGCGCCTGTGACTGCGGTGGTGGTGGCGCTGGCTGCGGTGGCAACTCCACCGGAGATGGCACCGGCTTGTGAGGCAGCGGCGGCAAATACCGGGTTGGAAACTACGGATGCGACAGCAGCGGTGGCGGCGCGCACGGGATCCGCGATTGCGTCAGCGAGCGTGGATGCCGCTTGCACGACGGACTGTCGTGCGGCGCTGCCTGGGCTTTCGGCCGAAGCGGATGCCCCAGCTGTGGGTTCCGCGATGGACGGTGGTGAGTCGAAGTTCTGCTGCACGGCCAGATGGGCCGTTGCGGCGTCGTACGTTTCCATTGTCACCGCCGCTCGAATTTTGAGAGCTTCTTCGGCAGCCTCGGCGGCAGCGGCTCCGCCTACCAGCGCCCCGCCGATGGAATACGCGGCGACCTTGGCCGCTTGAACTGCTGCAATCTCGGCCAGGGACGGCATGGCGAGGGTGGCAACCGTGTACGAACCGGACTGCACCTGGGCTTTACCTGCAGTTTCTCCCGCGAGCAACGCGGCAGCAGCAGCCCATTCCTGAAACGGCGCGAACTTGCTCAACGCGGCATCCGCGGCTTCTCCGGACCACCCGGTGCGAAGGTCCGCCATCACGCGGGAGATGGACGCAGCGGTGTCGGTCAGTCCGGACGACACGGTGGACCAGGCCCCGGCCGCCACGCCGAGAGGGACCGGCCCGGCTCCGGCGACCAGTGCTGCGGAGTTGGGTGCTGCGCCCCGTGGATACCAGATGACGCCGGTGATGCCGACCATTGTTCTTCCCCCCAGGAAGTGTGACTGTGTTGCCGAGTTACCGAGCTCGATTTCTGTCGATCAGATCGGTGCGGCTGCCAGGCTGGACTTGGTGAGCTGGTCTTCGAGCTCGTAGGCAGCTGCATTCTTGCGCAGAGCTGCCGCAGCCGCGGTGAGCTCCTCGATTGCCCGATCGGTGGACGAGGCAAGGCTGCCCGAGATGGTGTTGAAGTAATTTGCCGCGCTACCGGACACTTCCTCGGATCCGGCCGGGAGAACGCGTAGCGTCGGCTGCGCAGTAGAGACGATTCCGCGCAATCGCGTCGCCGCAGACTCGAGTTCCAGTGCGGCGGCAACTAGGGCTTGAGGGTCGACGTGCATAGTGCCGAACTCCTTCCTGACCAGGGCGGATAAGTGGTCGGGAGGCCGTGCGCACAGCCGTCGATATCCCCCCGCACATACTTTGATGCATACCGCCCGCTTTTGGTTCCCCCGAAATCGGACGACTTTGCCCTCAGCCCCAGCCGAGTTCGTGCAATCTGTCTTCTTCGATGCCGAAGTAGTGCGCGATCTCGTGGATGACGGTCACGGCGACCTCGTGAACAACCTCGTCCTCGGATGCGCAGATGTCGAGTATCGAATCGCGGAAAATAGTGACCGTGTCCGGCAGGTACCCACCGTAATGAGAATCCCGCTCGGTCAGAGCGACGCCCTGATACAAACCGAGCAGCCCCGGTTCTTCCTCGTCACGTGCTTCGACAAGCACCACGACATTGTCGATTGCCTTGGCAAGTTCGGGCGGAATCAGATCGAGCGCCTCGCCGACCAGTTCCTCGAACCGGTCGGGCGTCATAGTCACCGTCATGGCTTACGACGGCGGAGCTGCGCCGGGCAACGGCGTCGGCAACGACCGACCTTCCGGTGCAGCGGGTGGCGGGACCGGAGCGGCGCCGTTGATCAGGATGTCGCCCTTGGCGCTTCCGGTGATCGCGGCAAACCCGCCGGTTTCGACCTCTTTGCCGATCGAACAATTGACTCGGCGGCTGCCGGCCAACCAGCTTTCCAGTGAAATGTTGTCCCAGAACAGTGTCAGCGTCTTGTCGCGAAGCGCGTCTGCGGAACCAAGGTACTCGTTGGACGCCTGAGTGCAGACGCCCTCGAGATAGCGGTCCTGATCTTCGACCGACGGCATTGCGCCCGGGAATTGAGTGCCGAGGTCTATCACCGAAATAACCTCGTATGCATGCGGTTTCGCGCAATCGACCGGATCGGTCGGGAGGTTCTGGTTGATGCCGATGCACGTGCCGACGTCCCACACGTTCGACTGGTCCTGGTCCGCCACGCGGCCTACGAACGGTTGTAGCTCGCCGGTCGTGGTCGAGAACTGCAACCCGCAACGCAGTGCGCGTTCACCCGAAGCCCAACCCGATTCACTCGGGAACATCAAGCCGACGCTGAACTTGCCCTTGGGATCGAATTTCGAATCGAGGTAGGACATGACGATGGGTGTGCAGTGCTCGTCGCGGAGTTCGGCGAACCGAAGGGCGCCCGGGTACCGGGAACCGGGGCCGAACTCGGCGCCGGGGAACACCGAGAGGTCGAGTGGTCCGGCAACCTCGAAGCGGTGTTCAGTTCCGCACTGAACCTTCGACATGTCCGTGCGGTCCCCGCCCGACTCGGTCGCAGGCGTCCAGTTGAGACAGTCGCCGGCCGCAGCCGCGGTGAAGGCGTCGTCGCGAGTCGATCCCGTCGCTGCGGGACCGCCGCCACTGACACTGACCGAGGACGAGTCGTCCTTGTTCAATCCACCGGAAATCGCGATCGTTGCGATCGCGGCGACCACCGCACCTACCGCCACAGCAGCCAGGACCCGACGGGTGCGACTCGCGGAGACAGTTTTCTTCGCCGGCGTCCCCTGGGGATCGGCCGGATCTGGCGACTTCTCGATCTTGTCTTCGGACATCGATTCCATCATGCCTGTTGCCGTGGCGATATCGAACCTTCACTACAAAACTCACAATCGCGTCTGTGAGTATTTTGTAGTCATGAGCGAAAACACCCCACTCGATCCCGAGGCTGTCGAGCTGGCGGGCCGGCTCTTCGACATGGCACGAACCGGTGACGCAGCCGGGCTGGCGTCGTACGTCGATGCCGGAGTTCCCGTCAATCTGACCAACGAGAGTGGCGACACGCTCGTCATGTTGGCGGCGTACCACGGTCACGCTGACGCCGTCGTTGCACTGATCGAGCGCGGTGCCGACGTCAACCGACCCAACGACAAGAACCAGACGCCCCTTGCCGGGGCGGTCTTCAAGGGCGAGGATGCGGTGGTGAAAGCGCTGGTGAGCGGGGGAGCCGACCCGAAAGGTGGACACCCGACGGCGGTCGACGCGGCTCGGATGTTCGGACGCGAGGACTACCTGAGTCTGCTCGAATCGTGATCTCTCCCTCTCCGACGTGGACGTGACCGTCGGAGAGCTGCAGTGAGTGGGTAAAGTTCGAAGTCGTGATTGACCTCAAGTTTCTCCGTGAGAACCCCGAAATCGTCCGCGAGTCGCAGCGCACCCGTGGAGAAGATCCAGGACTGGTCGACGCTCTGCTCGAAGCCGACGCGTCCCGACGCGCTGCCGTTCTGACCGGAGACAACCTCCGTGCAGAGCAGAAGGCCTTCGGCAAGAAGGTCGGACAGGCATCTCCGGAGGAGCGTCCCGCACTGCTCGAAGGTTCCAAGGAACTGGCGGCAAAGGTCAAGGAAGCCGAGGCCGCGCAGCACGAGGCGCAGGCCGCGCTCGACGCCGCACACCGCGCGATTTCCAACGTCGTACAAGAAGGTGCGCCGGCGGGCGGCGAGGACGATTACATCGTTCTCGAACACGTCGGTGAGATTCCGAAGTTCGACTTCGAGCCGAAGGATCACCTCGAGCTGGGCGAGTCGCTCGGCCTGATCGACATGGAACGCGGCGCCAAGGTTTCGGGTTCGCGCTTCTACTTCATGACCGGCTACGGGGCCATGCTCCAGCTCGGACTGCTGCAGTTGGCTGCGCAGAAGGCGATCGCCAACGGATTCACGATGATGATTCCGCCGGTGCTCGTACGCCCGGAAATCATGGCCGGTACCGGCTTCCTCGGTGCTCACTCGGACGAGATCTACCACTTGCAGGATGACGACCTGTACCTCGTCGGAACTTCCGAGGTACCCATGGCCGGCTACCACTCGGGCGAGATCCTCGAACTGAACGAAGGCCCGAAGCGCTACGCCGGTTGGTCCTCGTGCTTCCGCCGCGAGGCCGGAAGCTACGGCAAGGACACCCGCGGCATTATCCGTGTCCATCAGTTCGACAAGGTCGAGATGTTCACGTACTGCCGTCCCGAGGACGCCGACGCCGAACACCAGCGTCTCCTAGGGTGGGAGCGAGACATGTTGGCAGCCATCGACGTTCCGTACCGCGTGATCGACGTCGCCGGCGGAGACCTCGGTTCTTCGGCTGCGCGTAAGTTCGACTGCGAGGCATGGGTCCCGACGCAGGGCACTTACCGCGAGCTGACATCGACGTCCAACTGTACGACGTTCCAGGCCCGCCGCCTCGGAGTTCGGTACCGCGACGAGAACGGCAAGCCGCAGACGGCCGCCACTCTCAACGGCACCTTGGCTACGACGCGCTGGATCGTGTCGATTCTCGAGAACCATCAGCAGGCCGACGGCTCGGTGCGAGTGCCCGAGGCATTGGTGCCGTTTGTCGGCACGGATGTGCTTCGCTGACACGCTGAACCAACACAATCAGGGCCGCGACGGACTCCGTCGCGGCCCTTTTCGTACTTTCGTACTGGTAGGTTTGGAACTTTTTCTGAACTGACGAAATATCAACTTTTTCCCGCCGATTGGCGCGGTGACCACCAAAAGCGTTGTCGATGGGCCGCTTTGTCGATAGTTTTGCGTTCAATCGAGTTTCCATACCCTGCTTTTCCATCCCGCGTCTGGTGATACGAGGGTGAGTCCGGGGTGAATTGGACAAGTGTCTTGCCAAAAGTAGTACACGTACTAGTTTTTTCGTTATGTTGTGACGGCGCGCACACGTTTTGTCCGAATCCACTGCTCATGTTTGCCCTTCCGAAGGAAGTGCCCATGCCCCAAATCTCTCAGTTGCGGCGATTCGCCGTGCCCATAACCGGAACCGCCATGGTCGCCGGAATGCTGCTGGTCGGCACGCCCGCGTCAGCTGCTATCTCGACCACCGGTTTCAAAACAGCGTGCGTTGCCGGATCGATTATCGGAGACGTCCACAAGGTCACCGACAACCTCATCACGGTCGACGCCCCGGCTTCTGTCCAGCCCGGCGAGACTTTCACCTACCGAATTCAGCCGAGCGGAACGTCATATCCGGACAAGGACTCCGGAGCGACTACTACGAACTTGTCACGTCTGAAAATCGACTATGCCATCCCGAGCAATGCGACGTACGTTTCCGCTACCGTCGTCGCAGGTACCTCCATCGGACTCGACAATGTCGCACCGAATGTTCTCAGAGTCAACGATTCTGGCAATGTCGACGGCAGCGGCGGGATCCTGCGGTTGTCAGGAAACAACCAGGTGATCGGCAACAGTCCGACGACGAGCACGAACTCGGAGGGTGGAATTCGAGTACCGAAGTCCAAGAAGAACCTCGATGGCTCGACAAACGGCAACGGAGACACGTGGTTCCGACTTCCCGCAGTCGACGTAACAATGGTCGCTGGTGCGACGGGAGTGATCCAGCCGAAGGTGAGGACCGCGGGTGCGGCCGGCAACCTCGGTGCCAGCGAAAACTTCAGCACTCAGCTCGCAAAGGCGAGTTTCCTTGGTACACAGTGGGCTCCGACCCGGTGCTCGCCTCGCGAGAACAAGGACACCGCGCCTCTCAACGCTGGTGCAGGTCCACTCGCGACGATCAGCATTGCTTCGGCTCCGGTGGATGTCGAGACCACGACGTCACTCTCGGTTCCGGCGACGGCGATCACGGGTACGGCGGTTGATCTGACGGCGACGGTTGCTCCGAACAATGCTGTCGGTACGGTGCAGTTCAAGTCGAACGGCACTGCAATCGGCACTCCGGTCACGGTGACTGGTGGTGTTGCGACATTGAGCCATGCGTTCGATGTTGCTGGTGCTCAGAGTGTTACGGCTGATTTCACTGCTGGTGCTGGCTTTGTGAGTTCGTCGGCGCCTGCTCAGACGGTGACCGTTTCTGATCCGGCTCCGGTGGATGTCGAGACCACGACGTCGCTCTCGGTTCCGGCGACGGCAATCACGGGTACGGCGGTTGATCTGACCGCTACCGTGGTTCCGAATACTGCTGTCGGTACGGTGCAGTTCAAGTCGAACGGCACTGCAATCGGCACTCCGGTCACGGTGACTGGTGGTGTTGCGACATTGAGCCATGCGTTCGATGTTGCTGGTGCGCAGAGTGTTACGGCTGACTTCACCGCTGGTGCTGGCTTTGTGAGTTCCTCGGCGCCTGCTCAGACGGTGACCGTTTCTGATCCGGCTCCGGTGGATGTCGAGACCACGACGTCACTCTCGGTTCCCCCGACGGCGGTTACGGGTACGGCGGTTGATCTGACGGCGACGGTTGCTCCGAACAATGCTGTCGGTTCGGTGCAGTTCAAGTCGAACGGCACTGCAATCGGCACTCCGGTCACGGTGACTGGTGGTGTTGCGACATTGAGCCATGCGTTCGATGTTGCTGGTGCTCAGAGTGTTACGGCTGACTTCACTGCTGGTGCTGGCTTTGTGAGTTCGTCGGCGCCTGCTCAGACGGTGACCGTTTCTGATCCGGCTCCGGTGGATGTCGAGACCACGACGGCGCTCTCGGTTCCGGCGACTGCGATCACGGGTACGGCGGTTGATCTGACCGCTACCGTGGTTCCGAATACTGCTGTCGGTACGGTGCAGTTCAAGTCGAACGGCGCTGCGATCGGTTCGCCGGTGACGGTGAGTGGCGGTGTTGCGACGCTGTCGCATGCGTTCGATGCTGCTGGTGCGCAGAGTGTTACGGCTGACTTCACCGCTGGTGCTGGCTTTGTGAGTTCGTCGGCGCCTGCTCAGACGGTGACCGTTTCTGATCCGGCTCCGGTGGATGTCGAGACCACGACGTCGCTCTCGGTTCCGGCGACGGCGATCACGGGTACGGCGGTTGATCTGACGGCGACGGTTGCTCCGAATACTGCTGTCGGTACGGTGCAGTTCAAGTCGAACGGCACTGCAATCGGCACTCCGGTCACGGTGAGTGGCGGTGTTGCGACGCTGTCGCATGCGTTCGATGCTGCTGGTGCACAAAGTGTTACCGCTGACTTCACCGCCGGTGCTGGCTTTGTCAGCTCGTCGGCGTCGGCTCAGACGGTGACGGTCTCTGATCCTGCTCCGGTGGATGTGGAAACGACGACGTCGTTGTCGGTTCCTGCTACGGCGATCACGGGCAGCGCGGTTGATCTGACCGCGACGGTGGCTCCGAACAATGCTGTGGGTACGGTGCAATTCAAGTCGAACGGCGCGGCGATCGGCACTCCGGTGACAGTCTCCGCGGGTGTTGCGACATTGAGTCATGCGTTCGATACTGCTGGCGCGCAGAGCGTTACGGCTGACTTCACCGCTGGTGGAGGGTTCGTCAGCTCGTCGGCATCGGCTCAGACGGTGACGGTGTCCGATCCGGCTCCGGTCGATGTCGAGACCACGACGTCGCTCTCGGTTCCGGCTACGGCGATCACAGGTACGGCGGTAGATCTGACCGCGACCGTGGCTCCGAACAACGCTGTCGGCACGGTGCAGTTCAAGTCGAACGGCACGGCCATTGGTTCACCGGTCACGGTGGCTGCTGGTGTTGCGACATTGAGCCACACGTTCGATGCTGCTGGCGCACAAAGTGTTACCGCTGACTTCACCGCTGGTGCTGGGTTTGTGAGTTCGTCGGCGCCTGCTCAGACGGTGACGGTGTCGGATCCGGCTCCGGTCGACAAGGCGACAAAGACGGTGCTGAGTGTTCAGGGTGAAGCCAAGGTCGGACTGCCTGTTGATCTCTTCGCGACAGTGTCCGAAGATCCCTCGGACGCCCTGGTGCCTTCCGGCGGAACGGTCCAGTTCAAGATCGGTGGAGTCGATCTGGGCGCCCCGGTCGCGGTTGTTGACGGAGTTGCCAAGCTCCCGCACGTCTTCGGAGCAGAAGGCACCTTTGCAGTCTCGGCTGTATTCAGTGGATCCGGTGTGTTCACGTCGTCCACTGCGGAGTCTGTCGAAGTCAATGTCACGGTTCCGACCCCGTCGGATGTCGAAAGCTCTACGTCGTTGACGGCTCCGTCCTCGGCAAAGGTCGGCACGGCGGTGCAGCTGAAGGCTGTGGTCAGTTCTTCCGGCGCGACGTCGGGAACCGTCCAGTTCTTCGACGGAACGACTCCGATCGGAACTGCCGTTGATGTTGTCGGTGGGCAGGCCGTGCTGAGTCACACCTTCACCACGACCGGCAACCATTCGATCACCGCGGTCTACAGCGGAGCCCAGGGCGTCACGGGTTCCACGTCGACTGCATCGGTTGTGAACGTCGGTAACGGGGGTGGTGGCTCCGGTTCGCTCGGTTCACTGTCGCTGCCGTTCGGTTCATGATTCTCCGATGATGTGATGCCCCCTTGCGCCCATAGGTGCAAGGGGGCATTGCTCTTCGGGAATCGCTGATCGGTCGTTAGCTGAACTATTGGCAGTTCGTGAATATTTGTCTGAAATAACTGATACAAGTACTACTTTTGACGGGTACTGTACGAGCGTCCAGCTCCATTCCGATTTCCGCTCTGTTCGAGTGACCTCCTTCCGTGCGGTTCCCGATCCACGTCTGTTGCTAGCTGAGGAGAGTTCGTGTTGGTGAGAAGAAGTTCCGCGGTCGTGGTGGCGGCGTTGGTCGGTGGCGTGCTGGTGGCAGGTGGCGTTGCTTCGGCAGCTCCGACGTCATCTCCCGCGGTGGAGAACTCGATCGGGTTCAAGCTGGGTTGCGATGGTTATGAACATCTGGCTGTTGATATCGCGGATGTGTTTCATTCGACGGGTGTGACGGTGTCTGCACCGGAGAAGGTGGTGGCGGGGTCGACGTTCACCTATCGGGTTCAGCCGAACGTGATGTCGGTGCCGACGGGTGGGCATGCAGGCCGCAGTGTCGGTAAATGGACGCGGCTCAAGTACGACTTCGATATACCTGCAGGGGTGTCGTTGGTGGATGCTCAGGTCGTGGCAGGTACTTCGTCGAATTTGTCCGGTGTAACTCCGTCGGTGATTCGGATCAACGACGGCGGTTCGCCGGATGGCGCGGGTACGCATCTGCGTATTTCGGGGAACAATCAGACTGCTGACTCGAACAACAAGGGCGGTAACGGCCCGAGCACGAGCAAGAACAGTGACGGTGGAATCGAGGCAGGGGCAGGGAAGACCTTCCGGTTGCCCGCGATCGACGTGACGGTGGTTGCCGGTGCCGCGGGTAGTACGGTGCAGCCGAAGTTGCGTGCCACAGATGGTGATTCGGGTGCGTTCAATTCGCCGAAGAATGCGTTCACGTTCTTGCAGTACGAGACCCTTTGGCCGGGGTACTGGGAGCGCTACAACTGCTCTCCGCGCGATTCGAGTGGTGGTGGGTTGAATGCGGGTGGTCAGACATTGGCCACCGTCAACGTCGTCTCGCAGGCGGCGACCTCGACCACAGTGACATCCGGCGCGGCTGCAACGGTCGGTCAGTCGACCAATTTGGTTGCGCAGGTCTCCCCGGCACCGACAGGCGGCACCGTTCAGTTCAAGGATGGCGGAACTGACATCGGCGCCCCGGTGGCCGTCGTCAATGGCGTTGCCACACTGCCACATACATTCACCGCGGCAGGCGATCACTCCATCACCGCTGTATACGACGGTGTTCTCGAGTTTCTGACATCCACGTCACCAGCACGCACAGTGAGCGTGGCCGCTGCCGATGTACAGACGACTGCGTCGTTGACAGTCCCGAGTAGTGCCGTCGAGCAGACCTCGGTCGCGCTGACCGCAAACATCTCACCGGCAGCTAACGGCGGAACGGTCCAGTTCAAGGACGGTGGCATCGACATCGGCGGACCGATCGCGGTGACTGGCGGAGCGGCGACCCTGGATCACACGTTCACCACGACGGGATCACACTCGATCACTGCGGTCTACTCAGGTACTGCAGGTTTTGGTGGTTCGACCGCGCAAGCTCAGACCATCGAGATCTCGAGCTCAGCGCTGAGTACGACTACAACGCTTCAAGTTCCGGCTACGGCGGTCACGGGTACGGTTGTTGATCTGACGGCGACGGTTGCTCCGAACAACGCTGTGGGTTCGGTGCAGTTCAAGTCGAATGGCACTGCGATCGGTTCACCGGTGACGGTGACTGGCGGTGTTGCGACATTGAGCCATACGTTCGATACTGCTGGTGCTCAGAGTGTTACGGCTGACTTCACAGCTGGTGCAGGGTTTGTGAGTTCGTCGGCGCCTGCTCAGACGGTGACGGTGTCTGATCCGGCTCCGGTCGATGTGGAGACGACGACGTCGTTGTCGGTTCCCGCGACTGCCATCACGGGTACGGCTGTTGATCTGACTGCGACGGTGGCTCCGAACAATGCGGTGGGCACTGTGCAGTTCAAGTCGAATGGCACGGCGATCGGTTCACCGGTGACGGTGTCCGGTGGCACCGCGACGCTCTCGCATTCCTTCGATACTGCTGGTGCTCAGAGTGTTACGGCTGACTTCACTGCTGGCGCAGGGTTTGTCAGCTCGTCGGCGCCCGCTCAGACGGTGACGGTGTCGGATCCGGCTCCGGTGGATGTGGTGACGACGACGTCGTTGTCGGTTCCGGCTACGGCGATCACGGGTGCGGCGGTTGATCTGACCGCGACGGTTGCTCCGAACAGCGCTGTCGGTACGGTGCAGTTCAAGTCGAATGGCACTGCGATCGGCACTCCGGTGGCAGTCACGTCGGGTGTTGCGACGCTCTCGCATTCCTTCGATACTGCTGGTGCTCAGAGTGTTACGGCTGACTTCACTGCCGGTGCAGGGTTTGTGAGTTCGTCGGCGTCGGCTCACACGGTGACGGTCTCTGATCCGGCTCCAGTGGATGTCGAGACGACGACGTCGCTCTCGGTTCCGGCTACGGCGGTTACGGGTACGGCGGTAGATCTGACCGCTACCGTGGCTCCGAACAACGTTGTGGGTTCGGTGCAGTTCAAGTCGAACGGTGCGGCGATCGGTTCCCCGGTAACGGTTTCCGGTGGGACCGCGACGCTCTCGCATTCCTTCGATGCCGCTGGCGCGCAGAGCATTACCGCGGATTTCACGGCTGGTGCCGGATTCAAGAACTCGGTTGCGAGTGCGAAGTCAGTTCAGGTCAGTGTTGCCGACCAGGATTCCGTCGTCGAACTGAATATTCCGACCGACGCCAAAACTGGTGTGGCGACCGACTTGTGGGCAACCGTCCGAACGTCGTCGGATGATGCTGTCGGCGTCGGAACCGTGCAGTTCTACGACGGTGGCGTCGCGATCGGCGGTCCTGAAGCGGTTACGGCCGGCGCTGCGGGCCTGACGCATTCGTTTACCTCTGCGGGTGCGCACAGCATCACTGCGGTCTATTCGGGAGGAGCCGGTGTAGTCGGATCCTCGGCCCAGGCGCGGACGGTGAATGTAACGGACCCTGCGCCTTCGGATGTCACCACGGAGACTGTGGTGACGGTGCCTGGTGATGCCGTGGTGAACAAGTCGGTGACCCTGTCGGCGACTGTCAGTTCGGTGCAGAACGGTGGAACGGTGCAGTTCATGGATGGGGATACTCCGATCGGTGACGCTGTTGCAGTGGTCAACGGGATCGCGGCGCTGAACCACACCTTCACCACAACTGGCGCGCATTCGATTTCGGCAATCTACAGTGGCGCAGCCGGATTCACAGGCTCCACCTCGGCGGCCCACGCAATTCAGGTCAAGGCTGCAACCGGTGGTGGCACGGGCAGCCTCGGTTCAGGCAGCGCTGGCTCGAGCGATTTCCTTCCCTTCGGTTCCTGACCGAAGCAGTTCAGGTCGCGGCCCCGAGGCAATATCCCTCGGGGCCGATCGACAGGGTGAACTGCATCGAGCGCGAGTTACCGGTTCCGTCGCTGACGGGCAGGGTGACACGGACGTAGTCGCCGCGAACCGGACTGACTGTTGCAGCGTCGGCGTCGAAAGACTTGATACCGGCCAGCTGATTCGGATCGAGCTTGAGAGGCGGCTGGCCGGTTGCGCCGGTGCCGTCCGGATCCCACGGGCTGTTGCCGGGGCAGATCAGTGGATAGAACGTCTCGACGTCGCGGGTATTGACCGGCCGTCCCGTGGCGCGTGAGAGAAACCTGACGACGGCGTGGGAAGCGTCGGCCGCGGTGTAGAAGTTTGATTGCCCCGCAGGGAAGACGAACGGGCACGCATAGCCGGAAGCGATCTCCGAGCGCTTGGCGGCGACGGAGAGTCCGCCGCCGCTCCAGGTGACCGCGTACTGGCCGTCGACGCCTGGTGCGGCGATGGCCGCCAAGATGGCGGGAACATCCGAGTATCGGTCGGCGATCGTTGTGGGCGGCATCGTCCAGCATGCGTTCGTGAGCGCGTCCACGTCCAAGGACACCAGGTCCGTTGCCCAAGCTGCCAAGGCCGGCGCAGCAGCCGGATTGCCGGGCACGTCACCAACCGGAGGTGGCGCGACCGGCGCAGCGGGCGCAATTGTCGTCGTGGGTGCGAGAGTGGTTGTCGTCGTGGTTTCAGTCGTCGGCGGAGACGGTTCGTCCGTCAGGATTCCCGTCCGTCCGTCGTCCTCACATGCGGTTATCGCCAACGTCATGGCGAGTGCGACTGCCCCCACTGCCGCTCGTCCTGCCGACTTCATTCGTTCGTACGCCCCTTTTGCGACATTCTGACCAACATCCACCCCAGAACTGCTGCGGGTCAGATCACGGATTCCCGTCTACGCTAGCGAACTGTGGATCCCGTTTACAGAACAGTCATCGGCATCGCCCGTACCGTCTTCGCTTTCGAGGGCCTGAAGTTCTCCGTCAAGGGAGAGCAGAACATCCCGGCGTCCGGTGGCGCCGTGATCGCGATCAACCACACCGGGTACATGGACTTCACGTATGCGGGACTGCCGGCACGGACCCCGAAGCGCTACATCCGGTTCATGGCCAAGAAAGAGGTCTTCGACAACAAGATCTCCGGACCGATCATGCGGGCCCTCAAGCACATCCCGGTCGACCGCGGCGCGGGCGCCGACTCCTACAAGGCGGCCGTAGATTTCCTGAAGCGCGGCGAATTGGTGGGCGTGTACCCCGAAGCCACGATCAGTCGGAGCTTCGAGATCAAGGAATTCAAGTCCGGCGCCGCTCGGATGGCGATCGAGGCGGGCGTCCCGATCGTTCCCGTCGTCATCTGGGGCGCTCAGCGCGTGTGGACGAAGGGTTATCCGAAGCGTTTGGGCCGCACCAACACTCCCATCTCCATTGCCGTCGGCGAGCCGATTGCACCTTTCGAGCCGGCGAGTGAGCTGACGGCGAAGCTGCGGTCGACGATGCAGGAGTTGCTGCTCGATCTGCAGAAGAACTACGACCATCCCGCCGGCGAGTACTGGGTGCCGGCTCGCCTCGGTGGCAGCGCGCCGACGCTCGAGCAGGCCGACAAGATGGATGCCGATGAGGCCGAGGCGAAAGCCAAGGCTCGCGAGGCGCGGAAGTCCGAAGGCTGACCGATGTCCTTCGAACCCGTTTACACCGCTGTCGAGGTAGTCGCGCGTGGTCTGAGCGGTTTCCAGGGCGTGAAAGTCACCCGCACCGGGACGGAGCACGTCCCGGTGTCCGGCGGTGCCGTCATCGCGATCAACCACACGAGCTACCTCGATTTCATACCGGCGGCCCTGGCGGTCGGCACCGCGAAACGCAAGCTCAGGGTGATGGCAAAGGCCGAGTTGGCGGACAACAAGGTCCTCGGCTTCCTCATGCGTGGATGCGGTGTCATCGAAGTCGATCGCTCTGCCGGAGCGCAGGCGTATCGAGCCGGAGTCGACGCCCTGAAACGGGGCGAACTGGTGGGCGTCTACCCGGAGGCGACGATCAGCCGGAGCTTCGAGATCAAGGAAATGAAATCCGGAGCAGCTCGGATGGCCATCGACGCCGGCGTTCCGATAATTCCGCTGATCGTCTGGGGCGCCCAGCGGATCGTCACCAAGGGCGGACCGAAAAATCTGGGCCGCAATCATTTCCCGATCTCGGTGGAGGTGGGTGCACCGATCGATCCGGTCGAGCCCGCCGAAGCGTTGAGCGAGATTCTGCGCATCGAGATGGATGCAATCCTGCGCCACGTGCAGGACGGGTTCGTGCACGAGCCCGGGGCGTACTGGGTGCCTCGTCGACTCGGCGGTGGCGCACCGACGCCGGAGGAAGCTGCGGCCATGGACGCACAGGAACGCGCGAAGCGGGCGCGCTGAGCGAGACCGTCGTACCGGGCAGGCACAATGGCGGTGTGAGCCCAGACCGTCGTATCAGCCCTGACCGCCCAACCTTGGTTGCGACCGATGTCGACGGCACCCTCATCGATCACGACGAGTTGGTCAGTGCCCGCACCCGCGCCGCCGTGCATGCCGTCGTCGAATCCGGCACGCCGTTCCTGCTGGCAACCGGGCGTCCTCCGCGATGGATTTCGCCCGTCGTCGAGGGCTTGGGATACGCGCCACTCGCCGTCTGCGCCAATGGAGCCGTTGTCTACGACAGCTACGCCGACCGCGTCCTCAGCGCCGCGACCTTGTCGGTCGACGCACTCACCGAACTCTCCGAGCTGGCACTGGTTGCACTCCCGGGCGCAGGTTTGGCCGCGGAACGAGTGGGGGAGAGCGCACATGACGCCGCCACCCCACAGTTCGTCAGCTCACCGGACTACGAACATGCCTGGCTCAACCCGGACAACACCGAGATGTCCGAGGACGAAGTGCTTGCGGCGCCGGCCGTCAAACTCCTGATTCGCCGTCCAGGCATGACCAGCACGGCGATGTACGACACGCTCGCTCCGCACGTCGGTGCGCTCGCCGACATGACGTACTCCACCGAGAACGGACTGATCGAACTCTCGGCGCCGGGAATCACGAAGGCGTCGGGCCTGGTTGCCGCCGCGGAGAGGTTCGGCTTCGACCTGTCGGGTCTGGTTGCCTTCGGGGACATGCCCAACGACATCCCGATGCTGGGGATGGCACGCCTCGGCGTTGCCATGGGCAACGCTCACCCCGAAGCCAAAGCCGCAGCCGACGAGGTCACCGACACCAATTCGGCGCACGGGGTCGCAAAAGTCCTCGAGCGCTGGTGGTCGTAGAACCCACCAGCGCCCGAGGACGTGTACTGCGCGAGTGTCAGCCGACAGGCGCGCTGTTGGCCATTTCCTGGGCAAAGGTCTCGTTGTAGGTCTTGAGGACCTTCGTGACCATGCCGGTGATCTGGTTGAAGATCAGCGAACCGTTCTCGAAGTCGCTGCGCAGGCCGTCCGGGATCGAGTACTCGTCCGAGATCGGCAATCCCAGTTCACCCGCGTCGGAACCGAAACTCTGCCACGACTTGAAGATCTCGCCGAGCACGGTGAACACTCCGCCGTTCGGCGAGGTGTAGACAGCGCCGTTCTGGAACAGCGCACCCTGGTTGCCGAGCTTCGCCTGCAGAATTCCGGACAGTGCCTGGCCGAGGCGTCCGATCTCGCCACCTTCGGCGATCCACTTCTGCGCGAGCGGTGAATTGTCGGTGATCTGCAGAATCTGGGTGACCAGATCCGGGATCGACGAACCGGTGCCACCGGTGACCGTGTCGACCGGAGTGGTCGGCTTGGGCGCAGGCGTCGACGGATTGGAAGGGTTCGAGGGGTTCAACGTCCCCCCGATGTTCGCGGCCGCGATGTTCCGGATGTCGTTCATGTGTGCGTATGCGGCATCACCCGGGCACGCGGTGTTTCCGACGTCGCGGTGGGCGAAGATGATCGGCAGATCGACTGCTGCGCCCTGCGGGTACGGCGTGAACTCGGTGCCCTCGGAGTACATCGTCGTTCGGCCCTTGGGATCGAGTCCGGCCATGCCGAGCTTCCAACCGAGGAACTTGCCGACGGCGTTGAGCGTCGCCTGCGAAGGCTCGACGGTGGAGTAGTCGCCCATCATCGCGATACCGGTGGTGTTCTCGTTGAATCCACCCGCGTGTGCACCCTGAACTGCCTTGTCGAGTCCGCCTGCGCGGCCTTCGAAGGTCTGACCGTACTTGTCGACGAGGACGTTGTATCCGACGTCGCACCAGCCGAGCGTCTGTGCGTGGTAGGCATAGATCGAGCGGACGATGCCGGCCGATTCGGCCTTCGTGTAGTTGTTGCTACCTGCGGTGTGGTGAACGGTCGCGCCACCGATGAAGTCGTCGTAGGTGGGGGAGTCGCAGCGAAGTGACTCGTCTGCTCCCCACTGAGCACGGGTGATGACGGACGGTCCGCTGCCGCCGAGCGGCGCTGCGACGGCCTGCAGATTGCTGTCTGCCTCGCTGGCACCCGGGTCGATCAACACGGCGGTGACGGCATCTGCTGCCGTCGTCACCTGGCGAAGCGGCTTGGACACCGAAGCGGGTGTGTACCCGAGTTCGCCGGTGGCTGCGGGTGCTTCAGTGGGGGCAGCTTCCGGAGCGGGCGCGGGGGCAGCTTCCGGAGCCGGGGCCGGCACAACCTCGGCTGCGGGAGCAGCGGCGCCCTGCGGCGTGAGGATCTGGATGGACTTGGTGGCGCCGACGAAGACCGGTTCGGTGGCGGTACCGGAGTTGGTGGCCTGATCCGAGCTGGCGGAGTCGATGGCGTCAGGGGTGAACCACGGGCCCCAGGTGCCGTCTTCGGCCAGGGCGCGGACCTTGGACTGCGCCGAGGCGATGGTGTCCGAGGTCAACGCGACCATGCTGAACGGAGTGTCGCGGGTGACTTCCTTGACCACGGCACCTGGCTCTTCCTCGGAAGGAACCGGAGCGGTTTCGGTCGGGGCGCCGGGAGCAGCGGGTGCCGGGAACAGCTCGGTCGGCAGCGTGATCCCGGGAGGTAGCGGGATTTCGGTCGGGAGCTTGAGGTTTCTCAGATCACCGAGGTTGATGTCGGGGAGATCGAGACCGGTCAGCTCCTTGACCGGAATGATGATGTCGGGCACCGACGCGAGGAGCACCTCTGCGATCTGGGTCGGCACTGCTACTGACGTCGTCTCGTTCGCGGAACGTACATCGGACGTAGTGCTCGTGAAGCCGTAGACCGCAAAAGGACTTGCGACAGCCACTGCGGCTACAGCCCCGAGTACGAGCGAGGGCTTCGGTCGACGGTGTGGCAAGGGATTACTCCTCGGTTGTAGTTACTTGCGAGCGAACTTCAGGGCCGATGACGGCCGTGAACGGAATCCTTCAAAACCGGATCCGAGCAGGTCGGATGCCATGTTCTGGGGTTGAACTCCAGTTTTCGGACGCGTACGTCTGCAACTCGTGATGCTGATGTGACTCGTGTGACTGGTGTTGCTAACTCCAAACACTCTTGCCACACTAGTCACAAAAGTCCATAACGCTCAACCTTAGGGTGAGACTTTAGTTAAATCGTTGTGGACTGGCCTGCGCGCGAAGTACCGACTTCGCGGACTCGTGAGGCCGGTAGCGATGAGGAGAGCATTGATGGCGAGAAGCGGAAGAAGCGGAACTGCAGGTAAGAGGCCTGTGTCCGGTCGCGCAGGTCGCTTTCTGGTGGGCGGACCCGGGAGGCGAACCTCGCTGATGCGGATCTCGGTCCTCGGTCTCGTTCCGGCTCTTGCGCTCGGCGTCGCGATCGGAGGTTTCACGCAAATCCGCGCTGACGAGCCGTCGATCCTGCACGCCGTCGCTGCCGACACGCAATTCACGCTCTCCGGGCACGGCAACGGACATGGCCGTGGAATGGGCCAGTGGGGCGCTTACGGCTACGCCAAGAACGACGGCTGGTCCGGCGAGCGAATCCTCAGTCACTACTATGGGGGAACCGTCCTGGACTCGATGCCGCCCGCCCAGATGAGTGTGCGGCTCACGGCCCAGGACAACTCGACGCTCGACGTCTACTCCGACGCCGGCCTCGTGGTCAACGGTCAGCGCACCGCGCCCGGCGAGGCTGCCCATCTCACTGCACTGCCCGGTGGCGGTGCGCAGGTAGTGGTCACCAGCGGGTGCGGTGGCGGGGTTGTCTGGGAAGCGGTCACCGAGCATCCGTGGGTGGACCCGGTGGACCTCGGTCCGGATCGACCCGCCGACCAGTTCCTGAAGCTGTGCAACAACGATGCGCCCTATCGAGGCGCCCTCGGCGTAGTGCTCGACAACGGCTCGGCTCGGACAGTCAATCTCCTCGACATGGAGGACTACCTGCTCGGCGTGGTGCCGGTCGAAGCGAAGGCCGAATGGGCCGATTCCGGTGGGGCCGAAGCGCTACGGGCGCAAGCCGTGGCAGCACGCTCGTACGCTGCGACCGAGCATCGCAGCTCGTACGCCGACACCTGCGACACTCAGGACTGCCAGGTCTACGGCGGAGCGGGCAAGGAAGATCCCCGCACCACCGAAGCCGTCCGGTCCACCGCCGGCGCCGTTCTGTCGCGTGACGGCAAGATTGTTGCCACCGAATTCTCCTCGTCCACAGGAGGTTACAGCTCCGGCGGTGAATTCCCGGCCGTCGAGGATCTCGGTGACGCCCTTTCTCCGAATCATGACTGGACAGTGAATCTGACCGCAGGGCAGATTGCGGACGCCTTCGATGTGGGTGAGCTGCAATCGCTCAAGATTCTCTCGCGCAACGGATTCGGTACCGACGGCGGGCGAGTGACGGCAGTCGAGGTAGTCGGAACAGATGCAACTGTTGGCGCCACCGGAATTCAGTTCCGCCAGAAACTCGGCCTGAAATCCGACTGGTTCACCATCGGTGACGGTGCGGGTGTGGTAGTGGCGCCGGATTCGGAATCGACAGTGCCGGAATCCAATTCGCCATCCGACGATCCATCGGGTACGGTTACGGAGACGCAGATCGAGAAGAAGTATCGGGAGCTCGGCGGTGAAAGCGGCTCTCTCGGTGCTCCTGCCGGCCCGGAGATGCAGTTGCCCTCCGAAGCAGGCACTTTCCGTGTCTACGAAAACGGAACCATCATCTGGACAAAGGTTTTGGGCGCGCAGGTAGTTGATGCCAACGTGCTCCGCGAGTGGATACCGACGGGCGGAAGCTAGGGGAAGGTCGGTCGGTAGCGACTCGCACGTATCGACTCTGAAGGGTCTCTGCCGTAACCCGGCGGAGGCCCTTCAGGTCGTTCAGGGTTCGTTGGTTGTCGGTCAGATGGTCGGGGCGTCGCCGAGCAGGCGGTACTCGAGCCACAACTCCGCACGTTCCGTGGGGGAGCCGAGGTCGAGCTGGAGAAGGCTCTCGATCCGAGCGAGTCTGCTGCGCAACGTATGCCGATGAATATTCAGCGCTGTGGCTGCGGCGTCGCCCACCCCGTTGTGTGCCAACCACATGGCCAAGGTCCGGTAGAGATCGCTACCGCCCTTCGCTTCCAGAAGCGGGCGCAAGTGTGCCGCCGCGAATGCCGTCGAGCGATCCTGGTCGAGAAATGCGGACAATCCGCTCTCCGAGAGTTCGGCGAACCGCATCGAAGGCAGGTTGCGGGCACCGGCCTCGGCTGCTGCCTGCGCGGCTTGGCGTCTGGCGCGCGAGAGATCGTCCCACCACAGCATGTCCGACACGCCGACGGTGACGTCGATTTCGTTGACACGGGCGAGGATTCGCCCGCTGTCGGTAGCCGAGACGACGGCAATCAGTGCACCGTCGGTGATGCCGAACGCCAGATCGCGGCTGAGACCATCGAGCAGTGAGACGGACACGCTCTCGAGCAGGCCACTCGGGCCCGCTACGTGGAAGACCTGGAAAGGCTCGACCGGAAATCCTCCCCACAGTTCCCCGGAGATGTTGCGGGCGAGCGCATTCTGTCCCTCGAACAGCTGATGCATCGCAACGGTACGAAGGTGGTTCATCGTCAGCTGTGCGTCTCGGGTTCGAGCCGTCATCAACGTGAGCAGAGACGCGGCTGCGATGACGATGCCCTGATTCAGTGAACCGACGGCGCCGGGGCAGCCGGCGACGAGGTACCCCATCAGCTTTCCCCTCGACGTCAGCAGCGGATGGGAGATGACGTCCTCGTTCTCACTCGTGAGGAAACTGACTTCCATCGGGCGGGCGTCGCGCTCGGGGGCAGTTCGCTCGATTCCGGCGGCCGCGGCGGTGTGTGAGATCTCGACGGTATGTCCGGCCGAGTCCAGCAGAGCCGCCCATCCGCCGATCAATTCCGCCACCCGTCGTACGACTGCCCGGGTGCCGTTGACCGTCACCGCAGCTTGAAGCAGTCGCCGCAGGCTCTGGTAATTGCTGCGCAGCGCTTTCATGTCGTCGTCGGATTGCGCCTTCGACACCGCTTTGGTCAGGGCGATGAAAGGTGTTCGCAATGGGACGTCGAGAAGGGGCACACTGAAACGGGTGGCCGCATCCACCAGAGTCTGTGGCGCCTGCTCGTATCCGAGGCCGGTTCCGAAACCGATTCCGGCAATTCCGGCCGCCACCAGGGTCCGTACGAATCGGGTCGTTTCCGCGGCCGTCGTCGGTAGTGACACCCCGGTGATGAGTAGTAGTTCACCGCCGTCGAGGAAGGGCGTCGGGTCGGGTAGTTCGGAGACATGTGCCCAGGTCAGGGTGCGATCGAGCTGGTCGTGCCCAGCCAGGACGCGAAGGCCGAACTGTTCGGTCGCACAAAGCTGGCGGAGCGTGATGGGCATGAGTCCAGTCTGACACCTCGAACTCGCCACTTTGTAGTGCCTGCGGTCACGTTTGTACAAAGTGGAGCCTGACGCGAGCTTGCCGAAGGTCCGACACTGGCGCTATCGAAAATGCGCTCCGGATAGAGCGCCACCGAGATCCACGTTCCGAACAGCCCACAAGGAGTACTGATGTCCAGTACAGACCAGCCGGCACTTCAGCACACGCTGAAGAAGCGGCATCTGTCGATGATTGCGATCGCAGGCGTCATCGGCGCCGGACTGTTCGTCGGCTCCGGTGTGGCGATCCAGGAGACGGGACCCGGTGTCCTGATTTCCTACGCGCTTGCCGGCGTCGTCGTCATCCTCGTGATGCGCATGCTCGGTGAGATGTCGGCAGCGTCGCCGGAAACCGGCTCGTTCTCCTCGTACGCCGACAAGGCCATCGGCCGCTGGGCGGGCTTCTCGATCGGCTGGCTGTACGCCTGGTTCTGGATCATCGTGCTCGGCATCGAGGCCACCGCCGGTGCCCTCATCATGAATCGCTGGGTTCCGGGGGTTCCCCAGTGGACCTGGGCATTGATTCTGATGATCGTGCTGACGCTGACCAACATCATCTCGGTCAAGTCGTTCGGCGAGTTCGAGTTCTGGTTCGCCTCCATCAAGGTCGTCGCCATCATCGCGTTCCTCGGCATGGGCATCGTGGCGATCTGCGGATGGATGCCCGGCGTCGAAGCACCCGGAATGACAAACCTGACCGGTCACGGCGGCTTCCTGCCGAACGGAACAGGAGCGATGCTCGCCGCAGTCCTTGTGGTCGTGTTCTCGTTCTTCGGGGCCGAAATCGCCACGATCGCCGCCGGTGAATCGGCCAACCCGCTCGAAGCTGTTCGCGCAGCCGTCAAATCCGTCGTCTGGCGAATTCTCATCTTCTACATCGGCTCGATCGCGGTGGTCGTCACTCTGCTTCCCTGGGACAGCGCGTCGGTTGCACTCAGCCCGTACGTCGCCGTCATGGACTCCTACGGCATTCCGGCCGCGGGCAACATCATGGACGTCGTCGTCCTCACGTCGGTTCTGTCCTGCCTCAACTCGGGTCTCTACACCGCGAGCCGCATGATCTTCTCCCTCGCCGGCCGCGGCGACGCCCCCAAGTCGCTCTCACGTATCGAGAAGACCGGCGTCCCGATGCGCGCTGTCCTGGTCTCGACGATCGTCGGCTTCCTCACCGTCGGCATGAACTACCTCTCCCCGGACAAGGTCTTCCTGTTCCTGGTCAACTCCTCCGGTGCGATCGCGCTGTTCGTCTGGCTGGTCATCTCGGTGTCCCAGCTGCGCACCCGCCGCAAGCTCGAAGCTTCGGGCCAGGAGCTGGAACTCAAGATGTGGTTCTTCCCGTACCTGACCTACGCCACGATCGCCGCCATCATCGCGCTCTGCATCGGAATGCTCACCCTGGACTCGACGCGCAGCCAGATGATCGTGTCCCTGGGACTTGCAGCGATCCTCGTGGGTATCGGGCTCTACCGCTACCGGAACCACAAAGACACCGACGCCGACGCCGAGGTCGTGCCCGTCGCCGAGAGCGCTCCCACACCCTGACACCAACGTCCCCATCTGCGAGATACTTCGATGTCCTAGTATCGGCCACGGACAGAGAAATCGACGTGAGCACAGCAGATGGGGACAATCATGACCACACCCGAACCGATCGTCATCGTCGACGGGGCCAGGACCCCCGTCGGTAGCTTCGGCGGCGTCTTCAAGGACGTACCCGCACACGAGCTGGGCGCCGCAGCAGCCAAGGCCGCGCTGAGCCGCGCCGGCGTTGCGCCCGAAGACATCGACGAGGTCGTCATGGGCTGCATCGGCCAGGTCGGCCCGGACGCCTACAACGCACGCCGCGTCGGCATCGCCGCCGGACTGCCCGAGAACGTCCCCGCCTACACCGTCAACCGCCTCTGTGGCAGCGGTCTGCAGGCTGTGTGGTCTGCGGCGATGCAGATGCGATGGGGCGCAGCTGCCATCACGCTCGCCGGCGGTGACGAGAGCATGTCTCGCATGCCCTTCTACGACTTCGCCGCCCGCTCGGGCTACAAGCTCGGCGATCGCAGCCTCGTCGACGGCACCGTCGCGATGCTCACCGACCCGTTCAGCAAGGCTCACATGGGCCGCACTGCCGAAGCCGTCGCCCGTAAGTACGGCGTCAGTCGCGAGCAGCAGGACGAGTTCGCCGTCGAATCTCAGCGCCGCGCCGCTACCGACGCAGCGAAGGCGGCATTCGCCGAGGAAATCACTCCCGTCGAGACCGGTGGTCGGCGCTCCGTCACCGTCACCGAGGACGAGCATCCCAAGCCCGGAACCACCGTCGAAACCCTCGCCAAGCTGCGCCCCGCATTCGAAGAGGGCGGATCCGTCACCGCCGGTAACGCGTCGGGGATCAACGACGGCGCCGGCGCACTCGTCCTCGCGACGGGCACCGAGGCAGCCAAGCGCGGTCTCACCGGACTGGTCACGCTCGAAACCGTCACGACGGCAGCCATGGAGCCCGGTCTGATGGGCTACGCTCCCGTGCTCGCTCTCGAAAAGCTCTTTGCACAAACAGGATTGAAGCCTTCCGACATCGGCACCGCCGAGGTCAACGAGGCGTTCGCTTCGCAGGCCATCGCCGTCATCCGTGACAGTGGCCTGGATCCGGAGAAGACCAACCCGTACGGCGGAGCGATCGCCCTCGGACACCCGGTCGGCGCCACCGGAGCCATCCTGACCCTGCGTGCCGCGCGCGACATGGTTCGCCGCGACCTCGAATTCGGCATCGTCACCATGTGCATCGGCGGCGGTCAGGCACTCGCTGCCCTGCTGAAGCGGGTCTGATCATGGCGACCAAGCGCAAGCCGTCGTGGCACGACGACGAGATCACCGCAGTAGCCGAACTGGCCCGTGGTTTCTTCGATCGTGAACTGATCGCCAAGCGTGAGCAGTGGGACGCTCAGCATCGCGTCGACCGGTCCGTGTGGCTCGAAGCCGGCAAGCTCGGCCTGCTGTGCTGCTCGATTCCCGAGGAATACGGCGGGGGCGGTGGAACTTTCGCGCACGATCTCGCTGTCTTCGAGGCGCAGGGCTACTGCGGTGACTATGCGCTCGGTAACTCCGTGCACAGTGGCATCGTCGCCCACTACGTGCTCGAGTACGGAAGCGAAGAGCAGAAGAAGGCCTGGCTGCCAGGTATGGCGACGGGCGAAATCCTCGGCGCCATCGGAATGACCGAGCCAGGAACAGGTTCCGACCTCAAGGCAATCACCACGTCCGCGATCCGTGACGGTGACCACTACGTCGTGAACGGGTCGAAGACCTTCATCACCAATGGTGGCAGCGCAGACATGATCGTGCTTGCCGTCAAGACCGACCCCAAGGCGGGCGCCAAGGGTGTCTCGCTCCTGATCGTGGATCTTCGTGACTGCGAAGGCTTTGCGGTCGGCCGCGTGCTCGACAAGGTCGGTCAGCACGGCGCCGATACGTCGGAGCTGTCCTTCACCGACGTTCGCGTTCCCGTCTCGAACCTCCTCGGTGAGTCCGAGGGGCTCGGCTTCGGTCAGTTGATGGCGCAGCTGGTGCAGGAACGCCTCATCATCGGCGCGCAGGCCATCGGCACCATCGAGCGTGCAGTCGAGGAGACCGTTGCATACACCAAGGCGCGTCAAGCGTTCGGGCACAGCCTCTTCGAGTTCCAGAACACCGCCTTCGAGCTGGCCGAGTGCCAGACGATCGCACGCACCTGCCGTGTCTTCCTCGACAACTGCATCGAGGATCACCTCAACGGCGAGCTGGACGGCGCAGACGCCGCGATGGTCAAGTACTGGCTCACCGAGCAGCAATGCGCCGTCGTCGACCGGTGCGTGCAGCTCTACGGCGGATACGGCTACATGCGTGAATACCCGATCGCGCGCATGTACGAGGACTCCCGCGTCCAGAAGATCTACGCCGGCGCCAACGAAGTGATGAAGGGCATCATCGCGAAGAGTCTTTGATCACCGGCGTCGAAAACCATTGACACCGACCAGGCACCCACCGAGCATTTCGGTGGGTGCCTTTGTGTGTGCCCACAAGCGGTATCGAGCTGTTCGGAAGGCAAACA
Organism: Rhodococcus sp. MH15; assembly: GCF_019266045.1. Classification (NCBI taxonomy): domain Bacteria; kingdom Bacillati; phylum Actinomycetota; class Actinomycetes; order Mycobacteriales; family Nocardiaceae; genus Rhodococcus; species Rhodococcus sp. MH15. Next base: position 197,710 of record NZ_LPNP01000065.1, read on the forward strand.
CTGATGAGCTTCACCATCGACGTCGGGTCGGCACGCGTCACCCAACTGACAGAGCTGGCGCACTGGCCGTTTCCGCCGCGAGAGCTCTTTCCCCAGGCGAGTGAGGCCGAGATCAGTGAAGCGTCGGCGCGGCTGACACCGGAGTTCTTCGACGAGGGTAGTGGTGACCTCGTGCTTGCCATCCACACCTACCTGGTGGAGATCGGCGGCAAGGCCGTCGTCGTCGACACCGGCAACGGAAACAGCAAGCACCGGCCGAACCTCTTGCCGCATCACATGTTCGGCACCGACTACCTCTCACGCTTCGCAGCCACCGGTGTGTCCGTCGACGACGTCGATCTGGTGGTCAGCACACATCTGCACCCTGACCACTGTGGCTGGAACACCGCCCTCGACGCCGAAACCTGGCGGCCTACCTTCCCCCGCGCGACCTACATTTTCGATCGCACCGAACTGGCCGCGCTCCAACAACTCGCCGCCGACGGTCCACACGAAGGAGTGGTCTCGGATCTGGCGCAGACCTTCGAGGACAGCGTCCGTCCCGTTCTGGACGGGGCGAAGTGGGAGGCGGTCGACGACGGCCACGTCCTGGTCGAGTCCGAAGGCACACGCGTCGTCGTTCGCAGCGCGCCCGGCCACACGCCGGGCCATATCGTGATCGAGATTCGCACTGCCGACGGCGGCGCCGTCATCTCCGGCGATGTGATCCACCATCCGATCCAGTTTCTGTACCCGGACCTCAGCCAGGGCGGCGACGCGGATCCCGAGATCGCGAGGGTCACCCGCCGCGAACTTCTCGAACGCTGCGCGTCGGAGGGACTACTTCTACTTCCCGCACACTTCCCCGTCGACGAACCGATCGTGATCGAATTCGAGTCGAGCGGTGCACCGAGTGCTTCCGGTCTAATCGGTCTTGCAACGTCCTGACTTGCCGCATCGGCCCTGGTGACGCATCCAACCCTCGGCTTCCGAACAGGTCCGATACCCTGGTTCATCGTGACCGCTGCAAATTCAGAGACCGCCCGTGCCCAGTACGACCTGATCGTCGTCGGTTCGGGATTCTTCGGGCTGACCATCGCCGAGCGTGCCGCTACCCAGCTGGGTAAGCGCGTGCTGGTGCTGGATCGCCGTCACCACCTGGGGGGAAACGCATACTCGGAGGCAGAGCCGGAGACCGGCATCGAGGTCCACAAGTACGGTGCCCACCTGTTCCACACCTCCAACAAGAAGGTCTGGGACTACGTCACCCAGTTCACGGAGTTCACGAACTACCAGCACCGCGTCTTCGCGCTGCACAAGGGACAGGCGTATCAGTTCCCAATGGGACTCGGTCTCGTGTCGCAGTTCTTCGGTCGGTACTTCACTCCCGAAGAAGCACGCGCCCTCATCGCCGAACAGTCCAGCGAGATCGATTCGAAGGACGCCTCCAATCTCGAAGAGAAGGCGATCTCCCTGATCGGACGCCCGCTCTACGAAGCGTTCGTGCGTGACTACACAGCTAAGCAGTGGCAGACCGACCCCACCGAGTTGCCCGCCGCGAACATCAGCCGCCTGCCGGTCCGCTACAACTTCGACAACCGCTACTTCAACGACACGTACGAGGGCCTGCCTGTCGACGGCTACACGGCGTGGCTCGAGAACATGGCGAAGGATCCGAAGATCGAGGTCCGCCTCGACACCGATTACTTCGACGTCCGCGACGAACTGCGCACCGCCAGCCCCGACGCCCCTGTCATCTACACGGGCCCGCTCGACCGCTACTTCGACTACTCCGAAGGTGCACTGGGATGGCGCACCCTCGATTTCGAGACCGAGGTTCTGCCCACCGGAGACTTCCAGGGCACCCCGGTCATGAACTACAACGACGCCGACGTGCCGTTCACCCGTATCCACGAGTTCCGTCACTTCCATCCGGAGCGCGAGTACCCGACCGACAAGACCGTCATCATGCGTGAGTTCTCACGTGCCGCGGAGGCGAAGGACGAGCCGTACTACCCGATCAACACTCCCGAGGATCGCGAGAAGCTCTCCGCGTACCGCTCACGCGCCAAGAAGGAGACCGTGGAGAACAAGGTCCTCTTCGGTGGGCGTCTCGGCACCTACCAGTACCTGGACATGCACATGGCGATCGCCAGCGCGCTGACGATGTTCGAGAACACCCTGCGCCCGCATCTCGAAACGGGTGCGGAATTGGCAGGGGAGAGCGAATGAACGCACGTCATCTACTCGAAGGCGAAGATGCCGTCAGCGGCGACGAGGTGACCTACCTCGGCAAGTCCCTGCTTCAGCGGATCATCCTGCCCCGCGCCGGTGAGCCGCTCGACGTCCGCACGTTGTACTTGGAAGAGTCCTGGTCCAATAGTCGGCGGGCGCACTCGACCTCGCGCACGTCGGTAGCGCTCGGCGCCGAGACCGAGGTCTCGTTCGCCACGTACTTCAACGCGTTCCCTGCCAGCTACTGGCGTCGATGGTCCATCCTGAAATCGGTGGTCCTTCGTCTCGAGCTGTCCGGCCACGGCCGCGTCGACATCTACCGTTCCAAGGCGGATTCCTCGCGAATTCACGTGGAAGGTAAGGAATTTGCCGACGGCGATGCCGCGGTCGAGTTCGAGGTGGAACTGGCGCCGTTCGAGGACGGTGGCTGGATCTGGTTCGACATCACCACCGATACGGCAGTGGTCGTCGAGAGCGGCGGCTGGTACGCGCCCGTCGAGGCTCCAGGCGAAGCGACTGTCGCCGTTGGTATTCCGACGTTCAACCGTCCGACCGACGCGGTCAAGGCGCTTGCTGCACTGGCTTCGGATCCGCTGGTGTCGGACGTGATCAAGGCCGTCATCATGCCGGATCAGGGCACCCGCAAGGTGCGTGACGAACCCGGATTCGCCGAAGCTGCTGCAGCGCTCGGTGATCGGCTCGCCATTCACGATCAGGGCAACCTCGGCGGCTCGGGCGGATACAGCCGAATCATGTACGAGGCACTCAAGACGACGCAGTGCCAGCACATCCTGTTCATGGACGACGACATCGAGATCGAACCGGACTCGATTCTGCGTGCGCTTTCGTTCTCGCGTTTCGCGAAGTCGCCGATGCTGGTGGGTGGGCAGATGCTCAACCTGCAGGAACGAAGCCACCTCCACGTGATGGGTGAAGTGGTCGACCGCGGCATCTTCATGTGGACCGCGGCACCGAACGTCGAATACGACCACGATTTCTCGAAGAAGCCGCTGCGCGAATCGAAACTCCTGCACCGCCGCATCGACGTCGACTTCAACGGCTGGTGGATGTGCATGATCCCGCGCCAGGTCGCCGAAGAAATCAAGCAGCCGCTACCGCTTTTCATCAAGTGGGACGACTGCGAATACGGTTTGCGCGCAAAGAAAGCCGGATACCCGACCGTCACGCTGCCCGGTGCCGCGATCTGGCACATGGCGTGGAGCGACAAGGACGACGCCATCGACTGGCAGGCGTACTTCCACCTCCGTAACCGTCTGGTGGTGGCCGCGCTCCACATGCCGGGCAACGGCCGTGGCCTCGTGGTCAACACGGTGAAGGCAACGCTCAAGCACCTGCTGTGCCTCGAGTACTCCACCGTCGCGATCCAGAACAAGGCCATCGCGGACTTCCTCGCCGGACCCGAGCACGTCGCGAACATGCTGCCGACGGCACTCGGTGAGGTCCACGCCCAGCGCAAGGAATTCTCCGACGCCGTCGTACTGCCGTCGTCGACTGCGTTGCCGCTGCCCTCCGGTGCGGATGTCGGAGACGTGAGCCTGCCGCTGTCGACCGTCGCGAAGATCACCCGGGTCCTCAGGGCCGGAGTGCACAACGTGAAGCCGGCCAAGCCGGAACACCTCGAGCGCCCTCAGCTCAACGTTCCGACCATCGACGCCCGTTGGTTCCTGCTCTCGCAGGTCGACGGCGTCACCGTCACCACGGCCGACGGTCGCGGCGTCGTCTACCGCAAGCGAAACCCGAAACTCGCGCTCGAACTGCTCAAGGAAGCAACACGGTTGCGCCGCGAACTCGCCGCCCGTTTCCCCGAGCTCAAGAAGCAGTACCAGGACGCCGTTCCTTCACTGACCAGCACGGAAAGGTGGGAACGTGTCTTCGGCATCTCCTGAAGTACAGATTCTGGCCGGGATTCAGTCGACCGTCGGGCAGCTGCCGGGAGCCGTCAAGGTCGCCCGCGGTATGTCTCACTTCGGTGAGCACTCCCTCGGGTGGATCGCGATCGCTGCCGTCGGAGCTGCTGTGGACAAGCCGCGTCGACGGGAATGGGCCGGAGCGGCCGTCGGAGCATTCGGTGCACACGCCGCCTCCGTGGTGATCAAACGAGTGGTCAGGCGCAAGCGACCTTCCGATCCTTCGGTGCAGGTCAACGTCTCGACACCGAGCAAGCTCAGCTTCCCGTCATCACACGCGACGTCGACGACGGCGGCGGCTGTGCTGATCGGTCGGCTCACCGGGCTACCCTTACCGGCGTTGCTGGTGCCCCCGATGATGCTCTCGCGTCTGGTCCTGGGAGTTCACTACCCGACCGACGTACTCGCCGGAGCGGCACTGGGAGCCGCATCCGCGGCGGTAGTTCGCCGGGTCGAAGAAGCCAGAGCCGAACAGAAATGTGGAGATAAATGAGCGAGGAACCGGCTACGGTCAGCGGACCCCCGAAGTCCCTGCCCGCCGGCATCGTCAAGGCGCTTCGCCCACGTCAGTGGGTCAAGAACGTCCTTGTGCTGGCAGCGCCCATCGCGGCCGGAACCGCCACCGAAGCCGACGTGCTGTTGCCCGTCGCGCTGGCGTTCGTCGTGTTCTGTATGGCGGCATCAGGCATCTATCTCGTCAACGACGCGATGGATGTCGAAGCCGACCGTGCTCACCCCACGAAGCGATTCCGTCCCATCGCGGCCGGCGTTCTACCCGTCAACATCGCCTACGGCATGGCCGTCGTGCTGCTTGCCGGTGCGATCGGGCTGTCCTTCCTGGCCAACTGGCAACTCGCCGTGGTCATGGGCGTGTACATCGTCATCCAGCTCGCCTACTGCTTCGGTCTCAAGCATCAGGCCGTCATCGACATCTGCATCGTCTCGTCCGGCTTCCTGCTTCGAGCGATCGCCGGTGGCGTTGCCGCCGAGATCGATCTCTCGCAGTGGTTCCTGCTGATGATGGCGTTCGGATCACTCTTCATGGCGGCAGGCAAGCGCTACGCCGAACTGCAGTTGGCCGAGAAGACCGGCGCCAAGATCCGTAAGTCCCTCGAGAGCTACACGATGACGTACCTGCGTTTCGTGTGGACGATGGCAGCGACGACGCTGGTCCTCTGCTACGGACTGTGGGCGTTCCAACAGGACGCCATCAAGGGCACCAACTGGTACGCCATCTCGATGGTGCCGTTCACCATCGCGGTGCTGCGATACGCGGTGGACGTCGACGGCGGCGAAGCCGGAGAGCCTGAGGAGATCGCGCTCGGTGACCGGGTGCTGCAACTCCTCGCGATTGCGTGGATCGGAGTAGTGGGTGTCGCTGTCTACCTCGTCTGAGCCACGCACCGAGGCTGACCCGCACGTCGACACTGCGGCGAATCGCACCACCCTCAGTCGAGGAGTTTTTCTCGGCGGGGTGGTGCTTGCTGCTGCCCTCATGTTCTGGGGTGCGTGGGAGCGTCGCTGGATCGCCGACGACGGACTCATCGTCTTGCGAACCGTCCGCAACCTGCTCGCGGGGAACGGCCCGGTCTTCAACGCGGGTGAGCGTGTCGAGGCGAACACGAGTACCGCGTGGACGTACATCGTCTACGCGTTCAGTTGGCTCACGCAGATCCGTCTCGAATACGTTGTTCTGACGATCGCGCTCGTACTCTCGACTGCTGCCGTCGTGTTGGCGATGCTCGGCACCGGTCGTCTGTACCGCGGCGTTCGGCCGTCGGCGGGCGGAACGATCCTGCTGGTACCGGCGGGTGTTCTCGTCTACATCGCGGTTCCGCCTGCGCGAGATTTCGCCACTTCCGGGCTCGAGACATGCTTGGTGATCTTCTGGATCGCGCTCCTGTGGGTACTGCTCGTTCGGTGGGCGCAGGCGTCGACGCCGTCCACGGCGTCGATCCTGACTCTCTCGTTCGTGGCCGGACTCGGACCACTGGTTCGACCCGAGATGGCGATTCCCGGTGCTGCCGCGTTGATGATGATCGTTCTCTCCGCAGGCCTGACCTGGAAGATTCGCACACTGATCGTCGTCGTCGCCGGACTTGTCCCGGTGGCCTATCAGATCTGGCGAATGGGCTACTACGCCTTGCCGTACCCGAACACCGCGGTGTCGAAGGACGCCGGTGGCGCGAAGTGGGCGCAGGGTTTTGCGTACCTGTGGAACCTGGTCGGGCCGTACCTGCTCTGGTTGCCGTTGCTGTTCCTGCTCATCGGTGCGCTGCTGCTCGTGTGGCGAAGCCGAGCGGACACACCTACCGCTACCGCAGATCAACCCGCACGCCCGCTGTGGCAGCGCTTTCAGCAGTTTCTGCGCACGCCGCGGTCGATTGTCACCTTCATTCTCGGCAGTGGGCTGATCCTCGGGATCTACTCTCTGCGCGTCGGCGGCGACTTCATGCACGGCCGCGTCCTGTTGCCGGTGCTGTTCTGCCTGCTCATCCCGGTGGCGGTCATTCCGTTGCGGGTGCCGGCGCGGGCAGCGTTCGGAAGTAATCGCGACACCGCGATCTTCGGAGTCTCGGCGGTGCTGTGGATCGGCACGATCATCTGGGCCTTCTTCGCCGCGAACACGACGGGTATGCCCGAAGGATCCGTGGTGGGTCGCTCGGGAATCGTCGACGAGCGAGCGTTCTACGCACTCAACACCGGTCACAAGCATCCGATCCTGGCCGAGGACTACCTCGACTATCCGCGAATGCGTGCCATGGTCGAGACCATCGCGCGGACTCCGGAGGGTGGGCTGTTGCTGCCGTCCGCGAGCTACGACTCCTGGTTCGTCGTCCCACCACCCGGACCGATCGAAGAGCCGGCCGAGCACGTCGTCTTCTTCCTCAACCTCGGAATGACGAGCATGAACGTCGGCCTCGACGTTCGGGTGCTCGATCAGATGGGGCTGGCGTACCCCCTGGCAGCTCACACCGAGCGACTCGAGGACGGCCGGATCGGGCACGACAAGAATCTCTATCCGGACTGGGTGGTCGCGGACACGGGAATGATCGACGTTCGACCGTGGCTGCCGTTCTTCCTCGACGAAGACTGGGTTGCGGACGCAAAGCTGGCCATCACCTGCCCGGAAACGCAGGAGTTGCTCACGTCGTACCGCTCCGAGCTGACCTGGGCCAGATTCAAACAGAACTTCCAGCAGGCATTCGACTTCGCGAAGTACCGATTCGACCGGGTTCCGGCCTACGAATTGGAACGCTGCGGTCTCGTTCCACCGGAGTCACCCAGGTGATGTGATCAGCATCACCGACTGTTGAGGGTTTGAATATTTCGATTCAGTAACACCGAATTGATTGGCCACGATGTACTCGAAGACGATTCACCTAACCTGAATCACCCCCGAGGGGTGATGACGGTGTTGCTCGCGGATTGGGACGTAACGGTCCACCTATTTGTCACAGCTGAACCTGTGACATAAAGTCCAGCGAGCGCAGTGTGACTTGGAAGAGGTCCGCTGCCGACCCGAACTCGTTCGGGCTGGCAGAAAAGCCTGTTCCCCGACGGAATCCGCCGGAACCACTCCACCGAGTGGGTTCCGCAGACGAAGAGAGAGAGCAGTATCCATGCGTTTTGCCAGAAAGAGGCTGACCCAGCGCCTCAAGCACCGAGCGTTGGCCATCGGTGCCGCAGCACTTGTGCTCCCCCTTGCTGCAGGAGTTGCCGGTAGTGCTGTCGCCTCTGCTGCGCCTGCGCACACTGCTCCCAGCCACACCGCCCCCTCCGGCGGATACGACGAGCTGTGGGTGCCCTCCTCGATGGGCAACATCAAGGTCCAGGTCCAGTGGGCCGCTCGCGGCGGAAACGCTGCCCTTTACCTCCTCGACGGCCTGCGTGCGCGTAACGACGCCAACGCGTGGAGCTTCGAGACCAATGCGATGGACCAGTATCGCAACGACAACATCACCCTCGTGATGCCCGTCGGCGGCGAGTCCAGCTTCTACAGCGACTGGTATGCACCGTCGAACTTCAACGGCCAGCAGATCACGTACAAGTGGGAAACCTTCCTCACCGAAGAACTGCCCAACTTCCTCGCGAACTACGGCGTCTCGCCCACCAACAACGCGGTCCTCGGCCTCTCGATGGGTGGCAGCGCTGCTCTGACGCTGGCTGCTTACCACCGTGACCAGTTCAAGTTCGCCGGCTCGCTGTCGGGCTACCTGAACATCTCGGCTCCGGGCATGCGCGAGGCAATCCGCGTCGCAATGCTCGATGCCGGTCGCTTCAACGTCGACTCCATGTGGGGACCGCCGTGGAGCCCGTCCTGGCTGCGCAACGACCCGTTCGTCTTCGCACCGCGTCTGCAGGGCCTGTCGATGTACATCTCGTCGGCAAGCGGCCTGCCCGGTGAATACGACCACCCGCGCGCACCGATCGACTACTACAACACGGCTAACGGCATGGGCCTCGAGGCTCTCGCCCTGGTCAACACCCGTGCATTCCAGATCCGCATGAACTCGCTGGGTATCCCGGCCACCTACAGCTTCCCGTCCAACGGCACGCACTCGTGGCCGTACTGGTCGGCAGAGCTGTGGAAGGCTCGCGGCCAGATCCTCGACACCATGAACGCTTGGTGATCGTGCGCGATCCCGTGACCTAGTCACTTCACCAGTGCCGTTCCGGACTCCTCGAAGGAGAACCGGGACGGCACTTGTGTATTCAGGTGCTGCACAAGCGCCCGATGTCAGTAACAATTGCACCACCAGTAACAGCGCGGCTACCCCAAGCGGGGATCGTTTGCGTGTAGAAATAGTTTCAACGGGGGTCTGGCTGCTCAGGCGGCCACACGATCGACGCGCGGACCGAACGTAAGGAAAGAGAGTGAGCTCATGCGAGTAGGCCTTGCCACGGAGGACCGTCGCCGGTCCCGGGCAACCTTCCGGACAAAGGTCGTCGGCGCACTGGCAGCGATGCTGGTTCTGCCGATCGCCGCGGGCTTGACGACGGCCGGAACCGCGGCAGCCGCGCCGGCACCTGCTCAGGCCGCACCGGCCGCCACCCAGAACCCCACCGGAGCAGCGGTCACGAAGGTCGACTGGCTCAGCGAGCGTCGCGTCGCGCTGTGGGTGAACTCTCCCGCGATGGGCACCCCGATTCAGGTGCAGATCCTCTTGGCCCGCGATTGGAACGTCAATCCGTCGGCCAGCTTCCCCTCGGTCTGGATGCTCGACGGTCTTCGCGCGACCGACAACGAGAACGCCTGGACCTACGAGACCGACGCCGAGTCTTTCTACGCGGACAAGAACGTCAACGTCATCCTCCCGGTCGGCGGTCAGTCCAGCTTCTACTCCGACTGGCTCCAGCCCGACAACGGCAAGAACTACCAGTGGGAGACGTTCCTGACCAAGGAACTGCCCCCCATCCTCGAAAAGGACTGGCGGACCACGCAGACACGCGGTGTCGTCGGACTGTCGATGGGCGGCACGTCCGCCATGTTCCTCACGGCGCGCAACCCCGGCTTCTTCAAGTTCGCCGCTTCGCTCTCCGGCATCCTCACCACCACCTCGCTCGGCATGCCTCAGGCAATCCAGTTCGCGATGACCGACGCCGGTGGATACAACTCCGCCGCGATGTGGGGACCGCCGTCCAACCCGCAGTGGGCTGCACACGATCCGTACGCGCTCGCCGAGAAGCTCAAGGGCGTCAGCCTGTACGTCTCGAGTGGTAGCGGTACGACCGGCCCGTACGACCAGCCGTCGGGAATTCCCGGCGTGAGCACCAACTACGCAGGCATGGGCCTCGAGATCCTCGCTCGCCTGACCTCGCAGACCTTCGCGACCAAGCTCAACCAGCTCGGAATCCCCGCGCAGGTCAACTACCGCCCGTCCGGAACCCACTCGTGGCCGTACTGGCAGTTCGAGCTTCATCAGCTGTGGCCGCAGTTGGCCAACGCCATCGGCGTCGAGGTCGAGAAGCCGGCTTGCGGCACTTCGGGTGAGATCGGTGCGACGGCCGCAGCCAACGGCTGGATCGGTGACTGCATCACCCCCGAGTACAGCGTCGCGGGTGGCCTGGCACAGGACTTCCGCAACGGTCGCATCTACTTCACCAGTGGAACGGGCGCCCAGCCCGTCGCCGGTCGCATCGCCGGCGCGTACATGAACACCGGAGCAGCAGCCGGCCCGCTCGGCTTCCCGCGTACCCCCGAACTCGGTACCCCCGACGGACGCGGACGCTTCAACCACTTCCAGAACGGCTCCATCTACTGGACCCCGCAGACCGGCGCTCACCCCGTCAGCGGCGACATCCTCGCCGAGTGGTCCGCACAGGGTTGGGAAGGTGGCCCGCTCGGCTACCCGACTGCCGACGAGATCGCGACCCCCGGCAAGCCGGGCAAGGTCCAGGGATTCGAGATCGGCGCAATGTACAGCAGCGCCAACGGAACTCACGCGGTTCTCGGAATGATCATGGGCAAGTACGGCGAACTCGGCTGGGAAAACGGCTGGCTCGGATTCCCGAAGTCGAACGAGGTTCCGATCAAGGACAACGGACGCTTCACCGAGTTCGAGGGCGGCAACATCTACTGGAGCCCCGGCACCGGTGCATGGTCCGTCGAGAACGGTCCGCTGTTCGACGGTTGGAAGAGCGTCGGATACGAAGGTGGACGACTCGGATTCCCGATCAGTGACAAGTTCGACATTCCCGGTGGTGTCCAGCAGAACTTCCAGTTCGGCTACATCACGGTGATCGGTGACAAGACAGAAGTTCACTAACTCACAGTGGTGCACGACGGGCGGGCCCGATCACGGATCGGTGCCCGCCCGCGTGCGTTGCGTAACCTGTTGATGGACTTTCGACTGAAGGCAAGGACGGACATTGATGTCGCTTTTCTCGGGTAACCGAAACACTTGTGCACGCGCGATCGCGGTCGGCGCCCTGGCGCTCGCCACCGGTGGCGCGCTTGTCGCGTGCGGTAGTGACGACTCCACTGCAACCTCCAATCCGGTCACCACGACGTCCGCGGCGGCTTCGTCCTCGAGCGGTTCGGCATCTGCGTCCGCCTCTGCGACCACGACGGCGTCGGCTGCGCCCACCAGCCCGGGAGCCGCGGCCACCGCGCCGCCGGAGCAGCCGCAGAGCATCGAGGGCTTCCCGGGTCCCACAGTCGTCGAGGTCAGTCCCGAGGCACAGAAGTTCCTCGACGGACTGAAGGCGAAGGGCATCACCCCAGCCGGTGACGGAAGCATCGCCGTCAACACGGCCAATTACATCTGCGCTGCCGGTCCTCAGACCGACGACGAGGTCCTGACCTTCGTGACCGCCTTCGTCGGCCAGGAAGCGTCGGCGGAAGGCAAGCAGATCACTCCCGAGCAGGCAGGTGCGAACGCTCAGATCTACATCGACGTCGCCAACGCCACCTACTGCAAGTAGGCGCGGGTCATGGCGAGGTCTGGAAAGCGTCGTGGGTGCCTGATCCCGCTGCTGATCATTCTCGTGGTCGCAGCGGTCGTGATCGGCGGTTGGTACATCCTGGCCGGGCGGGTGCCTTCGCCGACTCCGATCCCGCCGAGCCCGGAGCCTCCGGTGTCTCAGCCGGCCAGTTGCCCCGATGTCCAGGTAGTAGCCATACCGGGTACGTGGGAGTCGAGCGCTACCGACGACCCGTACAACCCGACGGCCAATCCGGCGTCGTTGATGCTGAACGTGACCCGTCCTCTGCAGGAGAAGTTCGATACTTCCCGGGCCGACGTCTACACCGTTCCGTATGTCGCACAGTTTTCGAATCCGGTGGCGATCCCGCCGGACGGACAGCAGTCCTACAACAACAGTCGGGCCGCGGGAACTGCTGCCACTAACGACTTTCTGATGAAGCGGCACGCCGAGTGCCCGCTCACGAGTTACGTCCTGACCGGATTTTCCCAGGGCGCGGTGATTGCGGGTGACGTCGCCGCGAGTATCGGCGACGGTACCGGCGCGGTGCCTGCCGATCTGGTTCTGGGCGTCGGCTTGATCGCCGACGGTCGGCGCGATCCGGCGTTCGGGAACACCGTTGGCCCGAGCGTTGCCGGTGTCGGCGCCGAGCTGTCGCTGAACGGGCTGAAGCTGCCCGGTCTGACGATGACCGGCCCGAGGCCCGGCGGGTTCGGTGACCTCAACGATCGGACCTATCAGATCTGCGCGCCGAGCGACGGTATCTGCGACGCGCCGGCAGCCGCTCTCAACCCGACCAACTGGCTGAGTTCGGCGCCGCGACTGCTCGAGTACTACAACAACCCTGTGCACGCGATGTACAACTCCTTCCAAGTCGATCCGAACGGCACGACGGCCACCCAATGGATGGCACAGTGGGCTGCGGAGAAGATCGACGCTGCACCGACGCCGCCCCACAGTTGAGTCACCGCCGCACTGTTGATTCGTCACAATCGGGCGTCTCGGGAGTTCGCTCGCGGGTAATCTGCTCGTTTGGTCCCGGTAGAGTGCTGCACGGTCCGGGGGCTTCCTCTACAGTGCTGTCACGTAAGTGACTGGCGAGTAGGTTCGATTTGTCCGAGTTTGTAGTTCGAGTACGACGTACGTGTCCATCACAGGAGATCGATATATGAGTTCCACCCACGGCAGCGATGCCCTACGCAAATTTCGGTTTGCGGCCGGTGGCGAGGGCAACGCCGAAGAGGGTGGTGCGCGACGCTTCGTCAAGCTTGCGCAGAAGGCCGAGGAACTCGGCTACGACTCGTTCATGATTCCGGATCACCTGGGTAATCAGGTCGGCCCGATCGCCGCTCTCGGAGCGCTCGCGGTGGCCACCGACAAGATTCGTCTCGGCACCGCCGTGTTGGCCAACGGCTTCCGTCATCCTGCTGTGCTCGCGAAGGACGCGGCGACAATCGACGTGCTGTCCGGTGGTCGACTCGAACTCGGTATCGGTGCGGGCTGGATGAAGGAAGAGTTCGACAAGGGCGGCATCGCCTACGAGAGCCCGGGCGTTCGCATCGAGAAGCTCGAGGAGTCTCTGCAGATTCTCGACGTTCTTCTGCGCGGGCAGGAATGCACTTTCGAAGGCAAGCACTATCAGGTGCGCGGCCTCAAGGGCAGCCCGCGACCGCGGCAGGGCCCGCGGCCACCGATCATCGTGGGCGGCGGAGGCCCGAAGATGCTTGCTCTCGCGGCGAAGTACGCGGACATCATCTCGGTCGCCACACCGACCAACCGTGACGGGCGGCTTCTGCTCTCCGGAATCACGATGGAAAAGACCATCGAACGTGTCGAGCGGATCCGCGAAGCTGCCGGCGAGCGTTTCGATGAGATCGAACTCAACTGGACCATCACCATGATCATGATCACCGACGATCGAGAGCAGGCTGCCGAAATGGCAATCGCCGCTCTGGACCAAGGTTTTCCGCCGAACATCGAAGTGGATCGTAAGCTGAGCGTGGAGGAGCTGTTGAACTCTCCATACCTGGCTGTGGGCACTTTCGAGGAAATCGCAGACCAGATTCGACTGGTCCGCGAGAAGACGTCGATGTCGTACGTCGGGGTCTTCCCGACGCAGATGGAAGCGTTCGCCCCGATCATCCCGTTACTGGCGGGCGAGTAGGCCGGAGAATACGGACGATGCGAATCTGTAACATATCGATGGTTTGGGATCGATGAAGTGATTCAGGTGAGTTGCGCACAAAGTGCGATTCGATTGATCGAAGATGGACCCGAGAGAGCGAAGGAAGTCTGGGGCGCAGGCATGAAAGACAGTGCTTGTGTGATCGCTTCGGAGGAGATGGAATGAACGCGCTGTTCGATGGCTTTCTCGACGAGAAGGGCCAGATCCGCCTGCAACCAGGCTTCACGCTGGTCGACTACGTCGAGCAACACTCGCGTGTCAACGCGGACGAGCTCGCGTATCGGTACATCGACTACTCACGCGAGCGTGACGGTGAAGCCCTGGAGCTGACCTGGGAGCAGTTCGGTGTGCGTCTGCGCGCTGTTGCAGCCCGTCTGCAGCAGGTCACCAAGCGTGGCGACCGTGTCGCGATTCTTGCTCCGCAGGGACTCGACTACGTCATTTCGTTCTTCGCGGCCATTCAGGCCGGTTCCATCGCGGTGCCGCTCTTCGATCCGGACGAGCCCGGTCACACCGACCGTCTTCACGCTGTTCTCGGTGACTGCAAGCCGACTGCGATTCTGACTGCCGCATCGTCGGCGGCCGGTGTTCGACAGTTGTTCCGCTCGCTTCCCGCTGCCGAGCGTCCGCGCATCATCGCCGTCGACGCGATTCCCGACACCGTCGGTGAAACGTGGGTTCGCCCCGACATCGAACTCGACGACATCGCGTACCTGCAGTACACCTCGGGTTCGACCCGAGTTCCCGCCGGCGTGGAGATCACCCATCGTGCTGTCGGAACGAACGCGCTCCAGATGGTCGACTCCATCGAACTCAACGAGGACTCTCGGGGCGTCACGTGGCTGCCGCTGTTCCACGACATGGGCCTGCTGACGGTCATCCTGCCTGCTCTGGGCGGCAAGTACATCACCATCATGAGCCCGCGTGCTTTCGTGCAGCGGCCGTACCGGTGGATCAAGGAACTTGCTGCGGTTTCCGACGGCGCCGGCACCTTTGCTGCCGCTCCCAACTTCGCTTTCGAGCACGCTGCCGCGCGTGGCCTGCCGAAGGACGGCGAGACCCTGGACCTGAGCAACGTCATCGGTCTGATCAACGGCAGTGAGCCGGTCACGACGTCGTCGATGCGCAAGTTCAACGACGCTTTTGCTCAGTACGGTCTGCCCAAGACTGCGATCAAGCCGTCGTACGGCATGGCCGAGGCGACGCTCTTCGTCTCCTCGACCAAGCATTCCGACGAGGCCAAGGTCATCTACGTCGACCGCACGGAACTCAACAAGGGACGCATGGTCATCGTCGACCAGTACTCCGAGAACGCAATCGCGCAGGTCTCCTGTGGGTACGTCTCGCGCAGTCAGTGGGCGGCGATCGTCGATCCCGAGACGCTGACCGAGGTCCCCGACAATCACGTCGGCGAGATCTGGTTGCACGGCGAGAACATCGGTATCGGCTACTGGGGTCGCCCCGACGAGACGGCGGAGACCTTCCACAACAAGCTGGACAATCGGTTGAGCGAAGACAGCCACACCGAGGGCACGCCGGCGGATGCCAACTGGATGCGTACCGGCGACTTCGGCGTCTACGTCGACGGCGAGCTGTACATCACCGGGCGCGTCAAGGACCTCGTGATCGTCGACGGTCGCAATCATTACCCGCAGGACCTCGAGGCTTCGGCTCAGGAAGCCAGCCCGGCTCTGCGCCCCGGCTTCATCGCTGCGTTTGCCGTACCGGCCAACCAGCTGCCGTCCGTCGTGTTCTCCAACACGCACTCGGGTCTGAAGTTCGACGACGACGATTCCTCGGAGCAGTTGGTCATCGTGGCCGAGCGTGCTCCCGGCGCAGGCAAGGCCGATCCGCAGCCGATCGCGGACACCGTGCGTGCGGCGATTTCTTCCCGTCACGGTGTTACGGCCCGAGACATCCTGCTCGTCCCCGCGGGTTCGATTCCGCGTACGTCCAGCGGCAAGATCGCTCGCCGCGCGTGTAAGGCGAGCTATATCGAGGGAACGTTGCGAGGCGGCTATCAGCAGACCGCATTCCCCGATAGCGTTTGAGGAGCAGTCCCTTCATGATCGGTGGCTTGGTGAGTTGATGGTTGAACAAGATGGTGCGCAGAGCAAAGACGTTGTGAGCGAGATGAGTGTCGCGCAGCTGCGTGAGTGGCTTCGCAATTGGATCGCCAACGCGACCGGTCAGCCGGCGGGTTCGATCACGGACGATCGCCCGATGGAAGAGTTCGGGCTCGCCTCGCGGGACGCAGTCGCTCTGAGCGGAGACATCGAGGATCTGCTCGGCGTCACGCTGACCGCCACGGTTGCCTATCAACACCCCACCATCGCTTCGCTGGCTACTCGGATCATCGAAGGTGAGCCCGAGGCGCCGGAGGAGACCGTCGACGCCTCGTACTACGTCTCAGGCGGCGCGACGGACGCTCACGACATCGCCATCGTCGGACTGTCCACACGATTCCCCGGTGCCGGGCACACGCCTTCGGACATGTGGGAAATGCTGGCGGACGGACGCGACGGCATCAGCGACCTCCCCGAGGATCGCTGGGCCGAGTTCATGTCGGATCCCGCCATCAAGGCCGCGGTCGAGAACGCGAACACCAAGGGCGGGTACCTCGACGACGTCAAGGGCTTCGACGCCGAGTTCTTCGCGATGTCTCCGCTCGAGGTCGTCAACGTCGATCCGCAGCAGCGCCTCGCACTCGAACTCGCGTGGGAAGCACTCGAGCACGCTCGCATTCCGGCCAGTGGGCTCAAGGGCAAGCAGGTCGGTGTTTTCATCGGCAGTTCCGCCAACGACTACCAGCTGCTCGCGGTCAGTGATCCGACGACGGCGCATCCGTACGCGTTGACCGGAACGTCGACTGCCATCGTCGCGAACCGGGTCTCGTACTTCTTCGACTTCCGTGGACCGTCCATCGCTCTGGACACCGCGTGTTCGTCTTCGCTGGTTGCCGTTCACGAGGCTGTGCGCTCGCTGCGCAGCGGTGACTCCAACATCGCGCTGGCCGGTGGCGTCAACATGCTGCTGGCCCCTCCCGGAACCCTCGGTTTCGATCAGACCGGGATGCTCGCTCCCGACGGAAAACTGCGTGCCTTCTCCGCTCAGGCTCAGGGAATCGTTCGCAGTGAGGGCGGCGGACTCGTCGTGCTCAAGCGCCTCGAAGACGCCGAGCGTGACGGAGATTCCATCCTCGCGGTGATCGCCGGATCCGCGGTCAACCAGGACGGCCGTTCCAACGGTCTGCTCGCACCCAATCCCGATGCCCAGGCCGACGTGTTGCGTTTCGCGTACCGCGACGCCGGAATCTTGCCGACCACCGTCGACTACATCGAGGCGCACGGAACGGGTACCGATCTCGGTGATCCCATCGAGGCCGACGCGCTCAGTCGTGTCGTCGGTCGTGGTCGTGACGACGACAAGCCGGCACTGCTCGGTAGCGCGAAGACCAACTTCGGGCACCTGGAAGCAGCTGCGGGCGCCGCCGGCCTGATCAAGGTCGTTCTGGCGATGCAGGAAAACAAGATTCCCGCGACGATCAACTACCTGGGCCCGAACCCGCACATCGACTTCGAGAAGTCGCACCTGCAGGTGACGCCCGAGGCCACCGACTGGCCGCGCTACACCGGCAAGGCTGTCGCCGGTGTTTCCGGTTTCGGTTTCGGCGGAACCAACGCGCACGTCGTGGTCAAGGAATACGTGCCTGCCGAGACGGTAGTCGATGAACCGGTTGTGGATGCCCCGGTGGTCGACGAACCGGCAGCAGAGAACGAGAGCACCGTTGTGCTGGCCGTTTCCGGTGCGCTGCCGTCGCGTCGTCGCCGCGCAGCCGCTGATCTGGCCGACTGGCTCGAAACCGAAGAGGGAAGCAAGACGCCCCTCGCCGACGTCGCCCGCACACTCGCGCGTCGCAACCACGGACGCTCGCGCGCCGCTGTTCTGGCGAAGACGCGCTCCGAGGCCATCAGCTCGCTGCGCGCCGTCGCCGCAGGCAAGCCTGCTCAAGGAGTCTTCTCCGCCGACTCGCCGTCGCCCAAGGGCGCGGTGTGGGTGTTCTCGGGCTTCGGCTCGCAGCACCGCAAGATGGCCAAGCAGCTCTACACGGAGAACTCGGCCTTCAAGGCGGCCGTCGACGAGGTCGACGCGCTGATCCAGGACGAGGCCGGTTACTCGATGGTCGAGATGTTCCTCGACGATTCGATCGAGTACAACGTCGAGACCGCGCAGGTGGGAATCTTCACCATCCAGGTCGGTCTGGCCGCGTTGCTGCGTCACCACGGCGCCGAGGCCGAAGCCGTGGTTCCGCACTCGATGGGTGAGGCCGCTGCCGCGTACGTTTCCGGCGGCCTGAACCTGGAAGACGCTGTCCGCGTGATCTGTTCACGTTCACGGCTGATGGGTGAGGCCGAGGGCGCACTTGTCGGTGACGACATCCGTCTGATGGCTCTGCTCGAGTACAGCGCATCCGAGATCGAGGCGCTACTGCCCACGTACCCCAAGCTCGAGGTCTGTGTTTACGCAGCTCCGACGCACACGGTGATCGGTGGACCACAGCCGGACATCGAGGCGATCGTCGCGGCCGCCGAGGCCGACGGCAAGATGGCGCGTGTCCTGCAGACCAAGGGTGCCAGCCACACCTCACAGGTCGATCCGTTGCTCGGCGAGCTTGCCGCGGAGTTGGCCGGTATCGAGCCGACCACGTTGAAGCTCGGCGTCTACTCGTCCGTCGACAAGGACACTTTCTACCGTCCCGGTCACGAGCCGATCCATCAAGAGGCGTACTGGGTCAAGGGTCTTCGCCACAGCGTGTACTTCACCAATGCGGTACGCGGTGCAGTTGCCCACGGCCACACCACTTTTGTCGAGCTTGCACCCAACCCGGTGACGCTGATGTCGGTGGCGGCTACCGCTTTCGATTCGGGCCTGCACGACATGGAGCTCATCCAGACGCTCAAGCGTAAGGAAGACGAGTCCGCGGGTGTTCTTGCCGCTCTCGCGCAGCTGTACGTGCACGGCCATGCCGTGAACCTCGAGTCTCTGCTTCCCGCAGGCGATTTCGCTTCGGTTCCGCGTACCGCATTCCTGCGTAAGCCGTATTGGCTCGACATTCGCGTCAGTGCCGGCGGTTCGGCTCGCGTACCCGGTTCGCACGTCGCTCTGCCCGACGGCCGCCACGTGTGGGAGGTCGACGCATCCGCCGTCACCGATCTGGCTGTGCTCGTGAGCGCTGCTGCCGGACAGGTGCTCTCGGATGTCGCTCTCACCGCTGCCGTTCCCCATGGTGAGCTGGCCGGCGCTGCGACCCTGACCACGACACTCAACCCGCATCCGGGTGGAGCGTCGGTGCAGGTGCACGCTCGTGAGGGTGCTACGTTCCGTCTGCTCTTCGACGCCGTCGTCACGTCGGGTGAGCCGCTGCCCGAGCTGGTCGTCAGCGCGCCGGTCAAGACCAGTGCGCCGATGGAATCCCTGGCCGAGGTCGTCGAAGACGCCGGAGACAAGTGGGATCCGAACGGTTCGCAGAGCCTCGACGACCGCCTCAAGATCGTGGTAGCCGAGTCGATGGGGTACTCGCCGGAGGATCTGCCGGCCGAGGTTCCGCTCATCGAACTGGGTCTCGACTCGCTCATGGCGATGCGTATCAAGAACCGCGTCGAGTACGAGTTCGACATTCCGCAGCTCCAGCTCCAGGCAGTCAAGGACGCGAGCCTCAACGAGGTCAACAAGTACCTGCGCTACGCGATCGACAATCGCGAAGAGGTTCAGGCGATGGCCGACAAGCAGGCCGCGGAGAAGTTGGCGGCCGACGCTGCTGACGAGGACGTTGCTCCCGCCGAGGTGGCAGTGGAACTACCTACCACTGCTCCGGTTGCTGCTGCGCCTTCCGATCCTTCTCGAGCCGGAACTGCCGACGACGCAGGCTCGGACGTTCCGCCGCGAGATGCGGCCGAGCGCTTGACGTTTGCGACGTGGGCGGTTGTCACCGGGAAGTCGGCCAAGGGCATCTTCAACGATCTGCCGATCGTCGGTGACGAGGTCGCCGAGAAGCTTGCTGCTCGGCTTTCCGAGCGTGCCGGTGGCGAGATCACTCTCGACGACGTTCTCGACTCCACCACCATCGAAGAGCTTGCGGACGTCGTTCGCCAGTACCTCGAGGACGACGGCAAGATCGACGGACTCGTACGTACTCTGCGTGCCCGCCCCGAAGGTTCCACTGCCGTACCGGTATTCGTCTTCCATGCTGCCGGTGGTTCGACGGTGACGTACGAGCCTCTGCTCAAGCGCCTGCCCGCCGGCACGCCGATGTACGGATTCGAGCGGGTCGAGGGCTCGATCGAAACCCGCGCTGCTGCTTACGTTCCGCTGCTGCGTGAGATCCAGGGCGACGGGCCGTACGTGCTGTGTGGCTGGTCGTTCGGTGGCGTGATGTCGTATGCGGTCGCGAAGTTGCTGCGCGAGCAGGGCGCCGACGTGCGTGTGGTCGGGCTGCTCGACACCGTCATGGCCGGCGAGGTCGTGCCGGACACCGAGGCGGAACGACGCAAGCGTTGGGAGCGCTACGGCAAGTTCGCCAAGCGCACCTACAACCTGGATGTGCCGCTGCCGCTTGACGTTCTGGCTTCCACCGAAGCCGACGAGGATCAGATCCAGATCTTGATGGACATGATCAAGATGAGCGGCGCCAAGATTCCCGGCGGCATCATCGAGCATCAGCGGACGTCGTGGTTGGACAATCGCGCCATCCAGACGGCCGAGTTCAGCAGTTACGACGGCGACGTCGTGCTCTACATGGCTGACAAGTACCACGACGAGCTGATGACGCTCGAGCCTGCATTCAAGACCCGCAAGGCGGATGGTGGCTGGGGTGACTACGTGAAGAACCTCGAGGTCGTCTACATCGGCGGGGACCACCTGCAGATCGTCGACGAGCCGTACATCGCGAAGGTTGCGGCAGACCTCACCACCAAGCTGGCCCAGATCGAGACAGCTCAGACCAAAGCAGCGGAAACCGGAGTTCAGAAGTGACGACAACCACCGCGGAGAAGCTCGCTGAACTCCGCGAAAAGTTGGAGAAGGCAAAGGAACCCGGCTCGGCTCGGGCCATTGCCAAGCGCGATGCAGCAGGGCACAGCACGCCGCGCCAGCGCATCGACATGTTGCTCGACCCCGGTAGCTTCATCGAGATCGGTGCCCTGGTGAAGATGGCGGGCGAGGGCAACCCGTACAGCGACGGCGTCATGACCGGTCACGGAACCGTCGACGGGCGTCCGGTAGCCGTGTTCGCGCACGATCAGACGGTGTTCGGCGGTGCCGCCGGAGAGATGTTCGGCCGTAAGGTCGCAGCCGTCAACGATTTTGCACTGAAGGTGGGCTGCCCGGTCGTCGGTATCAACGATTCCGGTGGAGCTCGAATCCAGGACGCCGTTTCCTCATTGGCCTGGTACGCCAACATGGGTTCACGTCAGGAGCCCTTGTCCGGTGTCTGCCCGCAGATCTCGGTTATCCTCGGTAAGTGCGCCGGCGGTGCCGTGTACGCACCGATCAACACCGACGTCGTGGTCGCGACTGAAGAGTCGTACATGTTCGTCACCGGACCCGACGTCATCAAGTCGGTCACCGGCGAAGAGGTCAGCCTCGAGGATCTGGGCGGGGCGCGCAAGCAGGCGGAGTACGGAAACATCCATCACGTCGCTCCCGACGAGAAGGCTGCCTTCGACTGGGTGCGTGAGTACCTGAGCTTCATGCCGTCCTCGTGCACGGAGAAGACGCCGCTGATCAACCCGGGTCTCGAACCCGAGATCACCGAGTCGGATCTCGAACTCAATGCGTTCATGCCGGATGCCGACAACGCCGGCTACGACATGCACGACATCATTCTGCGGATCTTCGACGACGGAACCTTCCATGAAATCGGAGCCCAGGTCGCGCACAACGTGATCACCGGGTTCTCCCGCGTCGACGGCCTGCCCGTCGGTGTCGTGGCCAACCAGCCCACGTACCTCAGTGGCGCCCTCGATGCAGACAGCTCCGACAAGGCTGCCCATTTTGTGCGCCTGTGCGACGCTTTCAACATCCCGCTCGTCTTCGTCGTCGACACACCGGGCTTCCTTCCCGGCGTCGATCAGGAAAAGGTCGGCGTCATCAAGCGCGGCGGGCGTTTCCTGTTCTCGTACATCGAAGCCACTGTGCCGAAGGTGACTGTGGTGGTTCGTAAGGCGTACGGCGGCGGTTATGCCGTCATGGGCTGCAAGCAGCTCGGTGCCGACATCAACCTCGCGTGGCCGACCGCTCGTATCGCCGTGATGGGCGCCGAGGGTGCCGTCAACATCATGGGGCGGCGTCAGCTCGCCGAGGCCGGCGAGAATGCACCCGCGGTGCGTGCTCAGCTGATCAACTTCTACAACGAATTCGTCGCGACGCCGTACATCGCGGCCGAGCGAGGATACATCGACGCGGTGATCGAGCCTTCGCAGACGCGTCTCGAAATCCGCAAGGCTCTGAAGTTGCTCGCGGACAAGACGATCTTCAAGAACCCGCGCAAGCACAACTTGATGCCGCTCTAGTTCTTTTTGTCACCGAGGGCGTCGAACTGGCGGCGTAGCGCTTCTATCGCCGCCAGGACGGCCGGCCTTTCGCTGTCTGTCCGCCAGGCGAGGTAGATGTCTCGGCCGAGCGGCGGAACCGTGTCGAGCATTCGAACACCTTCCGGCGGTACAACTCTCGCCAGACGTGGAATCAATGCGACGGCGAGGCCCTGAGCGACGAATTCGACCTGGGTGGGAAACTCGGCGACCTCGTACTCGATTCGTGGGTCGAACCCCTGCGCGCGCAGGGTCCGGACGGTGAAGGTGTGAAAGTCCGTTCCCCGTGTCCACGTCGCCCAGGCATGCTCGGACAGCTCGCTGAGCGCGACGACCTTGTTCTCCGCCAGCGGATGTGACGCCGGGAGAGCGAGCAGCGCCACGTCGTCGTACACGGGCGTGAAGGAGAGTCCGTCGGGAAGTTCGACGGGCAGAGTGCTCCAACTGTCGACCACCACGACATCGAGGTCGCGGCGAATCAGTGCGGGGAGCAGTTCTTCGGATTCGCCTTCGTTGAAGGTGATTTCGAGCTGGGGGTGCGCGTGCCTGATTTCGGCGATGGCTCGCGGCAGCACCGTCCTGCTGGGGGAGACCAGGGCGCCGATACGTACGCGGCCCGTCACCTCGCTCTGCAGCGACGCGATTTCCGCCTCGGCCTGGGCGAGCGTCGAGAGAACCTCTGCGGTTCGGCGCGCGAGGATTCGGCCCGCTTCTGTGAGTCGCACACCGCGGCCCTGCGGTTCGAGGAGCGGAACACCGACCTCGCGCTCGAGCTTGTTCAACTGCTGCGAAATCCCGGACGGTGTGACATGCAAGGTGCGGGCGGCAGCCGCCACTGATCCGTTCTCGGCGACGGCGTGCAGGGCGCGAAGTCTTTCGAGATTCAACACAGTAGTAATGCTACCGAATATACGGTCTGAATATTTGCTTGTGCTGAATAGTTAGCGGCAGGAACATTGTCGAGTGACCACACTGACCCCCGCGACCGCGCAGACACCGACACCCACCCGAACTCCTCGGGGGCGCATCGACCCTCGATTGCTCGTCGTCGGAGGCGCAGCTGCGATCTCGATCAGTTCGCTCCTCATCAAGCTGGCCGATGTGGGGCCCTCGACCGCGGTCTTCTTCCGTTGCTTCCTGGCCTTGCCGCCGCTGTTGTGGTTGGCGTGGCGGGAGTACCGCCGGGTGGGCAAGCCGAGCCGGCGGGCAGTCGTTCTGCAGGTGCTCGGCGGTCTGCTGCTCGGACTGGATTTCGCGTTGTGGTCGCAGTCGATTCTGATGATCGGCGCGGGGATGGCGAGCGTCGTCGTGAACGTGCAGGTGGTCGTGGTGCCCGCACTGTCCTGGTTGGTGTTCGGCAATCGGGTGCCGATGCGGTTCGTCTTCGCCCTGCCGTTCATGTTCACGGGAATCGCCTTGGCGGGCGGCGTGTTCGGGGGTGGGGGAACCGGCGACGACTTGCTGTGGGGAACGGCGCTCTCGCTCGTCTCCGGAATCGCCTACGGCGGCTACATCTTCGTGGTCGGCCGGACGGGCGAGGCGGATCGGGCAGCGAGCCAGGTGTTGATCTCGACGACGTCCGCGGGCATTGCCGGGTCCGTCATCGGATCACTGTGGGGCCGGATCGATTTCGTCCCGGGCTGGGAAGCCTTCGGCTGGCTCGCGGCACTGGCACTGGTCGGCCAGGTGTTCGGCTGGATGCTGATGGGGCACTCGCTCCCTCGGCTTCCCGCCGAGGTGGGCGCGACGCTCCTGCTCATGCAACCGGTACTTGCCGTACTGCTGGCGGTCGTGCTGCTCGGCGAACGGCCAGGCGTTGGGCAACTACTCGGGTGCGTCGTCGTTGTCGGAGCAGTCTCTGCCGTCTCCGTGCGTCGCACCCGAGCAGTCACCCGAGTAGGTAGCGCAGGCTAGTGCACTCGCATCTCGCCGGGCATCCACATGCCCGAGCGGGTTGCGGTGCCCGTCTCCACCTCTGCCGGAACCGCATTGGGGAAGTACCGGTCGTACCGCTCGAGTGATCCCCAGTCCCGCGCCCAGTCGTCCTTCAGATATGTAGGAACCGTCGTCGCACCGGCAAGAACCTCGGTGAATCCGAGCGGGCCACCGTTGTCCGCGGACTGCCAGGTGTCGGTGGAACTGACCGCAAGAGGACGGTCCGGGAGGATGCGGAAGTTCGGCATCTCGGCCACGCCGTTCTGATGTGTGAACGGACGTTGGCACGGGAACTGAAGGCCGACAGCCCAGTCCAGGAGGACCGGCTGCTCGTTGCCGATGTACGAGTTCAGGGACTCGAGCTTGGGCACGCGCGGCGGCGTGAATGCCATCCACTGATCGCCCGTGAGGTTGGGATCGAACGCGACCACCCGAACGGCGTCGGCGTCCGGCGCGAGTTCGTCGATCGGGATACGGACGTTGCGCCACGACGGCGCGGGTCCGATGTCTCGCGGCATGTACGAACCCTGAACCTGCACGGTTCCGTCGGGCTGAGTCTTGCCGTACTCGACCAGAAGTGACTGGCCGTACGTGATCGCACCCGTGTTGTCGACGGACCACACACGCCCGGCGACGGACATGACCACCAGCGGTGATTCTTCACTGCGAGTGGGCAATCCGTACCAACTCGAGATGAGGGAAGCAGGTTCCTGCACGCCGGGCTGGTAGCTGCCCATGACCGGCGTCTTCGACGGATCGAGGCCGAAGGGGAGCTTGGCCGTGCTGCCGTTGACGCCGACGTTGCCGGTGCCGCCGCTGGTTCCGGCACCGGAACCGGTGGCGAAGGTGGGACCGACACTCTGGCTGTCGGTATTGCCCATGCCCTGCTTGACTTCGATGTAATCCGCAGTCAGATCGCTGGGAACCCCATTGGGGGAGAAGCCCTTCGAATCAACTCCGGACAACGGATCCTCGGCGTTGAATCCGGGAGCGGTCAGAGGCCGCAGATTCCCGGAATTGACGTCGGTCTCGACCAGAACGTCATCGGCCATGCCGCAGGTCTTTCCCGCGAGTGCCTCGATGTTGCTTCGGCCCAGCGAGTACGCCGGGTACTGCGACACTGCACCCTTGAGTAGCGAGAGCACCTCGAACAGGACCATCAGACCGGCAATCACGGTGAGGGGAGCGGCCGCGAACTTGCGAATTCGTCTGCCCTTGGCCGTGTTCGGCTTCTCGGGCGGGGCGGCAAATCCCTCACGCAGGTACTGCCAGGCGGCAAAGGCCAAGGCGAGAGCAAAGAGCGCGAGGAACAGGGTGTTGGATTCACGGCCGTCGTAGGAGATGGTCTTGTCGAACCACGGCACGCCGTAACTCGAGACGTACCAGTAGCCGTTGATGCCGGCGAACGTCAACGCGAGCATCAGGAGCAGTCCGGCCACGAACACCGATCGGTTACGACGCGAGCGCAGGGCGGACGCGGACACGGCCACGGCGGTCAGCGCGGCGAGAGAACCGGCGATGCCCGCGTACGCACCGAAGTGGTGAGTCCACTTGGTGGGGTTGAACATCATCAGGAACATCGTGCCGAAGACGACGCCGACCAGGCGCCACGACGGACCGGTTGCCGCGCCGGGGACGCGGCCGCGGCGCAACAACACGAAGAGCGTCGTGAAGAGGCACAGGATCATCGTCAAGAACGCGAAGCGTCGGGCAACCGAGCCGTCGACCGTCTGGACGAAGAGGTAGTAGTAGCGCAGGAAGTCCTGGTACCACTCGAGATTGGGGCCGATGATCGTTCGGACGCGCGTGGCTTCCATGACGCCGGCAAAGGTCTGGTCGGCGAAGATGACCACCAGCACGATGGTTCCGGCAGCGGCGATCGGAGCGAGAAGCGGCAGGGTGCCGACCAGTCGGTGACGCTTGACGACGATGCGCACCAACGGGCGCACACCGGCGAGAAGGGCTGCGATACACATCAATCCGGTGGGTGCGGCGGCAAGAGTGAAGGCGCCGATCAAGATTGCCGTGGCCGCGGGCAGCAGACGTCCGGTGGCGATGGCGCGCTCGATGGAGCACCAGGTGAGCAGTGCGCCGAGAGCCACGATGGGCTCGGGGCGAAGACCGTTGTTGTACGCCAGCCAGAAGGACAGGAATACCAGACCGCCGGTCCAGAGGGCGACGTTGCTCCGGCGAACCGCCCGGCCGAGACGCGGGACGACCTCGCGGCTGATGACCATCCAGCACAGGATTCCGGCGAGCAGAGCGGGCAGACGCATGAACGGGCTCGCGGTCGAGATCTTCGCCATCACGGCCAGCACTTCGTAATACCAACCGAACGGGGCCTCGGGAACGCCGAACCAACGGAAGTAGTTGGCCATGTATCCCGCGTCCGGTGAGACTCGAGCCATGGTGAGGAGGTAGCCGTCGTCGGCGGTGTTCGCACCGATGAAGTGCCACACGACGAGCGTGCCGACCACCACTCCGTCGATACCGGAGAACTTCCACCAGCGTGCGGGCAGGAAGCGTCGGTGCTTGCGGCCGTCGGTGCCGTCGAGGCGAGCCAGGGCGACCAGCGCGACGATGGTCGAGAGGACGGCCACGATCATCGCGACCAGCTTCAAGACGCTTGGGCTCGACGAGAAACGTGAGTCGATCGTCATCGAGAAGCCGAGGCCCTCGGGGGCAGCGCCGTCGGGCAGGTCGCTGAAGACGCCGACCACCTGCGGGCGGAAGTCACCGTCGAGTTGGCCACGAATCGGGTTGCCGTCGGGATAGGTCA
The DNA here is from genome assembly GCF_019266045.1 of Rhodococcus sp. MH15. Lineage (NCBI taxonomy): Bacteria > Bacillati > Actinomycetota > Actinomycetes > Mycobacteriales > Nocardiaceae > Rhodococcus > Rhodococcus sp. MH15. The sequence goes on from NZ_LPNP01000065.1 coordinate 224,767, forward strand.
GTCCGACGAACTCTGCCGTGGTTCGGTTGACGTCAGAGCTGAACGCGATGGCGCCACAGCGACTGGACTCGACGTCCTCGCGTGCCGCCGAAGCGACGACGACGTTGCGATCGAGCACGTCGACGCTCGTCGCGGACACCCGGACGAACATCGACGACAGTGCCGCGCCGTCGCCCTGTGCAGGTGCCGTCGACAGCAAGATGCCGCCGCCCTCCGGCAACGAGCTGACCGCGGTACAGGGGATCGATGCGTTGACGTCGATGGGAACCTGCGCCATCAGCGGTGCCTCGACGTCGCCGATCACGCCGTTCTGCGGCCAGTTGACCGAAGCCGTCGTCTGCACGACGGGAAGCAGCGGAGTCGCCAGTGCGAGCACGAAGCCGAGCAAGCCGGCGATGATCGCGACCCATCGCGTGCGATGGAAACGCTCGCGGGCATCCTGACCAGCAGGAGGCGGCGAACTCGAAGTCTGGGGTGAAGCTGTCACGGCGTCGGGCACGGCTACCGATGGTATGTCAGGGCTGAGCGTGGACCTACCGTGCCCAGGTGGTTGGTAGGTCCACGCGTAACAGTTACGACTGGTAACGAATCGGGCCCGGTGTCCAGGTGCCCGACCGGGTCTCGGTGGTGACGTTCATTTGCGCGGGAATCGCGTCCGGATCGAGCGGTGTGTACTGCTCGAGCGAACCCCAGTCACGATCCCAGTCGTTGTCCAGATAGGTCGGCAATGCCCTGGCCGAGAGCAGTTCGGTAGTCCAGCCGAGCGGTCCGCCGCCGTAGTGGTCCTGCCAGGCGTTGGTGGACTCCGCGCCGATGCGGTCGGGCAGGATGCGCCAGTCGGGGATCTCGGCGACGCCGTACAGGTGATCGACCGGACGCTGGCACGGGAAGGCCAGACCGACAGCCCAGTCCATCAGCACGGGATCGGTGGATCCGACGACGTCCTGCAGCGTGCGCATGGTCGGCACTCGTGGCGGTGTGACCGCCAGCCACTGGTCGGCGCTGATGTCGGTGTCACTGGCCACCAGACGCACGGTGTCGGCGTCGGCGGGCAGCTGATCGATCGGAACGCGCAGGTTGCGCCACGACGGCGACGGACCGATGTCGATCGGATCGACACGTCCCAGTGCGTCGACGCTCCCGTCGGCCTGCTTCTTGCCGTACTCGACCTGCAGCACTGCGCCGGGGGTGACGATGCCGTCGGAGTTGACGTAGCGGATGCGTCCGGCGGCCGCGACGGTCAGGAGCGGTGCGGCGTCGTTGCGCTCGGGGAGTGAATACCAACCGGTGGTCAGTGACGCGTTCTGAGGTGCTCCGTAACTACCGAGCACCGGGGTTTTTGCGGGGTCGAGCCCGAACGGGAGCGCGACGTTGCTGCCGTTGACGCCGGCCGTCGACTGCGAGCCACCGGCGGTGCCGGATCCGGTTCCCGGCGTGGTGGTGCCGGACTGCGAGGTCGAGGTGTCGAGGCTGTTTGCACTGCCTGCCGTCGAGTCTTCTGCGTCGGCCGTGAGGTCGCCTGCAACCCCGTCCGGCGAGAACCCGGTTGATTCGCTCGCACCGAATGCACCCGCGCCGGCGAGATCGGTGGGCCGATCCGTCAATTGCAGAACGCCGGCGTTCGGATCGGACTCGACGAGTACCTCACCCGCGAGACCGCAGCTTCCGCCGAAGACGGATTCGATGTTGGACTTGCCGATCGAATACGCGGGGTACTGCGCGACCGCGCCCTTGAGCAGGGACAGCACCTCGAACAGCACGACCGCTCCGGCCGCGATGGTCAACGGTGACGGGGCGAGAAGGCGGAGTCGCCTGGTCTTCTTGACGCTGTCCTCTGTGCCGTTTCGCCGGCGCGGCTCCATGACGTGGTACCACGCGGCCAGCAGCAGCGCGAGAATCGTGAGGCCGAGGAAGGCCGTCGAGAATCCCTTGCCGGCGATTGACGGCGGCTTGTCCCACCACGGGACGCCGTAACTCGAGACGTACCACCAGCCGTTGGAGCTCGTGAACGCCACAGCGAGGATGAACAGGATGCCCGCGGCGAACAGCGCGCGGTTTCGTTTGGAACGCATGCTCGACGCACTCACACCGACGGCGGCGAGGACGGCCACCGTGGCGGCCAGACCGGCGTACACACCGAAGTGGTGAGTCCACTTGGTGGGGGTGAACTGCATCAGGAGCAGCGACGCGAACACGATGCCGAGGATTCGGCGGGAGGGCCCGATAGCGGTGCCCGGGATCCGGCCCTTGCGCAGGATCATCATGACGCAGAAGACGAGTCCGACGAGCATGACGAACATGCCGAAGCGGCGTGCGAGTGAGCCGTCGGGGGAGATGGTCATCAGTGCGTCCCAACGCAACCGTTCCTCGAACCACGGAACATTCGGCCCGACGGCCGTTCGCACTCTGGTCGATTCGAGAACTGTCGCGAGGGTTTGATCTGCGAAGACCGCGACGAGCACCACGGTTCCGGCGGCGAGAATCGGCATGATCTGGGACAGGAAGCCGACGCGCTTGCCGCGGGCGATCAGGATCTGCAGAATCGGCCGGGCGCCGGCGATCAACGCGCCGATCGCGATCAGCCCGGAAGGCCCGGCGGCCAACGAGAATGCGGCGATCAGCACGGCCATCGCGGCGGGCAACAGACGTCCGGTAGCGATGGCGCGTTCGATGGAGCACCACGTGAGCAGAGCGCCGAGGGCGATGATGGGCTCGGGGCGCAGGCCGTTGTTGTACGGCAACCAGAAGGCGAGGAACACGAGCCCGCCGGTCCAGATGGCAACCTTGTTGCGGCGCACCGCAACACCGAGTCGCGGGATCACCTCGCGGCTGATCACCATCCAACACAGAATGCCGGCGATCAGCGCGGGCAGGCGCATCCACATGCTCGCGGTGCTGACCTTCGCGAACAGCGCCAGCACGTCGTAGTACCAACCGAACGGCGCTTCGGGGACGCCGAACCAACGGAAGTAATTGGCCATGTACCCGGAGTGCTCCGAGACTCGGGCCATGCCGAGCAGGTAACCGTCGTCGGAAGTGTTGGCGCCGAACACATGCCACAGCGCCAGCGTGCCGATAACCAGGGCGTCGATGCCGGTGAACTTCCACCATCGCGCCGGCAGGAACCGCCGCGCACGACGGCCGTCGACGCCGTCGATCCGGTGCAGTGCGTACAGCGAGACGATGGTCGAGAGTGCCGCCACGATCATCGCGAACAGTTTGAGAAGTGTGGGGCTGGACGAGAACCGCGAGTCGACGTCCATGTGGGCGGACAGTCCGGCGGGCGCTGCGCCCTGCAGGTCGGTGAAGATGCCGACAACCTGTGGGCGGTAGTCACCGGTCAGGGTGGTGCCGACGCCGTCGATTCCGGTGACCGCCGCGACGGTCTGCTCGGAGTTGGTCGTGATGGTGATCGCCGTGCACCCGCTCAGTTGATCGAGCGGGGTCGAGATCAATACCGAATCGCGGGTGAGTGCTTCGAGGCGGTCGGCAGTGGTGCGGACGGTGAGGCCGCGGGCGTTTCGGTCCGGCGCCCCGTTCGGCATGGTCGAGAGCAGTGTGCCGCCGCTGCCGCCCAACTGGCCGAGGGTGGAACACGGGATGGTGATGTCGAGCGATGTGGGCGAGTAGGAGATCAGCGGCGACGAAACGCTGTTGACGGTCCTACCCTGCGGCCAGTCGATGCTCGCGGCTTCCTGCTTGACGGGCAGGAAGGGCGTCGCGAGTGCAAGAAGCAGGCCCAGAAGGCCGGTGACTATCGCGATGAGTCGTGCCGTCCGGACTCGCTGGGAATCCGATTCTCGGGGAGCTTCGGGGCCAGTGGGCACGGGTTTCGGGGGCACTACTACTTCAGACGGCACAAGGAACGATGTTAGGCGAGTGCGGGCCCGCACATCCTGAGAGAACTACTCAGGATGCAACTTCCTGTTCGGATTGTGGTGTTTCAAGTGTTCGGGCGATGGTGTCGAGTGAAATACCCAACACTTCCGCGACCGCGCTGATGGTGAAGAAGGCAGGTGTCGCGATGCGGCCGGTTTCGATCTTGCGCAGAGTTTCGACCGAGATGCCGGCGTCGAGCGCTACCTGAACCATGCTTCGGTCCCCCCGCGCCGATCGCAGGAGTTCACCCAGTCGTAGTCCTCGTTCGAGTTCTTCCGCCGTCAGCGGCACGCGCACCATGTGCTTATAGTAATACCGGTATAGTTATTCGACAAGGAAGGTGTTCGAGATGGTCGAAATCAAGACCGCAGGGGAAATCGACGCGATGGCGGCGGCGGGGAGAATCACCGCGCAGGCGCTGGCTGCGGCGCGTGAGGCGGCGAGCGTCGGAGTGACGTTGCTCGAATTGGACGCCGTTGCCGCGGAGGTCATTTCGGCTGCCGGCGCCTCGGCGCTGTTCTTGAATTATCGGCCGGCGACGGCGCCGATACCCTTTCCCGGTGTGGCCTGTATCAGCGTGAACGATGCTGTGGTGCACGGTATCCCGAATGGGTACCGACTCCGTGACGGTGACCTGATCAGTATCGACTGCGGTGCGAGACTCGACGGCTGGTGCGGCGACTCCGCCATCAGCTTCACCGTCGGACAGGGAAGTAGTGAGGATCAGGCACTGATCGACGCGACCGATGAGGCACTAGCCCGTGGCATTGCCGCCGCCCAGCCCGGAAACCGATTGGGCGACATCGGTGCCGCGATCGGACAGTACGCGCGCGGCCTCGGATACGGAATGCTCGCCGATCACGGTGGGCACGGCATCGGCCGCGAGATGCACGAAGGCCCGGACGTGCCCAACGAAGGCCGAGCAGGCAAAGGCTTCCGGCTACGGCCCGGCCTGGTCATCGCCATCGAACCGATGCTCATCGCCGACGGAACCGACGACTACCGGCACGACGCCGACGGGTGGACCCTTCGCACCGTTTCGGGCGCCAGGGCTGCGCACAGTGAGCACACGGTCGCGATCACCGAAGACGGTCCGGTGATCATGACCCGCTGATCAACCCGCTCAGCTCTGGTTGGAGGTCTTGCCGCTCACGAGGTCTCGTACGTCCCACACCCACACGTCGTCGACGCGCTTGGCGTCGAAGCCGACCAGCTCGTCGACCGTGTGGCGCAGGGCGTCGTCGCCGGAGAATCGGGGAAGCACCAGTACGTCGGCGTGCCAGTACCGCAGGTCGGTCAGTGCGTTCGCTCTGGTGCCCACGTCGATCAACGGGACCTTGCCGGTTTGTTTGGCATTGACCAGCAGGGTCGAGGTGGGCCGGGACTCGGCGCCGTAGATTCCGGCGCGGGTCTTCGAATCCGGGCCGACGAAGTACCCGCCGGCGATGGGGAAGCCGAAGTCGGCGTCGACCTGCCAGCTCAGTGCGCGGGCGTCTTCGGCGCTCGCGACGGGAACCGTCACCAGGGTGCCGTCGCTGACGTAGTTCTCCCACGAGCCGCTGGTGATGAATTCGGGCGTCGCAGATCGCTGATCGGCGTCGATGGGGGTCGGGATCAGGGGAATCATCGCGACGGCGAGTGCCACCAGCCAGACACCGGCGGCCGTGCGGCGCGGTCCACGAAGTTCGACAAAAGCGCGGTAGGTGCCGAGGGTGAGCAACAGTCCGATCGCCGGAATCGCGCCCATCGCGAATCGGGATTCGAGCACCGATTCGAACAACGGCAGGTCTGCGAGGAGTTTCCACGGCAGGGTGATGCCGGTCTTGTCACCGTCGATGGTCAGTTCGGAACCGAGCGAGAGCACACCCATCACCACGATCACGGCGGCGGCAGCGCGGGTCAGACGGATGCGCCACAGCCACACCGTTGCACCGAGAAGCAGGAGCACCAACGGCCATCCGAAGTACGCGTTCTCCTCGGTCGGGTTCATTCGGAACTCGGCGCCCTCAGGATCTCCCGCAACCGACTCGGTCGGGAACGTGGTGAGGGCAGCGGTGTCGTTGCCTGCCTGACCGTGTGAGACGCCGTCGTAGCTCGCTGGGCCGAAGAACTGCGACCACAGCGGCACCGCGGTGATCAGGAGTGTGACCGCGCCGCCGATCACGAGGCCGGGCATCGCGCGCTTGATCGCCTGGCGCGACTTGGCCAGGTCGGGCAGTGCATAGGCGGCGCCGAACACCATGGCTGACATCGTGAAGATGAGGAGCGGTTCTTCGCCGAGGAAGATCTGCCAGGCGACGAGTAGGCCGAGCACGACACCGTCGCGAACCGGACGCTTGCCGTTCGAAATGCGCACTACCTGCAAGAATATGAACGGAAGTACGAAGAACGCGACGAAGTTCGGGTGGCCGTTGGCATGCGAGATCATGGCGGGCGCAAATCCGCAGAACCCCGCTCCGACGGCGGCGGCGACCTTGGAGCGGACGGAGACTCCGGTCAGTACGTGCCGCGAGAATGCCCAGTACCAAGCGATGGCGGTGCCGCCGAGGCCGGCGGTCAGCCCGATCGCATACGTGGCGGTCGGTCCGAAGATCAGCGTGATCGGGGCCAACGGGATACTGATGCCGAACATCGCGGTATTGGCCATCAGGTTCACGCCGAGTGGATAATTCTGCAGGTCACTGAACAGTGGGCTGCGGAACTGGGCGAGGGCGTGAGCGGTATCGGCGAAGAACCATTCCCACATGGCCTGGTCGCGGCCCGCGTTGAACAGATAGCCGGACTGCAGATCGCTCCACAGGTTGGACATCACGTAGATCGCCGCGACGGTGAACGTCGCCATGATCGCGAAATCGACCAGACGACCGCGCTGGACGACCGAGCGCCGCACTGCTGAACGGACTCGCCCTGGACGTGCTTCTTCGAGCAGTTGGACGTCGGGCAAGGTCTCGGTCATGCAGTCGGTGCCTTTCGGTTCTGGCGCCCATCCCTGAAGTGGCGATCTCAGAAGTTCGGGGTGGCCTACTTAGGTCTCGATTCGATAACTTCCACTGTCAGAGTAACGAACAAAACGGTTCGCGTCCGCGAGCGGGCGCAGTCAGCGGGACAAACCGGTCCGCCCGACTTGTCCGGAAAGTAATGTTTTCGTGCACCGTTTGACGGGTTCGTGACCGGGGTATCGCAACAAGGATCTTGCTCGCGTTTGTTCAGGCAGCCCCGACGAATCCCATCCTCGACGAAGAGTTGGAACCTACGTCCGGGGCCTATACCGGATGGGATGGTGCTTGTGCATGTCGAAGACAGCAGTTCGTAGTAGCGCAGTAGGAGCAGTGGCCTTGTTGGCCGTTGTCCTGGGGGGTGGGACGGCGTCGGCAGGCGTTGACAACACCAGTTCGATCACCGACGTCAAAGGGAATCGGATAGAAGTCTTCCAGGCTGATACCGCTATCCACGTCTTTCCGCCTCTCGACAGCTCACCGCTGAGTGTCGAGTTCTTCCACGACGGGGTTGCCGGCGTGAAGATCGACGGGCCGGACGCGGCAAGCTTCACCGGAACGAAGCTGACGATCGGTTATCAGATCGGTTACCCGATCGCGCTGACCGGCGCGACGGTCGTTCTCAACAGTCCTGGTCTCGACTGGGCAGTCGAGAGTGGAACGAACCTCGGGATCGGTCTGGTTCCGGATTTCGAACTGGGCCTGGATATTTCCAATGGGTTCGTCATCGGCGGCGACATCATTCCGTCGCAGGAACTGGACGTCGACCTGGCGCCGGGCGGTATCACCGACGTCGCGCTGCTCGAAGATCAGGAGTTCGACGGTCCCGAAGCCGCTGTCCGTCTGTCCGGAGTTCACGGTTACGTACAGGGAGCAATCGGTCCGGTGACCATCAGGCCGTACGCGAAGGCTGTCACGTCGAATGGCGATACCGTCGTCACTTACGGTGTACCGCAGAGGCTTTAGCGAAAGCGGATGCTCCCGCCGTCACGCTGCAACAGCGTGATGGTGGGAGTTTTCCGCGTTCCGTGTGGTCGAATCGGCGCCACGAATCGGCGAAGCGTCCGCCCAGTGGGCACTACGGGAAACACTGACGAGTTTCGCGACCAACCGTGCCGCGATCCACACGAGGTACACGGCGGTGATCAGAAGCAGAAGTGCCCAGTCGTGCGCGAAGAATCCGACTATCCCGCCGATCGTGAACGCGAGGGCGACGAAGACGACCCGTCCGCCCACGTCGGTCTCGACCAGATACTCGGGTTCGATCGGATCGTCGGGTTCACTCGATTCATCGACGTCCTCGGATGACTCGGCCCTGGACTTCTCGTGGTGTTCGGTGGGGATCTCGAGTAGCTCGCCCCATTCGAGCACCGCAACGGTGTGCGCGGTGTCGGTCGGGATCGCGCGGTAGTCGCGGGACTCGGACACGTCGATGAGAGCCCTTGCCAGAGTGAGTACTTCGATGCGATTGCGAATCGCGACGCTCAACACTTCATGGAAAGCCTGTTCGCGCCCGAACGGTTTGCCGCGCGCAATGACCAGAACATGCTCTGCGGAATCGAGAACTGCACGATGCGGTACAAGCTCGCGGCTTTGCGCAACGAGTTCGCTCACTGTCATCACCTACCCCGCCGGTGGTTGATGCGGCCGTTTGCTCGACTGCGCTTGGAGGGGCTGAGTACCCCGGCAGTTTCGGAAACAAACTCGCCGGACAGCGTGTCAGATTTGCGCAGCCGGGGCCGAGAGTGCTCCGAGGCAACTTTCGATCAGGTCGGCAACGATCACGTGAGCACGTTCGCGGCTGTCGACGCGGCCTTCCCACGTGGCAAAAGTGACGACGGTGAGCACGGTCAGAGTTCCCGCCCGAAGTTCGGCGATCTCTGCCGGTAACGAGGACGCAGCGACTATCCGCCGCTGAACTTCGCGGAAACTCTCGGCCTGCATGTGGTCACGGATAGTCGACGACATCGCCGGGTCGAAGATCGACTGCACCAGGAACCGTGCGTACAACGTGCCCTCGCGGTAGATGGTCTGTTCCGCCAACGGCAGGACGAGAGCCTCGATGAGGGCACGCATCATCGGTGGATTCGCGTCGAGATCGATCGCGTCGAGCAACTCACGACGACGCTCACCGGCAGGTCGCATTCTGGACTCGACGACGGCCGCCAGCAAACCTTCACGTGACCCGAAGTGATACTGCGCAGCCGATTTGTTGGCCTGCCCGGCTTCGGTCTGAACATCACGAAGAGTCAGAGCGGCCAGACCTCGCTCGGCAACCAGACGCTCGGCTGCATCGATCATCGCCGCTCGGGCATCGGTTCGGGGCACGGTATGAAGTTAGGGGTGCGTCGGGGTCGCGTCAACGACCCCGACGGTAAGCCTTTTGTGACGTATCTCCTGGTTAGATTGCGTCAGAGCGGGTAACGACCACAAACGGCCCCTGCTCGGTCACGGTGAAACGAGGATCGTCGAACAGTTCCTTGGGGAACGTGACCGTGTAGCGGCGGACGTTCGGGTCGTTGGGGTAGACGTCCTCTGCCAACCGCAGCGTGTACCCGTCGGCGCCCTGGCGGAAGACGAAGGCGTCGGGGCTGCGCCACGGCGCCGAGTCCAGCGCAGCTATCAGTTCGTCAGGCGTCTTCAGTTCCGACCACTGCTCGATCAGCGCAGCGCGCGCACGGAAATCGGCGAGCGGGTTCGCGTAGTGCGACGTCAGTCCTTGAAAGCCGAAGTACGGGTAGAAGCTCAGGAAGCCGATGTCGGCAGTGAGGACCACCGTGTCATGGGGTTCGCGTCCCAACTGCTCGCGAATGATCCGGTCGATGTCGGCGTAATTGGCTTCGGCACCCGGGGGTCGCTTGTCGCCGCGTTCGCCGTTGCCGTCGGTATCGCTGTATGCCACAGCGATATCCGGCGCCAGCACCTGCGGGATGTTCTGCGCGAAGGCGATGGCTCCGATGACACCGAGTGCAACCAGTACCGCTTTGACGCGAGGATTTTCGCTGGTGGCCAGCACGATCCAACCGGCGAACTCGAAGAAACCGAACACACCGGCGGCTGCAAGGAGTCCGATCAGGACCGGCTCCAGTCGGAAACCGAGGAGCGTACTGCCGGCGACGGTGAACGTCATGGACAGCAATGCCCACAGGTACACGGCAATGACACCGATACCGAGTGCTCGGGCGCGGCGGGAGAACAGGAACCGCGAAATCAGCCAGATCGTGCCGAGTAGGCACAGTCCACCGACGAGGGTGAAGCTCAGCATCGGGAAGGGCAGTACCGCACCGGAATCGGGGAGGTAGTGCATTGCGGTGCCGGACTCTGCGGTGGCACCGGAGAGTGCCTTCAGCAGGTACGGCGTCCAGACGGTCAGAGCCACCAGGCCGGAGATCACCGCGATCACGGCGAGCCTGACGAGGGGTCCCAGTGCGGCTTTCCACGTGTTCTGGGCGCGTGCGGCAAGTACTGCGGCAACCAAGGCCATCAGAGTCACTGCGAACGCGGCGAATCCGAGATAGAGCGTGTAGACCGTTGCGGCGAAACCGAGGAACAGGCCGGTTCCGAGTATTGCGCCGGCTCCGGCAAATCGAGATGCCCCCGGCCGGTCCAATGCGCCCCACGCGAGGATCAGCACCGGCGGGATCAGGAGGTTGATGACGGCGCCGTACGCCTCGGGGGAGTTGTACGCCAACACGACGGCAGTGACGGCCAATGCCGCGACGACGGCCCAATCGCGTCGAATCAGCTTGGTCCACAACACGAGTGCAACGACGGCGACGACAGCCAACGAGCCGATCGCATAAGGCTTGAAGGCTTCCCAGCCGTCCATTCCCAGCAGGTTCGCGACGCGTCCACCGATCCAGAACCAGCCGGCCGGGTAGAACGGCGGCAGATCCACGTACGTCATGTCCTGCAGCGCAGCAGAATCCGTCAGCCGGGTCAGGTACTCGGTCCGGAACTGCTGATCGACCGAGACGCCGTGCAGATACAGACTCGTCGCGGCCAGGGGAAGTCCGAGCGTCGTGGTGACGAAGCCGGAGAGCCCGGCCCACGAGAGGAGTTTTGCGACCCGCTCGGCCTTGCGGGCGCGGAACATCAGAACCGCAACACCGACCACTGCGATGCAGAGCACCTGCAGCACTGTCGTGACGGCCTGCGTGACGTTGGAAGAGGTGAACGCCGGCCACTGCACTCGGCCGAAAGCAAAGAGCCCGACAGCGGCTACAACAGCGGCGACCAGCGCTCCGAGGGCCATTTCCACCACCGTCGCCGCGGCATTACGCCACGGCGACGGGGTCGAAAGGTCTGTACTCGGAGCAGTTGTTGTTTCTGGCACGGGAGGAGCTTAAACCGGCAACTTCCGGAAGATCGGGCGCGGCACGTGGCGAAGACCCATCATGACGAAGCGCCACGGGCCGGGAGTCCAGACGATTTCCTTGCCCTTGTCCGAGGCGGCAACAGCGAGCTTCGCGACGATGTCCTTGTTGACCGTCAGCGGAGCTTCCTTGACGTGAGCACTGAACTGCGTGCGCACCATGCCGGGGCGAACGACGGTGACCTGCGGTCCGAATTCCGCGAGAGCCTCGCCGAGTCCGAGGTAGAAACCGTCGAGGCCCGCCTTGGTGGATCCGTAGACGAAGTTGGCACGCTTGACGCGCTCGCCCGCAACCGACGACATCGCGATGATCTTGCCGAAGCCCTGAGCCTTCATCTTCTCGCCGAGAAGAACACCGACCGAGACGGAAGCGGTGTAGTTGACGTTTGCCACCAGAACGGCCTTGCGCTGGTTCTGCCACAGCTCTTCGGAGTCACCGTCCAGTGCGAAGGCGACGATGGCGACGTCGACGTCACCGTTCGAGAACGCCTGGTCGATCACCTTCGGGTGCGATTCGAAATCAACGGCGTCGAAGTCGATGAGCTCCACCGAGGTGGCACCCTTCGCTTCGAGCTGCTTGACCGCAGCTTCGCGTCCCGGATCGCCAGGGAGTGCCGCCAGAACGACGCGGAGCGGCGCCTTCTTCAGGTATTCCTCACAGATGGCGAGGCCGATCTCGGAGGTTCCACCGAGAAGCAAAACGGTTTGCGGGTTACCTACAGCGTTGATCACAGTTCCAGCCTTCTGGACATATCGGAGGCGAAAACGCCTGTGGGGTCGTACTTGCGGCGCGTCGCGATCCACTCGTCGATGCGCGGGTACATGGCGTGGAAGGTTTCCGCGGACGTCCGCGAGTCCTTGGCCGTGTACAGGCGTCCGCCGAATTCGAGGACACGCTTGTCGAGTTCGGTGACGAACTCGTTCAGGCCCGGCTTGATGCGGAAGTCGACGCAGATGTTCCAGCCCGGGATCGGGAAGCTCAGCGGCGCCTGATTGCCTTCGCCGAAGAGCTTGAACACGTTGAGGAACGAGTAGTGCCCGCTGCGCTGGATGTCGACGATGATCTTCTTGAACTCGTCGACGGCCTCCGGCGGAACCACGAACTGGTACTGCAGGAATCCGTTGGATCCGTACGCGCGGTTCCACTCACCGAACATGTCGAGCGGGTGGTAGAACTGCGTCAGATTCTGGACCTTGCCGCGGTACTTGCCGGACTTGCGGAACCAGACCTCACCGATCGCGGTGAAGTTGAACTTGTTGGCCAGCCCGTTGGGGAAGACGTCGGGGAACGTCAGCAACTGCGGTGCGTCGAAGGCGAGCGGGTTCTTCTGCAGCTTGGCCGGAAGCTGGTCGAGCTTCGCCAGAGATCCGCGCGAGACTGCCGCCCGGCCGAGCTTCGGGGGCGCGGAAATCGCGTCGAACCAGGCGCTCGAATACTCGTAGTTGGCCTCGCTGCCGTCGCTGTGCAGCGCGATGGTCTCGTCGAGGCTGTTGGTGACGTCGCCGTCGGCGATGAAGTACGCCGTCTCGGTCGGTGTCATCTTGATGGTTGCCCGCAAGATGATGCCCGTCAGGCCCATGCCGCCGATCGTGGCCCAGAACAGTGCGGCCTTCGGGTCGTTGCGCCCGCCCTTGGGGGTGAGCGTGCGAACCTTGCCGTCGGCCGTCAGCAGATCCATCGACACGACGTGGTTGCCGAAGCTGCCCGCGCTGTGGTGGTTCTTGCCGTGGATATCCGAGCCGATGGCGCCGCCGATCGTGACCTGACGAGTACCCGGCAGGACCGGAACCCACAGGCCGAACGGCAGAGCAGCCTTCATCAGCTGATCCAGATTCACGCCGGCGTCGACGTCCACCAGAGCGGTGTCGCGATCGATGCGGTGAATGCGGCTGAGGGCATTCATGTCGATGACCAGGCCGCCGGCGTTCTGCGCTGGGTCACCGTACGAGCGGCCGAGGCCGCGCGCGATGACGCCGCGTCGCAGATGCGAGGGCTTGGAATCGTTCTGTTCCGCAACCTGGGCGACCGCGTTGGCGATCACTTCCACGTCGGGGGTGGACAGCACCTGTGCAGTGGTGGCGGCGGTGCGTCCCCAACCGGTGAGGGTGCGGGCTTGGGTGTGGAGAGCCGGCTGCGGCGTCTCTTCTGCTGTCGTGGACATCAAGGTAGAGGTTACCTGGGAGTAGTGCCGACGGCTCCGACTCGAGTGGTTACTCTCGTCGTCGTGCCCGAAACACCTGCAAGTCACCAGCACGAACCCCACGTCCCGCTGCCCGTCGAGATTCCTGTCACGACGGACATCGCCGACGACGCGATGGACTTGAAAACGCAGATCGTCCGGTTCGTCGCGACGGGTGGGCTGTCGGCGGTCGTGGACTACGGGCTGTACGCATTCCTGTTCAAGGTCGTCGGCCTCGATCTGAGCGTGGCCAAGTCGATCAGCTTTATCGCCGGCACTACGACGGCGTATCTGATCAACCGGCGGTGGACGTTCAAGGCCGAGCCTTCTCGCGCCCGCTTCATCGCTGTTGTCGTGCTGTACGCGGTCACTTTTGCGGTTCAGGTCGGGCTCAACGCGCTGATGGTGCATGTGCTCGCCGACGAGTGGTGGCGCATGCCGCTGGCCTTCGTCATCGCGCAGGGCACCGCGACGGTTATCAACTTCATCGTTCAGCGGGCAGTGATCTTCAAGATCAAGTAACGGTTCGGGGTGGATTAGCGCATTCGTCCGGTTTCTCGAGAGAGAATCGAGCCCATGATCATCGTTCTCGATTCTTCGGCCCTGACCAGGGGTGCACGGTTCGACACCGCCGTCGCCGACGCTCGCGCACTCGGACACCGCGTCGTCGTGCCCCGATTGGTCGTCCTCGAGGTTGCGAGCCGCTACCGCGAGGAATCGGCGGAGATGATCGCGGCCCTGAGCGTCCAGGCGCGCATGTACGACCGACTGGGGTTGCGGCGCGACCTTACGAGGTTCGTCGACGCGGCTCACGACAAGGCCGACGGCTACGTCGACGACGTGATCGAAGACCTCGTGGCGATCGGCGTCGAAGTGGTCGATCCAGTCGACGTTTCGCATCTCGAGGTGGCCGAGAGGGCGATCTCGCTGCGTCGGCCCTATACCGACAAGAAGAAGCGAGACGGATATCCGGCGACGCTGAACTGGCTGACCGTGCTCGATCTCGCCGACCGGAACCCGGGCGTCGACGTGATCTGGGTCAGTTCGGACGCACGGGCATACGGCGACGGCGAGGACGGGGTCTGGCATGGCGATCTCGCACGTGAACTGGCGTCGCGCGGCCTCGAGTATCGGGTCCGCTGGGCGTCGGACATCCCGGTGATCGACGGACCGGTGCAGGTGGAGCAGGTGGCGGAGGTCGAGGAAGCCGCTGAGGTCGCGCCCGAGGCCCCGGTTGCTCAGGGCTTCGTGGAGCCGGAAGCGGTGGTTCCAGCCGAGGTTCCCGAACCCGCGGCACCTGCAGCAGCCCCCGCCCCCAAGCCTGTTCAGCGCGCAGCGCGGACGAGAGTTGCGCCGCAGCGCATCGAACCCGCCCCGAAAGCTCAGTCCGGTGGACTGCGCGGTCTGGGTAAGGTCATCGGCGGGCGGAAACGAAAGGTCACGATCGTCGACGATCTCGACGAAGTCGACCTCTTCGGTGCCTGATCGCTTCTAATCTGGACAGATGTCTCTGTTGCCGACAGTCAGTCGAAGGACCGGAACTCGATACGGCAGGCCGAGTATCGAATCGCAGGTCCTCTACAACGCGTGCCGATGGATGCTTCGGCCCGTGGTCGGGATCGCGCCGCTGACGCCTGGCGCCATGCGCCGCGCCGCAGTGCTGGACTCGGCCGCGGGTGTACGCATTCCGTCCGGGATCGATCGGGAAGCGATTCGCTTTCCAGGTTTCGACGGTGAACTCGTGCGGACGGCAGGCTCGACGGCTGATCTGCGCGACGGTGTTGTTCTCTACCTGCACGGCGGCGGGTTCATGTGCTGCGGGCTCAACACGCATCGGCCGGTCGTTGCAAGCATCGCCAAGCGAACCGGCCTTCCGGTCCTGCACATCGCATATCGACAGTTGCCGAGCACGAGCATCAGCGGGTCCGTCGACGACTGTCTCGATGCATACCGGTGGCTCCTCGAACAGGGAGCCTTGCCGGAAAAGGTTGTCTTCGTTGGCGATTCGGCCGGAGGCTTTCTGGTCTTCGCGACGGCACTTGCAGCTGTTTCCGCGGGGCTCGAGGTTCCGGCCGGTCTTGTCGGGCTCTCACCTCTCCTCGATCTCGATTGCACAACCAAATCAGTCCACGCCAACGCTCGACGCGACGTGATCGCCCCGGTGTCGGCATTGATGGCGATCGGAAAGCTTGGCGGACAGACGAACTCACCCGTCGACGGCGATCTGGCCGCTCTGCCGCCGTCGTTGCTGATCGCCGTCGAATCCGAGGTGCTCAGAGTCGATTCGGAGGTGATGGCGCAACGGCTCGCCGCCGCGGGGGTGCCGTGCTCGCTGCAGATCTGGAACGGCCAGGTTCACGCGTTTCCCGCCGTCTGGCCTGGCTTGCCGGAGAGCCGGGCTGCGCTACGTGACGTTGCCAGGTTCATTCGCGCCAGGCTGGATGCGGTCCCGCCCCAGGTCGCGGGCGAAAGTTGTTCGGGAAGTTGAACTTCCGGTCCGGTTAGGGATTCTCGTGTCCTGACGTTGTGGTAGGTGCCATCGCGCGGGCATAGATCGATTCGAGCTCGGTTACTGCTGAACGTCGATCGACGTTGTCGGGATCGAGGCGATGTTGGAGGTTGATCCCGAGAGTGCCGGCCAGAAGGGTGACGGCAACCAACTCCGGATTGGTGACCGGGGTGTCGATCGAACGCAGGTAGTCCGCGTACAGCGTTCGCATTGCGACGTACTGCTCTGCGTAGGTCTCGCGGATGGTGGACCCGGGAATCACGGCTTCGATCAAGATGGTCGAGAAAATTCGTGCCTCGGGGTATGACATCAGTACGAAGTTGGCTTCGATCAATGCTTCGATTCCAGTCGCGGAGGATGATGCCAACTCTGCGCGTAGCTTTTCCATGCCCCAACGGAATGCGTCCTCGACGACGGCTCGTAGAAGCCCGTCCTTCGATCCGAAGTGCCAGGCCACGGACCCTCTGCTGATACCGGATCTTTCTGCCACGGCTTGTACGGACATCGCGGTCGACCCGCCTTCGGCAGCCAGTTCGGCCGCGGCTTTCACCAGTCGCCGTCTGGTTTCCTCGGAAATCTCCTGCTTGCGTGTCGACGCCATTCGGTGTTCCTGCCTTCTTTCGTTCTCGAGTGCAGCCAATTCCGGCACGCGGTGACGTCGATGCGCCCGTCGGGGCCGAGACCTGCGCACCGCACTCATGCTACGAGGCCGGCCATCGGCCGGCCGTATTCCTCTCGCGACACCCTCTTGCCTATGTTGATCGTCCAGTTCTATGCTGAGCGTCCAATAACTTAACGGAATGGGCGGACATGGAACTCATCGATCTGACTAGAACTCTCGATCCGGCCGATCGGGAATTGCTCCCCGAGGGTTTGAAGGCACTGGCTTCCGTCGTTGCCCCCTCGGTGACCTACTCGCACCCCGCAGGTGCCGGACGCGACGAGTTCGCGGCAGCACTGCAGTGCGGAGTTCATGATCTTCCGGACGGTGAGGGGTGGGGATCGGAGATGTTGAGTGAGTTCAACAGCCATCTGGGCACACACGTCGACGCGCCGTTGCACTACGGATCAACCTCGGAGGGTAAGCCTTCTCGCACGATCACAGACATCGCGTTGGATGAATTGTTCTGCGAGACAGTGGTGCTCGACCTGCGCGGCCGGTGCGAGGCGAATCAGCCGATCTCGGTGGACGCGCTGAAAGCTGCCCTGGCGGAAAACGGTGCGTCCGTTCCCCAGGGTGGTGCCGTGTTGCTCCGTACCGGACAAGAGAGCTTCACCTTGGCTGATCCAGGGTTCTTTCAGTATCCAGGGATGAGTCGCGAAGGCACGCTGTTTCTCGCCGAGCAAGGCGCGAAGGTGCTGGGCACCGACGCTGCCGGCTGGGACTTGAGCTTTGCAGTCATGGCGCAGAAATTTCGTGACACCGGGGACAACTCGGTTCTCTGGGACGGGCACCGGGCCGGACGCGAACGTGAAGTATTCATCGTTCAGCAACTGGCGAACCTCGCCGCGCTTCCGCCCTCGGGATTTCACGTGGCGTTTTTCCCGATCAAGCTTGCGCGAGCCAGCGCTGCCCCGGCTCGTGTGGTCGCGTTCGTCTGAGCAAAATTCCTGCCTCACCTAACGAACAATTCAGTGAAAGGTATTGACTCACAGTGAAACTTGCGACCGTCGAATACGAAAAGACTCAGCAGACGGCTCTGGTGACGGGCAGCGGCGAGCAACTGTTGTTACTCGAGCGAGCTCATCATGATGTGACGGGAAAACCGGCTCCAGAACTGGAAACCATGCAAACCATCATCGAAGGTGGTCCGGCGGCACGGGAGACCCTGGATCGGCTCGCAGACGAGACGCCGGCAAGTGCAATCGTCGACGCAGGTGATGTGCGCTGGATGTCGCCGCTTCCTCAGCCGGTCCAGATCCGAGACTTCGGCTGCTTCATGGATCACTTCCGCAACGCTCGCGCCCGAATTCAAGGGGTCGCACTCGAGGACGTCGAACTGCCGAAGATCCAGTTGGAGCGCCCGCTGTATTACATAGCGAACCGATTGGCGGTGACCGGACACAAATCTGACGTCGTGTGGCCCGAGTACTCGAGCCTGCGCGATTACGAACTCGAATTCGCCTGTGTGCTGGGGCGCGGTGGAACCGACATCTCACGCGCGGATGCCCCTGCGCATATCTTCGGTTACACCATCTTCAACGATTTCAGCGCCCGCGATACTCAGCTCGAGGAGATCTCCACCGGACTCGGTCTCAGTAAGAGCAAGGACTTTTCGAACGCGAATGTCCTCGGGCCCTGGATCGTGACGGCCGACGAAGTCGGTGACCCCTACCAACTCGAGATGACCGCGAGAATCAACGGAGACGAGGTGAGCCGAGGAACCAGCGCCGACATGGACCATCGTTTCGAGGACGTGATTTCGTTCGCTTCGACTTCCACGCGGCTGTACCCGGGTGAAGTCTTCTGTTCCGGCACCGTGCCGAGTGGATGCGGCTTGGAGCACGGGCGGTTCCTGGAACCGGGAGACGTAGTCGAACTCGAGGTCACCGGCCTCGGTGTATTGAGGAATCGAGTGGTGGCGTGAGCGGCGAAGTCATGGTTCTCGGTGTCGGCGCGACTCTCTTCGGGCGGCACGCGGATACCGCGGCCTCGGAATTGGCGGGGCGTGCGGCGATCGATGCCGTCGAAGACGCGGGCCTGACCCGCGGTGACGTCGGTGCGGTCTTCTACGCGACAGTCAGCCAGAAGGCGATCGACCGGCAGCACATGATCCCAGGCCAGATTGCCTTGAGGCCATACGGTTTCGGGGGAGTCCCGGTCGTCAATGTCGAAAATGCCTGCGCCGGCGGCGCGACTGCACTCTGGCTGGCGATCGCCCACGTTCGCGCCGGTCTGTCCGAGGTCGCGTTGGCGGTCGGGGTGGACAAGCTGGTGTGCTCGGATCCGGCTCGAAGTCTGGAGGTGTTCGACGGTGCACTCGACGTTGCGCATCGCGACGAGACGCTCGCGGGCCTTGCTTCGCTGTCCGCTCCGCTGCCGGATGCACTCGGATCGCAGGGTGAGCGGTCGGTGTTCATGGAGATCTACGCTTCTCTTGCCCGGGCGCACATGGAGAGATTCGGAACCACCGAGTTCGAGCTCGCGTCCGTAGCAGCCAAAAATCATGCGCATTCCGTGCACAATCCGCGGTCGCACTTTCGCAAACTCTTCAGCGTCGAAGAGGTGCTTGCCGCAAGGCGAGTCGCGTGGCCTCTGACAGTTCCGATGTGCTCGCCCGTCAGTGACGGTGCAGCGGCGGTCATTGTGACCAGTGCGGACTTTGCTCGAAGGCACGATTCCTCTCGGCGGGCGGCGCAGGTACTCGGTTGCAGCTTGGTGTCAGGCACGGATCGGACCGCAGATGACGTGGAGAGTCACATCGGTCGCCGTGCAGCAATGAGCGCATACGAGGAAGCCGGAGTCGGGCCAGGCGATGTGGATGTGGCAGAGGTCCACGACGCCACGGCCTTCGGTGAAGTGCAGCAGGTCGAGAATCTGGGGTTCTGCCCGATCGGTGAGGGCGGCGCGTGGTCGGCGTCCGGTGCGAGTTCGTTGGGAGGCGTGCGTCCGGTCAATCCGTCAGGTGGGCTCGAGTCCCGTGGTCATCCGGTCTCGGCAACGGGACTGGCGCAGGTCTTCGAACTTGTCACGCAGTTGCGTGGACAAGCAGGGCGGCGACAAGTTCCGGGTGCTCGAATCGCGGTCGCAGAGAACGGCGGAGGTCTCTACGGCATCGAGGAAGCCGTCGCCGCGGTCACGATCTTGGGAGGGCCACGATGAACGCGGACATCATGAACGATGAACCGATGGCGCCAGGCTTGCAGGTGCAAGCGGGATATGCGGATCTGATTCTGTCGGCGCTGCGACGCCGACCAGACCACATCGCGTTTCGATTCACGGATCGGAACGGTGATCGGGCCGAGCTGACATATTGGCAGACTGCGGAACAGATCGAGCGGATTGCAGGTGTCCTCAGTAGCTTCGCTCTGCCGGACGGAGCCGGGGTCGCCCTGCTTGCGGGGCCGTGTCCTGAAGCATTCACGGTCATGGCCGCGGCGTGTCTGGCGGGCGTGCGCTACACGGCACTCCATCCGCTCGCGACCGAAGAGAACGACAGGATGGTGCTGAAAGACAGTGGTACCGATCTCCTGTTGGTTGCCGACGGACAGTTCCAGGTACGCGCCGAAGCGGCACAGACTCGAGTGATGTCACTGTCAGCCCTCGAATCAGCGTGTGAATTGGGTACGGCGGGAATAGGTTCAGGCTTAGGCGGTCAGGGTCGAGCTTTGTATCTCTTCTACACCGGTGGAACCACCGGTGAGCCGAAAGGCGTCATGCTCAGGGACCGATCCTTGGTCGCCAATGCCTGGGCCTGCACCACGTGGGAGTGGCCGGCTGAAACCACCATGCTGCTCACTACGCCGATGTCTCATGCTGCCGGTCTGCTCGTCGCACCCGGTCTGCTGCGAGGTGCAAGCTTCGAGTTGCACAGGTCGTTCGACCCGGACAGAGTTGTCGACGCCATCGAAAATGGCGGAGTCACAGCTACATTCGTGGTTCCCACGATGCTCTATGCCTTACTCGACCATCCACGCCTGTCGGATGCGAATCTGTCTGGGCTGAACTGGATGCTTTACGGTGCTGCACCCATCGACCCCACCAGGCTCGAGCAGGCAGGGGCGGTGTTCGGGCCGATCCTGAGCCAGCATTACGGTCAGGCCGAAGCCCCGAATGCGTTGACGGTACTCGATACACGTGAGCACACGGACGATCCCGCAGTTTTGGGGAGTTGTGGGCGCGCGATGCCAGGTGTCGAAGTGGTGTTGCTTGACGAGCAGGGAAACGAGACGGCGACGGGCGTACCCGGCGAGCTTTGTGTGCGAGGTCCGCTCGTGATGGACGGCTATTGGAACAAACCTGAACAAACCGCTGCAGCGCTCGCGAATGGGTGGTTGCACACCGGCGACGTTGCTCGAATCGACGAAAGTGGGCTCATCTCGATCGTCGACCGCATCAAAGACACGATCATCAGTGGTGGATTCAACGTCTACCCGCGCGAAGTCGAGGACTCACTCGGACATCATCCCGCGGTGGCAGCATGTGCGGTATTCGGTGTCCCCGATTCTCAATGGGGAGAAGCTGTTACCGCCGCAGTCGTACTGAAGACGGGATGGTCGGTCACACCCGATCAACTCATCGCGCACGTGAGATCGCACAAGGGTCCGATCTGGGCGCCCAAGGAGATTTCGATTCTGGAAGCGCTGCCGCTCACTGCTTTGGGGAAGATCGACAAGAAGGCACTCCGTGGCGCGTCACCGACCTAGTGACGCGACAACTGCCCGTGCGAGGGCGTCGGCAGATCCAGGGGCGAATGGCAGAAAGAGTTCTGGCTCGATCAATTCCACTTCCATGAGCAGTGGTTGATCCACCGGGCCCACGACGTCCACACGTGCATAAAGCAATTCGCCGGGGCCGCATGGGGTCGCGGCCAGTGCTGCGTCGGCCACCGCGAGTTCGGCGGCGGACGGTTGGTGGAGGTGGTTGGTTCCGCCGTGAAATTCCTGCACGCGGAAGTCGTGGGCGGCCGGGATCTTCTGGACAGCGTGCGAGTAGCGTCCGCCGATGTGGATGATCGAGCGCTCACCGTCGACGACGTCCGAGACGAATGGCTGGACCAACGCGTCGTTGCCACTCTCGAGGATTGATCTGAGGTGAGCGTGGGCCTGCGCGGACCCGGCGGCAAACTTTCCCACTCCGACAGCGCCGGCGGAGACTGCCGGCTTGACGATGACGTCGGCACCCTCGAACGAAGGGAGGGTGAGTGTTTCGCTCTTTCCGGCAGCGATCACAGCGGTGGGGACGATAGGTACGCCGGCCGCGGCAAGTTCGGTGAGGTATCCCTTGTGTGCGTTCCACTTCACGATCGAGAGTGGATTGGCGATCGGAGCGGTCAGCTGATCGAGAACGGCAAGAAATTCGTCGAGGCGCTGGGTGTAGTCCCAGGTCGACCGGATCAGAACCAGGTCGGCGTCGATATCGAGGAGGGACGGGCTCGACCACGGCGCCATCGTCGACGCGATGCCGTAGGAGGTGAGAGCATCCATGACGAGTTTGCTTTCGACATCCGCCTCGCGGGCGGCGCCGTCACAGGTGAGCAGGAGAACCGTGGTCATGCCACGATGCTTTCACGGCTGGCGCCCTGTACGACTAGCGAGGTGGCCCCTCGTCGAGGACCAGCGAACCGGTCCCGGGTTGCCCGGTTGCGTCCACCCACGTCACCGCGACGGTGTCGCCGGGGCGGCGCGAGCTCATCGCCGCGTTGAGATCAGCGGACGACGCGATCCGGCTGCCACCGAACTCGGTGATGACCGCACCTTTGGTCAGCCCCACCCGCTCGGCCGGCGAATCGAAGCTCACGGCAACAACTTCGGCGCCGGCCGGCATGTCCGCGTGATCCTTCACCGCGACACCGAGTACGGGTGTCGGTCCCACACGCACGGTCTCGGAGGAGCGGCCACCGAGTACCTGCTCGACGATCGGTAGTGCGGTGTCGATCGGTATCGCGTAGGACTGAGGCGCCGGTGAGGTTTCGGTGCGGTCGGTGACGGCGTTGCCCGCGCTGCTGACGCCGATCAGCTCGCCAACGGCGTTGACCAGGGGGCCACCGGAATCGCCAGGCCGGATGTCCGCGTCGACCTCGATGAGGCCCTTCAACTGGTTTCGCGATCCGTCGGACACGTTGCGGGTGTTGACGGTGACACCGAGGTTGGTGATGACGCCGGGAGCAGGGACGGGTACTCCGCCGCCTTCCGCATTTCCGATTGCGGTGACGGAGTCCCCGCGAGCGGCTTCTGCTGATTTGCCGACCACAGCCACCGGGAGATCGTCAGCGCCCGCGAGTCGAAGGACGGCAAGATCGCTGACGCTGTCGTACCCGAGGATCTCGGCGTCGTAGATCAGCCCGTTGGACATGCTGACGGCAGTGACGTCCGAAGCTCCGCTGATGACGTGGTGATTCGTGAGCACCACTCCGTCAGGGGAGAGCACGATCCCGGTCCCAGCAGTGGTGGTGAATCCGGCCGGCGCCGTGATGGTGACGATGGTGGGGACCACCCGGGCCGAGAGCTCCTCCGGCGTGAGTGGAACAACCGGCGCGGGTGGGGTGGTCGTGATGACGGTGACCGGTGCGGACTCGATCGTTCCCGGAGTCAGGGGCGGTGCGACCAGCGCGATACCACCGAGGCCGGCTGCGAGAACGACGGCCGTCCACAGGCCGCGTCTGCTCGCACGTTTGGTCATCCAGCCGTCCGTCCCGCCGGTGTCATGCCATCGAGTCGTGAAAGGTGAAGATTACCGATTCGGCGAATCTTCGGCCACAAAACCGGGCAACATGCCGTCCGCGCGGAGCGTTGCCAGGGACGGCGCGGCAGCGTCCTTTGCGGAGAGCTCGTAGGTCAGAGGGTTGCCCTTACGGTCTGTTCTCGGCCATTCGATCGCGAGTTCCGGATCGAAGGGATCGAGGTCGCGGTCCAGGTGGGGCGAGTATTCGATGCTGCACAGGTACATCACTGTCGATCCGTCTTCGAGTGAAAGGATCGCGTGGCCGAGGCCTTCCTCCAGGAACACCGCTCGTCGATCGACGTCGTCGATCACCACTGCATCCCACTCGCCGAAGGTCGGTGATCCGACGCGCAGGTCTACGACAACGTCGAGGAAGGCACCTTTCACGCAGGTGATGTACTTCGCCTGTCCGGGCGGATTGTCGGTGAAGTGGATCCCGCGGAGGCTACCGGCTTCGGAGACCGAGCAGTTGGCCTGCGCGAGGTCGAGAGTGCGGCCCGTCGCGGCGGTGAAGGCGGAGCTTTTGAACCATTCGAGAAAGACACCGCGGTTGTCGCCGAACTGCTTCGGTGTAATTTCCCAAGCTCCGGCGATCTTCAGTGGACGGATTTCCACGTCACCATTCCTTGCCGTGCTCGAGCAGCTCGAGTAGGTAGTTGCCGTACCCGGATTTGCCCAATGCTTCTGCCTGAGTGCGTAATTGGTTGGAGCTGATGAATCCTTGACGCCACGCAACCTCTTCAGGGGAACCGATCTTGAGGCCTTGGCGGTGTTCGATGGTCCGCACGTAGTTCGCTGCCTCGAGCAGGGAATCGGGTGTGCCGGTGTCGAGCCACGCGGTTCCGCGGGGGAGGACATCGACAGAAAGTTTGCCAGCTTCGAGATAGTGCTGATTGATGTCGCTGATTTCGTATTCGCCACGCGCAGAGGGCTTCAGAGTGCGTGCGATGTCCACGACGTCGCTGTCGTAGAAATAGAGGCCGGGGACTGCGTAATTGGATTTCGGTGACGTCGGCTTTTCCTCGATGGACACGGCGCGACCCGAGTCGTCGAATTCGACGACGCCGTAGGCGGTCGGATTCGAGACCCAGTAAGCGAATACGGCTCCGCCGTCGATGTCGGAGAAACGCCTGAGTTGGGTTCCGAGGCCGGGGCCGTAGAAGATGTTGTCGCCGAGGACGAGCGCCACGGAGTCGGATCCGATGTGCTCTGCGCCGAGGGTGAATGCCGTTGCGAGGCCGTTCGGTTCGTGTTGCACTGCATAGGTGAGGTTGACGCCGAATTGTGAGCCGTCGCCGAGAACCCGGCGGAATTGTTCGGCGTCGTGTGGGGTCGTGATGATCAAGATGTCGCGAATGTCGGCGAGCATGAGAGTGGAGAGCGGGTAGTAGATCATCGGCTTGTCGTAGACAGGCAAGAGTTGCTTGCTCACTCCGAGGGTGATCGGGTGCAACCGCGACCCGGTGCCACCGGCCAGAATGATTCCGCGCATGCGTGCAGTGTCCTGCACTCCTGCCTGCCGACGCAAACGGACATGACACGCCCGGCCGCTAAAGTGGGGTTCGTCCGATGAGCCTGAGGAGATGACGTGCGACTACTGGTCACCGGGGGTGCCGGCTTCATCGGTGCCAATTTCGTTCATCAGACGGTGGCGACGCGTCCCGACGTGGAAGTCACGGTTCTCGACGCTCTGACCTACGCCGGAAATCGCCAGTCCCTGGCGTCCGTCGAGGACCGGATCACGTTTGTCCACGGCGACGTGGCCGACGAGTCGCTGGTCGACGATCTTGTCTCGCGCTCCGACGCAGTCGTGCACTTCGCGGCCGAAAGCCACAACGACAATTCCATCGCCGACCCCGAACCGTTTTTGCGCACCAACGTCATGGGAACCTTCTCGCTCCTGCAGGCTGTGCGTTCGCACGGGGTCCGTTATCACCACATTTCGACCGACGAGGTGTACGGCGACCTCGAACTGGATGATCCGGCGAAGTTCACGGAGACGACACCGTACAACCCGTCGAGCCCGTACTCCGCGTCCAAGGCGTCGAGTGATCTGTTCGTGCGCGCCTGGGTGCGCTCGTTCGGGATCGCGGCGACCATCTCGAACTGCTCCAACAATTACGGCCCGTACCAGCATGTGGAGAAGTTCATCCCACGCCAGATCACCAATCTGCTCGACGGAGTGCGTCCACGGTTGTACGGGGAAGGCCGCAACGTCCGCGACTGGATTCACGTCGAGGACCACAACCGCGCCGTCTGGGACATTCTGGACCGCGGAAAGTCCGGCGAGACTTATCTGATCGGCGCCGACGGTGAAACCGACAACCGGAGGGTGATTGCGGCTCTGCTCGAAATTTTCGGACGCAAGCCGGACGATTTCGACTTCGTCACCGACCGCCCTGGTCACGATCTGCGGTATGCGATCGATTCGACGCGACTACAGCAGGAACTTGGGTGGAAGCCGCAGTACCGCGATTTTCGAAGCGGACTGGAAGCCACCGTCGAGTGGTATCGCGACAACGAGCAGTGGTGGCGTCCGCAGAAGGCCGGCGTCGAGACGCAGTATTCAGCGGCCGAGAAAGTGATCTGACCGAACGTCAGGCTTTGGTGGGGTCCGGCACCCGCGAGCGCTCGTGCACGAGTGCATTGCGCAGGCCTCGTGATCCCGACAGTGCAGCCACGACGCCGGCAAAGACCTCACAGAGGGTGAACAGCAGCCTCGACGCCAGTGCGAGGCCGAGCGCGACGCCGGCATCCATGAACGGTGAAAGCGCTGCGACGATGACGGCTTCGCGGACACCGATTCCGGACGGGACGACGAACACGAGGACGCCCGCGCACATACCGAGGGCGAGAGCGCCGATGCACTGGACGAGCCCACGGATTTCGAAGCCCGCCGAACTGGACGCGAGCAACCACAACTGGATGCCGTAGAGCACCCAGCTTGCTGCGCACCAGCCCAATGCGAGCGCAATCTTGTGCATCGTGAGCGGCTTGTGCAGCGGCGTGCGGCG
This sequence comes from Rhodococcus sp. MH15, assembly GCF_019266045.1. NCBI lineage: Bacteria > Bacillati > Actinomycetota > Actinomycetes > Mycobacteriales > Nocardiaceae > Rhodococcus > Rhodococcus sp. MH15. The sequence continues at coordinate 251,104 of NZ_LPNP01000065.1, forward strand.
GAGCAGTTTCAGCGCAAGGTTCACCAGGCGTGTGAGCACCGGCGGGTAGGCGCAGACCAATGCGATCGGTACGAGGATGATCACGCCGACCGCTGCCGCCGTGCTGACCTCGAACAGGGCAGGTAGACCGAAGAGGCCGACGACCAGCGCCGAAGTTGTGCTCAACCCCACCGTGACCAGCACTGCGACAAAGCCTGCGGCACGGGACACACCGGCGCGCCTCACGAGTTCCGTTTGCAGAACGAAGGCCCAGACACTGCCGGGAAGGTACTTGCCGAGTTGGCCGACCAGATAAGCGCGAGCGGCGTCGAAGGCCGGAATCGGTTGTTCGAGGGCGCCGAGTGCGTGCTGCCAGGCCCGCACTGCGGCACCCATACCGAGGAAGATGAACACCGACGAGGCGGCAAGCGTCCACCAGTTCAGCTCGGTGATCGTGTTCTTGACCTCGGACCATTGGGACTTCACCGCGAAGATGATCGCGACGACGATCGCGAGGGTGACGAGGACCTTGAATGCGTTGACGAGAAGGCTGCGTAGAGCGTTCGGCTCTGCGGCCGGTTCGACGTCTTCGACCGGTTGTTCAGATTCGGGAGAGGTACTCACGCGCCTGCATCCCGCCCGTTCGTCATTTCGCAGACGATACCAACCAGGATTTGTCTCGCTAAACCACGAGCGGTTTGTCGGCGCGTTCCCGCCACCAGGTGAAGGCCTCCGACAGCGCGTCCGGAATGGCCGGTGACGTGCCGAAGCTGCCCGCGGCGTACACGGCTTCGATCGCGGCGATGTCCTCCTCCGCGATTCCCGACCGACTCATTCCGACCCGGTTGGTCCCGTGAAGTTTCGCTGGATTGCCGAACACCGTTGCGTACGGAGGAACGTCCTTCGGAACTATTGAACCCATCCCCACCATCGCGCGGGTTCCGATGACACGCCGCTGATGGATGACAGTGTTGATTCCCAAGTTGACGTCATCTCCCATCGTGACGTGGCCTCCGAAAGTGGTCGACGGAGCGACGGTGCATCCATCACCCATCTGGACGTCATGCCCTACAGAAGTGCGGTTCATGATGAAGCAGTTGCGCCCGATGATCGTCGGTCGCTCGCCGCCTTGATGAACCGTGGTCAGTTCGCGGATCGTGGTACCTGAGCCAATGACGATGCCCTGGTGAGGGCTGCGTTCGGTCCATGTCAGAGGGTGCTCTTTGCCTATCCATTCGGGAGGGGCGCCGAGGCTGACGCTCGAACCGATCCAGCAGTTGTCGCCGATCTCGAGCGATCCCGTCAGGACCGCGTAGGGCCCGATGCTGACCCCGTCGCCGATGGTGACTTCGTCTCCGATCACAACGGTGGGATGAATCTGGCAATTCTTACCGATTGGCATGATGTACGGGAATCCTTTCGTAGAGCATTCGACTGCTTCGTTACCCTCAGTTGGTCGGCACCGACACCGTCGGTGCTGAATGAATGCAACCTATCGGAGGTAACTCAGTGATCGCGATATCCAGTATCTCGTTCGGGGAAGAAGTCGAGCGCGAGGTGCTGGACACTCTGCGATCGGGGATCGTCGCGCAGGGACCCAAGGTGAAGCGGCTCGAGGACGAGTTCGCGGCGCTGGTCGGAACGCGACACGCGGTGGCGGTGAACAACGGCACGACCGCATTGATCGCGGCTCTTCAGGTCCAGGATCTTCAGCCAGGTGACGAGGTTCTGACCACGCCGTTCACGTTCGTGGCCACCCTCAATGCGATTCTCGAGGCAGGCGCGACCGCGAGGTTTGCCGATATCTCCGAGTCCGATTTCAACATCGACCCGGCAGTCGCTGCCGATCGAATCGGTGACCGCACGAAGGTGCTGATGCCGGTTCATCTGTACGGACAGTCGGCGGACATGGGCGCATTGATGCCGCTGGCATCGAAAAACGGTCTGACTGTCGTCGAGGACGCCGCTCAGGCCCACGGAGCGACGTACGACGGGCGAGGCGCCGGCAGTTTCGGTGTGGGTTGCTTCTCGTTCTATGCAACGAAGAACCTCACGACCGCCGAGGGCGGAATGATCACGACCGACGACGACGCGATCGCCGATCGACTTCGGGTCCTGCGCAACCAGGGCATGCGGGCGCGCTACCAGTACGAGATGGTCGGCCAGAACTACCGGATGACTGACCTCCAGGCGAGCTTGGCTCTGCCCCAGATGGCGACGTACATGCAGCAGGTCGAGGCGCGCCGCCGGAATGCGGAGGCCTTGCGTGTCGGCCTGAAGGACGTCGAAGGACTGATCCTGCCGAGCGAACTGTCCGGTCGTGGACATGTCTGGCATCAGTTCACCTTGCTGCTGGCCGAAGACGCACCGATCACTCGCGACCAGTTGAGTGAGCGTCTGGCCGCGAAGGACATCGGTAGCGGCATCTACTACCCGAAGGCCGTCTACGACTACGAGTGCTACCGCGAACATCCGCGCGTCGTCATCGACGAGACGCCGGTGGCCACTTCGGTTGCGTCCCGGTGCCTGAGCATCCCCGTCCACGCTGCGTTGTCCGCCGGCGACGTCGATCAGATCGTTGCCGCGGTACGCGGCGCCATGGAGGCCTGAAAAATGACTGCTAGCAAGCCACGTATCGCTCTTGTCGGATCCGGTCAGATGGGCTCGCTGCATGCGCGGGTCATCGCGCAGTCGGCGCTGTGCGAGTTGGATCTGCTGATCGAGCCGCGCGAGGAGCAGGGCAAAGCTGTTGCTGCGCGGTTCGATACGCGTTGGGCCGCCGATTTCGACTCCCTCGACGAGATCGATGCCGTCGTGATCGCTGCCGCTACGCCGGCGCACTACGAGTTGGCCGGGCGGGTTCTCGATCTGGGGAAGCCCGTCCTGGTGGAGAAGCCGTTGGCTGCGACGTACGAGCAGAGCGTCGACCTGGTCGATCGTTCGCGCGCGTCCGGTGTTCCCCTGATGTGTGGACTGCTCGAACGGTTCAATCCCGCTGTCCGCACCGCCCGTGAGTTCTCCGGCGATGTGTGGCAGGTGAACGGTATCCGCCACTCGCCGTTCGTTTCCCGCATTCCGACGGGTGTCGCGACGGACCTGCTGATTCACGATATCGACCTTGCCATCGGATTTGCCGGCTCGGAACCCAGTTTGGCAAAAGGGGAGTTCGGCTACTTCCACCCGACGTCCGTGCAGAACCGGTCGGAAGATTGCGCCGACGCCGTATTGCGCTTCGGATCAGGTGCTGTTGCAACGATTTCCGCGAGCCGGATCAGTCAGCGCAAGATTCGCCAGCTGTCGTTGCTCGAGGCCGATCGACTCATCGAGATCGATCTCCTGCGTCGCGACATCACGATCTACCGGCACATCGACGACAACATGCCCACCGATCGGGACGGCTACCAGCAGCAGACGGTCATCGAAATTCCGACGATCCGCTACAGCGAGGAACCGCTTGCCGCGCAGCTGACGCATTTCCTCGGATTGGTGCAGGGCACCGGTGACGCGGACGGTGAGCGAGCGTCGATTCTGCCCGCTCACCGCGCGGTTCACGAGGTGACGGAATCTGCGTTGGCTGCAGCGTTGTCGTCCTGACCGCTGCGTCGGCGTCGGAAGGCCCAGGCACCTTGAGACAGTGCCAGGAGTAATCCGACGCCGGCGACAGTCCAGCCGAAAGTGCTTCCGGGTGGACTGAATTCGATGGTGAGGGCGGATCCGGACGTGGCACTCGGCGGTAGATCGACCTGCAACAACCCGCCGGGGCTCGCCTTCGTCTCGACCGTCTGACCATCGACAGTCGCCGTCCAGCCCGGCCAGGCCAGTAGGGCGAATGTAACCGTGCCGGACCCGGTGTACTCGACGGTTTCCCTGGTGTCCGTAGCGGCGGCATCGCCACGTACGTCGAGACCAGGCGTCGCTGCGGATACGCGACCGTCGGGCCACTGATGCTCGGTGGTGCGATGGCCGACCGTGACCACCCGATCCGGCGATACGGTCCACTCGCCCTCGGGTAGGGCGTCGAGGGCGCGTTTTCCGCCGTACGGTCCGGAATTCTGAACGACGACCGTGTCGACTCGCATCGCGTCGAGCCAGGACACACCCGTTCCCGGCGATTCAGCGAGCAGTCGGTCGACGCCGTCCGGACACTGGACGCCGCCGTAGTAGTTCAAGCACAGTGCTTGAACGAAATCGTTGTAGCTGATTCCGGCGTAGCTGTTGACGGCATTGACTCCGGCGGGCTGCCAGGCGTTGCCGAACAGGAGGTCACCCCACTGCCCGGTTTCGTTGTCCGGCGGGATGTTGACGGGGTCGGCAATCGCGAAAGTGGTTCCCTGGTAACGGTCCTCGAACTTGGACTCCAGGAATGCCACCTGCCTGGGGAACTTCCACGGTGTCACGTTGTAGTTTCCGGTGAACCAGAAATTGGTCTGAGCACTGAGCACGACGACGATGCCGACAGCGAGTGCACCGGCGAGGTAGCGGGGCTTTCGGTAGGCCACGACCAACGCGAAAACGGTGAGAAGCACGGTGATGATCAGTGATGCCGAGTGAATGCCGATGTCTTCCGGGACATTCGACCAGGCAAGATAGAACTGAAGTGCCAACAATCCCGCAGTGATGATTGATCTTGTCCGGATTCGATCACGATGCAGTCCGGCAGAGAGGGCGACCGCCGTGACCACGATGGCAGGCAGTTGGCCGTACTCGAGCAGTCGCGCCGGCCAACGGAACAGCCACAGATTCGACGGTCCCAGAAGAAGTACGACGTAGATTCCGCCGAAGACGAACAGCGAGACGCTGTGGCGGCCCAACTTCTTCAATGACTTCCACTGAATCCACGGTGCGAGCGGTATGAGGAACCAAGCCAGGTACACCAGCGGAATCGTCATGGCAGGCGAAGCGAAAGCGGTGACGTACGGTTGGTTCGACGGGCCGGAGAGGTTGAGCAGGTCACCGAGATCGGGTCGAAGCGAACCGTCGTTCGCGATTCCGGACTGAGTACGCACCGACACGCCGGTGGTGAAGAGCAACGGTAGATACACGATCAGCGACATCATGATGATCGCTGCCGCGCTGATCATCAGTGATTTGATGCTGCCTGCGCGTTTGATTGCGATGCATTCCGCTATGACAGCGAGGTAGACGACCGCGACACCGACAGCGCCGTACGGGTTTCCGGTGGTCATCGCAAGATAGCCGAAAACGATCGGTACCAGGGGGTTCACTCGGCCGAGGGCGCTGGCGCGGGTAGACCACCAGACGTGGGGGATCCAGGCGAAGGCGATCAGCCCGGACGCCCAACTGGAGGCGTCGAAATAGAGCGTGTATCCGGCGAACGGCATGGCAAATCCGGCGATGAAAGCCATCGACCGATTGGCGCCGTACTGGCGGGCCACCAGATAAACGCCTACCGCGAGAATCGCCATGAATTGCATCTTGACCAGGGTGATTCCGATTCCCAGGTTCGGAATGAGTGCAATGGCAACCGAATCCAGAAGGATCACGGGATTGTATGTCCCGTAAAGGGCTTCGGCTGTGACATTGCCGCCGGCCCACAATTCGGGAATGAGCGTCGGCCATGACCCGGACAGGATTCGCTCGCCGATCGTGTGCCAACCAGGCGTGAAAGCTGCTGCGCTGTCGTCCCAGTAGTAGAACCACCGATTGGAGATCAGTGGGATGGCGGCGACGATCGACACCAGAGCGGCGAGAAGAATTGGCGGCACCACGCGTTGTGCGAGCGGTAAGTCAGATTTCACGATGTGCTTTCGTCTTCGAGTCGATGGCTGTTGTTCGGAGCCTGGGTCGTGCTCTTTTTCTCGGAGCCTGGGCTGCGCCTTGTTTCTCGGAGCGTAGTATTCCGACGAGTTCGAACTGCAGTCGGGGAAGTAAGGAGATCGGGACGTGGCGACATCGCGAACGGAACCCGTTCGTGGGGAACCAGCTACGCCGGAACTCTCGGTGATCATCCCCGCATACAACTCAGGCGAGGTGCTGGAGTCGACGGTGCGTCAATTCGCCGAGTACTTCACCAGCCGCCCGGCCGAGAGCGCCGGTCAGGTCGAGATCATCGTCGTGGAGAACGGTTCGACGGACAACACTGCCGACGTGTGTGCTGCTCTGGCAGCTTCCTGGTCTTGGCCTGGAGTGACCTTCCTGCCGATGAGCAGCGACAAAGGGATGGGCGCAGCGCTTCGCGCCGGGACGCTTGCTTCTCGTGGACGACGCGTGTTGCTCACCGCGGACGACCTTCCGTTCGGTTTCGGTGACATCGAAGGCGCCGACCGCGTGATGGCGGATCTAGGGTCCGTCCCGCCGGTGGTCATCGGTTCAAAGGCTCATTCGGAATCAGAGGTGGAACGTGGCTTGCTGCGTTCGGTGATGACGGGTGGATTCGCGACGCTACGACGGGTGGTGCTGGGCACCCGCACGGGCGACCCCCAGGGGACATTCATCGTCGACGGCGTTTTGCTGCGTCGAATCGCACCCTCGCTGACCGAGCGTGGATTCCTTTTCACCACCGAATTGGACTACGCGCTCGAATTGGCTGGGGTGCGCCCGGTCGAGGTCCCGATCCGACTCAGCGACGATCATCTGGCGCACGCGAGCCGTATCTCGCCCAAGGACGTGGTCCAGATGGCGAAGGGTCTGTTGTCGCTTCGTCGGCGAAAGACCGAGCTGCGCTCCGCCGCTGCAGTGAGTAATCACGGGTAGACCTGGTGTGACTCGGTGCCCGGGGCGCCGAGGTGCGGATTCGCGATACCCTGCGGGGCGTGGATACCGTGAACACGACCGATGACCAGTCCGATTCCGGAGTCGAGTTGATCGAACGCAGCGCGACGTCGGATCGACTGCTGGCGCAGCGGACGTTGTTCACCGGAACTTCGCCCGTCGCCAGTGACGAACTGTATGCGGTGACCAAGGTCGGAATGTCGACGCGATCGCGATTCGAGTTGCGGCTTCAGCCCGGGGCCGTCGCACACACCAACACCTTCTTCGGTCGTTTTCCGGCCAGCTACTGGCAGCGCTGGACCAACGTCACCGAGGTCACTGTCACCGCGCATGTCGTGGCCGATACCGCTTGCCGCATCCAGATCCAGGCCTCGGACATCGGTGGTCACCGCCGGATCGTGACGAACGTCGTCGTGACCGGCGACGAGCGAGTGTCCATGACCGCCCCGCTCGATACTTTCGTCGACGGCGGGGCACTGTGGCTGCAGTTCGAAGCGCAGGGTGGCGGCGCAGTGGTCGACGATGTGCAATGGACCGTCGTCTCGCCGGAGTCGATTCGCCCGGTAGCCGTGGCGATCTGCACGTTCAATCGTGCGGACGACTGTGCGCGCACGGTCGAGGCCCTCGCGTCCGACGAGCGTGTACTCGCGTTGCTCGACGCTCTGTACGTCGTCGATCAGGGAACGGATCCGGTAGAGAGCCGTGAGCTGTTCCAGGAAGTGTCGAAGAAGTTCGGTTCGCGGTTGCAGTATCTGCGGCAGGCGAACCTAGGTGGTGCGGGCGGGTTCACGCGGGGCTTGTACGAAGCTTCGGCGGCCGGACCGCACGCCGACGTGATCTTGATGGACGATGACATTCTGTGCGAGCCCGAATCGGTTCTTCGACTGAGTGCGTTCGCGAACATGACGACGGAGCCGGCTTTGATCGGCGCCCAGATGCTCTTTCTGTTCAACCCCGACTTCCTGTTGGCTTCGGGTGAACGCGTCGATCTGGGCACCCTGCAGCGTGGTGTACCGACCGATGAGCACGGTGTTCGCAACCGGAGTGTGCTCGAGAAGCTGCCGGAACGCCGCGTGGATGCCGAATACAACGGCTGGTGGTCTTGCCTGATCCCTGCTGAAGCCATCGAGCGGATCGGCTTGCCACTGCCGGTCTTCTTCCAGTGGGACGACGTCGAGTACAGCTTGCGGGCTGGGCGGGCCGGGATTCCCACCATCACGTTGCCGTCGGCTGCTGTCTGGCATGCGGACTTCTATTGGAAGGACGTCGACGGTTTTGCGCACTACTTCAGTACGCGCAACGGACTGATCACCGCTGCGCTTGACCCAGGGTTTGCACCCAAAACCCTCGCGAAGCAGCTCTCCCGCGACATTTCGCATTCGATCGTGGGTTTGCAGTACGGCCTTGCACACACGCAACTCCGGGCGATCGAGGGATTCCTCGAGGGGCCGGAAGGTTTGGCGGACGGTGGGCAGGAGGCGCTTGCCGCGATCAACCAGGAACGTAAGCGCTTCCCCGAGACGGTAACTCGCCCGGCGTCGGAGTTGCCGGGAAGGCTGCCGATCCGTCGTGTTGCGCCCAGCCCGAAACCCGGTTTGTGGACAGACCTGGTTCTCGCGAAACGTGCTGTGATGCAGGCGCGCAATCATCTGGAGCGGGGCCCGGTGGCGATCTCGTACGAAGATGCGCAGTGGTGGCACGTCGGACGTTTCGATCACGTCTTCGTCACCGATGCTTCGCAGGGAGGCGTGCGTGAACGCCGCTTCGACAGCGAGAAGGCCGCCGAGATGAGCGGCCGCCTCGCCGGCGTCATGAAGAGGTTCCTCGCCGAAGCACCAAGTGTGGCTGAAGCATTCGCTCGCGAGTTCCCGCAGCTCACCAGCCGCGAGAACTGGGCCCGTCTGTACGAAAAGTGAGCCTCAGCGCACTATCTTGGCGATGACCTGCTCGTTGTCGACGGTGTACCCGAGGTATTCGAACGAGATGCCGGTGCGTGTGACGAACTCCGTCCACGCCCGGTACTCGTGCTGCTGCCACCCGGGATAGTTGAAGAATTCGTCGAAGACGACGATCGACCCGGGTACCAGGCGGTCGCCGAGGAGATCGAGCACCGTCTTGGTGGACGAGTAGAGATCGGCGTCGAGGTGCAGGAACGCAACGGGGCCGGGTTCGTCGTTCAGGAACGAGGGCAAGGTGTCCTCGAAGAGGCCCGGAACAAGTTGCGCTCCAGGCACTTCGGGGATGGATTCCTGTGCGAACTCGCCGACCGGGAACCCGGTGCGCCAGGTCTCCGGAAGGCCGGAGAACACGTCGAAACCTGCGACGGTCCCCTCGCGTTCGGTGAAAGCCTCCGCGACGATCCTGAGTGTGGTTCCGCTGGCGACGCCGAATTCGAGTGCCATGCCGGGTATTTCGATCAAGCCCAATGCGTGGCGCAGCGTGTCGTGCGGGTGGCCGAATGTCTCCGCGACTCGAAGGTGTTCGAGGATGAACTCGGCAGTCGACGCTGTCGCTTCCAGATCCACGGCGTAGGCCAGATCCCGACGCTGGCGAAATTCCAGCTCGTCGATCCTGGACCGGAGGCCCGCGATGTCACCGCGGGCCTCGGCCAGTTCGTCACGTGAGAGTGCCAGCGCGTCGAGGATCTGTTGCGTGCGATCTGCGTTGCGCCGGTCGGCGGCCTCGACCACCTCGGATACCGCACGCTGAAGCTTGGTTCTGGCGCTGGAACGGAACTGCTCGAACATGGCAACCTCTCGTCGGGATCACCCCCATGCTGCCAGGCTTTGTTCGCTACCGGTCCCGACCGCGGTAGTGACTCTTGAGTTGTCGGGAGATCACCTTGATCTCCCGCGTCCTCTCTGCCTGCAGACGAGCATCGCTTCGCGCGGCGTTACATGCATTCTCTCGCTGTAGTTTCCGGTAGCTCGCGAGCCTCCGCTCATCGATATCGCCACGCCCGAGTGCGCTCAGGACTGCGCATCCCGGCTCGGAGTTGTGTGCGCAATCGGAGAACCGGCACTCTGCAATCAGCTCCTCGATCTCGGGGAACGTCTTGTCGATCCCCTCCGCCGCGTTCCACATGCCGACCCCTCGCAGGCCGGGTGTGTCGATCAGTGTCCGGCCGCCGGAGAATGAGATCAACTCTCTGGTGACGGTGGTGTGGCGTCCCTTTCCGTCACCGGTCCGAACGCGACCGGTCTCGAGTCGATCGGCGTCTGTGGTGTCCGCGAGGAGGGCGTTCGCGAGCGTCGACTTACCGGCGCCTGATGGACCGAGTATCGCCACGGTGCCGTCCAGAACTGCATCGAGTACATCCATTCCTTCGTTGGTCTCGGCACTGACGGCCAGCACTGTTGCGCCGGGCGCAATGGCAGTGACCTCGGCGAGAGTGTCGGAGATATAGTGAGCTGCATCCGATTTGGTGAGTGCGACGACAGGGGTTGCACCACTTTCCCAGGCGAGTGCGAGTAGTCGCTCGATGCGCCCGAGATCGACGTCGCCGTCCGAAGCCGTGGCGATGACGACGGTGTCGACATTGGCCGCCAGAATCTGGCCTTCCGATTTTCCGGATGCCGAGGATCGAACGATGCTGCTTGATCGAGGGAGTATCGAAGTGACCGTGTGCATCTCGGGTTCGCGTGAGTCCCGCAACTCGGCCACGGCGACCCAGTCACCCGTACAGAGTGGATCGCTGCCGCTGAGTGCGCGAACTGTGCCTTCGGCGACGGCCACGTCACACCGCCCCCGGTCGACGCGAAGAACGCGCCCGGGTGCGGAGTCCGGTGGGGCCAGGTCAGTGAATGTGTTCGAGAGTGTTGCGTTCCAACCGTATTCGGTCAGGGGCGTGCTGTTTTCCGACATGGTGAGTGTGTCCTCGAGTGCGAAGAAGTGTGAATTTTGACGGCGCTGAAACTGCGGAACACGACAGTCATCAATACTCACTCCTCGAAAATCTCAGGACGCACCATGCGTCGGATCAGAATCGTCTCAGCCGCGGTCGCGACTGTGCAACTGATTTAAAAGAGATCGGCTAACTGATTCAACTCAGGCCGACTGACTTAACTCGGACGTTCGAACTTCTCTTCCCGGCCGAGCTTGCGCAATCGCATCCACTCGCGCAGTCCGGCCGGATCGCGGCGTGTGATCAGGAAGTACCAGCCGAACCGAACCCATTCCTGCGGAAGCAGTTTCCGCATTCCCGGTTGGGAGAGGATGTATCCACGGTTGCGGTACGTGAAGTAGCGCTTCGTGTCGTTGTCGGGGTACTGCGTGTGCATGCGTCCGCCGAGGATCGGCTTGAACTCGTCCGCGCCGTTGGGGTGGACGTAAGCAGTTTGCAGGCAGGTACCGAACTTCAGGCCGGAGCGCACGAGGCGACGGTGTACCTCGACCTCGTCGCCGCGGACGAACAGGCGTAGATCCGGAACTCCGACGGCATCGATCGCGTCGGCGGTGAACAGTGCGCCGTTGAAGAGGGACGCGATACCGGGCAGGAGATCCTCGTCGCCGAGCTCGGAACGCAACCGGCGCCACGACGTACCGCGGCGAAGTGGGAAAGCGAGGCGGTCGGGGTCGTCGATGTCGCAGACGACGGGGGAGACCTCGGCCAGGTCGTTCCGAATTGCACAGTCGAGCAGTGTTTCCAGGACCTCAGGCCCCTCCGGGCGGCCGTCGTCGTCGGCGAGCCAGACGCGGTCGGCGCCGAGTGAAAGCGCGTAGAGAATGCCAAGAGCAAATCCTCCGGCACCGCCGAGGTTGTGCTGAGAACCGATGTAACTGGTCGGCAGTGGAGCGTTGTCGACGAGCTCTTTCACATCGGCTTCGTCGGCATTGTCGACGACAACCAGATGATCGAGCGGACGCGACTGGGTGCTGAGAACCTTCAAGGATTCGGCCAGCAGTTCACGACGCTTGTGAGTGACGACGACCCCGATGATTTTCTCGGGTGCGCTCACGGGGTGTTCTCCCGTTCCATTTCCTTGATCACGTGGCGCACATGTTCGGCGGCGTCGTCACCTTCGTAGGCGCGCACGACGTCTTCGATGTCGCCTTGCATGCGGATCTGGCCGTGGTCGATCCACATCGCACTGTTGCACAGCTGAGCGAGGAATTCGTTGGAGTGGCTGGCGAATACCAGGATGCCGGAGCGTTCCACCAGCTTCTGCAGCCGGATGCGGGCCTTCTTCATGAATTCCGCGTCGACGGCACCGATGCCCTCGTCGAGAAGCAAGATCTCGGGATCGATACTGGTCACGACGCCCATGGCAACGCGAACGCGCATACCGGTGGAGTAGGTACGCAGTGGCATGGAGAGGTATTCACCGAGTTCGGTGAATTCGGCGATCTCGTCCATCTTCGCGAGCATCTGCTTGCGGGTCTGACCAAGGAACAGGCCGCGGATGATGATGTTCTCGTACCCGGAGATTTCCGGGTCCATGCCGACACCGAGGTCGAAGACGGGTGCGACGCGTCCGCGAATGCTGGCGGATCCCCGGGTCGGTTCGTAGATTCCGGAGAGCAGGCGCAGCAGGGTGGATTTGCCGGCGCCGTTGTGGCCGACGAGCCCGATGCGGTCGCCTTCCTTGAGCGTCATCGTGATGTCGCGGAGCGCTTCGACGACGACGACATCGGAGTCGTTGCGGCCGATGGATCCTCCGGCCTTGCCGAGGAAGGCCTTCTTGAGCGAGCGGGATTTCGCGTCGAAGATCGGGAAGTCGACGCACGCGTTCTGCGTGTGGATGCTGACTGGCTGACTCATGTGTTTCCTCTAGACCCAGTAGGGCACGCGTGCCCGGTACTTGCGGAGTGCCAGAATCGCGACGGCCCAGCCGACGACGGTGAAGGCGATGACGATGTACCAGTGGTATGCCTGCTGGTCGGCCCCGATGAGTGGTGCTCGGATGATCTCGAGGTAGTGGTACAGCGGGTTGAGCTCGGCGAGTCGCACGCGCCCTGCGGCTTCTGGACTTTGATCCTTGAGAGCCTGCGTCGTCCACATGATCGGCGTCAGCACGAACAGCAGCAGGGTGAGGCTGCCGAGGATGGGGGCGATGTCGCGGTACCGGGTGGAGAAGATACCGAAGACGATCGAGACCCACAGCGTGTTCGCGACGATCAGCACGAATGCCGGTATTGCCGCGAGTGCTGTCCAGCTCATGTTCTGCCAGATACTGAACGCGAACAGCAGAACTATGTAGATCGCGAAGTTGTGCGCGAAGAACAGCACCTGACGCCACACCAGGCGATACACATGCACGCTCAATGCCGACGGCAACTGCTTGATCAGGCCCTCGTTGGCGATGAAGACCTCGGAGCCTTCGAGGATGCTTGCACTGATCAGGTTCCACACGATCAGCCCGACCGTGACGTACGGCAGGAACTCCTTGAGCGGAATGTTCAGCAACGCGGAGTACAGAAGACCCATCGCGGCGGCCTGAACGCCGGTGGCGATCGTGATCCAGAACGGACCGATCACCGACCGGCGGTAGCGCTGTTTGATGTCCTGCCAGCCGAGGCTGAGCCACAACTCACGCTGATTCAGACCGTCGCGAAGGTCTTTGAACGCACGACGGAACGTCTGGGAGTCGGACACGGGCGCAGGTGCGTCCGGCGTCTCGGATTCGATTGCGGATGCTGACACGGAGGTCGAGCCTACCGGCCTGGCGTCGGCGCCGGATTTCCCTCGGACCTAGCGGTGGTCCGAGTTACAGATACTGGCCGGTTCCTGGGCTCTGTTGGTCTGGATGTGCAGGCGAATGCGGAGCCCCGATGCTCATGCCGGGAGGCAGTGCGCCCTGACGCATTTGTTCGAGCTGAGCGCGCGCTGCCATCTGCTGCGCGAACAGTGCGGTTTGAATTCCGTGGAACAGTCCTTCGAGCCAGCCGACGAGTTGGGCCTGTGCGATGCGCAGTTCGGCGTCCGAGGGAATGGAGTCGTCGGTGAACGGGAGGCTCAGTCGCTCGAGTTCTTCACGGAGTTCGGGTGCCAGGCCCTGTTCCAGTTCTCGGATGGACGAGGTGTGGATGTCCTTGAGGCGCTTGCGGCTGGCGTCGTCGAGCGGCGCGGCGCGCACTTCTTCCAAGAGTTGTTTGATCATCGTGCCGATTCGCATGACCTTCGCCGGCTGCTCGACCATCTCGGCGACGGACTCGGCTTCGGATTCCGCGCCTTCGGTGGTGCCGGATGTGGGGGCCTCTGCCTCGGCCGCCGGCATCGCGACGGGTCGACCGTCGGGTCCGATAACGAGTACCTGCTCTTTGTCGGGGTTCGTCATGCTTCCATCTTGTCGTGTGTGGGCGACAAACGCCGCGTAACCCCCAAAAAGTTAGCTACCGAATAACTGTACTGACGGGTAATTGGGTGACTGCCTTCGACTAAGCGGGCGTCTGCACCTAGAGTGTCGAGCATGGCTTACGACGTTGCCCGCGTACGGGGGTTGATTCCCTCACTCGGTGACGGCTGGATCCACCTCGATCCGCAGGCCGGAATGCAGATCCCGGACGCCGTCTCGCGGACGGTCTCCACCGCGTTCCGTGCCTCTGCATCTTCTTCCTCCGGTCGCCACGTCTCGAACCGTCGTAGTGCTGCCATTCTCGAGAGTGCGCGCACCGCGGTCGCGGATCTGGTCGGCGGAGATCCTGCGGGAGTCGTTCTCGGATCAGACCGAGCGGTGTTGTTGGCTTGGCTCGCCGAGTCGCTCAGTTCGCGGTTGGGCCTCGGAACCGGTCTCGTACTCTCGCGCCTCGACGAAGAGGCGAACGTCGCGCCCTGGCTTCGTGTGGCCAGTCGCTACGGCGCTCAGGTGCGATGGGCAGAGGTCGAAATCGAAACGTGTGAGCTCCCGAGTTGGCAGTTCAACGATCTCATCACCTCGACCACTCGCTTGGTGGCCTTGACGGCCGCATCGCCGGTCGTCGGTTCGGCTCCGAACGTCCGTGCCGCAGCTGATCGTCTGCACGAATTCGGCGGACTGATGGTGGTCGACGCCGTCGGTGCAGCGCCATATGCGCATGTGGACATGGCTGATCTCGGGGCGGACATCGTTGCCGTCAGCGCGCCGTCGTGGGGCGGTCCACAGGTGGGCGCACTCGTCTTCCGCGATCCCGGACTGCTCGACCGGATTCCGGCCGTGTCGCTCAACCCGTACGCGCGTGGCGCCGAGCGACTCGAGGTGGGCGGTCATCAGTTCGCGCTGCTGTCCGGTCTCACGTCGTCGATCGATTTCCTGGCGGGCTTGGACGAATCGGCAACGGGAACCAGGCGTGAGCGCCTCGAAACCTCGATCAGCTCGCTGCAGGACTACCAGGACGGTCTGTTCGATCACCTCATGCGTTCTCTCGCAGCCCTGCCCAACGTGATGGTGATCGGCGGCGCACCCACGCGGGTGCCGACGCTCAGCTTCACACTCGAGGGGATGGCGGCAGACAAGGTCGCGGCGCACCTGGCCGACAAGCGCATCGCGACGGTCAGCGGTACGCATGGTGGTTCCAGGCTGCTCGACGCCCTCGGTGTCAACGACGAAGGCGGCGCGGTCACCGTCGGCCTTGCGCCGTACACGACGCGGTACGAGATCAATCAGCTGGTCGCCGAACTCGGCGCCCTGGGCTGATCGATCCCGCTCGGCTCACTTCACGGTGAGGATGACCTTGCCTACGGTTTCCGGCGAATCCAGCAACTGATGGGCTAATGGCGCCTCGGTGATCGGAAGTTCGGTCGACACGATCGGTTGAACCGATCCGTCTGCGATCAACGGCCACAACTTCGCGCGGACGTCGGCGACGATGTCCGCTTTACCGCCGGGGCCGGTGAGCGGACGCCCGCGCAGGCCCGTCGACGTGATGTTTCCGCGCTTTCCCATCAGCTTGGCGATGTCGACTTCGCCCTTGCGGCCACCCTGCATTCCGATGATCACGACGTGGCCGTCCATGGCGAGTGCGTCGACGTTGCGCCCGAGGTACGACGCTCCCATGTTGTCCAGAACCACGTCGGCGCCGTGGTTGTCGGTGGCTTCGGCGAGTGATGCTACGAAGTCGCTGTCGCGATAGTTGATGAGAATATCCGCGCCCAATTCGCGGCAGCGGTTCAATTTGTCCTCCGAACCCGCGGTAACTGCGACGCGGGCGCCGAGGGCTTTGCCGACCTGGATGGCGTGGGTGCCGATTCCGCCGCCACCGCCATGGACGAGTAGTACCTGTCCGCGTCGTAGTCCGCCGCGCATCACGACGTTGGACCACACCGTGCACGCAACTTCCGGCAGGGACGCTGCGACCCGGAGATCGACGCCCGCGGGAACCGGGAGAAGTTGTGTTGCCGGGACCGCAACCTTCTCGGCGTAGCCGCCGCCGGCCAGCAATGCGCAGACTTCGTCGCCGACGGACCAACCGGTGACGTCTTCGCCGAGTTCGGTGATCACACCCGAGCATTCGAGGCCGAGGATGTCACTCGCGCCGGGCGGCGGCGGGTAGAAGCCTTGACGTTGGAGCAGGTCGGCGCGGTTGACCGCGGTTGCGGCGACCTCGACGAGTACGTGCCCGCGAGGTAGTTCAGGATCGGGCTGCTGCGCCCATTTCATGACCTCGGGACCGCCGGGCTGATCGATCGTTATGGCGTACATGGATACGACGCTAGCGAATCTCCCCGCTGACGGGTGTTTTGCCGCTACCGTCGCGGACGTGACTTACTTCGGGAACATGCAGAACGAGATCTATCTGACGGGACTGAGCGGCGCGAAGCCGGCTTTGCCGATGACTGCGGCAGGCTTGGAAGATGCCGCGCGCGAGCAACTCTCACCGGAGGCCTTCGGGTACATCGCTGGTAGCGCGTCGACCGAACGAACCGCGGAGTCGAATCTGCGTGCGTTCGACAAGCATGCGATCGTGCCGCGGATGTTGCGGGGGACTGCGGCGCCGGACGCACGCGATCTGAGCGTCGAGGTGTTGGGGACGCGGTTGGCTGCACCGATCCTGACGGCTCCGGTGGGCGTGCTCGGCTTGGTCCACGACGACGCCGAGGTTGCGGTCGGTTCGGTCACTGCCGAGTTGGGGATCGGATCGATTCTCTCGACGGCGGCATCCTCGACCATCGAAGACGTAGCGGCGGCCTCCGGCGAGAACTGGTGGTACCAGCTGTACTGGCCGGCCGACGACGAACTTGCGGAGTCGTTTGTCCGCCGAGCGGAGACGGCGGGCGCGAAGGCTATCGTCCTGACTGCCGACACTCCCGGTATGGGTTGGCGTCCAAGGGATCTCGAGCTCGGCCACCTTCCGTTCCTGCAGGCGAAGGGTATTGCCAACTATCTGTCGGATCCGGTGTTCCGCGCCAAACTGGCGACGCCGCCCGAGGAGAGCGCAGAAGCGCTGCAGATCGCGGTTCTCACGTGGGTGTCGTTGTTCGGTAACCATGCGGTGCGGATCGCGGATATCGCGAAACTTCGCCAGTGGACGACACTTCCGATCGCAGTGAAGGGAATTGTCCATCCCGACGACGCACGTGAGGCCGTCGCGGCCGGCGCCAACGGCATTGTGGTGAGCAACCATGGTGGGCGTCAGGTCGACGGGTCGATTTCGGCACTCGACGCTCTCGGTCCCGTCGCTGATGCGGTGGGGCATGAGGTGGACATCCTGATGGACTCCGGAATTCGTTGTGGCGCAGACGTAATCAAGGCTCTGGCCTTGGGTGCCGACGCAGTGCTGTACGGGCGGCCGTGGGTGTACGGGTTGGGATTGGCCGGAGCGGACGGAGTGCGTCATGCATTGCGCAGTCTCCTGGCCGACCTGGATCTCACTATGGGACTGGCGGGGCTGGCATCGGTTGCCGAAATCGACCGTTCGATCCTGATGTCCAATTCGTGACTTTAGGGTGAGTCTTACTGTGACGGGCGGACACAGGTCTAAACTTGGAACCTGTGACAGCTGAAGCGACAACCGAGGAGACATCGCAGGCGGCGCACGGTGAGACACCGTGGCTGACGCCATGCGAGATGCGTGCATGGCGCGGCTACATGGACGGTAATCAGCGCCTCATGGAGGTTCTCAACCGCGAACTGCAGGATTCACACGACCTGTCGTTGGCCGATTACCGCATTTTGGTCATGCTCTCGGAGTCAGCTGACGGGTCGTTGCGGATGAGTGACCTGGCAGACGGCGTGCTGTCTTCGCGGAGTCGCCTCACGCACCAGATCAGGCGGATGGAATCTCAGGGCATCGTCGTGCGAGACACTTGCGTCGAAGATGGTCGCGGCGTGCTCGCTCGGATCACGGAAGAGGGTAGGCGTCGCCTCGCCGAGGCAGCGCCTACTCACGTGGCCGGAGTGCGGAACAATCTGGTCGATCTGCTGACTCCCCAGGAACTGGACGTGCTGGCAGACGTCTTCGAGAAGGTCGACAAAGCCATCGGCGAGCGCTGACTCCGGAGCCGTTTTCGCGGTCCGTGGGAACACCCGATAGGATCGCCCACGGAAGCGTGGCAGAGCGGCCGAATGCACTCGCCTTGAAAGCGAGCGTGGCGTTAAACCCACCGGGGGTTCAAATCCCTCCGCTTCCGCCAAAGCAAAGGCTCTGACCTCGGACTTCGGTCCAGGTCAGAGCCTTTACTGTTTTCGGAGTCACACTGCTTGGGTAGTGGGCGTCAGAACCGCACGGTGAATACCACGTGGCGACGCTCTCGGGCCGCGCGCTGGAAAAAGTCCGCCACTTCCTGAAGCCAGCCCCAGGCGTACCCGCGCTCGTCGGAGCCGTACTCCGGGTTGCGGTCGTCGAGCGGCATCGCGTCGTAGCGCACGCCGAACTCGGATTCGGTGATTTCCGCCAGGTACGAGGAGACTTCGGCGACCCGATCGGGTGCCAGGTAGGTGACGAGTTGGTCGTCGGTGTCGGTGTTGAGGTCTTCGTCCCCCAAGATCACGCCGTAGGCCGGCCAGTTCTCGGACACGCGCTCGTACCCCGTGCTGGAGAGGGCGCACAGGATCGGATCCCACGCCTTGTCCGTGTCGCTCGAGAACTCGGATCGGCCCGTCTCCTCGATGTCCTCGACCACAGCGCCGAGTTTGTCGTCGTCGCCGCGCGCGTCCAGAAGTTCCGCTGCCACGCTGTCTGACAGCGCGAAATGCACTCCAAGTTCCATGGCGTGATGCTAACGGCCGACCTTGCCGCCGTCCCGCCGTCACTACAAGACGAATCGACTTAGGTAACGATCCTGCTCTGCCTCCGACCGAAGTTACCCATGGAGGGCCTGCTGTCATACATACTTCATCGGTGATTCCGACAAAACGGACCGGCCTTTCTGTTGTATCGCTGGTGATCCTCGTCGTCGCGGGGTTGCTGGTCGCAGCCCCTGCCAGCAGCGCCGCGCCGCCGCCTGACTGGAAATACACAATGGTGGCGTTCAGCAATGCCAGCGACCGTGACATGGATGTCTACGAGTCGGCTGACGGCACCGGCTTTCAACTCGTCCAGCAGTCGGCGTACAGGCCGCCATCTGGGCTCGTGCGTGATCCGAGCATCTTCCGGAACACGGACGGGTTGTACTACCTCACCTACACGACGGGTGGTGGGGCGAACATCGGGTTTGCACGCAGCAGCGACCGCATCAACTGGACGCCGCTGGGGAACTATCCGGTTCCGTTTTGCTGCGCCTTGATGCCTGGTACGGGAGATGGCACCGGTTCTGCGAGCCCCCCGGGCTTCTCGGGTTCGGCTGGTTTCAGCGACGGACCGTCGCTGTCACCATTCGTCACCAAGGCCTGGGCGCCTGAATGGTTTGTGGACGGCGATCGCGTCAACGTCATCCTGTCGATGTCGACCGGTGGAGGATTTGTGCCGTATCTGATGACGGCGTTGGAACCGTCGCTCCGGTTGTGGAGCCCGCCTGTTCCGCTCGCCGGGATCGGTGCGGACCACATCGACACCACCGTGGTCAAAGTCGGATCGACCTATCATGCGTTCACCAAGAACGAGACGAAGAAGGTCGTCGAGCATGCGGTCGCTCCTTCGGTGACGGGACCTTATTCGTTTGTCCCGCCAGGGAATTGGGGTTCGCTTGTCGAAGGTCCGGCCGTGGTTCAGTTGCCGAGCGGCGACTGGCGGATCTATCTCGACGCCTATACCGAAGGTAAGTATCTCTACTCCGACAGCACGGACGGGCTGAACACCTGGTCTCCTGTGCAAGAGGTTCCTGGGGTGTCCGGGACTGCACGGCATCTCGGCATCATGAGAGAACCGGCATAACTTTCGACCCCGAGTTGGTAAGGCTCTGATCAAGGACTCCGGTCTTGGTCAGAGCCTTTTCTCGTACTTGCGTACTACTTGTGTGCGTCGCCTGCGCTAATCAGTGATTGACAAGCTAACGATGCGATGCCAGTGGGTCCGACGAGTTCGCGCCGACCACGAAGTGAGTATCTCCGCGTGAGCTGTGCAGAGTTGCGCTCCCAGGCCCCGCTCGGGCGCCGTACTTCACGATTGATTGCCAAGTAATGCCTGTTGGTTTCATATTCAAGTACGCGCACTGGCTTGATGCCCGCACTTTCGGTCTCCAACTGCTCTGAGGCCCGCGAAATGCGGATTCAATTCGATTTGCCGCACTGTTTCTGAGGGATCTTCTCGTCCGTAAACGGTGACCTTGCTCATAGTAGGACCTAGGTCCTTTTCGCTGCTGATAAGCCTGTCGATATATATCTGTTACCGAAAGTTCACCCTAAATCCAAGATGGGGGAGATGGCGCGCTGGCGGGCAAACAGGACGATTGGTACCGTCCGGTAACTAATTCAGTTAGTTGTCGGCTACCGCTCTGGTTGCTGTGTCACGTGGAGGAGCAGTTCATGTCGATCGAATCGCAAAACGGCGTATCCCACCGTCGATCGAGGGCCGCGGTAGGGCTCGCGGCGTGTGCGGTTGCCGCGCTGTCGTCGGGTGTGGTCTTCGCAGGGAGCGCATCGGCAACGCCGACGGCGTTGGCGGACAAATTCGCGAGTACGGTCACCGATGACGGCTGGTCGTTGGATCTTGCCGCCACGAAACTGTCGGCGAATCCGGTGCCGAATCTGGCGACGACGGCGTTCACTCGTGAGGGGTTCGTGTCGGCGAAGGTGACCGGCACGATCGGTGGTGCGGGCGATTCGGCGGTGAAGACCGGTTATGTCGAGCAGGGATTGCAGATCGGCTGCCAGATCGATGTTTCCTCCGGACTTGGCTTGGGGCTTGGCTTTTCGCTCGGCCCGTCTGTCGGTGTGAGCATTTCGGGTGTCCCGTCGGCGAACGTGGGTGTGAATGCGTCGGTGAATCCGAGTATTCAGTCGACGATTGCGCCGGGCACGATCACGACGATTCCGTTGGGGAAGAAGGATCTCGAGTCGTCGAAGGCGTCGATCACGGCAGAGAACGTGCACGTGAAGGTTGATGCGTGCATGGGGCCGGTGACGATCCGCTCGTACGCACAACTCTCGGTGTCGACGGCGACGTCCGACAACACGTTGTTCGTGTACTCCGATCCCACCTGGCTCTAACCCACGCAGCCGTCGTCAGCGCTGCTGGCGACTATTCCCGATCCGCCCCGTCCAGGGGTGGTTACTCATCACGCCCACAAAGGAGAAATCATGAAGATTCGTACCTTGGCCACTGCCGGAACTCTCACCGCAGGTATCGCCCTGTTCGGTGTTCTCGGCGCCGGCGTGGCATCTGCCGCAACTCCGATCGTCGAACCGGAACATGGCCGGATCGGTCTGTCGCTCTCGAATGCGGAAACCGCGGCATTGGCGGCGAGCCCGATTCCTGATGCGATTGCGAACATCGTTCCAGGTTCGCTGAGGGGGGTCTGGTTGGCGCCTGGTTCCGCGATAACTGTTACCGATGGCAAGGTCGACGCCCTCGAAGGAGCTGTGCTCGGTGAAGCAGCCGCGCGTGGTGGGCATGCCAATGTCTTTGTCTCCGACCCGAATCACCCCGCCAGTGAGGGGCACATAGTGCTGACGGAGCAGTACTGGAACTGATACCAGGCCGAACGTCGGCGACCCGTTGTCCCCGCTCTCCCTTCCTATTTGGAGTTCCAGCCATGACCGTCAACAACGCCGAACGCCGCAGTGTCCAGTCGGAATCCACTGCGGTCGATAGTAAAGACGTTGCAGACGTTGATGACTGGGATCCGGACAGCGAACTCAGTCCACTTTCCAAGGCTGTGATCGCCACCGCAGTCGGACTGGGGTTGCTGATCGCGGCATTCGCGGTGATCGGGAAGCTCGCCGGCTGGGCGAACGACTACGGGACGATCCTGGTTTACCTGGCATTCTTCTTGTGGATGTCGATCTCCGGACGGTTGTTCTGTTGGGGCGCAGACAAACTCATCGCGCTACTCCGAACGAAGAAGAGTGACAATCGTGGTGCGCACCGGTGAAGTCCGGTAGACGACTTCGCCGGACTCTCGCGGGAGTGCTTGCCGCCGGGGCGCTGTTGACCGGAGCGGCCGGAGTGATCGGTGCGGGAATCGCACTCTCCGCCGCTCCGGCGAACGCGACGCCGGAAGAAGACTGCGCGGCGGTGCGGGCACGTGATCATCAGATCTACCTGAATCTCATTGCGTCGCTGCCACCTGGCGCGCCCATCCCGCCAGAGATCATCAACCCGTGCCTGAGCGCGCCGTCCACGACGTCGACAGCTGCGCCGACGACCACGGTCGGGCTCCCCGGTGTGCAGGCTCCAGGCGGTGGCCCGAATGTCGGGGCCAATGCTCCGACGAACTTTCCCACCTACAACGGCACCCCCATCGTCCCGGTTCCGACGATCGAGGTTCCGCCCATTGCTTCCGAGGCCCCGGCCTCGGAAACTGGTGTCGGTGCATTCCCCAATGCATCGGCATCAGCGGTTCCCTCACCCACACCCACCCCGGGTGAGGGAACCACCACCGATCGTGGTCCCGGACCGATCCCCGCGGATTCGGATTCGAATATCGCACCGGCCCAAACGGTTCCGGACCCGGCAGCAGATGTTTCCACCGCCGGGGAGGACTCGGGCCGTGACCGGTATCTCGAACTGGTCCTCGTCGGGGCCGCGGCGTTCACCGCTGCGGGTATGAGAGTGAGGGGGCGGCCGGGACCGTTCAGTGCGCGTGTGAGCGCGCGTCCGTGGGAGTCGGTTCTCTCCCAGGTAGTCGGTACGGTCGCGAAACCGTTCATGCCGTATTTCGTCGGCGGTCAGGACGTCGTGGTCATCCCCGACCCAGGTGGCGGACAACGCACCATCTTCCTCATTCACGACGAAACCTCCTCGCATGAAGCTGAAATGGTGGTCGACCTACCACCCGGCGGACACATGAGCATCAACGACGACGGGTCCGTCGGTGTCTACGACGCGAACGGAGACTTGCAGGGCACCGTTGCCGCTGCGTGGGCGTACGACGTCAACGGCGATCCGGTTCCCACCTACTACGAGATCCGTGACGGCAAGCTCTACCAAGTCGTTATCCCGACCCCGGGCGTCATCTACCCGGTCACTGCTGACGGCCCCTACGGCGGCAGCGACCCGGTCACCGGACGAGACGTCACCGCTACACCCCTTCAAGGCGGCGGTGAGGTCGTCAACCAGTCCGGCGGACCGGTCATGGTCAACGTCCCGACAGACTCCCCCTACAACGACGTCGGCGGGATCGACCCACTGGGCAATCTCGACATGGATCCGCCGACGCAGCCGGCACCGACAACGCCTCTGCCGTTCGATATCGGATCGCCGACCGACTCGGGCACCGATACGAGCGAGCCTCCGTGGAACCCACTCGACAACCTCGACATGGACGCCCCGACGCAGCCGGCACCGACAACACCACTGCCGTTCGATATCGGATCGCCGACCGACTCGGGCACCGATACACCCGGGGGTACAGCGAGCGAGCCTCCGTGGAACCCACTCGACAACCTCGACATGGAAACGCAGACGCAGCCAGATCCTCCAATGGAATTACCATTCGGGATCTTTGACTCTGATCCCAACAACGGTTTGATCGGCCCCGCGCAGAGGGCCGCGAACCAACGGGCGCTCGCCCATGGCGACGTACCTGCTGACTTCACTGGCAACGTCCCTCTGACCGCACAGCAACAACTTGACGACCTGCAATGGCAGGTGGATCAGATGCGGGACCGCGGCTATACAGATTCCGAGATCGCAACTGTCTTGAGTAAAGGCAGCACCGCGCTCGGTGGCCCCGCCTCGGGCTTGCAATCTGCGGGCGCCCTTGCGAACACCGGTGTGCATCATGCTGGTTCGCTCCCGAGCGCTGCGCAGGCCGCTCGGTCGGCGGCAGTGGGTACTGTTTTAAGCAGATTATCGGTGGCAGTTGAGGTTGCCTCGGGTGTCATCAAGTGGCGCGAAGGCGCGCCACGTGGCGAAACTGTGGGAAATTCCGGTGGCGCAATCGCATTGGGATGGGCAGGCGGCAAAGGTGGC
Organism: Rhodococcus sp. MH15; assembly: GCF_019266045.1. NCBI lineage: Bacteria > Bacillati > Actinomycetota > Actinomycetes > Mycobacteriales > Nocardiaceae > Rhodococcus > Rhodococcus sp. MH15. The sequence continues at coordinate 275,242 of NZ_LPNP01000065.1, forward strand.
GCCGCACTCGGCGGGTTTCTCGGCGGCCCGATAGGTGCCGCAGTCGGGGGCGGAATCGGTGCAATCGGAGGATCGCTACTCGGGGCATACTTGGGTACCCGGGCAGGCCGATCATTTGATTGAAGCCTTAGACAATGATCGATCGCTCCAAGAGAAGGGACTGAGACCGTGCATTACCTGCTGATCGCTGCCATTGCATTCTGCCTAGCCTCGGGGGTGCTGTCGGCGCTTGATGCCGCAGCAGGCAATCCGATGCGGGGCGCGATAACCTTGGCCGTTTCGTTGACGGCTGCGAGTGGGATGGTGTTCCTCGTGACTGACAATTCGACCACCCGGATCGGCGCTGTCGCGGGCACTGCGGCGGTCCTCGTTTTGCGTTTTCTCCCGAAGAGTTCCATATACCGACGACACACCGTTCCTCAAGCGGAACCGGCACCATGACCACCTTTTATGCGATTTGTGCGATTGCTGCAGGGGCTGTGGCGTTGATCGTATCTACGCCCTACGTGATGTACCGCAGTCATGCGAGAACGATTTACTGGAGTTCGTCGATCCTTACCATCGTTTTCGCTTGGCTCACCGCTCCACAGCGGTCGATTCTCGGACCTGTCCTCTTGTGCGGTTTCGCTGCTGTGTTCGTGGCGTGGTGGTGGACCCCCTTCCTCACGCGAAGGCATCCCACCGGATTCAACGATGTTTTCGGTGCTTGGCTGACACGGGCGCTCTACCGCGAGCAGAAGGATGCACCTCCGGTAAACAGGTACGACAAATTGCACTACAAAGACACTGACCGCCAAGCACGAGATACCGATTCTGACGGAAATCAGGTCAACACCTGAGCCGGCGCGTAGAGCGCTTTGTCCTTGATACCACCCTCGCGCGTACCCGAACAGCTTGTAGTGAGATGCCGTGGGAAACAGTACTTTCCACATGGCGGCGTACACCTGCCCGGTTTGCGCAAGCTGTACAGTAACCAGGATGATCGATGGCTCGAAGCTGCTCTTCGCGCAGCCCAATTCAGTAGCTGTCAGCGCCATCGCGAGCGGTAGTCCTCTTCCCCTAGTCCCTGCAGCTCATCCCATTTTTCGAGCATCCGCCTCGTCTGGATAGTTAATGATATCTAATATATTGAATGGAGTTCAGTAGTGGATCTGGTCAAGATTTCGCGGTGTGTCGACTCGCCCGTGCTTGCGGAGATTGACGACTTGACACCACTTGAACGTATGGCGCTTCCGAATTATTGGTTGGATGCACTAAATGGTGACGTTGCAGCTCGAATTTCTGGGATATTGGACCAATGGGACGTATTTGGGCGACCGATATTGGGCGACACTTACAGAAACATTAAAGATAATCTATCTGATGTGCGGTTGCTCAGGTCTGAAAATAGGTTCTTTCTTCTATATAAAATTAAAATGGCAGACGGGACCGATCTCTACTATTTGGGTACGCCACCGGTAGTGGATGGTGATGAACTTTCAGGGTATTGGAGTAAATTCCCCTCCAGTCTAAAGAATTTCTATTCAAATTTGCACAACGGTTGGTACTATATTGCCGGTAAGACTGTCGGGCCACTGCCTCTTGAAGATATGTTTCGAATTGACAGCTTTGAATGGTCTATTCTGGACGGGCTGTCCCCTGAAGAGTACCCAGATCCGGCTCGTTGCATCGCGACATTCAGATCGGGCGGCGGCGGTTATCTTTGCTTGTACTTTGGTGAGGAATCGACAAGGGGTGTTGTGTGGTCATTGACGGAACCCCCTGAACTGGTCGATTACTCCACTTACCTTGATATCTGGACCAACGTCGGACTCGGTGCCTAGAGCCTGCGCCTTGGATAGCCAGACTGGAGACAGTCTAAGCAATTTGTGTGCGGTCTTGCCCCACGTGGCACGTGCCTCGGATCCAGTCTCCAAAGAGCAGATGATCAATTTGTCTGACCAAAAGGGATCTCGAGGTCATGATCGGTTTCGGGGGTACCTCACGCATCGACTCGTTTTCCTGCACCATTGCCGACGAATCGCTGATTGCGCTGGCGTTAAGGGTCGTACGGGGGCAGGCCGATATCTGGGCCTCTCGTGTCACCGTGCTCTACCACCGGACCGAATCATCGCCTCAGCGCAACGTACCCGGCGACGCGATCGTGGGCAGTTCGGGCTCGGTGGAGCATCGGCGACTACCGGCACCTTCAGAATCGGTCGAAAGGTGAGGTGGAGGTGGGATGGGAAACATACTTCCATTCAGGAGTTACGTTCGATCGCAGCAAACTCCCCCAATCTGCGGTGGTGGAGGAACTGCCCATTGGCACGTTGGTTCGGTTGGGGGACAAGCCAATGGAGGTCGCTGCCGCCGACATCGTGGCGGTGCGGGCGGCGTTGGGTTATCCGGTGTAGGCCACGCAACGGGTCCGGAGTTCACCATTGCATCAGACGGCGAGAAATGTGTTAACCGGATGGCCTGCTTCGCCTTTCGATAGTATTGCCAGATGGCATCCCGAATCGACTTGCTCGCGTGGCTCCTCGATTCGGATCCAGCGATTCGGTGGCAGGTGGAGCGCGACCTGGTGAACGAAGCGCCCACTGTGTGGGCGGCGACGCGCGCGTCGATCGCCACCGAAGGATTTGGTGCACGCCTGCTTTCATTGCAGGACCGAGACGGCCAATGGGCGGGTGGGGCGTTCTTCCCGGCTGAATTCGACTTTGCGGGACCCGAAGCAGCAGAACAAAGTTCGCAACCCTGGACGGCAACAACCTGGACGCTCAACTCATTGCGGGAGTGGGGCCTCGACGCCAGTGTTCTGCGGGAGCGTCGTACCGCAGAACTGCTCGCGGAGAACTGTCGCTGGGAGTACGAGGGCCGGCCGTACTGGGACGGTGAGGTCGATTGCTGCATCAACGCCTGGACGGTGGCAAACGGTGTGTGGCTCGACATGCGCGTTGATGAACTGGCTGATTGGTTTGTGCGGCATCAACTTCCGGATGGTGGTTGGAACTGCGAGTGGATCGAAGGTTCGACCCGATCGTCGTTCCATTCGACCCTCAATTCACTCAAAGGGCTTCTCGCGTACGAGATCGCGACCGGGGGAACAATTGAGACGCGCGCGGCTCGACGATCCGGTGAGGAATTCTTGCTGCAGCGCGGTCTGTTCCGGAGACTCTCGACCGGGGAACCGGTGGGGGACTGGATCGGCCGGTTCGCGTACCCGTTCCGGTGGCGTTACAACGTGCTCAACGCAGCCGACTACTTCCGCGAAGCGTCGTTGTCGGATGGAAATGAGCCTGATCCGCGAATGGCGGACGCGATCGAGATGATCCGGGCCGCTCGAGCCTCGGATGGGACGTGGCTCCAGGCCGGTCGCCAACCGGGGCGGGTGTGGTTCGAGGTCGACACAAAGGCGGGGGAGCCGTCGAAGTGGCTGACTTTGTCCGGCATCCGAGTGCTCGCCTGGTGGGATCAATCCTCCCCTCTAGGTTCTGCATAACAAAATAGTTACAGCGAAAATTATTTCACCTTTAAAGGTTATCGAAAGGTGATCTTCGACTTTCCGGTCGAAATATCCAGTACGGATGAAGAACATATTAACGACAGGATTGCCCTCAGTGCGGTGAAGGTTAATCATCTGAACAGGTGAGAAGATGTTCGGTGAAATTACCTACCCGATTGGATAGGCGGGTCACCGACGTTGGTAATCGCATAAGGTGCTCGCGATTGTCTTGGTTAGGGAGCTAAGTCCCGAGCTGGAAACGGCATTTCTGCTCCGAAAGTGGCGCTCACCTGCGGCTAAGTTCCCCATTTTGCAGGACTTAAACCACTTTCGGCGAGATTTAGTCTCGCAATTGTAGGTTGTGGAGCGTCCGCAATGTTTAGGCAAAGTCCCATCTTTTCCCAGAACAATGCTCTACTAAACGTGAAAACCGGATGTTCCCCCGATTTTGCTGAGAAGGTGCAACTATGGGGCGTAGCGTAACTGTCGCAGCGAACCGGAACATCGCGAATTGCTGCTCTAACCAATGACTTTGTTCAGGTCCGAATAATGCTCGGAGGTCGTCGATGTCGATGGAAATGGTGTTAGCCGAAGCAGTGATAGATAGTGGGGACACGGCGTGGGTGCTGATCTCCGCGGGTCTGGTTCTCTTCATGGTTCCCGGACTCGCCTTCTTCTACGCCGGTCTGGTGCGTGGTAGCAGTGCGCTCGTCATGTTGCAGCAGAACCTCGTCCCACTCGGACTCGTCTCGATTACCTGGGTCGTGTTCGGATACAGCTTCGCGTTCAGTGGAGACTGGGGTTCCGGCTTCCTCGGTGACCTCAAATTGTTCGGCTTGCAGGACATACACACAGCCGCCGCCCCGGGCTTCCACCTGATCGAAGGTGCAGTCGCGGTACCGACTCTGGCGTTCGTGGTCTATCAGATGATGTTCGCGATCATCACGCCCGCGCTGATCACCGGTGCGACCGCAAACCGGCTCAAGCCCTTGGGCTGGGCCGTTCTGCTCATGCTGTGGTCGATCATCGTCTACCCCCCGATTGCGCACTGGCTCTTCAATCCCGAAGGCTGGTTGGCGCTCCGCGGAGCTCAGGACTGGGCCGGCGGAATTGTCGTCCACGCATCCGCCGGCGCCGCCGCCCTGGCAATCTTGCTGGTGGTCGGTAAACGTCCGGGATGGCCCAACGCCGAGGCAGTCCCGCACTCGGTGCCTCTGGCGTTGATCGGCGCAGGCATCCTGTGGTTCGGCTGGTTCGGATTCAACGCAGGCGACGGATTGGCCGCCGATGGTGTTGCGGCACAAGCCTTGATGAACACTCACATCGCCGCAGCGGGCGGTATGGTCGTCTGGCTCGTCATCGAAAGGTACACCGAGGGCAAGGCCACGGCGATCGGCGGAATCACCGGCGCGGTAGCCGGTCTCGCGACCGTCACCCCTTGCGCCGGCTTCGTCAGCACCTTCTCCGCGTTGGCGATCGGCGCGCTTGCCGGACTGGTCTGCCACTTCGCGCTCGCGCTCAAGTCGATCTTCAAGTTCGACGACGCGCTCGACGTCATCGCGGTCCACTTCATCGGCGGCATCCTCGGTTCACTCCTTCTCGGTTTGTTCGGCGAAAAAGCCATCAATTCGATCGGCCGCGACGGACTCTTCTTCGGCGGCGGGGCAGGACTACTCGGCGAGCAGGCGCTGGCGTTGATCGTCGTCATCGCTTTCTCGTTCGTGGTGACCTGGCTGATCGCCACGGGCATCGAGAAGACCATCGGTCTCAAGCTGGCCCCGAAAGACCAGGTGGACATCGACCGTCGTCAGCAAGGCATGGACGCATACCGCTACAACGCCGCATTCGTGGACGCGGGTGGTGCGCCGCAGACCAGCGGGTTCGACTCGGGGGTCCTGGTCGAGGGGGCAAAACTTGTTCCGAACCTCGGCGCCCCGAAGCACGAACTCATCACCGCGGTATTGCAGACCATCGAGTCCGAGAAGCTACGGGAGGCGCTGCTGGCCGCCGGAGCGGAGTCGATAGTCGTATCGGAAGCGCATGTCTCCGCGAGTGACTCGGCCTCGCTCAAGTTCCGCGGACAACGCAACGACGTCGTGTTCACCGAGCGGTTGCGTGTCGAGGTGCTGGTCGCCTCGGAACATGCACAGGCGGTTCTGGACGCGATCAACGAGTACTCGGGCGGCAGGAGGAGCGGTTTCGTCCAGCAAGCGGCCGAACCTCTCACCGAAGCGACGGAACAGGGGAGCTGACATGTATTCGACGACAGGGAGTTACCGCATGATCGACAAGGAGCGTTCAGAATGCATCTGACACCGCGAGAACTCGACAAGCTGACAATCCTCATGTTGGCGGATGTCGCACTGAGGCGAAAGGCAAAGGGGCTCAAACTCAATCACCCGGAGTCCGTCGCAGTTATCACTGCAGCCGCCCTGGAGGGAGCTCGGGAGGGCAAGACTCTCGAGGAGGTCATGGCCGACGCATCGCACGCCTTGACGGTCGACGACGTGATGGACGGTGTGGCGGAGATGATTCCACGTGTGCAGGTCGAGGCGGTGTTCCTCGACGGTAGCCGGCTCGTCACCGTGCACTCTCCGATCCAGTAGCCCGACCGAGATGTCAGGAGCACTCCAAGATGGCAAGCAAATCGACGAAGAAGGATTCCGGCGGCGAGAAGAAAGTGCCGGTCGGCGGATACGTGTTGCGGGACGAGCCGATCGAACTCAACGAGGGCCGTCCACGTTTGAAGTTGCGAGTCCGAAACACCGGTGACCGTCCCATCCAGGTGGGTTCGCACTACCACTTCATGGAAGTCAATCGCGCGTTGTCCTTCGATCGTGAACAGTCCTTCGGCTGGCGCCTCGACATTCCCGCGGGCACGGCGGTCAGGTTCGAGCCGGGCGACGAGAAGGAAGTGACGTTGGTGCCGTTCGGCGGCAAGCAACGAGTGCAAGGCTTCAACGGACTTGTCGACGGTTGGGCGCCGACCCACGCCGCCTACCGGCCGAGGCTTCCCGGAGCCGTCCAGCGTGCCGAAGAACTCGGCTTCCTGTCCGAACCTCAAACCGACTGATTCTCGTTCACGGCGGACGAAGGAGAGCAACACCCATGACAAGCATTTCGAGACAAGAGTATTCGGGTCTGTTCGGGGTCACCACGGGTGACCAGATCAGGCTGGGTAATACCGACCTGTACATCGAGGTCGAGGAAGATCTTCGAACGATCGGCGACGAGTCGATCTACGGCGGCGGCAAGACGCTGCGCGACGGCATGGGCCAGGATCCGGAGTCGTGCAGCATCGACGGTGCCCTCGACCTCGTGATCACCAACGTGGTCATCGTCGATGCAACCATCGGCGTCGTCAAGGCAGACGTGGGAATCAAGGACGGCAAGATCGTTGGCTGGGGCAAGGCGGGAAACTCCAGCACGATGGAAGGTGTCACCCCGGGGCTGACCACCGGTCCGGCGACCGACGCGATTTCCGGTGAGCAGATGATCCTCACTGCCGCCGGCATCGATCCACACGTTCACCTCGTGTCACCACAGCAGGCGTACCACGCACTCAGTGGGGGAGTGACGACGCTGATCGGTGGTGGTATCGGCCCGACCGACGGAACCAACGGCACCACCATCACTTCCGGTATCTGGAACATGGAGATGATGCTCAAGGCCAACGAGGGTTTGCCGGTCAACGTCTGCATGTTGGGCAAGGGGAACTCGTCCGGGCATCAGTCGCTGGTCGAACAGATCAAGGCCGGTGCGGCCGGTCTGAAGGTCCACGAGGACTGGGGCGCGACACCGGCCACAATTCGTGAGTCTCTTCGGGTGGCAGACGAAATGGACGTTCAGGTCGCCATTCACACGGATACCCTCAATGAGGCCGGATACGTCGAGGACACCATCGCGGCCTTCGAAGGCCGTACCATTCACACCTATCACAGCGAGGGTGCGGGCGGCGGTCACGCACCCGACATTCTGCGGGTGACGGGCGAGGACAACGTACTTCCGGCGTCGACCAATCCGACGTTGCCGTACGGCATCAACACTCAGGCCGAGCTCTTCGACATGATCATGGTCTGTCACAACCTCAATCCCAAAGTGCCCTCGGATGTTTCGTTTGCCGAGTCTCGCGTTCGCGCGGAGACGATCGGTGCCGAGAACGTACTGCAGGACATGGGCGTCATCTCGATGTTCTCGAGTGACTCGCAGGCGATGGGCCGCGTCGGAGAAAACTGGCTTCGCGCGATCCAAACAGCGGACTGCATGAAGCGGTCCCGCGGAAAGCTGCCAGAGGATTCACCGACACACGACAACTTCCGCGTGTTGCGCTACGTCGCGAAGGTCACGATCAATCCAGCGTTGACGTTCGGTCTTTCGCATGTGGTCGGGTCGATCGGTGTCGGGAAGATGGCGGATCTTGTTCTCTGGGAGCCCGCATTCTTCGGCGCGAAGCCGAAGACGATCATCAAGAACGGTCTGATCAGCTGGCACGCCATGGGAGATCCGAATGCGTCGCTCCCGACACCACAGCCGGTGATCTACCGGCCGATGTTCGGTGGATTCGGCAAGGCGTTGCCGCAGAGTTCGGTCTCGTTCGTCTCGCGAGCGGCACTCGACGACGGTATCAAGGATCGGCTCGGTCTCGAACGTCAGGTTGTTGCTGTCGAGGGGACCAGAACAGTCACCAAGCGTGATCTGGTTCGCAACTCGGCCACTCCGGAAATCAAGGTGGACCCGGAGACCTTCGCGGTGACTGCGGACGGCGTCCACGCATACGTCGAACCTGCCGAATCCATTCGCTTGAACCAACTTTACTTCTTCAGTTAGGGGTCTCCAGTGTCGGGAACAATCACACACACGCACGGCGCCGATGCGACGCCACACACGCACGGCGAGATGACCGCGCCGAGCGGAAAGCCGACGCGAGTCGACGCGCTGCTCGGGAAGGAGACCGACGAGGAGTGGGCCGGTCGACTCGACAATGCGGTAGTCGACGTCTTGTCGCTCGATCAGTGGGAAGCGCAGAAGAGTCGGTTACGACGCACCACGATCGGTGGCCGTGAATTGGCCGTCTCGCTCGATCGGGGTATTCAGTTGCAGGACGGCGACATTCTGCTGTGGGACGAGCCGGCGAACACCGTGGTCGTGGCCAGGATCAACCTCAAGGACGTGTTGGAGATCGACCTGAGCGCGCTGGTCGACGTCACGCCCGAGAAGATGATTCAGACGTGCCTGGAGTTGGGACATGCCGTGGGTAACCAGCACTGGCCTGCGGTGGTGAAGGGAATGAAGGTCTACGTTCCGTTGACCGTCGACAAGGCGGTCATGGGCTCGGTGATGCGGACACATGCTTTCGAGGGCATCGAGTACACCTTCATCCCGGGCGCCGAGGTCATTCCCTACATCGCTCCACACGAGGCACGCCGTTTGTTCGGTGCGGCCGCGCGTGAGGGCGAGGGGCATACCCATGACCCTCTCGTCTGAGGGATCCGGGCTCAGCATCAACCGCGCGATGCGGATGATGCAGTTTTCCGATTCCATGTTCCCGGTCGGTTCCTTCTCGTTCTCCAACGGTTTGGAATCGGCCGTGGCGCAGGGAATTGTCACGGGTGGTCCGTCGCTGCGGGAGTTTGTGCTCTCGGCCGCCCATCAGGGCGCGACGTGCGACGGTATCGCCGTACTCGCGGCGCACCGGGGTGCGGCAGCCGGTGATTTCTCGGCGATCCTCGCCGCTGATCATGCAGTGATCGAACGCAAACTCAACGAAGAAGCACGCACGATGAGTACCCGCATGGGTAAGAAGTTGGCCGAACTCGGCGGGCGCTTGGCCGGTGAGACCCTGTTCAACAAGTGGTTGGCCGCGATCGCATCGGGGGAGACACCGGGTACCTACCCCGTCGGCCTCGGAATTGCTTTCGCGGAGATGGGTTCTCCGGAAGAGGACGCTTTCACGGTCAATCAGTACGGTGTCGCGATGACGTTGCTCGGCGCTGCCCTTCGTATCGTCCGAGTCGATCACCTTGCGACGCAAGAGATTCTGTTCGAGGTCAATCAGACTGCCGGCCATGAGTACGCCGCAGTGCGTGATTACGGACTCGACGACATGTCCAATTTCGCCCCGATGATCGACATTCTGGCTGCGGTGCACGTCAAGGCGCACGTCCGAATGTTCATGAACTAGAAGGAGAACGATGAAGAAGACAACGCGCATCGGAATCGGCGGACCCGTGGGTTCGGGTAAGACCGCGCTCATCGAGGCGATCACACCGGAGTTCATCAAGCGGGGCACCAGCGTTCTGATCATCACCAACGACGTGGTCACCACCGAAGATGCCAAGCATGTGCGCAAGGCTCTCAAAGGTGTTCTCGTGGAAGAACGTATCGTCGGCGTCGAGACGGGTGCCTGCCCACACACCGCCGTCCGCGAAGACCCGAGTATGAATCTCGCGGCCGTCGAGGACATGGAGAAGACGTTCCCGGACACCGATGTGGTCTTCATCGAAAGTGGTGGCGACAACCTCACACTGACGTTCAGTCCGGCTCTGGTCGACTTCTTCATCTATGTCATCGATGTGGCCGCAGGCGACAAGATTCCGCGCAAGAACGGTCCGGGAATTTCGCAGTCCGACATCCTGGTCATCAACAAGACCGACCTCGCACCGTACGTCAACGCTGATCTCGGAGTCATGGATCGCGACTCCAAGGGAATGCGCGGCGACAAGCCGTTCGTCTTCACCAATTGCATGACCGGGGAAGGCATCAAGGAAGTGGTGGACCTCATCGTGCACGGAGTCCTCTTCGACGAAGAGGAAGTGGGAGCGAGCGTACCGTGAGTGCACCGCCCGTCCCGGGAGCATCGCGGTCGCTCCCGGGGCCGATCCCGACCATCCCGGAACTCGATCAGTACCAGGACCAGCCGAAGCAGGCGCCGGCCGGCAAGGTCGGTAAGACCGGGGTTCTCGAGATGCGATTTGTCGACCGCGGCGACAAGACGATCCTGCGGGACATGTACCGCAAGACACCGCTGCTGGTTCAGCAGGCGCTGTACTGGGACGAAGCGTTGCCGACCATGCCGTGCGTCTACATGATCTCGACGTCCGGCAGTGTGCTGCAAGGTGATCGGTTGTTCCTGACCATCGAAATGGAGCCAGGTTCCCTTGCACACGTGACCACCCAGTCGGCTACCAAAGTCCACCGGATGGATGCCAATCACGCGTCACAACTCCAGAAAGTGGTGCTGGCCGAGAATTCGTATCTCGAACTGATGCCGGGAGTGACGATCCCACACCGCAGCGCGAGGTACTACGCGCGCACCGACATCACGGTGGATCCGACTGCAACGCTGTTGTTCTCGGAGATCGTGATGCCGGGTCGCAAGTATCACGACGGCGGAGAGATGTTCGTCTACGACCTGTACTCCACCTTGATCAAGGCGAAGCGCCCGGACGGGAAGAATCTCTTCACCGAGAAGTTGGTGATCGAACCGGCACGCTTCCCCGTGCGATACGGCGGAATCATGGGCGACCACGACGTGTTCGGCAATGTCATCCTGCTGACACCGAAGGAGCACGCCGACGCGATTCTCGAAGAGGTAGTTCCGGGCCGTGACTGCAAGGTCGTTTCCGGAGCGAGTCGGCTACCGAACGACGCCGGTCTCATCTTCAAAGTCCTCGGTCCGGAGAGCGAACCCGTCAAGGCGAAGGTTCGTGATTTCTGGGCTCTGGTGCGAAAGGCAGTTCTGGACACCACCATTCCGCCCGTCCCGCTGTGGGGATGACGCGGATCGTCGGAGAAGGATCGAGGGACGTGCGATGACCACCATCACCAAACCCTGGGACGACGTCGCGGACAAGAACGTCGTGCTCAGATTCATCGACACCAATCTCAAAGGCTCCGGGCAGGTGATGTTCCAGGGCAATGCGCTGACGGGCCTGCTGTTTCTGGTCGGTATCTTCTGGGGAGCGATAGCCGCGGACACGATCACCGTCGCAATTGGTGCCGTGGTGGGTCTGGTGGTATCCACCGTCACCGGCATGATGCTGCACTCCGACGACGATTCGATGCGTATCGGCCTGTACGGATACAACGGAATTCTTGTGGGAGCTGCATTTCCGACGTTCCTTGCCGGGGGCGTGATGCTGTGGATCTACCTCGTGGTGGGAGCTGCCGCGTCGACGATCGCGTTCCTGGCCGTTGCCAATGTCTTCAAGACGTGGGGCGTACCGGCGCTGACCTTTCCGTTCAACCTCGTCAACTGGTTCTTCCTTCTTGCGGCGTTCCAGTTCCTGCGGATCGAAACGTCAGACCTCAGCGCGGGCCAGTTTCCCCAGCACATCGGGGACGCGTCAGTCCATGCCGACATCACTTTCAGCTTCCTGTGGGACACGCTGTTCCGCAACGTCTCCCAGATCTTTCTGATCAACAACACCGTCACCGGCATTATCTTCGTGATCGCGCTGCTGGTCGCGTCGCGTTGGGCGGCGTTGTTCGCGCTCATCGGTTCCGCGATAGCGATGGGTTCGGTACTGGCGCTGGGCGCAAACACCGTCGACATCGGCAATGGTCTCTACGGGCTCAGTTCGGTGCTGACGGCAATTGCTCTCGGATCGGTGTTCTACAACCCGTCGTGGCGTGTGTTCGTCTACACCGTCTTCGGAGTACTGGTGACTGTTGTCATCCACGGCACGCTGGTGTCTGCCTTTGCTCCGATCAGCCTGCCGGCCGGAACGGGCCCGTTCGTCTTCGCGACGTGGCTGTTCCTGCTGCCGAAGAAGAAGTTCGTTCCTGTCCAGCACGACACCATCGAGGGTGGAGCGGCCGAGGGCAAGGATTCGATCGCGAAGGCGAACGGATAGGGCTCGAACGGGCAGAAGTTCCTAGATCGTTCCGCTATGGCACCCTCGCGAACCGGTATCACTCGAGTATTGTCTGGCCTTCGGTAGTCGGGCATGGTCGAAGCATGACCGTGCAGGTAGTTGTGATGGGTGTGGCCGGTGCTGGAAAAAGCACCGTGGCAGTGGGTCTCGCCACGTCTCTCGGGGCAGACTTCGTCGACGGTGACGATCTGCACCCCGAGTCCAATGTCGCCAAAATGCGTTCGGGGACACCGTTGACCGACGAAGACCGTGTGCCGTGGCTCGACGCGATCGCGGCCTGGCTTTCCGAGCGTGCCGATGCGGGACGAACAGGCGTCGTTGCCTGTTCGGCTCTGCGAAAGGACTATCGGGGCCGGTTGCGCCCGGACGGTCTCGACGTGCAGTTCGTCCACCTGGCCGGTGATTTCGAGACTATCTCCGCACGTATGCGTTTCCGCGCCGGGCACTTCATGCCGGAGAGTCTGCTCATCTCCCAGTTCGAGGCTCTCGAACCGCTTACAGACGACGAGCGCGGCATCACGCTGAATGTCGTCTCCGAACCGAGCACACTGGTGGGCGAGGCAGTCGACTACATCCATACATCTCAGAGGAGCGTCACAGCGTGAGTAGCACCGCAAGCCCCGGCCCGTTCGACATTTCCGGGAAGGTCGCGCTGGTGACGGGTTCGAGCCGAGGCATCGGCTCGGCCCTCGCGACTGGTCTCGCCGAGGCGGGTGCGGTGGTGGTGCTCAACAGCCGAAATTCCGACGTGCTCGAAGCCGAGCGTCGACGCATCGCCGACGCGACCGGCGCAACGGTGCACGCATACGCGTTCGACGTCACCGATTCGGCCGCCGTCCGGGATGCGGCGACACGCATCGAGGCGGAGGTCGGCCCGGTCGAGATCGTTGTCAACAACACCGGCGTGCAGCACCGCGCCCCGCTTCTCGAGTTCGGCGACGACGACTTCCGGCGTGTCATGGACACCAACCTGACCAGTGCGTTCTACGTCGGACGTGAATTCGCCCGCGGCATGGTCGAGCGCGGACACGGGAAGATCGTCAACATCTGCTCGGTGCAGAGCGAACTCGGCCGAGCGGGAATCGCACCGTACGCAGCCAGCAAGGGCGGGCTCAAGATGCTCACCCGCGGGATGTGCGCCGACTGGGCACCCTTCGGTTTGCAGATCAACGCGATCGCACCGGGATACTTCGACACCGAACTGACCTCTGCGCTGGTCAACGATCCGGAGTTCACCGCGTGGCTCGCCAAGCGGACACCCGCCGGACGTTGGGGCCGTACGGAGGAGCTGATCGGGTCGCTACTGTTCTTGGCCTCCCCGGCTTCGGATTTCGTCAACGGTCAGATCCTCTACGTCGACGGCGGAATGACGGCCGTCGTCTGATTGTCCGCTGTTAGATCGTCCGCTACTCGAACAGAAAGCACCCACATGACAGACGCCAGCGCCCCTCGCATCCACCTCGGTCCCGTCGAGGATCCTCACGTCGCCGACGGAATACGCCGAGCCGGTGGAGTTCTCGTTCCACTGGCAGACGCCGAGGGCGTCGTGTGGGTACACGGGCCGGAGACGTTCCCGTCGTCGCTACCCGATTCGGTTCGCTGGGTGCAGTTGCCGTTCGCCGGCATCGAGCCCTGGTTCGACGCCAAGGTGATCGACGACAAGCGGGTCTGGACGTCTGCTGCCGGAGCGTACGCGGGCAATGTTGCCGAACATACGATGATGCTTCTCCTCGCCGGAGTTCGTTCTCTCCCCGAACAATTGGCGGCGCAGTCGTGGCGCAAGGAAGAGTTCGACCCGCGGGTGGGCACTTTGCAGGGCTCGACAGTGGCGATCATCGGTTGCGGCGGAATCGGCCGTGCGTTGATCCCGTACCTCGCCGCGTCCAAAGTCAAGGTCATCGCGATCACCCGCTCCGGGACCCCTGTCGAGGGTGCTTCCGAAACGCTCTCGGCCGACCGCACCGGCGAAATCTGGTCCAAGGCAGATCACTTCGTGATCGCAGCACCGTCGACATCCGCGACGCGGCATCTGGTCGGCAAGGCCGAACTGGACCAGATGTCGGAGTCGAGCTGGATCGTGAACATCGCGCGTGGCACCCTCGTCGACACGGACGCATTGGTCGACGCACTGGAAGCCGGTTCGATCGGCGGGGCGGCACTGGACGTCACCGATCCCGAGCCGTTGCCGGACGGGCATCGGTTGTGGAAGCTGCCCAACGCGATCATCACTCCACACGTCGCCAACCCGGCTACGACGCTCACCCGCGTCCTGGCAGATCACGTTGCAGCCAACGTCGCCCGATTCGCCGCAGGTGAGGACCTCGCCGCCGTGATCGATCCGTCGGCGGGCTACTGACCGCTCGCGTTGGTTCCCTTCACGTAATCGGCAACGACGGTGCGCAGAACATCGCGCACCGCCTCGGCCGGTTTGGAGAGGGGCTGATTGGCCGGGGTGCCAAGGGAGACATGCACTTCGATGCCCGGCTCGATGCGTCGTAGCTCGAGCGCTTCGACGTCCATGACCCTGCGGGCCACCGACCACGGCAGAACCGTCGCGCCCAATCCGGTGCGTACGGCCTCGGACAGCGTCATCACCGATTCCACTTCGGCCACGACGTTCGGTTGCTGCTCTGCACGGTCGAAAGCCTGCTCCACCACCTTGCGGATGGTGTGCATCCGACCCGGAAGCAATAGTGGCAGTTCGGCGATCTCGGGCAGGGAGATGTCGGATCCCGATTCGCCTGCCAGTCCGGTACCGAACGGGGCAACCACCACCAGCTCCTCGGTGAGCAAGCGTTCGAACGTCACACCCTTGATCGGGCCGGCGTCGTACAACAACGCCAGATCCATGCGACCGGTCATCATCGCTTCGCTGAGCACGCCACCGAAGTTCTCGTTGATGTGCAACAAGATATTCGGGTGCTGCTCGCGCACACGGGCCAAGAGCGGCAAGGCGATTGCCGTCGCGGTGCTGTACGGGGCGAGGCCGACCGAGACGCCACCCGCCAGCGCCCGTCCGACCACGGACACCTCGGCCTGGGCACTCTCCACCTGACGCAGAATCACCTGAGCATGCCGATAGAGTGCGTGCCCCGCATCGGTCGGCTCGACACCCTGTTTGCTGCGGATCAGAAGTTGCTGACCGAACTGCGTTTCCAGCGACGTCATCTGTTGGCTCAGGGCGGGTTGTGCGATGTGCAGGATGTCGGCGGCTCGGGTGATGCTGCCGGCATCGACAATTCGTACGAACGAGTAGAGCCTTCTCGTGTCCATGCTGTGCAAACTACCAGCTCAACGGACATATCGAATTCCGATCACCCCAACGCGAAACGGTATTAACAACCCTTTGGCGTTCCTGAGTAGCGTCCCAGAAACACCGAAGTCGACACACAGAACTTCGACAGTCGGACCAACCACGGGCAACGGCGCCCGTACGAACAAGTAAACGAACCGGAAGGACCGAAATGGCAACCAGCATCGATCTTGTCGCCGATCTCGGCGAAGGTTTCGGCACGTGGACCATGGGCGCCGACGATGCTCTGCTCGACACGCTGACTTCGGCCAACATCGCTTGCGGATTCCATGCAGGCGATCCACGAACCATGGATGCGACCGTGCGGGGGTGCGTATCGCGCGGTATCGGCATCGGCGCGCATCCGAGTTTTCCGGACCTCGCCGGATTCGGACGTCGCGCGATGGATCTCAGTGAGAACGAGGTCCGAACCGACGTGCTGTTCCAACTCGGCGCCCTTCACGCCTTTGCGGTCGCGAGCGGAACGTCGTTGTCGCACATCGCTCCCCACGGCAAGCTCGGGAATCTTGTTGCCGTACGCCAAGATTACGCGCGCGCCGTCGTCGATGCGGTCGCGGCCTTCGATCCGTCGTTGATCGTGCTCGCCCAGGACGGGGCGTTGGCCGACGAGGCGACTGCCCGCGGATTGAGCGTCGGCATCGTCGGAATCGCGGATCGCGCATACAACTCCGACGGAACTCTCGTGCCCCGCAGCGAGCCGGGAGCGGTGATTCACGACGTCGACGTTCTGGTCGAGCGGACCGTTCGGATGGTGGTCGAGGAAGTCGTCGAAGCTGTGGACGGCACGTTGATCCCGGTTGTCGCCGATACGGTCCTCGTGCACGGTGACAACCCCGGTGCCGTCGCGAACGCGAAGGCGATTCGCGCCGCGCTCGAGGCCGCCGGTGTCACCATTGCGCCGCTGACCCGGGTCGTGGCGTCACGGCGGGCCCGTGATGTCGGGTGTTCCGCGTGAAGACCTACGTCGCCGACTGCGGTGACGCCGCCGTTCGCGTCAGTGTCAGCGGCGGGACCGCCGAGCAGAACTGGAACACCGTTCGATCGATCGCTGCACGTTTCGATCTCGGTGCCGACGGCATCGTCAGCGTCATCCCGACATACGACGCCCTGCTGGTCGAGTTCGACAACCTCCTCACGGACCACGACGCCGTCCGCGGCCTGGTTCGCGAAGCAACGACTATCCCCCGACCGCTGGAAGGTGAACCTAGGACGTTCGAGATCCCCGTCGTCTACGGGGGCGAACACGGCCCGGACCTGGGTGATACAGCGCGGTTTCTCGGCGTCACCGAAGCCGAAGTGGTGCGCCTTCACTCCGCAGCCCCGTTGGTCATGCGTTGCTACGGCTCACCCGGCGGCGCCCCGATGCTCGACGGCCCGGCGTTCGGCCTTCCCATCCCGCGCCGATCGAGCCCGCGACCGCACGTCGCGGCCGGTTCCGTTGCGGTGGCCGGACGTCAGGCAGTCGTTTCGGCCAGGCCTGCGCCCGGCGGTTGGGCAGTGATCGGCCGGACCCCGCTCATCTTGGTCGATCCGGCGTCGGAGCAGATTTCTGCCTACCGCCCGGGCGATCTGTTCGTCTTCCGTGCGATCGACGCCGATCGCTGGGACGACTTCGACGGACGCTCGCTCCTGCCCGTAGGGGGTGATCCCCATGGCTGAGACCGTCACCGTCCTGACTCCCGGTATCAGCTCCGTCCAGGATTTGGGGCGTGGATCGGCGTCACAGTTCGGTCAGGCGACGGGCGGCGCAGCCGACCAGATCAGCGCGGAGATCGCCAACGCGTTGGTGGGTAGTAGGCGCGAGGCCCCGCTACTGGAGTTGACGGCCCTCGACTTTTCAGCGTCGGCGTCCACGGATCTGCTGATCGCCGTCACGGGTGCACCCGCAACGGTGACGGTGGACGGACATCGGCAACCGCAGTGGGAACCGATCGTCTGGCGAGCGGGTCAGCGGCTTGCCGTCACCGGAATCCACGACGGATTGCGCGTCTACGTCGCCGTCCACGGAGAGCTGACGGCCGACTACCTCCTGGGCAGCTGCGCTCCCGACCAGGTCCTCGGATTCGGCCGTCACTTGACCGCGGGGGAGATGCTGGTCGTCGACACCGACTGCCCGCCGATCGACCACCCGGTCTTCCGGCTACCGCTGTTCCGGTTGTTGCCCGACCGACCGTCCTTCGGCAACGTGTGGACGCTCGACGTGACCGACGGCCCCGACATCGACGACTTCGGGGAGAGTGCAGCCGCGCTGTTCGGCACCGAATTCGTGGTGGGCGATCAGAGCAATCACATCGGGCTTCGGCTGGCATCTACCGATGAGCAGCCGCTCCCACAGCGCACCGGCACCGGCGAGGTCCTCTCGCGCGGCGTCCCCATCGGTGCCGTCGAAGTACCCGCTGGCAACGAACTTCTGGTCCTGCATCGAGGTAGAGGCGTCACCGCCGGTTATCCGGTGCTGGCAGTCGTCACCACCGTTTCACTCTCACAGCTGGGACAGGCCCGACCCGGGCACCGCGTCCGATTCCGGAACTGCAGCGTCGCAACGGCGGTTGCAGAGCACCGCGAACAGCAGCACCGCATCGCCTTGCTGAGGCGGCGTGTGGAGAACGTATTCACCACCCTCCGGATACCTCTTCACACCTCGGAAGCCCGAGTACCGAGCCACGTCGGCACCACACGCCCCGCGAGCGCTCCGCGCCGCGCGTCTATTTTGGAGACAGCATGACCAACACCATCGAAGCGGTAGACGGCCAGGTAGCCGACCCGCGCAAGGTCCGGAAAGTCGTCGCAGCGGGCTGCGTCGGCATCTTCGTCGAGCTCTACGACAACGGTGTCTTCGCGTTCATGGCGACGGCACTGGCCATCGTGTTCTTCGACGTATCGAAGTCGAGCGACGCGCTGATGCTGGTGTTCGCCGGCTACGCGGTCTCGTTCTTCGTTCGACCCCTCGGCGCGGTGGTCTGCGGCATCCTCGGCGACCGGATCGGTCGACAGAAGATGTTGGTGTTCGTCATCATGCTGATCAGCGTGGCGACCGCCGGTATCGGCTTGCTGCCCACCTACGCGGCCATCGGTATCGCGGCACCGGCACTGCTGATCTTTCTGCGGATCGTGCAGGGATTCTCCGTCGGTGGTGAAGCTGCCGGCGCCATGACGTTCCTCGCCGAACACGCCCCGGAAGGCAAGCGCGGCTTGATCACGAGCTACGCGCAGATCGCGTCGTTCCTCGCACTGCTGACCGGAACGATGATTGCGTTTGCCATGTCGCCGTGGCTCAACGCCGACGCGATCAACGGCGGCGGACTCGCATCGTGGGCGTGGCGCATCCCGTTCCTCATGGCCATTCCGATGGGAATCATCGGCTGGTACATCCGCCGCGCGATCTCCGATACCCCGAACTTCGAGCGGCTCAAGGAATCCGGCGGTTTGTCGCGCAATCCGCTCAAGGAAGCATTCTCCACTCCCGAACACCGTCGCGCCATGATCCTCGCCCTGTTCATCCCCTTGATGAATGGTTCCGGCTACTACGTTCTGTTCTCGTACATGCCCACGTTCCTCAAAGGCGATCAGATCGGATTCTCGACCGGGACAGCGCTTCTCGTCACCGCATCCAGCCTGGTCGCGATCTGCTTCGCGATTCCGTTCATGGGTGCTCTCTCCGACCGGATCGGTCGCAAGAAGGTCATCGCCGGTGCAGCTGCGGCAATGGCGATCGGAGCGATCCCCTGCTATGCCATGATCGTGACCGGCAACGTCGGCCTCGCCGTTCTCGGTGCCTGCCTCATGGCAGTGATCTTCGCCGGGCACACAGCCGTCATCCACATCCTGATCGTCGAACTGTTCCCCACGCGGGTTCGCTACTCCGCCTACGGTTTGGGTTACAACATCTCGTCCGCACTCTTCGGTGGTACCGCACCGTTGTTGATGACCTGGTTGATCCCCGAATTCGGTATCTACGTTCCCGCCTTCTACGCGGTCATCACTGCAATCGGCACGCTGATCGCGGTCAGCACCATCACCGATCGCGCCCACGTTCCGCTACGCGACACTCTGTGACTTCTCGCGTGAGTCACTCCTGATCCGGCCCGGTGGCCGCCTGCAGTCCGCGGCGGCCGCCGGGTCATACCAATTTCTTCCTGTAGGAGCACACAATGCCTTTCTCCGATTACCGCACAGCTCTCGTCACCGGCGCCAACACCGGAATGGGTGCCGCCGTCACCGAGATGTTCACCAAGCGCGGACTGACGGTCTACGGCGTCGCCCGCAATGCCGACAAGCTCGGTGAGGTTGCCGATCGCACCGGAATGATCCCTCTGCCCGTGGACATCACCGACACCGCCGCGCTCGCCGAAGCTGTCGGCGGACTGGAGATCGACGTCCTCGTCAACAACGCGGGGGTGTCCGCAACCGGAAACATTCTCGACGCCGAAGAAGCATCGGTCGACGCGATGGTGGACGTGAATCTTCGTGCAGTGCTGCACCTGTGCCGCATTCTGCTGCCGGGAATGGTGGAGAGCGATCTAGGTCATGTCGTCAACATCAGCTCCATCGCCGGCCTGTACAACTTCTACGGCCACACTGCCTACCACGCGACCAAGGCTGCGGTGCACCAGATTTCGCGCCAGCTGCGAAACGACTGCATCGGCAAGCGGATTCGAGTGACCGAGATCTGCCCCGGCCGGGTCGAGACCGAGATCTTCGGTCGCAACCTCGGCGGCACGCCCGAAGCCATGAAGGAAGCGTGGGAGACCTTCTACGAAGGCTACGAATCCATCACTACCAAGGACATCGCGGATACCATCGAGTTCGCGATCGACGCCCCTGGTCACGTCAATCTTGGTCTCATCGAGGTGCTCCCCACCTTCCAGGTGCCTGGTGGCCTCGACTTCATCCGTCGCAACGACTGAGAGAGCGCATCATGAGTTTTGTACTACCGGAAACGACGCTCGGAGTGGTGGCCCATGCGGCAGGTGACCTGCGGGTCGAGCATGTTGCGTTGACTGCGCCGACCGCCGAGCAGGCAGTGATCGAGATCGCTTACGGCGGTGTGTGTGGATCAGATCTGCACTACTGGACGCACGGCGCGGCGGGGGAGTCGATTCTGAAGGCACCGATGCTGCTCGGTCACGAGGTGGTCGGCACGGTCGTGACGGCCGCGGCGGACGGAACGGGGCCGGCAGTTGGAACTTCCGTGGCCGTACACCCCGCAACGCCCGGTGGGACCGCGCCTCGGTTCCCGAGCGATCGGCCCAACCTCTCGCCCTGCTGCACATACCTGGGAAGTGCAGCGCAGTACCCACACACCGAGGGCGCCTTCGTGAAATACGCAGTGCTCCCGACACGCATGCTCCGGGAACTGCCCGAGGGGTTGGACCTGCGGACTGCGTCGGTAGCCGAACCGGCAAGCGTTGCCTGGCACGCTGTTTCGCGAGCGGGAGACGTACGCGGGAAGAAGGCGCTGGTCGTCGGCTGCGGACCCATCGGCGCACTGGTCGTGGCTGTGCTCAGACGAGCAGGCGCGCAGTCGATCACCGCGGTCGACGTGCACGACGTTCCGCTGCAGATCGCGTCGACGCTCGGTGCGGATCGGGTTCTCGAGGCCACCGACGCCGAGGCAGTCGCCGCATCCGATGCCGACGTGGTCGTCGAGTGCACCGGCAATCATCGCGGGCTCGAATCCGCTATTCGCGGGGCGACGCGCGGTGGACGGGTGGTCATGCTCGGGCTTCTTCCGTCCGGACCTCAACCGGTACACATTTCGCTGGCGATCACGCGAGAGTTGGAGTTGGTGGGCTCATTCCGCTTCAACGACGAAATCGACGAGGTGCTGCTCGCCCTCGCCGACGGTTCGCTTGCTGTCGATGCTGTTCTCACACACGAATATCCGGTCGAGGAAGCTCTGGAAGCCTTCGCAGTCGCCAAGGATGCTTCGGTGTCGGGGAAGGTGCTGTTGCGGTTCTGAGTCCTTCGACCCTGTGCGCCTTTATTAACCGCGGGCGGTTAATAAAGGCGCACAGCAGGTTATTCGACCACCAGGCCCTTGGCTTCCAGCAGAGCAGTCAGATTGCTCACCTCGAGTGGGGTCTCTCCCCGCTTGTAACGCTCGATATACCCGGCTTCGGCTTCGTCACGGGCACGCGAGAGTTCGATTGCCTCGGCAACCTCCTCGCGGCGGACCACGACAACGCCGTCGCAGTCACCCTTGACGACGTCACCGGGATAAATGACCTGTTCTCCGAAGACCAGGGGATGGTTGATCGGGCCGAGAGATTCCTTGACGGTTCCCTCGATGTACACGTGCTTGGAGAAGACGGGGAATCCGAGTTCGCGGATCTCCCGGGTATCGCGCACTCCGCCGTCGGTGACCAGTGCGGTAATGCCGCGCGCAACACAGGCATTGGCGAGGACATCGCCGAACTGGCCGGCGGCTTGATCACCTGAAGAGACGATCAGGACGTCACCCGGCTGTGCGTAGCTGATCGCAACCTGCAGCATGAGGTTGTCACGGGGATGGCACTTGACTGTGAAGGCGGAGCCGCAGAACTTCATGTCGCGGTCGATCGGTTTGATCGCCGGATGCAGCGACCCCTTACGTCCCTGTGCCTCGTGAATCGTGGCCGCGGAGAACGTCCCCAGTTCGGCAATCAGGTCCTTGTCCGCGCGATCAATTTTCGTCTTGACGTGAATCATCTTGTACTCCAGAAAGTATGAAAGATCAGGAAAGGCGTTCGACTGCCGCGGCGATCTGTGCCGCGGCCTTTTCGAGGACGGCCTCGGAGGTGGCGAAGGAGATACGGAAGTACGGCGATGCGCCGTAAGCCGAACCCTGAATGGTGGCAACCGACGCCTCGTCGAGGAGATAGAGGACGAGATCCTGGTCGGACTCGATCACGGTGCCATCCGGGGTCTGCTTGCCGATCAAGCCGGCACAGTTGACGAACAGGTAGAACGCACCCTGCGGCACGACGGGCTCGAGCCCGGGGACAACACTGAGGAGGTGAGCCGAGAGGTCGCGTCGTCGTCGGTAACTTCGTACGGATTCGGTGAGGAAACTCTGGTCGCCGGTAAGGGCTTCCACGGCTGCGGCCTGGCTGATCGAGGACGGGCAGGAAGAACTCTGACCCTGCAGTTTGTTGACGGCGCCGATCAATCCGGAATTTCCGAGTCCGTATCCGAGTCGCCACCCGGTCATGGCATGAGACTTGGAGACTCCGTTGGTGACCAGTACCTGGTCACGGAGGTGCGGAGCGACCTGCAGCAGACTCGGGATCGGAGCGTCGCCGAAGTTGATCTCGTCGTAGATCTCGTCGACCAACACACTGACATGGGGATTGGCCTCGATCACTTCGGCGAGGGCCTGCAGCTGCTCGCGGGTGTACACAGATCCGGTGGGGTTGCCCGGGGCATTGAGGATGACCCACTTGGTGTTCGAAGTGATTGCAGCGGATAGTGATTCGGCTGTGAGAAGAAAGCTGTCGGACTCCTCGCACTGAACGATCACCGGAGTTCCGTCGTGAGCGAGGACCATATCCGGGTACGAAACCCAGTAAGGGGCGGGAACGATAACCTCGACGCCGGCTTCGACCGTCGCCATGAGAGCGAGGAAGATGACCTGTTTCGCGCCGCCGCCGACGGTGATCTGGTTGTCCGCGTACTGGATTCCGGTTCGCGAAGCCGCGCGTGCTGCGATTGCCTCGCGTAGAGCCGGGATGCCGTTGACTGCGGTGTACTTGGTCTGACCCGTGTTGATCGCAGTGATCGCCGCAGACTTGATGTTGTCGGGTGTGTCGAAATCGGGCTCCCCGACGGTCAGGTCGAGTATTTCACGGCCCTGGGCCTTCAGCTCGCGCACTCGTTGTGCGGCAGCCACACTCGGCGACTCCCTGATTCTGTCGACGCGCGCAGCCGGAACGAAAGTCGCCATGATGGTCTGCTCCTGGGTCCGGGGTGAGCGTGGATTCCCGTCGTCGACGAGCCACAGTTCTCACTCGGTGATCCGTTCGACCATAGGGTCCTACCAGGGCATCTGACCAAGACCGAACCGTTGTGGCCCGATAAGCAAACGTGATGGAGCGGCGACGGAATCAGACCGACAGAACGCGCAGATCCTCGAGACCGTCCACGACGGGAACTCGCCACGACGCAAGCTCTTCCGGTCCCTGCTCGTCCCACAATTCGAACAGTTCCGAATCGGTCGATGCGATGGTGCGCTCCACCATTTCGATCAGCCAGGTGAGCCGCTCGCTGGTCAGGGCCGCGGTGAAGGAATCGAGATCGAGGTCTTGGGTGGCGGGGTCGCGCTTGCGATCGGCGCGCACGATCAGCACCAATTCGAGCAAGGCGATGGCGATTTGGCCGCCGTCCACCTCGAGGTAGTCGTCCTCGAATGCCCACTCCACCGATTCGAAGGTGAAGTCACCGTGCCCGATGGACGCGATCAAATCCCCTGCACCGTCGTTCTCGAACGGTCCCGATCCCCACGCGCCCACTGTCTACTCTTTTCCTATTGCCGTCTCAGCGCGCTTCGAGCGCGATCTTCGCTCCGAATCCTAGAAGAACTGTTCCGGTTATGCGCTCGAGTGCCTGTCGCACTCGGGGCTTCTCGAAGGTGCTACGCGCTCGCGAGAGAAGGACCACGTAGCCACTGAGCCACACGATGGTGATGGCTGCGTGGATGAGCACCAGCAATGCAAGCGACGGTCCCGTCGGCCACCCGGCCGGAACCAACTGCGGCAACAGTCCGGTGTAGAAGACGGCGATCTTGGGGTTGAGCAGGTTGGTGGTGAAGCCCGTCTTCCATGTCCCGGCCTTCTGCGATCGTGGAGCGTCGGCATTGTGTTGCATCCGCGACGTCCGGCTCTCCCACAGTGCTCGCACACCGAGATAGATCAGGTAAGCCGCGCCGGCGAGCTTGACCACCGTGTACGCCTCGGCCGACGCGGCGAGGATCGCCGAAAGCCCGAGGACGGTCAACAGACCCCACACCAGAAGGCCCGAGACGATGCCGGCCGCTACCCGGAAACCGGCAGATCTGCCCGCGCCGAGAGCAGCCTGCGTCACGACGGCCATGTCGGGCCCGGGGACCAGAGTCAGTAGGGCGAGCACAGCTGTGGCGGCGAGCAGAGCGGTCAGCATGCAACAAGTATGAAGTCGGGGTGGGGAGCATTGTCGGCCGGTGGTGTCAGGCCTGTGAACAAAGAGTGGCGCGGCGGTGTGAACTGCATGGACACGCCCGGAAACCGGCGTCTCGCGAGCCCTGTTCGACAAAGTTATGCACACTGTGGGGAAACGAATCGTTGCAGGTAGAAGGAATAACTATGTTGTAATTCATCCTTTTGTCCACAGGTTATGCACAACTGGGAAGCGGATGTGAATGAAGTTATCCACACCTGTGTGTGCATCGGTGGAGAACTGTCCAACTCCATTGGATACCCGCGAGTAATAAATCCCAACCAGTGGGTTGACCCCGGGACGTTCGTCCTGTCCAATCGAGGGTCAGCGGTAGTCGTGCGATGCTCAGGGGGCGCTTGACGGATGCGGAGATTTGGGTTTGTCGGGATTGTGTTGGTCGTGCTCGCGCTTGTCGTGGGCGGAGTGGCGTATGCCGAACCGGCACCTGAAAACCCACCAGGAGATTCGGCCGGTCAGGCCGGGGCTCACATCAATCGCATAGAGCAGTTGTCGCCCACACGCAGTGCCGTGTTCGTCGAGTCGCCGGCCATGCGGCGCGAGGTGCAAGTGCAGGTTCTGCATCCAGCGTCGAGTGCCGGTTCGCGTCCGTCCTTCTACCTACTCGACGGCGTCAGTGCCGGTTCGGAATCCGGATACTCCGAAAGCACCTGGACTCAAAAGACCGACATCGAAGCGTTTTTCGCCGACAAGAACGTCAACGTCGTTCTCCCTGTTGGCGGTACCGGCAGTTTCTACACCAACTGGAAGAACGACGATCCGAACCTCGGTGTGAACAAGTGGGAATCGTTTCTCGCTGAAGAGCTTCCGGCGTTGATCGATTCTGCGTTTTCCGGAAATGGGACGAACGTGGTCGGCGGGGTGTCCATGGGTGCGCTCGGCGCGGCCAACCTCATCACACATCACCCGACGCTCTACACCGGATTGGCCTCGTACAGTGGCTGTCTCGACAACTCCGAATCGTCCTCGCAGGACTCCGTACGGCTCACCGTGGCCAGCAAGGCGGGCGACGCCACCAACATGTGGGGCCCGGCGTCGGACCCCGACTGGCAAAAGCACGACCCGTCCACCAACGCGGAAACGCTGCGTGGGAAGACGATCTACGTGTCCTCCGGTACAGGTGCGCCCGGAGAATACGACAACGTCTTCACCCCGAGTGGACTGCAGACTGCCATCGAAGGCGGACCGCTCGAGGCGCTCGCTAATACGTGCACACAACTGTTCGAAGCGAGGTTGGGCGAGTTGTCGATTCCCGCAGTGTTCGCGTATCGGAACGACGGCACCCATTCGTGGCCGTACTGGCAAGACGCGCTTCACGATTCCTGGCCGACGGTGAAGACGGCGCTGGGAATGTGAGCTGAGAACTACTCGGCCAGTGCCAGTTCGAGCAATTGGAGGGCGCCGTCACGGGTCTGCGCAGCCGCGATGAACCCGGCCTTGTGGCAGAAGACCGAACTGTCGACGCCCGTCTGGGCGGCAAGATCCGAGCCGTTCAGGCCGCGCCACGGCTCCGGCAACAGCTTTCGTGAACCGAACTTGGAGTCAGCAGGCTTGACCGTCTGAATCGACCAGCCGCCGTTGGTGTTCGGGAAGATGGTGAACAGCAGCTCTGGCTGGGCCGACGCGGCGCGGCCGTGGGGAACGAAGCGTTCCAGCACGACGAAGCGCGGATCCGTTGCTTTTTCGTAGGTCTCGGTGAACTCGCGCTCGGCCGCCGCGTCGCCGGCATACTTGGCGCGCAGGCGAATCAAGACCTGGGTTGCGAGAACGACGGCCAGCTCGAACTGGGTGTCGAACTCCTCGTCGGTGGACGAGATCGGATTGAAAAGGTCCAGCACGGACGACAGATCAAAAGGCTTGGTGCCGTAGTCGTTGAGGGTGTAGATCTCTTGGCCGTTGTCGACGGCGTCGATGCCCTCGACCAGTCGGCTGTCGATACGGCGGAACACGGAGGCGTCGCCTTCACAGAACTGCAGGCCGTATTCCTGCCAGAGCAGACCGAAGGCGGAGTACAGGATGCCGTTGCTGCGCTCGCCGGCATCACGCTGGTGATGGTCGAAGCGCCCCTCGGCCGGGTTGTAGCGACCGCCGACGTCGAGCACGATGTCCGCGCTGCCCAGGACGGACTCGTCACGGCTGCGAACGACGGTGGCGTCGGGGTACAGCTGCTTGAGCAGCGATACGCCGAAGACGTCGTCTGCATGGAACTTGCCGTTATGGGTCGCGATGATCACCCGTCGAGACTAGGCAATCGAGCGCGGGGATGCCTAGTCAGCCGATGGTGCGGATGCGGTCGGTGGCAGGTGGCGAGACCGGTGACCCGGCTGCGAACAGGGCGGTCAAGGCGTCGAGGTCGTTGCCCGCACCGGTCATCTGGGTGGAGTTCTTCAGTGCGGTGAAACCGTCCCCGCCCTCGGCGAGGAACTTGTTCACCACGACGCTGTAGACGCCGTCGGGGGCGATGTCCTGCCCGTTCAAGCGCATTTCCGAGATTCGCGAGCCCGGCGCTGCTCGCCGGTCCAGGGCGTAGGTGAAGCCCGCGGACGGGGAGAGGATGCGCTCGGTAGCGGTGCCGTCGAGGTCGATCTGGAATTGCTGTTCGAGAGCGTCCTTCAGCACCGCTCCTGTGACGGAGAGCACCTCGAGACTGTTGCCGAAGGGTTGCACACCGTAGGCCTGGCGGTAGGTGATCTGGCCGGAAGTGCCGAAGTCCAAGTCCTCGCGCATGCCGCCGGGGTTCGTCAACGCGAGTTGAGCGCCTCGTGTCGATCCGGCGGCGAGTTGAGCGTCGGCGACCAGGTTGCCGAGTGTCGATTCGCCGCTGGGTACCCGGTCCCGTGTCAGATCGGCGGTGATGGTCCCCACCGGTCGCTGAGCGCTTTCCGATGCCTCCGACCAGGCTCGGTCGGCGAGCGCCTGAATATCGGGATCCGGCGAAATATCGTGTGTCACTATCTGATTGAACGCGGACGTCTGATCGCGAACGACCTCGCGGGTGTTGCGATCGATGGTGACGTCTGCGACGGACACGATCCGGCCGTGCGAAGCGCCCTGCATCACGACTCTGGGATTGCCTGCGGGATCAGGGAATTCGCAGTTGTACTGCTGGTGGCTGTCGGCGGTGAAGATGACGTCCACCTTCGGTGACGCACGAAGGGCGATGTCGCGGGCCGGCCCGGACTCGACGTTGCAGTCGTTGGGCCCACCTTCGACGGCCGGTTCGTCCCCACGGTGCAGGAGGACGGTGATGGCTTTGACGCCGAAGAAATCGAGGACGTCGGCGGTGCGGTTGATCGCTTCGACCTCGTCGCCGAACTGCAGATCGGCGATCCCACCCGGTGTCACGATCTGCGACGTGTTGGCGGGGGATATCGCGATGACTCCGAGCGGAATGCCGTCGACCATGTTCACGGTGAAGGGCAGCGTGGCCGGGGTGCCGTTGGTGTACGTCATGTTCGCGGCCATCAGCGGGAAGTTGGCGCCGCCGAAGGACGGACTGAACGTGCACGCATCGACGGCGGAGCAACCGCCGGACTGCATGCGTCGGAACTCGGCGAGCCCTTTGTCCAGTTCGTGGTTGCCGATCGCGGAAGCGTCGATCTTCATCCGGTTCAGGAGTTCGACCGTCGGTTCGTCATTGAACATCGCCGACTCGAGCGCCGACGATCCCCAGTTGTCACCGACCGAATACAGCAGCGAGTTGGTGGCCTGGCTGCGAAGTTGCGTCACGTAGGCCGCGAGATACGCCGCGCCACCTGCGGGAGTGAGCGAGCCGTCGGCCTGCCTGATCTCGCTGCGAACACCTTCCGGCGGGCGGAGACTGCCGTGCAGATCGTTGAACGCCAACAGACGTACCGACACCGTGTCCTGGGACTCTGCGTTGGCGACGCCACTCAGGGAGGTCGCGGTGGTGGCGAGAAGGGTCGTTGCGAGCACGGCACACGTTCGTGTCATGCGTCGCGTCATGCGTCGTGCTCCCTCACTCGGACCGGCCTCGAACCTCCCTGAGTGTGCCCGTCTGCCGAAACGAATTCCAGTCCTCGGCGTAACAGTTATGTATCGAGTGTCACGCGGTGACGCCGATGCCCGCGGCCTGCTTCGCGACGTCGGTGTTCGCGAAAGCGAGGAATGCGTCGTTCTCGTGTGGATCGCCGATGGTCATCCGGACGCCCTCGACGCCGTACTGGCGGATCAGAATGCCCGCTTCGGTACTCGCCTCGGCAAAAGCGGGAGAGAGTTCTCCGAGGGGGAGATAGACGAAGTTCGCCGACGACTCGGGGACGGTGTACCCGGCTTCGATCAGAGCGGTTCGAACTCGCGTCCGCTCGGCGATGACACCTTCGGTGCGGGCAAGCAGTTCGTCTGCTGCAGCCAGGGAAGCGATTGCGGCGGCCTGCGCAACGGCGCTCACGGTGAACGGGGTGTGCACCTTGCCGAGGGCCACGATGATCTCCGGATCCGCGACCGCGTAACCCACGCGGATTCCCGCGAGGCCGTACGCCTTCGAGAAGGTGCGCAGAACAACCACGTTGGGGCGGCTGCGGAACAGCTCGATGCCGTCGGCGTCCGAGCGTGAGTATTCGAAGTACGCCTCGTCGAGTGCGACGACGACGTGCGCCGGGACCGCGTCGAGGAAGCTCTCGAGCTCTGCCTTCGACAGTGCATTGCCGGTCGGGTTGTTGGGGTTGCATACGAAGATCAACCGCGTGCGATCCGTGATCGCGGCCAGCATCGCGTCGAGGTCGTGGCCGAAGTCCTCGGTCAGCGGAACCTTGACCGAGACGGCATGGCCGACCTGGGTGACCACGGGGTACGCCTCGAACGAACGCCACGCGTAGATGACCTCGTCACCCTGATCGCACGTGATCTGCACGAGTTCCTGGCACAGCGTCACGGAGCCGCAACCAGCGGCGACGTTGGCCGGCTCGACTTTCAAGAAGCTGGCCAGCGCCTCGATGAGTGCAACCGCGGCATTGTCCGGGTAGCGGTTGGCATTGGCGACCGCGTCGGCGACGGCGTCACGCACACCGGGCAACGGCCCTACGGTCGTTTCGTTGCTCGCCAGCTTGATCGCACCCGGAAAATTGCGTCCGGGAACGTAGGCGGGGATGGAGGCGAGGTCAGGGCGAATGTGTGCGGTCACGAGTCGATTATGCGCGCACTGATTTGGTGCGTAGCGGCCGTCTGCGTGTCAGAGTTAGAAGATGTCGGAAATCTTCCGAGCCACCGCGTATCTGCGCGGAGCTGAAGGGGAGGTCGCCACGGCTGTTCCGCTGACCGTGGTGGAGCCGGACGGCCCGACGCGGGGCGGGATCGTCGTCCTGCATGAAGCCCGGAAGTTCAGCCCGGCTCTGCTGAATCTGATGTGCGCGCTTGCCGGCGAAGGGTGGGTGAGCGTCGCACCTCACCTGTTTCACCGCGAACCCGAACACATGCAGGGTGAGGTGTTCGGTGACAACCTCTTCGCCGACTTCGACGCGACCCTCGATTGGCTCGTCGGACGCGAAGTTCTCGCAGACACCATCGGGGTGCTCGGATTCGACGACGCCGGTACCGCCGCGATGCTCGTGGCCACCAGCCGTCCCGTCGGCGCCGCGGTGAGCGTCGCCGCCCGGGGAATCGTCGAAGCCTTGTCGGTGGATGCTCAGGCGCTTGTCGACGCGGCCACTTCCCTGCAGGCGCCGTGGCTGGCGCTGTACGGCGAGGACGATCCCAGCACGCCTCGCGAACACGTGACTCTGCTCCGGGAAGCGACCGCGAAGGCCGACGTCGCGACACTGGTGGTCAGCTACGCCGGACTGGCTCACCGGGCGGACGAGCCGCCACAGCTGTCCGAGGACGCTGACCTCGACGACCCTGATTCGGCCTCGATCATCGAAGCTCAGACCCGGATCTTCGACTGGTTCGACAGCCACCTGCGGTAAGTCCACAAAACAGCCCGCTGACCACACGTTTTGCCTTTGGTGGCGAAGGGTGTGTAATCTTTCGATCCGGCGGTCCGAAAGGATCGGAACCCCCAGGGAGGCGTGCCAGAGCGGCCGAATGGGACTCACTGCTAATGAGTTGTCCCTTTTACGAGGGACCGGAGGTTCAAATCCTCTCGCCTCCGCCAAGCCGGTGATTTTGACCGGCGGGTTAGAAATGATAGAAATTACGACGGTAAGACACGCAAGACCAGCAAGACAACAGAACATGCGCCCGTAGCTCAACGGATAGAGCACTTGACTACGGATCAAGAGGTTAGGGGTTCGAATCCCTTCGGGCGCACAAGAAAGAAGGTCACAGACTTCAGGTCTGTGACCTTCTTTTTGTTGTGGTGCATACGCAATTCTTGAATGTGTGTGAGGTCACCTCGGCGATTTCGGGCGGTGATCCTCGCGATCGTGGGAACCAACAACCGATCCCCGCGACCTATGCTTTCTGCGGAGCAGCCACGCGAACCGAGGAGAACCCGTTGGAGACCGTCGACAGTCGGACGCTCCCGGTCTACTCGGCTGGGGCGGTCGAGGTGCCCTTTGTCATCGCGGGCATGGACGAGCTTGTCTCCCGCGAGACCCGGTGGGAGGCGCACTCGCACCCGACCCACGAATTGTTGTGGAACGAGCGAGGAGCGTCGAGCGCCACGGTGGGATCGCGCACGTGGACGATCACCCCGACCGTCGGTCTGTGGATGCCCGCCGGCGTCCTGCACTCGGCGATCGCGCCCGCCGGAACCTGGTATCGGGCCGCTCAGCTCGACATCGCATCGGTTCCTTCTCTGTCCGACGTGCCGGTGGCGATCGAGGTCACTCCGCTGCTGCGGAACCTCCTCGAGCGACTGGCAGACGATTCACTCGGAACCTCTTCACGCTCGCTCACGGAGCAGATGGTGATCGACGTGCTGGCACCGTCGCCGAACGAGTTGCTGGTGCTGGTGCCGGACTCGCCACTTCTGCAACCCATCGTCGATGCGATCGGTGACGATCCGAGTGACATGCGAACGCTGTCCGACTGGGCAAGGCTCCTCGGTGTCAGCCCGCGAACCATCACCCGGGTATTTCGGTCGGAGACCGGGATGAGTTTCGGGCAGTGGGTCTCGGCTGTGCGCGCCCAACGAGCGGTGACCCTTCTTGCCCACGGCTTGGATCTACAAGAGGTTGCCGAGCGTGTGGGCTACCACTCGACCAGCGCATTCGGGGCGGCATTCCGGCGCACTACAGGCGCTACACCAGGGATGTTCCGGGCTAGCTGATCGGCCATCACACCTTGTCTCGATCGCTACACGGGGTGTCCCAAACACGCGATTGCGCCACATTGCCCTCCCGTATACGGTTTAGGCAAACCTCACCTAAGTGCCTGATTGAGCCGGGTTGAGGGCCGTACCCCTTCTCGAGAGAGTTCTGTTTTCATGCGTTCAAAACGCTTCTTGGCGGTGGCCGCAGCAGCGGTCGCAGTCGCCCTCGGCATGACAGCTTGCAGTTCCGACTCCTCGGAGACCGCCGACGGCGGCAGCGCCGGAAGCGGATACAGCTCCTTCCCTGTCACGATCGAGCACGCTTTCGGAACTACGACGATCGACGCCAAGCCGGAGCGAGTTGCCACCGTTGCCTGGGCCAATCACGAAGTGCCCCTTGCTCTCGGCGTGGTTCCCGCCGGAATGGCAGCGGCGACTTTCGGTGACGACAACGGCAACGGAATGCTGCCGTGGGTCGAGGAAAAGCTCGACGACCTTGGCGCGAAGCCGCCGGTGCTCTTCGACGAGACCGACGGCATCGACTTCGAAGCCGTCTCCGATACGAACCCTGACGTCATTCTTGTCGCATACTCCGGATTGACGCAGGAGGACTACGACACTCTCAGTGAGATCGCTCCGGTTGTGGCGTATCCCGAGGGGCCGTGGGCGACGTCGTGGCGTGACGTCATCAAGTTCAACAGCATGGGCCTCGGCATGGAATCCGAAGGGCAGGAACTGATCTCCACCATCGAGAAGGAGATCGCCGACGAGGTTGCCGCGCATCCGCAGCTTGCAGGCAAGGCAACCATGTTCCTGACGCACGTCGACACCGCTGATCTGAGCCAGGTCAGCTTCTACACGGCGAACGACACGCGCGCCGCGTTCTTCGAGGACCTCGGACTTTCGACGCCGAAGAGCGTTGCCGACGCCTCGACGGGTGGTGAGTTCTCGAAGAAGGTCAGTGCGGAGCGTGTGGACGTCTTCGACGACGTCGAACTGATCGTCACCTACGGTGACCAGGCACTTGTCGACGCACTCAAGGCTGACCCGCTGCTCTCGCAGATGCCTGCCGTCGCCAACAACGCGATCGTGTTCCTCAATGGAACCGGGCCGATGGGAACGGCGGCCAACCCGACTCCACTCGCGATTTCGTGGGTACTCGGCGACTACGTCGATCTGCTCGCCGGGGCCGCTGGAAAGTCGGAGTGACTGTAACCTCGCAGGATTCGACGTCGGGCGCTCGCGATACGCGGAGCCCGACGTTCGGCAATTCGCTGTGGCTGATCGCCCTTCTCGTGGTCCTCGCGGTGCTCATGTGCGCCTCGATCGTCATCGGCTCTCGTGAGGTCGATTGGTCCGACATCGTTGCCGCACTTGGCGGTTCCACCGACAATATCGGTCAGGGTGCGATTGCCAAGCGCATTCCGCGGACGGTGCTCGCGATCGTCGTGGGTGCTGCGCTCGGTCTTGCCGGCGCGGTGATGCAGGGGATTACCCGAAACCCTTTGGCGGATCCCGGAATCCTGGGCGTCAACATGGGCGCTTCGCTCGCCGTGGTGATCGGAATGGCGTGGTTCGGATTGTGGACCCAGACCAGCATGATCTGGGTGGCCGTACTCGGTGCAGCCGGGGCGGCATTGTTCGTCTACGTAGTCGGGTCACTCGGGCGAGGTGGAGCCACGCCACTCAAGTTGGCTCTTGCCGGGGCCGCAACATCGGCTGCGTTTGCTTCGTTCATCACTGCGATCATGCTGCCGCGAAACGATATTGCGGGCAACATTCGTTCGTGGCAGATCGGCGGCGTCGGTGGCGCGAGTTTCGAGGTGATCCGGCAGGGTCTGCCTTTCCTCATTGTCGGCTTCGTGATCTGTCTGCTGTCAGCGCGCAGTCTCAACTCTCTTGCGCTCGGCGACGAGGTTGCATCAGGTCTCGGCGAACGCGTCGCGGTGGTTCGTGCAGTGGCAGCGCTCGGTGCAGTGTTGCTCTGCGGTGCGGCCACTGCCATCGCGGGACCGATCGGCTTCGTCGGTTTGGTCGTCCCGCACCTGTGCCGGTTGTTGATCGGGATTGACAACCGTTGGCTACTACCGTTTTCTGCGCTGACAGGTGCCGCCCTTCTGGTCGCCGCCGACATTCTCGGACGAATTGTCGCCCGGCCGAGCGAAATCGACGTCGGCATCATCACCGCGCTCATCGGAGCGCCCTTCTTCATTTACATAGTCCGCCGTCAGAAAATACGTGAGCTGTGACCACTACATTCGTTACTCCCGAAGTCGAGGTCGACGCAGTCGGAGCAAGCCGTATCCGACGAGGTAGACGCCGCCGCATCGTGATTGCCGTGCTGATGGTCCTCGTCGTCGCCTCCTTCGCGGTCACTCTGATGGTGGGAAAAGCCTTCTACTCGCCGTCAGATGTGCTTCGGGTCGTGCTGGGGGAGAACGTGCCTGGTGCCTCGTTCACCGTCGGCCGCCTCCGGCTGCCTCGCGCTGTCCTCGCTGTGGTCGCCGGAATCTGTTTCGGCTTGGGTGGCATCACGTTCCAGACGATGCTGCGCAACCCGCTCGCGAGCCCCGACATCATCGGAATCAGCTCCGGCGCAAGCGCTGCAGCGGCTTTCGCGATCATCTCGCTTTCACTCGGCGGTTCACAGGTATCGGTTTTTGCTATCGCTGTCGGTCTGGGCGTCGCAGTCTTGATCTACGTTCTGTCTTTCCGGGACGGTGTGGCGGGCACTCGGCTCATACTGATCGGTATCGGCATCGCCGCGATGCTCGACAGCGTCACCGCCTACCTGCTCAGTACCGCCGCCGCGTGGGATCTGCAGGAGACGATGCGTTGGCTCACCGGCAGTCTCAACGGTGCCAACTGGGGTTCGACGGTTCCCGTACTCCTGGCGCTGGTCGTGCTCGGGCCGGTGCTGCTGAGCCAATCGCGCAACCTTTCGACCATCCAGCTCGGTGACGACGCAGCACAAGCGCTCGGCGTCAGAGTGGAACGAACGCGCATTCTGACGATCATTGCGGCCGTCGGACTCATCGCCTTTGCCACTGCCGCTGCGGGGCCCATCGCCTTCGTCGCATTTCTGTCCGGCCCCATTGCCGCCCGCATCGTCGGTCCGGGAACATCACTTTTGATTCCGTCGGCGCTGGTCGGAGCGCTGCTGGTGCTCGTTGCCGATTTCTGCGGACAGTACGCCTTCGGCACCCGTTACCCCGTTGGCGTGGTGACCGGCGCGCTGGGAGCGCCGTATCTCGTCTACCTCATCATTCGCTCCAACCGAACGGGAGGTTCGCTGTGACCGAATCCCATACTCTGACTGTCGAAAACCTCGAACTCGGTTACGGAGGACGGACCGTCGTCGAATCGCTCGACCTCGCGGTGCCGCCGGGAAAGATCACGACCATCGTGGGCGCCAACGCGTGCGGCAAATCGACACTGCTGCGGTCGATGTCGCGGCTACTCAGTCCCCGAAGCGGTCATGTTCTGTTGGACGGCAAGGATGTTCATCGCCTGCCTGCGAAGAAGCTCGCTCGCACGCTCGGTCTGCTGCCGCAGTCACCGATCGCACCGGAAGGGATAGTTGTCGCCGATCTCGTCGGCCGTGGTCGTCATCCACATCAGCGGGTGCTGTCGAGGTGGAGCCGCGAGGATGACGCAGCTGTCGCCGAGGCGCTTGCGGCCACGGACACAACCGGATTGGCCGAACGATCGGTGGACGAGCTTTCCGGTGGTCAGCGCCAACGTGTGTGGATTGCGATGGCGCTCGCCCAACAAACCGATCTGCTTCTACTCGACGAGCCGACCACCTTCTTGGACGTGAGCCACCAGGTTGAGGTCTTGGACCTGCTCACCGACCTGAACCGGACTCGGGGTACAACGATTGTCATGGTTCTGCACGATCTCAATCTCGCCGCCCGCTACGCCGACTACCTCGTCGCCATGGCCGATCGCCGGGTCTACGCGGCGGGTGATCCTGCCGAGGTGCTCACGAGCGACAACGTCCGCACCGTGTTCGGTCTCGAGAGCCGAATCATCCCGGACCCCATGTCGGGTAAGCCGTTGGTGTTGCCGCTCGGGCGCCACCACGTGCTCGACGACGTGTCGACGTGACGGCGTCGAACGCCCCGGGCGGGCGGATCGAATCCGTGGAACAACTCAATGCGATTCTCGGACAGCCCCATCCGACGATCATGGAGAAGCAGACCGCTTACACGACTCCGTTGATCCGTGAATTCATCGAGCAGGCACGGTTTTTTGTGCTCGCGACATCCGATGCGGCCGGGAATTGCGATTGCTCGCCGCGTGGAGACCTGGTCAGTCAGGTTCTGTTTCCCGACGAGAAGACGCTCGTGCTCCCGGATCGTCCGGGCAACCGGCGCGCTGACTCGTACCGGAACATGATCGAGAATCCTCACGTGGGGATCCTCTTTCTCGCGCCCGGGCACGACGAGATCGTGCGCGTCAACGGCACGGCGACTCTGTCCACCGATCCTGATCTGTTGGATTCGATGGCGATGAATGGCAAGCCTGCACAGCTTGCGGTGATCGTGCAGATCGACGAGGCGTATCTGCATTGCGCGAGAGCAATTCTGCGGGCGAAGCTGTGGGATCCGTCGACGTGGCCCGCATCCGATGAGGTGCCGAGTCTGCGCGACATGATGGCGGAGCAACACAGCCTGCGCGTCGAGGACCTCGAACCCGCCAGACAAGAGGCGTACCGCAAGTACCTGTACTGACCTCAGTCCGTTGGCCTTTCGCAGGAGAACGGTCTCCACCAGCTGATCGTCAACTGGTGGAGACCGTCGTTCTTACTGTTCCGGGTTTACTGAAGCGAAATTGTGGCGCCACCGGAGAACATCGAGTCGTGTACCTCGATCTCCTTGGGGGTGGCACTGGTCGGGATGTCGAAGACAATGGTGGTCTTCCGTGTGATGCCGGGGTTTATGTCGCCGCCGATCGCGGTTTCGGCGTCGATATTGATCGCTGCCATCGTGTTGTTGGTGAACTCGCGACCTTCGGTGTCGATCAAGGTCTGATTGGATCCGAAGTAAGCCTGGGGCTTGTCGGAAGTGTTCGTGATCTCGACGTGAACGAGTACGAACTGACCCTCAGCTTGCTCTTGCAAGTAGGGATTGTCGCCGATCGTCGTGAGGCCGGTCTCGATACCCGTCACGACGAACCCGAACTTTCCGTCTCGCACTTCCTCGCCGATTCCGGGATTCGAAGACTTCGTTTCCTTGGGAGCTTCGGCCGGGGCAACTGCGGCCACGGAGGCACCGTTGGCCGCGGCTTGCGTGGTTGTGGGGGCCGCGGCGGATTCTTCCTTGTCTTTGTCCCCGCCGCCAGTGGCGATCGCGACAATCACGAAGAACGCCACGATGCCTCCGACGACCCATGGCCACTTCTTCTTTTTCGCCGGTGAAGGCGGCGGTTGCTGAACCCCACCGGCCGGCTGAGCGTACTGGCCCGGGAACGGCGCGCCAGACTGATCTGGATAAGGCTGTCCATAAGGTTGCTGAGCCGGTGGTTGCTGTCCGTAGGGCTGCTGGGGTTGCTGCCCGTACGGCTGCTGAGGCGGCTGGCCATATGGCTGGTTAGGGTCCTGCGGGGGTTGTGTCATGGCCGTTCCTTCACGTGGGATTGCTCACGCATTACTAGGTGAGCATTCGATACTTCTACCAGACTGACCGGTCGCAATGTGTGCAGAGTGGTCGGTTTTGTCCGACAATGATCCGTGCCTTCAATCGCCTCCTCGCTGTTCTGGATTGCGCTGATCGCGGCCATTGCGCCGATAGTCGCGGGCCTGATCCCGCGTCGACTGGTTCCCGAAGTGGTGTTGCTACTGGTCGCGGGCGCAGTGGTCGGGCCGTTCGCCCTCAACATCGCAGCTGACAGCGAAGCGGTCGGCATCCTGCGCGAACTCGGCCTCGGCATGCTGTTCCTGCTCGCCGGCTACGAGATCGACCGACAGGAACTCAGTGGGCGCGGCGGACGTCGAGCGCTCTACACGTGGCTGTTCTGCCTCGCGCTGGCGTTCACGGTGGTCGCGCTGCTTGGCATGAGGAACGTGATCTCCGCCGAAGCCGCTGTTGCCATCGCGATGACGTCGACCGCTCTGGGCACGCTGCTGCCGATCCTCAAGGACAACAAACTCCTCGACACACGCTTGGGTAAGACCGTCCTCAACCACGGGGCCGTCGGCGAGCTCGGGCCGGTCGTCGCGATGGCGGTGCTGCTGAGTGCCCGTGGTGCCGTACTGTCGCTGATCGTTCTTGCCGTCTTCGCCTTGATCGCTGTCATCGTTGCGGTGCTGCCCGGCAAGCTGATTCACGAAGGCTCGTGGACACATCGCCTGGTGCGGGCAGGGGCGGACACGACGGCGCAGACGACGGTCCGCCTCACCGTTCTGTTGTTGGTCAGCCTCGGAGTGCTGTCGGCTGTGTTCTCACTCGACGTCATTCTCGGTGCGTTTGCCGCCGGCTTCATCCTGCGGCGACTGATGCCAGAGGGCGACGAGCGCCTCGAGATCAAGCTCGACGGGATCGCCTTCGGGTTCCTCATCCCGATTTTCTTCATCACTTCAGGCATGGCGATCGACGTCTCGGCGGTCGCCGCCAGTCCCGGCATACTGATTGCTTTTTTGATCCTGATCGTTGTCGTCCGCGGCGTGCCGGTGTTCTTCGTGACCAAGTTCGAGAAGGTCGAACCACCCTTCACCACGCGCGAAAGTGCGCAAGTCGCGTTGTACGGGGCTACCGGCCTGCCCATGATCGTGGCGGTCACTGGCGCTGCCGTCGACGCGCATCAGATGTCCTCGGACAACGCGTCGATTCTTGTCGCGGCCGGGGCGATCACGGTTCTATTGCTGCCGATGCTCGCCACTCTCTTGACGAAAAAGGAGAAAGTGTCCTGATTCAGAGATCCAACTGCTCGTCGAGCCAGTCGAACATCCGCTGATCAGTCAGACGCCTCGCCATGGGCTGGCAGTGGAAGTTCGCGCCCTCGGCAGCGGTGAAGGGAACCACCGTCGTCGGTCCGCCGGATAGGGCGGCAAGCCGCTTGGATTGACCGGGCCAGAATTGCTCGTCTTCCGGATCGGTGATGAGCAGGGGAGTGGAGATCGAGCCGGCGACGTGTTCGAGGTGGTACTTCCGAACCTCGGCGAGAGTGTTGTAGTAGCCGTCGGCGAGGTACGGACGCGCTCGGAAACGCCAGATTCGGGCGCTGTCCTTGGAGAATTTCATTCCCAGCCCTATCGCCATGTCGCGGTCGAAGGCCTCCGACTTTCCCTCGTCGAGTAGCTTCTGCATGTTCTTGGGGATATGGGCGAGCCACGACGCGGCCACGTCCACGACCCCCGGATCGGCGATCGCTGCCGCGATCCGATGCTCGAACGCCAACGACTGGGGCACCCAGTACCCGCCCTGACTGATCCCGTACATCGCCAGCTTCGACGCATCGACGTCCGGCCGGTCCACGAGATAGTCGACGACGGGCGTGATGACGGCTTCCCAGTCGTGACGGAACGGGATGTTGCGCTCGAAGAGCATCGACTGCTGACCGGGACCGTCGAACATCAACACGTTGTAGCCCCGCTCGAGCGCCCCGGCACCGCCGCTGCCCCACAGCCCGCTGATTGGGCCGTCGCTACCGTTCACCATGATCAACGTCGGCCGTCGCACGTCGCCGGGCGGCCGGAAGAAGTACCCGGGAAAGTAGGTGTCCTCGTAAGGGATCCGGACGCGTTCGACGGGCTGGGAGGTGGTGTCGACGAAGCGGTCCCACGCCTGTCGGTGACGTTTGAAAGTGGGGACCAGAACCGAATCGTCGCTGAGACCGTCGACGGCGTTGATCGCCACACCGAAGTACGACGCCGCCCGCAGGTACGCGTTGGACGCGCTTCGCGAATGCCCGGCCTCGGCTGCCTCATCGGCCTGCCCGAATACCCGTGTACCGAGGTCGAACCAGGCCTCGTACCAGCCTTCGAGG
This sequence comes from Rhodococcus sp. MH15, assembly GCF_019266045.1. Taxonomy (NCBI): domain Bacteria; kingdom Bacillati; phylum Actinomycetota; class Actinomycetes; order Mycobacteriales; family Nocardiaceae; genus Rhodococcus; species Rhodococcus sp. MH15. The sequence continues at coordinate 315,306 of NZ_LPNP01000065.1, forward strand.
TCCTTCTCGCCGACGTGAGCGATGGCCGAGAGCACTTCGCCGGTGTCTGCCGCGCCGAAGGTGGCTTGCCCGAGAACGACTCGTAGCTCGAAGTCGAAGGACTCGTTGCGATAGAAACCAGCAGTGAACGCCTGGTGCGGATGGGCGAAGAACGACGACGCGAGAGACATGGGCACACCTTCGCTAGTTCGGGGCAGCCATTTTCAGTTGTAGTTCCAGGATCGCCCGAATCGCTTGCCGGAAAACCTGTCAGCGCGGCGACGCCGGGAGCCCGGTGGATGGCGGCCTCGACATCGCAAATGCCAGGGTGCACAACCACAACGACATTCCCAGCACCTGCGCACGTTGAGCGATACCCAGTCCGAGATTACCGCCGCCGGAGACTTCGATGCTGTTGGTCGTCAACATCCACACCGTCGCAAGGGAAGTCAGGATCAGAATGGTCAGACCCGTCGTCCGCAAAGAAGGGTGCTCGCGATACCTGAACGCTCCCACGGTGAATGCGATCATCGCGGTGAAGATCGCGAAGACCGCCACGCTGCTCGTCAACGCGTGAACATGGTGGAGCTGCGGAAGTAGACCGTCGGGTGCGCTCGACGGGCAACCCTCGCCCGAGCATTCGAGGGGGAACGACGCGTCGGCGATGGTCGCGATGCCGAACACTGCCAGCGCAATCCAGCCCGTGACGAATAGCCTTCGCCGGGGCGTGATCAGCAGGCCCAGCGCTCCGGAGATCAACATCAAGATTGCGGACAGGACATCGGCGTTACCGAAGACATCGCGGTATTTCTGGTTCTCGGCATCGAGTTCGCTGAGGAACGATGTCACCGGGTCGAGGCCGGTGTCCAGGAAGAATTCGAGAATCCACGACGAGTAGACGATTCCGCCCAGAGCCAGCGCAGCCACCAAACCCCACCGCGCAACGTTGCGTTCCTTCACGAAATCGAGCTTACGGACCGAGCAGGGCTTTCTGGACGCGTTCGGCCGCTACCAGCGGATCTTCGTGCTCCCAGATGCGGATGACGGTCCAACCCTGCTCTGCCAGACGTGCATCGGTGTCGCGGTCTCGAACCACGTTGGCGGCCAACTTGTCCGTCCACCACTGCGCGTTGTTCTTGGGAAACGTCGCATGCTGCGGGCAGCTGTGCCAGAAGCATCCGTCCACGAACACCGCGACTTTGCGGCGTGGAAATACCAGATCGGCCCGTCGGCGAACACCTTTGATCGGCGCCCGATCCACGAAGTACCGGAGTCCGCGTCGATGCAGCTCGCGTCGAAGTGCGATTTCGGGTTTGGTGTCGCGCCGACGCTGAGCGCTCATCCGAGCGCTGGTGGCAGGATCCGTCGCAGGCACCGTGGTTCCCTCAGCCGTCGGAATCTTCGCTGTCTTCGGGATCGGACCAGGTGGGCGCAAACCTGTTGCGACGCTCCACTTCACCGTGCACGACGGTCACGAAGTCGGTGAACGAGAGCGTCTGAGCTTCGGTGGGGCGTCCGTTGCGCGGCGGCGGCTCGTCGACGTCGAAGAACCGAACTGCGCCATCGGGTTCGTAGAGTCCGATGTAGACCTTCTCGAAGAGGTCGTAGCGGGTGTCCTCGGCGCCGAGATCCACCCAGGCCTTTCCCGGAACGCCGACCACCGCGCGCTTGCCTCGGCCCGAGCGCTTCGAGAGCGTCGTGACGTGGTGTGCAAAAGAGGATTTGCCGGTGTCGCTGGTCTTGGTCGGGTCGCCGTCGTCGCACGTGGCGTACGGCTCGAACATGACGGCGACCAACACGCTGTACGGCTGACGCTGATGCAGAACCATTGCCTCGCCACGCAATTCGTGGTCGTTGCGGACGATGTTCTTGGTCCACCGTCCCAGCTTGCCGCTGCGGGGACTGTAGTCCTGGAAGTTGTACGTCTTGATGGAGACGCAGAGGATCAGGCCGAGAGTGGGGTCGAGTGCCTTGACGTCCAAGCGCTTTCGGCCCTTGGCGACATCGACTGTTGCCTCCTGGCCTTCTCCGGACGCCGTCGGGGTGATGTTGGGATACAGCGGACGCAGAGCGTCGGCGACCGTCTGTGCCAGTTGATTGGACAGTCGCTGGGCGTAGTTCTTCTTCTCGCCGCGATCGGCGTCGGCCGGGGGCTTGTCGCCCGCGAGTTGCAGTGCACTCCACAGTGGTTCGTGTTCCGGCTCGGAAAACAGCGTTTCAGGTTCGGGAAACAGCGAGTCCGTCATGCTGCGGCCTCGGGGTATCCGCCCATCCGCTCCAGATGGCTTTCGACGTCCTCGATGAAACCGGGGATGAACCGAAGATTGCCCATGCGCGCGCGCTTGAGGAAGCCGGCGGTGGCCCGAGCCGACAGCAACCGCGTGTCTTCGAGGAAGCCGCTCAGATCCTCGTAGTCGTACTGGACCGGCCAGGTCGAGGTATGGACGCGGAAGGCCTGGCGGTTACGGCCCCAGGCCGCACTCGGCCAGGCGTCGCCCGGTTCGAGTGGCGTCTCGCCCGCGGCGTCGTATTCGATGGGATCGCTCAACCGGCCACCGACCCACGACGCCATCCGCACGCTCACGGCATTGCCGACGAGCTTCCAGCGATGGCTGTGGCGTAGGCCGGGAACCTCGACGGACGGCAGCGTCCAGTCGGGATCGAAACCCTGCAGTCGCTCGGCATCGACTAGACCGGGAGTGACGATCTCACCTGACGGCAACCGGACTGCCGGCTGACTGGGGATGCCGACGGACGAGCCGCCCTTGAGCGTCGGCACGGCATTGACGGCCCATCCGAGACCGCGAGTGCCTTCGGTCCAGTAGAAGCCGCAGGGGTAGTCCGCGGGATCGCCACCCAGGCGCTCGCCGGCGTCCTGGCCGAACAGGATTTCGCGGGGATCGTCTGTGCGCGAGGCAAGCATGATGACTCGCTGGCGACGCTGGGGGAGTCCGAAGGCGCGGGCGTCGACCACCCGGTACGCCCAGGTGTATCCGAGGTCTTCGAGGGCGTCGGTGATGTGCCGCATGGCGGCGCCCTTGCCGAGCTGGAGCATGAACGGAACGTTCTCGATCAACAGCCAGCGCGGGCCCTTCTTGCGCTTGACCAGACGGAACACCTCGTCCACCAGGCCTGAGCGTGCGCCGGTGATGCCTGCCGTTTTGCCGGCCTGAGAGAGGTCCTGGCAGGGGAAACCGGCGGCCACCAATTCGATGTCACTGGGCAGCGCGCGAAGTTTGGTGACGTCACCGTGCAACGGCACGTCGGCGAAACGCGAACGGAGAACTGCCTGCGCGCCCGGATCGATTTCACACAGCAGTTCGGTGTTCCACCCATGTTCCGAGAGCCCCAACTCGAGACCACCGATACCGGCAAACAAACCCACCATGCTCCGCGACGACGTCACAGCACCCTTCCTCACGAACCGACCTAGAAGCACGGTACTCGAGAACTCCGACACCGTTTGCCAACTATTCGGTCCGCGGCGTGCTCCTTACGGAAGAACCGTTGTGAAACGCCTTACATCGAGATCTTCGGGGCCGATCGAAGTCCCTAAAAGGTCCCTGATCGAAGCAATAACCCGAACCAGCGGTGCTCCGTGCCCGTTCGTCCATTACCGTGGTCGGGTGAGCATCCAACCTTCCGGTGACGCGTCCTGGCCCGCGGTATTGACCTGGCAGGCCCACAACGCTCCTCGTATGGAGTCTGTTCGTGTGCAGCTGAACGGAAATCGCATCAAGGCTTCCGGCCGGATCATCGGTGGAGCCTGCAGTGAGCACCCGGCATTCAGCGCGTCGTACGACCTGGTCACCGACGAGGCCGGCATCACCCGCCGGTTGTCCGTGCGGACCGCCCTGGCCGCCGGTGAGCGTCAGATGTCGATCAGCCGGGACGAAGAAGGCACCTGGATGGTCGAGAACGGCGCCAGTCACCAGCGCTCTGCGTTCGATGGCGCACTCGATGTCGACGTGATCCTCAGCCCGTTCTTCAACACGCTGCCCATCCGCCGCGTCGGCTTGCAGAACGACATCGAAGACGCCGAGGTCCCGGTCGTCTACGTCAATCTCCTCGACCTGCGCGTCGAGGGTGCGACCATCACCTACAGCTCCGGCGCCGACGGAATCAGTGTGCTGTCCCCGGTGTCCAGCTCGACGCTGTCCGTCGACACCGAAGGTTTTGTCCTCGACTACCCGGGTCTGGCAACTCGTATCTAGGTTTCGTATCTCTAGGTTGCGTAGTTCTAGGTTGCGGATCGCCGGATGACGCCGCCGCGTCGACCGGCGTCTCGCATCCGGTTGATCCAGTCGGGTTCTCCGGCCTGAACGTCTTCGATGTCCCACCGCTCGTGCGACTCGTAGGCGCCGCGCGCCGCGAACCCTGCGTCCACCAATCGTGCCGTCGAGCCGTTGTCGAGCAGATCGGTACGTGCACCCTGCAAAAGGTCGAGCGCCTCGTCCAGCGCGACCAGCAGGGCGTCGCGGTTGCCCTCGCACATCGCCCGCACCAGGCCAGGAGCGCTCCCGGCCACGCGAGTGCCGTCGCGAAATGATCCGGCAGCCAGCCCGAGAGCCAGTTCGCCTCCGGCAGCTCCGGTGATCGCAAGCGTTTCCGCGAGCAGGTGAGGCAGATGCGAGATTCGCGCGACTGCTCGATCGTGCTCGAGAGATTCGGCCGGCACGACGACCGAGCCGCAGTCGAGTGCAAGGTCGGCGACCTGCGACCACACGTCTGCGTCGACGCCGCTGTCGGTGGCAACAACCCATACCGCGTCGACGAACAGATCGGCATCCCCGACCGCCCAACCCGAAGCTGACGTCCCCGCCATCGGATGACCGCCCACGAACTTGGCGCTCAAGCCCGCTCGTTCGACCGCGGCCTTCACTTCACCCTTGACGCTGACGACGTCCGTGATCGGATTGTCGGGCGCATGCGCGGCGATTGCCTCCAAGGTGGCGTCGACGGCAGGCATCGGCACGGCGACCACGATGATCGCGCCGCTTTCGTTTGCTCTCTGCAGCACTGAAACCAGATCGGTGTCGGCGTCGAAACCGTCGGCTCGGGCCGCGTCGGCGGACTCGCTGGAACGGTTGTAACCCCACGCCCGGCGGCCGGATCGGACGGCGGCGCGAAGTAGCGAACCGCCGATCAATCCGAGGCCGAGAACGCAGACTGGTGGGGCGGAATCGATCGCAGACACGAGTTCAGGTTGGCACATCGATGCTCGGACTTCACTCACTGGCACCAGGCGGGCTACCGTTGCGCCATGGGTGCACAGCGCGCGGGTAACAAGAGCGCCTCTTCGAACCAGTCGGAGGAGCTTGAAGGCTTCGGTGTCGCGGTGGTCCGTGAAGAGGGGCGTTGGACGGTCAAGGCACTGACGCCCGACGCGTTGACCTCGCTCTCGGCCGCCGAAACGCAGCTGCGTGAGCTGCGAAGTTCGGGTGCCGTCTTCGGTCTTCTCGACGTCGACGACGAGTTCTTCATCGTGTTGCGTCCGGCGCCGTCGGGCACGCAGTTGCTGATTTCCGACGCGACCGCCGCCATCGACTACGACATCGCAGCCGATGTCCTCGACGCCTTGCACATCGAGATCCCCGACATCGACCCGGACGACCTCGACGATGTCGAACCCTGGGAAGAGGGCGATCTGTCCGTGCTGGCCGATCTGGGCCTGCCGGAACCCGTGCTCGCCGTCATCGCGGCCGAGACCGATCTTTATCCGGACGAGCAGTTGGGGATGATCGCGCAGCGACTCGGGTTCGCATCCGAGTTCGGCGCAGCGCTCGACAAGCTCCCGCGCTAGATGACTCTCGCTGACGACCAGCGCATGATCCGTGCGGCCATCGTGGCCGCACGTTCCGCCTCCGACGCAGACGTCCCGGTCGGGGCAGTGGTGTTCGACGCAGACGGCGTCGAAGTTGCTCGGGCCTCCAATGCCAGGGAAGCGTCGTCCGATCCGACCGCGCACGCCGAAATCCTCGCGTTGCGTGCTGCCGCAAAAACCTATGGTGACGGCTGGCGCCTGGAAGGTGCGACGCTTGCCGTGACCCTCGAGCCATGCACGATGTGTGCGGGCGCTCTGGTCCTCGCCCGGGTTTCTCGGGTCGTTTTCGGGGCGTGGGAGCCGAAAACCGGAGCCGTCGGATCATTATGGGACGTAGTTCGAGATAAAAGATTGACCTATCGGCCGCAGGTGCGCGGCGGGGTCCTTGAGGACGAATGCGCTGGGCTTTTGGAAGATTTCTTCCGCGAGCAGCGGGCCTGAATTCGGCATTCCCCATTGAGAGTGATCGCACACTCGGGTAGCCGGATCCATCAATCGAGGGCATGGTGGAGGCAGATGCCGTCAGGGCATCGGCGGATCGTCGGAAGGCGATTCGTTCGCGTTCACAGAGGAGTACTCATGGGAATCGCAGACAAGGCTCAGAACAAGGCCGAAGACCTCGGGGGCAAGGCCAAGGAAGCTGCTGGCAGCGCTACCGGTGACCGGGACCTCGAAAACGAAGGCAAGGGCGACCAGGTGAAATCGGCCGTCAAGGATGCAGGCGAGAAGGTCAAGGACGCCGCGTCCAGCATCAAGGACAAGCTCACGTAATACCGCTCCACCTGGCGATTTCAGCCACGGGCACTCCATCCGGTAAAGTCACCAACGGTGGCGTGTCCGAGCGGCCTAAGGAGCACGCCTCGAAAGCGTGTGACGGGTAACCCCCGTCCGAGGGTTCAAATCCCTCCGCCACCGCCAAAGCTCCCCACCTGTTCACGCAGGTGGGGAGCTTTTTTGTGCTTGGTGGCGCCTATAGTCCCGTTGCTCGGACGACGTCAGGGAATCGGTAGGTTTCATCGAGGACTGATTTGTCGGGGACATAGCTGCGAATGATCAGTCGAAATTCGTCGTGCGGAGCGGGTAGCCAGTTGGCACGAGCATCCGGATCGGTCGGCTCGTCGTGAGACAGGTGCAAGGTGAGCTTCCCGTCACGAAAGACGAGATCGCCCGCGTCGAGATTGACGGTGCCGAGGTTGACGCGGTTACCCGGTGCGTCGGCGAGCATAAATGCGTCCTTGTCGTACATGGTCAGAGACCAGAAGCCGCCGCGACTGCGGTCGACGGGTGGGAGTGCGTCTTCTGTGAAGGTCATGGTGTACCGCTCGCGGCCGTGGAGTAACGCTCCGTCGTGGTCGGTACCCCGGATGAGGTAGACAGCCTCGTGAAAGTCGTTGACGTAAATGTAGATGACGGCCGCGAGCGCCCGTCCGAACCAGTCGGTGCCCCACAGGCCACTGTTGCGTTGCCGTTGCCATCCGTTGCCTGCGTCGACCCCGGTTTGGACGTAGCTCGCCGATTGATGGAGGGCGACGTCGGCGCGGAGCGCGGCGCGGTCGAGCAGCGCTCGGTACGACTTGTCCGAACGATACAGTGCGACAAGCGTCTTGGCTTGATCAGCCATCGGGGTGTCTGCTGCGCCCATGGTCGGGTTGAAATCGAGCATTGCTGCAAGATCGGTCCAGAAAGATTCCGGCTTCACCCATTGAGGTCGACTGGCGTCGGGATCGACCGCCAACATTTCGGCGGTGACGCCCTGAGGGTAGATCGAGTTCGCGGCGTGGGCCTCGTAGCCGAAGGACCGCGGGCCGGGTCGATCCTCGCTGAAGGGGTACATGCCGATCTGGTCGAGCACCGACCGCGCCTGCTGCTTGGACGCCTCGGAACGTGCTGCGAAACTGCGAGGGAAGACACCAGCCACGTTCGTCGGTGATCGAAGCACATCGAGGAAGTCTTCCGGCAACTCGCCATCCCAATCAGGTCCGACCAGAAGGAACTTTCCGCCGGGAGTGCCTGTCGCCGAACCAAGTTGGTGAGTCACATTGGTCAGCACGTCGACGATCTGGATAGTCCAGTAATGGCCGTCGGGTACCTCGGTCGGGGTCTGTATCACTGCGGTTTCGGCGGTGAGATCGGCGAATCCTGCGCCGTAGATCGTGTCGTTGTTGGGTGAGACGACCCACCGCTGCGCCGGGCTCATGTAGTCGGTGAGGGCACCTGTGTAATTCTTGGCGGCGCCTGGCAGAAGACCGAGTTGGAGTCCGGTCTTGCCATCCATGATCTCCCACATGTTTGTACGGCCGAAGGTGTCCACAGCTGGATAGCCCCAGTAATAGACGATCCGGGCGAGGGCTTCCACGTAACTCTCAGCGGCGAGCGTTGCTGGAACTCCGGCCGATCTCGCCAGTTGAGCGTGTGCCGGCGTGAAACCTTGTGCGATTGAGTCGGTCGGGGAGTCCATGAAGTCATGGTGCCGGTGACCGTCCGCTGCATCATCACCCTTGCGGGGTGAACCGGTGAGGAAATCGAAAACCGGTTCTGTGTGCGCAATTCGAACGTTCAGGAGCGGCGGGCGATCCACTCTGCAGCGGCGGCATCGATGTCCTGCTTCAGCTTCTCGAAGAACGAGGGTGGCGGGGTGGGGATCAAATCTGCTGCGGTAGTGAGGGATCGACTGAGGGCGATCCGACGCTCGCGTAACTCGTCGTCGGTCAGGAGCGTCAGGTCCGCCATCGCGAGCTCCCTCGATCGGTGTGATTCGTGTTTCGGGCAGACCGTGCGCATCGGGATCGATGCATGATTCGATGCGCACGGCCCAGGCATTCCAGGCTGGGGGCCGGAATGCACAGTCGACTTTACCAAATGATTACTAATGGCTGTAGACGCGGCTCGCCTTCGGTGGTCGTGGAGCACTTTCACAGGGTTCTCCCAGGTCGTAAGTCCTGACAACTGTTGAAGCTGCAACTATCGTCGAGCCCATGAAAAAGATCTGGTGGATCGGCGGAGCAGTAGTTGTGGTCGTACTCGCCCTGCTCGTGGGGCCGTGGGCGTACGGGAAGTTCATCGCTGAAGACGATGCACCGGCGGCCGTGGTGTCCACTGAGGGCGCGGAGGCGGCGTCCGGATCGATCGACGGGCAATGGACCGTCGTCGCCGGGCAGGGGGACAACCAGACGGCAGCTGGGTACACCGTGCACGAGATTCTCAACGGATCGAGTGTGACCGTCGTCGGAACCACTGGCGAGGTGAGCGGAAACGCGGTTGTCGAGGGTGAAAAGCTCACTTCCGGCGAAGTAACGGTGCAGGTGGCAAGCATCAAGACCGACTCGGATCGGCGCGACGGCCAGTTCACGGGCAATGTGATGGATACCAGCACGTATCAGACGGCGACGTTCACGATCGACTCGCCGGTGGACTTGTCTGCTGTACCGACGGACGGAACAACGGCGACGGTCACGGTGTCAGGAACGCTGACGCTCAAGGGTCAGTCCAAGCCGGTGTCGGTCGACATGACCGTGCTGCATTCGGGTGATTCGCTGATCGCATCGGGCTCGATTCCGGTCACCTGGACCGATTTCGGAGTCGAGCCTCCGTCCCTCGGTTTCGTCACCGTCGACGGCAGCGGCTCGGTGGACTTCCTGGTCTCACTCGCCGCGAGCTGAATTACGTCCACCCGATTCGCACTGCTTCGGGGCGGGCAGGGAAGATTAAGGACATGACCTTCCTTTCTTCTTGTCCGTTCCGAAGGCAGTGTGCGATCTCTGCCCGGACGGAATGAACAGGTGATGCCCCGGTGGAGACCGTTCCGAACGGGCGAAGACCCCGATCCACGGTTCACGCTCGCCAATGAGCGGACATATCTGGCTTGGATCCGCACTGCAACGGCCTTCGTCGCGTCGGGCGTCGGACTCGAAGCGTTCGGCGGCGACATTCTCAACCCGACGGTTCGTTCCGGCTTGGCCGCGTTGTTGCTCGTCGGCGGTGCTCTGATCGCCATCACTTCCTTTGTCCACTGGATCAGCGCCGAGCGTGCACTGCGAACTGAGCGCTCGTTGCCGGTGCCGCTCATGGCGCCGGTCGTCGGCATCGTGCTGGTGATCTGCGCGACCGTCCTGGTGGTCGAGGTCGTGAACTGATTGACCGCGCTGGAACCGTCGGAAGGTGTCAAGCCTCCGGACAAGGGCTTGCAGTCCGAGCGCACATCGCTCTCGTTCGTGCGTACGAGTCTGTCGATCCTCGGCTTGTCTGCCGCCTGTCTGAGATGGTTGCCGCAGTTCGGGTCGGTGGCCCTGATCGGCCCGTCCGTCGCTGCCGTGCTCGTCGTCGCGGTGACGGTCTACGAACGTCGGTCGCGGCCCAGGCGGTTGGCCCAGTTTTCGGCCGAAAAGGCAACGCCCGCTTTGGGTATGGGAGCAACTCTCGCGGTCGCTCTGCTCCTGCTCAGTGCGACGGGGCTGTGGATTCTGCTGAAGTGACCTCGGCTTTCGGCGCCCAGCCGGGCGGGCCGAACACGTAGCCGGCTCGCTGCCGCCACGATGTCGACGCCTTCCAATCGCGAGCAATGGCAGCATATTCGCGCGTTTGGAGCTTCCAGATGTTGTACGTTCCGACCGGCGTCGTGAGTCCGTAGGTGGGGCGGTGGGTTTCGGCTGCGAAGGTTCCGAACATCCGGTCCCAGATGATGAGGATTCCGGCGTAGTTGCGGTCGAGGTACTCGGCGTCGGAGCCGTGGTGGACGCGATGGTGTGACGGCGTGTTGAAGATGAATTCGATGGGCCGCCAGAGTTTTCCGACACGTTCGGTGTGGACGAAGAACTGGTAGACGAGGCTGACGGAGAAGCCGACGAACACCATCCACGGCGGGATCCCGAGGAACGGCAACGGCAGCCACATGATGATCTCACCGCTGTTGTTCCACTTCTGCCGCAGTGCGGTGCTGAAATTGAAGTACTCGCTCGAATGGTGAGCCTGGTGTGTGGCCCAGATGACTCGAACTCGGTGTGCGATGCGGTGATACGCGTAATAGAGGACGTCGATTCCGAGCAGCAGGATCACCCAGGTGTACCAGGCAGTCGGCGAGAGGTGCCACGGAGCGAGATACACCCAGATTGCGGAATAGCCGATCAGCGCCAGCACTTTCCAGAAGGTGCTCGTTGCGATCGACACGAGTCCGAGTAGAACGCTGGTTCTGGCGTCGGCGCTTCGGTAGCCGCCCTGTGCCGGCCGTGCGCGTCCGTCGGCGTCGTCGGGATGATCTTCGAGCGCACGGGCCGCGAACCATTCGATTGCGAGGAAGATGACAAACGCGGGGATTGCGAGCGTAACGGGATCATGGAGCGGTTCGAGCAGTGACTTCCATGATTCGAGAAGGGTTTCCCACACGTGATTTGTCCTGTTCTTTAGCTCCGATCGTTACATCATGCATTAAAATGTAACGTCAGGGAACCCTTTGCGGCGAAGAACTCGCAGGTTTGTTGCGACTATTCATAGAACGATGGTAGGAATTGCCGGTGCATATCACCGCGAAGGTGGACTACGCCGTGCGGACTCTGGTCGAGCTCGCGGCAGTTGGTCCTGACCCGGCCAAGGCCGAGTTTCTCGCCAAATCCCAGGTAATACCCCACAAGTTCCTGGAAGCGGTGCTCTCGGACCTGCGGCGCGGCGGCTTGGTCAACAGCCGTCGAGGCCCGGACGGGGGATACTGGCTCGCTCGGTCCGCGGACGAGATCACGATTGCCGACGTCATACGAGCTGTCGAGGGACCGCTGGCTTCGATTCGGGGTCAGCGACCGGAAGACGTCGACTACGGGGGACCGGCAACGCCCCTCAAGGAGGTGTGGATTGCAGTGCGAGTCAACCTCCGTGCTGTGCTCGAAAATGTCACACTCACCGATGTTGCAGGTGGAGAGTTGCCCGAGTTCATTCACGAACTGACGGCAGATCCCGAGGCGTGGAATCGGCGCTGATACAGCCCGGTTTCAGTGTGCCCGTCGACGCGGAACTGCCATAGGAGCAGTGTTCGCGGTGTTGCCTCCCGCGGATTTTGCGTCGTACATCAGATGATCGGCCGCAACGATTGCTCGGGAGAACTCGTTGTAATCGAACTCTTCCTGATGTGGGATGAAAGGTAGCGTCGCTGCGCCGACGCTGACCGTGGCCAGGGGGTCGTCGGAGGCGTTCACCACGGCTTTGGGGAGCGTCGCGATTCGTTTGCGAAGTCCGTACGGAGTACCGATCATCACAACGGTGAACTCCTCGCCGCCGGTGCGCGCGGCGTAACCGAAACCGTTCACATGCGCCTGCAGGCGCGTTCCGGTCCGGATGATGACGGCGTCACCGACTTCGTGGCCGAACGTGTCGTTCACCGCCTTGAACTTGTCGATGTCGACGACGGCAACAGCAATGTCGGCACGATTTGCCGACGCGACCGACCAGATGCGCTCCGACATGTCCCACAGTCCTCGTCGGTTCAACAGGCCGGTAAGCGCATCCACTTTGGATCCCGTTGCGCGCGCGAGTAATTGCCGCCAAGTGAACTGAATTGTGGCCGGAATGAAGATCACGGCACACAGGACGACGTCCGTGCGTGCGATCACGCTGGTTGTCGAGTAGTCGCCGTTCGTCAGGCCGAGCACCGTCAGGGCGATGACAAATGTCGTGGCAAAGGCGAGATGGAAGGCCAACCAGCGGTAATCGAGAAAATAGGTGAAGTAGGCGCCGGTGGCGACAAAGAGTGCCGCGCCGAAGAGGGCGGCGTTATGGCTGGTGAAGGTGATGAGAACCGAGGCAGTTCCGAGATCCGCCCACAGTCCGTAGAGCTTGAGCATGCGTGAACCTCTGATTCGGCCGACAAACCAGAGAATCGTAGGGATCAGGTTGACGGCCGCAATGCCGACGAGCCAACTGCGCGCAAACGGTCCGTCCGGGCCCTCTCCGCTGAGGAGAAACAGGAACGCCACGATCGAGAAATTGAGTGAGCAGAACCCGATGGTGAGACGGACGAGACGTAGTACGGAGCCTCGTCCGGACTTTGATCCCCACAGCATCACCGTGGACGAAACCGGCCAGGTGTGCAGGAGCGGGTCCATCAGATTCCTTCGCCGAGCAAATTGCGGTTAATTCACCGCAAAGTATGTCAGGCCATGTTGATTCACGCGTCAACTTGGCAGGGGGCGTCAGGCGGTGGAGTTGCTCGCAACCCTCTCTGTCGCGCTGTTCAGGCATTTGCCGTGCGTGAGTGTGAGGTACGCCTCGAGTTTCCGTGCCGTGTGTTCGATCGCACAATATTGCAGACCTCTGCAAAGTTGCAGAGCTCTGCAAGTTCGGTACCGTGTTGGGGTGATCATCGAACAAGGCCTTCGTGACCGCAAGAAGGCAGCAACCCGTGCCGCACTCAGCGGCGCGGCAGCACGGCTCGCTCGTGCGCTGGGGATCGAATGCGTCACCGCTGACGCAATCGCCTCCGAGGCCGGAGTGTCGACGAGGACGTTCCACAACTACTTCTCCAGCAAGGAGGAGGCAGTGCTCGCCAGTTTCGAGGAATCGGTGAACCTGTGGATCGAGGCGCTTGCGTCACGGCCCGCGGACGAACCAATTCTCGACGTCCTCGAAGAACTTGTGGTCGAAATCGTGAACGACTCAGGTCCGAGTGGGAGTGAGAAGGCAAGTATCTGGCTGCTGTCGGATTCGAGTCCCGCGCTCTACCGGGATGCCGCAGACATGCATCAGCGGATCAACCGTGCAGTCGTTCAGGCATTGGCGGAGCGCACCGGTACCGACGCCGAGAAGGACCTGTACCCGACGCTCCTCCTGGGAGCGGTGGGCGGAGCCGCTAAGTCGGTGATCGACGTCTGGACTGGCGGAAAGTCGGAGGCTTCCAGTCCGGAAGAGTTGGTTCACGACGCTTTTCGGCAGATTCGTGCCGGGTTGCCCGCGCCGCCGCCTGCCCCTGAGATGTCGCGTCCCTGAGATGTCTCGTCTCTGAGCCCCACACGTAATACCTGTCCACGTACACGCACCGAAACAGCAAGGAGCCCGTCGTGGCCACCTATCTTTATCGGATCGGCAAGTTCGCCTACCGGCGAAAAGGCGCGGTCCTCAGCGTTTGGCTGATAATCCTGGTCCTGATGGGCGTCGGGGCAGCGACTCTGTCCGGCCCCACCAAGGATTCGTTCTCCATTCCGGGAACCCCGGCGCAGCAGGCGCAAGACCTGATGGCGGAGCGTTTTCCCGACGCGCCCAATCCTATGGATTCGCTGAGCGCACGATACGTAGTGCAAGCTCCGGCAGGCACGACGCTGGCCGATCCGGCGAACGTCAAAGCCATGGACGACATGCTCGCGAGTATTCGTGGCATCGACAAGGTCGCCGACTCTGCCAAGGTGGACCCGGCGACTGCCACTCCGGAACAGGCCGCGAAGGCGTTGGTCAATCCGGTTACCGGCAACGACTCCATGGTTGCGATGTTCAAGGAAAAGGCTGCTGCGGCTGGAACTTCCGAGACACAGGCCGTGGACGACGCGCGTGCGTTGTCGCCGCTCAGTGCCGACGGCACAGTCGGGTACGTCGAGGTTCCGTTCAGCGGTGACTTCGCCGATCTCGATCAGGCGTTGCGTGATTCGATCAACTCCGCAGCCGATGTCGGTCGGGCCGAGGGACTCAACGTCCAGGTCAGTGGTTCTGCTGCTCAGGAAGCGGAGATGCCCGGTGGTGTCACCGAGCTGATCGGTATCGCCGTTGCCGCAGTCGTTCTGGCCATCACGTTCGGTTCGCTTGTGGCCGCGGGGCTTCCGCTCCTCACCGCGATCATCGGTATCGCTATCGGCAGCCTCGGAATCACGGTTGCCACCGGATTCATGGATCTCAGTTCGATGACTCCGACGCTGGCGATCATGATCGGTCTGGCTGTGGCGATCGACTACTCGCTGTTCATCATGTCCAGGTTCAGGCATGAGCTCACCCTTACCGACAACCGTGCCGAAGCAGCAGGTCGCGCCGTCGGAACCGCCGGTTCCGCAGTGGTATTCGCTGGTTTGACGGTCATCATCGCGCTGGTTGCATTGCGCGTCGTCGGCATCCCGTTCCTCTCCGATATGGGTGCGGCAGCGGCCTTTACCGTGCTGATCGCGGTTCTGATCGCCTTGACCTTGCTGCCTGCGATCCTGGGTATGTTCGGACGCAAGGCTTTTGCCGGCAAGATTCCCTTCCTCAGCAAG
The DNA here is from genome assembly GCF_019266045.1 of Rhodococcus sp. MH15. Lineage (NCBI taxonomy): Bacteria > Bacillati > Actinomycetota > Actinomycetes > Mycobacteriales > Nocardiaceae > Rhodococcus > Rhodococcus sp. MH15. Next base: position 330,321 of record NZ_LPNP01000065.1, read on the forward strand.
CGCGCTGAGGAGTCCGAAGACGAAGATTCGGGCAAGCCGAAGTTGGCTCTGCGCTTCATCAGTGCCGTCGTCCGTCGTCCGCTGGTGCCGCTGATCGGTGGAGTAGTGCTTCTGGGCGCATTGGCTCTGCCCGCAACGGGATTGAGCCTGGCACTGCCGTCGGAGGCCACCGGTGACCCGGCGACCAGTGCGCGTCAGGCATACGACCTGATCGACGAGGGCTTCGGTGACGGTCGCAACGGACCGCTCATCGCCGTTGTCGACGCCAAGGATGCCAGCGTTCCCGCCGGGGAGGCCTTTGCGGAGGTCGTCTCGACCATCTCGGGCTTCGATGACGTCCAGAACGCACAGGTCGTCGGGGTCAACGAGGCCGGCGACACCGCGCAGGTACTGATCACTCCGAAGAGTGGTCCGACCGACCCCGCCACGATGGATCTGGTGTCCAGCCTTCGTGGAGCCGAAGGCGGACTCAACGATTCGATCGGCGTCAGCTACGGCATCACCGGTCAGACCGCACTCGAAGGCGACGTCTCGGACACGCTGAAGGATGCATTGGTGCCCTACCTGGCCGTCGTCGTCGGCCTTGCATTCATCTTGTTGCTCTTGGTGTTCCGTTCGATCCTGGTTCCGCTGACGGCGACGCTCGGCTTCCTGCTCAGCGTGCTCGCGACATTCGGTGCGACGGTGGCGATCTTCCAGCACGGTTGGTTGGGCATCATCTCGAACCCGCAACCACTCGTGAGTTTCATGCCGATCTTCCTGATCGGTGTGGTGTTCGGACTCGCGATGGACTACCAGGTGTTCCTCGTGACGCGTATGCGTGAGGAGTACGTCCACGGCGCGAGCGCGAAGGAGGCCGTGACCATCGGCTTCAACCATGGCGCCCGGGTCGTCAGTGCGGCCGCGGTCATCATGATCTCCGTGTTCGGTGCCTTCATCGCGGAACCGAACTCGTTCATCAAGTCGATCGGCTTCGCGCTTGCCGCGGCGGTGTTCTTCGACGCCTTCATCGTGCGCATGGTGATCATCCCGTCCGTCATGGCACTGCTCGGCGACAAGGCGTGGTGGTTGCCGAAGTGGCTGGACAAGATTCTGCCGAACGTCGACATCGAGGGCGAGAAGCTCAGCAAGGCCCTCCGTGAAGAAAAGGAAGCGGAGCTTCAGTCCGCATCTGCTTGATCTCTGCTGTGCGCCTTTATTAACCCCCCGCGGTTAATAAAGGCGCACAGCAGTTTTTGTGTATCGAAATATCCAGCGGCACATGTCGGCCAGGATTGGTAACCTTCGCTCACTATGCTGATCAGGCTGCTGCGCACTTATCTGATGCCGTACCGGGGTGAACTCACGGGCGTTGTCGTCCTGCAGTTTATTTCGACTATGGCGGCCCTTTACCTTCCGAGTCTCAACGCCGACATCATCGACAACGGCGTGACGAAAGGCGACACCGGCTACATCCTCTCCACCGGCGGGATGATGCTGATGGTCACGCTCACGCAGATCCTGTGCTCGGTGGGTGCCGTCTTCTTCGGTGCGCGAGTCGCCATGGGCGTCGGACGCGATCTCCGGGCTTCGGTGCTGCATCAGGTCGGGACGTTCTCGGCCCGAGAGGTCGGGCACTTCGGTGCGCCTTCGCTGATCACCCGCAACACCAACGACGTCCAGCAAGTGCAGATGATGGTCGTGATGAGTTGCACCATCCTCGTCATGGCGCCGATCATGTGCGTCGGCGGCATCATCATGGCTCTGCGCCAGGACCTGAATCTGTCCTGGATCCTGGGGATCAGCGTCCCGCTGCTCGTAGTCTCGATGGGTTTCCTGATTGCCCGGATGGTCCCCGGATTCAGGGTCATGCAGGGCCGCCTCGACGCCGTCAACCGTGTTCTTCGCGAACAGATCACGGGCATCCGCGTCGTCCGAGCGTTTGTACGGGAACCGTACGAGGTAGAGCGTTTCGGCGATGCCAACCGTGAGCTGACGGAGACTGCACTCGGCGTCGGCCGCCTCATGGCACTGATGTTCCCGCTCGTGATGCTGATCAGCAATGTCACCAGCGTCGCGGTCATCTGGTTCGGTGGCCATCAGATCAACGAGGGCTCGATGCAGATCGGCTCGCTCACCGCGATGCTCAGCTACATCATGCAGATCCTGATGGCCGTCATGATGGCCACCTTCATGGCGGTGATGCTGCCGCGTGCGTCGGTGTGCGCCGAACGTATCTCCGAGGTGCTCGACACGGATTCGTCGGTGATTCCGCCCGAGAACCCGGTCCGAGAACTGAAGGACCCGGGAGTCGTCGAACTTCGTGGCGCTCAGTTCCAGTTCCCCGGAGCCGAGGAACCTGTATTGCGCGACATCACGTTCCGTGCCGAACCCGGCAAGACGACGGCGATCATCGGCGGCACCGGATCGGGAAAGACCACTCTGCTTAACCTGATTCCGCGTTTGATCGACTCCACCTCCGGATCGGTATCGGTGGGAGGAGTCGACGTCCGCGACATCGACACGGAACTGCTCTGCTCGGTGATCGGTCTCGTCCCGCAGAAGCCGTATCTGTTCTCGGGCACTGTCGCCACCAATCTCCGCTACGGAAACCCCGAAGCTACCGACGAATGGCTGTGGGAGTGCCTCGAGATCGCCCAAGCTGCCGACTTCGTCCGCGCCATGCCTGAAGGCCTGGACACACCGGTGGCACAAGGCGGTACGACGGTATCGGGCGGTCAGCGTCAGAGACTCGCCATCGCCAGAGCGTTGGTGCGTAAGCCACAGATCTATCTGTTCGACGATTCCTTCTCGGCACTCGACCTCACTACTGATGCGAGGCTGCGTGCGGCGCTCCGGCCGGTCACGCAAGACGCCTGCATCGTCGTTGTCGCGCAGCGCATTTCCACCATCGTGGAAGCCGATCAGATCATCGTGCTCGACGACGGCGCCATCGTGGGGATCGGCACGCACGACGAACTCGTGGTCAGTTGTCCCACCTACGGCGAAATCGTCGCCTCTCAGCTAGCCGTACAGGACGCATCATGAGCAATCGACCGACTTCCTCGCCTCCCATCGGCCCGCCCGGCGGCGGCGATCCCACAAAGAAGGCCATGAACTTCGGCCCTTCGCTCAAACGTCTCCTCGGTCGCTTGAGCCCCGACAAGCCGATCGTCGTCCTGATCTTCGCTTTGGTGACCGCAAGCGTCGTACTTTCCTCGATCGCGCCGAAGATCCTGGGAAACGCCACCAACCTGATCTTCGACGGCATCGTCAGCAAGCAACTCCAGCCGGGGACGACCAAGGAACAGGCTGTCGAAGGATTGCGCGCTTCGGGGCAGGGTCAGCTCGCCGACATGGTGTCCGGCATGGCAGTTGTGCCTGGAACCGGAATCGATTTCGACGCCGTCGGCAAGGTCTTGATGATCGTGCTGCTGCTGTTCGTCTGCGCGTCGCTGTTCAGTTGGCTGCAGGCGTATCTGCTCAACATCGTGGTCCAGCGAACCGTTCGTCGTCTGCGTGAGGACGTCGAGCAGAAGATTCACCGACTTCCCTTGCGGTACTTCGATACCCATGCCCGCGGTGATGTTCTCTCACGCGTGACCAATGATATCGACAACGTCGCGCAGAGCTTGCAGCAGACGCTCAGCCAGTTGGTCATGTCGGTGATGACCGTCCTGGGCATTCTGGTGATGATGCTGTGGATCTCACCTCTGCTCGCCTTGATCGCGGTGGCAACTGTTCCGCTGTCGATCATGGTGACGGCGTTTATCGCGAAGCGTTCACAGAAGCACTTCGTGGCGCAGTGGAAGAGCACCGGCGGAATCAACGCGCAGGTCGAGGAAGCATTCAGCGGCCACGAGTTGGTCAAGGTGTTCGGTCGCCAGCAGGAGGTCGAGGAGCGCTTCCGCAAGCAGAACGAGGATCTGTACGAGTCGAGTTTCAAGGCGCAGTTCATCTCCGGTCTGGTCATGCCGGCCGTGATGTTCCTGGGCAACCTCAACTACGTCGCCATCGCAGTGGTGGGTGGCATGCGCGTCGCATCCGGAACGATGACGCTCGGCGATGTGCAAGCGTTCATCCAGTACTCGCGGCAGTTCACCCAGCCGCTCACGCAGATAGCGTCGATGACCAATCTGCTGCAGTCCGGCGTCGCTTCGGCCGAGCGGGTCTTCGCGCTGCTCGACCAAGAGGAGCAGTCGGAGGACCCGAAGAGTGCGAAGTCGCCCACTGTCGACAAGGGTCGCGTCAAGTTCGAGAACGTCACCTTCAGTTACAAGCCGGAACAGCCGCTGATCGAGGATCTGTCCCTGACTGCCGAGCCGGGTCAGATGGTTGCGATCGTCGGACCCACCGGCGCAGGCAAGACCACCCTCGTCAACCTCATCCTGCGGTTCTACGAACTCAATTCGGGCCGAATCACTTTGGACGGCATCGACATCGCCGACATGACGCGAGACGATCTGCGCTCACGGATCGGCATGGTTCTGCAGGACGCATGGCTGTTCGGTGGAACCATCCGCGAGAACATCGCCTACGGCAAGCCTGGTGCCACCGACGAGGAGATTCGTCGTGCGGCCGAGATGAGCTACGTCGACAAGTTCGTGCACTCTCTGCCTGAGGGTTACGACACGGTCATCGACGAGGAAGGCAGCAACGTCAGTGCGGGCGAGAAGCAGCTCATCACTATCGCCCGCGCCTTCATCTCGCAGCCGTCCATCCTGATCCTCGACGAGGCGACCAGTTCGGTGGACACGCGCACCGAACTGCTGGTCCAGAGCGCCACCGCGGTTCTGCGCAACGACCGAACCAGCTTTGTCATCGCGCACCGTCTTTCGACAATTCGTGATGCGAACCTGATCGTGGTGATGGAGGAAGGCCGGATCGTGGAGCAGGGGAGCCATGAGGCTCTGCTCGAATCCCGCGGCGCGTACTTCCGTCTGTACAACAGCCAATTCGTGGGCGCGGAGAACTGATGCCTCAGTAGACTGGAGCAGACTTGGTCCGCTGGGTGGACCACATTCTGTGTACTGGAGGCGCTCGGCGATGCATTCGTTGCTGGGGAAAGCGCGCCTGATACTCGATTCCTTCGATGCGGATTCGGGTGCGCTGTCGCTGACCGAACTTGCGAATCGGAGTGGTGTTGCGAAGGCGACGGTGCATCGAATAGCCGGTGAACTGGTGTCTCTTGGTCTACTGGAACGGGTCGGAACCAAGTACAGGTTGGGGTTACGGCTCTTCGAACTGGGGCAGTTGGTTCCTCGTCAACGTATTCTGCGCGAGGTGTCCTTGACGTATGTGCAGGATCTTCACGCGGCGACCCGGGAGACGGTTCACCTCGCGATTCGCGACGGCCTCGATGTTCTGTACATCGACAAGATCTCCGGTCATCACGGGGTGGACCTGCCGTCGCGGGTGGCTGGCCGGCTGCCGATGTATGCCACGGCAACCGGCAAAGCGATACTCGCGTACTCACCGGATTCCGTTTTTCGAGCGGTGACAGGCAACGGATTTGTCGAGTTCACCGATCGGACGGTGAACTCGGAAGACGGGTTACGTAGGCAACTCGACGCTGTTCGTTCGCAGCAGTTGGCGGTCGAGACCGAGGAGGTTCGCCTGGGAACATCGAGTATCGCTGCCCCGATCTTCGGTGGACTTGGTGAAGCAGTTGCCGCGATCGGTGTGTCGAGTCCGCGGTATCGAATGGATACCGAGCGTTTTGCCGAACCGTTGCGCGCGGCGGCCGAAGGGATCAGCCGGAAGGTATCGGTCCTCGAACGCTCGGCATAACCGTTTTATCGACGCACGCAGAGCAGCGCGATCACGCCCAGAACCGAAGCCCCGGTCATGGAGATGGCCACGGCAAGACTGGTGTTGCCGAGAAGGCCGACGATGGGCGCAACCACAGCTGCAGCGCCGAACTGCGCAAATCCGATCAGCGCGGCTGCTGAGCCTGCGGCTTCTCCGTGACGGGACAGTGCAACCGCCGGTGCGTTGGGCATGACAAAACCCGTTGCGCAGAGCATCAGCAGGATGGGGACGGCAAACCCGACGAATCCCCACGAGTCGGTGGCGGCAACAACAACAAATGCAGCGCCGACGGCACTACTGCCCCACATTGCCCAGATCGTGATGGAATTCGGCGACCACCGGCCGAGAAGCACGACGTTGAGCTGGGACGAACCGATCAGAACGACGGCGCCGCCGGCAAAGGCAAATCCGTATGCGGTGGCGCTCAGTCCGAACTGTTCCTGCATCACGTAGGACGACGCGGCGATGTACGACCACAAAACGCCGCGGCCGAGACCGCACACGAGCACCAACACCATGAAGTGGGCATCCTTGCCGAGCGCAATGTAGTTTCGCGCGATGGCGCCGATGCCCTTGCCCGACCGATTCTCGGGTGGAAGTGTTTCCGGCAGCGATACTGCCGCGAGTGCGATCATCGCGATGCCCAGGATGAAGAGAGCGAGAAAGACCCCGCGCCACTGTGTTACGGACATCAGTGCCCCGCCGATGGAGGGGGCCAGGATGGGCGCTACGCCCATGACCAACATCAGCCGCGAAAGTACAACTGCCGCATCGTGTCCGGTGAATAGATCACGAACGATTGCCATCGCGATCACGCCTGTCGCGGCGGCGCCGAAACCTTGAAGGGTTCGCAGCGCAGTGAGGACTTCGATGGACGGAGCAAAGAAGCAGGCCAACGACGCGCCGACGTGAATTACTGTGCCCACGAGCAGGGGACGTCGACGTCCGTAGATGTCGGACAGTGGGCCGATGAGCAACTGGCCGAAAGCCAGACCCAGCAGTGTGCCCGTCAGGGTCAGCTGAACCATCGTGTCCGACGTGCCGAATTCCTGCGTGATCTGTGGCAGCGCAGGAAGATACATGTCGACGGTGAACGGCCCGAGGGCGGTGAGAATTCCGAGAAGCAGTACCAATCGGATCCGTGCACCGCCCGTCGGGGCGATCACCGTTCGTTCAGTTGTGCTGTTGGTCAAGGAAACCCGAAACTACACTGTAGTAGTCGTATGGTCGTTCTTCCTGAAGATGATGCGACGCCTTGTCCATGATGTAGAGATGGCCATGGGGAATCATCCGCGCAAGCATGAGCGGGTAGTCCGGGGTGAGGAATGCGTCGTGCATGCCCCAGGCGAAGAGCGTCGGCGCCTGGATCTGGCCGAGTTCAGCTGTGAGATCCTGCCAATCGCCACGAGGTGAGTCCGCCGAGGCAGCCAGGGCCATTTCTTCGGGGTCGAGACTTTGCTCGTATCGCATCTGGAGGGTTTCGGCGGGCAACTTCGATCCGTCGAACCATTCGAGACTGGTGATCAAGGTGCGGAGTTTTTCGAGGGTGGGGCCGGTGCCGCCGTAGTAGACGTCGCGGGCGTTGCGGCCACGACGGCCATCCTCGGGGAGCGGCGCGAGTGGACCGTAGAAGACGGGCATGCTGCCCGTGATCACCAGGGAGCGAACGCGTTCCGGGTACTTTGCCGCAAGATTGAGCGCTATGGTGCCGCCCCACGAGTTGCAGACGAAGTCTGCGCGTTCGATTCCGAGTTCGTCGAGCAGGGCAACCACCTTGGCGGCGTGGAAGTCCCACATTGGGCCGGCGATGGTGCACTTGTCGGACCGACCGTATTGCAGCAGATCAACGAGAATCGCTCGTCGATCCGAGGCGAAGAGCGGTGCCACCGGCCCGAAGTCGGACCACGCAGTGCAGCCGGGGCCGCCTCCGTGCAGGAAAATCGTGGGGTCGCCCTCGCCGAGGTCGTAGTAATGGAATGTGACGCCATCTGCTTTGGCGTACAAGCTCTTCGGTTGATCAGCCATGGCTATACCTGACCTCGAGGTGAGCGGTATGGGAAGTATCGCGGTCCGGCAGGCGAACCCGGTTCGTGGCTGTGAGACTTCCGAATGCCTAGCGTGCTGGCATGAGAACAGAACTCGAGCACGCGCGTGATCGCGCGGAGGCGATGATCGGTACGGGGGAAACGCGAGAGTTGGGAACGGTGCGTCCGGCGGAGTCGGTTGCGTTTGCGGTTGCCACCGCCGAGACGGACCCCCGGTTTCTCGACCCGGAGCACCCGGCATTTGCCGTCCATCCGATGTATCTGCCTTCGCTTTTGCGAGGACCGCAAGGTGGCTCCGATCGAGAGTACCGAGCAGACGGCATGTTCCGTGACGAAGTGCCGGGCACAGACGGTATCGACGTGCGCTTGATGGCCGGCGGGCAGAGTGTGACTTTCTTGCGACCGGCCCCGCTGGGTGAGGCTGTCGTCGTAGGGCGAGTACTCGATACCGTGACGACCAAGGGCCGGGCTCCGGACGAGTTTCTGCTGCTCTCGGTCACCAAGACTTACCGGGGTGCGCAGTCCGGCGCATTTGCCGAGGTCGTCGAGAAGTTCATCGTCCGATGACCGAAACAGTAGTCGTGGGCACGCCGATCGAATCGGTGACCTTGGTCTGCGATCCGGTTCGGATCCTTCGATTCGGGGCGTCGACGCACAATTCGCACCGTATTCACTACGACGCCTCCTATGCGCAGACGGAGGGGTTGTCCGCACCGGTGGTCATGGCCCAGTTGCAGGGCACGCTGTTCTTTCGTGCCGCGTCACACTTTGCCGGTGGATACGAAGGAGTTGTGTCCGTCTCCTGGCAGAATCGTGCGCCCGCGCCCGTCGGAACCACACTCGAGGTGTCGGGTGAAGTGTCCCAAATCGACAGTGACCAACTAACTTTGGCATTGCGGGAGCATTCGGACAATGGCGTGCTGTGTGCCGTCGGAACCGCTGTGGTGGTCCGGGTCTGCTGAGCGAACCGAATCCATTGGCGTAGATCGCAATCTCACCCAAGATCTGTTTCATTCAAACGTTCAGTGTCGAGAGGACTTCACATGACTGGTGTCGAGGCGTCGGAAGCCACGTTCGCGCTGCCCGAGCGGCCACGAGCGGCCGGTCGGCAGGATTGGACGGCATGGCCGGGTTACAACGCAGCCGGCAGCGGATACCGCGGTTACTGGTACCCGGTCACGTGGTCGAACCACATCACCAAAGACCCCAAGAGCTTCACCATCTGTGGTGAAAAGCTGGCGATCATCCGCGACGCAGGCAAGGCATATGCCCTGCACGATCGGTGCCCGCACCGCGGCGTTCCGTTGTCCGAGGGCGATCAGCAGTTCCCGGGAACTGTCAGCTGCCCGTACCACGGCTGGACGTACCGGCTCACTGACGGCAAGCTGGCCGCGGTCATCACCGACGGTCCGGATTCCAAGATCTGCGGCAAGCTGAACGTCCAGACCTATGCGATCGAGGAGCGACTCGGTCTGGTGTGGGTGTACATCCCGATCGCCAACGAGCCGGCGCCGTCCATCGACGACCAGTTGCCGCGTGAGCTGGTGGAGAACAAGGGTATCGTCGGTGGTCGGATTCAGCCCCGAGAAGGCAACTGGCGCTTCGCATGTGAGAACGGTTTCGACGAGGGACATGCGAAGTACCTGCACCGCACCGCATTGTGGCGTCTGTTCAAGCCGATGCCGACGTGGAACATCACGAGCATCGTTCCGGAGGGACGCTGGATCTACCGCGTGCAGGAAGCGGTGTACTGGGAGGCGGAATTCCCGGGCGTGGGAACCTGGACGAACAAGCGGTGGTGGAAGAAGAAGCCGGACGAGACCCAGATTTCGCAGATCGGAAACGTCGGCGCCGGTCTGGACGTCAATCCTGTGATCGCAGCTCAGAATTTCCCCGGTTTTGCTTCACTGTCCATGCCGGGTGTCCTGCGCATCGCGTACCCCAAGTTCATTCACTACGAGTTCTACGTCCCGGTGGACGAAGACAACCACAAGTACGTCGGCCTCATGGTCAACTTCGTCTCCGGCGCAGCAAAATTGGGCTTCTACGCCAAGTACCTCGGCGCGATCCGCTGGCTGTTCCACGGTCAGTTCTCGGGTCAGGATGCGTGGATGGTCGAGGTCACCGACGCACCGCCGGAGAAGCTGTACCGACCGGACGTGTCGCTGACGACGTGGCGAAATCTGGCAGAGGAAGAGTACGCCGAGAAGATCGCCGACGCGGCCAAGCACACCCCCAAGGCGCCGGTCAGGCCCACCCGAGAGCGCCGGACGCCAACGCCCCGCTCGGCCCCTGTCGCCGACGCTCAGATTCCCACCGGCACCAGCGAATAGGAGAGATACATGTTCAAGATTCTGACGGCTGTCGCTATCGGTGCCGCTGTTGCAGTGGCAGTTCCCAAGCTGTGGCAGCTGGCCGGCGAGCGCAGCAATACTCAGGTACATCAGGTCAATCCATGACCACTGCGAGGGCCGATGCTCTCGCAGGCCTAGGCGACGAGCGCCGGGAATGGGTCGAGCGAGCCTACGCCCATGTCGATCGTGCGCGATTGCGGGATCTCGCCACTTCGGTGGTCAACATTCCCAGTCCGACGGGTGACGAAGCACCGCTGGCCCGCCACATCACGGCGGTCCTGGCAGCGTCGGGCATCGAGGCCCACACAATGGATCTCGATGATCGGCAGGCGAACTCGTGGGGAAGGCTCCGCGGTGACGGGTCCGGACCGGACCTGTTGCTGTATGCGCCGATCGACACCGTCACGACCGGCGATCCGGCGGAAGACCTGCCGTGGGTGGGAAATGAGCTGCGAGCGGATCTGACGCCGCACGCCCAGTTCGACGAGAACTACGTGATCGGATTGGGTGCGTCGAACCCCAAAGGCCACGCCGTCTGCATTGTCGCGGCGGCCGAAGCAATTGCCGCAGCCGGTATTCCGCTCCGCGGTGACCTGGTGCTCGGATTCGGCGCCGGTGGTATGCCGACCAATGCCCGCCCCGGTGTCGGAAACCCCCGACGCAACACCGGCCAGGGCGTCGGCTGCTCGTTCCTCCTGGAACAGGGAGTGTGGGCGGACTGCGCGTTGATCGCCAAGCCCGGCTGGACGGTTTCCTGGGAAGAAGTGGGACTGGCCTGGTTCGAGATCACGGTGCACGGTCTGCACACCTACGTCGGCTCGCGCCACCGGTTGCCGTACCGCAACGCGATTACCGCAGCCGGCGAGGTGGTCGCCAAGTTGGAGGAATGGTTCCCGAAGTACTCGGCGGCGCATCAGGACGGTTTGGTTGCGCCTCAGGGGATCGTTGCCAACATCCGCGGCGGGTGGGAGCGAACAGCGTCGTTCACCCCCGAGCAGGTGCGCCTTACCGTTGATCTACGGCTCAGCCCGCGGACGACGCCCACCGCGGCCAAGCGCGAACTCAAAGCCGTCGTTGCGGAGATCGCACAATCGCTGGATCTGCAGATCGACGTCGAACAGGTTCTTGCCATCCCCGGTGAGGGTTCCGACCCTCGAATGTGGTTGCGCCGCGCCGCAGTCCACGCGTGGGAAGCTGCCGAAGGAGAGCCGCATCAGGACTTCTTCGACGCGAGTGGAGCCACCGACGCAAACATCCTGCGCAGCCGCGGCATCCCGACGATTCGGGTGGGTATGCCCAAGGTGGTCGACGCACCGTTCGAGGTGGACTTCGCGATGGGGATGAACACTGTGGACCTGGCTGCGGCGGAGAGATTTACGAAGTATCTGATCCGAGTGGCCCTCGACACCGTCACCCGCTCGCTCGAGGAAGTAGGAATCGACTGATGGCGAAGATAGTTCTGGGTATCGGTGCCTCCCACAGCACCTTGATGAACACCCATTGGGAAGAGACGACGCACAAGGCGGAGGCCGAACGCTTCCGGGACGCGCTGTATCTGAGCCGGGAGAAGATCGCGGCGTCGAAACCCGATGTTGTCTTGATTCTCGGCTCCAACCACTTTCGCGGTTTCTGGCTGGATCTGATTCCGGCGTTCACTCTCGGCGTCGGAGAGTGCATTTCCAGTGGCGAGTCAGGAACACCCAAGGGGCCGCAACGGGTCGACGTGGAGTTCGCCAGGCACCTTGCAAACGAGCTGATCGAAGGTGGCCGGTTCGATCTTGCCTACTCGGCGCGATTGCAGATCGATCATGGTCAGTCTCACGCGATTCAGTACCTTCTCGACGGAATCGATGTTCCGATAGTTCCGTTGGTGGTCAACGTATTCGCGCCGCCCCTCCCGACGTTCAAGCGATGTGAGGAAGTGGCGAAGGCCCTGCGGGATGCCGTTGCGTCGTATCCGGCGGATACCCGGGTCGTGGTGATCGCGTCCGGTGGATTGTCTCATCGTCTGCCCTGGCCGGACTGGCGGGATCCGCACGGTGAGGACGAGGATTTCATGGTTCAAGCCTGGCTGGACGGCCGGGAGAACTGGTCCGACTACGACGTCCGGCGACGCCAGATCATCCGCGCAGCCGATGCCGCGATCACTCCGGAGTTCGATGACCGAATTCTTGATCTGTTTGCCAGCGGCAAGGCAAGTGAGCTTGCCGAGTTCACGACGCAGCAGATCGAAGACGAGGCGGGCAACGGTGCGCAGGAGTTGCGGACCTGGCTCATGATGGCCGCGATGCTCGACTACGTTCCGGGTGAACGCCTTGCCTACGAAGCGATTCCCGAGTGGCTCACCGGTATGGGTGTCACGATTCTCGATCCAGCTGGAACAGACAGCGCAACAACATAATCTGCACCTTCAGTAAAGGAAGTTTCTCTGATGACAATCTGGAACGAACTTGCCGGGCTCGATTTCGAGTTGACGACCGTCGACGCCGGCGGTGTGCCCACGCGCTCTCTGCAGGCAGGATCCGGTGACGAGGCCGTGATCTTCCTGCACGGCACCAGCGGACACCTCGAGGCATTTGCACGCAATATTGCACCGCACGCCGAGTCTTACCGGGTTCACGCGATCGACATGCTCGGCCATGGTTACACCGGCAAGCCTGACTACCCGTACGAGATTCCGCGCTACGTCGAGCATTTGGTGAACTACCTCGACGCGGTCGGACTGGACCGTGTGCACTTGGTGGGTGAAAGCCTCGGTGGTTGGGTCGCTGCCTACCTGGCCAGCGAGCAGCCCGAACGTGTTCTGTCGCTGCAGTTGCTGGCAGCAGGCGGAACAGTCGCGAACCCGGTAGTCATGGAGCGCATCAAGACGTCGACCGCGAAGGCCGTCCAGAGTGACGACATCGAATTGACCCGCGCACGTATGCAGTTGCTCATGCATGATCCCGCCGATGCAACCGAGGAATTGGTTCAGGCTCGTCACCGGATCTACCATCAGCCTGACTTTGTCGCCAACATCCACAACCTCCTTTCCTTGCAGGAGATGGAGGTTCGCCAGCGGAACCTGCTGCGCCCGGATCGAATGGCACTCATCAAGGCGCCGACTCTTGTGGTCTGGGGTCAGGAAAATCCGTTCGGTGATGTTCCGGAAGCGAAGAAGATGGCCGAGGATATTCCGGGCGCTCAGCTCGAACTCTACTCGGAGTGCGGTCACTGGCCGCAGCACGAGCAGGCAGCGAAGTACAACCCGCTGAGCCTCGAGTTCTTGGCAAAGGCATCAGCCAGCGCGAAGGCAGCTATCTGAGAAGTTCCTGCCAAATATGCTGCTGCGTAATGGAGCCGGTCTCTCGATTGGGAGGCCGGCTTCCGCGTTTTCGAAGGTACAGTCATCGTCTTACAGCGAAGGAGTTCTCGTGAAGAAAGTACTTCTGCTGACGGCCGACGCCGACAACGGACTCGGTACCGCAATCCGTGACGCCGTCAGGGGTGAGGCGGAGGTAGTTCGATTACCTGAGCGCACCACGGGGGCGCTCCGTGCGGAGTTGCCGACATGCGACGTCGTGGTGGGGGACTGGAGTGGTGATCTGCCACTGGGCAAGGAGGAAGCAGAGCTCGGCCGGAATGTGCTCCTCGTCCAACAGCCTGGTGCCGGAACCAATTTCATCGATGCCGAAGCCTGGCGCGCCGCCGGAGTTCCGGTGGCGAATACTCCCGGTGCAAACGCGAACTCGGTTGCGGAGTGGGCAGTGCTCGCGGCAGGTGTGTTGTGCCGCTCCATGTTCTGGGCGCACAACGAGGTTACCGATGGTCGATGGCCACAGGAATCCATCCTGACGCGCGATTGCCGCGATCTGGCGCAGCGCCGGGTCGGCGTCGTAGGTGTTGGTTCGATCGGCCGCCGGTGTGCAGAATTGTTTGCCGCCTTCGGTTGCGACGTCTACGTCACCGCGCGTTCGAGACCGCGTGACACTGTGGCTGCGACGTTTGTGTCACTCGACGAGTTACTGCCTCTCGCGGATGTCCTGGTGCTGGCCGTCCCGCTTACGGAATCAACTCGGGGACTGATCAATTCCCATCGAGTTGCGCAGTTGCCCACCGGAGCGATCGTGGTCAATGTGGCGCGCGGCGCTGTCGTCGACGACGCGGCATTGGCGCGTGCCTTGCGTTCCAGGCATGTCGGCGGCGCTGCCCTCGATGTGTTCGACGTTGAACCACTACCGATTTCGAGCCCGCTCCGTGGATTCGATTCGACCCTCCTGAGCCCGCACGTCGCCGGCGGCAGCGCCGGAGCGCGTGCGTCGATCTATTCGATGACGGCGCAGAATGTCGCCAGTGCGCTGCGCTCGCAGACAATTCGGTGGACATTGTGATCGAGGGCCGTGTTACCGAAGTATTTCGGTCCGCACGTTCCTCCAGGTGCAGTGTTTCGCCGAGGTAAGTTCCTGTCCCCGGTCCGCACGGTGGACCCGGTTGGTTCTCGGGTGTAGGTACACACAGCTAGGTTTGCTCTCCACGACCCGCAACTGCGGCACAGATCACAAACAAAGGTGTGAGTAGATGGCCTCGCTGTCAAAGTTTGGAAGGACTGCTCTTGTTTCGGCTGCGCTGCTGCTGACCGTTGCAACCGGCGCATGCAGCCGCCCGGCGACGCAAAGCACAGCTGATTCTGCCGGAAGTGGACCACTGCGTATCGCAGTCGGAATCGATGCTTCCTACGCTCCGTTCTTCGTAGCGGATCAGGAAGGCATGTTCGACGCTGCCGGTTTGGACGTCGAACTCGTCCAGTTCGGTCGTGGTGGCGAGGCCGTCGACGCACTCTCGACCGGGCAGGTCCAGATCGCCGGTAGCTCCGATACGACAACGATCGCCCAGTTGCGTCAGAATCCGTCGTTGCGCGCGATGTACTCGTACGAGGCGTCGGGTGACTACATCAAGGTCGTGCTGCGTAACGGTGTCGACTCACCGGCTGCGATCAAGAAGATGGGCATCGTCCCGGGTCTCAGCCAGATTTCGACGGACAAGTACCTCGCTGCCAACTCCGTTGCCCCCGGTTCGGTCGAGATGATCTCGGCGACCCCGACGGACATGCCCGCACTGCTCAGTCGCGGCGACATCGACGGGTTTGTCCTGTGGGAGCCGTGGCCGGCCACCGCCCTGGATCAGGGAACCGGCCACGTGGTGGCAGTAACCGGAGACTACGGCTGGTTCTATCATCATTGGGCGATCACGACGGCTCCGTGGTTGTCGGCCAACGAAGAGACAGCGCGAACCGTCGCGAAGGTGCTCGACGAGGCAACGCGCAAGGTCGAGTCGGATCCGGGCGTGGCAGCGTCCGCGACCAAGGCGGCTGTGAACGTCAGCGAGGATCAGACTATTGCCGCGGTGGACGAGATCGACTTCGCCGTGGTGAATCTCGAAGCTGCGGATGTCGAGTCGGCTCAGTCGATCGTAGATTTCTACAAGTCGATCGGTGTTCTCAGCGACCAGCCGGATCTCGAATCGGCAATGCTTCTGGATTGGTACAAGGATGGTGCACAGTGAGTATCGCAACAAGTGGTTCAACGACCAGCTCGACGAATAGCGCGGGGACAGCCGGCCCCGGCAAGAAGAACACCGGTGTTGCCATCGACGTGGTCGACCTCGGAATCAGCTTCGGCGCGGCGGAGATCGTCGCCGGAATCGACATGCACGTGCAGCCAGGTGAATTCGTCTGTCTGCTCGGTCCGAGTGGCTGCGGCAAGTCGACGCTGCTGTCGTCCATGGCCGGCTTCGTGGAACCCAGCGCCGGCGAGATCGTGTGCGACGGAGATGTCGTCGCCGGCAGTAACCGCCACGCCGGCATGGTGTTTCAGAGCTCCGAAGCGTTGTTCGAATGGATGACCGTGAGCCAGAACGTGGCCTACGGCCCCAGGATGCGTGGAGCGAACCGCAGCGAGCAGGCGAGTATCGCGGCCGAGTACCTCGCGATGGTCGGCTTGCCCCACGCGGGTGCGAAGTTCCCCTCGCAGCTGTCCGGCGGTATGCGGCAACGTGTTCAGATCGCACGAGTTCTTGCCAACCAGCCGTCGTTGGTTCTCATGGACGAGCCGTTCGGTGCGTTGGACGCTCAGACTCGTCAGGTTCTGCAGACCGAACTCGACCGTATCTGGCGGCACACCCGCTGCACCGTGGTATTCGTGACTCACGATATCGACGAGGCACTGACGTTGGCTGACCGTGTGATCGTGATGTCGGCCGGCCCGCGGGCCCGGATCAAGAGCGTCTACGAGGTCAATGCGGCTCGTCCGCGAGACCGCAACGATCCCGAGGTGATCGAGCTCTACGAGAAGCTGCGGGACGACATTCGGGCAGAAGTGGTTGCGTCGCTGCGGAACCAAGGCATTGAGGAGGATGAGCTGTGACGGCTGTAGTGACCGGTGGTTCAGCCGGTGTGAGAACAGCGAAGGTGGCGGAGACAAAAAAGCGTTCGTCGGCGCGGCGATCCAAGATTGTCAAAGCGACGCTGATGTATGCAGCCTCAGCGGCAATCGGTTTGGGCATCTGGTCGTTCCTGGCGTGGTGGTACGGGCCGACCACCATTGCATCACCGGCCGAAGTATGGTCGGCGGCACAGGAACTGTGGGAGAGCGGCGTTCTGTGGTCGTCGATCACCGCATCGGGTCAGCGAATTCTCATCGGCTGGTTCCTGGGTGTCGTGATCGGTGCTCCCGTCGGAATTCTGATGGGCCGCATTTCCATCGTGCGACAGCTCCTCGATCCGTACATCGAGTTCTTCCGGTTCATTCCGCCTATTGCGTTTGTCACTCTCGCCGTCGTCTGGTTCGGCATCGGTGAGACGTCGAAGGTTGTTCTGATCTTCTACACCTCGGTATTCATCGTCACGGTCAGCACGATTGCCGCGACTGTAGCGATCAGCGAGAACAAACTGCAGGCAGCGGCAAATCTTGGTGCCAACAAACTTCAGATCATGAAGACGGTGGTCTTGCCGTCGTCGATCCCCGGCATCGTCACGGGCGCTCGCCTGGCGATGGGCAACAGCTTCCTCACCATCGTGTCGGCGGAGATCGTCGCCGCCGACCAGGGTATCGGTTCGATGATCTGGCAGGCTCGAAACTACGGCCGGATCGACTGGACGTTCGTCGGCATCATCGTCCTGGGCATCATGGGCTTCATCTTCGACCGGATTCTCCGCATTCTGTCCTCGCGGTACCTCGCCCGTTACGGCGTCAAATAGTCAGGAGCGCAGCATGAATCACCCGCTGAGCATTGCCGAGCAGGCCGGAATTCCGGGACCGCCCGAGTTCACCGATATCGAGAGTGAGCGGCGTCGTCGCAAGACCGCTGTCATCGGCGGGTATCGGATTTTGTCGAAATTCGGTTTGGACGAGGGAATCTCGGGACATATCACCGCCCGAGACCCAGAAGATCCGGAGACTTTCTGGACTGCGCCGTTCGGGCGGCACTTCTCCCAGGTTCAGCCGGAGGAATTGCTGCATGTGGCGTCGGACGGCGCGGTCATTTCCGGAGACGGACCGCTCAACCGAGCAGCGTTTGTCATCCACAGCAAGGTTCACGAGGCTCGTCCCGACGTCATCGGAGCTGTTCACGCTCACGGTTTGAACGGTAAGGCGTTCTCCTCGCTGCACACCCGCCTCACGCCGATCACTCAAGACGCGTGCGCCTTTCACGAGGATCACTCGATCTACGAGGAGTATCACGGGGTGGCGCTGGACGAAGAGGAGGGGATTCGCATCGCGGATGCCCTCGGATCGAACAAGGCCGTGATCCTCACCAACCACGGTCATCTGACCGTCGGAACTTCCGTGGAGAGCGCAGTGTGGTGGTATGTGTCGATGGAGCGGTCGATGCAGGCGGAGTTGACGGCGCGAGCCGCCGGTGATCCGGTTGTCCTGCACGAGAAGATCGCGGCGCAGACCTACGAAGCAGTCGGCACCGAGAAGGTGGGGTGGTTTGCGTACTCGACCATCATCCAGAAGATCGCAGCAGACGAGCCCGAGGTATTCGCGCACTGAATTCTTCGCGCACTGAATTCCTGCGAGCATTGGGCCCGTCGACCGAGAGGTCGGCGGGCCCTTTTCGTGGTGTCCCGCAACTGTTACCGAGGTCTGTTGAGCGGACCGGTTTCATTTGCGTGAGTCCGTCGGCGCAATACCGTATCGAGTGTGAACAAAACGTCTTCCACGGCGACCGACAACGAGATCGGCGTCGATATTCTGATCATTGGTGCCGGCCCCGCCGGGCTGTACGGCGCGTACTACGCAGGCTTCCGCGGCCTCTCGGTTGCCGTGATCGATGCCCTTGCGGAACCGGGGGGACAGGTCAGTGCGATGTACCCGGAGAAGGCGATCCTCGACATCGCGGGATTCCCTTCGGTCAAGGGACGCAACCTCATCGAGGGTTTGATGGCGCAGGCTGCCCCGTTCGATCCGGTGTACCTTCTGGGCATGCAGGCTCGTGAGCTGTCGCATGACGACGACGGCCGGGTGCGGATCACCACCAGCACGGGCCAGGTCGTGGTGGCCGGCGCGGTTGTCATCACCGGCGGCATCGGAACCTTCACCCCGCGTCCGTTGGCGAAGGGTTCGGAGTTCATGGATCGGGGGCTGAGTTACTTCGTCCCGGATTTGTCGGCGCACACCGGGAAAGACGTTGTCATCGTCGGTGGCGGCGACAGCGCGTTCGACTGGGCCGTTCACCTGGAACCGATTGCCAAGTCCGTCACCCTGGTTCACCGGCGAGATCGTTTCCGCGCACACAAATCCACAGTCGCCAAGGTGCAGGAAAGCAGTGTCCAGGTTCTCGTCAACGCCGATGTCTCGGCGGTACGTGGAAACGGGTGGATCGGCGAGGTCGACATCACCCACAAACAAGACAAGAGCACGTCCACGCTGCCCGCTCAATCCGTCATCGCTGCATTGGGATTCACGGCCGACCTCGGTCCGATGATGGAGTGGGGAATCGAGATCGACAATCGCCACATCGCGGTGAACACACGGATGGAGACGAATGTTCCGCGTGTGTATGCCGCCGGGGACATCACGGACTATCCCGGCAAGGTCCGCTTGATCGCCGTCGGTTTCGGCGAGGCCGCGACTGCGGTGAACAACGCTGCGGCAGTGCTGGATCCGGAAGCAGAAATCTTCCCTGGACACTCCACCGAACAGGAGAGCTAGGCAATGGCATTTGTCATCGGTGAAGCATGCATCGACTACACGGACCGATCGTGCATGGAAGAATGCCCCGTGGATTGCATCTACGAGGGTGATCGCAAGCTCTACATCAACCCGAACGAATGCATCGATTGCGGCGCTTGCGAATTGGCTTGCCCGGTGGAGGCGATCACCGTCGACCGGAAAGCAGACCCGGATTTCAAGGAAGACAACAAGCGCTTCTTCCTCGAGGTCTTGCCTACCCGTAGCGAGCCCGTCGGAAATCCGGGTGGTTCGGCAAAGATCGACATCGTCGGCGTCGATACCCCGATGGTTGCGGCGTTCTGATGGCTGGCGGCCTGCAACTCGGATACGTTGATTCGTCTTTCGGGCAATTGCATTACGCGCAGCAAGGTTCGGGTGAGGCGATTCTCCTGCTTCATCAGGCGCCCCGGTCGTGGGACGAGTTCCGCGAGTTCATTCCACTCCTTGCCGACGACTTCCGCGTTGTCGCGATGGACATGCCGGGGTACGGCAACAGTGCTCCGGTACCCGGCCCGCAGACCATCGAGACCTATGCGCGAGGCGCGTGGGAATTGCTCGACACCCTGGGCGTCGATCGAGTCACGGTCATCGGTCACCACACCGGTGCGGCAGTGGCGCTCGAGATGGCGGCATCACGCCCCGAGAGGGTGCACGCTGCCGTGCTCTCGTCGTGCCCGTGGACCGACCGCAACTACCGCGAGGGGCACTCGGGACCCGGTGGGATCGACTGCGTCGACCGGGCCGCAGACGGTAGCCATCTCACCAGGCTGTGGGAGATGCGTCGCCCCTACTACCCCGAACCAGGCACCGCACTGCTCGACAGGTTCATCCGAGACGCGCTTGCCTACCGGGTAGATCCGGCGGAGGGGCACAAAGCCTGCGCCCGCTACGTCATGGAGGCGAGAGTCGGTTCGGTGACTGCGCCGGTTTTGCTGATCGGCGCGCAGAAGGATCCCTTCTCGATGCCTAACATTGCGCCGTTGCGTGCACACCTGACGGGTGCGGCAGTGGTGGAAACGGAGATCGTCGAATCGGGGACCGTCGCACTCGTCGAGGAGCACGCTCCGCAGATTGCATCCGCCGTCCGCATGTTTCTGGAGAATTACGCAGGTAGGCGCCCCGTGTAAACTCTGCGGGACGGGTTCACTGAGCGGACCGTGTGGCGTGCGTCTCATCGTGTCGTCACCATAGTGTCAGTCTCGAAGCACCTGCACCTAACGAGGACCCCGACCGATCTCGGTCGTTGTGGCACTCGGTCTCGGCAGGCTGTCACAGATCGTTCAGGAGGACACTCATGGCCGCTCCACAACAATCCGTCGGGTTCGGATCCGTACTACCCATCGCGTCGGAAACGACCGCTGCATCGCAGCCTGCAGGTGAACTGTCCTCGGTCCTGGGCAAGGCTCGAATGATCTTGGACGCTTTCGACACCGACCACAGTGACCTGTCTCTGACGGAGCTCACCCGGCGCAGTGGGGTCGCGAAAGCGACGGTTCACCGGTTGGCCGGCGAGCTGGTCGAGTGGGGATTGCTCGAGCGCGCGGGTACCAAGTACCGGCTCGGCCTGCGATTGTTCGAGCTGGGCCAATTGGTGCCGCGTCAGCGGATTCTGCGCGACGCGGCGCTGCCGTACATGGAGGACCTACTACTGGCGACGCAGGAGACGGTTCACTTTGCGGTTCGTGACGGCATCGACGTCCTCTACATCGAGAAGATCATCGGACACCGCGGGCTCAATCAGCAGTCGCGGGTGGCCGGTCGGCTCCCGCTGTACTGCACCGCCACCGGCAAGATCATCCTTGCCTTCTCCCCGCAATCGGTCTTCGACGAGGTAGTCGAGCAGGGTTTCACCGCCTTGACCAGTCGAACGACGATGTCCGTCAGCGTGCTGCGCCAGCAAACCGAGCGGATGCGTAAGGAACAACTCGCGGTGGAGGTCGAGGAGACACGGCTCGGGTACATGAGCGTCGCAGTGCCGGTGTTCAGCGGCCCGCGCACTCTGGCCGGCGCGTTGTCTGTGACAGCGCCGACGGCTCGCCTCAACGTCAGCCGCATCACCGGGGCCCTGCGCACTGCCGGCGCCGGAATCACCCGAAAACTTCATGCCATGAAGTGCACACATTCGCCGAGCGACCCGCTGGCTCTGCGCACGATCTGCAGTCCGGTGATGTGTTCGTTCAACGGTTGCGGCAAGTAGCGAGGCGCGGTCTATCGCCGGGCGCGGAACACGCTCTTCTCGCAGTCCCAGGTGTGTGGGCCGACGCCCCTCTCACGTAGCACTGCTTTCTGTACCTTGCCGGTTTCGGTGAGTGGCAACGTGTCCACGACGTCGATGTACCGGGGAAGTGCAAAGTACGGCAGCTGTTGCTGGGAGAACTCCAGAATCGAAATGGGGTCGAAAGATACTCCGGGGCGCAGTATTACAGTTGCCATGACGTCGTCCTCGGCCAGATCCGACGGTACCGGGAAGACGGCAACCTGACCGACCGACGGATGCAACGCCAGAACGGTTTCCACTTCGGCCCCGGAAATATTTTCACCGCGGCGCCGAATCACGTCTTTGATGCGATCGACAAATCGGAACCAGCCGTCTGCTTCCCGAATCACCCTGTCACCGGTCTGTATCCAACTCTCCGTCGCCGGAATCTCCTCGCCCAGATAGCCCAGTGAACAGGCGCCGGGGATCGTGCTGCGGACCACCAGTTCGCCGGGCTCCCCGTCTGCGGCCGCAGTACCGTCGTTGACGACTGCGGCGTCGTAGCCACTCATCACCCGCCCCATGTACCCGGCCCGCCGATCTCCCGGAAGTGTGCCGATCGCGAGATTGGTTTCGGTACTTCCGAATCCGTCCACGAGTTCTACACCGAATCTCTGGGCAAACGGTTCGATCAGATGAGCCGGCGTTGCGGGGGCAAGTGCCACGTGGACGCTGTGCTGTCGGTCTTGCGGCGATGGGTCCGCGTTCATCAACATGGCCACCATCGCACCCAGCAGGTAGTCGACAGTTGCGCCGATCTCGCGAACTTCGCGCCAATGATTGCGGACCGAAAAGCGTTGTCCCAGGAAAAAAGTAGACCCGGCCCAAAGGGACTGAACAAAGGCATTGAGAGCATTGGTGTGAAACAGCGGCAGGCAGTTGTGCAGCACATCGTCCCCGGTGAGCCCGAGTGAGGCGCCGACGCCTTTGCCCCACTGCAGGAACTGCGCGTGCGGGCATCGGACGCCTCGGGGCAGACCGGTGGTGCCGGAGGTGAAGAGTATCGCGGCCAGGTCGAGCGGATCGAGGGTCTCGGGCTCACAGCCCGGATGCGAACCGGCAGTGGGGACGCACTGTTCACCCATGACCCACACGGTGCCGTCGAATCCGGCTACAGCGCCTGAGTATTCGGGTGAAACCAGGATCCGTTGTACACCAGCCTGTTCGAGTGCGCCGGCAACACTGTCGGCTCGGAGGGCCGTATTGAGTGGGACGACAACCGCACCGATCCACGCGCATCCGAGAACAAGGTCTGCCAGTTCGATCCTGTTGCCGGACAGTGCCGCCACGCGCTCCCCACGGCCGACACCGTGATTACGGAGATCCGCCCCCATCGACGCTGCACGATCCCGCAATTCGCGGTAGGTGACCGTGATCCCGTCGACGACGAGCGCCGGGTGCTCCGGACGTTCCAAAGCTCGCCTCCGGATCAAATCCGGAAGCGAGCGCGGAATGGCATGTGCGTCGTGGTGCATGGGTAATTGTATCCCTCAGGGTACGACGACGGCCCGGCCGGCAACCTTGCCCTCACCCATCAACTGCAGTGCCGTTGCGATGTCATCCAGCGGAAACTCCTGCACTGCAACGGAAATCTTGCCTTCGATGAGCAGCCGGATCATTTCAGGTGCCAGTTCGGCTTGCCGGGCAGTCTTGCGAATCATGTTGACGGGCAGGATCCGGACATCGCTGAGCAACCAGTTCGGCAAGTCCAGGGTGAGGCTCTTACCCAAGGTATATCCGATCAGGGCAGCCCGGCCACCGGGGACAACACTCGCCAGAAGGTGCGGCAAGCCGTCGCCGCCAAGTGTGTCGATCACGGCGTCGACGGAAGGCTCGGATCCCACCACTCCGGCAAGTTCGTCGCCTTGCCCGACGACGGGACGCACACCCTCCGGAAGCAAGGCAGCCTGATCTTCGCGCGGTACAACACCGATTACCTCGGACGCTCCAGCAAGCAGAGCGAACTGTGCTGCCATCGATCCGACAGCGCCGGATGCTCCGGCGACAACAACTCGTTCGCCGGGAGCGACGGCTGCAATGTCGTTGACGGCAACATAGCCGGTTGTGCTGGGCAGGAAGAAGGTTGCGGCGACGGCCGGCGACAGTGCGGGATCAAAGGGTGTGAACGCCTTGTCTGCCGCTACCAGATACTCAGCCCAGCAACCGTTCTTGAACAGGCCGACTCCGCCGCCTCGGACCAGAAGGCGGGTGCCAGGCTCATAGGTGTCGGATTCGATTACCGTCGCCGCTCCGTCTGTTCCACCGATATGTGGCAGGTTCGGCTTGACTCCGAAGTTTCCGCTCGCGACGGTGATGTCGAGATGGCCGAGCGCGGCAGCGTCGATGCGCACGAGCGTCTGACCGGATTCACGTGTGGGAATGTCGATGTCGTCGATGACCGGTGAAGTGCCGAACTGATGGAGTCGGGCCGCGCGCATTGTGTCTCCTAGTAGCGATCTGTGAATGGAT
Source organism: Rhodococcus sp. MH15 (assembly GCF_019266045.1). Classification (NCBI taxonomy): domain Bacteria; kingdom Bacillati; phylum Actinomycetota; class Actinomycetes; order Mycobacteriales; family Nocardiaceae; genus Rhodococcus; species Rhodococcus sp. MH15. The sequence goes on from NZ_LPNP01000065.1 coordinate 354,451, forward strand.
GTACTGAATATGAGTGCGGTCAGGACAGGATCGACTGGTCGCGAAGTCCGGCGATCAGTTCGTCGCTGTATCTGAGCACCGACTCGAGGACGTCGTCGGTGTCCGCGCCCAGCACCGGCGCAGCGCGTCGGATCGAGCCGGGTTCGGAGTTCCGGCGAACGGGGATGCCTTCGTGGAGGAATGTTCCGGCGAGGGGATGTTCCTGTGCCGAATAGAAACTGCGTGCCCGAAGATGTGGATCGCTCTCGACCAGGTCGCGTCCGTCCTGGACGGTGCCGGCCGCGATACCCGCCGATTGCAAGCGTTCCATGACGGTTTCGGGTGACAGAGTCCTGGTCCAGTCGGCGATGGCGTCGTCGATACGTTCGTGATCGGCTTGGCGGCTTTCTGCACTCGCGAAGTCAGGATTGCCGATCCATTTCTCTGCTTCGATGATGCGGCACAATGCATTCCATTCCGTGGTATCGCGAACGGCAATCGAGCACCACCGGTCGCTGCCGAGGCACGGGTACACGCCGTGTGGTGCCAATTCGTGATGGCTGTTGCCGATCGGATCGGGGGACTGTGACCGGGCGGCTCGGAGAACGCTGGTACCCATGTGCGCTGCCATGGCTTCGAGTTGTGACAGGTCTACGTGCTGTCCCCGGCCGGTCCGGTCGCGGTAGTCGAGGGCTGCCAGCATCGCGACGCCGGCTTGCAGTCCGGCGACGATGTCGCCATGGCCGTAGATGACTCCGACAACGTCATCGGCGTTCCAGCCGGTCAGTGCGGTCAAACCGGTACTTGCCGAAACGATGTCGGCATACGACACCCAGTCCTTGCGAGGACCGGTGTGACCCATCCCGGACATCGACACGTAGATGATGTCCGGTTTGAGCTCCCGGAGTTGTTCGTAGCCGAGCCCCACCTTGTCCATGACCGACGAGCTGAAATTCTCGACCACGACGTCGGAGTTCCTGATCAGGTCGCGCAGTACCGAAAGGCCCTCTGCGGATCGGGTATCGAGTGTGATGCTGCGCTTGTTGCGGTTGACGTCGTTGAAGTACCCGCTGGTGTTCGGATTGTCGTGCGGTCCTCGCGAGAGATGCATGAACGGTGCAAAGCGAGTCGGGTCCGGGCGTCCGATCGATTCGACCTTGATGACATCGGCACCGTGGTCGGCAAGGATTCTGGTGCCGTACGGGCCCGCCAACACCCACGTGAGATCCAGGACGCGGACACCTTCGAGGCTGGGCGTGCTGCCACCGCTGAACTCGTGGGTTTCGTTCACTGCCACAGGCGAGGTGGCCTTCAAGAGTTCCTGATGCTGGCCCAACCGGGCAGCCTCGAGCGTTCCGATGCGCCGGCCTTCGGGGAAAGCGAAGCCGAACCCGAGATCGCGGTAGGTACCGTGATCTCCGGTCACGTCGGTGAAGAAGTCCCGGTCGTTGAGTTGCGGGTTACGCAGCAGTTCTTCGGGCCGGTCGACCGCTGCCCACGGCAACTTGCGTGACTGCGCGCTGACCGCGAATTCTTCCTTCGGCCACTTCGCGATGAAGGCGGACAGAACGTCGAAAATGTGTTCCTGATGCGTCTTTCGGTAGACCGCGTCGGACCACTCCGGTTGATCGAGATCGTCCTGAGCATCGTTGTCGATCAGCCAGGCCAGCATGCCGTCCCACATGCGGGGGCTACCGCCGAGGCCGCCACCGACATAACCGTCGGCGGCCTGGAACAGTCCGTGCGGAACGAGCGGATGTACCCGGCCCGGACGCGGTGGTACGCGGTCCTCGTGAATGTAGGCAAGAGTGCCCGCTTCCAGCGCGGCGGCAACACATTCCTGAGCGCTGATCTCCAGCAACGGGTTGTGGCCCTTGGATCGCGAACGCAGTCCGAGAAGCACGCCGATTGCGGCATTGATTCCGGCGAGCTGCTCAGCCTGGAGTTCGGGGAGCAGCAGTGGAGGGTGCTCGGGATCGCCGACCTGGGCCATCATCCCGCCGAGTGCCGCGACGGTCAGATTTGTTGCCTTCCAGTCACTTCGCGGTCCGGTTGTGCCGAAGGGTGTCACTCGTACGTGAACGAGAGATCCTCGGTTGTCGCGTAGAGCGCCGGTCGCGCTGCCGTCGAGCAGGACGTCGGCACTGCGCAGCAGTGCTTCGAAAGCGAGGCGATCGTTGCTGTCGTCGATATCGAGGACAACGGACTTCTTGCCCGCATGCCAATGCAAGTACGAATCACCCTGGGACTCGGTGCGACTGGGGTCACCGGTGGGTGGTTCTACCAGAATGACTTCGAAACCCAGCCCGACCAGGATGCGCCCGGCGAATCGCGCAAACGGACTGGAAATCTCTACGACCCGTACCGGGGGATGCACCACAACTACTCCGTTTCAATCGAAAGATATCGCCGAACCGACTGGTGTCGAACGTAGTTCTGCGGCCCGGTGGGCGACATGATTTCGGTCTGCCCACCGGACCCGTTCTCACTCTCCGCTCAGGCGGCGTTCTGCTCGAACCATCCCGAGAGGAGGACAGCGGACGGATCGATGTCCGCGGAGATCTTGCCCTGCTCGCGGAAGAATGCAACAAGTTCGTTTGCGCGCTCCACGTCGTCCTCGGTGAATCCGCGTCCACCGAAATCGATTTGGGTCACCCGGTCTGCGGCCTCGGCCGGGTCCATCTGTATAGACGCGGCAATTGCGGTTGCAGCCCGATCCGGATCCGAGTTCACGATTGCCGACGCTTCCGAGATCACCTTGAACACCTTGCCTGCGGTTTCTTCGTTCGCGGACAACCAGTTGTCCGAAGCGATGATCCATTGGGCGTACTTGGCGCCGAAGTCGCCGGTCGTGGCAACAACGCGCCCGCCGGTATTGACACTCTGCGTCACCCAGGGGTCGAAGGACAGGAAGCCGTCGATGTCACCGCGCGCCAGCAAAGCAGGCTGTTCGGGCGGGCTTGTGCTCACGAGTGTGACCGTCGTGGGGTCGATGCCGAGACTGGCCAGGTACTGGTTCGTGAAGTAGAGACCGATGCCGGGGAAGACGCCCATGGTCTTGATCGACTTCGGTTCGACGCCGTTCCTCAGTACAACCTGGAAGTACCGGTCGGATTCCTGAAATACGCCCAGCGCCCGCAGGCTCGGATTGGCGGCCATGACGGACAGTGCCGTCGAGTCGGCATTGCCGGAGAGTTCCGAAGTTCCGGCTACGACGTTCTGGGCGCCCGCCGCCCCGCCTTCCGTCTGGATGACCTGGACGTCGAGGCCGGCGGCCTCGAACATGCCCTCGTGGTCGGCCAGGAAAATCGGGGCGTACGACGGGTCTACACCCACCGCGATCCGTACCAGGCCACCACTTTCGGCGGAGTTGTCGGTAGCGGGGCGGGTGCATCCGCTGACGGCGATCGTCAGGGCGGCGAGAGAAGCGACTGCGCCCACCCATTTCTTCTGAAATTTGTTGAGCATGATGGCCTCTCGGTAAATGGGAGCTGTCAGCGTCCCGTGAAGGTGGGGGACCGCTTGTCGAGGAAAGACTGAAGTCCCTCAGCAGCGTCGTCCGTCTTGATCAGGTCGAGCACTGCCTCGAATTCGAGATCCAGCGCTTGATCGAGCGGCAACGACATGCCCTCGTCGACAATGCGTTTGATCATTCCGATGGTGGCAGTGGGTTTCGTCGCGAGTTCGCGTGCGAGGTCAGCGCAATGCGCATCGAGGTCGGCGTCCGCAACGACGGTGTCGACCAGGCCGATATCGAGTGCATGCTCGGCGCTGAGGCGCTTGCCTTCGATCATGAGCACTTTGGCTCGGTGAGCCCCGATGAGGCGTGGAAGTCGCTGGCTGCCACCGGCACCCGGAAAAAGCCCAAGTCCGATCTCGGGGAAGCCGATGGTCGCCGACTGCGCCATGATGCGGAAGTCGCAGGCCAACGTCAGTTCTGCTCCGCCGCCGAGTGCGTGCCCGTTGATCTTCGCGACGACAGGTTTGGGAGCCGACTCGAGGATCCGCTGTACGTCGACCCACGGGCGCATCGCGCGCTGAGTTTCTTCCGTCAGCTCGCGCATCACGGTGATGTCCGCACCGGCGACGAAGAACCGTCCAGTGCCCGTCACGACAATGACGCGGACGGTCTGGTCCGACGCGAGTACCGGCAGTATCTCCAGAAGCTCGGCGATCATGCTGGGGTTGAATGCGTTGGCTGGAGGTTTGTCGATAGTCACGGTGGCAATCGAGTCTGTGACGTCGACGGTGACGAAGTTGTAGGTCTGGCCGGTCTGTCTCGTCAAGTGAGCTCCTGTCAGCGGGTTGGCGGGGTAAACCGGTCGAGCCGGGGGATGTGTAGTGGGAAGTATGGTGGGGACCCTCACGCGGCGGTACCGCTCGGGTTCGGTCAGTAGACCAATGCGGATGCTGATCGCGTAGGAACTTTCTTCGCTGTGATCACGGCGATATTTGCTCCTGTGACAGGATTGAGCCCGTGACTTCTGCAGTACCGACACCGCCCGAGCCCGTCGTCGACAAGCGTCCCGAGTCGATTTTCACGATAGGGACCAGGCTCGAGGACCGGCTCGGACGAACCGGAACCATCCACACACCGCACGGCGATATCGCGACGCCGTCGTTCGTGGCCGTCGGAACCAAGGCCACGGTCAAGGCCGTGCTGCCCGAGTCCATGAAGGAACTCGGTGCGCAGTCGTTGCTCGCCAATGCGTACCACCTGTACTTGCAGCCGGGACCCGACATCGTCGACGAGGCCGGCGGGCTGGGCAAGTTCATGAACTGGGACGGGCCCACCTTCACCGACAGCGGTGGCTTCCAAGTCATGTCGCTTGGTGTCGGGTTCAAGAAGGTGCTCGCGATGGAGGCCGTCGGTGTGCAGTCCGACGACGTCATCGCGAAGGGCAAGGAGCGTCTCGCGACAGTCGACGACGAGGGCGTGACGTTCAAATCGCACCTCGACGGCAGTAAGCATCGCTTCACCCCCGAGGTGTCGATGCAGATCCAGCATCAGCTCGGCGCCGACATCATGTTCGCGTTCGACGAGCTCACAACGCTGCTCAACACCCGCGGCTACCAGGAGCGATCGGTCGAGCGCACGCAGGCGTGGGCGATCCGCTGTATCAATGAACACGAGAAGCTCACCGCCGAACGCGCTGACAAGCCCTATCAGGCTCTCTTCGGCGTGATCCAAGGCGCGCAGTACGAAGATCTGCGACGTCAAGCCTGCCGCGGACTCGAGTCGATCGAAGGCGAGAACGGATACGGCTTCGACGGCTACGGCATCGGCGGCGCCCTCGAGAAGCAGAACCTCGGAACGATCGTGCGTTGGTGTAACGAGGAACTACCCGAGAACAAGCCGCGTCATATGCTCGGCATCAGTGAACCGGACGACTTCTTCGTCGCAATCGAGAACGGTGCGGACACCTTCGACTGCGTCAACCCGTCGCGTGTTGCTCGCAATGCTGCGATTTACGTCCGCTCCGGCAGGTTCAACATCAACACCAGCCGATTCCGTCGTGACTTCACGCCTATCGACGACGAGTGCGACTGCTACACGTGCGCCAATTACACCCGCGCGTACATCCATCACCTGTTCAAGGCGAAGGAAATGCTCGCGTCGACGCTCTGCACCATCCACAACGAGCGATTCACCGTGAAGTTGGTCGACGATATCCGAGCCAGCATCGAAGGTGGGTATTTCCACGACTTCAAGGCGGACATGCTCGGAAAGTTCTACGCGGCGAAGACGCCTGCACCTCAGGCGTAGGTCGGTTCGCGCTTCTTCACGTATGCGATGACGCGGTAGGTGATCGGCATGACCAGAACCTCGACAAGCGTCTTCCACAGGAAGCCGACCAGCACGTAGTTGATGAAGTCTTCCCATGTGCTGATGCCGATGACACCGGCCGCGATGGAACAGAAGATGAGGGTATCGGCGAATTCGCCGACGACGGTCGAGCCGATCAGCCGCGCCCACAGATGCTTCTCCTGCATGCGCTTTTTCATCATGACCAGAACCAGTGAGTTCAGTAGCTGTCCGACGAGGTAGGCGGCCAAGCCCGCGACCAGTAGCCGGGGAATGACACCGACCACGGTTTCGAGGGCGGCCTGGTTCTCGTAGAACTCTGCCGACGGGAGTTGCACTGCAATCCAGAAGCACGCAGCGGCAAGAATCAGTGCGCCGAAGCCCAGGTAGATCGCGCGTCGGGTCGCTTTGAAGCCGTAGACCTCGCTGAGCACGTCACCGAGGACGTAGGCGAGCGGGAACAAGAAGAATCCACCATCGGTGATGATGGGCAGAATCTGCAAGGGACCGAGCGAGAAGTCGGAATCCGCAAAGAAGGCGACCCCCTTGGTCGCCGCCACGTTCGAGATCAGCAGCGTTGCGGTGAAGAGCGCGACGATCGTCGGGTAATAACCCCGGCTGACGTGCGCAAATTTGGTTTCGTGGGTCGATTCGTCTTGCTGATCCTGAGCTGTCACGTCCGTCATCCAAGCACCACAAGGCGCTCGGATGCGAGTTGGCGACCGTCCAGTTGCGCAGAACACACCGAAGGCCCTGCGGTTTCACGTGGAACCGCAGGGCCTTCGGTGATGGGGTGAAGCCTCGTCAGAGTGCTGCTACGAAGCGTCCTGTGATGACGCGATACGCATAGGTGCCTGCGATGAGAGTGACCGGTCCGGTGACCAGCAATCCGAGACCGCAGAGCAGTGCGCCAACGAGGTTGATGCCGATTGCCGCGAGTGCCAGGAGAAGCAGTGGGCCGACATTCTTCGAGATGACGCTGGCGCTCGACTTGATTGCGGTGACGGGATCCTGATCCTGATCGATCACGAACTGCAACGTGAAATAGGTCAGGAATGCGATGACGATGCCCGGAATGATCAGCAGGACGAGGCCGATCGCTACCGCGAACCCGACCAAGATGCTCGCCAGAATAACGGCGCCGATGTTCGAGAATTGGAAGAAGGAACCGAAAGCCGGCTTGTTGCCGTCGACTTCATGAAGGGCACCTCGAACGTAGGCAGCCTGGATCAGAATGCTGACGACGATCGAGACCAATCCGCCTATGATGCTCAACGCCGACACCGAAGTCGACCCGTCGGTCGAGAAGTCGAAGCCCCCGAACAACAGGTTGATGCCAAACGAAATCAGGCCCGCGACAACAGTGATGCCGATCCACGTCAACGCATTGTTCTTGAAGCGTTCCCAGCCGTAATTCAGCGCGGCACCCACGGAAAGCTGTGGTCCACCGAATCCTGCGCCGTAGTCATTGGCGGGCGGCGGCGGGAAGTTGCCGCCCCCGGGAGGAGGCGGGTACCCACCAGGCGGTGGGTAGTTGCCACCGGGAGGGGGATAGCTTCCACCCTGCGGAGGCGGCGGGTAGTTGCCACCCTGAGGGGGCGGGAAGTTTCCGCCCTGAGGGGGCGGGTAGCTACCTCCCTGCGGGGGGCCTGCGGGTGGTGGGTAACTTCCGGGAGGAGGTGTTCCCTGCTGGCCATATGGATCCTGGGGTGGGAATTGCTTCCCGCCTTCTGGATTCTGGTTGGGGTCGTACCCACCGGTTGTCATGTGTTCCCCTCAGTCGTAAATATCGCGCTCGAGTGTGACAGTGGATATGACCCTACTGGGATCAAAGAGCGATGTGGATGACATCTGCTCACTTGGATTCGGAGGTCACCTGTGGTTTAGGCTGCGTTGTATGACGAGTTCCGGGGGCAACAACGACGATTCTTCGAGCGATTACCAGGCAAAACCTGGGTACGGAGAATTTCCGAGCCTGCCTCCTGAGGGGTACGGCGTGTCCCCGTCCGAAACGCAGTCTTCACCTGAAGTTCCCGGATATACCACTCCCAACGAGCAGTACCCGGGTTATCCACCGCCGTCGTACAACCCGCCCGGTAATAACCCCCAGCCGGGCGGAATCGGTGAACCGAACCCGTACCTGCCGCCGCAGAATTTCGGACCGCAGAATCAATATCAGCAGAATCAATATCAGCAACCCGGACAATACGGACAGGCTCAATACGGACAGCCTCAGTACGGCCAACCTCCGAACCCGTACGGTCAACCGAATCAATTCGCGGGTGGGTACGCACCGCCGATGCAGCCGGTCGGCACCAATGGTCTCGCAATTGCATCGCTGGTTGTATCGCTTGCGGGTGGTTGCTTCTACAGTCTCGGCGGAATCGTCGGAATCATTCTGGGAATTGTCGCGCTCAATCAGATCAAGCAGACAGGTCAACAGGGGCGCGGGCTTGCGATAGCCGGAATTGCGGTCGGCGCGGCCTTCTTGGCAATTTTTGCCGTGATTCTCGTGGTCGCACTCATATCGAGTGCATCGTCGTCGTACTGAAGTGTCGTCGTGCTGAAGTGGCGAGCGCTCACACGGGAGTGACGATGGACGACGCAGGAAGTGGCTTGCCGAAGTAATAGCCCTGGCCCATGTCGCAGCCGGCCCGCAAGACGTTGGCTGCGTGTTCCGCGGTTTCGACGCCCTCTGCGATCGAATCAAGCCCTAGCTTCCGAGCGATGTCGGCGATGGACTCCATGACCATGAAGGCACGGTCTCCAGCACGACCCGCTGCGCTGACGGCCCAGGTCAAGGATTGGTCGATCTTGAGAATGTCGAGCGGCAATTCCGACAATGCGGAGAAAGACGCGAAGCCCGCCCCGAAATCATCCAGCGCGATTCGAATTCCCTCGTTGTGCAAGACGTGAAGAGTCTCGGCGGCATGCCGGCCTACGACGCCGAGTTCGGTGACTTCCACGATTATTCTGCTCAGTGGCGTTTGTGAACTGTCGAGGGCTCCGAGGATCTCGTGAGCGGCGTGCGGGGTAGCGAGTTGGCGAGGTGAAAAGTTGACCGCGACCATCATGTGCTCAGGCCACGACGCTGTTTGGGCACAAATCATTTCCAGAGCTTGTAGCCCGATGGGAATGATGAGCCCAGAGGATTCGGCGGAGCGCATGAAATCTTGAGGTTCGATCAACCCTCGCAGCGGATGGCGCCAACGCAAAAGAGCTTCATAGCTGATAATTGCTGACGAGTTCAGATTGACCTGGGGTTGATACAACACCTCGAATTGATGGTCGTCGAGTGCCTCGCGAAGCTCGCGGACCATGCGTATTCCTTTTCGTCCTGAGTCGCCCGTGCCGCACGTGCGTGTCAGCGTGGATGCTGCAAGTGGGTACTGTGGTCGGATTCCAGGTTCAGATCCCGGGCGTGGTTTTGCAGGAACAACTCGCCCTGAATTTCCTTCGCCAGTCTCGACCGTACTTCACTATTCGAGAATTGCCAACGAATAGCTATTGCGGACGGCTTTGTCATATCGGACAATCGTAGTTTTGTTCCGACGAGGCACCGATTGATACGTCACTTACTGCGCCGGGAAAATCCACGGGGTCCGGGGGATCTTGCGAGAGTCGAATCGATCCGCCAATTGGGGTGGTGTGACAACCTCGCCGGGTTCGGCGAGACCGATGCTCGACGCGATCATCGTCAGAACCTGCTCGGCACTGCGTCCGGCCTCGAGTTGATCTGCCAGAGTCACTGCGCCGTCGCGCTTCGCGAGTCGCTTGCCTTCACTGTTCAAGGCAAGAGGAACGTGGGCGTACGACGGTGGTTCGATGTCGAGCAGCCGGGCAAGGTATGCCTGACGTGGAGCCGAGGTCAGGAGGTCGTCGCCGCGAACCACCTGGTCGATGTTCTGTGCACCGTCGTCGACGACAACGGCAAGGTTGTAAGCGGGCACCCCGTCTCCGCGGAGCAGGACGACGTCGTCGACTGGTCCCGTCACCTCGCCGAACAGTTCGTCATGGACGGTGAACGAGTCGATGCCGGCCCGTAGCCTCAGCGCGGGAGATCGGCCACTTGCCGATTTCTCGGCGCGTTCGGCCTCCGAAAGGTTCCGACACGTGCCGGGGTAGGCGCCGTCTGGAGCATGGGGCGCTGATGGTGCCTGCAGGATCTCCTTGCGTGTGCAGAAGCAGGGATAGGTCAGGTCACGCTCGCGCAATTGGTCGATAGCCTTGTGGTACAAGGGAAGACGGTGTGACTGCAATACGACTGGGCCGTCCCACGTGAGGCCGAGCCTGCGCAGATCGTCGAGTTGTCGTTCCATCGCGCCGGGGCGGACACGGTCGAGATCCTCTACCCGAATGAGGAAGTCGCGCCCGCTGGTGCGGGCGAAAAGCCAAGCCAAGAGGGCGGTTCGGAGGTTTCCCAGATGGAGATCGCCAGACGGGCTCGGCGCGAAGCGTCCTGCTCCTTCCACGTCAGCTGGCGAGCCCGACGGAGGCGAGCGGGTTCTCGGCGTCGTGCAGGGTGAGGCGGATCTGGGTTTCCAAAGCGTGATCGAGGTACTGCGGCGGATACATGGCGGGGCTTCCGAGTGCGTCGAGTGCCAATCCATTGACGGTTGAAAGCAGAAGTGCCGCTCTGGTTTCCGCTTCCGGAGTTCCGATGCCGATCAGAACTGTCGAGATGCCGGTGCGGATTGTGAACAGGGTTGTCCGGCGAATTTCGGAGAGTGACTCACTGGTTGCGGCGCGCACGGCAAACGCGGCGAGCACATGCGCCTCACGCGTGCGTTGCTCGTCGAGGGGCAGGAGTTGCGAGAGCGCCTGGAACAGGGCGGTATGCGGGTCTGCGTCGGCGGACGATTCGGCCAGTCGCGTCAACAATCGATCGACGAGTGTTCGCAGTGCGAATGCGAACATCTCGTCCTTGGTCGAGAAATGATGTTGCACTGCGCCGATCGAGACACCCGCCCGTTTTGCGACCTCGCGAACGCTGGCATTTTCCAGTCCGGATTCCGCGGCGACATCGAACAATGCCGCCGCAAGCAGGTCTGGACTCGTGGAGGATTTTCGGCGTTCCGGCATACCGCGACATTACATGCGTATGGAAGTAATGCCCACGTCAGGGGTGCTTTTTCACGCCTTCCGGCCGAGGAAGGCAAGGAGTTTCGTCGCTTTGTCAGCGTTGTCCGGAACCTGTATTTCCGGGCCGCACACACCGCTCATGCGGATCGACTCGCCCAGGCCCGCGGCGATCTCCGACACCCACTCCACGTCCGCGTCTCGCATCGTCGTATCGGTGCCGGTTGCGGCCGCGAGGTCCCAACCGTGGATGACCAGATCGAAACACAAGAACCCCTCGACCGTGGCCCCGAGGTTGGTCCTGTCGAAGTGTCCGTCGTATTCCAGGGTGGACTTTGCCGGATCGTCCAGAATTTCCTGCATCGAATTGCGGACGGCCGCCCAGGCTGCCGACGGGTCGTCGTCGACCGACGGACCGGGTGCCAATTCCAGGCCGACTACCTTGACCATGTCTCGTTCGCTGTCGAGCACGTGTCTCACCACGTCGCGGGCGGTCCAGCCCTCGCAGGGGGAATCGTCGTCCCAGCGGTCGGCGGGTACGGCGTCGATCCGGGCCGTGAATCCGGCAGCCAGATCCCGATAACGCTGGGCGGGGGAGATCTCTGTTGAAGTCATGACAACAATCCTTCACCGCCACAGCGCATCGTGATTGATTATTTCGGACATTCACTCGATCTCCGGGGCTTCCGCCCAGATGTCCATCGGTACGACCCCGGCACTCTTGCCCTCGTCGTCGAGAAGTCGGCCCACCCTCTTCATCGATCGCAGCACCACTGACCTGTTCAGCACCACCAGGCCCGGTGCCTCTTGTGCGAGTTGTACTTCGGTAATGGGAGTTTCGCGAAGGGAGTGTGCGGCGATCGCGAGCAGTGTGTTGGCGCGTCCACCGGATATCCGCATGCACACCCGCGTTCCCGGCACTCGCTCCACCAGGGCACGAATCGTCGACCGGTCCGTGGGATCGACATATCCCCACACCCAGGTCACGAGGGGCCAGCCGGACAGTGGCAGAGACACGTCGCAGCGGAACACGATCTGGTTGCGCGACGTCAATTCGGCAAGTCGCCGCCTGACCGTACTTTCGCTGAGGCCGGTACCGACCGTGAGCTCGGCAATCGACGATCGACCGTCCTCACCCAGTTTCAATATCAATTGGCGGTCGACAGCGTCGAACGTCTTCCCGTGATGGCGCTGATCCGTCGGCGCGTATTTGTATCGCACAGGCCGGTCTGTCATCGTCGCTCGCTGCGCGGCATCGAGTACCTGCAATTTCCAGTCGTCTCCGATCGCGAAGACCTCGGTGACGAGGTGTGCACGCGAACTGACGATCCCGGGTACCGACGCGAGCGACCGAAGCAGGAAGCGCGACAGGAAAGCCATGTCTCTGACCTCGACGAGAAGTGTCAAGTCGCCTGGGCCGCTTGTGTGTTCGACGCTCAGTACGTGCGGCCAGCGGGCAAGTCGTTCTGCAATCGTCAACGCGTTCGAAGTCGTGCAGTCGACTTCGACAAAAGCCAGACACGACTCCGGACGGCCATGGCCGGTTGCCCTGGCAGAGACCCAGGCGGTGCCGGAATCCTGTAACCGCTGCCAGCGGCGAGCCACGGTAACCGGATCCACTTTGAGCGCGTCGCCAACCGTGCGCCACGACGCTCGCGGGTCGAGTTGCAGGCAATTGATCAGGGCGAGGTCGACGTCGTCCAGTACGGCGGAATCCTGCGTTTCTTCGATCATGGTGCAAGTATCGTGCATCTTCATTGTGTCTGGGATCACTTCATTCATGCTCGAAGGGCAGAACGCGGTGGCGAGTGCCCACCGCGTTCATGCTGTGAAAGGAGAAACCAGATGTCATCGACCACGTTGCCCGCTGTTCCGACAGAGAGAAGCCTCGAGTGGGTGCAACGCCTCATCGGAATCGATACGACGAGTGCCGTGAGCAATCGACCGTTGATCGATCTCATTGCGGCGGAACTACGTCGCCATGGGGTCGAGCCGGTACTTGTTGCCGATGACGAGGGAACGAAGCTCAACTTGTTGGCAACGTTCACTCCTCCTGACGGAAGTACTGCCGGCGGTGTGATGTTCTCCGGCCATACAGACGTAGTGCCGGTCGACGATCAAGACTGGAGTAGCGACCCTTTCGCGCCCGACGTTCGCGACGGAAGCCTGTACGGACGTGGCACGTGCGACATGAAGTCGTTCATCGGGATCGTCGTCGCTGCGATCCCCGACATCGTTGCTCGGCCGCTGGCGAAGCCTATTCACTTTGCATTCTCCTACGACGAGGAAGTCGGCTGCATCGGTGCGGCCGGGTTGGTCGAGGAGGTTGTTTCCCGGAACCTGTGCCCTGATGTGTGCGTCGTCGGAGAGCCGTCGGAGATGCGGGTCATTCGCGCACACAAGTCGATGAACGTCATACGTGTTGATCTGCATGGTGTTTCGGCGCACTCGTCGCTTACTCCGCAAGGAGTCAACGCGATCGAATACGGCGCGGAGTTGATTCGATTCGTCAGAAGCGCGGCCGACGAGCTCCGTGCGTCCGGCCCGTACGACGACGCATTCGACGTGGCCTGGACGACGTGTTCGGTCAATCTCGTATCCGGCGGGATCGCAGTGAACACTGTCCCCGAGGATTGCTCCATCACTTTCGAATTCAGGAGCATCAGCTCAGCTGGCGCCGCAGATTTGCTCGAACGCTTTGCCGCCGAGGCGAATCGGATCGAAAACCTGATGCAGGAGGAAAACCCGTCAGCCTCCGTGACGATGCACGTGTCGGCCTCGGTTCCTCCCCTGGAGACGGATGCGAATGCTTCGGCGGCCGCACTGGTCGAACAATGGGGTGGTCGGGCCTCGGACGAAAAGGTCGCGTACGCCACCGAGGCCGGGATGTTCGCGACTATCGGTATCCCCACTGTCGTGTGTGGGCCGGGAAGCATCACTCAGGCGCATGCACCTGACGAGTACGTGACACTTGACCAATTGGCACAGTGCGAGCAGTTCGTTCGGAACGTCATCGCTCACGCCCGCGCCTGACCCACCCTGACCCCCTAAGGAAAACCATGTCCACGGCAACTACGCCAACCTCCGGAACAGTCACCCCGGAACGCCTGGCCGCTGCTCGCAAGGCGGTGATCAGCAGTTCGCTCGGCGCTGCGCTCGAATGGTTCGACGTCATCGTCTACGCATCATTCGCAGTGGTGATCGCCCATAATTTCTTTCCCGGCGGCGACAACACGCTCGGTTTGATACTGACGTTCGCGACGTTCGCGATCTCGTACGTCATCCGGCCGCTTGGCGGGATGGTTCTCGGTAGCTACGCCGATCGTCGCGGGCGCAAGAACGCCTTGACGTTGACGATGATGCTGATGATGATCGGCACGCTCATCATGGCCGTGGCGCCGACGACCTCGATGATCGGACCGTGGGCCGGCGTCGTCATCCTTGTCTCACGTCTCATTCAAGGATTCTCCGCCGGCGGTGAATTCGGTACTGCTACAACCTTCCTCGTGGAGACTGCGCCACACAAGAAGGCGTTCTACTCTTCCTGGCAAGTTGCCAGCCAGGGTGCCTCGGTTTTCCTGGCATCGCTGTTCGGATACGTGCTCAACACTCACCTTTCGCATGAAGCGCTCTACTCGTGGGGCTGGCGCGTTCCGTTCTTCTTCGGCATCATCGTCGGGCCGGTCGGACTCTACATCCGTGCCAAGCTTGACGAAACGGACGATTTCAAGACGAGCGTTCCGGAAAGGGCTCCGCTGAAGACGACGCTGACCAGGCATCTCGGCCGGGTGCTGACCGGTGCCGCAGTAGTGGGCGTCGCGACTATCTCGATCTACCTCATCTTGTACATGCCGACGTTTGCCGTGAAGAACCTCGGAGTTTCCGCCTCGGCCGGCTATCTCGGCGGCATCGTCGCCGGACTGGTCACCTTGATCACCGTGCCGTTGATCGGGCATCTTGCAGACCGGGTCGGACCGGCGAGAGTTATGACCTGGGCCGCCGTTGCGGCAATCGTCTTGGCCTGGCCGCTCTTCAAATTGATGGTCGATCACCCGTCGACTCTGACCCTCGTCCTGGTTGTTTCGGTCCTGGGTGTCATCATGGCGTTTGCCTTCGGTCCCTTGCCCGCCCTGATGAGTTCGCTGTTCCCGGCAGAGATCCGGGCTACCGGAATGTCATTGTCGTACAACCTCGGAGTGACTTTGCTCGGCGGAATCGCGCCGTTGGTCTTGACCTGGTTGATCAGTACAACAGGCTCGCTCGACGCCCCCAGTTACTACTACATGACGGTCGCAGTTCTTTCCCTCGGTGGGCTGTGGTCGGCAAGGACGCTTTTCAGCCAGAAGTGACGGCGGGGGAGCGCGGTCGGGATTACGCGACCGCGTCTCCCTCCGCCAGCGCGACAACGGTATCCGACCCGTGCCAGTCGGGGGCTTGGGTGCGGAGTAGAGCCGCCGGGGTCAGCGACGAGATTCGGCGGCATTCACGGGTCAAGTGGGCCTGATCGCTGAATCCGCAGTGGGCGGCGGATTCAGCGAGTCCCAGTGCGGGTCGACTGCGAGCGAGCGCCATGAAGCGCTGGAGGCGCAGGATCGAGCGCAGCGTTGCCGGGCCGTATCCGAAGGCGTCGTTGCATCGACGTTGGAGTTGGCGCGAAGTCAGTGCCGCCGCGTCGGCGAGAGAGCTGACATTCCACGAATGTTCGGACAGTGCGGTGCGAACGTGGTTGATCACCGGATCGTGACGGAAACTCGAACTTACCCAACTCCGAACAGCGCTTTCGAGGATGGAGACCTGTTCGTGGTCTTCGGAATTTTCCAAGCGGTTCAACAGTATTCGTTCCGTGCGTGCGTCGGTTACATCGCTGAGATCGGCGCGAGAATCCCGAAGCTCGGACGCCGAGGTTCGCAACATCGGCGATGCCGATCCAGGGCGGAATCGAACACCCACGGAGCGTGTTCCGGGCGGAAGAGTGAATGACCATGCAGCGGTTTCGGGGCCACAGACGCGTATGCCGACGCCGCGTATCCACAGCACGTCCATGCAAGCATCGGGCACGAGGAGGTGTTCTCCTTCTGCGCACGCCGTCCAGCCACACACCAGGATGTCGGAGAGATCCGGGGCGACCGATTGTGGTGTGTACCAACCCATGACGAGAGCTTATCGAGCGGCACCGACACGAAGGCGACTTCAGTCGACCGGGCCGAAGCGGTATCCGAATCCCCTGATGGTTTTGATGTACTTCGGTTTCGCGGGATCGGATTCGAGTTTGGACCGCAGGCTGAGAATGGTTGCGTCGACTACACGCGTCCTTTCGTGGTCGGAACCCCACACGTTTCGGATCAGGTGATCACGTGAGTACACGCGCCCAGGCTCGGTCGACAGCTCCAGGAGTACCCGCCACTCGGTCCGACTGAGGACCAGCAGCTTTCCGCCCATCGTCGCCGTCATCGCACGTCGATCGAGGAGCAGGTCACCGTGACGTTGGTGTTTGCCGGGGGCGGGATGTGCGGTTTCACGAAGGATTGCGGTGACCCGAAGATCGAGCGCGTGAGAATCGATCGGGTTCAGCACAAAGTCCGAGACAGCGCGATGTGGTGCTTCGTCGATGTCCTCGTAGGTATCCACCAGCATCATGATCGGCATCGAACTGCGCAAGCGGATCTGCCGTGCGATCTCGTAGCCGTCGATGTCCGGCAGAAGGAGATCGATCACGGCGATATCGAAACTGTCGGTGTCCAGGTCATCGAGTAGGCGGCGCCCGGTGCGGACGAGCTGTATCTGGTGCCCGAAATGTATTAATTCGGTACCAAGCGTCTGGGCAAGCTCCGAACGATCGGTAGCTGCAAGTATCAAGCTCACGTGAAATCCTCCCCCCGAAGGTGTTACTAGTCGTAACAGCTTGCATTGTGGCAGATCATCGACCGCGGGACCAGACATAGGGCGGCCGATCGGAAGTCGAGGGGACCGGGGGCGTTCGTCGCTAGACTTCTTTCATGGGCACTCTGTTCGCGTTGACGCTGCAAGGCTTGCTCGTGCTGCTGGTCCTGTTCGCTTTCGCCGAGACTCTCTGGAACCGGCTCACCGGCGGCCGGGCACTGCCGTGGACTCGGGGACGTACGACTCGTCCGGTCTCGGCCGCGGGCTTCGAAGAGGTTGCTGCCCTGTTTCAGGGGTCCAAGCATCATGAATTCGAACAGCGTCAGAGCGCATTTATGCATCGTGAGGACGGAACGGACGGTGACCCGCCGTGGGTGTCTGTCGATCCGGAAGCTAACAAGGTCGTTCTCCGTCGACGGAGTTGACAGTCGTCAACAGTCGACGGAGTTGACAGTCGGGTTCAGGCCCAGTGGCTGGGGCGGGTCAGTGAATCGGGCAGCGTGGTAGCCGAATCGCCGATCGCCGCGTTGATCTGGAACTGCGTGAGAAAGATACTGCCGCGGAGTTTTGCGCCGCGAATGTCGGTGCCGCGCAAGTCTGCACCGATCAGATCGGCTCGATCGAGTTCGCAGTCGCGGAGGTCTGCACCGATCAGGTAACTCCCGCGAAAGTTGGCCCCACGTAGATCGGAACCACGAAATTTGGCGCCGATGAGGTCTGCGCCGCGGTGGTCGAGTTTTCGACCCTTCTTGGTTGAGATCGGTGAGCGCACAAGGTTACTCGTCTGCAAGAGCAGTGTGTTGACTGCCGCTCGGTGTGCTGAGACGTCGACGGTTTGAATCTGCGAAGGTGTGCCGTTGGTCAGGCTTTCCGTCTCTGCGAGTGCAGCGTCGAGTTCCTTTCGTATCGAGTGGGTTTGCTTCAGCGAGCGGGCTTCGGCGAGATACCAGAGCAGTTCGTGCAACTGGCGTATGACAGGGAAGGTTTCGAACATGTCTGACGCGGTCTCCGGGGCATCACGCCAGCTGACGCCGTCGTAGGTCTGCTGTGAAACCTTCTGTCCCGCACCGAAACAGTCGTAGACGGTGCAACCGGTGAAGCCCTTCTTTCGCAATCCGGTGTGAATGCCGCAACGGAAATCCTGCTGCAGGTTCTTGCAGGGGGCGCCGGCATTCTTGTTGGTCGCGAAGTCGGAGGACTTGGAAAAGGGGAGTGCGACGCAGCACAGACCGAAGCAACTGCTGCAATCTGCGAGCAGATTGGTCTGGCCGGCAATCACGCGTACTCCCGATGGTTGGGTTGGACGGAAAGTCTGTCCTCGGGTTTGTGAGTCTGTCAAACGAAATTGCGTGGTTCGGCAGCAAGAAGTCCAGCGGCTCCGAGGTCGTATCCCGCGCAATTGCGGGGTACCAATCCGGCAGACGTGATTCTGGACCACGCTCGTGAAGTAGGTCGAAAATCGGGTGGACGGCCCAGCTCGCTGCAACCAATCGTCGTGCGGTACCCGGCGGCAGAACCAGTGCGCCGACGAAGACCACAAATGTTGCGGCCACTGCACTCCATTCGCGAGTGGGAATGGAAACGTCGATCGTGCGCCCAATCGCCACCTAGCCCATCTGCGACCTGGCGAAAATCACGCCCCATCCAGATCGAGGAGCGATACCCCCCGTGCCGTGAGCCGGAAGCGCAGCGGTCTCTTCGTAACCGTCTCAATGATCCCGGCATCGTCCAGGCGCTGAAGTCGCGGGCGGGCGAACTGGCTGGATCGACCCACCACCTCGACCAGGGTGTTCAACTTGATGGCGCGGTTCGCCTCGAAGCAGTGGGCCTGACCCAGGGTGAACAGGACTGCGCCGATGTGGTTGCTATCAACCGGCGGCGTCGACTCGCGATCGAGTCCCAAGTTCAGCGGAAATTCCTCATCCTCCACCAGAACGCGGATACGCGCCTCGAGTGTGTCGATCTTATGCCGCCTCTCGGAGAGGTCGAGCAGCAGTCGATGTTGCGCCTCGGCGATGATCTCCAGCATATCGATCAGGTAGGGCGTCAGATCTCCGCGGTTCAATGGATTCTCCGCGTCAGAGAATGCTTTGTAGTAACGATCCTTGTTGTCGGCGACGGTCGCCGACAATGCCAGGCTCGCATACGGAGCCAACACCTGTCGAAGGTCCAGCGCGAGAAGGTAGCGTCCGGTTCGGCCGTTGCCGTCGTAGAACGGGTGCGTGTACTCGAAGATGAAGTGCGCGACCACTGCCCTGATCAGTCGTGGAATCGAGTCGTCGCCCCCCTGGCTCAGCATGAGGGTCAGCGCGTCGTCGATCGCTGACTCGGGTACCACACCGGTGTGCACGACCTTGATTCCTGACGTGATCGATACTGGCCCTTGCCGGAACCGCTTCCCATCGGGGGCGTCCTCGTCGCGAATCTCGCCCCGAGTTACCGCGTCGTAGACGTCTCGGATGTCGTCGAGCGTCTGCGGACTCTCGGCCTGGTCGTTGCCGATATTGAGATAGAGCCGCGCCATCTCGGCGAACCGCTTGTTCGCGAGGGGTTGCTCCGCCCACACCATCTCGATTGCCTCGCTGATCTCCTTCCGGGTTGAGCGGACCTGTTCGATCTCGTTCGTTGCCTGGATCTCGTCGATCACCATGCGATGCAGGTAGTGGGTGCGCGCGAGGGCCGGCAGCCCGTTCCACTCAGCCCGGATCTTCGGCTCGAAGCTCATGATCCGTTCGATCAGCGCTGCGACTTCGGGTGTCATCAGTGCGAACGTCGAGTGTTCGCCGATCAGTAGGTCCCAGTGGACGGCGGCGGGAGAATCGCGTCGCGCTCGCTCCTCAGCATCGGCACCAGCACGATCTCGTTGGTGAAAGATCGATTTCAACGTCCTGTACGCCATCTGGTCTCTCCCTGTATCCACGCTATATTGCCGCCTTGCTTTCCATGCCTATCTTATCCAGAAT
Source organism: Rhodococcus sp. MH15 (assembly GCF_019266045.1). Classification (NCBI taxonomy): domain Bacteria; kingdom Bacillati; phylum Actinomycetota; class Actinomycetes; order Mycobacteriales; family Nocardiaceae; genus Rhodococcus; species Rhodococcus sp. MH15. Next base: position 374,158 of record NZ_LPNP01000065.1, read on the forward strand.
GGGATCTGGATAAATAAGACTTGCGGCGCGGGTGTCATTTCATGACCAACGCGGGCTGCAGGAGCAGATGTGGCCATAGCTTCCCGAATCGGGTTCGGGCCATCGGCGGGCCACTCGAAATCACGCAGCAGCATTCCGATTCGGCGCGCTGCGGGATCGAAACCACCACGAGTCGGCAGACCGTCTGAGCTCGCAGAACATCGAGCTGAACCGAGACCCTGTTGCATTACTCGTTGCATGAGGACAGAAAAGAACCCCTGTGAACCGCTTCTCAGCAGTTCACAGGGGTTCCTTTGGCGGAGGATAGGGGATTTGAACCCCTGAGGGCGTTAACCCAACCCGCGTTCCAGGCGAGCGCCATAGGCCACTAGGCGAATCCTCCGTGGAGCAGCATACCCAATTGCGGGCGCGAAGCGTTAAACGGGTACCTGACCTGCGAAGAACCGGTGGAACTCGAGGTTTGCATCTCGGCCCCGGTAGGTGGTGTGCAGCGGCCGGAGAAAGCCGTCTACACTGTTCATTGGATCCCGCGCGGCGCGCATCCTGTGAACTCCCCCAGGGCCGGAAGGCAGCAAGGGTCAACGGGCTCTGCCGGGTGCGCGGGGTCCTCTATTTTTTCACATACCCGACCCCGCCTCGTCGGTGAAAGGCCGCTCCGGATGCCTATCCAAACCCAGATCGGGTTGATGAGCCATGAAGAACTCACCTCCGAGCATGAGAGCCAGAGCGCGAAGTACACGCAGCTCCAGGCGCAGAAGCTCGCACTCGATCTGACCCGCGGTAAGCCTTCCCCGGAACAACTCGACCTTTCCGCAGAGCTGCTGACGCTGCCCGGCGACGGTGATTTCCGTGACGGAAGCGGCACCGACTGCCGTAACTACGGCGGACTCACCGGTCTGCCGGAACTGCGCGCCATCTTCGGCGAGCTGCTGGGTATCCCCGTTGCGAACCTTCTCGCCGGAAACAACGCGAGCCTCGAGATCATGCACGACAACGTCGTGTTCTCACTGCTTCATGGCACACCGGATTCGGCCCGGCCGTGGGCACAGGAAGAGAAGATCAAGTTTCTCTGCCCGGCACCGGGCTACGACCGCCACTTCGCGATCACCGAGTCCCTCGGCATCGAGATGATCGCGGTGCCGATGAACCACGACGGCCCGGATGTCGTCAAGATCGCCGAACTTGTTGCGTCAGATCCGCAGATCAAGGGCATGTGGGCGGTTCCGGTTTACGCGAACCCCACCGGTGCCGTGTACTCCGAAGAAATTGTCCGTACGCTCGCGTCGATGCCGACGGCCGCGCCCGACTTCCGCCTGTACTGGGACAACGCGTACGCCGTACATCCGCTTGTCGGCGAGACTGCGCCTTCCTACGACATTCTCTCGATGGCAGCGGAGGCCGGACACCCCAACCGTCCGCTCGTGTTCGCGTCGACGTCCAAGATCACTTTCGCCGGCGCTGGTGTGAGCTTCTTCGGTAGCTCGGCGGAAAACCTTGCCTGGTACCAGAAGTTCCTGGGCAAGAAGAGCATCGGACCGGACAAGGTCAATCAGCTTCGCCACCTGCGTTTCTTCGGCAATGCCGACGGCGTTCGTGCGCACATGGAGAAGCATCGCGCGTTCCTCGCGCCCAAGTTCGAGCTCGTACTGCGGATCCTCGAGGATCGTCTCGGTGCATCGAAGGTCGCGTCTTGGACCGAGCCGAAGGGCGGATACTTCATCAGCCTCGACGTGGTCGACGGCACGGCCAAGCGGGTCATCGAACTGGCGAAGAACGCGGGTATCGCGCTCACCGCTGCCGGGTCGGCTTTCCCGTACAGCACGGATCCGGATGACCGGAACATCCGGTTGGCCCCGAGCTTCCCGTCCAAGGCTGAACTCGAAGTTGCCATGGACGGCGTGGCTACGTGTGTTCTGCTCGCAGCTACCGAATCGCGTCTCTCCGAGATCTGAGTTCTCGAAGCGGCGTGCCCGGTCGGTACTTTTCGGTCTTGTCTTGTACCGTTCGGAGCATCAATTCCCGACATAGGGTGTAAATCCCGGAGGTTGTAGTGACGGGCGCGATCAACGCTTCGGATGGGCCTTCTTTCGAGGCGCACACCGCGAAATCAGAGTCGGTCATCGAAGCTGACATACCGCGACGCACCCTCCGTGTCGGTGTTCTCGGATTCTCTGTACTCGGTGTTCTGGCAGTCGCGTCCGTGCTGATGGTTCTTTTCGCCGTGCCGATGAATACGCGGTACTGGGGGATCTTCGAAAATTTCCTCGATCTCGACGTCTACCGCCACGGCGGCAGCGTTGTGGTTCAGGGCCTTCCGTTGTACGACGGGCCAGTCCTGGACGGAATGATGTTCACGTACACCCCGTTTGCGGCTTTGCTGTTCACGGTGTGGGCGGTGCTCTCGTTCAAACAGGCGATTGTTGTGTGGACGGGTTTGAACATCGCTGCGTTGTTCGCAGTGATCTTGTTGTGCTGGAAGTACCTCGGTTATCGGCTCGACGTGAAGGCGTACGCCGTGAGTGCGTTGGCGACGACGATCTTTCTGTTCATGGAACCGATACGTACGACGCTCTGGCTCGGGCAGATCAACATCTTCCTGCTGCTCTTGATCGTGTGGGACCTCGGTCGGGACGAGAAGAGTCGGCTCCGAGGAATCGGGGCAGGCATCGCCGCCGGCGTGAAGCTCACTCCGGCCTTCTTCTGGGCGTACCTTTTCATCACTCGTCAATGGCGTGCGTTGGTGACGGCCGTCGTGACGTTCGCTGCGACCGTTGCGATCGGCTTCGTCGTGATCTACAACGATGCGTACAAGTACTGGACCGGCACTCTTGTCGACAGCGAACGCGTCGGACCGACGGATGCTCCGAGCAACCAGTCCGTGTCCGGTCTGATCGCTCAGCTCACTCACACTCCGACGCCGTCGCGGGTCCTGGTCCTAGTCTTCAGTGCGCTAGCGGTATGCCTCGGACTCGGTGCCGCGTGGATTGCTCACCGCCACGGCCAGAAATTGCTCGGCCTCACCATGACGGGGTTGACTGCGACCACTGTCTCGCCGTTCTCGTGGGGCCATCACTGGGTGTGGTTCGTCCCGCTGGTCGTCCTCGCCGCGCACTACGCGATGGTGTCGAAGAAGCGCTGGGCGTGGGTGGCGCCGTTCGTTTTCCTGCTCCCGGTCTTGAACTGGTCTCACACCTGGTGGGACCCGTCGGTCATTCCGGGTACGGATCGCTTCATCGGAATGGGCTTGTTCATGTTCGTGCCGCCCGAGTATCTGCGGATTCCGACCGTCGGCGTCTACCTCTGGGTCTTCACGCTTGCCGCGGTCTCGACGTTGGTTCTGTTCGGCTGGAAGAAGTGGAAGATTCCGGCCCCGGATGCGTCGGCGCCGGTCACAACTGCCGTCTGACGTGGCAGTATCGGACTCATGGCACTTCAACTGAACCTTGTCGGTGACCCCGAAGCTGATGCTCTCCTCGCCGAGGACCCGTTGGCGTTGTTGATCGGAATGCTTCTCGATCAACAGGTTCCGATGGAAACGGCCTTCCTCGGTCCGAAGAAGCTGGCGGATCGGCTCAGCGGTATCGACGTCAGGCGTATCGCCGACATGGACACCGACGAGTTCATCGCCGTCTGTGCCGAGCCTCCGGCTGTGCACCGATTCCCCAAGTCGATGGGTGAGCGTATCCAGCTCATGTGCCAGTTCATCGTCGAGAACTACGACGGCGACACCGCGGCGATCTGGACTTCGGGAAATCCCGACGGCAAGGAAGTGCTGAAGCGGCTCAAAGCCCTACCCGGTTACGGGGATCAGAAAGCCCGGATCTTCCTGGCGTTGCTCGGAAAACAGATCGGCGTCGAGCCGAAAGGTTGGCGCCAAGCGGCCGGCGACTACGGGCTCGAAGGTTCGAGGCGCTCGATTGCAGACGTGGTCGACGAACAGTCTTTGCTCGAGGTCCGCGAGTTCAAGAAGGCCGCAAAGGCAGCAGCGAAGGCCGACAAGAAGTAAGCCGCTTTCAGGACTTCCGGGACCCGCTGGCACGCACTACTTTCATCAGGTCGCCTGCGGGGCCCTCGAGCTGACGCGGCGGGCGCCACACTGCACGCAGGGATCGGTCGAGTTCCAAGCCTTCGACGGCTACGACCCGAAGTTCTCCCTGCTTCACCTGGTCCTCGACGGCCAGCGTGCTCAGTACCGCCGGGCCGACGCCACCGAGCACGCTGGTTCGAATCGCGGCCGAACTACCCAGTTCCAACAACGGTGCACCGCGCTCGTATTCGTGTAACGCCAGCTCGAGAGTCGTTCTGGTTCCCGATCCGGGCTCGCGCACCAGCAGCGGCGTCGCTGCCAGTTCGGCGACGGTCAGCGGCTTTCGTCGACGCGCCCATGGATGATCCGGATGAACGACCACGACCAGCGAGTCACGCGCGACGGTGACGCTGGACAGGCTCTTCGGAACGGTCGGTGACTCGACGAATCCGAGGTCGCACATTCCCACCTCGACAGCCTCGAGGACGCGGGTCGAGTTGTAGACCTGAAGGTGGACGGTGACACCAGGATGTAGTGACCGAAAGATACCGAGCCAGGCCGGAATCAGATGTTCGGCGACGGTCATGCTGGCACACACGGTCAATTCCGCGGATCGTTCGGTCCGCATCCCTTCGGCGACGTCGAGAAGCTGCCTCGAGTTGGCGAGGACGCGGCGCGCCCAGTGGACGATTACGGTCCCCTGCGGAGTCAAAGCCGCCCCCGTCGACCTTCGGTGTATGAGTGGCATCCCGAGCTGCCGCTCGAGTGCTTTGACGGCGCGGCTGGCATTCGGCTGCGCAATGTTTGCTGAACGGCTTGCCGCACTGAGACTTCCGTGATCATCGATGCCGATGAGTAGCTCGAGAGTGGTGAGGTCGGGCCACCGTCTGGTCATGCAAACAGGCTATACCGAACTTCACGTTCATATCGATTTGATATGCCGTGATGGTAGAAATCGCCCTACCGGAGCGATGGTGGCTCAAGGACGCTGGATGAGTGAACCGTGATGTGAAGTCCGTGGCCGAGAAACCCGCAGTCGCCCCTTCGTCAGAAGTACGACGGTGGTCCAGTGTGGCTGCATTGGTGCCCGGAGTTGCGTTGTGCGCCTTGGGGGCCACGGTCGCGCTGATAGCCGGTCGGTTCACCTCCGCCGTGAGTCCGTTGCTGATTGCGATCGTGGCGGGTGCGGTGTTGGCGAATACCGTCTCTTTGCCGGCGAAATTCCAACCTGGCCTGGCATTCTCGGCGAAGCGGCTACTTCGGGTGGGTATCGCTCTGCTCGGGCTGCAATTGATGTTCTCCGACATCGTCGGTTTGGGCTGGGGAGTGATCGCTGTTGTGGTGGCGATTGTGTTCCTCGGTATCGCCGGGACCATGTATGCCGGAAAACTTCTCGGATTGAGTTGGTCGCAGAGAATTCTGATTGCCTGCGGCTTCTCGATCTGTGGCGCTGCCGCCGTGGCTGCTGCGGACGGTGTGGTGAATGCACGAGAGGAAGAGTTGCTCACCGCTGTTGCGTTGGTGGTGATTTTCGGAACTCTGATGATTCCGACAATCCCACTGTTGGCCAACGCTTTCGGTATGAACGAGGTCGGTGCAGGCATGTGGGCCGGTGGGTCGATCCACGAAGTGGCGCAAGTGGTGGCTGCCGGCAGCGCTCTCGGCGCCACCGCGTTGGGCGTCGCGACCGTGATTAAACTTGCGCGCGTGTTGATGTTGGCGCCGGTCATGGCGTTTCTGAGTATCCGGCAACGCAGGATGGTCGACAGCACTGCCGCCAAGCGTCCCCCGCTGATTCCGTTGTTCGTCGTGGCATTCATCGGCTGCATGGGCTTGCGCTCCACGGGCATCTTGCCGGATGAGCTTCTGGGGCTGGCGAAGACGGTGCAGACGGCGCTGTTGGCCGCCGCGATGTTCGCACTCGGGCTGGGGGTGCGGTTGAGCGTCATTCGTGGAGTTGGCGCCCGGCCATTCGTGCTGGCCGCGATTTCCACTGTGTGGGTGGCAACGATCGCCTACGTCGGAGTCGTGCTGGTCAGCTGATCGAGCGCTGAGTCCGCCACGCGCTCGGGCTCATCGAGAACTGAGTGCGAAACCAGCGCGAGAAACTACCCTGCGTCGAAAACCCTAGGTGCACAGCCACTTCGGTCAACGAATAGCGAGGGTTGGAGACAAATCGTTCCGCGAGGGAGCTTCGAACCGAATTGAGAACGGCCGTGAACGTATCTCCGGATTCGGCGAGATGACGGTGCAGTGTCCGCCGGTCGAATCCGAGACTGCGTGCCACCTGCTCGACAGAGCAGCGGCCGGTCGGAAGCAGAACTTCGATCAATTCCTTGGTGCGGCTGAGGGTATCGGAGGTTTCCGATGCGGGAAGTGAGTCGAGGAACTGGCGAGCGTACGGCCGGAGTAACTCGTCGGAAAGTTGGTTAGCCGCATCCAGGTCGGCGGCGAAGAAAACGATGCCGGTGAACTCGTGATCGAATTCCACCGTCTCGCCGAGGATTCGCCGATGCGTGCTCGTGTCTTTCGGGGCATTGTGCGTGAATCCCACGCTGACCGGTTGCCATCGAGAACCCAGGAAACTCCGCAGGATCTGCAGTGTCGCGCCGACTGCGAGTTCGACGCTCTGTCTGGTGTCGACCGGTTCGCCGACCTCGAGCGAGATTCGCAGGGTGGCGAGTCCGTTGACCTCGTTCAATCGAATGCGTAATGACTCGTTGTACGTGTGCTCGTATCGCATCAATACGTCGAGTGCGCTCCTGACGTCTGGTTCTTCCCTGATGACCAAGCTGAGGGGGCCGAGATTGGACAGTCGACGCAGGCCGGCGAGTAGAAGCCCGAAGTCTTCGTGTCCGGACTCCGCTGCCGATCGCTCCAGGAGCGATGCGATGGAGGCGGCCGGTACCCATTGGTCGGGGTTCGCCAGGCTTGCCGGGCTCAGGCCGACACTTCTCATGAGGGCCACAGCGTCCACGTCCACTGTTCGGCACAGGTCGACGTATCGGTTCAGTGACGCGTAGCGGGCGAGTGGCTTCATAGGGCCCCCTTTACTCGATGTCCCGAAATGTTGTGTTGTGTGTCTCGTCAAGTTAAGCATGTGAGCCGGATCTCACATAGTTTTGTTCACATCAGTTCGGCACGACCACGAAGCCGAGCACCGACTTCTGGAAGTTGTTGCGTACGAATACAGCTCGACCGTAATCGAGTCGAGCCCGCCCACAGAATTGGAGAGCATTGATGGCAAACGCCATTCGGTTCCACGAGATCGGCACACCGTCCGTCATGCGTTGGGAAGAGATCGAGGTAGGACGACCGGGCGCTGGAGAGGTTCGGGTTCGTCATGAAGCGGTGGGGTTGAACTTCGCCGACACCTACTTTCGAAGTGGCCTCTATCCTGCGCAATTGCCTGCCGGGATGGGCGTCGAGGGCGCCGGTGTGGTCGAAGAGATCGGCGAGGGAGTAGTCGATTTTGCAGTGGGGGACCGTGTGACCTACACCGGCAGTCCGCTGGGTGCGTACGCCACCGAGCGGATCATGGCGTCGTCCGACCTGATCGCGCTACCCGACGGCATCGCCTTCGACACCGCGGCCGCCATGACCATGCGAGGACTGACTGCCGCCTACCTTCTGCGTCGCATCTACCCGTTGAAAGCGGGAGACACCGTGTTGCTACATGCTGCGGCGGGCGGGGTTGGACTGATCTTCACCCAGTGGGCAAAACTGTTGGGAATCAAAGTGATCGGAACGGTGTCGAGCGACGAGAAGGCGAGCGTTGCCCGAGCTCACGGGTGCGATGAAGTCGTCATCTACACCCGCGAGGACGTCGTCGCGCGTGTCAAGGAGATCACCGGGGGCGTCGGCGTGCCGGTTGTCTACGACAGTATCGGGCAATCCACGTTCGACATCTCTCTCGATTGCCTTGCCAGGCGGGGGCTGCTGGTGTGCTTCGGAACGGCGTCCGGACCGACTCCGCCGATTCAGGCAATGCAGTTGGCAGTCAAGGGATCACTCTTCCTCACACGTCCGGCTCTCGCCGATTACATCGCGGATCCCGAAGAACGTGCCGAACTGGCGGGCGAACTGTTCTCACACGTCGAGTCCGGGCGAATCAAGATCGAGATCAACCAGCGGTACCCCCTCGAAGATGCGGTGCGTGCGCACCACGACATGGAGTCCGGTCGCAGTATCGGTTCCTCCGTCTTCTCCGTCTGAACCGAAACAGCACTTCCCAGAGGAATTGTCATGACCAACACCGCAACGCTCACAGAAAACCTTCCCTCGTCGAGGAATACGATCCGCGTCGAGAAATTGACCTGTTCGATCGGGGCAGAGTTGTCCGGGGTGGATCTCGGCGAGGTCGCGCGAGATGATGCACTCTTCGCCGAAATCAAGGCATTGTTGCTCGAACACAAGGTTCTGTTCTTTCGCGACCAGACCTTCTCCAAAGCCGAGCACGTAGAACTTGCCCAGCGATTCGGTGAACTCGAGGATCATCCGGCTCTGGGCAGCGACCCCGACCACCCGGGCCTGGTCCGCATCTACAAGGATCTGGACAGCCCGCCGGAGCATTTCGAGAATGCATATCACTGCGACGCCACCTGGCGCGTTAACCCGCCCATGGGATGTGTATTGCGTTGTGTGGAAACACCTCCTGTCGGCGGCGACACGATTTGGGTGAACATGGCACTCGCCTACGAGAATCTGCCGGCGCGGGTCAAGGAGCAGATCAAGGATCTGCGTGCCAGGCACAGTATCGAGTCGACCTTCGGCGCTCGGATGCCGATCGAACAGCGGCACCAGCTGAAGGAACGCTTTCCCGACGCCGAACATCCCGTGGTACGAACACATCCGGAGACCGGCGAGAAGATTCTCTTCGTCAATTCGTTCGCCACACACCTCGTGAACTATCACACGCCCGAGAACGTCCGCTATGGAATCGATTACGCCCCCGGCGCCGGGAATCTGCTCACTTACCTGGCGAGCCAGGCTCAGATTCCCGAGTACCAGGTTCGGTGGCGTTGGACCGAAAACAGCGTCGCGATCTGGGACAACCGTTCGACACAGCATTACGCGGTGCAGGACTACTGGCCCGCGGTTCGAAAGATGGAGCGCGCCGGAATCATCGGCGACGCACCGTTCTGATCTCTCTTCCCAGCCCCGAAGATAAATTCATTCACTCGATCGGAGTCACGCTATGCATTTCCACGACGATTCACTGTTCCCCGAAACCCAGGACAAGCTTGTCATCACCGTTGCTCCCTACGGACCGGAGTGGGAGCCGGACGATTTTGCAGAAGACCTCCCTCTGTCGATGGACGAGCACGTCCAGCAAGCCGTCGACTGTTTCAACGCCGGTGCCACAGTTCTCCACATCCACGTGCGTGAACTCGACGGCAAGGGCTCGAAGCGTCTGTCGAAGTTCAACGAGCTTCTCGGTCGCTTGCGTGAGGCCGTTCCCGAGATGATTCTGCAGGTCGGCGGGTCGATTTCGTTTGCCCCGGAGGGGGAAGGTGCCGATGCGAAGTGGTTGTCCGACGACGTGCGTCACATGCTGGCGGAATTGGAGCCGGCTCCCGATCAGGTGACGATCGCGATCAATACCAGCCAGATGAACATCATGGAACTGATGACCGACGACGACATCGCGGGTACGTCGATGCAGCGTCCGGAATTGGCCGATACGTATCGGGAAATGACTGTGCCCGCCGGTCCGGAGTGGGTGGCAGAGCACCTGCGCCGGTTGCAGGCCGCCGGAATCCAGCCGCATTTCCAGTTGTCCAGTATTCCGCAGCTCGAAACGGTGGAGCGGTTGATCCGACGCGGCATCTACACGGGTCCGGTCAACCTCACGTGGGTCGCAATCGGCGGCGGCTTCGACGGACCCAACCCGTACAACATGATGAACTTCGTCCAGCGTGTTCCCGACGGTGCGTGCCTGACGCTGGAAACGCTGATGCGTAGCGTCCTGCCGGTGAACACGATGGCCATCGCGATGGGCTTGCACGCTCGCTGCGGCAACGAGGACACCATCTGGGGCCGCAAGGGCGAGAAGATGACGTCGGTGCAGCAGATCGAGCAGTTGGTGCGCATTGCAGGCGAATTGGGCCGCGAGGTGGCTACCGCGAAGGAAGCTCGGGACATCTACCGGATCGGTGAGACGTATGCCGACACCGACGAGACGTTGGCGAAGCTGGGTTACGCGCCCAACCGCCGGATCGGCCAGCCGGGATTCACGCAGCACGCCTGAGTTCGCACCCTCTCGTACAACAGTTCCGGGGGTACGAACCGCGACGGTTCGTACCCCCGAATCCCCCCGTCTACCTCGAGTACTTCCTAGGAGAGTCATGGGACTGCAAGCTCCCGCCACGCCACGTGTGGACACCGCGCTCGGAATCGGCGGACGACGAAAGTTATACCCGTGGATCGTTTTCGCCCTGGCTTTCGGTCTTCTGCTCTCGGACTACATGTCGAGGCAGGTGCTCAGTGCAGTCTTCCCGATCCTGAAAGCGGACTGGGATCTCTCCGATTCGCACCTCGCCTCCCTGAGCAGCGTGGTGGCATTGATGGTCGGGCTGTTGACGTTCCCGTTGTCGCTGCTCGCGGACCGCTGGGGCCGCGTCAAGAGCTTGATCTTGATGGCGGTGTTGTGGAGTGTCGCGACGTTGCTGTGCGCAATCGCTCAGACCTACGAACAGATGTTGGGCGCCCGGTTCCTGGTCGGTGTCGGTGAAGCGGCGTACGGCAGCGTGGGTATCGCCGTGGTCCTCAGTGTGTTTGCGCCCCGCGTGCACGCAGCTCTTGCAGGTGCCTTCATGGCCGGTGGATCGTTCGGTTCGGTCATCGGTGTGGCAATCGGTGGGTTCATCGCAGTCCAGTTCAGTTGGCGGTGGTCTTTTGCCGCCATGGCGATCTTCGGTCTGATTCTGGTCGCGCTCTTCCGTGCCCTCGTCACCGAGAAGAAGCTCACCGCTTACGCCGTCGAGGCCGCGCCGGATGCCGCCGGGGAAGCGGTGAGACACGACGGTTTTCGTGCGCCGGTGTCCTCGCTGTTCACCAATCCCGCCGTGTTGTTCGCCTACATCGGTGGTGGTCTCCAGATGTTCACCGCCGCTGTACTTCTGGCGTGGTTGCCGAGCTTCTTCAATCGTTACTACGATTTGGCCCCGGACAAGGCCGGCGTCACGGCTTCCGTGTTCGTCCTCCTGGTCGGAAGCGGGATGGTGGTCTGCGGTTTCATCACAGATAGATTCAGCCGCGACGATTCGGCGCGAAAATGGACCACCGCCATTGTCTACTGCGCCATCTCGTTGGTGACGCTGAGCATCGGGCTCCGGTTAGGCACGGGGACAGCACAACTCGTGTTGCTCGGTATCGGTGCATTCTTCTCCGCCGGTTCGTCGGGGCCGACGGCAGCTATGGTCGCGAACCTTACCCATCACTCGATTCGAGCGTCGGCCATGGGAACGCTCACCGTCGCCAACAACCTTCTCGGGCTGGCGCTCGGTCCCTTCGTTGTCGGCATCCTCGCCGATCACCTGGGTCTTCTCGGCGCTCTACAGCTTTCGCCCTTCATCTATGTCGTCGCGGCCCTCGCGTTGGTAGCCGGCAAGCGTGCCTATCCCGCCGGGATGAGGCGGCTGGCGACGTTGCAGAATCGGCCCGAGATCCCCGGCGCCACTGAAGTAACAGACGTTCGGAGCTCATGATGAATGAATCAACTACGGTAGTAATGGTTCCCGGTCTGCGGGATCATGTCGAAGATCATTGGCAGACTCACCTCGCGCGCAGGCTCGACAACGTTCTGACGGTTCCTCCCCTCGAGACCGACAAGCTCAGCCGCGATGCGCGGGTTGCGGCATTGAACGAGGTGCTGACAAGTGTCTGCGGGCCGGTGGTCCTGGTCGGGCACAGCGCCGGAGTCATGACAGTTGCTCACTGGGCGAGGGCGCATCATCGAGAGGTTGCGGGCGCACTTCTGGTCACGCCGGCGGATCTCGAACTTCCGCTGCCCGAGTCCTATCCGTCTCTCGAAGATCTCGACCGTCACGGGTGGCTACCGATACCGCGTCAGCGTCTGCCGTTTCCGAGCACGGTCGCGGCGAGTCGGAACGATCCGCTCGCCGGGTATCGCCGAGTTGTGGGTTTGGCTGAAGGATGGGGGAGTCGGTTGCTGGATCTGGGCGAGGTCGGACACCTCAATCCGGCGTCCGGATACGGGTATTGGCCGCGGGCGGAATCGTTGGTGTTGGAACTGCTCGAGTCGGTGTCGCACGCCGCCTCGTCTCATGCCACGGATTCCGAGGCGCAGGAGGAACACAGTCGTGCTTGATCTTGCTGCTCTGCTGGAAGATTCGGCCCGGCGATACCCGGAACGGGATGCGCTGGTTCTCGGGGAAGCGAGGCTGACGTATGCGCAGTTCGACGCCTACGCGAATCGCATCGCCCATCTGCTCGTCTCGCGGGGTGTCGAGCCAGGTGACAAGGTGGCGTTGTCCTGCCCGAACGTTCTCGAGTTCCCGATCGTCTACTACGGCATTCTCAAGGCCGGCGGCGTCGTCGTTCCTCTGAACATTCTGCTCAAGGGGCGCGAAATCGCCTATCACCTGGCTGATTCGGAAGCAAAGCTGTACTTCTGTTTCGAGGGAAGTCCCGAATTGCCGATCGCTGAGTACGCCATCGCCGGGTTCGAGCAGAGCGAGACCTGTTCGGCCCTGATCGTGATCAGCGCCGAGTCGGGTGCACCGTCGTCGATCCTCGGAGTCGAGACTCTAGGCGAAGCACTGGCATCCGTGTCCGGCACGGAAACGCCTGCAGCCGCGGTTGTTCGTGAACCGATGGACACCGCGGTCATTCTCTACACCAGCGGCACGACCGGAAAGCCCAAGGGCGCCGAACTCACTCACTGCAACATGGTCTTGAATGCACTGTCGACCAACCGGTTGTTCGAGAGCGTTCCGTCCATGCATGAGCGTTATCTCCTGACTTTGCCGTTGTTCCACTCGTTCGGCCAGACAGTGACCATGAATGCGGGAATCTGCGTCGGTGCCACCTTGGTGTTGATGCCGCGCTTCGATGCGACCGCGGCACTCGAGATCATGGAACGCGAAAAGATCTCGGTCTTCGCGGGCGTCCCGACCATGTATTGGGGACTGCTCGGCGTGCTGGAGGAGGTAGTGAAATCCGGGGTGGATATCGAGACCGTTGCACAGAACATGCGGTGCGCGATCTCCGGTGGTGCAGCGCTTCCCGTCGAAATCTTGACACAGTTCAGGGAACGCTTCGGTGTTCAGATCCTCGAAGGGTACGGGTTGTCCGAGACCTCTCCGCTGGCCTTGTTCAGTGACCCGGAGAGCGACCCCCGGCCCGGTTCGATCGGCGTGCCGATCTGGGGCGTCGAAGCGCGGCTTGTCGACGACTCTTGGCACACGATCGCCGGCCCCGATGAATTGGGGGAGTTGGCCATTCGCGGGCACAACGTCATGAAGGGCTATTTCAACCGACCCGAGGCGACGGCGGAAGTCATGCGCGACGGATGGTTTCGCACCGGGGATTTGGCACGGGTCGATACCGACGGAAATTACTACATCGTCGATCGCGCGAAGGACATGATCGTGCGGGGCGGATTCAACGTCTACCCACGCGAAATCGAAGAGGTTCTGCTCACTCACCCAGCCGTCTCACTCGTCGCCGTCGTCGGGGTGCCGGACTCGAGCCTCGGCGAAGAAGTTGTCGCGTTCGTGATCCGAGAGCCGAGTGAAGAGATCTCCGAATCGGATCTCGTGGAATGGACGCGGGAACAGATGGCCGCCTACAAATATCCGCGTCGCATCGAGTTCGTGCCGTCGCTGCCGATGACGGCAACCGGAAAGATTCTCAAACGTGAACTGAATCAAGCATTTTCGATGGTCTGAGGAGATCGATGACTGACGTTCGAGCAAGTGAAGCTTTTCCCGTGACCCAGGCCATGAAGGATTCGGGTGGCTGGAATCCGTTGTGGGACGGACTTTCGGAGCTGGATCCCGAGTGGACCGAGCTGTACATGAAGACAGCGATGCAGCCCTGGAACAGCGGGGTGCTGTCACCTCAGGTGATCCAGTTGCTGTGCATAGCCGTCGATGCGGCGAGCACACACATGTACGCACCCGGCGTACGACGCCATATTCGCGCCGCGCTCGACATGGGAGTGACCCCGAAGGAGATTCTCGAGGTGCTGAAACTGACCACCGTCGTCGGGATTCATTCCTGCAATGTCGGCGTTCCGATCCTGATGGAGGAAATCGCGAACCGGTGAGGGCGGTCAGTCCCGCTCGCGGTTCTCCCGTTCCTCCCGCTGACGCTGGAGGAACGGGCTCGGGTTCTGTCCGCCGATCGGACCGTGGCCGAGTACTCCGTGCTCGTAGGCCGACTCCGCGTGCAGGGCAACGTCGATTCCGCGGGCCTCGTCTTCACGCGAAATGCGGAAGCCGAAGGTCTTGTCGATGAGCTTTCCGAGACCGTAGGTCACACCGAAGGCATAGAGCGCGACCACGACGACGCCGACGAACTGCTTGCCCAACTGCGCGAATCCACCGCCGAAGAACAAACCTTCCGGACCGCCCGTCATCACGGCCGTCGCGAGGAGTCCGATCAGCAACGAGCCGACGATTCCGCCGACGAGGTGCACGCCGACGACGTCGAGGGAGTCGTCGTAGCCGAGCTTGTGCTTCCATCCCACGGCGTACGAGCAGACGATGCCGGCGATCAGACCGATGACGAGCGCACCGAACATGTTCACCGTTCCGCACGACGGGGTGATCGCGACCAGACCGGCGACGACGCCCGAAGCTGCGCCGAACGTGGTGGGGTGTCCGTCACGATTCTGCTCGACGAACAGCCAGCCGAGTAGTCCGGTGCAACCGGCGACGAGTGTGTTGAGGAAGATCTGCGAGGCCATACCGTCGGCCGCAAGGGCCGAGCCGGCGTTGAATCCGAACCAACCGAACCAGAGCAGGCCTACGCCGAGCAGGACGAACGGCAGGTTGTGCGGACGCATCGACTCGGCCTTGAAACCCATCCGCTGGCCGAGGACCAGTGCCAATGCCAGACCCGACGCTCCGGACACGATTTCGACCACGAGGCCACCGGCGTAGTCGAGTGCGCCCATCTGGGCGAGCCATCCCTGCGGATTCCACACCCAGTGAGCGACGGGGACATAGACGAGCAAGGACCAGATGGGGACGAAGATCATCCAGGCGGAGAACTTCGCGCGGTCGGCGATCGCACCACTGATGAGCGCTGCAGTAAGGATTGCGAACGTCAATTGGAAGGTTGCGAACAACACTTCCGGGACATTCCCGTGCACCGTCGACGGGTCGATGCCCGCCATGCCGATGTGCTCGAGTCCGCCGATGATGCCACCGTGATCGTCGCCGAACACGAGGCTGTAGCCCACGAACAACCACGCAACCGTGACGAGTGCGATCGAGACGAAACTCATCATGATCATGTTGAGTACGCCCGTCGAGCGGACCATGCCGCCGTAGAACAGTGCGAGTCCTGGCGTCATCAGAAGTACGAGTGCAGTGCTGACGAGCAACCAGGCAGTCGCTCCGGCATCGATGGTGGCGGGCACAGTTTTCTCCTCACGCACGCGGACCAGCCCGCGTGCACGGAACCCACGATGAGTGCGTGCGGTTTCCTCCGCACTGCGATTGTGTTGCGAACATGTTTCGGGAGAAGTCGGCGTTGCACCCGCACCGGACCACCTGTCGTGGGTCGCCGGTAGTCTTTGCGCGTGGCCCTGTACCGGAAGTATCGACCCGCGTCCTTCGCCGAGGTGGTGGGGCAGGAGCATGTCACCGCACCGCTCAGCACGGCCCTCGACACCGGACGCATCAACCATGCCTACCTGTTTTCCGGCCCGCGCGGCTGCGGAAAGACGTCGTCGGCGCGAATCCTGGCGCGTTCGCTGAACTGTGAGCAGGGACCGACGTCGACGCCGTGCAACGTGTGCGACTCGTGCGTTTCGCTGGGCCCGGGCGGCACAGGCAACCTGGATGTGACGGAACTCGACGCCGCAAGTCACGGTGGCGTCGACGACACCCGAGAACTCCGGGACAAGGCGTTCCACGCACCCGCCGCATCTCGCTACCGCGTCTTCATCATCGACGAGGCACACATGGTGACGGCGGCGGGTTTCAATGCGCTGCTCAAGATCGTCGAAGAGCCGCCGGAACACCTCATCTTCATCTTTGCGACGACGGAACCGGAAAAGGTTCTCCCGACCATCCGTTCGCGTACACACCATTACCCGTTCCGCCTGTTGGCGCCGTCGACCATGCGCGGACTCCTGGAAAAGATCTGCGCCCAGGAGGGCGTACCGGTCGAGCCTGCGGTGTATCCACTGGTCATCAAGGCCGGCGGCGGTTCCCCTCGTGACTCGTTGAGTGTCCTCGATCAGCTGCTCGCGGGCGCAGGAGAAGAAGGTGTCACGTATCCGCGCGCGCTCTCTCTTCTCGGAGTCACCGACGTCGCGCTCATCGACGAAGCAGTAGACGCCCTGTCTGCCAGTGACGGGGCCGCGTTGTTCGGCACTGTCGATCGCGTGATGGACGCCGGTCACGATCCACGCCGATTCGCGCTCGATCTTCTCGAGCGCCTGCGTGATCTCATCTTGATGCAGGCTGTTTCCGACGCCAGCGAACGAGGATTGGTCGACGCTCCGGAAGCGGAGCTGGTCACGATGCGTGAGCAGATTCAACGAGTCGGCCCGGCCACGCTCACCCGCTTCGCCGAAACTGTCCATGCCGGACTCAGCGAAATGCGTGGTGCGACGGCGCCGCGGCTGCTGCTCGAAGTGATGTGCGCGCGAATGCTGCTGCCGTCGGCCTCCGACACCGAGTCAGCTGTATTGCAGCGGCTGGAGCGCCTGGAACAAGGTATTCCGGCTGCCGGAGTCGCGGCTGCTCCTCGCGCGGCAGCAACGCCGGCACCCACCGTGCCGCCGCTCGAACCGGAGATTGCTTCCAAGTTCCAACGGCCCTCTCAACGCAAGGCCGAGCCTGAGGCACGGCCGGAACCAGCCGCGCCTGCTCCAGCTGCGGCGCCGCCGGTTGTGGAGGCTCCTGTCGTCGAACCTCCGGTAGCGGCAGTTCCCGTCGTCGAGACTCCCACTGTCGAGATCGTGGAACCGCCGGTTGCCGAAGCTCCGGTGGTTGAAGCTCCGGTTGCCGAAGCTCCAATAGTTGAAGCTCCTGTGGTTGAACCACAGGTTACTGCTTCTGTCGAGGCGGAAGAGCTGATCGGGCTTGCCGAGCCGGAACCCGACTACGAGCCCGAGCCCGAGCCCGAGTTCGACGAGCCGGCGGTTGCCGAAGCTGCGCCGGTCTCGGCAGGCCCCACAGTCGAGACTCTCCGTGAATCGTGGAACACCTTGCGCAACAAGGTCGGTGAACGAAACAAGGTTCTTCCGGCCATGCTGTCCGCTGCGACGGTTCACGACGTGCGTGGACATGTCGTTGTCATCGCTCACGGCTCACCGGTCCTGGGTGCTCGTGTGACGCAACCGCACAACGCGGCGGTCATTTGCGAGGTCCTTGCCGAAATGTTCGGTGGCACTTGGCAAGTCGAGTATCAAGAAGGTGCGCCTACAGCGCCGACAGTATCGAGCGCAACCAAGGCGACAGAAGCTCCGAGCCGCCCTGCCGCTGCGCCCCGCTTCTCGCGGCCCAGTCAGGAGCGCGCAGCGCAGACGCCCAAGGCCCCGCAGCCCCAGCGCGGAGATTCGGACGACATTCCGCCGCCCGAGGCCCCCGACTATCCGGAAGACCCTGGACCGGCCCCTGCTCCTGAGGTCGACTACGAGGCAACTCCTCCGCCTGCAACGCCGGAGGACGAGGACGAGATGTTTGCGGAGGCGGCTGAGCCCGCTGATCCGACTGCCAGACGTGATCCCGAGGATGTTGCAAAGGAACTCCTCAAGGACGTCCTCGGAGCTCGCCGCCTCGAAAGCTGAGTTGCCGAGTCGGTCCGTGTGCGTGAAACAGCTGTCGGAATCCAGCTGCACAACTGTGTGATCGAATTGTTATAAGTGCCGTTCCCTTTGTGCGCGCGCGTCTCGAAAGCGCGCCGGCTCGGCCTCGCAAAGCTGAATTGTATGTGGCTGGTTTGCTGGCACATTCGTTCGCTCAGTTCCGGTGTAACGAAACGTCGATTCGGACGATGGTCGCCGAAGAATATCTGGAATTTCTCGTTGTCTGATGGGCATTCGAGTGCTGCTGTTAAATTTCGGTGTGTCACGAATGTTCAGATTGATAGTTGTCGGATGTTTGATTTGCGGGGATCGACCAATTTGGGACATTCGGCGAATTGGCCACATATTCGGCATTGCGGCATTTCGGTGCATATTCAACTGAATATTTGCCGATCGCGAGAAAATGGCGACCGTGAAACCGGGATCCGGTACGGATGTTCAAGCAGGAGCATGACCGGTTACGAAGCAAATAAGTAACTCCGAGTTACAGCTAACTCTCGATTGCTGTTAAATTGCTGAAACACGTTCATTGCGCCGAACAACCTTTGTTATTTGTTTATGCCTTGAGGTGAATCTGCGTTTTACACACCGATGAGGGCGTGGTTAGTCTTCGGTCGATTGAGTCTCCCGTGGATGCGCGCGAAAATAGGAAGTGTAAGATGACTGAAGATTCAACTAATCCTGCGATTGCGATAGTCGGGATGAGCATGTGGTCCCCCGGTGCACATGATCTGCAAGGATTTTGGGAGAACGTCCTCGCGCGTCGGATGCAATTCCGAAAGTTTCCGGAGTCACGGATGTCCCTCGACGACTACTGGAGCGCGAGCCCTGACGACGTCGACAAGACATACGCCGATCGCGGCGCGTTCATGGATGGTTTCGAATTCGACTGGGTCGGTCGCCGGATACCGGAGCGGACCTTCAAGTCGACAGATCTCACACACTGGTTGGCTCTGGAAACAGCACTCGGGGCTTTGACGGACGCGGGCTACAGCCGAGGATCGGTACCCACTGGACGCAGCGCCGCAATCGTCGGCAACTCCCTCACCGGTGAAGAATCCCGGATGTGGTCGATGCGTTTGCGTTGGCCTTACGTCAAGCGCGCACTCGCTGTGGCAGCCGAAGCGCGCCAGTTGGACAGTTCCGTCGCTGATGCTCTCGCCGAGACGATGGAAGATGTCTACAAGGGCCCATTGGTGGAGCCGAGTGAAGACACTCTCGCCGGCATGTTGTCGAATACGATTGCCGGCCGGATCTGCAATTATCTCGACTTCAACGGCGGCGGGTACGTCGTGGACGGTGCGTGCGCGTCCGGAATGCTCGCGGTGGCGACTGCAGCCGAAAAGCTGGCGTCCGGCGCGGCCGACTTCGTCTTGGCAGGGGGAGTCGACGTCAGCTTGGATCCTTTGGAACTGGTGGGATTCGCCCGTTTGGGTGCACTGACCCGTGGCGACATGAACGTGTACGACGCAAGCCGAAGCGGATTCATCCCGGGTGAAGGTTGCGGATTCGTGGCCTTGAAACGACTCGAGGACGCCAGGGCGGACGGCGACTACGTGTACGCGACGATTCGCGGCTGGGGCATCTCCACCGATGGCAAGGGTGGAATCACCAAGCCCCGCGCCGAAACTCAGGCCGAGATGATCCGTCGCGCATACTCGCGAGCGGGATTCGCGGCCAGCGAGGTTGCCTTCGTCGAAGGACACGGAACTGGTACTCCCGTCGGAGACCCCGTCGAACTGGCCGGCGTCCAGCAGGCCGCTCAGACGGACGGGCCGGTCGAGGCTCGTAGCATCGGCATGACGTCACTGAAGTCGTTGATCGGGCATACGAAGGCGGCGTCGGGCATCCTTGCGCTGATCAAGGCGACCATGGCCGTCAATCAACGAATCCTTCCGCCGCTCGCCGGTTGCACCGACCCGAACCCGGCGTTCGGAACCGAAGCGCCGGCACTCTTTCCGCTCGTCAACGGTGAGATCAGAGATCCGTCCGAGAAGATGCGTGCCGGTGCGCAAGCCATGGGTTTCGGCGGTATCAACTGCCACGTCGCGATCGAATCGGCTGATGCACCATCCAGCAAGCTGACACCCTCGCAAGACGTCCGCACGATGATGGCGTCGTATCAGGACACCGAGGTTTTCGTACTTTCTGCAGATTCCGCGGTGGACTTGGCGACCCGAGCGCGGGATGTTGCAGATCTGGCGGTTCCGTTGAGTGTTGCCGAGCTGCTGGACTTTTCGGCGAAACTCTCTCGAGTGATCTCGCCGACCGCGCCCTTCCGTGCCGCAGTGGTGGCCGGACGTCCCGCGCAGTTGGCCGAACGCATGCGTCAGCTTGCCGTGATCTGCGAGAACTCCGCTCCTGCATCCGGTCAGGTGAAGGTCGTGAGCAACGAGATCTCGATCTCGAACGCCGTCCACCACGACATCGGATTCCTGTTCCCGGGACAGGGATCCCAACAACTAGAGATGGCGCGCGTGCTGATCGAGCGCTTCGAGTGGGCACGCGAACTGGCGACCGAGGCGGACGGCTGGTTGGAGGGAGTTGGAGCGGAGGCGATCACGCCTCGAATTCTGCGGAACCCGGTCAAGAGCGCTGACGCTGCGGAATTGGCGAAGTGGAAGCGGGATCTCGCCCAGACGCAGTTCACCCAGCCTGCCGTCGCTTTGGCTTCGCTGCTCTGGTTCGAGTACCTCCGCCGATTGGGTGTCACACCCAGTGCTGTCGCCGGCCACAGTCTCGGCGAGTTGACCGCGCTCTACGCGGCAGGAGCTTACGACCAGAAGACGCTGATCACCTTGGCTGCGGCGAAGGGTGCGGCCATGGCTGTCAGTGGTGGTGGAAACGGCGCGATGGCGAGCCTGACCTGCGACCGATCGACGGCTGAGGCGATCATCGCGGAAACAAAGGGTTACGCGACCGTCGCGAATCTGAATACGCCTACACAGACAGTGGTTTCGGGCACCAAAGACGCGGTCGACGATGTGGTTGCCATCGCGAAGACGCGCGGAGTGTCGGCTCAGGCGCTTGCCGTGTCGAATGCTTTCCACTCCGAGATGATGAACGAGGCCGAGCGGGAGCTGAAGTCCACTGCGCCCGTTGACGAGCAAGTCGATTCGCTGACTTGCCCCGTGTATTCCTGCGTCGAAGGGAAACGCGTACAGACGCCACTGGCACTTCGCGAATTGGTCACCAAACAGGTTGTCTCACCGGTCGACTGGGTCAAGACGGTAAGTGGAATCTCGCAGGACGTGGACCTGCTCGTCGAGGTCGGTCCCGGCCGTGTGCTGACCGGGCTCACCAAGGCGATCAATGGGACCGACGGCGTGCGCTGCTTCCCCGTTGCGTCCAAGTCCGGACGCGACGAGGACTTCAATGTCGCACTGGCCGCGATGTACGTACACGGCGCTCAGGTCCGATGGAACGAACTTTTCGACGGCCGGTTCGTGCGCGAATTCGTTCCTGCCGATCAGAAGGTGTTCATCGAGAACCTGGCCGAGGCGAAGCTGACGGTTACCTCTGCTCCCGAACCGCTCGTACTTGGTACGTCCGGCGGGGATCCGGCTGCGGCGCTGGCCGATTACCTGAGCCGACGCGGGACCTTCCTCGTCGACGTGATTCGTGCTGATGTAGGCAGTGGAGCGACTTCTCCGTCTTCTCCATCTGCTCCGACTTCGCGGGCAGTCACCAACGGCCACGAATCCGTGGCAGCGAAAGCTCCTTCGCCGGTTTCGGCTCCGGTAGTCGAAGAGCCGGCTGTCGCGGGCGCTGGGTCCGTGGAAAGTGAGCTGATCAGGATCCTCGCCGATACGACGGGATTCCCCGCCGAGTCGATCACGACGGATCTGCGTCTGCTCGATGATCTGAATCTCGACTCGATCAGTGCGGCAGAGGCTATTTCGAAGGTTGCGCATCAGTTCGAGGTTGTCGACCTCGACCCTGCCGAGTTGGCCAACGCCACCATCGGAGAAGCAGCATCGCTGATCCTTGCGGCATCACCGAATTCCGGTTCTGCCGTTCCAGCAGCGAGTTCGGTGCAGTCGGACGTGTCGCGAATACTGCTCGAGGTAATCGCGGAGGACACCGGATTTCCGGTGGAGTCTCTCGATGTGGATCTCCACCTGCTCGACGACCTGAACATGGACTCGATCAAGGCTGCCGATGCGATAGCAACTGTGGCAACGCGATTGGGTGTTCAGGGTGATCTGGATCCGGCCGAACTCGTCAACGTCAGCCTGGGTGAACTGATCGAAGTGCTCGATCGATCCGCGAAAGAGAAGTCGGGGCAGCAGCAGCCGGTTGCGCGGGCGCTGCCGATGAAGGCAAAGGGTATATCAGCCGACAGCTTCACCTGGGTTCGCGATTACACTCTGGAAAAGGTTCGGAGCGAGACAGCGTTGCACGGAGTCCGAGACCTCACGGACACGACGTTTGTCGTCATCGGTGACGACGCCGGTTTGGTCGGAAGGTTGGAATCCGAACTACGAGGGCGTGGTGCTCAGGTCGACATTCGCACATTCTCCGACGGCGCTCCTGCGAATGCGCAGCACGTGGTTGCCGTAATGCCACGCATGACCGATGATTCCGTCACCGAAATCGGCTTGCGCAGTGGGATCGAACACATGCACAAGATGGTTCCGGCACAGCAAAGTGCAGGCGCACGAACCACATTGGCAGTGATTCAGTTCACCGATGTCGAGTTGGGCAATCCGGCGCCGGTACCGAGTGCGGCGGCTTTTGCCGCTTCGGTGCATCACGAGCGCCCCGAACTGGATGTCCGCGTCATAGGATTCGACGGCTCGACTGCGGACGCGGTGGTGGCAACCACCGTCGTCTCCGAGTTGGATTCGGTTGCATCCTATGTGTTCGCGACTTACGACACCGAGATGGGACGCACGGCACTGCAACCGCGGGTTCTCGCCTCGAGCGACTACACCGTCCGCGAGAGCGGGTTGGGAAGTTCGGATGTAGTGGTCGTGACCGGTGGCGCGAAAGGCATCATGGCGCAATGCGCTCTGGCTCTCGGCCGAAAGACAGGCGCCGAACTAGTGCTGATCGGAAGCTCTCAGCGACAAGCGGGTGACGAAATCGCTTCCACTCTTGCGGACTTCACGTCTGCCGGTTTGAGCGCTCACTACTATCGCTGCAACGTCACGGATGCTGCGGCGGTGGCCGGCGTCGTCGCCCAGATCGAGGTCGAGGTTGGGCCGATCACCGGGTTTGTCCACGGTGCGGGGGCGAATGTTCCGCGGCGGTTCGAGAGAGTCGACAGCGCTGCGGCTTTCAAGGAGGTTGCACCTAAGGTCCTGGGCGCAGCCAACTTCGTCGAAGCGCTCGCTGATCGTGACCTGAAGCTGTTCGTGGGCTTCTCTTCCATCATCGGATTCACAGGTATGCCCGGAAACAGCTGGTATGCATACGGAAACGAGCTTCTCGACGAAATGGTGATGCGGTATGCCGCCGGGCACCCGAAGACTCGGACGTTCTCGCTCGCGTACAGCGTGTGGGGAGAGACCGGAATGGGCGCCCGCATGGGCAGTGTCAACCACCTCGCGAAGATGGGTGTCATGCCGATTTCGACGGCTGCGGGAGTGGATCATTTCCTTCGCCTGGTCGACAGCGGACCCGAGACAAGTCGTATCGTCGTGACCAGTCGACTCGGCGGTCTGGACACCTGGGCACCGGCAGCACCGGCTCTGCCGGCGGTGTCGCGCTACATCGACCAAGTGGTGACCTTCGAGCCGCAGGTAGAACTGGTTACCCGGACGACGTTGTCCACCTCGGCAGATCCTTTTGTCCTCGACCATGTCTGGAAGGGATCGGCGCTGCTTCCGACGGTGTTCGGGCTCGAGGCGATGTCGCAGGCGGCGGCCTATGTCACCGGACGCGTGACTCTGGGCCGCGTCCGCATCGACGACATCAAGCTGGATCGACCGATCGTCGTCGACACGGTCGAGGGCACCAGAGTCGAGATCAAGGCAAGCGTCGTGGAGCAGGATCGTGATGCTGCAGGAACGCGGGTGCATGTCACGATCGGCACCGAACGGACCGGGTACGGACGGCCCCATTTCTCGGCCGACTTCATCTTCGGGCTGGACGAAACACTGCCGGAGTTCGAGAAGGAGTTGCCGCGACCGGTGCTCGACATCGATCCGTTGGACGATCTCTACTCGTGGTTGCTGTTCCAGGAGGGAGATTTCCGCCGACTCGAAGAGATCTCGAGCCTCGATTCCGAGCACATCCTCTTCAGCGCTATTTCGCGAGCCGACCGTAGGCAGCACCTCCTCGGTGATCCCTACTTCCTCGATTCCCTGCTCCAATCGGGCCAGATCATGGTTCCGCGGGAGATCTGCCTTCCGGTCAACATTGCGCGAATCGACATGTACGACGGACGATTCGAGGCTCGTTCGTTCACCGCGTACGCCTACGACAAGGTGCAGACAGTGACCCACATGCAAGCCGACGTGGCGGTGGTGAAGGACGGACGAGTGGTGATGCAGCTCGAGGGATATCGCTCCCAGATTCTCTCCCACGACGAAAGCCGTCCTACGGCTGAGGAAATCGCGAATCCGACTGCGCGCGACGCACAGATCATTCTCGACAAGCTCGCGCAACACAGCCGGGCGTTGGGAGTGAAGAGCCCGCGGGTTGTGGTCGCGCATACCCCGGGGATTCACGAGTTGACCAAGTCGGAACGCCACGAGCAGGAGAAACCGATCGCCGAGGCGGCCGTGAACATTCATCTCGATGAGGATGTGGTGATCAAATGAGTAATGCCTTTGCCATCGAATGGCAGGAAACCGGAAAGCCCGTCGTCGTCGGTGATATTCCGCCCTCTGTGGATGTCTCGCTCTCGCACGACGGCAGCAAGTCACTCAGTTCGGCCGGCGACTGGCCTCAGGGGTGTGACATCGAACCGATTCGCTCCCGAACCGCCGTGCAGTGGAAGGCGCTTCTGGGTTCGGCGCGGATTCCGCTGCTGGACGAGTTGATCGCAGGCGGCGAATCACTCGATCGTGCGGGAACCAGGCTGTGGGCGGCGGCCGAGGCGATCCGAAAGGCCACGGGGCAGATGTCGGTTTCTCTGGCGATGGGCGCCAGGGAGGACGACGCAGTGACCTTCCGCGGCGGCGCAGACGGAAGCGTGGTGGTTCTGACTTTTCCAGCTCTGTTGACGGACAACGAGGAGCGGATTCTCGCGTTTGTGACTCATGAGGAGGATGCGGAAGAACCGGCGCAGGACTCGGCACCACAGTTCGACTCCGGCCCGTTGTCGGCGAAGTCTCTCGCGCAGTTCGATCCGATGGCCTACGGCTCCGACGTGCATGTGGTGGCCCGGAGCGGCTATCCGGCGGTGACGATCCGGTTCCCCGTCGGGTTCCGGGACGCGTGCAACGTCGGTGGATCAGTGGGGTTCGCGAGCTTCGCGCTGTGGTTGGGCGCTTTGCGAGAGAGGGGAACCGGACCGATCTCGAAGCAGATCGTGGAGGACATGGCGACGGGTCGTTGGGGCATGGTGACCAACAACTCCGAGGTGTTCATCGATGCGAACCTGTACACCGACGACATTGTCGAGGGGACGATCTGGATCACCGAACTCACCGGTCCGGATCGGGCAACCACCAATCTGCATGTCGAATGGTCCCGGGTCGACGGCGAGACGCGCACTCACATCGGGTGGAGTGCGATGCAGACGACGTGGGTGGAAATCCTCTCCCACGGTGTGGTGGCGGCACGGCCGATGCCGCAGTACTTCCACGATTTCATCGAGCCGATGACGATTCCGACGGGGACGAAGAACATCGCTGTTCCCACCGAACCGAAGAACGTCGATCGTGGTTCCGTGATCCGCTCGGCTCCGATGGTGCCGCGCAATCCGTACCTGCTCGAATCCGAGGTGTTCTCGACGACGTTGCAGGACGGAAACGTCGTGGGCAACATCTACTTCGGCAACTATTACATCTGGCAGTCGAGGGTTCGGGACAAGTTCCTGGTCCGTTCTCAGCGTGAGGCCATGGCGGCCAGAGGCGCTCTCGGGGAACTTCGTTGTGTGCACACCAGGGTTGAGCATCTGCGCGAGGTCATGCCGTTCGACGACGTCCTGGTCACGATGTCCTTGTCTGCCCTCTACGAGAGGGGGATCGACCTCGAGTTCGAGTACTTCAAGGTCAATGAGGACGGATCACGGGAGAAGCTCGCGATCGCTCGGCACAGAACTGTCTGGACGATGCCGGGCGCTCCGGGAGAACTGGAAATCTCTCCGCCGTCGAAACTTCCACAGTCGCTGATCGATTCGGTGCTGGAGGCGATCGACGGAAAGTAGACGGGGGATTTTCCGAGATCGAAGTGGAGAGACGGGTTGCGTTTTCCTTGCGGGAGAACGCAACCCGTTTCGATGGGGAGGGGAATGTATGGGTATCGGGGTTTCCAGAAGATCGGTTCTGAAAGGGTCGGTAGTCGGCACAGCGGCTGTTGCTTTGGGTGCAAAGGCAGGTGCTGCTCCGGCGGGGAGTGTGGATATCGAGTCTCCGTTGATTTTTCATTCGCCGGAGTTCGAGCCGTTCTGTGACGAACTACATTCGTTGTCAACGCTTTCCGGAAACGAGATCACACTGACAGCGCAAGTGGGGCAACATGCCTTTCATCGGGATTTTCCCTCGTCCCCAGCACTGTCGTACCGCAGCGGAGAGATCGGTGGCGGTTATCTGGGCCCTACCGTCGAGGCGCATTCCGGCGAGCCGATCATGTTGACGTTCGAGAACGATCTGACCGGACATCCGTTGGCAGCGGACATGGATATGACGCTGCACGGAATGCAGGCCGACTTTCGTGCGCACCCGCCGACGTCGTTGCACTTGCACGGTGGAGTCACTTCACCTGAGAGCGACGGCCACCCGGAACTGCTGGTGATGCCGGGACAGGCTGCGATGCATCACTTTTTGCACGGTCAGGAAGCCGCCCACCTCTGGTATCACGATCACGCGATGGGCATCACCCGGCTCAACGTCTACGCCGGTCTGATCGGCAACTATCTGATCAGGGATGAATTCGACACCGGCGAACTGGGAAATCCGTTGGGGTTGCCGGCCGAGGAATTCGAGATCCCGTTGATCCTGCAGGAGAAGATCTTCACGCCGACAGGCGCCCAGAACGGCCGATCCACCATCTTGATCCCGGAAGGATCGTGGGAAGGCGGCGCGGTGGGCGACGTCGGCTTGGTCAACGGCAAGGTGTGGCCGGAACTGTCTGTGGCTCGGGGCCTTTACCGCTTCCGCATCGTCAATGCGGCGTCGGCAAGTGTGTGGAATCTTCACTTCTCGAACATGATGACGTTCTGGGTCATCGGCAACGACGCCGGAATGCTCGACGCACCCGTCGCGGTCAATGCCTTCCGCTGCGCACCGGGGGAGCGGTACGACCTCCTCGTCGATTTCACCGGACTGTCGGAGGGTTCGACGGTGGAGCTTCGCAACGACGAGGCGCCCCCGCTACCCGCCGCTGTCATCGGTGAAGTGACTATGCCGCTGTTCTGCCGGTTCCGCGGTGACGCCAGGCGCGGATTCACCGGTGGTGTTCCGTCGCAACTGCGCGGTGGGCGCCGGCAACGTGACGTTCTCGCCCCGTTGGAGCAGCCGACGGTAATTCGCACGGTGACGGTGAGCCAGCAACTGGAACTGCGGAATCCACCGGCTCAGATGACGTTGAACAACCTGACGTTCAGCACCACGGACGTCGAGAGGCCGCGGCAAGGCACCGTCGAGCAGTGGAACATCGTCAACACCACGCCGGACCCGCATCCGATACACCTGCACTTGGTGAATTTCCGGATTCTCGGCAGAACACCGATGCGGACGCTGGAGTACTTGATCCGCCATCCGCAGCCGGTGATCGGCAACAAGTGGACTCCGTCGCCCGACGGGTTCGAGGCGGGGCCGATGATCGCGCCGGCGCCGTGGGAAGCGGGGATGAAGGACACCGTCAGGGTGGACGGCGGCACTGTCACCCGGATCATTGCGATTCCCCACCGCGGATGAGCTGGGTTTCGATCCCGACGCGATGTTCGATCGTCTTCCGAGCGGTGTGATGACGGGTAGTGGGATGACGGGCGGTGGGCGCCACGATATGGCTGATTCTGGTCGACTCCAGGGATACGTGTGGCATTGCCATCTACTCGATCACGAAGATCACGACATGATGTTGCCGTATCGCATCGTGCCGTGAGTGCTTCCGGGGGCGCACCCGAAATGAACCGAAGCGGGCAGGCGTTCGCGCACCTGATCACCTCGGTCACCTAGCAGGATCGCTTCGGTCCTTCCCATGAATTTGGAACACGTTCTACAGTGAAAGGGCTGAGGTCTGTACCTCGGCCATGCGCCACCACCGAAGGTGGCGCGGACGATCTGCAGACCGGTTCGACGAATTACACGGAAGGAACACCTCACAGTGACCACAGAGGCATTCATTTATGAAGCCATCCGTACCCCGCGAGGCCGCGGCAAGAAGACCGGGTCGTTGCACTCGGTCAAGCCGATCTCGCTGGTCACGGGTCTGATCCAGGAACTGCGCGTGCGCTTTCCCGACCTCGACGAGGACCGGATCTCCGACCTCATCCTGGGCGTCGTCACCCCCGTTGGCGATCAGGGAATGGACATCGCCCGCGTTGCAGTCAACGATGCGGGACTGCCCGACACCGTCGGTGGCGTTCAGCTCAACCGTTTTTGCGCTTCCGGCCTCGAGGCCGTGAACATGGCTGCTCAGAAGGTTCGGTCCGGCTGGGACGAACTGGTGATTGCCGGTGGCGTCGAGTCGATGTCCCGCGTTCCGATGGGATCCGACGGTGGACCGTGGGCACTCGACCCCGCCACCAATTACGACAACTACTTCGTGCCGCAGGGCGTCGGCGCAGACCTCATCGCCACCATCGAGGGCTTCTCGCGTGACGACGTCGACGCATACGCCGTGCGCTCGCAGGACCTCGCCGCCAAGGCGTGGACCGGCGGATACTTCGCCAAGTCGGTAGTGCCGGTCAAGGACATCAACGGCATCACCATCCTCGACAACGACGAGCACATGCGTCCGGGCACCACGGCAGAGAACCTCGCCGGCTTGGCTCCCGCGTTCGGTGTGATCGGTGAAATCGGCGGATTCGACG
Source organism: Rhodococcus sp. MH15 (assembly GCF_019266045.1). Lineage (NCBI taxonomy): Bacteria > Bacillati > Actinomycetota > Actinomycetes > Mycobacteriales > Nocardiaceae > Rhodococcus > Rhodococcus sp. MH15. Next base: position 403,351 of record NZ_LPNP01000065.1, read on the forward strand.
CCGTGTCGCTGCAGAAGTACCACTGGGTCGAGAAGATCAACCACGTTCACCACGGCGGTAACAGCTCGGGAATCGTCGACGGCGCTGCCCTCGTGCTCGTCGGTAGCGAGCAGGCCGGCAAGGACATGGGTCTGACGCCGCGCGCTCGCGTCGTCGCCACCGCCACCAGCGGCGCCGACTCCACCATCATGCTCACCGGCCCGACGCCGGCGTCGAAGAAGGTTCTGGCAGCTGCCGGCCTGACGGTCGACGACATCGACCTCTTCGAGATCAACGAGGCATTCGCTTCCGTCGTCCTGAAGTTCCAGAAGGACCTGAACATCCCGGACGAGAAGCTCAACGTCAACGGCGGCGCGATCGCCATGGGTCACCCGCTCGGTGCAACCGGCGCGATGATCACCGGAACGATGGTCGACGAGCTCGAGCGTCGTGGCGGCAAGCGCGCCCTCATCACCCTGTGCATCGGCGGCGGTATGGGCGTTGCCACCATCATCGAGCGCGTCTGACGCGGCGTCCGTCCTTCCAACGAGGCTTACCAGGAGTCAAGCAAAGTGACTGATCAGAACATCATCAACTGGGACCAGGACGCCGACGGCATCGTCGTGCTCACCATCAACGATCCCAACCAGGGCGCAAACACCATGAACGACGCGTACATCGCGTCGATGAAGGCCACCGTCGACCGTCTGGTCGCCGAGAAGGACTCCATCACCGGTGCCGTCATCACTTCCGGCAAGAAGACCTTCTTCGCCGGTGGCGACCTCAAGAACATGATCAAGGTCGGCCCCGAGCAGGCCGAGGAGATCTACAACCACAGCGTCGAGATCAAGGCAGACCTGCGTCGTCTCGAAACTCTCGGCAAGCCGGTCGTCGCCGCCATCAACGGCGCGGCGCTCGGCGGCGGTCTCGAGATCGCTCTCGCGACCCACCACCGCATCGCGGCAGACGTCAAGGGCGTCAAGATCGGCCTGCCCGAGGTCACCCTCGGCCTGCTGCCCGGTGGCGGCGGCGTCGTGCGCACCGTGCGGATGCTCGGCCTGCAGAACGCGCTCATGGGTGTCCTGCTCCAGGGGCAGCAGCGTGGACCCGTTCAGGCCAAGGAAGTCGGCCTCATCGACGAGGTCGTCGGCTCGGTAGAAGAACTGGTTCCGGCTGCGAAGGCATGGATCAAGGCCAACCCCGAAGGCGGCGTTCAGCCGTGGGATGTCAAGGGCTACAAGATCCCTGGCGGAACTCCGTCCACTCCGGCATTCGCTGCCAACCTTCCGGCGTTCCCCGCGAACCTGCGTAAGCAGCTCAAGGGCGCTCCGATGCCGGCTCCGCGCGCCATCATGGCCGCAGCCGTCGAAGGCTCGCAGGTCGACATCGACAACGCGCTGCTCATCGAGGCTCGCTACTTCACCTCGCTGGTGACCGGCCGCGTCGCGAAGAACATGATCCAGGCGTTCTTCTTCGACCTGCAGTCGATCAACGGCGGCGGGTCACGTCCGGCAGGCATCGAGAAGTCCACCATCAAGAAGGTCGGCGTCCTCGGCGCAGGCATGATGGGCGCGGGCATCGCGTACGTCTCCGCGAAGGCCGGCTTCGACGTCGTGCTCAAGGACGTCAGCATCGAGGCTGCCAACAAGGGCAAGGCGTACGCCGAAGGCATTGAGGCCAAGGCGCTCTCGCGCGGCAAGACCACGCAGGAGAAGTCCGACGCACTCCTCGCCAAGATCACCCCGACGGCTGACCCGGCAGATTTCGCCGGCGTCGACTTCGTCATCGAAGCAGTCTTCGAGAGCCAGGAACTCAAGCACAAGGTGTTCCAGGAGATCGAGGACATCGTCGATCCCAAGGCGCTGCTGGGCTCGAACACCTCGACGCTGCCCATCACGGGTCTCGCCACCGGCGTGAAGCGTCAGGAAGACTTCATCGGCATCCACTTCTTCTCGCCCGTCGACAAGATGCCGCTGGTGGAGATCATCCGCGGTGAGAAGACCTCCGACGAGACTCTGGCTCGCGTGTTCGACTACGTCCAGGCGATCCGCAAGACGCCGATCGTGGTCAACGACTCGCGTGGCTTCTTCACCTCGCGTGTCATCGGAACCTTCATCAACGAGGCCATCGGCATGCTCGCCGAGGGTGTCGAGCCCGCCACCATCGAGCAGGCCGGTATGCAGGCCGGTTACCCGGCTGCGCCGCTTCAGCTTTCGGATGAGCTCAACCTCACCCTCATGCAGAAGATCCGCAAGGAATCTGCCGACGCCGCCAAGGCCGAAGGCAAGGAACTGCCGGCAGATCCGGCCGGCGAGGTCATCAACACCCTCGTCGAGAAGTTCGATCGTAAGGGCAAGCTCGGTGGAGCCGGCTTCTACGATTACGCCGAGGGCAAGCGCACCGGCCTGTGGTCCGGACTCCGCGAGAACTTCAACTCCGGAACCTCCGATGCTCCAATCCAGGACCTCATCGACCGCATGCTGTTCATCGAGGCGATCGAGACGCAGAAGTGCTTCGACGAGAACGTCCTGATCACCACGGCGGACGCCAACATCGGCTCCATCATGGGCATCGGATTCCCGGCCTGGACCGGTGGCGTTCACCAGTTCATCGTCGGTTACGAGGGCGGCACGGCTGGCTTCGTCGCTCGCGCAAAGGAACTCGCTGCGCAGTACGGCCCGCGGTTCACCCCGCCGGCTTCGCTAGGGGCATAGCCCCCGTGCGCCTTTTTGGTAGTTACGGCTACCAAAAAGGCGCACAGGGGTTTATCCCCAGCTTGTGAGATATCCACAGACGAACTCCGACAGCGAATTTCACGTCAGTCCTGTCGGAGTTCGGCCTGACGCTTGGTGCCATGACTACGTCTCATGGTGGAAGCGAGTTTCTCCGGATTCTCGATGCGCAATCCGGTCTGGTACGGCAACAGCAACTCTCGTCATTCGGATACAACCGAGGGATGCTGCGGAACTTTCTGGACCGCGGCGAATGGCAGCGCGTTCTACAAGGCGTGTATGCAGTGACCGCTGGCCCGCTCACCAGAGAAATGATCTTGAACGCCGCTTGGCTTTATGGTGGCCCGCAAGCGATTCTGAGCCACGACACTGCAGCTGAGGAATGGGGAATGCGTCGCATCGACGCAGACAAGCCAGTCCATGTCACCGTGCCCTACGGCAAGTCCGCTCGCTGTCAGTCCGCGACAATCCGCCGAGTTCCAGTGCGAACGTCGGGTGCACTTGTCAGAGTGGGTGGCGTGGTTCACCCCCGGGGTAGTCGTCCACCGATCCCGAGCCCACCGATACATCGGCGTGCCGTCAGTCATACCTCGAACGTCGCGGGCGGATACCGCGATTGATCTTGCGACCGCCGAATCCACAGCGCGAAGCGCCTACGTTTCACTCATCACCACAGTGACAAATGCGCGAATTCCGTTGAACGATGTGCGTCGTCGGATTGACGAACGAACACCACATCGATTCAAGGGTGCGCTTTCCGATGCGGTACGACTCCTGGCAGACGGGGTGCAGTCAACGCTCGAATACCACTATGCGGTCGACGTGGAGCAGGCGCACGGGTTGCCGTCGGCCAGACGCCAGTCTCCGGTCCGCGTCGACGGCCGCACGCTGTACGAGGATTGCGACTACAGCGAAGTCAGTGTGCCGCTGATCGTGCGTCTCGACGGTCGGTGGGCGCATTCCATGGCAGAAGTGGCATTTCGTGATCGCCGCCGTGACAATGCGGCAGAGCTGGCAGGTCGTCCGCGGTTGGTCTACGGATTCGACGAGGTGATGAAGACCCCGTGCCAGGTTGCGCACGAGGTGGAGACGGTCTTGCGGCGGGGAGGCTGGGTGAGGACGCAGTCGGGTGCCTGCGGCACCTGTGCGCCTTTTTGGTAGTGCCGACTACCAAAAAGGCGCACAGGGGCTTTGCCCCTAGGCCTTCCACCACGGGCGAAGCGGCACATGCGCCTCACCCTTGGGGCCGAGCTTCACGGCCAGAACCTGGTGCAGCTGAACGACATTGCGCTCGAACCCGAGTCGTGAGCCGGCCATGTACAGGCCCCAGACGCGGGCGGTTCCTTCGCCGACCTCGGCGACGCAGGCGTCCCAGTTGTCGACGAGATTCTGGCACCATCCGGCGAGCGTCAGTGCGTAGTGCTCGCGAAGGTTCTCTTCGTGACGCACCTCGAGGCCGACGTTCTGGATCTCGGAGATGATGCGACCCGAACCGGTGAGCTCCCCGTCGGGGAATACGTACCGGTCGATGAATCCGCCTGCCTTGGCGCTGCTTCGGTTGTCCGGACGGGTGATGCAGTGGTTGAGCAGACGCCCACCCTCACGCAGCTTGCCCTTGAGGAACTCGAAGTACGCCGGGTAGTTTCCGACGCCGATGTGCTCGGTCAGGCCGATGGAGGACACTGCGTCGAATCCGGTCTCGGCCACGTCGCGGTAGTCGGAGAAACGGACCTGGGCGAGATCGGCGAGGCCCTCGTCCTCGATGGCCTTCTGTGCCCAATCCGCTTGCTCGCGAGAGAGAGTCACGCCGATCACCTTGACACCGCGCCTGGCCGCGTAGCGGACCATCGAGCCCCAGCCGCAGCCGATGTCGAGAAGTCGATCACCCTTCTGGAGTCCGAGCTTCTCGAACACCAGGCGGTACTTGTTCTCCTGGGCTTCTTCGAGCGTCTGTTCCGCATTGTCGTAAGCGGCACAGGTGTACGTCATGGACGGGCCGAGGACGTACTCGTAGAAGGTGTTGGAGACGTCGTAGTGGTGATGGATGACTTCGGCGTCACGAGTCTTGGAGTGACGCAGTCCTTCTGCGACGCGACGCCAGCGAGGGAGATGTTCCTGGGGCGGCGGGGCGATGGGCCGCAACAGATCCCAGCCCAGGGAGCGCGTGATGCTGGCGAGCGTCAGTGCGGACGGGCGCTTGAGGTGGAGTTCGTCACCCATGATGCGCAGGATCTCGTACGGATCACCGGGGTGGACGCCCTCGGCTTCGAGATCGCCGGAGACGTACGCGCGGGCCATGCCGAGGTCACCGGGAGCTGTTGCGAGATAAGTGGTTCCGCGAGTCGACTTGAGGTGCAGTCCGTAGTCGGCATCTTCGGGGCCGGCGGTGCTGCCGTCGTACGCGGTGAATCGAAGCGGCAGCATGCCGTCGGAAAGCGTCTCGAGAATCTCGGCAATAGAGAGCTTGTCCTGGCTTTTGGAGTCTTTGAACGTGGTCATTTACGTTGCACCGCCTTAGAGAATAGATCCAATAAACGGGATTTCGGGTCGTAGCGTTCCTTGAGTCCGATGTACCGGTCGCCGCCGTAGTACAGCTCCTCGAAGTCTTCCTTCGAGTAGTAGGAGTCGGAGTAGAGCGATTTGTGTCCGTCGAAATCGCTGACCTTTTCTTCGATCAGTCGATTTGCTGCCCCCTCGCGCTCACCGGGAACGATCGGCACCGAAGACCAGAAGCCGATGTTGACGTAGGTGCGCTTGGGTTCGAGGGGGTAGAGGGGCCACGGCCGTGATGCAGAAGCGGCGGCCGGGCTTGGCTCACGAAGACGCAACGGGCACAACCACAGTGGTTCGATCGGGATTTCCTCGAGGAACCACGAGACGAAGTCCGCGGTTCGTTCGATGGGTACCTCGACGTCCTGGACGACGCGTTCGCGCGGGGGCTTGCCCTTGCGCTTTTCGAGGCGATCTCCGATGTCGTACTTGTGGTCGAGGGCGATCAGCTTCCAGTAGAAGCTGCTGCGCAGGTACTGCTTGGGCCAGAAGCGCCGGATCTTCGGGTTCTGTGCACCGAAAGCTCGTGAGCACCAGAACCAGTCGGTGTCCCAGCGCCACAGGTAGTCGCGAATGGTCAAGCGATCCGTCTTGGGCTGGGTGAGTGACGAATGCTGGATCGACCGGTAGAAGATGTCCTGGTCGGTGTAATCGCTGACCGGGCCTTCCTCGTCGGTTTGCACGCCGAGTGTGAGGTAGCTCTCGGAATCGGTGAAGACCACCCCGTCGAGATAGTCGACGGCGATCCCGTCGTACTCGCGCTCGGTGACGATGCGATCCATCGTTTCTTCGAGTTTCTTCAACGAATCGAAGCGCACGTGGCGCAAGGCGACGTACTTCTTGACGGGTTCGAGTGCGATCTTCAATCGCGTCGAATAGCCAAGGGTGCCGTAGGAATTGGGGAAACCGAAGAACAGTTCGGCGTGTTCGCCGTCCGGTGTTGCGGTGATGATCTCGCCGCTTCCGGTCAGTACGTCGATTTCGAGTACCGACTCGTGCGGCAGGCCGTTGCGGAACGAGGTGGACTCGATGCCCAGGCCGGTCACCGCACCGCCCAGGGTGATGGTCTTGAGTTGAGGCACGACCAGGGGCGCCAGCCCGTAGGGCAGCGTCGCGTCGACGAGGTCCTCATACGTGCACATGCCGGCGACGTCGGCTGTGCGCGCCTGCGCATCGACGGCGATGACACCTGCCAGACCGCTGACGTCGAGGCCGGGGGCCGACGTCTTGGCGCGAGCGCGGAACAGATTGGATGTCTTCTTTGCCAGGCGTACAGAAGCATCGGCGGGAATGGCGCGGTATGACGCGAGTAGGCGTTCGACGCCTTCTCTGTGCTGCTCGAACCCCATTTCACGCGCAGCATCGGAACCCGGGCCTTGCTTTGTCCGGATTCGATCTAACTTCTGAACTACCCCATTGAACGAGAGAGTCACACCCTGACGCTATCGGTAGTTGCGTGTGCAAGCTATCCGGAGGGGTATTAATGCCCGAATTTGATCGAGTTGTTGCAATCGAACTCGGTAAATGCTCCGAGTGGTGAACCAGCTCACACGGAATGGGTAGATGGTCGAGATACCCGGGCGCAGCAGGCAGTATGGAAAGGAATATCTGCGCAGTTCGAGGTGCGGATTCGGGTAGTCATTCGCGGTATCGAGCCGCGTTGGTCGAGCAAGGAGACGTAGGGCATATGGGTCAGGTCAATGCAATGAGTTCGACAGTCGTCACAGCAGCACCCGACAAGGTGCTCGCGGCGCTCTCGGACTACGAGACGGTTCGCCCGCGAATCCTGTCCGAGCAGTACCTCGACTACAAGGTCGTCGAAGGTGGCCAGGGTGACGGAACCGTCGCGCAGTGGACGCTCAAGGCGACGGAAAAGCGCTCGCGCGACGTCAAGGCGACAGTGACGGTCGACGGCAACGTCATCACCGAGAAGGACGCGAACTCCAGCCTCGTCACCACCTGGACCGTTGCCCCCAACGGCACCGGAACGACGGTGACAACGCTCAGCCAGTGGCAGGGTGCCACCGGTATCGGCGGCTTCTTCGAGCGCACGTTCGCTCCGAAGGGTCTGCAGCGCATCCAGGCCCAGGTCCTGGACAACCTCAAGCGCGAACTCGTCTAACCGATCCTGCATCACCGAGATGGCGTCGTACCTTCACCGGTACGGCGCCTTCTTTCATGGGCCGGTAATGATCCGTCCGAATTCGGTGAGTGCGGGGTTTCCGCTTTCCCAGTAATCGCTGTGAACTCCGAACCCAGGCTCCCCGGGAGATCCGGTGAATACCTGCGCGCCGAATTCCGGATCCGACGGGTCGAACCCGTGGACTCCGAGGATCGTGGGGATCAATTGGACCGGATCCCAGAAGGCCGTCGTCGAATGAACATGGCGAGCCATCTCGGCCGAGTCGACGCCGTCCAGGCTCAGTTCGTTCACGCGCTCGGCATCGACGCCGGGGCTTGCGACAAAAACCAGTTCGTCGACGTCGAGGGAAGCGCCACGGGTAGTCGCAGCACCGATGACGGTGCTGCCGTAGGAATGACCGATCACCACGTTGTGCGAAGGCGGACCGTCATGCGAGGTTCGTAACCCGTCCTGGAAGCTGTCGAGCCTCGGCGCTGCGGAGGTGGCGTACCGATCCGATGCTGCGTCGGGAATGCCTGGGGGAGCGTCGTATCCGGACCACAGGATCACTGATGTGGCTTCCGTTGGCGCCGCCCTGACCGCCGCGTCGTACATGGCCTTGGTTCGTTGCAGGTCTCCGCCGACGCCCGACAGCCCGGAGCCGGTTCCGGGAACCAGTGTTGCGACGTTGCCGGCGGCATCGGGATTACCGACTGCCACGACGGCATGCCCATCCGTGACCGAGAGAAGGAACGTGTCCGGTCGAAGTTCGCCGCGCACGGCCGTGTATCCGGCAGCTACCGTTCGATCCGGTAACTGCTCGAGCGCAGAGAGGTACCGCCGGTTGTAGTAGTCCCGGTCGAGGGCGGGAAGGCCGTCGCGGCTACCGATGGACGGATCCCACCTCGCCAACGCGTCTTTCTCGTTGGGCGTGAGCGATTCCCAGAGTCGGTGTAGCTCCGTTGGTGTTCCGGGGAGTGTCGACCTCCCGTCGAGGATGTCGACGACAGTGCGGTCGAGGCGATCAGGCTGATTGCCAAGGAGTGATCCGATCTCTCGGAATGCCGCACGCAGAGCAGTCGCGGCCCGGTTGTCTTCGTCGTCGAGTGCCGTCAATGCAGTGGAGATCTTCTGCTGAAAAACCTTTGCAGCCGTGTCGTTTTCGGAATCTTGCATGGCGTCGGCCAGATTCCACGGCTGCTTCGTCTCAGGTGCCGATACCGCTCCACTGTCTGACACCGTCAAGCCGTGTTCGAGAGTCGCCTCCTCGACCAGGTCCAGAACTGATTTTCGCGCCGCACCGATCGTATTGGACGCTCCGGCATACAGATCCGCAACTACGCGAACTGCAATCGACAGCCGCGACGAGGAAAGCGAGATGCCAGACCACTGCACTGCGGCTGCGCTCGACGCTTGTCCCTGCCAGAATTCGCGGACGGCGTCGATGCTGCGTCCGGCGTCATTGCCGAGGACTTCGATCTGCCGGTCGATGTCGATCAGTTCCGAAGCGCTTGTGCGCAATTTCTCCGGTGACCACGTTCGAAGCTGAGAGACGGTGGGCTGCATCAGTAGGCTCCGCGCAGTTCGGACACCACTTCGCCCTCGGCAGCGTCGTACAGACGTGCTGCGGCAGCGGTTCCCGACGCCATGAGTCCCAATTGCGTAGCCAGGTGCCGGTACGCGTCGGCGATGACGCCGGCATTCCCAGTCGACACAGCCGCGACAGCGGACGAATTCAGGGCCGCCGCGGCTTCGAAAATCGTTCCGGCGGAATCGATCCCCGAGATCTGATCCGCAATTCGAGACAGATCAGCTGAAAGTTGCTGCAGAGCAGCGAAATCTACCTGAAGTATCGGCCCCATGGCAGAACCGTATCCAGGTGAGCGGGCTACCTCGGCGGTGCCGACATACCTGTGGACAAGTGGAATTTCTCCACAGAAGACAGGTCAGGGGGTTGTGAGGAAGGCGGTGACTCCGCTGGTGACGGCGGACGCATATTCCTGCTGACCGTCCGGGCTCGTCATGCGCGCTGCCTCGTCGGCATTTCGCATGTTGCCGAGTTCGACCAGAATCGACGGCCGCTGCGACAGATTGAGTCCCGTCAGATCGGCGCGTGGTGCCAGCCCGTCGTCACCGATGTAGGTCGACGGGGTGAGCCCGGCTGTGACGAGTGAGTCGCGCATGGTTTCGGCAAAGGTGACGGACGGGCCGGCCTGCACCGCGTTCAGCGGGGGCGCGGAGTAGCAGACGTGGAAGCCCTCGGCTCCGGCTGCTGCGCCGTCCGCGTGAATGCTCACCACTACGTCGGCGCCGGAGGAATTGGCAGCTTCGGCGCGTGCGTCGACGCAAGATCCGACGCTGATGTCGTCCGGTCGACTCAGGACCACTGTGGCGCCTTGGCCTTCGAGTTCGCTCTTGACCAGGCTCGCGACTTCCCAGTTGAAGGTGTGCTCGGGGAACCCGGCATCGGTGTTGGTGCCGGTGGTCTGGCAGTTCTTGGTGCCGCCGCGGCCCGTGGGGACCTGGGTGTTGATGCTGTCGTCGTTCGCCCCGCTGTGCCCGGGATCGAGGAAGACGACCTTGCCGGTGAGCGCAGCGGGGACGTCAGCGGCGACAGTGCTCAGCGGAGACACCTCGACCGAAGTCGTGGCCTCGGCAGTCTCGGTCGGAATCGTGCACGCAGCGCTCAGAAGCCCGGCCCCGACCATGGCGATCAGGGCAGTGGAGCGGAACACACGTGATGCCATGTTTGACCCACTTGACGGTTTTACGGTGTCTGACTGGTTCCGGCGCACCCGCTCACGGTAGCGCGCACCGACTACGCTGGTGGGGATAACTCTGTAGAAAGGACCGCTCGTGCAACCAGGTGGAGCACCCGACATGTCTGCTCTGTTGGCTCAGGCTCAGCAGATGCAGCAGCAATTGATGGCGGCGCAGCAGGAAATGGCTCAGGCCGAAGTGACCGGTCAGGCCGGTGGCGGACTGGTTGTCGCCACGGTCAAGGGCACCGGCGAGGTTGTCGGTCTGCAGATCGATCCCAAGGTCGTCGACCCCGAAGATGTCGAGACGCTGCAGGATCTGGTGATCGGCGCGATCGAGGACGCTTCGCGCAAGGCACAGGAAGTCGCTGCTGAGAAGCTCGGCCCGTTGGCCGGCGGACTCGGCGGAGGCCTTCCCGGTCTCCCCGGCTTCTAGAAACGAGAACGCGTGTACGAAGGTCCGGTTCAGGATCTGATCGACGAACTCGGGAAGCTTCCCGGAGTCGGGCCGAAGAGCGCTCAACGCATCGCTTTTCACCTGCTCTCCGTGGAGCCTCCCGAGATCGACCGTTTGAAAAATGCATTGCAGCGCATCCGTGACGGCGTTCAGTTCTGCACGGTGTGCGGAACTGTCTCCGATCAGGAGAAGTGCCGCATCTGCGCCGACGCACGTCGCGATCGCACGGTGATCTGCGTCGTGGAGGAACCGAAGGACGTCCAGGCCGTCGAGCGCACCCGTGAGTTCAAGGGTCGCTATCACGTGCTCGGCGGTGCGCTCAATCCGCTCTCGGGGATCGGGCCTGACCAGTTGCGTATCCGGGAGTTGTTGGCTCGCATCGCAAATCAGGAGGACGGCGTCGACGTGTCCGAGGTCATCATCGCCACCGACCCCAACACGGAGGGTGAGGCGACAGCTACCTATCTCGTTCGCATGATGCGAGACATTCCGGGGCTGACGGTGTCTCGGTTGGCTTCGGGTCTTCCGATGGGTGGCGATCTCGAATTCGCAGACGAGTTGACGCTGGGTCGGGCATTGTCCGGCCGTCGTGAATTGTCGCGGAACGCTTGATGAGCGGCACGGAGCAAGGTCAGCAGGTGCGTCGTACGTCCGAGCAGACGCGTGCGCAGATCATCGCGTCGGCCGGGAAAGCATTCGCGACTCGGCCGTACCGCGAAATCACGCTCAAGGACATCGCCGAAGACGCAGGCGTCAGCGCGCCTCTGATCATCAAGTACTTCGGTTCCAAAGAGCAGTTGTACGACGAGTTGGTCGACTTCCGGGCAGCGGCGGTCACGGTCTTCGACGCCCCGAACGACTCGCTCGGCGAGCGCATGGTCTCGCTGTTCACCAAGCCGTTGGAGTCGTACAAGCCGCTGTCCATGAGCTTGTTGTTCATGAGCGGCGTCAGTGAAGAGAGCAACCGCAAGCTGCGCGAGAACTATTCGACGCAGATGATCGACACCCTCGCAGCTCGCCTGTCCGGCCCCGACGCGAGATTGCGCGCGGAACTGGCGATGTCGATGGTGGTCGGAGTGGCGATCATGCGCCGACGGATGATGGCCGGCCATGCCACCGGCACCCAGGACGAGGTGGTTGCGCTGTACGCACCGCTGGTGCAAAAGCTGCTCGACGGGTGAGCGGCGTCACAATTCTTGCTAGGTAAATATCCGTTCACCTAATGTAGGTGAACGGATATTTACCTAGTGAGAACAGGCGGTGTGGGGTGACGACGCTCGACCGTCCGCCGGGCACGCCTGCAGTCACCACCTTCGATACGGGACTCGCGCAGCCGCGCTCCCGCTTCCTGTTCCCCATCGTTGTCGCCGCCGCAGTGTTCCAGGCTGTTCTGCAGACGGTCATCGTTCCACTGCTGCCGGAGTTGCCGCACTTCACCGGCGCTGGACGCACGGCCGTGTCCTGGCTGGTGACCGTCACGCTGCTGGTCGGCGCTGTCGTCACTCCCATCTTCGGTCGACTCGCCGACATGTTCGGCAAGAAGAAGATGCTTCTGGTTGCTTTCTCGATGATGACTCTCGGCTCGATGTTGTGTGCGCTGTCGTCGGACATCGCTGTCCTCATCTTCGCGAGAGCGTTGCAGGGGGCCGGGTCGGCAGTCATCCCCATCGGAATCTCCATGCTCCGTGACGAATTGCCACGCAACAAGGTCAACGGCGCAGTGGCCATGATGAGTTCGACGCTCGGCGTCGGAACCGCTTTGGGCATACCGTTTTCCGCGATGATCGCGCAGTACTCGAACTGGCACGTCCTGTTCTGGGTAACCACCGCCATCGGGCTGTCCGTGACTCTTGCTGCGGTGCTGTTCATTCGAGAGTCCGAGCCGAATCCGTCGGGAAGATTCGACGGCGTCGGGGCGGTTGGTCTGAGCGCCGCGATGATTGCTCTGCTTGTGCCGATCACTCAGGGGTCGAGTTGGGGGTGGACCAGTGGAGCGGTGATCTCCATGCTGGCCGCGTCGGCGGTGCTGTTCACGCTCTGGGTAATTCAACAGCGGCGCAACGTCAATCCGCTGGTCGACGTCCGTGCTCTCGTGAAACGTGCGGTGTTGATCCCGCATCTGGCGGCTCTGCTGGTCGGGTTCGCGTTTTTCGGGAACACGCTGATCACGACACAACTGCTGCAGGGGATGAAGGGGTCGGGTGCCGGGTACGGCCTGTCGATCATCGCGGCAGCGCTCTGCCAGATTCCGGCGAGTATCGCGATGGTGCTGTTCTCACCGGTTGCGGTGCGTATCACCGACCGCTTCGGTTCACGGACCGCGATGTTGACCGGCGCCGTGTTCCTCGCCGGCGGGTACGGGATTCACGCCGTTGCCGGTAAGCCGCTGTGGGGAGTGGTTGCAGCACTGGGTATCACAGCGGTCGGGACCGCCATCGTGTACAGCACGCTCTCGCTGCTGATTCTGGTTGCCGTACCTCGTCAGCGACTGGCGGCTGCCAACGGGGTGAACTCACTTCTGCGGACGTCCGGAAGCACGATCTGCAGTGCGACGGTGGCAACCATTCTCGCTGCATTCGTGATCAGCGGTTCGGAACATTCCACGTCGTGGACCGGATTCTCCGTCGCCTACCTGGTGTGCGCGGGCTGCGCGGTGGTCGTGTTCGCGGTGTCGATCCTGTTGCCGCAGGGACGAACCCCGAAACATCTGGATTTGCCGGATCTGGTCAGGCGACCCTGAATCCCGAGAGGAAGAGCGTGATCATCAGATCCGCGAACTCGTCGGTGGTGTACTTCTGGCGATCCGGCCAATGCGTTGTCGACCACAAGGTGTCTCGTACCGATCGATAGAAAATTTCCGGTGCCACGTCTTTGCGGAAGATTCCCTGATCGACGCCTTCGGCAATCGCTTTCATCCAATGCTCGCGGACTTGGCGGGAAGGCCCGTCGACGGATTGCAGGAGATCGTTGTCGCGAAGATAAGCCCGATCGTTCTGGTAGATCGCCGTCGGGTGCGGGTGTAGTTCGATGACGACCAGCGTCTCGCGGATCAAGCCGCGCAGGACTTCCTCGGGGTCGTTTGCCGTCTTCTCCACCTGATCGAAGCGGAGCTGAATGTCGGTGATGAAGCCGCGCATGAGCTCGGCAACTATCGCATTCTTCGACTTGAAGTAGTGGTAGAGGCTGCCCGAGAACACACCGGCGGCGTCGCCGATCTCGCGAACGGTCGTGGTGGCGACACCCTTTCTGGCAAACAGCTCGGCTGAGCTCTCCAGGATCTTCTCCCGACGATCTGGTGATGCCACTGAAATCTCCACTGGTTGTCGGTCCTGCTCAGGGCAGGGTTTCGGGGGTGCCGGGCTGCCGGCGTCGAACGTAGCGCAATCCTGCCTGATAGCTCCGGCTCGAACCAATTCGTCGGTGAGATCGCGTGTTTCCACTTCCGGATTCCTATGCTAGCTTCAAAATCAAGCGCTTGCTCAACTTTCGTTCACGGAGGATTTCAGTGCAGAGCCTGCAGACGCAGTTTCCGAATTTCATAGGCGCAGAGGCCGAACCACCCCGCGTCGCCCGCTACGCCGTCAACGAGGCGATGATCCGCAACTGGGTCGAGGCACACGACGACCGCAACTCGATCTACGTCGACGCCGAAGCCGCTCGCAGTACCGGTCGTCGAGACGTCGTCTGTCCGCCCGCCATGATCTCGACCTGGGTGATGGCGGGTTACCGACGTTATCGGCAGGTCCAGCAACTTCGTGCCGACGGAGTCTCCGAGGACTTCGCCTATTCACGACTGCTGGCGCTGTTGGACGAGGCCGGATACACCTCCGTTGTCGCGACCAACGTCGAGCAGGAGTATTTCGCGGAGCTGAGCCCCGGTGACCACGTCACCGCGCATTTCACCATCGAAGCGATCTCGCCGTTCAAACAGACGGCTCTCGGTCACGGGTGCTTCATCACTCTGTTCAAGAAGTACGTGGACCAGGACGGAAAGACGCTGGTCGAAGAGCGCTTTCGACTGCTCAGATTCAAACCAGATGCCCAGACAGATACCAAGCCCGAAGCCCAGGAGGTAATCGCATGAGCGAGACTGGCTCCCGCCACACCGCGGTGCCGAGACTCACCGTCACCGACGACAACGATTTCTTCTTCTCCGCGGCCAAAGAGGGTCGCCTCGAGATCCAACGGTGTGCGGATTGCAAGACTCTGCGCCACCCGCCAGCGCCCGCCTGCCCGGAATGCCGCTCGTTCAGTTGGGACACAGTCGAATCCACGCGGCGATGCACGTTGCACAGCTTCACGGTCATCCATCACCCGAAGGATCCTGCTTTCGAGTACCCACTCGCCGTGGGACTCGTCGATCTCGAAGAAGGCACGCGTCTGGTTGCCGACATCGCGGGGATCGATCACGAGGAACTCGAATTCGGCATGGAACTCGAAGTGACCTTCTCCGAGCACGCTCACGGCGAGATGCTGCCGCAACTGAGGCGACGGGGTTCGGTGCAATGACGAAACTGATTGACTGCGAAGTGGGTTCGGTCCTCCCCAGCCTCGAATTGCCGTTGGATCGAACGCTGATCGTCGCCACCGCGATCTCTTCTCAGGATTTCGAGGACGTGCATCACGATCCGGGCAAGGCACAGGATCGCGGAACTCCCGACATCTTCATGAGCATCAACACCACCAACGGGCTCATCGACCGCTATATCACCGACTGGTCCGGCCCGGGATCGCGAATCGTCAAAACATCACTACGGCTTGGTGTTCCGAACTTCCCCGGAGACACCATGACATTCACCGGCAAGGTCACCGCCGCAGACGGTCGGGCGCTCACCGTGACAGTTCTCGGGCAGAACGCGCGCGGAACACACGTGACGGCCGACGTGACTCTCGAACCGGTGGAAAGGGTAATCGCATGACACGAGGATTTTCGAGGCAAGCCGCCATCGCCGGGATCGGCGCCACCGAGTTCTCCAAGAACTCCGGCCGCAGTGAATGGCAGTTGGCGTGCGAATCCGTGATCGCCGCGCTCGACGACGCTCACATCGAGGCAGAAGAGGTGAACGGATTTGCGCTGTTCACCATGGAGAACAACCCCGAGATTGCGGTCGCACGCGCCCTCGGGATCCCGGAACTGACGTTCTTCAGTCGTATTCCACACGGTGGCGGCGGTGCCTGCGCACCGGTTCAACAAGCAGCGCTTGCCGTCGCCAGTGGTGTCGCAGACGTCGTGGTCGTCTATCGTGCCTTCAACGAAAGATCAGGTCACCGATTCGGCGCCGGCCCGCCACCTTTTGCGTACAACGCGTCGACGGACCAGGAGTATCGGAACTGGATCAACCCGTACGGGCTTCTGACCCCGGCGCAGCAGGAAGCCTTCCTCGCCAAGCTGTACATGCACAAGTACGGGGCAACAAGCGCCGACTTCGGCCAGATCTCGGTCCTCTCACGCAAGCATGCGGCGAACAACCCCAAGGCCTGGTTCTACGAACGCCCGATCACTATCGAGGACCATCAGAACTCACGCATGATCGCCGATCCCATCCGCTTGCTCGACTGCTGCCAGGAAAGTGACGGCGGACAGGCGCTGGTCATCGTCAGTGCGGAGCGCGCCCGCGACCTGCCGCACAAACCTGCGGTCATCAGTGGCGCTGCGCAAGGTGTAGGTCCGCAACAGATTTCGATGAGCAGCTACTACCGCGACGACATCGACAGCATGCCGGAAGTCGAACTCGTGGCGCGCCAACTGTGGGACCAGGCCGGTATCGGGCCGGACGACATCGATGCCGCAATTCTCTACGACGCTTTCACCCCGATGGTTCTGCTTCAACTCGAGGAGTACGGATTCTGCGGTCGGGGCGAGGCAAAAGACTTCATCGCCGACGGCAATCTCGAGCTGGACGGTCGCCTGCCGATCAACACCCACGGCGGTCAACTCGGTGAGGGATACATCCACGGCGTCAACGGTATTGCCGAAGGTGTTCGCCTGATCCGCGGCACCTCCACCAATCAACCGACCAAAACTCTGGACAACGTGCTCGTGACCGGCGGCTCTCCCGTCCCGCACAGTGCGCTCGTCCTCTCGGCAGATCGCTGAATCTGCCGCCTATTCGAGAAAGCAGGAACAAGATGAGCGAGCGGATCACCTACGCCAGGGCCACCCACGGCGAGGAAGAAATACAGGCTGTTGTCGACGTCTTGCGCAGCGGGCATCAAGGATTGCGCATCGGCAAGAACGTCTTCGAGATGGAAGAACGTATCGCGGCCTTGGCCGGCAAGAAGTTCGGTGTCATGTGCAACTCGGGATCCTCGGGTTTGTACTTGGCAGTCGAGCTGCTCGGACTGCCTGCCGGCAGTGAGATCATCACGTCGCCGTTGACGTTCTCCACCGACATCGCACCGATCGTGCGTGCCGGTCTGGTGCCGGTGTTCGTGGACGTGGAACCCAACACGTTCAACGTCGACGTCACCAAGATCGAAGCCATGGTCACCGCGAAGACCGGTGCCATCCTGATGCCGAACCTGGCCGGCAACTGCCCAGACTGGGACGTCATCCGTGATATCGCTGATCGCCATGGACTCAAGGTGATCGAGGATTCGTGTGACGCGATCGGCGCCACGCTCCGCGGTACTCCCACCGGGTCTCGGGCGGACATCGTCGTCACCAGTTTCTCGATGGCACACATCATCACGTGCGCGGGAACCGGTGGAATGGTGTGCGTCGACGACGAAGCCAGCCGTGACAAGGCTTTGCTGCTTCGCCGCTGGGGCCGTCGTAGCGAGCCGAACCTGTTCGGCAGTACCAAGTCCGGCCGAGTCTTCCGTGAAGAACTCGACGGCGTCGACTACGACAACGACTTCATCTTCGAGCTCATGTCGTGGAACTTCGAGCCCTCCGAACTCGGCGCAGCTTACGGCGTCGTGCAGCTCGACAAGCTGGAACAGAACTACAAGACGCGTAAGGCCACATTTGCGGCCTTCACGGCGGCATACGGCGCCCACCCCGAATTCTTCACGACGCCGGTAGAACTCGACGGTCTCGACACGGCGTGGCTGTGTTACCCGGTGATGATCAACGAGAACGCCCCCTTCACGCGCAGCGACCTGCAGGAAGCCATCGAGGCCGACGGTATCGACACACGAACTGTGTGGAGCGGCAACGTCACTCGTCATCCGATGATGAACAACATCGAGTTCCGTCAGCCGGCCGAAGGATTGCCGGAAGCCGACGCGGTTTTCGCCCGAGGAATGACACTCGGCATGAGCCACGGCCTGCGTGACGACGAAGTTGCCCGGATTGCGGAGAGCATCAATCGCTTCGCCTCGAAGTTCAAATAGCATGACGAGGCGCTTCGAAGGACGCCGAGCGCTTGTCACCGGTTCCAGCCGCGGAATCGGTGCAGGCGTCGCAGAGAGGCTGGCAGCGGAAGGCGCTGACGTCGCTCTCGTGGCCCGGACGCTCGGCACGCATGCAACCCTGCCGGGCAGTCTCGAAGAGACTGCTGCTCGAATTGCCAAGTACGGAAACAAAGTCGAGATACTTGTCGCAGATCTGACGGACGAGCAGCAGCGCGACACCGTTGTGCCGCTGGCGATCGAGAAGCTTGGCGGGACGATCGACATCCTGGTGAACAACGCGGCAGCGGCGATCTATCAGCCGCTCTCGGATTACCCACTGCGGCGGCGACGGTTGATGTTCGAGGCAAATGTCCATGCACCGCTCGATCTGATGCAAGCCGTGGTGCCGGGGATGGTGGCAAACGGACACGGCTGGATCGTGAACGTGTCCAGTGGCACCGTCAAACCGTGGCATGGCCCGCCGTTCACGTGGGTCGAACCGGGAACTGCCATGACCGTGTACGGCGCCTCCAAAGCAGCGCTCAACAGGATGAGCAACGGCATGGGCGTGGAACTCTACGGCCAGGGGGTTCGCGTCAACACGGTTCAACCGCGGGCAGCGGTGCTCAGTGAGGGCGCCAGAGTCCTGGTCGGTGAGACTATCCGGCCGGATCAGGTCGAATCTATGGAAGAAATGGTGGAAGCGGTCACAGCGCTGTGTGATTGCGACACCGAGTTCACCGCGCGCTCGAGCGTCAGCTTGGACCTGATCGACGAGTGGTCCCTGACCGTGCGTGGTCTGGACGGCGCAGCATTACCGGAGAACCCAGCATTACGAACCGAGAAGTTGGCATGAAGCCCGTCATCGTGGACGCAGCACGAACGCCGTTCGGCAAGCGTGAGGGTTGGCTGTCCGGAGTCCACGCGGCGGAACTGTTGGGTTATGCGCAGAAAGGCGTGCTGGATCGGGTGGGCGTGGATCCTGGCGCGGTCGACCAGGTCATCGGCGGCTGTGTGACGCCTCTCGGTGAGCAGTTCGGAAACATCGTGCGTACGTCCTGGATGCATGCGGGCCTTCCGTTGAAAGCGGGCTGCACCACGATCGACGCGCAGTGCGGAACCGCGCAGCAATCGGTGCAGTTGATTGCCGGGCAGATTGCCATCGGTGCAGTCGGCGTGGGTGTGGCATGCGGTGTGGAACTGATGTCCCGCGCTCCGTTGACGTACAAGGTGGGTACCGGCCTCGGAACACCACGTCCGGAGTCGTGGTCACTCGATACCGTCGATCAGTACACCGCGGCCGATCGGATTGCTGTCAAGCGCGGTTTCAGCCGCGAGGATCTCGACTCCTTCGGGCTGCGCTCGCAGCAGCGAGCCGCAGCAGCATGGGAGGCAGGACGCTTCGACTCGCACATCATCGATGTGGTCGCTCCGGGCTCTGACGCTCCGGTCCATCGGGATCAGGGTCTGCGCGAATCGAGTCTCGAAGGACTCGCGAAACTGCGGACCGTTCAAGAGGGCGGATTGCACACCGCTGGAACGTCTTCGCAGGTCTCGGACGGTGCGAGTGCCGCTCTACTGATGTCCGAGGATCGAGCCAGGATGCTCGGCGTGCGGCCGCGGGCAAAGATATTGGCGCAGTGCGTCATCGGCGGAGACATCGAGTTCATGCTCGACGGCCCCGTGGACGCGGCAAACATCGTGCTCGGACGCACCGGTCTGACGATCGACGACATCGACCTGTTCGAGGTCAACGAGGCATTTGCTTCGGTACCGATGTCGTTCGCGCAGGTTCACGGCGTCGATCCCGAATTGCTGAACGTCAACGGTGGTGCGATCGCACTGGGCCACCCGGCCGGTGCAACCGGAATCAGACTGTTGGCCAATGTCATCGACGAACTGGAGCGCCGGGACAAGTCCATCGCACTGATCGCGATCTGCGCGTCCGCCGCAACCACCTGCCTGATTCTCGAACGCATCTGACAAGAACCGAAGATTGAGGAACCTGCCATGGCACTGCCCCTGCTCGAAGATCACCGTGACCTGGCGGAAGCGGTAGCCGCATTCGCGAACCGCTTCGGTGGAATCGCCGACACGCGCAGCAACGTCAAGCGGTACGCCGCCGGTGATCGGCCGGACTCGTGGGATGGATTGGTCCGTCAGGGACTGCACGCAGTGCACCTGCCGGAGCAGTACGGCGGTGACGGGGCAGGTCTTGCCGAACTGGCGGTGGTAGTCGAGCAATTGGGTGATGCGCTTTACCCGGGACCGTACGTTCCGACGGTCATCGCCAGTGGGATCCTCGCAAAAGCTGCCGGCCCAGCTGCGGAATCAATGCTGACCGAATTGGCTGCCGGTGCAACCGGAGCAGTCTGCACCGGCGTGGGATTGCGCGCGGCTCGCAGCGATGCAGGGTGGACCGTGAGCGGTTCTGCCGACCCGGCTCTAGGTCTACCCGGAGCCGATGTCGTTCTCGTGCAAGCGAACAGCGAAGACGGCGAGTTGTGGTTCCGGCTCGAGCAGTCGTCTTCCGCTGCGGTGGAGGTCGAAGACGGAGTGGATCTGACACGCTCGATCGGGACACTGACGTTGACCGACCACAAGGTCGACGCTGGGCTGATCGTCGAGGGTCTCCAGGCGCACCGAGTCGAACTGATCGTCAACACGGTGTTGGCTGCGGAGGCGAGCGGTATCGCCGGGTGGGCGCTACGCACCGCGGTCGACTATGTGAAGTCCCGGCAGCAGTTCGGCCGTCCGGTCGGAAGCTTCCAGGCAGTTCAGCACAAGGCGGCCATGATGCTGGTCCGCTCCGAGATTGCCTGTGCCGCAGCGTGGGACGCCGCTCGGTCCGAAGAGCACGACGAGGATCAACAGAGACTTGTCTCGGCTCAAGCTGCGTTGGCCGCTTTGCCCGTCGGCATCGAGAACGCCCTCGAATGTGTCACGTTGCTCGGCGGAATCGGATTCACCTGGGAGCATGACGCGCATCTGTACTGGCGCCGGGCAATCAGTATCGCTGCGGTGGCGGGTTCCGAGGTGAAGTGGGCACACACGTTGGGAGACCGGTCTGCCGATTCGGAACGGGATTTCTCCTTTGTCGACCCGGACATGCTGCCTGAACTACGAGAGCAGGTTCGCAGGGTTCTGGACGAGGTTGCGCTGCTGCCCGACGACGGAACCACCAGCGCCAGTTGGGCGCCGGCCAAGGGGAGCGCTCGACGCGCCCGATTTGCCGACGCCAAACTGGTAGCCCCGCACTATCGGGCGCCGTACGGGCTGGGAGCAGGACCGAGAGAACAGGCCGTCATCGCACACGAATTCGCGATGCGAGGTTGGGCTCAACCGTCCACGGTGATCGGGGAATGGGTGCTGCCCACGATTCTCGAACACGGCAACGCCGAGCAGCAGGACAGGTTCGTCGAGCCTTCGCTGCGCGCCGACATCATCTGGTGCCAGCTGTTCAGTGAGCCGGGCGCGGGATCAGACCTGGCCGGTCTGAGCACGAAAGCGCGCAAGGTCGACGGTGGCTGGGTCCTGTCGGGTCAGAAAGTGTGGAACTCGGGCGCGCACGAGGCCGATTGGGGAGTATGCCTGGCGCGTTCGGACGCCGACGCTCCGAAACATCGTGGGCTGTCGTACTTCCTGGTCGACATGACCTCGAAAGGCATCGACGTACGTCCGCTGAAACAAGCCACCGGTAAGTCGGAGTTCAACGAGGTATTCCTCGACGACGTCTTCGTCCCGGACGACTGCCTGGTGGCGGAGCCGGGGCAAGGGTGGAAGCTTGCTGCGACAACGCTGTCCAACGAACGCCTGAGTATGGGCAGCACGCTGCACCACGGTTCGAGTCGGCTGTTCCGTCAGGTTATTGCCGACGCGAGCCACGACTGCCCTCGCGTAGACGCAGTGGAGGGCCTCGGCCGCAGTATCTCTCGTGAGTTGGCACTGTCCGCGATGAATCTACGCGGGGTGTCGGCGCGACTGGCGGGTCAGGAACCGGGCTCCGAGATCAGCGTGTCGAAGGTGTACAACGCCCTGGCGCAGCGTGAGGGCTCGCGGGATCTGTTGCGACTGCTCGGACCTCGTGCCGCCGTTGTCGACCCGTCGGCGAATTACGCGATAGACCACATCGGACTTCCCTCGATTCTGTTCGGCGGCGGAACCGTCGAAATTCAACTCAACGTCATCGCGCAGCGCGTACTCGGCCTGCCGCGTTCGTAGATCTTAGGAGTTTCACCATGTACTTGGATTTGTCGGAGGAGTCGAAGACTCTGCGCAAGGAATTGCGGGCGTACTTCGCGGAGATCATCAACGACGAAGACCGCCGTGCTCTCGTGGATCAGACCGAAGGCGGCCCCGTCTTCGATCGCATTCTGCGCCGAATGGGTAAAGACGGTTGGCTGGGCTTGGGGTGGCCGGAGGAATTCGGCGGTCGGGGTGAGAACCCCGAAGCTCTGTACGTGTTCTACGACGAGGTGATTCGCGCCAATGCGCCGCTGTCGCTGGTCACGCTGAACACCGTCGGACCCGCTCTGATCAAGCACGGGACGCAAGCTCAGAAGGACTTCTTCCTGCGTCCGATCCTGGCGGGCGAGTTGATCTTTGCCATCGGCTACACCGAACCCAATGCGGGCACCGATCTCGCGGCCCTCGAAACACGCGCCCGCATCGAGGGTGACGAGCTTGTCATCAACGGCAACAAGATCTTCACCAGCGCCGGTGTGTTTGCCGACTGGGTCTGGCTTGCCGTTCGTACTGATCCTGACGCGCCTACGCATCAGGGCATTTCCGTGGTCCTGGTACCGACCAATTCGCCGGGGTTCTCGGTCACCGAAATTCACACCGTGGGCGGAATCAGCACTTCGGCAACCTATTACGAAGATGTTCGGGTGCCGATCACCAATGTCGTCGGTGAGCTCAATCAAGGGTGGAAGCTCATCACCAACCAGCTCAACCACGAACGTGTTGCCCTGGCCGCACGCGGTGGTATAGCCAACGAGCTCTTTGCCGAGGTGGTCGAATGGGCAAAGACCGAACCCGCCGGTGACGGCCACGTCTACGACATCGGTTGGGTACGTGAGAAATTGGCGGAAGTCTACGCGCTGCTCAGTGCTGCCGACCTGATGAACCTGCGACTGGTGGCGGACGTCGCCGCCAACACCTTGGGCGGCGGGGATTCGGCCGCGGCCAAGATCTTCGGTACCGAAGCCGTCGTCAGTGCGTACGGCATGCTGCAGGAAGTGCTGGGCGCCAAGGGCTTACTGCGCCCCGGCACACCCGGAGCGGTATTGGAAGGGCGGGTCGAGAACCTGGGTCGACGCGCCCAGAACAACACCTTCGGCGGTGGTACCAACGAAGTGATGCGTGAAATTGTCGCCGCAAAATGTCTGGGCATGGCGCTTGCTGCGCGTCGCCGGCCCGCTGCACAGAACGAAAAGAGCTGACATGGAATTCGAATTCGACGACAACTTGTCCGCCGTGCGGGATCTGAGTGAATCGATCTTCTCGGCGAAGTCCGGAGTGGACCGACTGCGGGAAGTGGAGGGCGCCGGCGGTTTCGACGCCGAACTGTGGAAGCTCCTCGCCGATTCCGACGTTCTGGGAATTCCTCTGCCAGAGGAGGTCGGGGGAGCGGGACTCGGAATGCTAGGCCTGGCAGCGGTGCTCGAACAACAGGGCCGCCGGGTCGCCCAGGTGCCGCTCTGGTCGGTGATTTCGACGGCAGCGCTGCCGATTGCCGAGTTCGGCAGTACGGAGCAGAAAGCGTCGTGGCTTCCTGGACTGCTCGACGGCTCGGTGATCGTCACCGGCGCCTTCGACACCGGCTACAACGCCGAGACGGCGGTTCGCGCCGAGTCGGCGCCTGACGGTTGGGTTCTGTCAGGCCGCGCCGACTCCGTGTCTGCCGCGGAGTTCGCGGCCGCGCTGGTGGTTCCGGTGACGATGCCGGACGGCAGTGTCAGCGTCATGATCGTGCCGACGGACCGGGACGCGCTGGTGCGTACACCGCTTGCGGTGACGAACCGCGAGAGCAACAGCGCTGTGCAGTTCGACGGCGTTGCGGTTACTGCAGCTGACGCACTTCCCGCAGACGGCGCGGTGGTTCGAGACTGGACGTTACGACGTGCGCGGGTCGCTCTGGCGGCCCTGGCTACCGGCGTCTGCGAGGAAGCGCTGGCGATGACGGCGAAATACACCTCCGAGCGAGTGCAATTCGGACGTCCACTCTCGACCAACCAGGCAGTTGCCGTCCGGGCCGCCGACGCGTACCTCGACACCGAGAGCACAAGATTGACCACCCACCGCGCTGCCTGGCTGATGGACAGCGGAGTCGAGAGTGAAGCGGAAGCGGCTGCGCTGGTCGCCAAATGGTGGGCGTCGCGCGGCGGTTTGCGTGTGGTGCACGCGACCCAGCACATGCACGGCGGAATCGGCGCGGATGTCGACTATCCGATTCACCGCTATTTCCTGTGGGGACGGCAGATCGCCTTCACTTTGGGGAGCGCGGGGGCGATAGGCGCCGAACTCGCCGATCAGTTGGAGATCCGAGCCCAGATCGGGGCGTCGGCGTGAATATCTGAGACGACAGGTTCCAGTCACGGGCAGCGCGTCGGCAATCATCGCGCTACTCTGCCCTTCGTGAATCGCGCCAGTTCGTTCATCAGGCCGTTGGTTCCGCGGGACCCGCACGAGCCGCACCGGGTGGCGACGCCGCTCGAACTGCTCACCGACCTCTGCTTCGTCGTGGCGGTCGCTCAAGCGGCCACCGGTCTGCACCACGCGATCAGCGAAGGGCACGCGGCTTCGGGCGTCGGGCACTTCGCGATGGCGTTTTTCGCGATCTGGTGGACGTGGCTGAATTTCACGTGGTTCACCTCGGCGTACGACAACGACGACGGAATCGCCCGGCTGCTGACCATATTCCAGATCCTCGGATCGCTGGTCCTTGCAGCCGGCATCGTCCGCTTCTTCAACGACGACGCCCTGCTGATCATCGTCGGCTACGTCATCATGCGAATAGCCCTGGTCATCCAATGGCTCAGGGTCTCGCGGAACGACCCCGAACATGCGCTCACGGCGCGTCGATACGCTCTCGGAATCGTGTTGGTCCAGATCGGTTGGATCGGTTTCTACTTCGTGCCGTCCGCCGTTTACGTCCCGACGTTCCTGGTGTTGGTTCTGTGCGAATTCGCGGTACCGATCTGGTCGGAGAAGCCGGGCATGACGCCGTGGCACCCGCATCACATCGCGGAGCGGTACTCGTTGTTCTTCATCATCGTTCTGGGCGAGACGATCCTTTCGACCACCATCGCGATTCAGGACGCCGTGGACGGTGAGCATCCGGCAGCGCAGGTCACCTACGTCGTGATCGGCGGCATTCTGATTGTCTTCAGCCTGTGGTGGTTGTACTTCCAACGCAATGCAGGCGAAGTGATCGGCGGTGACAACGTCTCACCCTTCGTCTGGGGGTTCGGTCACTACTTCATCTTCGCCGCCGCTGCCGCCATCGGTGCGGGGTTGGCCTCGCGCGTCGACTTCTGGACTCATCACGGTGACGGCAGCGCGTTGGTGACGGGTGCTGCCGTCACCGTTCCGGTCGCGGTCATCCTTGCCGCCTTGTGGTTCATCCACATTCGACTACACGACTCCTCGGTACGCACCCTCGTGCCGTTCTCGGTCGCGATAGTCGTCGTGCTCGGTGGTACCTACACCGCGGTGCCCGAACTGGTCGCGGGACTGGCCTGCGCCGCGCTGTTGGCCGTGGAACTGATTCTGACCGAGGGCAAATCCGAAACCGTCTGAGCGCTCATTCGGCGGCAAGGAATATCGCCTTGGTGACGGCGACGGTTTCCAACGGTCCCTTCGACGGTCCGACCAGCACGGTCCACCGATCTTCGGAACGATCTATCGGATAGCTGCTTTCGGACCACACGATGGGGGTATCCGTCCCTTGCCCTCGGCAGGAGTAGGCGCCCGCCAGGCTTGGGTTCGATTCGGGAGAGGGCCACGAACCGCCGTGCCGGACGCGGCAGAGGAGGCCGTTCTCGAGTTCGAGCCCGAAGGGAGTCGGGTCGGCGGGCGGCGGATAGGCCTCGACGCCGTCCACGCCTCGAGCGGTGATCAGTTCTGTTCCCCAGGGAAATTGCAGGCAGAGAATCGAATCGGGCTCCGGGCCGACCCAACACGCGTCCGCGCCGTCAGCGGTGATTCCGCAGGTGATGACTCCCGGCGTGACAGCCGACTGTGATGCTGCGTAGCACTCGCTGATCTTCATGGCCGGCGTTTGGACGCTCCAACCGGATTTGGGTTTGCCGGAACCGTCGACGGCAACAAGATTCACGATCTCGGTCGGGGTACCGCCTGCCGATGATCCCGCAGTCGCAGGCAAGCATCGGCAGAGGACTATGCGGGTGATCGTTCCCTCATCCGCCTTCTTGCCTTCGGGTGTGAAGGTGATGCGATAGCCGGTTCCCGCTTCGGTGTCGGCCGGAAAGACTGCGACCGATTCCCCGTCGGAATTGGTTGTGGCAGTGAAGGGACCGTAAAGTTCGGCGGCACGCTGCATCTTCTGGCCGACGGTCAGTCCGTCCAGTGTGGCAGCGCCGGTCCGGGGCGCGATTTCGACGAGAACGCCGTCGGTGAAGGTCAATTCGCAGTCCTGCCACTGGACGACCACTGTTCCGGTTTTCGATACCGGCGCAAGGTCGCCGGCGGCTTTCCGCGTTTCCTCCTCCGTCATGCCGATCCAAAGGTTGCGGAAGCCGCTGGTGGAGAGTCGCTCCCGTGCGGATTCGGGATCCGAGGCAACCGCCAGCCGTGCGGTGAGTTGCGCCGCGTTGGCAGCGTCGATCGCCATGCCCCCGGTTGCGTCGACGATGCACTTCAGCTGGGCGGACGCAGCGGCGTCGAGCTTGAATCCGATGGTGTGGATGGTCAGGTCAGGATCGTGGGGCATCGCTTCGGTGGACTCACACGGAGGTTCGGTCGAGCAGGTGTCCTCCCCGTCGGAGACGAGGATGATCGTGCGCTCACCATCGGCGGGGAGTGCGGCGGCGGCTTGTTGAAGCGCAGCCATGATCGGCGTGTATCCCGACGCGGACAACCCGTCGATTCCCGCTGCGAATGCATTTCGATCGAGTGGTCCGAGTGGCACGACGGTCTTGATGTCGCGGCAACCCGCGACCTTCTCGGCGTCGCTGCTACCCGTGGCGGTGCCGTACGCGATCAGACCGAGCGCAGCATCGTCTGGGAGGCCACTGACGAGAGTGTGAATCGCGTTCTTGGCGGCATCGATTCGAGGACCGGGAGCGTCGTCCTGCTTCATCGACCCCGAGGCGTCCAGCACGATGACGGTAGGCGCCGTTGCGCTCACTTCTGAAGCCGGATCAGCAGTGACACTTACCTGCTGGGTCCCGCCTGCTTCTTTGGGCCCGCCACTGCCCTGCGTCGAACACCCGACGGCAATGATCGCAGTCGCCGCAATACAGATCGCCACACGAAGACGCATGGAACGAGGCTACGAGCTGACGTGGCCGGCCAACAGTCGTCCGAACGGACGACACTGGCTCAGCGAATCGCGAGTCGCTCCTTGCGGAGCTTGTCGACCTCGGGCAGATGCAGGGGTTCAAGCTCGTTCACACCCAAGGCGCGCATGAGCAGGAGGTCCGCTAGTTCGGGGTTGCGAGCCAAAGCGGGTCCGTGCATGTACGTCCCGATCACCGAACCCTGCACGACGCCTTCGAATCCGTCACCGACGCCGTTTCCGACACCATGGGTGACACGTGCGAATCCAGAGGCTGAGCTACCCAGAGTTGTTCCGCCGCGATGGTTCTCGAACCCCGAGAGGGGCGCGGTGAGTCCGTCGATCAACGGCTTCGTGATGACTTCGCCGATGGAACGCTTCTCCTGCGGCGAGGTCGTGACGTCGAGCATCGAGACACCTTCGACGCGTTCGCCGCTGGAGGTTTCGTACCAGTTGCCGAGCACCTGAATGGCAGCGCAGATCGCCAGAACCGGTGCGCCACGCTCTGCGGCGCGTTGCAGACCAGGGTATTTCGCGAGGTGACGCGTTGCGAGGCGCTGAGCGGAATCCTCGGCGCCACCCAACGTGTACACGTCGAGCGAATCGGGGACCGGATCGCTGAGGGTGATGTCCACGATTTCGGCGTCGTAGCCGCGCATCCGCAGACGCTGACGCAGGATCAGAGCATTGCCGCCGTCGCCGTAGGTGCCCATGACGTCGGGGAGTACCAGACCGATGCGAACTGTCGAGTCAGACATTGCGAGACTCCTTCGCGATGGCAGTGTTGAGGTCACGGAAGGCCGTGTAGTTCGCCAGTACCTCCACACGTCCGGGAGGGCAGGAAGCGATGGCGCGCAACGGGTCCGGGTCGAGAGTGTGCTCGACGCCCGCGTACGTGAGGCGAACTGCCAGATCTGTTCCGCGTTCACCGGCGGCCACTACCTTGACACCTTCGAAGTGCTCGAACTTCACGTCCCACAGCCAGGAGAGGTCCTCGCCGTCCGGCACCTGACCGTTCACCGCGATGACCAGACCGTCCACCGTGGGATCGATCATCGACAGCGCTTCCTGCCAGCCGGCGGGATTCTTCGCGAGCAGCATGTGAACGGAGTGCGGTCCGACCTCGACGGTGCTGTATCGACCTGCGACTTCTTGAACCGTCGATGCGGCGGCAACTGCCCCGACCGGATCTGCACCCAAAGCCGCTGCAGCCGCTACGGCCTGAGCTGCGTTGCCGCGGTTGGCTTTTCCGGGGAGGGTCAACGTCATCGGAATCTTCAGGCCGTCGGGGCCGTAGAGATTGTCGTCGTCGAGCCACCAGGTCGGCTCGGGCCGCGCGAAGTCGGAACCGGTACTGCGCCAGTGCTTTCCCTCCCACACGATGGGTTCGCCGGTGCGCGGGCAGCTGACGGAATCGCCGGCCCAACCGCCGCCGGCAGCAACCCACACGACGTTGGTGGCGTCGTATGCCACGGAGGTGACCAGTACGTCATCGCAGTTGGCGACGATCACCGCGTTCGGATGAGCATTGACGCACGCGCGGAGCTTCCGCTCGATCATGTTGATCTCGCCGACCCGGTCGAGCTGATCGCGGCTGAGGTTGAGCAGCACGATCACTTCCGGGTTCACGGCGTCGGCTACGTGGGGGACGTGCAGTTCGTCGACCTCGAGTGCCGCCAGCGTCGCATCGGTACGCGCGGCCAGGGCGGCCACGATCCCGGCATCCATGTTGGCGCCGTCGGCCTGCGTGGCGACGTCACCGAGTGTCGCGAGCGCTGCGGCGGTCATACGCGTGGTCGTCGACTTGCCGTTGGTGCCGGTGACCACGACGGTGCGCTTGCCGCGTCCGAGCTGAGTCATGAGCGTCGGGTCGATCTTGAGGGCGATCAGCCCGCCGATCATCGAACCCTTGCCGCGACCGGCCTTCTGCGATGCCCAAGATGCTGCTGCGGCAGCTCGCATGGCGAGCTTTCCGCGCGCTGTGATCGATAGTCCAGTTCCCACGGCCCGAGTTTGGCACAGGGCGTCGTCAGACGCCGAGTCGCGCCGGTGGTGAGGCTGCAGGTGTGTCCGAGAAAACAGTGTTCGCGGGCTTACGTCTCATCTGTGCGGCGCTCGCTCCGGCGATCACGATGACCGCCCCGACCAGTGACAACGGGCTCGGATCCTCGTGCAGGAACAGCCAGGACGCGCCGATTCCCACGACTGGCACCAGCAAGGAGAGCGGCGCCACCATGCCGGCGGGATAGCGGCCCATGAGCATCGTCCAGAGCCCGGATCCGGCGATGGTGCCGAGCAGAATGATGTAGGCCAGCCCGACCAGCGACGGCCAGGCGTCGGCGCTGAATGCGGTGCCGAGTGCGTGCCAGCCGACTGTGGGGCCTTCGACCACGGCTGACAGAGCGAGCATCGGTAACGGCGGGATGACACACATCCACAACATCAAGCGCATCGGTGCAGGCTCGCCGACGGTGTTTGCCGCAGCCAAGCGGCTGCCGAGATTGCCGAACGCCCAGGACAGGCCGCCGAGGAGTGTGAGGACGACGGGCAGCAGTGCCGCGTGGTGCGAGCGGTCCCAGCCGATCAAGGACATCCCGCCAACGGCGACGGCGATACCGGAGACCTGCCAGACGCTGAGCTTCTCGCGGAGCAGGAAAGCGCCGAGTAGGACGGTGAACGGTGCTGACGACTGCAGGACAAGTGATGCAAGGCCCGTCGGCATCCCCGAATGCATCGCCCAGAAGAGGAAGACGAACTGGCCGAATCCGAAACCGAATCCGTAGAGCAGCAGCCAGCAGAGCGGCACCTGTGGACGCGGCACGAAGATGACCACCGGAATCGCGATGATCAGAAACCGCAGCGCTGCGAAGAAGAACGGCGGGAAATGATCCAGGCCGACGCGAATGGCCAGGAAGTTCAGACCCCACAAGACGATCACGGTCAGGCCGAGGAGACGGTCGCGGGGAGTCATGCGTTAATCGTGAGCCTTACGAAGCATCAGAACAAGCGAATATAGATGCACTATCCATGTAGTTTTGCTACATGGATATTCGTCACCGTGTGGATGCCACGCGCTTGCGAATCCTCCGCGAGCTCGCCGACCGAGGAACCGTCGGCGCTACTGCTCTCGCCCTCTCGATGACGCCTTCCGCCGTCTCGCAACAACTCAAGATCCTCGGACGAGAAGCGGGGGTCTCGCTCCTCGAACCGGACGGGCGCACGCTGCGCCTCACCGACGCGGGTCGAGCGCTGGTGCTTCGCGCCGACGACGTGGTGGCGGCGCTAGACCGGGCGGCGGACGAGATGGCGTCGTACCGAGGCTCGCCGCGGGGAAAGGTGCGAGTCGCGTTCTTTCCCTCCGGCGCGGCGCTCCTGCTGCCCGGTGTCCTGACGGCGCTGAAGAACTCGGACGTGGACATCGACGCCTACGACGTCGACAAACCGGCGTCCGCTGTCCCTGGGCTGTTGGCCGATCACGATGTGATCCTCACCCACCGTGACGAACGCGGAGCCGAGACGTCGTTTCCCCGGGTCAGCGTGCAACCGCTGATGCGTGAACCGATCGATCTGGTGCTGCGGCCTGATCATCCACTCGCCGAGCAGGATTCGGTCCGGCTGGAACAATTGGCCGACGAGAACTGGATAAGCGTGCGCGGCGGGTTTCCGGTCGACGACGTTCTGCTGTCGGTTGCGTCGGTAACCGGCGTCCAGCCTCGCGTCGCTCATCGGATAAACGATTTCCGCGTCATTGAAGAGCTGGTGGCGGCGGGCCACGGCGTGGCTTTGATGCCGCGATACGCGATCACGCATCCCGGAGTTTCGAGGAAACCGGT
The DNA here is from genome assembly GCF_019266045.1 of Rhodococcus sp. MH15. Taxonomy (NCBI): domain Bacteria; kingdom Bacillati; phylum Actinomycetota; class Actinomycetes; order Mycobacteriales; family Nocardiaceae; genus Rhodococcus; species Rhodococcus sp. MH15. The sequence goes on from NZ_LPNP01000065.1 coordinate 434,644, forward strand.
GGCGGGAGTGCGCGCTGCACGAGTTTATGAATTGGCAACTCGGTTACACGCCAACCGCAGTCCGGCTATCGGAGTCGTGCTCGACGCCTTTCGTGACGTCGCGCGTGCTGTCGGTGAATGAAGGCTGTCGGTGAATGAAGGGCCGTTGGTGAATGAACGGCTGTCGGTGAATGAGCAGCTGTTGGTGAATGAACACAAAACGGGAGCGACACAATTAGTGTCGCTCCCGTTCGGTAGTGCAATCCTCACGGTTTAGTGAGGGTCGCTTAGTGAGGGCCGGTATCAGGCGAGAGCCTTGGCCTTCAGTGCTGCGAATTCTTCTTCACTGATGGTGCCGGCGTCGAGAAGTGCCTTTGCATCTGCGATGGATTCGGCCGGGGACTTTCCGGCAACCTCACGGATGTAGCTGTCCTGTGCGTTCTTGACCTGCTGCGCAGCCTCGAGGGACCGCTGTGCCATTCCGTCACTGCGAACGATCAGGTAGACGAGCGAGGTGAGCAGCGGAATGAAGAACAGGAAGACGATCCAGATTGCCTTCACCCAGCCGGAGGTCTTGTGATCGCGGAACAGGTCGGTGATGATCGAGAAGAGCAGGATCAAGTACGCGATGAACGCGAAGCTGATGATGATCAGCCAGAGGAAGTCCCAAAAGGAATCCATTGTCGAGCTCCATTTCACAAGTCGGATTTGTCTGAGCTGACTATCTCACGCGCACGTGGCGTCTGCATCATCCTCGATGGGTGAATTCTTTTTGTTAACTTCGCTAACCGACTCTTTCGGGACCAATGTCATGCCGAATCGAAAACATCGACCGAAAATCTTCAGTGCTCTGAAAACGACCCTGGCCCCACCCGAAAATCGGGTGAGACCAGGGATTGTTCACGAGTCAGGAGCTGAGTGTCAGCTGGCGCGGTTCACTGCCGAGACCACAGCGCGCAGCGAGGCCGTCGTGATCGACGTGGCGATACCCACACCCCAGACGACGGTGCTCTGACCCTCCGGGCCCGTCACGGCGCACTCGACGTAGGCCGCGGCCTGGGCGTCGTCACCGGCGGACATCGCGTGCTCGGAGTAGTCGAGGACACGAACGTCGAAGTTGATGCTTCCCAGCGCGTCGACGAAGGCAGCGAGCGGGCCGTTGCCGGTTCCCGAGATCTCCTGCTCCTTGCCGTTCACCTTGACGATCGCGGTGATCGCATCGGTGCCGCCGTCCTCCTCGGACGCGGTGACCTTCTGCTTCATGCGCTCGAGCGGGGTGATGGGAGCGAGGTACTCCTCGTGGAAGACATCCCACATTTCCTTCGGCGAGACCTCGCCGCCCTCGCCGTCGGTGATCTTCTGGACCGACTGCGAGAACTCGACCTGCAGACGACGCGGCAGCACCAGACCGTGATCGGCCTTCATGATGTATGCGACGCCGCCCTTGCCGGACTGCGAGTTCACACGGATGACGGCCTCGTAGCTGCGGCCGACGTCCTTCGGGTCGATCGGCAGGTAGGGGACCTGCCAGAGAATGTCGTCGACGTCGGAGTTCTGGCTGTCGGCGTCGACCTTCATGGCGTCGAGGCCCTTGTTGATCGCGTCCTGGTGGCTGCCGGAGAACGCGGTGTAGACCAGGTCGCCGCCGTACGGATGACGCTCGTGGACGGGCAGCTGGTTGCAGTACTCGACCGTGCGACGGATCTCGTCGATGTTCGAGAAATCGATCTGCGGATCGACGCCGCGCGTGAACATGTTCAGAGCGAGAGTGACCAGGCAGACGTTGCCGGTGCGCTCACCGTTGCCGAACAGGCAGCCTTCGATGCGGTCCGCGCCGGCCTGGTAGCCCAGCTCGGCTGCAGCGACACCCGTGCCGCGGTCGTTGTGGGGGTGCAGCGACAGGATGACCGAATCGCGGCGGGCCAGGTTGCGGTGCATCCACTCGATGGAGTCGGCATACACGTTGGGTGTAGCCATCTCGACGGTGGCGGGCAGGTTCAGGATGACCGGGTTGGCCGGCGTCGCACCCAGGGTTTCGGTGACGGCGTCACATACTTCCTTGGCGTACTCGAGCTCGGTGCCGGTGTAGGACTCGGGCGAGTATTCCCAGCGCCAGTTCGTGTCCGGGTACTTCTTCGACTCGGCGAGGACCAGTTCGGCGGCGTCGGTGGCGATCTTCTTGATCGTGTCCTTGTCGGCGCGGAACACGACGCGGCGCTGCAGAATCGAGGTGGAGTTGTAGAAGTGCACGATCGCGTTCTCGGCACCTTCACAGGCCTCGAACGTGCGCTTGATCAGCTCGGGACGCGACTGCGTCAGCACCTGGATGGTGACGTCGGACGGGATGGCGCCGTCCTCGATGATCTCGCGAACGAAATCGAAGTCCGTCTGGCTCGCGGACGGGAAGCCGACCTCGATCTCCTTGTAGCCCATACGAACCAGGAGATCGAACATACGACGCTTGCGCGCCGGGCTCATCGGATCGATCAGCGCCTGGTTGCCGTCGCGCAGGTCAACGGCACACCACTGGGGTGCTCGGTCGATGATCTTGTCCGGCCAGGTGCGGTCGGGCAGCGTGACCGTCTCGACCTCTTCGGCGAACGGGCGGTAGCGGAACGTCGGCATCGACGAGTTCTTCTGCGTGTTCCACGCAGGCTGGTCGAACGGTGCCGGCTTCGTGGGCGGGGTGATGGTGCGAGTGCCGGTGGTGAATGCGTCAGCGGGGGACATGGGTGTGATCTCCAGGATTGTGGACCCGGCCTGTTGACCTGTTGGTCAAGACCATGAGTCCGGAAGGCTTGGTCGACCGGCGCACAAAAACCCCGCGGCGGGAGGCCAGTCTGGATCAGACCCCGTCGCGGCAACCAAGAAGGAGTGCGCGCTGCATGCACAGCACTCTACTCCTGGATTTCGCGAGAAATCGGTGGGGTTCGCCCTCATGTCCAATTTGTCGCCGAATTGTGCTGCCGTTTCGGCCCCGAAAATGGTGGACTGTCGTCCATGGATCCCCGAATCGCCGTGGCGAGCACGTACCTCGACGCGCTCCGCAGTCACGATGGCAGTTCCGTACCGCTGGCTCCGGACGCGGTACGCCACGAGGTCGGGCTCAAGACCGGATTTTCGGGGAATCATTTGCGGCGCAGCCTTTCCGGAGGTCCTCAGTATCGCGTGATCCGCGACATTCGTGAGGTGGAGTGGACGGTCGACGGGGACGACCTGACGGCTGACTACCTCCTCGACGCCGGGTTGTTCGGGCGGAACCTGATGACCGTTCGGGTTACCGAGACCTTCCGGATACCCGCTGACGATCACCGCATTCACCACATCACCGCGAAGATTCGACCGGCGCGCGCCAAGCACACGTGATGCGCTCGATCCGCTGGATCGTCTGTTCACTGCTGATCGTTCTCGCTGGTCTCGGTGCTGCCGGCTCGGTGCTCGCGCTGTTCGTCCACACCCAGGTGAACGACACCGACAGTTACGTCGAGACGGTTGCCCCGTTGGCTTCCGAACCTGCTGTCCAAGCGGCTGTCGTTGATCGGCTGACCGAGGAACTGACGCAGCGGTTGGACCGGTTTCCGCAGGTGGTGACGAGACAAGCCGAGAAACTTGTTCGGGAGGCGGCTCAGTCGTTGGTCTCCAGCGACCAGTTCGCGACGCTCTGGACCGCGGCCAACCGTCAGGCGCACGCGCAACTTGCTGCGATGGTGACCGGCAGAGCCACCGACGGCATCGTTCGGTCCGACGACAGCGGAACAGTCACCTTGTCCCTCGAGCCGATCATGACAGAACTGCGGACGAACCTCCGCGATCGAGGATTCACCGTCGTCGATCGTCTTCCGACGTTCGATCCGCAGTTCGAGATCCTGCAGTCCGACGAGCTGGTGCGGGCCCAGGACCTCTCGAACACTCTCGACCGGGCAGCGGCCTGGCTGCCGTGGGTGTCGCTGGCCTGTGCGATCGCGGCCGTCGCAGTTGCGCCGAGGCGAATGCGCGCACTGTCCCTGGTCGGGCTGGCGACGGCGGTGGCGATGATCGCCCTGTTGGTGGCGCTGGCCGTCGTGCGGCGAGCCTATTTACAGAATTCAGACATACCGTCATCTGAGGCGGCAGTCGCGGTGTACGACGCGCTGGCAGTTTCGCTGGTCAGCAGTATCCGCGTGCTTCTCGCCTGCGGAGTTGCCGTCGCGGTGGTCGGTTACGTTGCCGGTGGCTCGCGTTCTGCGACGTTGATGCGATCGCGGATCTCGCAACTGATCCCGCGCGGATCTGAGGCGAACAGCAGTACGCATCGGGAAGTCCCAGGACCACCTCGGTAAGCTCGACCTCTGGTATCTGTAAACAATTTCGACCTGGAGGTAGAAACGCGTGGCTCTCGTCGTCCAGAAGTACGGCGGATCCTCGGTGGCAACCGCCGAGCGCATCCGACGAGTCGCTGAACGGATCGTCGAGACCAAGAAGGCCGGCAATGATGTCGTCGTCGTGGTGTCAGCGATGGGCGATACCACCGATGAGCTGCTCGATCTGGCTCAGCAGGTGTGCCCTTCCCCGCCGGCCCGTGAAATGGACATGCTGCTGACCTCGGGTGAGCGCATCTCCAACTCCTTGGTAGCGATGGCAATTCACTCCCTCGGCGCCGAAGCTCGTTCGTTCTCGGGCTCACAAGCCGGAGTCATCACGACCGGCAGCCACGGAAACGCCAAGATCATCGACGTCACGCCGGGCCGTGTTCGCACTGCGCTGGACGAAGGCTCGATCGTTCTGGTCGCCGGATTCCAAGGCGTCAGCCAGGACAGCAAGGACATCACGACGCTCGGACGCGGTGGCTCGGACACCACTGCCGTGGCGTTGGCAGCTGCACTCAACGCCGACGTCTGCGAGATCTACACCGACGTCGACGGCGTTTTCTCCGCCGATCCGCGCATCGTCCCCGACGCTCACCGCCTCGAGACGGTTTCCTTCGAGGAAATGCTCGAACTCGCAGCGTGTGGTGCCAAGGTGCTCATGCTCCGGTGCGTCGAGTACGCCCGTCGTTACAACGTGCCTGTGCACGTCCGTTCGTCATACACCACCAAGCCCGGAACAATCGTGTCCGGATCGATGGAGGACATTCCTGTGGAAGAGGCCCTGATCACCGGAGTCGCGCACGATCGCGGCGAAGCCAAGATCACCGTTGTCGGATTGCCGGACACACCGGGACACGCTGCCAAGGTGTTCCGCGCAGTCTCCGATGCCGAGATCAACATCGACATGGTGCTGCAGAACATCTCCAAGGTGGAGACCAACAAGACGGACATCACCTTCACGCTTCCGACGGCCGACGGCCCCCGCGCCGTCGAGATCCTGACCAAGCGTCAGGAAGACATCGGCTTCACGCAGATCTTGTTCGACGACCACATCGGCAAGGTTTCCCTGGTCGGCGCCGGAATGCGGAGCCACCCGGGCGTCACCGCCACGTTCTGCGAGGCGCTGGCCAAGGCAGACATCAACATCGACCTCATCTCGACCTCTGAGATCCGCATCTCAGTGCTGGTCAAGGACACCGAATTGGACGACGCTGTACGTGTCATCCACGACGCTTTCGGGCTCGGTGGCGAAGAAGAAGCAGTAGTACACGCTGGAACGGGACGGTAATTTCTCATGACGACTATCGCTGTTGTCGGTGCGACCGGTCAGGTCGGCATCGTCATGCGCACTTTGCTCGAAGAGCGGAACTTCCCCGCGGACAAGGTGCGGTTCTTCGCATCTGCACGCTCCGCCGGTAAGAAGCTGCCCTTCCGCGGCGAAGAGATCATCGTCGAGGATGCGGCCGCCACATCGGATGAGGACCTGAAGGGCATCGACATCGCCCTGTTCTCAGCCGGTGCGACGCTCTCGCGCGCCCAGGCTCCTCGCTTCGCTGCTGCCGGCGCGACCGTTGTCGACAACTCTTCGGCATGGCGCAAGGATCCCGAGGTTCCCCTCGTGGTCAGCGAGGTCAACCCGCAGGACACGAAGAACCTGGTCAAGGGCATTATCGCGAACCCCAACTGCACCACCATGGCAGCGATGCCGGTGCTGAAGGTTCTGCACGACGAAGCCGGTCTGCAGCGTCTGATCGTCTCCAGCTACCAGGCCGTGTCCGGTAGCGGCATCGCCGGCGTCGAGGAACTCCTCGGCCAGGTGCGCGCCGTAGTCGGAGACGCGGAGAAGCTGGTTCACGACGGCAGTGCCGTCGACTTCCCGGCCCCGAACAACTACGTCGCCCCCATCGCGTTCAACGTCCTGCCTCTCGCAGGTTCGCTGGTCGACGACGGAAGCGGCGAGACCGACGAGGATCAGAAGCTCCGCAACGAGAGCCGCAAGATCCTCGGACTTCCCGATCTGTTGGTTTCGGGTACGTGCGTGCGCGTTCCCGTCGTGACCGGGCACTCGCTCGCGATCAACGCAGAGTTCGCCAACCCGCTCTCGGTTGCTCGCGCCAAGGAGATCCTCGCCGACGCTCCGGGCGTCGAGCTGGTCGAGGTTCCGACGCCGCTGGCCGCTGCCGGTGGCAACGCGTCGCTGGTCGGTCGTATCCGTCAGGATCCGGGTGTCCCGGAGGGACGCGGACTCGCGCTCTTCGTTTCGGGCGACAACCTGCGTAAGGGTGCCGCGCTCAACACGATTCAGATTGCCGAGCTGTTGGTCGGCTAGATCTTTCGTTCGGTACCGGCCCCGCACCTAGGTGTGGGGCCGGTGTCGTTTCGACAGGCGCTCTAGTCGAGTTCGGAAATGGCGACCAGGCCACCGAGGTACTCGGCATCCGAATACGCTTTGGCGAGTAGCGCTCCGAGCTCACCGAGAGCTCCGTTGTCGCTGCCGTACGCAACAAACATGCCCGCTTCGGGATCGGTGCCGAAGCGGCCCTCCAGATGCGGTGCATCGCGGCCTACCACTGCGTGGGCGACCGACGCCCAGTCGTAACCGGAGCCTTCGAAACCCTCTACCTGCTCGAATATCGATGCCACCTTGCCGAAATGCTGGTCGGTGAGCATCAGTGACCAGTTGCCCGGAGACGTTTCGAAAAGCTGTAGCGGTTCGATCGATGGTGATGTCATGCGTGTATTGAAGCAGATCCGACCGACAGGTTTCAGTCGGCCGCTAACGCCCGACCGATTGGGCGAGGGCCACGGCAAAACTGGAAAGTCGTTCTCGGGTATAGGTTTCGGGGTCGCTGACGGCCAGTCGTCCGAGCATTTCGGCGAACGACATCATGGTGTGTGCGAGGAGAACCGGATCAAGGCCTTCGAGCTTCGACTCGAGGGCAATCCCGGCGCGGGCCAGTTCTTCGGCGCGGGCGAAGACAGCTCCGCGAGAGAGCTTCAACAAGCCGTGATACTCGCTGGGGGCGTTCTCGACAGACGTCAGAATCAGGCGCCAGCGCGTCGGGTTCTCCAGTACGGCGTCGACGAAGGCGCCGACGGTCCCGGTGTACGACGCCGCTGGGCCGAGTTCGCTCAGATCTGTCGGCATGGTTTCGAGCACCTGAGCGATGGCTCGCTCGTGCTCGCGGCGCAGCAGTGCAGCGACGAGATCGGTCCTGGTATCGAAAATCGTGTAGAGGACGGGCTTGCCGACACCGGCTTCGGCAGCGACGGATTCCATGCTGAGGTTGTGCAGGCCAACGCGGCCGGTGACCTCGAATGCTGCGTCGAGGAGCTGCTCGCGACGTTGCTCGGGCGCCATGCGAGGGGCGTACTTGCGCCGCGGTGTATCCGTTGCGTCAGCTTGTGACCTGGTCATCGTGTGCATCACCTCCGCTCTCACCCTAATCTGCCTGCCACTTCTTCGTGAATAATACGCAACCGTTGTATTCATCGTCTGCAATTGTTACGGTGGCGTTGTATTCGAATGGTGCTCAGTGAGGCGCCTCTGCCGAGATCTCGAGGAGAACAACCGCTATGACAGCGTCGACCTCTTTAGTGCCGAATGATCTGCTGCTCCATCCCTCCACGTACGATCGGCCGGAGTTCGACGCGACCACGCGGAGACTGCTGGGCGCGACCGTCGACTGGTTCGAGGCGCGTGGAAAGAACCGACTCCTGGCCGACTATCACGACAAGATCTTCTACTCCGATTTCCTCGATTTCGCGGCGAAGGAAGGTCTGTTCGCCACATTTCTGACGCCCGCCCGCGACAGTGGTGGCGACTCTGACAAGCGCTGGGATACCAGTCGTATCGCCGCGCTGTCCGAGATCCTCGGCTTCTACGGACTCAACTACTGGTACCCGTGGCAGGTGACCATCCTCGGTCTCGGGCCGGTGTGGCAGAGCGACAACGAGACGGCAAGGGCGCGAGCAGCTTCCGCTTTGGCTTCCGGAGGCGTTGCGGCATTCGGACTGTCCGAGAAAGAGCATGGCGCGGACGTCTACTCCACCGACATGGTCTTGACGCCCAACGGCAGCGGCGGGTACCTGGCCAGCGGTTCGAAGTACTACATCGGAAATGGCAACTGCGCCAACACGGTCTCTGTCTTCGGCCGTGTCGACGGAGTGGAGGGCACTGATCAGTACGTCTTCTTTTACGCCGACTCGGACCATCCGGCATTCACCGTGGTGAAGAACATCGTTCCGGCCCAGATGTACGTAGCGGAGTTCTCACTCGTCGACTATCCCGTTGCGGCAGAGGATATCCTGCATACCGGCGAGGCAGCATTCAGTGCCGCACTCAACACCGTGAACATCGGAAAGTTCAACCTGTGCTTCGGCGGAATCGGTATGTCGACTCATGCCTTGTACGAGACGATTACCCACGCGCACAATCGAATCCTGTTCGGCAATCCCGTCACGGCGTTCCCACACGTACGACGTGAATTCGTCGACGCGTACGCGCGCCTGCTGGCGATGAGGCTCTTCTCGGATCGTGCGGTGGACTACTTCCGCACCGCATCGCCCGAGGACCGCCGCTACCTCTTGTTCAATCCCGTCACCAAGATGAAGGTGACAACCGAGGCACAGAAGGTGATCGGACTGCTCTCCGACATCGCTGCGGCAAAGGGCTTCGAGAAGGACAGCTACCTCGCGGTGACCAAGATGGATGTCGACGGGCTGCCCAAGCTCGAGGGGACCGTCGCCGTCAATCTCGCCCTGATCGCCAAGTTCATGCCGGCGTACCTCTTTGCCCCCGAGTCATTTCCGGCGATTCCGACGCGCAACGACGCAGCCGACGACGAGTTCCTGTTCCGTCAGGGTCCGGCACGGGGGTTGTCGAAAGTTCGATTCGACGACTGGCGAGCGGTGTACGCGAAGTTTGCGGATGTTCCCAACGTTGCACTGTTCGTGGACCAGGCAGAAGCGCTCGTGACCCTTCTAGCCGAAGCTGCACCGGATGCGGCGCAGCAGGTCGACTTGGACTTCGGCCTTGCGATCACCGAACTCTTCACCCTCGTCGTCTACGGCCAGCTGATCCTCGAACAAGCCGAGATCTTGGGATTGGACGAGGGACAGCGGAACGGTGGGGTGCTGGATCAGATCTTCGATGTCCTGGTCCGCGACTTCAGTGCTGCAGCGGTGGAGTTGCACGGAAAACCCAGCGCCAGTGAAGATCAGCAACGGTTGGCACTGGCATCTATCCGGCGCCCCACGTTCGCGGCGGAGCGATTCGAGTACGTCTGGCAGCAAGTAGTCGCCTTGTCTGGTGCCTACGAAATGAACGGTGCAGGCTCAACGAACGGGGAGGAATGAAATGTCTGAACTGACGATGAATCGACCGCGTGAGGATTACGGCTTCTTCGGCCCAGGATCACCCAGTTGGAAGATCTGGGCCGCGCCGACAGCGCTGATCGGGTTCCAGCGGTCGGTGGTGCTCGCGCACTTCGACCCCTTCTTGGCTGCCGCAGTGGCAGACATGAGCGGGATTTACAGCGATCCGGCCGGGCGACTCGACCGAACCTTGGCGTACTTCCTGACCGTCGCCACTGCCGACGGGCGGACAGCACTGGCGCTGTCCGACCACCTCATGACAGTTCATGCTCAGGCTACGGGCATCGAACCGATCACCGGAACTCGTTACAGCGCAAACAATCCGGCGTCACAACTCTGGATCCACGTGACGGGTTGGCATTCGGTGCTCAAGTGCTACGAGATGTATGGGCCGGGCCCGCTTTCAGCTGTCGAAGAGCAGCGGTACTGGGAAGAATGCGTGATCGCTGCCGAACTACAGACATGCAAGACCTCCGACGTTCCACGCTCCCGAGACGAGGTACGTGAGTACTTCGCTGAAGTCAGGCCCAGATTGTGTACCTCCGAGCGTGCCAACCGGGCGATGCACTACTTGTTGAGAACACCGAGAGCGCAGGGGAAGACGAAGTTCGCGACATTCAGCCGATTGGTCGCGCCGGCCACTATCGCGACTTTGCCCGGCTGGATGCGAACGATGGGTGGGTTCGATCAGCCAGCGTTGTTGGACAGAGCAATTGCGCCCGCGGTGCGAACGGCAGTCCGGTTGGGTAGTTCACCGAAGAACATGACCACTGCTCTGAAAGTCATTGCGCCGATGACGGGCAAGGTGTTGGAGCGCCACCTGCGTGACGAGCAACCCCTGGACCCGAGAGTTGTCACGCCAGCGGAGATTCGGGAGCGATTCCCGCGAGCCGCCAAGGTTGCGCAGGCCGTCTGACGGGTTCGCCACGGTCTGTTGGCACCGCATCGGGGGGATCCCTTCGATGCGGTGCTCGGCCGTGTTCTGTTGTGCCTGAGGTTCGTTCTCAGGTTTTGAATGTGGTGTTCGCTGGGCGCGGTTGCTGCCCGGGGTCGATCGAGGGTGGCGGGATGAACCAGGGTTTGTTGTCGACTCCTATTCGGATTTCCCATTTCCCGACGAACCCGGCTTTTCGGTGCATCAGCCGGTGATGTGAACGGCACAGCAGGACCAGGTTGTTCATCACCGTCGGGCCACCGTTGGCCCAGTGCTTAATGTGGTGCGCATCGGTCCAGGCGGGTACGCACGTGCAGCCGGGGAAGGCGCAGCCCTTGTCCCGGGCGATCAACGCCACTCGCTGTTCGGCGTTGACCAACCTCTTTCCTGGTTTCGCATCGAGCGGTGCGCCGTGATCGTCGAGCAGAACCGTGTACAGGAAACAGTCACACCCGAGAAGCCTGGTCCGCGATACGGACAGTGGTCCGAGCCAGGGCATGTGCCCGACGTCGAGATCCGACACAGCCGCTCCACCATCAGGAGCAGCGGGTGTTGCGGCGCAGTCCCGATGCTCCGCGAGATCGCGGGCGTTGATGTGCACGTTCACGTGCGGCCGCTGGCCACCGTCGGTGCCGGTCTTCGCGCAGTCCAGGTAACGCCGGATCAGTTCGGTGAACCCGTCCGCGGTCCGCTTCGCCGCCGACCGGGCATCGGGGGTTCCATCGGGTGCCGGGGTGGGCATCGTCAGATTCGACAGGGCCGAGAGCAGCATTTCGCCCGTGAGGGCGTCGAAATCCCCACGCACCACCACGCGACCATTGAGCGTCGAGGCGATGCGGAGCTCGTTCCGGTCGACGTCTTCGGCGGGTGGAATTTCATCGGATTCGAAGATTCGCTCCAAGGTCGCGATCACGTTCCGCACCTTCGTCGTTGTCGCCTCCACCCCCGACGCGGCAGCCAACAACAAATCGATGCACTTCGGTAGCGCCTCCTCCGGCATGCCTTTAGGTGGCGACTCGCAGAACGCCACGATCAACACGGCATGCTCGAACGAGCAATCCCCGCAATCGAACCGAGCTCCCACCGCCGGAAACGGCCGCAAAGCCGCACCCAGGGCGGCGATCTTCTTCCCGTCCCGAACCTGCAACATCGTGTTGGCCGCCAACCAGGACCCCACACCGCGGCTGGCAATCACCTGATCATCCGGGCGCAACGAGAGTTCGTCGACCACCGCCACACGCACAGCTTCGAGACGAAGAATCTCCGCACTCGCCTCGACAGCAGCAGCGCGCAACTCGGCAGCAGTCAACTGCCACAACCGTCCGCGTAACCCCACCGCAGAACCCGACACCACTTCCGACAGACAAACACTCATTGACCCCCCGATCCCCTCCCCAAATCATACTCGAACATGCGTTCGAGTCAAGAGCGTTTTCGAATCCTCGATTCGATACCGTCAAGGAGGATCTGTAGGCCCTGAGTAAATGACTCTTCGGTTTCTCGTTCGAGATAGAAGTCGCCGCCCGGTACCGGTGGGGCCTCCCGACCCAACTGCGTCGTGTGGGGGAAGTCGTCCACGAAATCCGGTGCAGCATCGGCCAGTGCAGCAGAAGACTCTGCCCACCAATGAGATTCGGAATCTCCGATGGTCGAGGCGCTTCGGATCTCAGCTAAGGTCCGCGCGGACCCCCGGATGAAATGGAAAAGTATGCTCACCGATCTGCGGATGGTCGGAGCATCGAGACCTGTGGAGTAGAGAATGGACAGGAGTGATTCGAGTCCTGCCTGCTCGTGCGGACCCAGGACGGGGCGCGCCAACGAGACATCCAATGTCCACGGATGGCGTGTATGTAGGGCGAAGAGTGCGGCGGCCCAGTCGGAGAGTGCCATGCGCCAGTCGCCGGTGTCTGCGATCGGCGGTAGCTCGACATGCGCCCGGTCGTACATCAGGTCCAGCAGTTCGTCCTTTCCCGGTATGTAGGTGTACAACGACATCGCAGTGCGGCCGAGGTGGTCGCCGATCATGCGCATCGACAACGGTGTCGTGGGGTTGGCGTCGGCGACTTCGATCGCGGCGTCAACGACTGTGTCCGTGGACAGCGCGGGCTTCGGTCCTCGGCGGCCGGAAGGCGTCTCGGGTTGACGCCACAGAAGTGAAATCGTGCGTGCGATATCGCGTCGGCCTGCCTGTTTGTTCATCTTGTCGCTTTCGTGGAGTCGCGCTATTCTTAATTACTTTACAGTGTAAAGATTTGGGAGTGGACATGGTTGAGGCAAGACTTCACGACGGGACATCTATCGAGGTCGAGGTTCTCGGACATGGCCCCGCCGTGCTGATACCTGTGAATCCGATTTCGGCTACCGGCATCAAGGCGGACGAACTTCGCGCCTGGGGCGTTGACCCCTCGCTCGGTCGAACATTCATGGAAGGGTTGGCGTCGAACTTCACTGTGGTTGCCTTCGACTACGAAGGGCACCGGATGGCGTCGCCCGCGCCGGACACGCTCACTCCCGACAACATCGCGTCCGACATTCTGGCTGTGGCGAATTCGGCTGGGATCGACCAGTTCGCCTACTACGGATACTCCTGGCTGGCACTGTGCGGATTGCAGTTGGCGCTGCGCACCGATCGTCTGACCGCACTGGTCATGGGTGGTTTCCCGCCGGTGGATGGGCCGTACAAGGCGATGCTCCAGGTTACCGAAGCTACACACCGCATGGCGAGTGAACCGCCCCAGCGCACATCACAGCCCACGGCATCATCAGACGAATTCGATTGGAACTCCATCGACATTGCGTTGACCGGAGCGCAGACCCGGCAGTTCGTGACGCTGTACCGCGCACTTGGTGAATTCGACGATCGAACGATTCAAGGGCGCATCCTTTGTCCGCGAATGTGTTTCGTCGGTTCGCGAGACGTCATCGAATACGGTGACCGATGGGGTGGGGTACGGGTCGCGCCGGCCGATCTCGACCTCGACGCCGTTCGGTCGGCAGGGTGGGATATCGAGGTACTCGACGGTCTGGATCACACGCAGGCAATGCAACCGACTCATGTTCTACCCATTCTCAAACCCTGGTTGGAGAAGGTGGTCGGTGTTTGACCGTGCGGGCACACGGGTAACCCGCTCCGGATGCCGTCAGCGTGAGGGGGCCGTGAGTGGACGAGTCACACAAGATCCGTCGCCGATCGTTTGTTCAAGGGCTTGGCCTGCTGGCCGGTCTGAGCGCGTTGTCCGCTGGATCAGCGACGGCTCGACCACCTGATGTCGATCCACTGCGCCCGTTCCAACTTCCGTCGCCCCGTCTGGAACCGTTTCGGGAGACCCTTCCTGTCCTGCCGGGCATTTCGGGTGGCAACCTGGAGCTTCGTGCGGCATCGTCGATGCACCGATTCCATCCGGACCTACCGTCGTCGCCGTCGCTGGGTTACGGCGGAATGGATTATCTGGGCCCCACCATCGAAGCTCACGTCGATCAGCTCGTCACAGTCCGATATGCCAATGACATTTCTGCGTATCCGCTTGCCGCGGATGTCGATCCGGGTCTGCACGGCGTCAGCGACCTCGACCGCACACAGGTCCCCACCTCGCTTCACCTGCACGGAGGAGTTACTGCACCGCAGTTCGACGGGCATCCGGAGCTGATTCAGCGTCCGGGCGAAGGTTTGGTTCACGAGTACACGAATGGTCGTGCCGCCGGCAATCTTTGGTATCACGATCACGCCATGGGAATGACGCGCCTCAACGTCTACGCCGGGCTGGTCGGGATGTATTTTCTCCGTGACGACGCAGATACAGGCACCACCGGGAATTCTCTCGGCTTGCCGTCCGGCGAATTCGAGCTTCCGATGATTCTGCAGGACAAGGTCTTCACCTCCGACGGTCAACAGAGTGTCCGTTCCACGTGGCTCACTCCGCAAGGTTCATGGGATCCGGCGACCCCCGGTGACGTTGGCGTGGTGAACGGCGTCGTGTGGCCGAAAGTGGAGGTTGCCCGCGGCCTGTATCGATTGCGACTGCTCAACGCCGCAACCTATTCGGTGTGGAATCTGCATTTCGCAAATCGTATGCGGTTCTGGGTGATCGGGTCCGAAGGCGGTCTACTGGCCGCCCCGGCGCCGACGGATCACGTTCGGTTGAGTCCGGGTGAGCGCGCTGATCTGCTTGTCGACTTCAGTATGCTCGAGCCGGGCACGACGGTGGAATTGCGCAACGACGAACCGGTACCCCTTGCGGTGGCGCAACGCGGCACGCAGGTGATGCCGGTCTTCTGTCGGTTCGACGTGGGCAACGCAAAGGGATTCACCGGCTCGATCCCGCAGCAGCTGAATTCCGTTGCTGCCGAACCGGCGTCCCCGGATGTGGTGCGAAATCTCACGATCATGCAGCTGTCGCGTCCCTCGGATTACCCGTCGATCACTATGTCGCTCAACAATTTGAGGTTCACCGATTCGGATATCGAACTGCCACGTCAGGGAGCCGTCGAGCAATGGAATCTGATCAACATCACCACGGAACCACATCCGATTCATCTGCACCTGGTGGCGTTCCGCGTTGTGGGGCGCCAGAACATCGACACTGCAGCGCTCATGCAGCGGTACCCGGTACCTGATCTGGGGGTCCGGTGGACGCCGTCGGCAGAGGAATTCGTGACCTCCCCGCTGCGGCCTCCCGAAGTTTGGGAAACGGGGGAGAAAGACACTGTCATCGTGGATGCCAACTCGATTACCCGCGTGATCGTGCGCTTTCCGACGGCCGACGAGTTGGGCTTCGATCCGGATGCAACTTTCGTGAGAGGTTCCATGGCAGATCACTCGGCACACGGAGAAGTCGGCATGGGGGACCTGCAGGGGTACGTCTGGCACTGCCACATGCTCGATCACGAAGACCACGACATGATGTTGCGATATCGGGTGGTGACGTAGCCTTCAAGGGGAGAAAAGTTCCCAGAGGAGGCAGCTGTGTCGGAAGGTGCGCCCACCGGGCCCCTGGACGGATATCGGGTGATTGAACTCGGAACCTTGATCGCCGGGCCCTTCGCCGGGAAACTGCTCGGCGACATGGGCGCCGACGTGATCAAGATCGAATCGCCGGACCGCCCGGACCCGCTTCGTACCTGGGGTCAGGCCGAGCAGGACGGTCATCGATTCTTCTGGACGGTTCACGCCCGCAACAAGCGGTGTGTGACGTTGGACCTTCGCGTCGACGCGGGACGAGACCTGTTTCTGAATCTGATCGAACATGCCGATGTGGTGGTCGAGAACTTCCGGCCGGGCACCCTCGAGAAGTGGGGCCTGGGATTCGACGTTCTCAGTGCGCGCAATCCGAAGTTGGTGTTGGCCAGGGTATCCGGTTACGGGCAGAGCGGACCGCAAGCCAAGAGCGCCGGCTACGCCTCGGTAGCCGAAGCGGTCAGCGGATTTCGGCATCTGAACGGTTATCCAGGGCAGGCGCCTCCGCGTATTGCCCTTTCGCTCGGAGATTCTCTCGGCGGGATGTTCGCCGTTCAGGGAGTGCTGGCGGCGTTGCTCTCACGAGAGCGGACCGGCCGTGGTCAGGTGGTCGACGTTGCCCTCACGGAATCCTGTCTGGCGGTGCAGGAATCCACGATCCCGGATTACGATCGGGGCGGGATCATCCGGCAGCCCTCGGGAACGAGATTGGAGGGTATTGCGCCGTCCAACATCTATCAGACCTCTGAAGGAAACTGGGTGGTGATCGCAGCCAATCAGGATACGCTCTTCGTGCGTCTGTGCACCATCATGGGGCGACCGGAACTAGCGCATGACGACCGCTTCTCCAATCATGTTGCGCGTGGCAAACATCAGGACGAGCTCGACGAACTGATCAGTGCCTGGGTCGCGCTCCAAGACCCCACCAGCCTGGTGGAACGCCTCACCGAAGTGGGAGTTGTTGCCGGGCCGATCAATACGGTTGAAGATGTCGTCAAGGACCCGCAGCTGATCGAGCGTGGGATGCTCGTCGACCACTACGACGAGCGGATCGGTGAAAACGTCCTCGGCCTGGGCGTCGTGCCTACCTTCAGTGAGACACCCGGATCCGTGCGCAACGCGGGAGCGTCGGCGCCGGGTCACGACAACTCCTCGGTGTGGGGCGGGCTCCTCGGACTCTCGGACGACGAGCAGGCAGAACTGAAGACGAAGGGCGTGATCTGACATGTCGGTACCTGGCGTGGGTATTCCAGCAGTCAGTATTCGTGAAGTCGGACCACGGGACGGGTTGCAGATCGAAGACCCGGTGTCGCTGGCGGAGAAACTTCGTCTTGTCGACGCTCTGGCTGCGACGGGTGTTTCGCGTATCGAGGCGACGTCGTTCGTCTCACCGCGCGCTGTGCCGGCGTTGGCCGACGCGGAATTGTTGGCAGCAGAACTGCACCAGTGGCCCGGCATCGAGTTCTCGGCATTGGTCGCCGGAATCGGTGGAGCGAAACGGGCCGTCGCCGCAGGAATGAAAACCGTCGAATATGTTGTGTCGGCATCGAATGGCCACAGCGAGGCCAACACTCGGTCGACGACGGAGCAAGCGACCGAACGTATCGGAGAGGTCGTCCGGATCGTCCACGACGCCGGAGGACGGGTGGAGGTCATCGTGGGCACAGCCTGGGACTGTCCGTTCGACGGTCCAACCGACCCGGATCGTGTTCTGCGGATTGCGGAGCAGGCCAAGGAGTTCGGTGCTGATCAATTCTCGATCGCAGATACCATCGGCACTGCCACGCCGGGACGTGTCGGACGATTGATCGACGCTGTGGGCGAAAGAGTAGGTGACTTCGGCTTGGGTGCGCACTTCCACAACACGCGTGGCGCTGGTCTTGCTTGCGCGTTTGCGGCTGTGCAGCACGGTGTTCGAAACCTCGACGCGTCCACCGGAGGTCTCGGCGGTTGTCCGTTCGCTCCCGGTGCCAGTGGCAACATCGCGACGGAGGAACTGGTCTACATGCTCGAAGACATGGGCATTGCGACAGGTATCGACCTGGATGCGAGCATTCGTGCCGCTGCCGTTGCAGAGGAGATAGTGGGCCATACGGTTCCCAGTAATCTTCTCCGCGCCGGCGACCGGAAGCGGTAAAGACCTTTACTCTTCTCGGTTGGGTGATGCCAGCTGCAGTTTGACCAGCTGCTCGTGCGCCGCGGCCGGCCAACCGATGCGCTGCTTCTCCAGATACCAGGCACCGGCGGCAAATGCGATCGCGAGGACGATCCAGATCGCGACGCTTCCGATCTGAGAGCCCAGGTCGCTCGACGAGGACACTTCGCCCGTGCTGTAGTCGTATTCCGTTGTCGTGGTGATTCCCTCTACTGCGAAGGTCCACAGAATCGGAAGGGCACACAGTGCGGCGAGGGCACGCGCGACATGCGCTGGACGCAGTTCGAAGATCATTCATTTCTCCTGGTGATCGACCCGGTGAATCTCACTCTCCTCGAAAGCTATTCGGGTTCGACGGCGCTGTCTGTAGTCGAATCGACGGACATGGACGAGGTGCCGAGCTCTCCCCGGTCCCCCTGCCGTAGCAGCTGCATTCCGTTGTGATCGAACTCGATTCGTCGAACGTCTTCAGTGTCGACCAGCATCGTGGCCATAGCGGTACGCCGAGGTGGAAGGATCCGTATGGTCACTTTTCCTCGCGTGATCGCGGTGAGTTCCCGGACGATGCTCGAGTGGATTCGGTCGCGCACGTCGGCGTTCGCGCCATCCATTCCGTGGTCGTCGAGCAGGACCACTTCGACGCCGCGGTTTCGAGCGGCACGCACAGCATCGATGACATCTGTCTGTTGTAAGCCTGTCGCCCTCAGCGAATCTCGGAGTTGCGCCTCGAGGAGTTCGCATTCTTGCCGCTCGGTGGTTGTCAGTGGAACCCCGGAAGCGACCCGTTCGAGGAGCGGGCGTGCAAGGACATCGAGCCTGTCGAGTTGAGCGTCGCGTTCCTCGAGAATCGCAGCACTGGCGGACGCGGAGGCAATTCGTTGGGTGGACCGCTCACGAAGTTCGTAGATAACCCTGGCTTGAGGACGGATGGTGTATGCGAAGAAGGTCGACATCAGAACAGGGCCCGCGTTGATGACCGTCAACGACACTCCGTACATGGCCCCCTGGCCGGTGGTGGAGGACCAGATGGCGGTCACCAACACCATGAGTCCAAGCCCGAGCCACGCGAGTGCTGTACGCCCACGAACGCACATGAAGGTGAAGACTGCCGTCGACATCCCGAACATCCAGAGTTGAGTCATGTCGTTGACGGGGACGGGAACCACTGACAACACCAGGCCGCTCGTGACGGCGCCGGTCAGAGACACCAGAACGCTCTGCCCCAGCGGCATCGGGTCGCCTCTGCTCAGTACGAGTGTGAAAGCCGCAGTCGAGCACACGATAATTGCCAAGATCATCGGCCAGACTGCGCGGACGTCGGAGGACGTGTAGGCGACCGAGATCACGCAGGTGAGCGCGAAGCATGCAGCCATGAATCGAGCAGCACGGCTGTGCATGCCGAGAAGATCGCGGACATCTCGTCCGTCCGGTCTGGTCATGTCATCACCGCTACGGGCAAGCTCAACGTCAGAGTCACCGAAGTGCCGCGGCCGGGTGACGATCGAATGGTTGCCGATCCGCCGTCGAGTTGACGCATTCTGCTGCGGATGCTGACAGTGATTCCGAGGCGATGCGTCTCGACGGAGCTCGGATCGAAGCCGACGCCGTCGTCGGTGACGACTACTTCGAGGTGGGTGGCGGTTGCCGTGACCGTGACCGAACGCCGTGCACTGCTTCCGGCGTGTTTGACGCTGTTGCGCAGTGCCTCGGCCATCGCACCGGCCATCGCACGAATCGAGTCGGGTGCGTATCCGCTCGGATCAGACCCGTCGGAGAGGGCGGTCTCGAACGTGATGTTTTCGTCCACTTCCGAAGCGGCTGAACGCAACTGAGCGAGGATTCCGTCGAAGTCGAAACTCGTCTCGTGGTCGGTTCCGGAGCGCAGTTCGTCGAGTCTTGCCACCGTCCTTCGCGCCTGAGCGACGACCGAGGGATCGGCATCGTTTCTCGAAGCAGCGAGCAGAGTCGACATCACGGTGTCGTGGATGAGTGCGTCGAATCTCTCGCGTTCGACGGATTTGGCCTCGGCCGCGGCGGCGCCGGCGGCAGCGGCATGAGTGGTGGCGATGGTCGCATCCAGTACTCGTCCGGTTCGCAAGGCCATGACGGCCGCTGCTACGAAAACCGCGCAAAATGTCCAGGCGAAGGCGAGGTCGGGAACCAACAGGTGCGTCGTGGGACTCGTCCGGATTATGTGATTGGTCAACTGTGCGAGTGTTGCCACTACGAAAAGGTGCACGACGGCGGCGGCCGGTCGCCAAGCTGCAGCGGCAGCAAGGCTGGCGACGCCGGGGAAATTGGAAATCCACAAGGTGAAATCTGTGACGTGGTCACCATTCCACGCCGGCCACCACAGGAGGATGACCACGACGTAGAGAACCGCATTTGCGCTCGCAGTTCGTTTCACCCATCGGGTGTCGGCGTGGAACGTCGATGCTCCCAGCGCCAGCCCACTACCGAAAGTCGCGACCACCGCCAGTGGAGTCCACCACGACGCAGACATCGCGGTGGCTTCTGCAATCGCAGGGGCAAGCAATATCAGATAGCAGACATAGCCGGCGCCGATGAAACGGCCGAAGAGCCTCAGAATTTCGTCAGAAGCACTGGCTGTTTTGTCGAAAGCAACTCTGTCGATCAGAGTTCGTCGATCGTCACTATCTGATCTTGTATCGCTCGCACGAGTAATTCGCATTTCGTCGGTGCGTTCCTTCCAACGTCGGCATACTTCTCGCGAATCCGCGACAGGTGGGTCCCCACCGTTCCCACGCTGATGTAGAGGTTTTGAGCGACGCGTGACTTCGAATCACTCAGTAGCCATTCCCTGAGAACCTCGATTTCGCGCTCCGAAAGGTGCGGTCCGACGGGATCCTGTGACATGCAGTTTTCCACAGTGACTGTCATGAGTTTCGTCCTTACTTCTCTGTAGCGGAATGACAGACCCCCGACAGTGCCGTCTTCTTGTCATATGAATGTAATTCGAAGAGGGAAATTTTTCCCAGACATCAATTCCTCTGCCCCTATTCTCAGGGGCAGTGCTGTGAGAGTTATTGTTACCGAACCTCATTGTTAGTCAAAGTCAGCTTTTTTCCGGAAGTAGGCCGTTCAGGAATTGGTAACACCCCGTCTTCGACCGCGCGTTTGTACAAATCCGTTTTTGTCGGTGCGGGTCGTCCGACAGCCGCATATTTCTGCCTGATGCGCTGGAGGTAGTCGTTAACCGTCTGCGGCGCCAAACCGGTGAGTCGCGCAACTCGATCCGCCTTCTCTCCGGATGCGTAAAGTTCGAGGACCTCGAGTTGTCGAGGGCTCAGACCCACTTCGTCGAGACCTGGATCCCCGTCGATTGCGGCAGCCCACTCTGTCGTCACCACCTGCCTTCCCGACGCGGCGGCGCGTATCGCATCAACCACGACGGCAGTCGGTTCGGACTTGCGTACAACACCCAGTACGCCGGCACGGGCGGCCGAGCGAACGAGGTACGGGTTTTCCGCCCCGGTGAAGATCAATGTCTCGAGCCCGGCGGCCCGCAGTTGCTCGACATTGCTCTTGGGCGATGAACCGTCGGCCAGCCGGAGGTCGAGGATTGCCAGATCCAAGGCGACGTTCTGAGCGAGCATCTCGGACACAGTGGTCGCGATGCACACCAATTCGAGGTCCGGCTCGTCCTCGAGCATCACGGACACGCCGATTGCTACCGACTCGTGGTCTTCCACCAACCCGACACGGCGGTGTGGAAATGCTGTTTGCTCTGGCATAGCGATTGTTTCCCTCCGCTCGATGCGAGGACGTTATCAGGCAGAGCTGACTGACCGGTATGTTACGTGTCAAGATTTGAAGTCAGCCTGGACTGTTTTACGTTTCGGCTCTACAGTTGTCTTGTGACCGAGACCACTTCCGATGCGAAAGTAAGCCGTACCCAGGCCGAACGTACAGCGGCGATGCGTGGGCGCCTCCTCGACGCCGCCGTCGAATCGTTGGTCGAGCTGGGCTACGCACGGACCAGCACGCAAGAGATCGCCCGCCGGGCAGGCGTCTCGCGGGGTACGCAACTGCATCATTTTCCGACCAAGGAATCGCTGGTCGTCGCGGCCGTCGAGTATCTGGTCGACAAACGACTGGAAGAAATCCTCACCGCTGAGGTGGATCGGGGTCGAGGCCTCGAGGTCCTGGCGGACGCGTTCTCCGGGCCGCTGTTCTATGCCGCCCTCGAATTGTGGGTCGCGGCGCGGACCGATCCCGTTCTGCATGCGGCGACGGTGCCCCTCGAACGCAAGGTGAGTGAGGCGCTCGAGTTCGGCAGCGCCGAGTTGTTCGGTGATCGGTTCGATTCCGAGTCGGTCGAACTCACCATCGAACTCGTTCGTGGGCTAGCCGTCTCAGCCCTGTTTCGTACATCCGAAGCCGACGACGCGCTCAGAGCGCGACTGTTGCCGGCCTGGCAATCCCGAGTGGAGAAGAAGTGAAGCTTCCCGAACATGTCGAAACGCTGATCGTCGGTGCCGGATTTGCCGGTATGGGCTTGGCCGCCAGAATGCTTCGCGACAACCGCGCTGCAGACGTCGTGTTGATCGAGCGTGGAGCTGACATCGGCGGCACTTGGCGCGACAACACCTATCCAGGCTGTGCCTGTGACGTGCCGACGGCGTTGTACTCGTATTCTTTTGCGCCGAGCGCCGATTGGAGTCATACCTTTGCTCGTCAACCCGAGATCTACAACTATCTGAAGAAGGTGGCCGCAGACACCGGCATCGTGGAACGCGTAGTCCTGAACTGCGAGCTCGAAGCTGCTGTGTGGGACGAGGATGCGGCGCTGTGGCGTATTCGGACATCTCGAGGGTCGTTGACGGCCAAAGCTCTGGTCGCCGCGACCGGAGCGTTGTCGACGCCCAAGATCCCGGATTTCCCCGGTCTCGACCAATTCTCCGGGACCACTTTCCATTCGGCGACGTGGAACCACGAACACGAACTGCGTGGTGAGCGCGTAGCCGTGATCGGAACGGGAGCGTCGGCGGTTCAGTTCGTTCCCGAAATTGCCGACCCTGCTGCCCATGTCACCGTGTTCCAGCGAACTCCGGCCTGGGTGATTCCGCGAATGGATCGCACCCTGCCTGCGGCGCAGAAGGCCGTGTACTCGCGGATTCCCGCTACGCAGAAAGTTGTTCGCGGAGCGGTTTACGGTTTTCGCGAGTTGCTCGGTGCCGCGATGTCACATGCGACGTGGGTCCTGCCGGCCTTCGAGGCGGCCGCGCGCCTCCATCTGCGCAGACAGGTGAAAGATCCGGAGTTGCGCCGGAAACTGACTCCCGATTTCACGATCGGTTGCAAGCGCATGCTTCTGTCCAACGACTGGTTGCGCACCCTCGACCGCGCGGACGTGAGCCTGGTCGACAGCGGGCTCGTCTCGGTCACCGAGGGCGGGGTGGTCGACGGGCACGGAGTCGAGCACAAGGTCGACACCATCATCTTCGCCACGGGGTTCACGCCGACGGAACCGCCTGTGGCGCATCTGATCACCGGAAAACGTGGCGAAACGCTGGCCGCGCATTGGAACGGTAGCCCCAATGCCTACAAGGGCACTGCGGTCAGCGGGTTCCCGAATCTGTTCCTCATGTACGGTCCGAACACCAACCTCGGACACAGTTCGATCGTGTACATGCTCGAGTCCCAGGCCGAGTACGTCAACGACGCGTTGAACACCATGAAACGTGAGCGACTGGACGCTCTTGATGTCAACGAGTCGGTACAGGTGCACTACAACAAGGGAATTCAGCACGAGTTGCAGCACACGGTGTGGAACAAGGGCGGATGCTCGAGTTGGTACATCGATCCGGAGGGGCGCAACTCGGTGCAGTGGCCGACGTTCACATTCAAATTCCGTTCGCTGCTGGAGCATTTCGATCGTGAGAACTACTCCGCTCGCAAGATCGAAAGCGTCCAGGCATGACCACGACGCACTACGACGTGGTGGTAATCGGATCGGGATTCGGTGGCAGTGTCGCCGCTCTTCGCCTGACGGAGAAGGGCTACCGTGTCGGGGTGCTCGAAGCCGGTCGACGGTTTGCCGACGACGAGTTGCCCGAAACCAGTTGGCGGATGCGAAAGTACCTGTGGGCGCCGTGGATCGGATGTTATGGGGTTCAGCGTATCCACCTTCTTCCGGACGTACTCGTGATGGCGGGAGCCGGCGTCGGGGGCGGATCGTTGAACTACGCCAACACGTTGTATCAGCCACCCAAGCGGTTCTTCGAAGACCGTCAGTGGGCGCACATCACGGACTGGCACGACGAACTGGCGCCGTACTACGACCAGGCCAAACGGATGTTGGGTGTTCGCACCAATCCGTCCTTCACTCCGGCCGATGCGGTGATGAAAGACGTAGCCGAAGAGATGGGCGTGGGGGAGACCTTCACGTCCACCCCCGTCGGTGTTTTCTTCGGGGAGGCAGGAGTTTCCGTGCCGGACCCGTTCTTCGGCGGAAAAGGGCCCGAACGCACCGGTTGCACCGAATGCGGGGGATGCATGACCGGGTGCCGAGTCGGGGCGAAGAACACGCTGGTCAAGAACTACCTCCATCTCGCCGAGCAAGCGGGCGCCAGGGTTCATCCGCTCACGACCGTCACCGAACTTCGGCCGAGCGCAAGCGGTGGTTATCACCTGCTCGCGAGGCGAACGGACGGCGTCCGCCGGCGAGAAGTTCGGTTCACCGCCGATCAGGTGGTGGTTGCCGCCGGAACGTATGGAACGGCGAGACTGCTGCTCGGTATGAAGGAATCCGGTGCCCTGCCTGACCTGTCGGACACTCTGGGCACCGTCGTACGTACCAATTCCGAAGCCGTACTGGCCGCAACGTCGAAGTCGCGTCGACGGAACTTCACGCAGGGCGTAGCGATCACATCGTCCTTTCATCCGGATGATCACACGCACATCGAGCCGGTGCGATACGGCAAGGGCAGCAATGCAATAGGACTTCTGCAGACCGTCCTGAGTGACGGCGGCGGGCGAACTCCCCGGGTGCTGAAGACTCTGGCGGTCGCGGCACGGCACCCCGGTGCGTTCTTCCGGTCCTTGTCGGTACGGAACTGGTCCGAGCGAACCGTCATCGCGCTGGTGATGCAGACCGACGACAACTCCCTCGAACTTTCCAAGAACACCAAACGATTCGGGCGTTCCCTCACCAGTAGGCCGGGACCGGGTGATCCACCTCCCCAGTGGATTCCGCAGGGCCATACAGCCATTCGCAAGGTCGCCGAGAAGATCGACGGCGACCCGGGCGGTTCCATCGCCGAGATCGTGAACATCCCGATGACGGCACACTTTCTGGGTGGCTGCGCGATCGGTGACAGCGCGTCGAGTGGCGTCGTCGATCCGTATCTGCGTGCATACGGTCATGAGGGACTGCACGTCATGGACGGTTCGGTGGTGAGCGCAAATCTCGGAGTGAATCCTTCCCTGACCATCACTGCGCAGGCGGAACGAGCGTGCGCGATGTGGCCGAACAAGGGTGGCGCGGACGCCCGCCCGAAGACCGGCGAGCCATACGTACGTATCGATCCGACTTTGCCGTCCGATCCGGTGGTGCCGACGCATGCACCAGGCGCTTTGCGGCTTCCCCTGACCATTCGAGCTGAGAAGGTGTCCGATGTGGAGCGTGCCTGAATCGACAAGTGACCGCGTCGACTGGCCGGTGAGTGATCCGCCCCCGTGGCCGGCTCGCGTTCGCGCGACACTGTGGTGGCACCGCAGTACGTCGGCGGCACGCGAGCTCGGCCCGGATGGTCGAACGATTCCGATGACGGTGGCCATGATGGTGGACTACCTCGATTCGCCGGTCGGCCCGTATCGCGAGATCCTCGCCAGTCCGGTCTTGCATGCGCCAGGGAAACGGATCGGGCCTATGCCGCGGATGGCGGTCCCTTTCATCGCGGTGGATTCGGAACCGTCGGTGCACGGTGGGCGAGTCCACTGGCAACTACCCAAGGTTCTGGCCAAGTTCGACGGAGACGTGCAGCAGAAATTCACTGCAACCGGCGACGGATGGCGGGTGCGTTCGGATACGCGGATGCTCGGGCCGCGTCTGCCGATTGCCGGGGGGTTGGGATTTGCGCAGCCGGAGTCCGGTGGAGGTCTGGCGATCGCGTCGGCAAGGCTGACGGGATCGTTCCGATACGCGCGCGTGAGCGTCGAGGCAGAGGGGCAGACCCTGCCGGACTGGTTGGCTGCGGGCACCCATCACGGCGTCGTGATTCTGGGCGGAAAAATGACTACGGGAGCGGCCAGGCGTCGGTAACGGGGGTTTGACCTGCGAAAAGCGACCAAGGCCGCCCGTCAGTGACCGGGCGGCCTTGGTCGTGTGGTGTGAAAGTCAGGTGTCGACGTCCCACAGGCGCCTCTCCGCGGGTGGTCGCTCGCAGCGACAAAAGGGGTGGGGCCCGGGGCTTGTTCGGACGCCGACAGGGTGTTCAACGGCGGTCTCCCCGGATTTGTTCCCGGGGATCGTGAAGTATTTCCGACGCGGTGTGTAGTGATTCAAGCAGGGCCGACGAGTTCAGGCAGCGCCGAGCTGGGCGAGTTCCATTTTCAGTGCCGTGCACAGGTCCGATCCGGCCGGCCCAGTCAGAGCTGATCGCAGTCGGTTGTAATACGTCCGCGTCGACAGGCCGAAGGTGACGAAGATGTCCTCGGCAGCGGCGCCGTTCCACGGGCGCCACAGGATTGCGAAGTCGATGAGGTCGTCCGCATACGATCCACGGTTTCGCGAGCGTTTGGCACGTCGAACCTGGCATTCGTGGGTGTTTGCGACGCTCGTCCCTCCACAGAGCTGAGGTGGCATCTTCGTCACTCGGTTCACGAGAGTCTCCTGAACTGGTCGGTCACTCACATGACCAGCACGCCGCCGTCCACGGGCAACGCGACGCCGGTGATGTAACGCGCTTCGTCGGAGGCGAGGAATTTGACGGCGTTGGTGACGTCGTCGTTTTCTACCCACGGGATCGGGTAGAGGATCATGTCGCCGGAGGCCTTGGCGAAGTCGTCGCGACCCGGATTGTCGGTGCCGGGAACGAATTGGTTGTACATCGCCTGGTTCTGCACCATCTCGGTGTCGACCTGCGTCGGGTTCACGGTATTGACGCGAATGCGATGCGGAGCGAGTTCCTGGGCGAGGGTCTTCATCAATCCCACGACGCCGTGCTTGGCCGAAACATAGTGTCCGACACCCGTGTACGCGCGCAGCCCGGCAACGGAGGCGGTGAGGACGATCGCGCCGCCGGTGCCCTGTTCGATCATGTGGGGGATCGCGGCCTTGACGGTGCGCCACACGCCGCTGAGGTTGACGTCGATCATTTCGCCCCACTTCTCCTCGTCCAATTCGTGCGCGTTCCCGAAGGAGAGGATGCCCGCGTTTGCGATGACGATGTCGACGTGGCCGAAGCGATCGAGCCCGGCTTCGAGGGCCAGCTTGACCGAGTCGAAGTTGCGCACGTCGGCGTGCGAGAAGATGATCTTGCCGCCTGCTTCTTCGACGAGACGGATTGTTTCCTGAAGGTCGTCCTCCGTGGCCAAGGGGTACGGCACGGTGTCGTTGTCCTTGACGGAGTCGAGAGCGATGATGTTCGCGCCCTCCTGCGCCAGCCGCAATGCGTGATTACGCCCTTGCCCGCGAGCAGCACCCGTGATGAATGCGACCTTGCCTTCGAATCGTCCGGTCATGGGGATCCTCCTGTTGCTGAAATTGTTGTGTACGTGGGTGATCGGAGAGCTATTTGACGAGTACGCCTGCGTCGACGGGCAGTGCGACGCCGGTGATGTACCTGGCTTCGTCGGACGCGAGGAAAAGCACGGCATTGCTGACGTCGACGGATTCGACCCACGGGATGGGCAGCGCATTCATCGCTTGCGACAACGGGGCGAAATCCTCCCGGGTCGGCTCGTCGATGTCCGGACAGAACAACTCGTACATGGCGTCGTTCATGATCATCGGAGTGTCGACCTGGGTGGGGTTGACGGTGTTCACTCGGATTCGGTGGGGAGCCAGTTCCTGCGCGAGAGTTTTCATCAACCCGTTGACGCCGTGTTTCGCGGCTGTGTAGTGCGCGATGTTGCCGTATCCCTTGAGCCCGGCCGCCGAGCTGGTCAGGATGATCGCGCCCCCGATGCCCTGTTCGATCAGGTAGGGGATTGCTGCCTTGGCAGTTCGCCACGTGCCGCTGAGATCGATGTCGACGACAGTGCCCCACTGGCTTTCGGTGAGTTCGTGTGTAGGTGAGGGGATGTTGATACCGACGTTGGCACAGACGATGTCGACGTGACCGAACTGGTCGACTCCGCGGCCGAGGACACCTTTGATCGCGGTGAAGTCGCGAACATCGGCCACCTCGGCCAGAATTCGTCCGCCGACCGCCTCGACCGACCGGACGGTCTCGGCGAGGTCGGCTTCGCTTGCCAGCGAGTACGGAACGCCTTCGACATCGGCGCAGATGTCGAGCGCGATGATGTCTGCGCCTTCCTCGGCCAAGCGGATCGCATGTGCCCGGCCCTGGCCGCGTGCTGCGCCGGTGACGAACGCGACCTTGCCCGAAACTCTTCCGGTGGTGCGTGCTCTGGTGGTCACTTGATCACTCCGTATCGGCGTCGGTCGATGGTCAGTGCAACTGCGGCAATCACCACGATGCCCTTGATGACGAGTTGTGTGTAGGGGTCGACCGAGGTCAGGTCCATTCCGGCGCTCAGCAACACGATCACGAGTGCACCGAGGATCGTTCGATGTGGGCCGCCGACGCCACCGGACAGTGCGGTGCCGCCCACCACCACGGCTGCGATGGAATTGAGCAGGCTGGGGCCTGCACCCATCGGGACGCCGGTGCTGGCCTGGCCGGTGAAGATGATTCCGGCAATCGCGGCGACGGCTCCGGCAACCGCGAAGACCGCAAGTTTGGTGCGTCGTACGCGAACACCGACGAGTGCCGCGGCGCGTTCGTTGCCGCCCACCGCATACATGTGGCGACCGAACGACGTACCGAATGCCAGGACTGTCGCGCCGATGGTCAGCAGGATTGCGATCAGTGCCCCGTTGGGGACGTTGGGGATCATCGACTCGTTCACCAGGCTCTGGAGAAGATTCGAATTATAGGAAACAGGACCGCCTTTGGAGACGGTGTTGGAAATGCCGTCGAGTACGGACATCATTCCCAGCGTCACCAGGAACGACGGAACCTTGAGCATTGTCGTGATCAATCCGTTGACCAGTCCGACCACCGCCCCGGCGGCGATCACCATGACTATCGCCAACGGGCCGCCGAACTTGTCGATCCACGTGGCGATCAGAATTCCGGCGAGAGTGGCCGTCGCCGCCACCGAAAGATCGATACCACCGATCAGAATGACAAACGTGCCGGCGAGCGCGAGCACGGTCAGGAAAGCCATCTGGTTGAGAATGTTCTGCGCGGACGTCGCAGTGATGAAACTTTCCGTGCGCCACTGGAAATAGATGATCAGGACCAGCACTGCAACCGTCGGTACAACTATGTTGCGGTGCTGATCGAGTCGACTCAGCAGACCGCGCGCGCCTGACGGCGCTGCGGCATCGCTGGCCGGCGATTGCTTCGAGAGTGTCTGGGTCACTGCATTCCTCACATCATGTGCTTGATCACGTCGACTTCGGCGGGCTTGTGCTCTGCAGGGGCCGCCAGCTCTGCGCTGATGACTCCGTCCTTCATGACCACGATTCGGTCGGACATTCCGATCACTTCTTCGAGGGATTCGGCGCACAGCAGCACACCGACCCCCGATGCAGCCATCGACCGGACCAAACCGTAGATCTCCTCTCGCGTTCCGACGTCGATTCCACGCGTCGGATCGCTGAGGACCAGCACTTTGCATTCGCGACCTTGCCACCGAGCGAAGATCGCCTTCTGTTGGTTTCCGCCACTGAGTTCCCCGATGGGCGTCGACAACGACGGGGCCTTGACCTGCAGCGCGCGGGCCAACTGCGTCGTCCGTTCCCTTTCGGTCCGTAAACGCAGTAGCCGCGTCCACGGGTGGCGGAGGAGATCGAGGAAGCCGATCGAGATGTTGTTTCTGATCGACGCGCTGCGGAACAGGGAGTCCTGGGCACGCTCCGGCGGGACGTACAGGACTCCGGCTGCCACGGCAGCGGGAACCGACCAGTGCTCGTGCGCAGTACCGTCGACCTGAATCGAACCCCCCGACAACGACTCCGCACCCGCGACTGCTGCAGCCACCGACGCTTTCCCCGAACCGATGACTCCGGCCAGTCCCACTACCTCGCCCGGTCGGACGACAAGATTGACGGACTCGAACTCGCCTGCGCTGCTTGCATCTCGGAGTTCGATCAACGGCTTCGTCGACAGCACTCCGGTCTGTTCGCCTTCGCGGTAGTAGTCCGCGCTGCGTTCGCTACCCACCATCAACTCGTGCAGTTGCTCCGCCGTGACGCCGTCAGCAGAGAGCGTTTCGATGGACCGCCCGTCGCGAAGTACGAGTAGCCGTGTGCTGATCCGCAGGACGTCTTGCAGGATGTGAGAGACGAAGATGAACGACACCCGATCGCGCCACCCCTCGATCAACGCGAAGAGGATTTCCACCTCGGTCTCGGTCAACGCGCTTGTCGGCTCGTCGAGGAGGATCACCGGCGCTTCGGTGGCGTCGGTGATCCGCGAGAAGGCACGTGCGATCTCGACCAGTTGCCTTTGCGGGTAACTTAATTCGGCGACAACGACGTCGGCGCGCAGCCCCTCGATGCCGAGCGTGTCGAGTAGCGACTGGGCGGCGTCGCGCATTCTCCGACGCCGGCCGGGTCCCCAACCACCTATCTCGCCCTCACGTCCGAGATAGATGTTCTCGTACACCCGCAGTGCATCGACCAATGACTGCTCCTGGACCACCACGGAGATTCCGAGTTCGCGGAGAGTACGCGAGTCGCCGAGTTCCACGTGTATCCCGTTGACATCGAGGCTTCCGGCGTCGGGACGCACCGTTCCCGTCAAAACGCCGATCAGCGTTGACTTTCCGGCGCCGTTCTCACCGATCAAGCCGAGAACGTCACCTCTGCTGACGTCGAGTGAGACGTCCTGGAGGGCGTGAACGGGTCCGTAACTCTTGCAGACCCCGCGCAAGCTGATGGTTGCTGTGTCGCTCACCTTCGTATCACTCATTCTCAGGCCACGAGTTGGTCTTTGTACTGCAGCAACGGGCCCGAGCGGAACGCGGCTGCGTACTCGGTGCGTACTCCGGTGATATCTGCAGAGTTCCAAGCGCTGTTCAGCGTGTATTGGTCCTGCGATACGCCGGCGTAGTACTCCCGCGGATCGATCGGGTTGAGTACGGTTTGCGGGTCCCAATCGTCAGGATGCAGGGCCTTGCTCATTTTTGCCCAGTCGAACGGAAGTGTGGGTGCGTACACGGTTTTCAGTACGTCGTCGGCGATCTCCGGAGTCACCAGGAGTGCTCCCTGTGAAAGGAATCGCTCCGGCAGAGACAGGTCGACGCCGTTGAGTTGATCGAAGATGGTGACACCGAGAATTCCTGCCGTGAGTCCGCCGACCGTCGCACTGGTCAGGTATTGCTTTCCCTGCGCGATGTATTCGACGTTCTGCTTGTTACCGTCGAATCCGACCACGATCTTGCCGGTGATCTTCGCGGCGTCCAGTGCCGCAATGACTCCTGCAGCTTGACTGTCGTTCTGCGCGAACACCCCGACGAAGTCCGGCACCGAAGGCAAGATGTTCGTGAACGCCTTTCTCGCGTCTTCCGAAGTCCAGTTGCCCGGCGACGCGGTGACGATTTTGATTCCCGGGTAGTCCTTGGCCGCGGCGTTCAGTCCAGCTGTCCGTTGATCGTCGGAAGACGAACCCTTCTGCCCCGGAACATGAATGATGGTTCCGTTGCCGCCGACCTTGTCGAACAGAGCCTTGGCGGTTGCGACGGCGATCTTGGTGGACGGCGGTGTGATGAAGCGGACCCACTTGTCCGCGTCGGCGGGTGTGTACCAGGCGGGCGCCGTGTACGAGCTGGCATACAGAATCCCGGCTGCCTGGCAGGCTTTCGTGACAGCTGCCGCTTGAGCTTCGGTGGCGGGAGTACCGAAGATCGACTTGCCGCCCGAAGCGCGGACGTTGCCTACCTGTCCCAGCGCAGTGTTGACGTTGCCCTGGTCCTCCACCGAGGACATGCTCACGCCCAGCGCGTCCATCGCCTGCTTGCCGCCGTCCGAGAACGCGACGAAGTAGTCGTTGGAGAGAGTTGTGACCTGGCAGAGGGTCTTTTCCTGGACTTTGCCCGCGCCGGCGCCACCGCCGGCGGCGGTACTGGTGGAACTGCCGCCTGCTCCGCAGGCCACTGCGCCGAGGGTGATGCCTGCTGCGCCCATTGCGGCGAAGAAGGAACGTCGGGTCAGTGGATGAGAGAACGTCGCGTTTCGCGCGACGTCCACGATCTTCGATTCGATCGAAGGCATGATCACATCCTTGGTCTCACAAGAGGGGGCTCGAGAGGTTGTCTCGAGGTGTGGAGGAAACGGGAGATTTCGCTACTTCGCCAGCAGATGCGTTGTGAACCAACGGGAAGCGTGTTCGGCCGCTACTGCGAGCTTGGACTGATCGCTGTAGAGCGTCATGTGCGACGTGTGCGGTAGGACGACAAGTTCTTTCTTCGGAGTCGGGATGTTGTTGAAACTCTCGATCTCCAAGTCCCACAACGTGAGGTCGTCGCCTTCGGCAACGATCATCATCGACGGCGTGTCGAGAATCCGGGGTACGAAGTAGTTGACGTCGTAGTCGAGCAGGAGATCGACGGATTCCATGGTCGAACTGTTCTGGTAGAGAGGAGCTTCGGTGGCTTGAAGTGCCGCGAAGGTCGTCTTCGTCTCGGGGAACGGCCAGGACGACAGTTCTTCCTCGGGGTTCTCGCTCGCATGCGCGATGTGCAGTCGCTGATCCGGATCGTCGAAGCGGAGTCGGCGATCTTCGAGAATTGCGTCCCACAGCTTTCGATAACCCATGGTCCCGTGGATCCGACGCATGTTGCGGTACCCGTCGATCACCGGAATCTGAGACACGATGGCCTTCACCCGGGGATCGGTCGCGGCGAGAATCATCACGTGGCCGCCGGAGTAGGAAATTCCCCAGGCGCCGAGACGGTCGTTGTCGATGCCGGGAGTGCGCTCGAGAAAGCTGAGCGCGTTCTGATAGTCACGAATCTGTTGCTTCGGGTCCAGATGTTGGCGGGGCTCACCGTCCGAGACGCCCAGGTTGCGGTAGTCGAAGACCAGCGCAGCCATACCGGCCGTCACGAAGGCCTCGGCGTAATAGGGCATGACCAATTCGCGGACGTAGCACCAACCGCCTGCCAGTACGACGGCCGGAACGTCGTCGTCGGTGTCGGGTCGGTACAGCCAACCGCGAACGGTGACTCCGTCGCTGGAGAATTCGACATCTTCACGGCGCATTGCGCGACTCCTCATGTAACGAGTGAAAGCTGAACGGAAGTAGGTACGAAAGAAAACGGACGGTCTTGTCGCCGTGCGTATTACGGCATCGACGCGGTTCGCTCGTGCCAACTGCCCCGAGCGGATCGTCGCGGATCCGAAGTACTCCGTAATCGTGAGTCACCTCACAGCCTTTGTCAAGTGCCACTGGACAGCAAGGAAAATCCGTCGGTATAGTCCTGCTCACCCACTGCGCATGTATTCGTAACGAGCGCAGCATTATTGGAGGTGTTCCGGCTCGTGAACGGCGAAGAAGTTCTGTGTGCCTACGAAAAGATGTTGTTGATCCGGATGATGGAGGAGCGCATCTCGACGCTCTACAAGGGCGACACCATTCCCGGGTTCGTTCACACTTCGATAGGTCAAGAGGCGTGCGCGGTGGGGGCTCTCACTCATGCGCGGGTCAGTGACGTCATCACCTCGACGCACCGCGGGCACGGCCACGTTCTGGCAAAAGGTCTCGAGCCCGACCGGATGATGGCGGAGTTGATGGGCAAGGTCACCGGAGCCAACAACGGCCGGGGTGGCTCGATGCACGTGGCGGATCCCCGCTTGGGGATCTTCGGTGCGAACGGGATCGTGGGCGCGGGGTTGCCGATTGCCGTCGGTGCGGCTTTCGCTGCCAAGGATCGCGGTGAGGGCGATCTGGTGGTGGCGTTCTTCGGTGACGGGGCGATTGCGACCGGTGCGTTCCACGAGGCGATGAACATGGCTGCTCTGTGGAAGCTGCCGATCATCTTCCTGTGCGAGAACAACGGATTCTCGGAGTTTTCCTCGACGGTGGATCAGCATCCTGTCCCGATCTCTGCGCGCGCAGCGGGATACGGGATGAAATCGATCACGCTGGCAGGCAACGACGTCGAGGCGGTCGCCGACGGTATTCGGCCGGTGTACGAGCAGGTGCGAGGCAGCGGTGGTCCGGTGTTCGTGGAGGTCACGACTCTGCGGGTGCACGGGCACTACGAGGGCGATCCGCAGGTGTACCGCGACAAGGACGAGATGGCGCGAGACATTCTCGCGGCCGATCCACTGACGCTGACGCGTGGCCGACTCCGAGAGCTCGGCATCGGGGACGAAGTACTCGATCTGGTGGACAAGCGGGTGAGGGCGGTGGTCGCCGAGGCGGAGCGTTTCGCGCGGTCGTCGCCGCAACCGGAGGCGTCGAGCGTGATGGAGTACATCTTTTCGCCGCGTCGCATCTACCCGCCGGACCGCCTCGACGTGGGTGTCGGCGCGGGCGGCGCGGCCGTGTCGCAGTCCAAGATCCTCAAGGCGGCGCTCGACGACTCTCTGGCGGCCGATCCGGATGTGTTTCTTGCCGGCATCGACGTTGCCGGCGGAAATGTTTTCGGTCTGACCAGGGGATTGGCCGCAAAGTATCCGGGTCGAGTGCTCGATACGCCGATCTCCGAATCGGCAATCATGGGTCTTGCCGTCGGCTCCGCGATGGCGGGCCGTAGGCCCGTCGTGGAACTGATGTACCTCGACTTCCTCGGGGTGTGCCTGGATCAGTTGATGAATCAGGCGGCAAAACTTCGGTTCATGACGGGCGGCGCAGTGAGTCTGCCGTTGGTGGTGCGGACGCAGTTCGGTTCCGGCAGATCGTCGGGTGGTCAGCATTCGCAGAGTCTCGAGGCGCTGTTGGCGCACATCCCGGGACTGACTGTGCTCATGCCGAGTTCGGGCGCGGATGCATACGGGTTGTTGCGGGCAGCGATCGAGGACGACAACCCGGTCATGTTCATCGAGCATCGACTGCTGTACGAGAAGAAGAGTTTGTTGCCGAGCAGGGATTTTCGGGTTCCGATCGGAAAGGCAGCGGCGACGAGACCAGGTTCGGACGTCACCATCGTCTCGTGGTCGCGTATGGCATTGCACGCCTTGGTCGCGGCGCAGACGTTGGCAGACGAAGGGATCGATGCCGAGGTCATCGATCTACGAACGATTGCTCCGCTCGATCGGGAGACGATTCTCGAATCATTCAGTCGGACGAACCGGATGGTCATTGCCCAGGAAGCCGTCGTGGACTTCGGCGTCGGAGCCGAGATCGCAGCTATGGCGGTGGATTCCGGGTTCTATTCACTGGACGCGCCGGTAGTGCGGGTGGGAGCACGGTACGCGCCTGCGCCCTATGCGCCGGTGCTCGAACGTGAGTGGGAAGTCGGACCTGACGACATCGTTGCAGCCGTTCGGCGGGTGATGTCGTGCTGAGCGCTACCCGCCCGCGGGCAATGACCGGCGGCGGGGTGCTGCCCGAGATGCTTCTCGACGCCCTGCGTCGCGATCCCGAAGCACTGGCCCTTGTCGACGAGAGTGTGCGGTGGACTTACCAGGAATTGGTGGACGCTGCAACGAGCTTTGCAGGCGCACTGCATAAATCGGGATTCGAGCCTGGAGAAGTGGTACTCGTTCAACTGCCGAACTGGTGGGAATCCGTGGTTGCGGCCTGGGGCACGTGGCTTGCCGGCGGCATTCTCCTTCCGGTGGTCCCGATTTACCGCGCACACGAGTTGTCCTTCATCGTCGAGCAAGCTGAGCCGTCGGTGATCGTAGCCCCGCAGGAATACCGCGGATATCGTCACGTCGAGCAACTCGGGACGGTGCTCCGTGATCTGGGCCGAGAGGTTCTTCTGGTGGAGGCTCGAGGCGAAGGTGGGTTGCGACGCACAACGTTCGACGACTTCCTGGACTTCGGGATGGAGTCGAACCGGCCCGACCACCGCGCGGATCCCGACGATGTCGCCCTCGTTCTCTACACGTCGGGAACCACCTCGGCTCCGAAAGGCGTGCTTCACACACATCGGACCCTGATGGCCGAGAGTTCGAGCTTGATCGCGCATTGTGGCGTGGATTCGCAGGACCGAATCTTCATGCCTTCGCCGTTACCCCACATCACCGGAATTTCGTATGCGGTAGTTCTGCCGGCAGCGGCAGCCTGCTCTACCGTTCTGATGCAACGCTGGGTTCCCGAAGTGGCAGTTGCGTTGATCGAACGCGAGCAATGCACGTTCACCGTGAGCGCGACACCGTTTCTCCGTGGTCTCGCCGACGCCTACGAGAAGGGCGGATATCGACGATCTCAGCTGACCCGATTCGTGTGTGGTGGGGCCGGGATTCCGCCCGAGTTGGTGCGTCGGGCCCATCGCGTGATGGGGACGGCGGTTGTTCGCACCTACGGATCGACGGAACTTCCGACCCTCGTCATGGGTGATCCTTTCGGTGACATCGACCTGCAGGCAGAGAACGAAGGAGCTGTGATCGGCGGAAACGAATTCCGGCTCGGCGAAGACGACGAGCTGTTGGTGCGGGGCCCGGAACTGTTCGTCGGCTACGTCGACAGCTCGATCAACGAGGAATCGTTCACCGAGGACGGCTTTTTCCGGACCGGCGACGTAGCCGCCGTGGACGGACCCGGTCAGATCCGGATCACGTCACGGATCAAGGACATCATCAACCGGGGCGGAGAGAAATTCAGCGCTGCCGACATCGAGTGGGCCCTCGAGGCTCATCCCAATGTGGGAGAGGTGGCGGTGGTCGGGTATCCGGACGAGGATCTGGGCGAGCGCGCGTGCGCCTTCGTGGTTCCGGACGGTGATCCGCCAAGCGTTCGAGATCTGCGGATCTTCCTGCTGTCCGAAGGATTTGCCGTTCAGAAAGCTCCGGAGAGAGTCGAGACCGTTGCGTCGCTTCCTCGGACGGAGAGTGGGAAGGTTCAGAAGTTTCTCCTACGTCGAGCGCTAGGCTTGGGCTCCGCACAGGCGGTCCCCGAGACCTACGGAAGCGAGTTCGGACATGACGGCAACCGGCGCAAAGCCACCTCGTAAGACGGCTGAGTCGACAGCGGCTGCATCGAAGAAATCGCAACCGCGCAAGACGACTCCCCAAAAGACGACGGCACAGAAGAAGTCGGCACAGCAGAAGTCGGCGCCGGCCAAGGCGGCGGCGCGCAAACAGAAGACGGAGGACAACGGTTTGGGGACGTCGGTAGGCAAGACGGTTCGTGCCGAACGCACGAGACAGGGAATCCCGGTTCGTGAATTGGCGAGGCGGCTCGGCGTATCGCCGTCCTTCCTGTCGCAGTTCGAACTGGGGCAGAGTCAGGCCGCGGTGAACACGCTTTTTGCGATCGCGACCGAACTCAACCTGTCCTTGGACGTGCTGCTCGGCAACAGCGTCGATCCGGAACGGGAGTCCGCATCCGAAACGAAGACTCACGAACCGCGGATCTCCGACTGCCTCACCTTTCGGTCGGGTGTTCGCTGGCAACGGTTGGCGAACACTCCCGCGAACCATCACGTCCAGTTCCTCCTCACGGAGTACGAGCCCGGCGCCGATTCCGCACCGGGCGATGCACCGCAGACTCATTCGGGTGACGACTACGGGTACGTGCTGGAAGGGACTCTGACGATCGACATCGACGGAATGCGTCGGCTCCTCAAGGCGGGTGAAGCGATACACCTGGTCGGGAACGTTCCCCACCGGTTGCGCAACGAGACGGACGAGACGGTCAAGGCGATCTGGTTCGTCCTGGGCTGAGTAACCGGGTGCGATGCACTGGGTGTGACGCCGCTAGGTGTGACAACGGTCTCGATTCAACTTAGGCAATCCTTTTCTTGACTAATTCCAGAAAAGCGGCATACTGGGAAACATGCGAGACGGAGAGCATGACTTCGACCCCCGAGCGCAACTGCGCGCCGTCGGGTTGAGGGTCACTGCTCCGCGCCTCGCCGTGCTGGATGCGGTTACAGCCCAACCGCATTCAGACGCCGATTCTGTTGCAGCACTCGTGCGGCAGCAGCTCGGATCGGTATCCACACAGGCCGTTTACGACGTGCTGAAGGCATGCGTGAACGCAGGATTGCTGCGACGCATCGAGCCGGCGGGTTCGCCCGCACGGTTCGAGACGAGGACTGGTGACAACCACCATCACCTCGTCTGTCGCGGCTGCGGCAAGGTCGTCGACGTCGATTGTGTTGTCGGCCAAGCTCCCTGCCTCGAACCTTCCGATAATCACGGCTTCGAAATCGACGAAGCCGAGGTCGTGTTCTGGGGCCGTTGCGAAGATTGCCTGAAGAATTCTGCCGAATCCGACACCGAGTCGGACGCGGTCTCGCAGAATCGAATTGATGCGTCCAGAACCTCCGAGTCAGTCACCTCGCATGCAGCCCATGCGTTCGACTCGGATGCAGCCCCGCTCCTCTGACGCCCAGCCCACAACGCTAGGAGGCTTCGCCATGACCAAGCCCACCACCAACAATTTCGGTATCGCGGTCGCAAGTGATGACGAATCGCTGACCGCGGGTATTCAGGGGCCGGTGCTCCTTCACGACCACTACCTGATCGAGAAGCTCGCGCAGTTCAACCGCGAGCGTGTCCCGGAGCGCATCGTCCACGCCAAGGGCGGCGGCGCTTTCGGTGAACTCGTCATCACCCACGACGTCAGCAAGTACACCAAGGCCGCGTTCCTGCAGCCGGGTAAGAAGACCGAGTCCCTCGTCCGCTTCTCCACCGTCGCCGGTGAGCAGGGCAGCCCGGACACCTGGCGCGATCCGCGCGGTTTTGCGATGAAGTTCTACACCGAAGAGGGAAACTACGACCTCGTCGGCAACAACACCCCGGTGTTCTTCATCAAGGACGCCATCAAGTTCCCCGACTTCATTCGTTCGCAGAAGCGACTGCCCGGCTCCGGTCTTCGTGACCACGACATGCAGTGGGACTTCTGGACTCTGCGTCCCGAGACCGCTCACCAGGTGACCTGGCTGATGGGTGACCGCGGTATCCCGAAGACCTGG
The DNA here is from genome assembly GCF_019266045.1 of Rhodococcus sp. MH15. NCBI lineage: Bacteria > Bacillati > Actinomycetota > Actinomycetes > Mycobacteriales > Nocardiaceae > Rhodococcus > Rhodococcus sp. MH15. The sequence continues at coordinate 473,682 of NZ_LPNP01000065.1, forward strand.
CGCAACATGGACGGCTTCGGATCGCACACCTACCAGTGGGTCAACGCTGCGGGTGAACGCTTCTGGGTGAAGTACCACTTCAAGACCGATCAGGGCATCGAGTTCCTGACGCAGGCCGAAGCAGACAGCCTCGCCGGTAGCGATCCCGACTACCACCGCGCGGATCTGTACAACGCCATCGAGGCCGGTAATTTCCCGAGCTGGACACTCAAGGTTCAGATCATGCCGGTCGACGAGGCCGAAGGCTACCGCTTCAACCCGTTCGACCTCACCAAGGTCTGGTCCCAGAAGGACTACCCACTGATCGAGGTCGGCAAGTGGACGCTGAACCGCAACCCGGAGAACTTCTTCGCGCAGATCGAGCAGGCTTCGTTCGAGCCGTCGAACGTGGTGCCCGGCATCGGATTCAGCCCGGACAAGATGCTTCTCGGCCGCGTCTTCTCCTACGCCGACGCACATCGTTACCGCATCGGCACCAACTACGCCGACCTGCCGGTCAATGCCCCGAAGAACGAGGTGAACTCCTACTCCAAGGAGGGCGCCATGCGTTACAGCTTCAATTCCCCGTCGACGCCGGTGTACGCACCGAACTCGTACGGCGGACCGCATGCCGATCCGTCGGTTGCCGGTGACGAAGGACTGTGGGCATTCGACGGCAAGGCAGTGCGCGCCGGATACATCGAGCACGCCGAGGACGGCGACTTCACGCAGGCCGGAACGCTGGTCCGTGAAGTTCTCGACGACGCAGCTCGTGAGCGCCTGGTGAGCAACATCGTCGGCCACGCCCTTGCCGGCGTCAGCGAAGAAGTTCTGCTGCGTGTCTTCGAGTACTGGAAGAACGTCGACGCAGATTTGGGCAAGCGCGTCGAAGAAGGTGTACGCGCAGGTCAGTGACCCGCTGACATGAGCATCGCCTAGGTCTACCGAATGCGGACCGCTGCAAGGGAAATCACTTCCCGGCAGCGGTCCGTTTCCGTCTACCCAACTACAGAAGCGCAAACCAATAGACGAAGCATGCGAGAAGGAATACAACGACTGACTCCATGACGACACCCCTGTTCGACGTGCACTTCTGCTGTTCGCACTCTCCATGATCCGCTTCTCGAGCTGAGAATGCTCGGGGCACAAGTTTCGCGAACCGAGGTGTTGGGCAGTCAATTCCCATGGCAATAGGTGCGGTTCTCTTCGACATCGACGGAACGCTCGTCGATTCCAACTATCTGCACGTAGAAGCGTGGTCGCGAGCTTTCTTCGAGGTAGGTCGCCCGGTCGACGCGTGGCGGGTACACCGCAGCATCGGCATGGACGGAGACCAACTACTGGAGTCCTTGCTCGGCGAAGACATCGACGGGTGCGGACCGCGAGCCAAAGAACTTCACACCACGTACTACCGGCAGTCGGCCGACCGTCTCCGAGTACTGCCGGGAGCGCGCGAGTTGATCCGCCGAGTTCACTCGCTCGGACTGCACGTGGTGCTCGCTACCTCGGCGCCGGACGACGAACTGAAGTTGCTACGCCGGACGCTCGACATCGACGAAATGATCTACGCCGCCACCTCTTCGGAATCCGTCGACGAGGCCAAACCTGATCCGGACCTGATCGAGGTCGCGCTCGCGAAGGCAGGTGTCGACGCGGGCAATGCGGTCATGGTCGGGGATGCCGTCTGGGACATGAAGGCGGCGACATGGGCGGGCGTTGTGGCTGTGGGAGTGCGCAGCGGCGGCATGTCGACCGACGAACTCGAAGGTGCGGGTGCGGCTGCCGTGTACGACGACGCCCGCGACCTCCTCGACCACCTCGACGGCAGTGTGATTTCCGAACTCGTTTCAGGCCTAGATACCGGGAGTTGATCAGTGATGGCACGATTCGGCTACACCTTGATGACGGAGCAGGCAGGTCCGAAAGAACTGGTTCGCCATGCAGTTCGGGCCGAAGAAGTCGGCTTCGACTTCGAAGTGATGAGTGATCACTACTCGCCGTGGCTGACCGAGCAGGGGCATGCACCCTACGCCTGGTCGGTGCTGGGGGCAGTCGCCCACGCCACCGAGCGAGTCGGTTTGATGACGTACGTGACTTGTCCGACCGTGAGGTACCACCCCGCCGTCGTCGCTCAGAAAGCTGCGACGATCCAGATCCTCGCGGACGGACGCTTCACCCTGGGATTGGGAAGTGGCGAGAGCCTGAACGAGCATGTGGTCGGCGAGGGTTGGCCGTCCATCGACACCCGCCAGGACATGCTGCAGGAGGCGGTGAGCATCATTCGCGCACTGCTCGCCGGAGATCTGGTGAGCTGGAAGGGGGAGTACTTCGACGTCCAGTCCGCCAGGATCTGGGATCTCCCCGAGAACCCGGTTCCGCTGGCGCTGGCCATGTCCGGAGACAAGTCCGTCGAGCGTTTCGGTCCGATGGCCGACGATCTGATTGCCGTGCAACCGGATTCGGAGCTAGTGCACTTGTGGAAGCACGTGCACGGCCGAGCATACGGATTGGCTCCCGCAGGCCGGACCATCGGTCAGATTCCGATCTCGTGGGACCCTGATCGCGACACGGCAATTGCACGAGCTCATCAGCAGTTCCGGTGGTTCGGCGGAGGGTGGTCCGTGAACTCCGAACTGCCGACGCCGGCGAGCTTCTCGGGTGCGACTCAGTTCGTGCGCAAAGAGGATGTAGCTGAAAGCATTCCGTGTGGTCCCGATCTCGATGTGATCGTCGAAGCGGTCAAGGCATACACGGACGCCGGATTCACCGATGTGGCACTCGTACAGATCGGTGGAGATACCCAAGACCGATTCTTCGACGAGGCGGCCAAGCCGCTGCTCGAGGCTCTGCACGTCGAATTGGGTTGATCGAGAAGATCAATCGAGTTCCGCCGAGTGGGCTCTTGTCGAGTCGCGCGCTACCGCCGTGCAGCCTCGCCTGCTGCGCGACGAGGGCCAGTCCCAAACCGCTTCCGGCGTCGCCCGCACCGGTACCACGAACGAATCTCTCGAACATCGCTTCGCGTTGCGAAGGCGCGATCACGGTGCCGTTGTCGTCGACGAATACCGTCGCCGAACCCGTCGCAGCCCCTGATCGGACGGTGATCTCGACTTCGTCGGCATTGCCGTGCCGAACGGAATTGGTGACGGCGTTGGTCAGCACCAGACGGATACCCGCGGGAAAGGCCTGAACCGAAAGTTCTTCCGGTGCTTTCAAACGAACGTCGACCTGCGGGTGCAGACGGCCTGCGTCAGCGACGGCGCGATCGGCAACCTCCACGAGATCGACGTCGGCACAATCCTCGGGATCGGCCACGTCACCCAGGGCTAGAGTCTCGAGGTCGGTCAGGGTGCGCTCGATCTGGCGCTGCGCCTCCAACAATTCGCCGGACAGTTCGCGCCGTTGGCTTTCCGTGAGATCGAGTGTTGCGAGAACTTCGAGATCGGTACGCATCGACGTGAGAGGTGTGCGCAGTTCGTGGGCGGAGACGCGAGCGAAATCGCGTGCCGACTCCAACGCCTCCTCGGTGCGGCTTCGATCGCTTTCGATGCGACTGAGCATGCTGTGGATTGCCTCCGACAGTTCTTCGGCTTCTCGCGTTCCACGTACCGACGGTGCCCGGCGCGAGAGTCCGTCGACGTCGAGGTTGTTGCCGATCGAACTGGTGGTCTCGGTCAATTGCTGTAGTGGCCGGACGGCTCGGCCGGTGAGGAACCAACCGAGCCCGGCCGCGGCAAGGATGGCGACCACTGCTGCAGCGGCCACTTGGAACTGCTGTTCACGGATTGCCTGGGTCAGTGGGTCTTCGGGGATGCTGACGGCCAGTGCGGCGCCGCTGTCGCCGGGCACCAGAACATCACGACTGCGAACATCGGTGGTAGCCAAGGCGCTGACGGTCGCGGCGTTGAATCCGGGGCTGACCACGGATGGTTCTGTTGTTGCAGTTGGTGTTTCAATGAATAGCGGGCTCGGCGCACTCGCCGCGACGCCCAGGGTGACGGAATCGAGAGTGCGTTCGAGTTGTTCGGATCCGTTGACACGCAGAAAGACCGCGAACGCAATTCCGATCGCGGCAATCACGATTCCGGCGGCCAGGCCCGAGGCGATGGCTACGCGAGTCTGAAGTGACAGCGGCCGCTTCATCGTTCGGCCCTCAGGACGAAGCCCACCCCACGCACTGTGTGGATCACGCGGGGCGCTCCGTCGACTTCGAGTTTCTTGCGTAGGTAGGTGACAAAGACGTCGACGACATTGGTGTCGGCAGCGAAGTCGTAACCCCAGACGAGTCGCAGGAGTTGTGCGCGACTGAGTACGACACCGGCGTGCTCGGCGAGTACCGACAACAGGTCGAATTCTCTTTTGGTGAGTTCGATTCGCCTACCGTCGATGTGCGCTCGATGGCCACGGAGATCGACCGTCAGCGGTCCCACCGTGATCGGATGGTCGACCGACGGGGTGGCTCGCGTCGTGCGTCGAAGCAATGCGCGGAGTCTGGCGACGAGCTCGGCCAACTCGAAGGGCTTGGTGAGGTAGTCGTCGGCGCCCGCCTCCAGCCCCGCGATGCGATCACCCACGGAACTTCGGGCGCTGAGTACGCAGATCGGAACCTCGTTGCCGATCGCGCGCAGGGCGGTCACCACCCCGACGCCGTCGAGGCCGGGCATGTTGACGTCGAGAACGAGCGCGGCCGGGCATTGCTTGTTCACCGATGACAAGGCCGATCGTCCGTCGACGGCAGTTGCCGTGTCGAAGCCCGACAATCGGAGTCCACGTTCGAGCGAATTCAGAACCTTCGCGTCGTCGTCAACGATCAGGATGCGCTCGCGTGTACTCACCCCAGCCATGGTGCCATCGGATCAAGGCCTGGGGCCTCGCTCGGAGCGAGGGCCGTCGCATTCTCATCAACTCCTAAGAAACCGACAACAGATCTGCAGTGTTGGCTTCATAACCTCGGGTTTCTCGGATGCGACCGCGCCGAGAACTCGAGAACGTTCGATCAAGGAGAACAACGATGACGCGATTGAAAGTGAACGGCAAGCGGGCCCGCCGGACCGGTGTGGTGGTGGCGTCCGTGGCGGTCCTCGGTATGGCAGTGGCGCCGGGAATCGCCTGGGCTTCCAACCCGATTTCCGACGGGTCACCGGTGGCGGTGCGGTCGATCGCGACCGCTCCAGCCGAGTTGGGTGTGGCTCCCGAAGTAGCGTGTGGTGTCGCGGCGCCGATTTCCGACGAGGAGCTGCAGAAGCTCATCGACGAGGGGAAGGTCGTGCGCGCGGAGGAGGCCGGTACGGCCGCAGTCACTATCGAAGTGCCGAGCGAAGCTGCGACATTCGTTGCGCGTGAAGGGGTGCCGGCGTTGCCGACCGTCGAGTGGGCTCCGACGACCGAAGGTGTTCCGGCAGAGGTGCTCGACATGGCCGGTGTCGCTCCGCTGGAGGAAGGCGTTGCCCTGTCATGCACGGTTGCCGCGGGCTGACGAGCGAAAAAAGCTCCGCATGAACCGCTTTGACCTGGAACGGTACGGCCGTACTCAACTGGGTCTGGAGGTTGGTCAAGCCTGTCGGTAGCACTTGCTACGTTCGGGGCGGTCTCGGCGAGCATGCCGGGGCCGTCGCCGACGGCGTCATGTGTGTGGTGTCTTGCAGAGGGTGCGGTACGGCCTGATGCGGGGCGCGTTTCGAAAGGTGTTGTGTTTCATGGTCATGGGCCCCACCCACGCGATGTCCGGTGCTGCTGTGGGGTTGGTGGTTGCGGAGTTGTTGCCTCTCGACTGGGGAGGGCCCACATCCACTGCGGAAACTTTGACCTTTGCCGGGGTGTGTGCCGGAGCCGCCTTGCTTCCCGACCTCGATACCGGTCAGTCGACGGTTTCGCGATCATTCGGTCCGCTCAGCAAGGCTCTGGCCAAAGGCATCGACGCAATTTCGGTGACCTTCTACCGCATCACCAAAGGCAAGAAGGACGGCAAGCGTCGTGGTGGGCATCGGACGCTCACGCACACCGCGCTGTTCGCCGCCGGGTTGGGTGCCGGGGTCTCGGCGCTGGTTGTTCAGTTCGGGAAGCCAGCCATCATCATCACCCTGTTCTTCTGCCTCGGGTTGGCCATCCGTGGATTGGCGGGTGAATTGGCCAAGGAGAAGGGTTGGCTCGCGGTCTCCGCCGTTGCGTTGGTGCTCTCTGCCCTCACCTGGCAGTGGTATCCGAGTGAGGCTGGATCCACGGGGCTAGGTGTTGCGGTGGCACTGGGTTGCGCCACGCACTGTCTCGGCGATGCGATCACCAAGGAAGGGGTGCCGTTTCTCGCGCCCCTGATTCCGCTCGGCGGCAAACGATGGTGGGAACAACGGCTGCCGTCATTCCTGTCCATCCGTGCAGGTGGGAACCTCGAGAAGATCCTGATCGGGCCGGCGTTGACGGTTCTGACTGCCTGGTTGATCATCAGTGCGTTCGACGGTGCCCCGGAAGCGATCTACGCGGTCTTCGCTCCGATGGTGCAGTGAGCTTCGGAAAACTTTTATTACGGAACCACTGGCATCGTAATCATATTTGTTCTACGTTCGTCCCTGACATGAACCGAGTCGGCTGACGGAGTGAGCAGTGGTGCATCAAGCAGAGCGCATGGCAGAGCACAGCTCGAGCGAAGACGGTGTGAGCCGGCGCGGATTTCTCGCAGCGAGTGCCGGCGCAGCTGCTCTCGCGGGCATTTCCTGGGCGCCGGCTGGAGCAGTTCCCTGGGGTTCGGCATCGACCATCGCGCCACCGCCCGGATTTCCGTCGGACATTCCGTTGTCACAGCAGGCGTACGCGAACTGGTCGCGAGAAATCATGCTCGACAGCGTGTGGACGGCCACGGCACGTCACAGCGATGACGTCGTCACCCTCGCCAACTGGGCGTTCGACAACGGGTACACAGTGCGTGCGAAGGGAACGATGCACGGGTGGAGTCCGTTGACGGTGGTGCCCGGCGCGCCTTCGGATCGAGTTCTGCTGGTCGATACGATGGCCAAACTGAATTCGGTTGTGGTGCAGCACGGCACGCCCGCAACGGTCACGGCGGGCGCCGGCGCCAGTATCGAAGCGATTCTGACAGCGCTCGAGCGAGAAGGGCTCGGCTGGGCCAACTCTCCGGCGATCGGTGAGCTGTCCATCGCCGGCGCGCTGGCGATCGGTGCTCACGGGGCAACCTATCCGGCTGTGGGGGAGACGATCACCCCTGGTCAATCGTATGGTTCGCTGAGCAACCTGATCACCGAGATCACGGTGGTGGCGTGGGACGAAGGCATCAATCGGTACGCACTGAAGACATTTCACCGATCGGACGTCGAGAGCACCGCCTTCCTGACCCATCTGGGTCGAACCTTCGTCACCTCCGTGACGCTGCAAGCCGGGGAGAATTATCGGCTGCGGTGCCAGAGTTTCACCGACATTCCGTGGCAAGAACTCTTTGCTGCTCCCGGTTCGCCAGGGCGTACCTACGAGAGTTTCGTCGAGAAATCCGGACGGGTGGAAGCAATCTGGTTCCCGTTCACGCAAACACCGTGGCTCAAGGTCTGGACACCGACCCCGGTCAAACCGCCGGAGTCCCGAGAGGTGAGCGGGCCGTACAACTACTTCTTCTCCGACGCGATTCCCGAAGAGGTCACCACCCCGTTGGGGATGGTGGCACAGGGTCTCCAAGCTGCGACACCGCTGTTCGGCGCCTCTCAGTTCGGCGCTGTAGCAGCAGGATTGGTGCTGACCGACACCGACGATCTCTGGGGCTGGTCGAAAGACGTTCTGTTCTACCTCCGGCACACGACCTTGCGCGTCGTAGCCGGGGGCGGAGCCGTGATCACCAAGCGGTCCAACATCGGCCGAGTCGTCCACGAGATGACGAGTTGGCTGAACGAACGAATGACGCACTACGCGTCGCTGGGGCGGTATCCCGTCAACATGCCGTTCGAAGTGCGTCTCTGCGGTGTCGACGATGACGGCGAGGTGTTGGTCGACAGCGCCGGAGTGCCGGACCTGTCAGCGGTGCGGCCGCGGGCGGATCGTCAGGACTGGGACACAGCGATCTGGATGAACGTGGTCTCGATTCCCGGCACCGCGGGATTGCCTGCCTTCCTTCGCGAAATGGAACGGTGGATGGTCGCGAACTACTCCGGCGATTACGCGGCCTTCCGTCCGGAGTGGTCCAAGGGGTGGGCATTCACCGATCAGGCGGCGTACCAGGACGACGAATTCCTCACCAGCACAGTGCCTGCCACCTTCCGTGCCGGTGGCGACGGGAATTGGGACTTCGCTCTCGCCACTCTCGACGAACACGACCCACACCGCGTCTTCAGCAATACGTTCCTCGACCGCGTATTGCCACCCAGCTGAATCTCCTACTGCGGAAGCGGTTTGCGCCAACATACGTCGGTGACACGGATACGCTGATTGTTGTCACCGTTCCAATCGACGCTCAGCCCCTGAGTTCGGAGTGCGTCGGCTACCTGGCGCCCGACGGTCTGATCGGTGTGCGCGATCATGTGTGCCTTGGCGGTTTCGTCGCCGCCGAAGGCAGCGGCGACCAGTGCGGGATCGAGATCGTGGGCCGGACGAAACGCACTGTAGGACAAGTAGAGATCGGACGGCTCGTCGCCGAGACGCTCCGCATCTTGCATGTGGAAGAACGTGTACGCCCACTGAGCAAAGGGATACCCGTTCTCGTCGGGTTCGGACGGCGTGCGTTCGTCGTCGATTTCGGTAGTGCCGCACTGCATGCAGCAGGTGAAGTTCATCCGGGCCACGATGCCGTTGCGTTCGAGTTCGGCGAAGGCTGCGGAGAGGCGCTCGAAGTCTCCGGGAGCCGTCCACTGGGTCTGCTCCTCGAGTCTGTGGTCCCAGACCTCACGCACTACTGCGTCGATCTGACTGCCGAGTTCGTCGTTCTCGAAGCCGCCCTCGACACAGTCTCGGGCGGCTTCGCAGATTTCGTCGAACGTCGCGAAACCTGGGACTACCAGTTCGCGTGCTTGCTCACGTACGGCGACAATGTCGGCCTCACTGAGCCCCGGTGCTGACCGTGACTGTGCAGACCGTGACTGTGCTGACCGTGACCAGGACAATCGCATACCGGCACCGTACTGCACCGATCCGACCGTCAGGCGACGTCGGCTGCTGCTTTCGTTTCCTCCTCGTTTGACGGGGCAGGCTTGTTCGGGATGAGCGCCGTGGCGATCAGGCCCACCACGACAAATCCGGCCGCAAGGTATCCGCCGAGTGTGATGCCGTGAGTCATCGCAGATTGGGCAGCGTCGGCGACGAAGGCAGTGTTCGGTGAACCGGCCAGCGAGTCGATGGCGGCGCCTGCGCTGTCGGTGACTGCCCGCGTCAACTGATCAGCCTGAGCTTGGTCGACACCGGATCCGGTGAGGTCGTTGTTCAGCGTCGAATTGAGAGTGCTGAAGAAGACCGTGGTGAGGACAGCGATGCCCAGTGCGGATCCGAGTTGGCGGAACGCGCTCTGAATGCCGGAGCCTTGACCGGCGCTCTGCTCGGGAATCTCCTCGAGCACGACGTTGGTCACCTGGGCAGTCGCAAAACCGACGCCGATTCCGTAGAAGAACAGCACTGCGGCGATAGTCCACCAGGGGCTGTCTGTCGCAGCGATGAATCCGAGACCGGCGAGACCGAGCGCTTCGAGAGCCAGGCCGATACGGACCAAGCCCAACGGCGAGACCTTCGATGCCAGCCCGAAGCTCGCACCACTGGCGACAAAGCTGCCGATGGCAATGGGAACCAGCGCGAGCCCTGCCTGGAGGGCGCTGTATCCGAGCGTGAACTGGAGCCAGAGAGGAAGCACCGCAACGATTCCGAACTCGCCGAGTCCGATGATCAGCGTCGCGATGTTGCCGTTGCGGAACGACGAGATGGAGAACAACCGTACGTCCATCAGTGCCCGCGACGGATCGGCGCTGCGGGTGAGCATGGTTTGACGGTAGGCGAACGCACCGAGCGACAGAACGGCGAGAACCAGCGCCACCAGAACCGGCGACGGGCCGCTGGACCATGACAGACCGAATAGATCGAAGGGTTCCTTCGTGGTCAGCCACCCGTACGTTCGTCCCTCGACGAGTCCGAAGGCCAGCAGGCCCAGGCCGGCGATGGACAGTGCCGCTCCGGTGGCGTCGACGCGCCCTGCGGTGCGCGTCGAGGGTGCGATGAACAGCACTGCGCCGATGAGAATGAGCGCAGCAAGCGGAATGTTGATCCCGAATGCCCAACGCCATGAGGCATGTTCGGCAAGCCAGCCGCCGAGCAATGGACCGAGGGCGGATGCAGCGCCGATGGTGGAGCCCCAGACCGCGAAGGCCTGGCCGCGCGCCTTTCCGGTGAACATCGCGTTCAGAAGCGACAGTGACGTGGGCAGGATCATGGCCGCGCCGGCGCCCTGCAGGAAGCGCGCCAGGATGAGCAGACCGCCGTTCGGCGCCAGTCCGGCCAGCAGGCTCGTTGCGCCGAACACGACGACACCGGCGATGAAGATACGACGGGCGCCGACCAGGTCGGCAACTCTGCCGACCAGAAGCAGGAGTGCCGCGAACACGATTGCGTAGGACTCTTGGATCCATTGAGCCTGAACGGAATTGATCCCGAGATCTTCGATGATCGAGGGAACTATGACGTTGACGATCGTGGTGTCGACGACGATCAGTGCCACGCCGAGTGCAATGGCGATCAGGCCCAACCACTTGCGGGTGGTGGGTGAGATGTTCACGAATAAACCTCCATTGTGAAGTAACTTTATTATGAAGGTATATTTGAGGCGGTAAGTTGTCAACGTGCGCGCTGGGCTCGACCGGCCGCCGTCTGGCACAGGAAAGGTGGGATCACCGAGGTGGAGGCACCGCGCGACATCTCCGTGGAGCGGGAGCGGCTGATGGACGAATTCCGCGCGTACGGTGGCACGTTCACCGAATTCAGCCATCGATTCGCGTCGTGGCTCGGCCTGCATTCCACCGACGCGACTGCCTTGATGGAAATCACCGCTGCCGAGGAGAAGGGGACGCCGCTCTCACCCGCCCGCCTCGGAGAGCGGATCTCGCTGACGTCGGGTGCAACCACCGCGTTGCTCAACCGCCTGGAGAAGGCGGGACATATCGTCCGGACCCGAGAGAATGCCGACCGGCGAGTGGTCACGCTGCACAGCAGTGCGCATGTGCAGGACCTGGCGGACGAGTTCTTCGGGCCCCTTGCCGTGCGACTCGACGCCATGATGGCGAAGTACCCGCCCGAACTGCTCAGTCGATTCGAGGAATTTCTCGTCGACCTTCACTCGACGATGAACGAACACCTCGAGCAGGACAACCGCTGAACAAAGAACGCCGCTCGACTCCGGAGAGTCGGGCGGCGTTCTTTGTGCCGGTGACGGCTACTTGCCGAGCTTGGCTTGCAGGTCGTCGAGAACCAGGCCGGCACCTGTCGGGCCGAGGCCCAGGAACCAGGTCTCGTCGCTCACCTCGGTGGCGCGTCCTTCCTTGACTGCGTCCATGCTGGCCCACAGCGGTCCGGCAACAACCGTGGTCTGGCCCGTGTCGGCGGGATTTCCGTAGCTGGAGTAGAAGATTCGGTCACCCTCCGCCTCGGTGATCGTTTCGGGGCTGACCTCGACGGCCAGTTCGTCGATGTCCTGGATCGCCGGGCGGGGCAGGCCGACGTCCTTCAAGATGACGCCGATGAACGACAGATTGCCGTACAGGCGCAGCTTCCCGGACATGAAACGAACCAGTGAAACGGTCGGGGAGCCGTCGATCGACTCACGTACCTTGTCGGCGTGCTCTTGGTAGTCGTTGAGAACCTGCTCAGCCTTGGTCTCCTCGCCGAGTGCGTCACCGGCAAGGAGGAAGTTCTCCTTCCACGGAAAGCCGGGGCGGATGCTGAAGACCGTCGGAGCGATTGCCGCGAGTTGCGGGTAAAGCTTGTCCTGGCGCAGCTTGCTGCCGAGGATCAGATCGGGCTGCAGTGCGGTGATCGCCTCGAGGTTGAGGTTGTTGGTCGTGCCGACATCGGGGACACCGACCAACTTGTCCGCCAGGTACGACGGCTGACCGGCGGCGCTTTCCGGGCTGGCGATGCCGACCGGGGTGATCCCGAGCGAGAGAACCTCGTCGAGTTCACCGCTGTCGAGGACGACGACGCGGGTCGGCTTGGCCTCGAGGGTGGTCTCGCCCAGGGCATGGGTGATGGTGCGAGGGAACTCGCCTGGCGCGGCATCGCTGCCGAGCTTCGCGGTTTCCGTGTCGGCGGTGCTGAACAGCTTGCCGCCGGTCGCGACATCGGTGTTGCCGTTCGCGTTGCCGCCGGCGTCGGAAGAGCCGCAGGCCGTAGCGGCAAAAACAGTCGCCAAGGCAACCATGGCGACCCGGACCGACGTGCGGCTCCGGAGAGTGGTGCGTGAGTGCATTAGGCTACCCTACCTTTAGGCTATCGGGCTTGGTCAGGGAGGTATCCGCACCGTTGACGCCAGGTGAGCGGCGCGTCAGGTCTCGCTCAGCGGGACCGCTACGCAATTCGGACTACAGGGTGCGACCAACGTGTTAGCTTCGCGAAAGACCTGTACTGGTAAGCGAAGACGCGTGTAGTGAGGATTTCGATGACCCTGAACATTGCCGATCTGTTCGAGGCCGTTGCCGATGCGATCCCCGATCGAGTTCCCTTGATTCTGGAAGACGTGCGATTGAGCTACGCCGAACTCGAACTGCGATCGAACCGACTCGCTCATCACCTGCAGTCGGTGGGCGTCGAGCCTGGGCAGCACGTCGGTATTCACATGCGTAACTGCGTCGAGTACGTCGAAGCGCTCCTGGCTTGCTTGAAGATCAGAGCGGTACCGATCAACGTCAACTTCCGCTATACCGATGCAGAACTCCTGTACATCTACACCAACTCTCAAATGGTGGCACTGCTGGTCGAAGAGGAATTCGCGCCGACGGCATTGGCCGTGGTTCCGCAGTGTCCGGAGATCACCCACGTGCTGATCGTCGGCGAAGACTACGAGAACGCCCTTGCCGCGCAGACTGATACCCGCGACTTCGGCCCTCGCAGCAACGACGACCATTTCATCATCTACACCGGCGGTACAACCGGAATGCCCAAGGGTGTGGTGTGGCGGCACGAGGACTTCTTCTTTGCCGCCCTGTCCGGAGCGAACCTCAGCGGGCCGCCGCGTCGTAGCCTCGAAGAGGTTGTGGATGCAGCTGTAGCGAACACCAATCCAACTGTGCTGCTACTCATCCCGCCGCTCATGCATGGAGCCGCAATCTATTCACTGCTCACGGCATTCCTCATGGGAGCGCCCCGAGTGCTGACCCGCAGCTTCGATCCGATGGAAGTGTTGCGACTGGTCGAGGCCGAGAAGATCACCGGAATCACCGTCGTCGGCGACGCAATTGCTCGGCCGATCGCCGACGCCATCACCGCAAGCGAAGGGCGCTACGACCTTTCGACTCTCCAACTGATCGGGTCGGGTGGCGCGTTGTTCTCCCCGAACCTGAAGGCAGAACTGACAACCCGACTACCGGGGTTGGTGATCAAGGATGCATTCGGTGCTTCGGAATCCGGCAACGACGGCGTCGTCGAATTCGGTGAGGACGGTTCCAAGCGAATTCGATCCAACCCCAACATGATTCTTGTGGACGACGAATTCCGTCGCATCGAACCAGGCTCGGACACAGTCGGTTTCATCGCCCGGGCCGGCCATGTTCCTGTTGCCTACTTCGGCGACCCGGCCAAGACTGCTGCAACTTTTCCCGTCGTCGACGGGGTTCGTCTGGCGGTACTCGGGGACATGGGCACGATGGAAGCCGACGGAACCATCGTGCTGCTCGGGCGCGGTTCGATGTGCATCAACTCCGGCGGCGAGAAGGTCTACCCCGAAGAAGTGGAGCAGGCACTCAAAACTCACCCGGCAGTTTTCGACGCTTTGGTGGCGGGTGCGCCCGACACTCGATTCGGTGAGAAGGTCGCCGCGGTGGTGCAGGTTCGACCGGGATTCGAAGATGTTGCGACGGAATCATTGTCGGAGCATTGCCGCACCCACGTCGCCGGGTACAAGATCCCCCGCTCGATCGTGCTCGTACCAACCATCCTCCGCTCGCCCAGCGGTAAGGCCGACTACCGTTGGGCTCGCGAAACCGTAGCGGGAGCGTAAATCACCTTCCGGCACTTCGGACGACGCACCACTCGTTTCCCTCGGGATCCAGCAGCACCTGAACGGTGCCGGCCGGGTCCTGCTGGACAGTACCGACCCGAGTTGCGCCGAGGCGCTCGGCAGCTTCGGTCGCAGCGACGACGTCATCCACACTGACGTCGATGTGTAGACGATTCTTCGTCAGCTTGGATTCCGGTACACGTTGGAAGGCGAGGCGAGTCCATCCTGGAGGGTCGACAAACGCCCACTCCGCGCTCCGCTCCACCGGCTGCCCACCGAGGATTCCGGCCCAGAAGGTCGCCAACTGGGCTGGTGCGGAGCAATCCACAACTACTTCATCGACCTGCCCGATCACCGCTTCACAGCTCCGCTGAATTCGGCTGTCACAGCTGCACTCAATTCGGCTGTCACACCTGCGCTGAATTCGGCTGTCACAGCCAGGGCTCGATCGGCTTCTTCACCCACATGATCTTCTCGTCCGGATGCTCACGCCGAGCTTCGGGACGGTCTGGGTTGGCTGCTGCCCACACGGCTTTCTCGTCGAGCAGTCCGGCTGCGATCGTCCAGGTCTCCCGCGTGCTCGGCGGATTGGCGCCCGCCGCCCGCGCAAGCTTGCGCAGCCGATCGTCGGGCATGTCGAGCAACTCTGCACTACTGATATCGCGATCCCAGGCGAACTTGGCAAGACCGACAGCTTTCTCACGTCGGCTACGGCTCGCCATGTCGTTGTGCGCGAAGTCTGGTTCGGATGCCACGGCTTCACCTTATCGTCAACGAAATCGAGGCCCTCCCGCGTAAGCGGAAGGGCCTCGATTTCTGTTCTTCACTGTCGGGGTGGCGGGATTTGAACCCACGACCTCTTCGTCCCGAACGAAGCGCGCTACCAAGCTGCGCCACACCCCGTGTCGAACCTCGGTTAGCTTACATTACCGAGTCGACTGACATTAAATCCGCAGGTCAGTTGCGTAGAACCGACGCTGGAGACTCTGCGGAACTGTGTGCGGAGACATGCTCCGGTTCGCGCCTGGTCGCCGGAACCAAAGTCAGCAGAGTTGCCTCGGGGCGGCAGCAGAAGCGTGCCGGAGCCCACGGCGAAGTGCCGATGCCTGCTGAGACGTGCAGCTGGGTGTGTGCGCCCCACTTCGACGGTCCCTTGACCCGGGATCGGTCGATCTGGCAGTTGGTGACCAGCGCGCCGTAGAACGGAAGGCACAGCTGACCACCGTGCGTGTGGCCGGCGAGCACCAGGTCGTAGCCGTCGTCGGCGAACCGGTCGAGAACTCGAGGTTCGGGTGAGTGCGTCAGGCCGAGCTTGAGCTGGGCGACGGGATTGGGTGTTCCGGCGACGGTGTCGTAGCGATCGCGCTTCAGATGCGGATCATCGACGCCGGCGGCAGCAATGCGAATACCGGCCACTTCGAGTTCGCGGCGCACGTGGGTCATGTCCAGCCATCCACGTTCGGTGAACGCGGCCCGCAGATCGCCCCAGGGGAGGGGATCGCCGGTGATGCGCTTGTCCTTGTTGAAGATGTAGCTCAGTGGATTCTTCGGTTTCGGAGCGAAGTAGTCGTTGCTGCCGAAGACGAACAGACCCGGCCGAGCCAACAGATCGCCGAGCGCCTGGACCACTGCCGGGACGCTGCGCTGATGCGACAAGTTGTCGCCGGTGTTGACCACGAGGTCGGGGTCGAGGCCTTCGAGTTCACGCAACCAATTCTGTTTCAACCGTTGGTTCGGCATCATGTGCAGGTCGCTGAGATGGAGGACCCGCAGCGACGACGAACCGGGCGCCAGGACTGGCATCGTCACCTCACGCAGTGCAAATGCATTGCGTTCGATGCCGGATGCGTACCCGATCCCTAGTGCAGCGGCGCCCGCGGCACCAAGTGCGGTGCGGGTCAGATTGGTGCGGAACTGGGAAGACACCTCTCAAGGATACGGGTGTGGCGTTCTTCTGCGTCGCTCTCGCTGCCTTTTACAGCTATTCCACAGAGAATTGTGTCCGGGCGGAGGTAACTATCGGCACGCTCGAAACGCCGAGCGCGTAGCGTTTCCACCATGTCCGACACGACACCATCGCTCAAAGCCACCCTCCGAACCGACATGGTTGCATCCATGAAGGCGAAGGATCCGCTACGTACAGCCACCCTTCGGATGCTCATGGCAGCCATCCAGACCGAAGAGGTTGCCGGTAAGGAAGCACGGGTCCTCACCGACGAAGAAATCATCAAAGTCCTTGCAAAGGAATCGAAGAAGCGCGGCGAATCGGCCGAGATCTACACCGAGAACGGCCGCGGTGAACTTGCCGCGAAAGAGCGCGCCGAAGCTCAGATCATCGACGAGTACCTGCCGACGCCGTTGACCGACGCCGAACTCGTCGACGTCGTCGACACCGCCCTCGCTCAGGTGTCCGAGGAGCTCGGTGAGCGTCCGGGTATGCGTCAGATGGGCCAGGTCATCAAGGCCGCCAGCGCGCTGGCCAAGGGCAAGGCCGATGGCGCACGTATCTCTGCAGCAGTGAAGTCCCGCCTGTAGAAGCGCGCCACCGGAAACCGAAAACGGCCGCGAACTCCGAGTCACTCGGAGATCGCGGCCGTTCTTGTTTTCAGGGCCGTCAGTTTTCAGGGCCGTCAGTTCGGTGGGGTCCCCGCAGGCGGTGCGGGTTCGCCTCCCGGCGGAGTCGCATCCGGGGGAGTCGCGCCCGGTGCCGGAGCTGCTGGAGCTGCCGGGGATGCGGGTGCTGCCGGAGCCCTTACGGACCCGTCACTGATGTAGATCGTGACGGTCGAACCCGGGATCGCGGACCCGGACGGCGAAACTCCGGTGACCGTTCCCGCCCGTGCTCCGGATGCCGTGGTCACGGAATTGACCGTGAAGCCGGACGCCTGCAACCTCGACGTCGCCGCCGACTGGCTCAGGCCGACAACCTCGGGAACCTGGCCGTTCTGTGATCCCCGTGCGTACTTCTCGTCGATCGGGGGCAGCGAGGTGGGCCCGAAGTTGTTGGCGACCGGGTTCATTGCCGCGAACCAGGATCTCGCCGGTTCGGTACCGCCGTACAGGTTGCCGCTGTAGCAGGGGCGTAGCGGGCTCGAGCAGATCTCGCCGGGTGTCGGGGAGTCGCCGAAGATGTAGACGGCCGCAGCGAGGTTGTTGGTGAAACCGAGGAACGCCGAGGACTTGTGGGTCTCGGTGGTACCCGTCTTGCCCGACATCGGCAGGCTCCATCCGGCGCTGCTCGCGGCACCGGCAGACGTACCGGCGCCGACGTCGTCACGGCTCATGGCGTTGGCGAGTGTGTCTGCCAAGCCGGGCTCGACGACCTGCTCACAGCCCTGCTCGGTGACGGCCACGGGCTTGCCGTAGCGGTCGAAGACCGAATCGATGGGACTCGGCGGGCACCACTTGCCGTGCGAGGCGAGAGTGGCCGCGACGTTGGAGAGTTCGAGCGGGTTGATCCAGGTGGGGCCGAGGGTGAACGAACCGAGGTTCTGTTCCTTCTGGAAGTCGGCCATGCTGCGCTCGTCGAAGCCCGAGGTGTTGGGATCGGCGTACGAGCGCATGCCGAGACGGACAGCCATGTCGACGGTCGGCGTGACGCCGGTCGCCTCGATGAGCTTGACGAAAGCGGTGTTTGGGGACTGTGCCAGGGCGTCGGTCACGGACAGCGTCGGCGGATAGTTGCCGGCGTTCTCCACGCAGTACGTCGAGACCGGGCAGCCTGCCGCACCACCGCTACCCATGCCCTTGGCTTCGAAGCGCTTGGGCACGTCGAGGGTCGCGTTGATGCCGAGGCCCTTCTCCATCGCCGCAGCGGTCGTGAAGATCTTGAAGACGGAACCCGCACCGTCACCGGCAAGGGAGTACGGCTGCGCCTGGACGGTTTCGTCGGCGTCGGCATTGAGTCCGTACGTGCGACTGCTGGCCATCGCGATGACCTTGTGTGAATCCTGGCCCGGCCTGATCACGTTCATCACGTTCGCGATGCCGTCGAGGTTGGCGCTCGCGTTCGCGTTCAGTCCGGCCTTGGTGGACGCCTGGACCTGCGGATCGAGAGTGGTCTTGATGAGGTAACCACCCTCGTTGATCTGGTCGCGGGTGATTCCGGCATCCGAGAGGTACTTCAGTGCGTAATCACAGAAGAATCCGCGATCGCCTGCAGCGATGCAGCCGCGCGGCAAGTTGTTGGGGGTTTCGAGGACGCCGAGGGGCTCTTCCTTGGCTGCACGGAACTCGTCGGCACGATCCGGAATGTTCGTGATCATGGTGTCGAGCACGGTGTTACGACGCTCGGTCACGCCCTCGACGTTCGTGTACGGGTTCAGCGCGGAGCTGGACTGAACCATGCCGGCCAGCATCGCGGACTGCGGAACGGTCAGATCTGCGGCGTCGACGCCGAAGTAGGTCTGAGCCGCGTCCTGAATGCCGAAGGATCCGTTGCCGAAAGGTACGAGGTTGAGGTACCGGGTGAGGATCTCGTCTTTCGTGAGCTCCTTGTCCAGCGTCAGCGCCATCCGGATCTCGCGGATCTTTCGGGCCGGGGTGGTCTCGATGGCAGCGCGGCGCTCGGCATCCGTCTTGGCCACGACCAACAGTTGGTAGTTCTTCACATACTGCTGATCGAGTGTCGACGCGCCCTGCTGCACTTCACCGGTCGTCGTGTTGGTGAGGAAGGCGCGCAGCGTTCCCTGCCAGTCGACGCCCTTGTGGTCGGGGAACCGGCGGTCCTCGATGGAGACGATCGCCAACTTCATGTTGTTGGAGATCTTCTCGCTCGGGACTTCGAAGCGTCGTTGGTCGTACAGCCAGGCAATGGGATTGCCTGCCGCATCGACCATGGTGGACACCGCGGGGACCGTGCCTTCGACCAGTTCGGCCGAGACGTTGTCGACGGTATCGGCAGCGCGATTGGACGCGAATCCGAATCCGCCGGCCACCGGGAACATCACCCCTGCGACCAGGACACCCGCCAATGCGGAGCTTCCGGCGAGCTTCGCCACTGTTTTTGCAATCGACACGATCTACAGAGTACGTGTGCCCACCCATTGGAACCGGTTTCAGTGTTTTGCGGGTGTTCAAAACCTCCTGAACACGCGCTTTGTACTGCCGTACCAAAAAATGCTCCCGACCGTCTTGCGTTAGGGGCGTTCTTTACCTAAATTGTGATCAGTGTGATCGACGTAACACTCGATCACGAATGTGTCTCAGCTTTCACGTGCTACCGCGAGACGGCTGAGATGGTGCGCTGCTCGCCTCATGGCGACGGTCAGACTTTGTAGAGGGGACCCAGAATGTACACAGCCACCCCGAGTAGCCGTTTGGACATCGAGCAGGCCGAGGCACGAATTGCCTGGGTAACTCAGGCGCGATGCCGCGAGGTCGATCCCGACCAACTTTTTGTTCGTGGCGCCGCACAGCGCAAGGCAGCCACCATCTGCCGTCACTGCCCGGTCCTCATGCAGTGCGGAGCAGATGCTCTCGACAACCGTGTCGAGTTCGGTGTGTGGGGCGGAATGACCGAACGTCAGCGCCGTGCACTGCTCAAGCAGCACCCCGACGTCGACTCCTGGTCCGAGTTCTTCGAAGACCAGCGCCAGCATCACTCAGCAGTCTGATCCAGGTCGATCGGGGGATCAGCCCTTACGAGTGAGCTGATCTCCCACCGCGCGCAGCGCCTCGAGGTCCGAGACCTCGAACGGTAGCGACGGAACACCGATCAGCGGCACCCTCGGGTGAGCTGCGGTGAATCGACTCAGCAAGGCGATTTCTCGCTTCGCGATCACTGCCCGATGGGCATGGATGCGGAGAACGGCTGCGGTGAGGGCCTCGGCCTCGGTCGCATTTTCCTTCGCTTCCAGTTTGTCGGCGGCGGTCACCGCATGATCGGCAGGCAGAGCCGTCAACGTCGGGTGAGTGCGGTTGAGAACCAGACCGGCCAACGGCATCGAGTCACCCGCAAGGCGATCGACGAAGAACGCCGCCTCACGGAGAGCGTCGGGCTCGGCCGCTGCGATCACCAGGAAATGAGTCCCCGGCTGACGCAGCAACTCGTAGGTCTTCGTGGCGCGTTCACGGAAACCGCCGAACATCGAGTCGAGCGACTGCACGAATGCCGATGCATCCGAAAGCATTTGGCTTCCCACGATGGTCGAGACACCCTTCAGGGCCAATCCCATCGCGCCGGCCACGAGCCTGGTCAGGCCACGGCCGGGTGCCGAGAGCAGCCGAATCATCCGTCCGTCGAGGAATGTTCCGAGCCTCTGTGGAGCGTCGAGGAAGTCGAGCGCATTGCGCGACGGCGGGGTATCGACGATCACCAGATCCCACGCGTCGTTCGACGCCAGCTGCCCCAACTTCTCCATCGCCATGTACTCCTGCGTTCCGGAGAACGATGTGGCAACGGTTTGGTAAAAGGGATTCGCCAGGATCTGCTCGGCCTTCTCAGGGCTCGAATGCTCGATGACCATCTCGTCGAAAGTCCGACGCATGTTCAGCATCATCGCGTGGAGTTCGCCCGTAGCCTCGGGACCCAGCTTCACCGGCTGCGGAGTGTTGTCGAGTTCGGCCACACCCAAGGCCTGTGCGAGGCGACGGGCCGGATCGATGGTGAGGACGACTACGCGTCGGCCCTCTTCGGCTGCCCGCAACGCCAGCGACGCAGCCGTCGTGGTCTTGCCGACGCCACCTGCGCCGCAACACACCACGATCCGGGCCGTCGGGTCCTTGATGATCGCCGAAATATCGAGGGCAGGAGCTGCGCGTCGGCCGGTCCTGGAACTGCCGACCGTCACGTTCTCGGTGGTCTCGGTCATCACACGCCCTGTTCCGTGAGGTATTCGGCCAGCTCGTAGAGCCCACCGAGATCGACGCCGTCGGCGAGTGCGGGAAGTTGCACCCGCGCGCCGTCGATCTCGCGGAGCTTCTCCGCACTGGATTCTTGAGCTTCGAGCACCGACGCGTGCTCGATCGTCTCGGTGAGCAGGCCGGCGAAGTCGTCGTCGGACAGATCGATGCCGACATCGGAGAGCGTCGACCGGATCGAAGCTGCATCGATGTTGCCGGCTGCAGCACCGGAGAGTTGGTCTTCGGGCAAGAACCTCGGGCTGGCGCGGTTGACGATGATGGCACCGAGGTTGAGGTCGTCACGCGCCAGTTCTGCGGCGGCGTCGGCGGTTTCCTGAACGGGCAGCGCTTCGAGAAGCGCAACAAGATGTACGACGGTCTCCGGCGAGTGCAGCAGCCGAACGACGCCTTCACTCTGAGAATGCACCGGGCCGCCCTTGGCGAGGTCGGCCATCGCCTTGGTGACGTCGAGGAAGCTGCCGATCCGCCCGGTCGGGGGAGCATCGACGACAACGGCGTCGTACACGCGTTTGCCGGTTCGATCGGTGCGGATGACGCACTCCTTGATCTTGCCGGTGAGCAGAACGTCGCGAAGGCCTGGAGCGATTGTGGTGGCGAATTCGATGGCGCCGAACTTACGCATCGCCCGGCCGGCGAAGCCGAGGTTGTAGAACATTTCGAGGTATTCGAGGAACGCGGTCTCGATGTCGACGGCCAGAGCCATCACTTCACCGCCACCTTCGGCGGCCGCGACCTTGGTCTCCTGCGGTGGAAGCGGTGGTACGTCGAAGAGCTGCGCGATTCCCTGGCGGCCCTCGACCTCCACGAGGAGAACGCGCTTGCCGCCTTCGGCCAACGCGAGCGCCAACGCGGCGGCAACCGTGGACTTACCGGTTCCGCCTTTACCTGACACAAAGTGCAGGCGGGCCTTCGTCGCAGACTCGGGCCAGGTCCTGCTCAGCTCATCTTGGGATGCAACCACACCGCGAGCCTATAAGTCTGGGGCCGAAGATGTACGCGGGATAGGCTCACCGCATGAGCGAAATAACTTCCTGGGAATACACCGTGACTCCGTTGCTGGTCCACAATCCGAAGGCAATTCTCGACAACTGGGGTGTCGACGGCTGGGAACTCGTCGCCGTCCTGCCGAGCGCGTCGGGCGAGCAGCACGTCGCGTACATGAAGCGTCCGAAGGGCTGAATCACATGGCAGAGGCAACACAGACCTGGTCGGAGCGTCTCGCCGAACTGGGCATTGCACTTCCCGCCGTCGCGGCACCCGTCGCTGCTTACGTTCCCGCGGTTCGCAGCGGCAACCACGTGTACACGTCGGGTCAGCTCCCGTTCGTCGACGGAAAACTGGCGCTGACCGGCAAGCTCGGCGCGGGCGTGTCGGATGAGGACGCCAAGGCCGCGGCTCGCACCTGCGCGCTCAACGCTCTCGCTGCCATCGACGCCCTGGTCGGCATCGACAACGTCGTCCGTGTCGTCAAGGTTGTCGGCTTCGTGGCATCCGCCGAAGGATTCACCGGTCAGCCCGGCGTGATCAACGGCGCATCCGAGTTCCTCGGTGAGGTGCTCGGCGACGCCGGTATCCACGCCCGTTCGGCAGTCGGCGTGGCAGAACTTCCCCTCGGCTCTCCGGTCGAGGTGGAACTGATCGTCGAAGTTCGCTGATGTCGACTGTCCATCCCGCCTACGCGCAGCTTCGCCGCGTCACCGACATCGCTTCGGTCTTGCTCGAGAACAACCCGGGCATGATGACGCTGGACGGTACGAACACTTGGATTTTGCACGCTCCGGGCAGCGTCGAGTGTGTTGTCGTCGATCCAGGCGACAACGACGAGGAACACCTGCAACGTGTCGCTGGTATCGGTCCGGTAGCGCTGACCTTGATCACGCACCGGCACTACGACCACACCGGCGGGGTGGACCGTTTCCACGAATTGACTTCGGCTCCAGTGCGTTCCGTCGACCCAACTTTTCTTCGCGGGGGCGCTTCGGCGCTTGTCGACGGTGAAGTGATCGAGGTAGCGGGCCTGAAGTTGCGGATCCTCGCGACGCCGGGCCATACCGCGGATTCGGTGTCGATAGTCATCGAGAACGATGCGAGCGTGCTGACGGGCGACACCATTCTCGGCCGCGGCACGGCAGTTCTCGACGACTCCGACGGCGATCTGGGGGATTACCTCACCTCGCTGCGATCGCTGGCCGCACTCGGCGAAGGACTGACGGTTCTTCCCGGGCACGGTCCGGACCTACCCGATCTGCAGGCGATTTCGCAGCAGTACCTCGCCCACCGCGAGGAGCGTCTGGATCAGGTGCGGGCCGCTCTGTCGACGTTGGGGGAGTCGGCCTCGGTGCGCGACGTAGTCGAGCACGTCTACTCCGACGTCGACCCGAAGCTGTGGCCGGTGGCGGAGAAATCCGTCAACGTGCAGTTGGCGTATCTGCGCCGCTGAGGCGCTCGGCGCCGACACGAAGAGCTGAGTTGTGTAGCCGAACTGCCGCCATCTATGCCGATCGAGGTATAGCTGGCGGCAGTTTTTGCATTTGTTTGATATGGGTCACGGGCCAATAGTTAGTCCATGACCTCACAATGCGACGGATGGATCCGCAATTACGTGGACGGCTCCTATGTCGAACCCGACGAGTCGTCGAGCTTCGATCAGGTCGACCCAGCAACGGGCCGTGTTCTCGCCCGGGTCCACGAGGCCGACAAGGCCCTGGTCGATCGGGCCGTGACCTCTGCCAGACGTGCTCTGGACAACGGTTGGGCCGATACGCCGGTTCGAGAGCGGACGGCTCTGCTGCGACGCGCCGCCGACCGGATCGAGGAGCGATTCGAAGAGTTCGTCGCCGCAGAGATGGCGGACACCGGCAAGCCGATCACGCAGGCACGCGAACTCGACGTCGCGCGCGCCCTGACGAACTTCCGCACCTTCGCCGACATCGTCGCCGCGGCGGGACTGGAATCGTTTGTCACGGATCTCGCGGGCGGCAAGCAGGCGCTGAACTACGCGATCCGCAAGCCGCTCGGCGTCGTCGCCGTGATCGTTCCGTGGAACCTGCCGCTGCTTCTCCTGACCTGGAAGGTTGCGCCCGCGCTCGCGTGCGGAAACTCCGTGGTGGTCAAACCTTCCGAGGAGACCCCGGCGACTGCGTCGTTGCTGGCCGAGGTGCTCGAAGAGGTCGGCCTGCCTGCCGGCGTCTACAACGTTGTCCATGGATTCGGTGCGAACTCGGCCGGCGAGTTCCTCACCACGCACCCCGGTATCGACGGGGTCACCTTCACCGGATCTTCGGCAACGGGTTCGCATGTCATGAAAACCGTTGCGCCGCGAGTCCGTCCGGTCTCGTTCGAGCTCGGCGGCAAGAACGCCGCGATCGTCTTCGACGACGTCGACATCGACGAAGCCCTGACGGGCCTGACCAAATCGGTGTTCACCAATACCGGCCAGGTCTGCCTGTGCACCGAGCGGGTGTACGTGCACCGCAGCATTTTCGAAAACATCGCCGGTGGACTCGTCGAGCGGGCAGCAGGATTGCGTCTGGGCGACCCGACGCTCGATGCAACGACGACCGGACCGCTCATTTCGCAGGCACACCGGAAGAAGGTACTCGACTACTTCGAGATCGCCGAGCAGGAAGGCGCGAAAGTGCTGACCGGCGGCGGTATTCCGGACCTCGGACAGGAACTGTCGGGCGGATCCTGGATCGAACCCACCCTGTGGACAGGCTTGACCAACAAGGATCGCGCCGTGCGCGAGGAGATCTTCGGACCCGTCGCAGCACTCATTCCGTTCGAGACCGAAGCCGAAGCGATCGCCCTCGCAAACGACACCGAGTACGGCCTTGCTGCCTCCGTGTGGACCAACGACCTGCGCCGCGGGCACCGCGTCGCGCAGAAGATGAACGTCGGAATCTCCTGGGTCAACACGTGGTTCACCCGCGAACTGCGATCTCCCTTCGGCGGCATGGGCCTGTCCGGCATCGGACGTGAGGGCGGCGAGTCCTCGCTGCACTTCTACACCGAACCGACGAATGTATGTGTGCAACTGTGAACATCGAAACCGCAAAAGATTTCCAGAAATGAGCGAGGCGTGATGACAGCCCCCGAAGACACCGTATCCGCGCTCGCGCGTCGCCTCGACGACGCTGCGCAGACGCGCACCGACACGCCGAGCCTCGCCGACGAACACACCATCGACATCGACCAGGCCTACCGGATCCAGAACGAACTCCTCGAACGGCGCACCAGCCGTGGTGAATCGATTGTGGGCATCAAGCTCGGCTTCACGAGCAAAGCGAAGATGGCGCAGATGGGTGTCTCCGAAGTGATCGTCGGTCAGTTGACCGACGCGATGTGCGTGAGCAACGGCGGCGAAGTCGACCTGAGGACGTTCATTCATCCCAAGATCGAACCCGAAGTGGCATACCGCCTGTCGAAGGACGTCGATCTCGACGATCCGAACGTCGACATCGAAACCTGCGTCGACGCACTGGCTCCCGCTATGGAGATCATCGACTCGCGGTACCGCGACTTCCGCTTCACCTACACCGACGTCGTCGCTGACAACACCAGCGCTGCCGGGTACGTGATCGGGAGGTGGCTGCCGCTACAGAACGTCGAAGACCGTTCCGTACGTATGGAAGTCGGCGGCGAGACGGTAGTCGGTTCCACGTCGGCCATTCTCGGCGATCCGGTGCGAGCTCTGCATGCACTGCTCGACATCGCTCGTCGACGCCGAATCCCGTTGCGCGCCGGGCAGGTAATTCTGGCCGGTGCCGCCACAGCAGCTGTGCGACTCGACGAGGGCGTCGCACAGTGCACGATCGACGGACTCGGAACCGTCACGGTGAAAGGTGTGAAGCGATGAGTGGGGCGCAGGTCATCGAGAGGCTGGCGAAGCCGCGCGGAAAGTTCCCCCACGTCAAGGTGGTCGGCGATTTCGTCTATGTCTCCGGGACTAGTTCGCGTCGGCCCGACAACACGTTTGTCGGCGTCGCGGTCGACGAGATGGGAACCACGGCGCTCGACATTCGGGCGCAGACGCGTGCCGTCATCGAGAACATCGCGGCGATTCTCGCCGAAGTGGGTGGAGAACTGAGTGATCTGGTTCAGGTCACCTCCTACCTGGTGTCGATGAACGACTTCGGCGGATACAACGAGGTGTATGCCGAACTGTTCGACGAAAACGGTCCGACGAGAACGACTGTGGCTGTTCACCAGCTGCCCCACCCTCACCTGCTCATCGAAATTTCCGGCGTGGCGTACGTGCCCGCCTCCCGACGCACGGCGTCCGAAGATACGGAGAATGCATCATGACCACGATTCCTCCCGTCATCGACTTCAAGAAGTGGATCGACGACAACCGCCACCTCCTGCAGCCGCCAGTCAACAATCAGACGATGGCGCTCGGAGACGACTTCATCGTGCAGGTCGTCGGCGGCCCCAACCAGCGGACCGACTACCACCTCGATCCGTACGAGGAGTGGTTCTACCAGCTCGAAGGCGACATCCACGTCAATGTCATGACCGAAGACGGTCCTCAGCGCGTCGACATTCGCGAGGGTGAAACTTGGTTGCTGCCAGGAGACATTCCGCATTCGCCGCAGCGTCCCACCGCGGGCTCGATCGGCCTGGTCATCGAACGCGTCCGCAAGGAAGGCACGCTCGAGAAGTTCCAGTGGTACTGCCTCGAATGCGATCACAAGATTCACGAGGTCGAACTTCAGGTGCGCGACATCGTGGCCGACCTTCCGCCGGTGTTCGTCAAGTTCTACGAGAGCGAAGAAGCCCGCACGTGTGACAAGTGCGGCACGCTCCATCCCGGCAAGGGCTGAGCTATGAGCAACCTGATCGACATCCACACCCACTACGTGCCCAACGGGTGGCCGGATCTGACCGAAGACGCGGGGCCGCAAGCGCCGTGGCTGAAGGTCGAGTCGGAAACCGAAGCAATGATCATGATGGGCACCAAGGAGTTCCGTCGCATCCAATCCGATGCCTGGGACGCCGAGGTGCGGCTTCGGGACATGGATGCCGACGGCGTGCAGACGCAGGTCGTCTCACCTACTCCGGCGTTCTTCAACTACGGCCGGAGCGGTGAGCAGGCAAGTCGCATTGCACGGATCTTCAACGACCTCGCACTCGAGATCGTGGAGCCGGCGAAGGATCGGTTGATTCCGTTCTGCCAGGTGCCTCTGCAAGACACCGACGCAGCGTGCCGTGAGTTGGAGCGGTGCATCGCGAACGGGCACCGCGGTGTCGAGATCGGCAATCATGTCGGCGATCTGGACCTCGACAGCGAGGGCGTGGTGACGTTCCTGCAGCACTGCGCGTCGCTGGACGTGCCGGTATTCGTGCACCCGTGGGACATGGCCAACTCTCCGCGCCTCGATCGCTGGATGGCGCAGTGGCTCACTGCGATGCCGGCCGAAACGCACCTGTCGATACTCGCACTGATTCTCGGTGGGGTGTTCGACAAGATCGACGATCGTCTCAAGATCGGATTTGCGCACGGTGGTGGATCTTTCGCGTTCTGGTTGGGCCGGATGGAAAACGCCTGGCACGGCCGCAACGACATCATCGGTACGTCGCAGTTCCCGCCTTCGCACTACCTGGGAAGGTTCTACGTGGATTCCGTCGTCTTCGACGAGCGTGCGCTGCGACTGTTGATGGACACGGTGGGGGTGGACCGTGTGATGGTGGGTAGTGATTACCCGTACCCCTTGGGGGAGCGTCCGGTCGGTGAGGTGGTTCGCAAGAGTGAGTTCTTGGACGATACTGCGCGCCAACTGATTTCGCGGGGGAATGCCGAACGTTTCCTGGGTCTCGTCTGAGACCCCGGCTATACCTTTTCCGGTATGGCGGACGGTGAATTCGGCATTTGTGAGTCATGTCTCGAGCGAGCACAATTCCAAACACAACGATCGACGACGCTCGTGATACCGACAATCCCGAAGACGGGGTCGGTGACTACAGACTTCATCGTCCGCCTGCCCCATCCAATCGATAGGTTCCGCGATGTCAGACAAGATATCCAACAGCACTACGAGCGACGGAAAGCCGTTGCCGGAGAAAGCGGCCCGTAGCCGAGTTGCCATGGCAACCCTGGCCGGCACAACTCTCGAATGGTACGACTTCTTCCTCTACGGCACAGCCGCCGCGTTGATCTTCAACAAACAATTCTTCCCGAGCCTGAGCCCCACGGCCGGCACGCTGGCTGCCTTCAGCACCTTCGCCGTCGGGTTCATTGCACGGCCGGTGGGTGGACTCGTGTTCGGGCACTTCGGTGACCGGATCGGGCGCAAGGCCACGCTCGTGGTCTCATTGGTGATGATGGGCGTCGGGTCCACACTCATCGGCCTCATCCCGAACTACGACTCCATCGGTTTCTGGGCGCCCGTCCTCCTGGTGGCAATGCGCGTCGTTCAGGGCATCGGTCTGGGCGGTGAAGGCGCCGGCGCGACACTCATGTCGATGGAGCACGCGCCGGCGGGGCAGAAGAATCTCTATGCAGGTTTCCCGCAGATGGGCACACCCGCCGGACTGGTTCTCGCCAACGGCATCTTCCTGACGACCAACGCCGTGATGTCGGACTCGGCATTCGCTTCGTGGGGTTGGCGAATCCCGTTCCTGCTCAGCTTCGTTCTGGTGGCGATCGGTCTGGTGATTCGCCTGCGCGTCACCGAGTCGCCGTCTTTCGCCGGGATCATGGAGAAGGGCGAAATAGTCCGCTTCCCGCTGCGTGAGTCGCTCAAGGTCGGCTTCCCCCGTTTGTCTCTCACGCTTGCCGCGTGCTTGGCGAACTCCGCCGTGGCGTA
The DNA here is from genome assembly GCF_019266045.1 of Rhodococcus sp. MH15. Classification (NCBI taxonomy): domain Bacteria; kingdom Bacillati; phylum Actinomycetota; class Actinomycetes; order Mycobacteriales; family Nocardiaceae; genus Rhodococcus; species Rhodococcus sp. MH15. The sequence goes on from NZ_LPNP01000065.1 coordinate 502,509, forward strand.
CGCCTTCATGGTGTTCACCCTGTCGTACGGAACTCAACATCTGGGCTACGACAAGCAATTCCTGGTGCTCAGCGTGACCGCGGCAGCAGTCCTGTGGTTCCTTTCCATCCCGTTCTGGACAAAGATCGCCGACAAGTACGGGCGTCGGCACATGTTCATCGGCGGATCAGCTGCAATCCTGTTGTGGTGCATCGTGTTCTTCCCGCTCCTCAACACCGAGAACAAAATGGTCGCCGTCATCGCGTTCCTGGGCATGGGCCTGATCGTTCCGGTCACACATTGTGTCCAGGGCAGCATCATCGCCGACACTTTCCCGGCCAAGGTCCGCTATTCCGGCTCGTCTCTGATCCTCCAGAGCGGTGCGATTCTCGGCGGTGGACTGGCACCGATGATCGCCACGGCTCTGCTCGACGCCACCGGATCTTCGGTCGGTGTGACCTGGTATCTCGCCGGGGTGTGCACGATCAGCCTGGTCGGCGCCATCGCCCTGTTCAAGATTGTCCCCGATTCGTCGCGGGGCTTGGAGCACGAGGAGATTCGCGTCTCCGAAAACGCCTGAGTCCTGGTCGATCCGACATCGGCCCGTTCCCTCTGGAGGGAACGGGCCGATCGGCGTTTCATGGTCGCATGAGCTCAGTTGCAAAGGACTCCAGCGTCGCGATCAGGGCCTGCGCGGACGGACTCGACGTGCGAGTCGCCGACGAGGTGATGCCGACGCTGTGCCCGATCGGATCGAGTGTGATGGACAGGGTGGTCAAGCGCGCGTCGTCGCGGGGGATGAGGCTCGGTAGTACCGCGATCATGTCGGTCTCGGCCAGTAGCTGACGCACGGTGAGGAAAGAGGTTGCCTCGACCCGATTTTCGGGCAACGGCAAGCCGTTGCGGGCGAAGAACTCCTCGAGTTCGCGGCGGAGCACTGTCTCGACCCCGGGAAGGATCCAGGGGAAGCCGCGTAGTTCTTCGAGTTGGACGTCCTCGCGGTGAGCGAGCGGGTGATCTACGCGGGTGACGAGTTCGACGGATTCGGCGTAGAGGTTCCGTCTTGTCGCGGTGTCATCGGTAGGTGAGGTGAGCCGGCCGACGATCAGGTCGATTCGGCCCGCTTCCAGATCGGTGAGCAACTGCTCTGGCGTACCTTCGCGCACGACGACGGTGAGCAACGGGTGGTGAACCTTCAGGCGCGCGATAGCGCCGGGAAGCAGCACGTTGGATCCGGCGAGATGTGTTCCCACGATGACGGTTCCGCGATTGGCGTCGGCAAGTTCGACGACGTGTCGCCCGGCTTCGGTCAGCTGCGCGATCACGGCCCGTGCATGAGTTGTGAAGGCCTCGCCGAAAATGGTCGGGGTGATGCCGCGAGGGCCGCGGTCGAAGAGCGAGACGCCGAGAATGGACTCGATGTCGTGCAGACTCCGAGTCGCGACAGGTTGCGTGATGTGAAGTGCGGCAGCGGCGCCGACCACACTGCCCTGACGGCTCAATGCGTCGACGAGCAGGAGATGGCGGAGTTTGAGTCGCCCGTCGAGGAGCTTGGGCATGTCCATGGAGCAATCCTAGACGGGATTTCTCCGGGTGGGTAGGCGCCCGAAGTTGCTCAGGAGAAGGTGATTCCGATCGATTGGGACGAGGTGTACTTCTCCCAGGTTTCGCTGCTGTCCGGACTTCCCGTGTGCGCAAACGACGTCCAGTGCCGGCGTATCCGACGGCCCAGTGCGTCGATGCTCTGCCAGTCGCTGCTGCCCAGCATCGGTGAGCCCTGCCAGGACTGCTCGGTTCCCAACACGAAGGGTAGTTCTATGCAGTGAGTTGCTCCGAAGACGTCGTCCGTCGGTGCCCAGTCGAAGCGGTACGTGTACACCGACGCGCCGGCCGCTGTGAAGGTCTCGGCCAGCTCCATTGCCGGTTCGGCAAACATGTTCTGTGTCAGTGCCTTTTCGGCGACGTGTTCGGGATCGGGTACTCCCGCTACGTCGCGCACGAAAGCAGATCCCTCCTCTCGGGTGTATCCCACGATGACGTCAGGCGCTGTTTCGAAAGTTCGGATCACCGGTTCCAGTTCGGAGATCGGCGCGAAGGGCGGTTGCACGACATTGGGGGACCGCCGGCTGAACTCGACAGCCGTGCCGCGGAATGCGTCGAGAATGTGGGAGAGCGGTGCGGTCCGAGGATCTCCGTCGAGCAGTCGGGCAAACGTCTCCCCGTTCTCGATCGCGGCAGCCTGCGTGAAGTTGAGGTCCGGCCGTGGGGTGCTCTGCAGAATTGCTCGATGGAACAGGGTTCGAGAGTTGTTACTGCTCAACAGATTCACAATGGAATGGGCGCCGGCCGACTGCCCGAATACGGTGACCGAGTCTGGGTCGCCGCCGAATGCCTCGATGTTCTCGCGCACCCACTCGAGCGCCGCGATCTGATCGTGTACCCCGAGATTGCCTTCGCTGACGCCGTCGAGGAGGAGGTATCCGAGCACGCCGACGCGATAGTTGACCGACACCACGACGACGTCGCCCTCGGCTGACAAAGCGCCGCCGTCGTACCAGGGGAGTGAGCCGCCGCCACTGGAGTACCCGCCACCGTGAAGCCACACCATCACCGGGCGATGACCGGTCAGCGACGGGGTTGTGACGGTGACGGTGAAGCTGTCCTCGCTGTGCCCCGGTTCGGGGAGCGGTGGCCCCATGATGCGTTCGAGTCGTGAAGGTGGTTGGGGGAAGACCGTTCCAAGCGCTGTGGCGTCGAAGACGTCGGAGAACGGTTCCACCGGTCGCGGCTTCTCGAAGCGCGGTGCGCTGGCGTAGGGGATCGCACCGAAGTAGTAGGAACCGTCACGCTTTCGGCCGCGGACCTTCCCCGAAGGGGTGGATGCGATCACCGTCTCGAACGAGGGCATGGGTTCCTTTCTTCTTGTGCATGCTTTTTCGAGCATGCCAGGTGGATGCCGCGGCACAAATGCCTTTGTGGTCGTGCGGTATGCGTTACGGCGTGAGTGCCTGTACCAGTCGATCTTCGAGTCGCGTCGTCACTCGGCTGTATACGGAACCGTCGTCCAGGGCCCGGGACATCACGATCGCCCCTTGGATCCCGGCCACGGCTTCTTCGGCGAGTCCGATGGAATCTTCGGCACCGACGAGTGCCGCCTCGAGAGCCGCTGTCCATTCGTCGAAGTATGTTCGCACCCTGGCGCCGAAGCGGTTTCGCTCTTCACCGAGTGCAAATGCGCCGAACAGGCAAATGCGTTGCCCTGACCGAAAGTAGTCGCCCGCGGTAGCGAACATACTCTGGATGCGCTGCCTCGGTGGAACCGATTCTGCTCGAAGAGGTTCGAAGACTTCGCTGCGAAACCATCCGTCGACCTCGTCGAGCACCGCCTCGGCCATCTCTTCCTTCCCGCGCGGAAAGAAGTTGTAGAGACTGCCTTTGCCCAAACCGGTGTGTTCGGTGATGACGGCCAGGCTTGCTCCGTCGAACCCGTAGGTTCGAAACACGTTCGCGAGAGCGGGAATCGTGTCCGAGCGTTCAGCTACCTGTCTGGCCATGGATTCATCCTTTCATCACAGACCCAACTCGCTCAGGCCCGGATGATCGTGCGGGCGTGGTCCGGTCGGATCCCAGAAGAACTTTCGCTCGGACTCCTCGATGGGAACGTCGTTGATGCTGGCATGACGGTGGTGCATGAGTCCGTCGGCGTCGAATTCCCAGTTCTCGTTGCCGTAGGAGCGGAACCACTGCCCGTCGTGATCGTGCCACTCGTACGCGAATCGCACTGCGATGCGGTCGTCGCTGTGTGCCCACAACTCTTTGATCAACCGGTAGTCCAGTTCGCGGGTCCACTTCTCGGTCAGAAGTTCGACGATCTCGGATCGGCCGGTCACGAACGTCGACCGATTACGCCACCAACTGTCCGGCGTGTAGGCCAGTGACACCTTGTGCGGGTCGCGGGAGTTCCATCCGTCCTCGGCGAGGCGGACCTTCTGGACGGCAGTTTCGTGAGTGAAGGGCGGAATCGGTGCTCGGACGGTCATTGCGGGGCCTCTCGATCAGATATGTACCTATCGGTACAGACTTTACCGATAGGTACAACAAGAGTCCAGTGAACGACTTCGGCCGCCCCCACAGAAGCGGGAGCGGCCGAAAGAGTCGAACAGGAAGAGCTAGCGCGCGCGACGAGCGAGGCGCTCGGAATCCGAGATCAGGACGCTCTTGCCTTCGAGGCGAAGCCATCCGCGGTGTGCGAAATCGGCGAGCGCCTTGTTGACGGTCTCGCGGGAAGCGCCGACGAGCTGGGCGATCTCTTCCTGCGTGAGGTCGTGAGTGACGCGCAGGGCGCCACCTTCCTGAGTGCCGAAGCGCTGCGCGAGCTGCAGGAGCGCCTTGGCGACACGGCCGGGAACGTCCGTGAAGATCAGGTCGGCCAGGGTGTTGTTGGTACGACGCAGACGGCGGGCGAGAACGCGCAGAAGCTGCTCGGCGATCTCGGGGCGCTGCTGGATCCATGCCTTGAGAGCGTCGCGGTCCATGCTCACGGCGCGAACCTCGGTGACGGTCGTAGCCGTCGAGGTGCGGGGGCCGGGGTCGAAGATGGACAGTTCGCCGAACATGTCGGACGGGCCCATGATCGTCAGCAGATTCTCGCGACCGTCGGGTGAGCGTCGACCGATCTTCACCTTGCCGGACACGATGATGTACAGGCGGTCACCGGGTTCACCTTCGTTGAAGATGACATGTCCACGGGGGAAGTCGACGGGCTGCAGCTGCTTTGTCAGCGCCGCTACCGCTGAGGGCTCGACTCCTTGGAAGATGCCGGCTCTTGCCAGGACGTCGTCCACGTGCGCTCCTTGTTGGGATTTGTTCGTTTGTGGTGTCATTTTTGCGCTATCTATCTTTGTACCCTCGCTGTGCACAAACCGTCGTACACAGGCTCAGCCCTCATGAGTGAGACACTGTGTCCAATGCAATCTGTGTTCAATGCAACAGGTACGGCATCGAAGTCTACGTCCCGTTAGCTCGCGACGAGTGATTGATGCCACGTAAGAGCCGAAAATTCTTCCGGAATCCGCTGCGGTGACTACTTTGTATGGCCGTCAACTTGCCCGTTGTGTCCGGATTTCGCCCAGGCTGGCGCTCTCGGGAGCCTCCGACTGACGGCCCTTACGCTTCCGGTGGAAGCGGGCGAACGCATGGGGAAACCCATCGCTTGCCAGGCGGGCGACGTCGTCGTGACTTGCCTGGTCGAGGAAGTCTTCTACTTCATGCTCTTGGACCGAGAGCCGACGCAATCGCCCTTCGACTCGTTCCATCGCCAGGGCAAAGAGCATAAGCAGTAGCGGAAAGAGAATTACTGCGAGTCCTTGCATAGGGGGAAGTAAACACGTCGAAGGTCTCAGAATCGACACGACGGAGTCTCCACTCATGTCGTATCCGTACAGTTGTCTGAGTGCAGACCACCCCGACAGGCAGTTCAGAGCAGCGGAAGAAACCGCGTTCGGGGGGTGCGCGGAAGGAAGAATCACACCTCGGATTGGTACGCCGGGCGCGTCGGATGAATCGTGAGCTCGCTGTGGCTTTCCCACACGTGTACTGCGAACTCGACTTCACGACTCCGTTGGAACTGGCAGTGGCGACAATCCTGTCGGCGCAATGCACCGACGTCCGCGTCAACATGGTCACGCCGGCACTCTTCGCCCGTTATCCCGACGCAAAGGCATACGCGGAAGCCGATCGGACCGAACTCGAGGAGTACATCCGCTCCACCGGCTTCTACCGGAACAAGACGACGTCGCTGATCGGACTCGGTCAGGCGCTACTCGAACGCCACGACGGGCAGGTCCCGAACAAGCTCGAAGATCTGGTGAAACTCCCAGGCATCGGACGCAAGACCGCGAACGTCGTGCTGGGCAATGCCTTCGACATTCCGGGAATCACCGTCGACACCCACTTCGGTCGGCTCGTGCGTCGGTGGAAGTGGACCGAGGAAGAAGATGCCGTCAAGGTGGAACACGCCGTCGGGGCACTGATCGAACGTAAGGAATGGACTCTGCTCTCGCATCGCGTGATCTTTCACGGCCGACGGGTCTGCCACGCGCGCAAGCCCGCATGCGGTGTGTGTGTTCTGGCCAAGGACTGCCCGTCGTACGGTCTCGGCCCGACCGACAAAACCGAGGCCGCGGCCCTGGTGAAAGGCCCCGAGACCGATCATCTGCTCGCCCTGGCAGGGTTGTGATCACCGATGACAAGTGCCGGAAGATGGTCTCTCGCTGCGCTCGTGGTCGTCGCGGCTCTCGTCGTGGCGATCTGGCCGCGCGGAGGAGACGACACGACGCCCACCTCGACGGGCCCGTCCTCGTCCGCGTATCAGCCGCCGACGTTCACTCCGTCGTCGGAATCGCTCGATCAACTCCGTAGCCAGGCGGCTCTGGCCTCCTGCCCGACTCCGACCGGCGAAGCGCCTGCCGGCTCGGCTCTCGCCGGAATCACCCTCGACTGCGTCTCCGACGGAGCGCCCGTCGACCTTGCCGCAGCGGTGGGCGGAAAGCCGACTCTGCTCAATCTGTGGGCGTACTGGTGCGCGCCATGCGCCGAAGAGCTTCCGTACCTTCAGGAATTCGCGGAGCGCGCCGACGGCAGCATCAACGTGCTGACCGTGCATTCGGATCCGAATCAGGAGAACGCTTTGACGCGACTCATCGACTACTCGGTGCGTTTGCCCGGCGTCCAGGACGGTGACGGCAAGGTACGGATCGCAGTGGGCGCACCGCCGGTGCTGCCGGTGTCGGTGCTCGTGCGCGCGGATGGAACAGTCGCCAAGGTCTTGCCCCAACCCTTCCGCAGTGCGGACGAGATCGCCGCCGCTGCGGCGCAATATCTGGGAGTCGTCGTATGAGCACACCGGTTCCCGAGTGGTTGCGCGCTGTCGCCAGCACCCAGCCCACCGATCCCCATCGGATCAACCCCGTCCTCGAGCGTCGCGCGCCGCGCGGCACCGTGACGCGTCCGGCCGCGGTGCTCGTGCTCTTCGGCGGACCGCGTGAGGCCGACCCTCTCGCCGTCGGCGGCTTGCCGGAGGGCGCAGACGTCCTGCTGACCCAACGGGCGTCGACGATGCGTCAGCACAGCGGACAGGTCGCATTCCCCGGCGGTGCCGCCGATCCGGGCGACGACGGCCCCATCGGCACCGCGCTGCGTGAAGCGCAGGAGGAGACCGGGCTCGATCCGAGCGGAGTTCAGCCGCTCACCGTGCTGCCGGAGATCTTCATCCCGCCGTCGGGTTTCGACGTGACGCCGGTGCTCGGCTACTGGGAGCAGCCGACGACGGTGGGCATTCAGGACGAGGGCGAGGTCGGACGGGTGGCCCGGGTGCCGCTGCGCACGTTGCTCGACCCAGACAACCGGTTTCAGGTTCGACATCCCCTCGGATACCAGGGCCCGGCGTTCCGCGCCGACGGCATGCTGGTCTGGGGGTTCACAGCAGGAATCCTCGCGGCGCTGTTCACGGTGTCGGGCTGGGAGATTCCGTGGAATTACGAGGACGTGAGAGACCTGGACACAGCGCTGTCCGAGTTCGGTGAAGGTGTCGAGGATTCGGCGGTGCCGCGATGACAGGTTCTCGTTGGGTGGACATCGCCATCGTTCTGGTCGCCCTCATCGCGGCCACGTCCGGATGGCGTCAGGGCGCGGTGGCGTCGGCGCTGGCGTTCGTCGGCGTGATCCTCGGTGCCGTCGCCGGGATTCTGTTGGCGCCGCACCTGCTCGTGCACGTCACCGAAGGCAAGCTGCGCATCCTCGCGGGCATCTCGCTGATCGTCGTGTTGGTCATCATCGGCGAGGTCGCCGGCATGGTGCTCGGACGCGCGGCGCGCAGCGGAATGCACAGTCCGACGGCGCGATCCGTCGACAGCGTCATCGGTGCGGGTCTACAGGCGGTGGCTGTCGTGGTCGCGGCGTGGTTGCTCGCGATTCCGCTCACTTCCTCGTCGCAGCCGAATATTGCCGCCGCTGTTCGTGGTTCGGACGTTCTCGCCAGCGTGGACGAAGTGGCGCCGCAGTGGCTGCGCCGCATCCCGACCGAGTTCTCGGCGCTGCTCGACACCTCCGGCCTGCCTGACGTCATCGGCCCGTTCGGGCGCACGCCCATCACCGAGGTCGAAGCACCCGACGCGAGCGTTCTCGCCAGTCCGTTGGCGGCGCAGTTGCGTCCGAGTGTTCTCCGCATCAACGGCGTCGCACCGAGTTGCCAGCGCGCGCTCGAGGGATCCGGATTCATCGTCGCCCCCGAACGCGTCATGACCAACGCCCACGTGGTTGCCGGAACCGAGAGCATCACCGTGGACACCATGGAGGGCGCACTGCCCGCGCAGGTGGTGCTCTTCGACTCCGCCGTGGACATCGCGATTCTGGCGGTTCCCGGATTGGACGCGCCGGTGCTGCCGTTCGCTCCGGAGCAGGCTCGGACCGGTGACAACGCGTTGGTGCTCGGTTACCCCGGCGGTGGTCCGTACACGGCCAGCGCAGCCCGCGTTCGTGAGGTCCTGAACCTGAACGGGCCGGACATCTACAAGGCCGGAACCACCCAGCGTGAGGTCTACACCGTGCGCGGATCCATCCGGCAGGGCAACTCGGGTGGACCGATGGTCGATGATCAGGGGCGGGTCCTCGGCGTCGTGTTCGGTGCTGCCGTCGACGACAGTGACACCGGATTCGTCCTCACCGCGCAGGAAGTCTCGCGCCAGTTGAACGCGGCTGCCTCGGCATCGACGCCCGTACCGACGGGCGCGTGCATCCTGTAGCGGTCACTTCTCCGTAAGGAGGAAGTCCCCGAGTTCGCGATTGACGCGCTCGGGGGCTTCCTGATGCGCGTAATGACCGACTCCGGCAATGGTGCGCAGTTTCTCGCCGGGAGCCCAGTGCTTGTCGCGACGCACGGTACGGGTGAGCACGTACGGGTCGAGTTCGCCGTGAATCTGGACGATCGGAATGCGAAGAACCTGATCCATCAAACGCATGAAACGTCGGCCCTCGGGGCGGAGCTGGCTGCGGAAGGCCCAACGCTGGTACTCCAAGGTGGAATGCGCGACGCCCGGGATCCGGATCGCGGACCGCATCTTGCTCATGACGTCTGCGAATTCGGGTTGCTGCGGCCAGGTGGGGCCCGACCGCGAGCGAACCAGACGCTCCACTTCGGCGCCGTTGTCGGCCGTCAACCGACGTTCCGGGCGTAGCGGTACCTGATAGGCCAGGAACGAGGGCAAAAGCGCGCGGCGCTGATAGGGGTCGCGGACGACTGCTTTCTTGAGCGCCATCGGGTGTGGAGACGAGATCAGCGCTATCGACCGCACCAGGCGTGGATGCAGGAGCGCGGTCGCCCAGCACACCAACCCGCCGTCGGCATGACCGATCAGCGTGGCCTTGCCGTAACCCATCGCACGAATGAGGCCGGCTACGTCACCGGCGAGCGTCCAACCGTCGTAGCCACGAGGGGGCTTGTCGGAGTCGCCGTACCCACGAAGGTCCATCGCGACGACGCGGAAGCCCTGCTCGGACAGTGCCGTCAATTGATGGCGCCAGGACCACCAGAAGTCGGCGAATCCGTGCAGAAGCACCACCAACGGAGCATCCGGCTCCGCGTCGCCTACCTCGACGACGTGAAACCGGATGCCGTTGGCGTGAATGTCCCGGTGAATCCAGGGGCCGTCGAACCTGACGGTGGATGGATCTGGGGCTGCCACTTTCGATCAGACTCGCTACCGGCGCGCGTTGAAATCGACCGACGGCTTTGCGTCGTCATGGCTGCCGGGGATGACGTTCTTGGCCTGCTTGAGCGATTCGATCGTCTTCTCCGGAGCCCTCAACTTGCGCACGCGCAGATAACCGAGCAGCGCCAGAATCGCGGTGGTCACCACCATGATCAGGAAGACGATGAGGAACGCCAGCCAGCGCGGCACCCAGGTGTCGAGCATCTCGGCCAGGAAGAAAAAGAAGAAGAACGAGCTGAACAGCAGAACCGTGAAGGCCAGGATGAAGAAGACGCTGCCCTGCAGACCCTTCTTGACCTCGCCCGTCACCTCGGCCTTGGCAAGTTCGACCTCGGCGCGCACGAGGGTGGAGACCTGTGCGGTCGCGTCCTTGACGAGGGCCCCGATGGTGGCCTCGCCCGGCGTGCGGGCGTCCACATCGGTGAGAGGGATGGAAGAGACCGTGTTCGGTACTCCATCTCCGGTGAAGCGCTGGCTCTCTCCGTTGGTCAAGCTCACTTGTCGACCTCTCCAGGTAGTTCTCTCGCGTCCGTGGCAATGGCGGTGGAAGCGTCGTCTCGAGCCGCATGAACTCGTCCACGTCGCCACAGCAGCGCTGATCCGATCAGCGATGCCACCAACGATGTCACGAGAACTGCGGCCTTCGCTATCTCGGCCTCGCTGCCATCGCCGACCCCGTCCAATGCGAGGTCTGCTACAAGCAGGCTAACGGTGAACCCGATGCCACCGAGAACTGAGAGGGCAAACATGTCTCTCAATTCCAGTGTCTTGGGTTTGGTTGCTATCCCCAATTTGATCGCGAGCAGGGAAATTCCGAAGATTCCGACGGTTTTGCCGACCAGAAGACCGACGACGACCGATTGCCCTACTGGGTCGGTGAAAATGTCGCCGAGTACCGCCGCGTTGATCGGAACACCGGAGGCGAACAGTGCGAAGACGGGGACACAGAAGCCTGCGGAGTAAGGCTGAATGCGGTGCTCGAGACGGCTACCGGGCGCGTACTCCTCGTCCGGATCGCGCCTCACCCGGGTGAGTAAGCCGAGCGCGACGCCCGCGAGTGTGGCGTGTATCCCCGCTTCGTGCATCGCGTACCAGGTCAGTAGTGCCAGCGGGACGTAGAGGAACGGCGTCGTGATGCGTTTGTGTTGGGCGTAGGCGTAGGCAGCCAGGGCTGCGGCCGCGGTCAGCAGCCACAACATCGCGAGGGAACCGGTGAACAGTACGGCGATGAGGATGATCGCGAGCAGATCGTCGACGACGGCCAGGCTGAGCAGGAAAACTCGGGCGCTCGCCGGGATCTTCGAGCCGGTCAGCGCGAGCACGCCGAGGGCAAAAGCGATGTCCGTCGCGACGGGAATGGCCCAGCCCTTGTCCATGCCGGGCGTGCCGAAACCGATGGACGCCGCGATGATCGCGGGAACCAGGACGCCGCCGCACGCCGCGATGATCGGGAGCATCGCGGCTTTGCGGTCCGCGAGTTCGCCGACCACCAGTTCACGTTTGAGTTCGAGGCCGGCGACGAAGAAGAAGACGGCAAGCAGTCCGTCCTGCGCCCACGTGCCCAAGCTGAGGTCGAGATGGAGTGCGGACGGACCGATCTGGAAGTCACGTAGTGCGATGTAACTCTCACCGAAAGGAGAGTTCACCCAGATCAGAGCGAGGGCGGCAGCGATCAGGAGGATCGATCCGCCCACCGTTTCGGTGCGGAGGTAGCGGGACAGTTCGGAACGCAGGGTGGAGATCACGCGTGGGGACGACCTTTGTTCGTGCAACCGAATTCGGATGCAACAGACATGAACGTGATCGACGTTGTGACGCATCGAATGCACGTGCCGACCAGACTTCCCGGCTCACCTTTACGGAATTTTATCGCGGATTGCCCGCTGAGCCGAATTCGCGAACCGAATTTGCGTCGGAAAACCCCGCGGGTGTTCAATTCCTACTGATTGGGACACTATCCCACCAATTGGACATCTTTCGTATAACGGCGCAGGAGCATGTTTTGAGCACGTCAGTCAGTGAGAATCCACCCAAGCCGGAGGGCGGCGACGCAGATACCGTCGCCGGAGTGCCGCGCAGCCGAATCGTGGTCGCCAGCATGGTGGGTACGTCCATCGAGTTCTACGACTTCTACATCTATGCAACAGCGGCAGTATCGGTGTTCCCGCACCTGTTCTTCCCGAAGGGCAACGACACCACCGCGCTTCTCGCGTCGTTGGCGACGTTCGGACTCGCGTTCGTCGCCCGTCCCCTCGGTTCGATTCTCTTCGGACACTTCGGTGACCGCGTCGGACGCAAGGCAACTCTGGTCGGCTCGCTGCTGACGATGGGCATCGCGACCTTCCTCATCGGACTGCTGCCCACTTATCACCAGATCGGACTGCTGGCCCCGGCGTTGTTGGCGCTCATGCGTTTCTGCCAGGGTCTCGGGCTCGGCGGCGAATGGTCGGGTGCGGCGCTGCTCGCGACCGAGACAGCCAAGGAAGGCAAGCGGGCCTGGGCGGCGATGTGGCCGCAACTCGGTGCGCCCATCGGCTTCTTCATGGCCAACGGACTGTTCCTGATCATCACGTTGTTCATGAACCACGACAATTCCAGCCCGGACCTCGAGGGCGCCTTCCTGAGCTGGGGATGGCGAATTCCGTTCCTGCTCAGCGCAATCATGGTGATGATCGGCCTGTACGTCCGGCTCAAGCTCGAGGAAACCCCGGTGTTCGCGCGTGCAGTCGAGCGCGGCGAGAAGGTCAAGACTCCGGTCGCCGAGGTATTCAAGACCAGCTGGCGTCAGCTGATCGTCGGTACGTTCGTGATGCTCGCGACGTACACGCTGTTCTACATCATGACCACCTGGGTTCTCAGCCACGGAACCGGCAAGACGCCGGCCGACGGTGGAACCGGTGCGGGCTTCAAGTACACCGATTTCCTTGTCCTGCAGTTGATCGCAGTCGTGTTCTTCGCTGCCGCCGTGCCGGTCTCGGGTTGGCTCGCCGACCGTTACGGGCGTCGTATCACCTTGCTGATCATCACCGGTCTGATCATGGTGTTCGGCTTGACCTTCGGTGTCTTCCTCGAACCGGACGGAATGAACGACGGTCGCATGTTGGCGTTCCTCATCGTGGGCATGCTGCTCATGGGCCTGACCTTCGGCCCAATGAGTGCCGTTCTCCCGGAACTCTTCCCGACCAACGTCCGCTACACGGGCTCGGGAATCGCGTACAACACGGCCAGTATTCTGGGCGCAGCGGTGGCGCCGTTCATCGCCGTCTACCTCGCGAAGAACTACGGCGTCGGTTGGGTCGGCATCTATCTTCTCGTAGCGGCGACGCTGACTTTTGTCGCGCTGCTGGTCATGCGTGAGACGAAGGGTGAGTCGCTCGACGATGTAGGGGCATAACCCTGCTGTGCGCCTTTATTAACCCCCGGCGGTTAATAAAGGCGCACAGCAGTTGTCAGGGAAGCTGAGCAGGCAGGACGTGCTCACCGGTCTTGTCGGTGCTCAAGGCCAGGGAGCTGATGTACTGCTTCTCGCCGTTCGGGCCGGGCACGTTCGACGCGAGCATGTCGGGACGCTCGAATTCGATTCCGCTGACGCAGCACAGAAGCGTTTCACCGGAGGGGTTCCCGTACTCGTCGAACATCGGCAGATCGATGCCGTCGTCGGTGCGTCGTAGGTAGTACTTTCCCTTGGTGGCGACGGCCAGGACCGGCGGCATCACCAGTGCGATGACGATCGCGACGATCGGGGAGAACGGTTTGATCGTCGAACCGAAAGCGCCGAAGAACACCAGGATCGACACTCCCGCGGCCAGCAGCATCGACACGAAGCCGACGGGGTTGACGTCGTAGAGCATCCCGCGTCGGAACTCGGGGACTTTCGGGGAGAGCTTCAACCAGTACTTGTTGATCGCGATGTCCGAGGCGACGACCACGACCCAGGCGATACCGCAGTTGGCGTAGAAGCCCAGGATCGTGTTGAGGAAGTCGAACATGTTGGCTTCCATCAAGATCAGTGCGATCGCCAGGTTGACCAGAACGAAGACCATGCGTCCGGGGTAGGTCTTGGTGACGCGGGTGTACGAGTTGGTCCAGGCCAGTGAGCCGGAGTACGCGTTGGTGACGTTGATCTTGATCTGGCTGATGACCACGAGGATCACGGCCAGCGTCATGGCCAGCCAGTGCGGCATCATGTCCTGGTAGATCTCGAGGAACTGGTGCACGGGCTGGTTGGCGATCGAGGATCCGTCGACGACGTTCGCGATGATGTACACGGCGAGGAACAGTCCGACGATCTGCTTGAACGCGCCGAAGATCACCCAGCCGGGGCCGGCGAGAATTACTGCAGCCCACCAACGGCGGGTGTTTTCCGGCGTCTTGGGCGGCATGAAGCGTAGGTAGTCGATCTGCTCGGCGATCTGTGCGATCAGCGACAAGCAGACACCCGCGGCCAGCATCACCGATCCGAAGTTGACGCCCTTGCCGTTTGCGCCGTCCTCACCGCCGAAGGCGAAGAACGCGCTCACCGAATCAGGGTGCTTGAACAGCAGATACAGGAACGGCAGCACCATCATGACGAGCCACAGAGGCGTCGTCCACACTTGGAGCTTTGCCAGAGCCTTCATTCCGTAGATGACCAGTGGAATGACCATCAGGGTCGAGACCGCGTAGCCGATCGAGAGTGGGATCCCGAGCCCCAGTTTCAAACCCTGGGCCATGATGGAACCTTCGAGCGCGAAGAAGATGAAGGTGAACGTCGCGAAGATGACGTTGGTGACCACCGAGCCGTAGTAGCCGAAACCGCTTCCGCGAGTGATCAAATCGAGGTCGATATTGTATCGCGCGGCATAGTAGGCAAGTGGGAAGCCGGTCGCCATGATGACGACGGCAAACACGGCGATGCCCAGCAATGCGTTACCGGTGCCGTACGAGATGCCGATGTTGGCGCCGATCGAGAAGTCTGCGAGATACGCGATTCCGCCGAGCGCGGAGGTCGCGACGACGCCGGTTCCCCATTTGCGGTAGCTGCGTGGCGCAAATCGGAGGGTGTAGTCCTCCAGAGTCTCCTTCAGTGCGGCATTCTCACCGAGATCTGCCCTGTCCGGTGCGCCGGCGGACACCTGCTCGTTCACTGCTGTCATGACGTCACTTCCCCTGGGTGCCTGTGCATGTGCACTTTGTGGTGCAGGCACCCAACCTAGGGAGGTGGCGTTACGCGGACATGTTTGAAATGTGTCGCCCACGTTGCGGATTCGATCCGCAACGTGAGCGAGCACTCATGGGACTTTCTTTACCTGTATCTGATCACCAACTGCCCGCGCCTGCAAGGCGAGTGGTTGCGTCCCGACCGGCCGAAGGTCGAGAACGGCGGCGGCCACCGGGTCGGCCAAGACGTTCCGGATGGTGCGGCGCAGGCCACGTGCTCCGTACACCGGGTCGAACCCGCGCCGTTGCAACAGGGCGACGGCGCAGTCCTCCACCTCGACGTCGATGCCTCTCCTGGCCAACCGAGTCGTGATCAGTTCGATCTCGAGACGGGTCACTTGTTCCGCGGTCTGTTCGTCGAACTCGTCGAGGATCACGGTTTCGTCGATGCGGTTGAAGAATTCGGGGTCGAAGAACTTCTCCAACGCGCGTTGCACCAGATGATGACCATGGCGCGGTCGATCGATCCGGACGCGATCGGCGAGCTGCCGCAGGTGAGAGCGCCGACGTTCTGCCACCGCAGCAGAGCCGAGATTCGAGGTCAGGAACACGTAGCTGTTGCGGAACGAGATCTTCTGCTGACCGTTCGCCAACCGGAGTTCGCCGTTGTCGAGGACCTGCAGGAGCGCACGCAGCACGGTGGGGTCGGCCTTCTCCACTTCGTCGAACAGGACGATTCCGGGGGTGTACGGATCGCCCTCGACGGTGTTCTTGTCGAACAGCGTGAAGGACTCCTTGCTACCGGCATATCCAGGTGGAGCCCCGGAGAATGACGCCGCATAATGCTCTTGCGCAAGAGCATTCATGTCGATGCGGCACAGATCATCGGGTCCTGACCGTAGTTCTGCGGCCACGCGCCGCACCAATTCCGTCTTTCCGACGCCGGTCGGGCCAACGAGAAGGATGTTTGCGAGCGGACGCGTCGGATCCGTGGCACCGACATGCGCGATCGAAATCGCACGAACCACTGCGTCGACGGCGGCCTGTTGTCCGACGATCTTGGAACTCAGGGCTTTCGAGAGCTTGCGAGCGTCGAAGGCCCCGACCGGTACGGGTTCGGTTCGTTCCTCGGCCGGCGGTGGTGCTGCTGCACTGTTCCGGTCATGGAGCATGTCGGTGATATAAGGCACAGTGAGATCCTTACGCTTCGATTGTCTTCTCGACCGGCAGGTTTCCGACGCGACAATCCGCTACACCCACTGTGTCTCGGGTGATGGCCTCGACGCGTTCCTGAGCCTTCTGGGCGTCGGTGACCCACAGCTTGTAGAACTCGAACGGGCAGTCCGCGACGCCCTTGTCTCCGTCACCTGCTGCGTGGACACCGGAGTAGCCGCGATGGAGGAGTTTGAAGATGTGGTTCTGGGACTGATCGTTCTCGCGTGCGTCGCGAATGGCTGAGACGGAAAGCTGCGCGTACTGGATTCCGTATTCTTCTTCGCCGGTTTCACCCAGCGTCCGGCCGTCGAATCCGATGATCGCGGAGTGTCCGAAGTAGGAGTAGACGCCGTCGAATCCGGCCGCATTGGCAACTGCCACATAACAATTGTTGGCCCAGGCCATTGCCTTGGACATCATTACCTGCTGGTCCTTGGCGGGGTACATGTATCCCTGGCAACGGACGATCAGTTCCGCACCCTTCATCGCGCAGTCGCGCCAGATCTCCGGGTAGTTGCCGTCGTCGCAGATGATGAGCGAGATCTTCAGCCCCTTCGGGCCTTCGGTGACATACGTCGTGTCTCCCGGGTACCACCCTTCGATGGGGCACCAGGGCAGGATCTTTCGGTACCTCTGAACGATCTCGCCCTTGTTGTCGATGAGGATCAACGTGTTGTACGGGGGCTTATTCGGGTGGTCTTCGTGCTGTTCGCCGGTGACGGAGAAGATTCCCCACGTGTCGGCTTCGCGGCACGCTGCGGAGAAGATCGCGGTCTCGTCGCCCGGGATGGTGGCTGCTGTCGCGTACATCTCCTCTTCGTTGTACATGATTCCCTGCGTGGAGTATTCGGGGAAGACCACCAGATCCATTCCGGGGAGGCCGGTCTTCATGCCGATCATCATGTCGGCGATCTTGCGCGCGTTCTCGAGGACGCCGGCGCGATCGTGCAGGCGGGGCATCTTGTAGTTGACCACTGCTACGCCGACCGTGTCGTTGCTCGAGGAGATGTCACCGTGTCGCATTGTCTTTCACTCCTTGGTTGTGTCGATCAGTTGAAGACTGGACGGGATTGGGGTACTGCGGTTTTGGGTGCAGCGAGGATCTTGGCCAGGCCCAGGAGAACCAGAAGCGCTCCGGCCCAACCGGCCGCGACGGCGGGTGTGGTGTGGAAGTTGTCGGTCAGGATCAGAAATGCGGGGACCGTGCACGTGGGCTGGCTCAGGAGGACCGCTGCCCAGCCGGTGAAGCGACTGAGATTCTCGCGGCCGAGCCCGAGTACCAGGAAGAACAGCGTCCACAGCGCTGCCCATGCGAGCCAGATGACCCCGAAGACGGGGTCGTTGCTCACGGTGAAAGAGAGGAAGGAGTACACGAGCGCGGCGCACGCGACGAACAGCGAGAACCACCCGATTCCTTCCGGCTCGAAGCCGGCGAGATTGCTGATGCCCACGTAGAGATAGGTGAATCCGAACAGATAGAGCCCTGAGGCCGCCAGGACGGCACTCGAATCTCCCTGAGCCTGAATCAACATGACGGTGGGGACGACGCATTGAAGTGCGCCGACGAAGAGGTTGAGGACCGAGGCGGATCGAACGGGAACTGTGCCGAGCAGCATCAGTCCGTTGACGAAGAGGACGGCTCCCACGTAAAGCAAACCAACACTGCCCATCGGGCACCTCCGGTTACTTCGGGACGGTTACTGCGGAACGGGTTACTTTCAAATGAAATGATTCCAAATGAAACTAAGTGATGCGCGCCACAGAAGTCAAGAGGGAGATCTCAGGGAAAATCTCAGAGCGTTGCGATGATCGAGAAGTCGAGTCCGTCGGCGACGGCGAGCTGAATCTTCTGCCGTGCAACACGATCACGAAACTCGACGGTTCCGCGAGGCCCGTCGTACGCGGCACCCTCGACGACGGCGTCCAGGTCACGCGGATGAGTGCTGTCGGCGCGCCGAACCAGGGCCGAAAGGGTATGTATCCCTTCGTAACACGATTCGGCGGCATTGTTCAGCGCCGGAGCGTGCGCGCCGTGCAGTGCAACGTAGCGCCCGAGAAGATCCATGGAGTTGCCGTCGACCATCGAACGGAAGTACGCGGCGGAGGCAAACAGGTTGCGGGTTGCCCTCGGCCCGCTCGCGAGCAGCATGTTCTCTTCCATCAACGGGCTGAACCGGATCATCGACTCGTCGAGGCCGCGGCGGGCGAAGGCGCGGTTGAAATCGACGGCGTCCTGGCCGACGAGGAGCATGATCACGCCGTCGCAACCGGAGTTCGAGACGGTCTCGACCAGTTGTTTCATGTTGCCGCGCCCCAGGTCGACAAACGAACCGCCGACAAGGCTGAGATCGAGTTCGGTGGCGAATTGCCTCACGGCTCCGAGAGAGCTGTGCGGCCAGATGTAGTCGTCCCCGACGACAAACCACTTACGCGCTCCGACGTTGTCGCGCAGCCACTTCAGCGCCGGCGCGATCTGCTGCCGTGGTGTTTCGCCGGAGCAGTAGATGCCGGACCTGACCTCGCCGCCCTCGTAGAGCGAGGTGTACGAGTACGGAATGCGGTCCGCGACCACGGGTGCAAGAGCGTGGCGGACAGAGGAGATGTGCCAACCGCTGACGGCGTCGATGTCGCCGGCGTCGAGTAGTTGTCCCACGCGGGCGGCGACGACGCTCGGCGAAGCGCCGCCGTCGATCACTTCGATCTGGACTTCGCGTCCCAGCACGCCACCGGAGTTGTTGAGGTCGCGGGCGGCCAACTCGCTGATTGCTTCGCAGGAGGGGCCGAACAGTCCGGCCGGCCCCTGAAGGGGAACCACCATGCCCAGGCGCCACACCGCGCTGCGCGCGCGTTCGAGCGCGCCGGTAGCGCTCATGCGTCGCCGCCGGAATCGGGAGTCAGCGGCCTGGCCTGGGTTACTATCATTTCATTTGAAAGTATTGCCCGAGAAGTGTGAACTGCGCAACAGCGGGGGAGCGATCAGTGGGAAAAAGTGACTCCGGAATTCTTGATGCGTCGCTGACGACTGCGCTGGTCCGAGCAGCTCGAATGGCCGCGGCAGCGGCGGAGAAGGCGCTGGCGGCAGAGAATCTCACTCTTGATCACTGGATGACGCTCGAAGCCCTGGCGTCGACCGAGGGGCTGACGATGGCTGAGCTGCGCGATCGAACGGGAACACCGGCTCCGACGCTGACGCGAGTTGCGGACAAGTTGGTCTCGCTCGCGCTCATCTACCGCGAAGTCGGGGAGGACGACCGTCGGAAGGTACGCGTGTTTCTCTCCTCGCGCGGAAAGTCCTTGCACAAGAGGGTTGCCGCAGACATCCGGGTAGCCGAGGAGTCCTGGCTGACGTCGAAAGAGGAAGTGAAGTTGCGAGAGGGGCTTCGCCCCTGTGTGCCTTTCCGGTAGTGGGGACTACCAAAAAGGCGCACAGGGGCCGAAGGCCCTACTTGCCGCGGATGGCGTCGAATACCTTGGGGTCGACCAGGGTCGAGGTGTCTCCGAGGTCGCGGCCTTCGGCGACGTCGCGCAGGAGGCGGCGCATGATCTTGCCGGACCGGGTCTTCGGCAGTTCCGGCACGATCGTGATCTGACGCGGTTTGGCGATGGGGCTGATGTCGGTGGAGACCTGAGCCTTGAGTTCGGCGATGAGGACGTCGCCGGTGTTCTCGACGCCTTCACGGAGGATGACGAACGCGACGATGCCCTGTCCGGTGGTCTCGTCGGCGGCACCGACGACGGCGGCTTCGGCGACTCCGTGATGGTTCACCAGTGCTGATTCCACTTCGGAGGTGGAGATGCGGTGACCGGAGACGTTCATGACGTCGTCGACGCGGCCGAGGACCCAGAGTGCGCCGTCGTCGTCGTACTTGGCGCCGTCACCGGCGAAGTACCAGCCTTCTTCGGCGTAGCGGGACCAGTAGGTGTCGCGGTAGCGGTCCATGTCGCCCCAGATGCCGCGGAGCATCGCCGGCCACGGCTCGTCGAGGACGAGGTAACCGTTGCCGCCGGGGCCGAGGGGCTTGGCGTCGTCGTCGACGATCTTCGCGGAAATCCCCGGCAGCGGTGCCATCGCGGATCCGGGCTTGGTGGCGGTGATACCGGGCAGCGGGGAGATCATGATCGCGCCGGTCTCGGTCTGCCACCAGGTGTCGACGATGGGGGCTTTGTTGCCGCCGATGACCTCTCGGAACCAGCGCCACGCTTCGGGGTTGATGGGCTCGCCCACAGATCCGAGGAGGCGGATCGAGGACAGGTCGTGGGCGTCGGGGATCTCGCGGCCCCACTTCATGAACGTGCGCACGAGGGTGGGTGCGGTGTAGTAGATGGAGACGCCGTACTTCTCGATGATGTCGAAGTGGCGGTGCTCGTTCGGGGAGTTGGGGGTGCCTTCGTAGACGACCTGGGTGACGCCGTTCGAGAGGGGTCCGTAGACGATGTAGGAGTGTCCGGTGACCCAGCCGATGTCGGCGGTGCACCAGTAGACGTCTTGTCCCGCTTTGTGATCGAAGACGTTGTGGTGGGTGTACGACGCCTGGGTGAGGTAGCCGCCGGAGGTGTGGATGATGCCCTTGGGCTTTCCGGTGGTGCCGGAGGTGTAGAGGATGAACAGGGGATGTTCGGCGTCGAAGGCCTGCGCCTCGTGCTCGGGCGAGGCCGCCGCGACGGTCTCGTGCCACCACAGGTCGCGGCCGTCGGTCCACTCGACGTCGATGCCGGTCCGGTTGACCACCAACACGTTCTGGACGGAGTCGGCGCCGGCGACGGATTCGTCGACCGCTGTTTTGATGGGTGCTGCGGCGCCGCGTCGCCACTGGCCGTCGACGGTGACGACGAGCTTGGCTTGGGCGTCGTCGATGCGCGAGCGTAGGGCGGTGGCGGAGAATCCGGCGAAGACGACCGAGTGGGTCAGGCCGAGGCGGGCGCAGGCGAGCATGGTGACGATCGCTTCGGGGATCATCGGCATGTAGATCGCGACGCGGTCACCGGCGACGAGGCCGAGGTCGGTGAAAGTGTTTGCGGCGCGGCTGACTTCGGCGAGGAGGTCGTTGTAGGTCAGGTCGCGGGAATCGCCTGGTTCGCCTTCGAAGTGGATGGCGACGCGGTCGCCGTTGCCGGCGAGGACGTGGCGGTCGACGCAGTTGTAGGCGACGTTGAGTTTTCCGCCGACGAACCACTTGGCGACGGGGGCGTCGGTCCAGTCGAGGACGTCGGTCCATTTCTCGTGCCAGTGAAGGCGCTCAGCCTGATTCGCCCAGAAAGCGAGGCGGTCGGTATCTGCGGCAGCCTGCAACTCCGGTCCCGCGTTGGCGGCCGCAGCGAACTCTGCGCTCGGCGGATATGCCTGGGGGACGTCTGTTTCGGCTGCGCTTGTCATGGCTGACGGCCTTCTTTCCACTTTGATCGACACTTTTCTGACTCCGTGTGAGGGTAGTCACAAGCTCGCGTAAACGCACCGTTGCATCACGTTGCAACCCGTTGTCCTGCGACGATCGGTCGAATTGATGCGACGGGTGGTCGCTTCCGCCGACGAGTGAATGGGCGCGGACAGATTTCCCTCGGAATTGCGGACAATGGGTGCGATGCGCGCCCCGCGTCGGATGTGTCTATTGTCAAACCATTATTCGACCACAACTCGAAGTCACGTTCACTTTCAGTTGTAGGCGACACGACGCCGGCAGTTACGGCTGTCGGCAGGCCCCGAGCATGCTCGGGGTCACTTAGATGTGGAAGGAATTCCTTTGCGTATCTCACGCATAGCGACCGGCGCGGTCGCGCTCGGAATGACGGCAGTGCTGATCACGGCATGTTCGTCCGGCGATTCGTCGGGAGGATCGTCCAGCGGTGTCGTCAACGCCTGGGCGGGCGAGCCCCAGAACCCGTTGATTCCCACGAACACGAGTGAGAACCAGGGCGGCCGCGTCCTCGACTCCCTGTTCGCCGGTCTCGTTTCGTACACCGCCGACGGTGGCACGGAGAACGAGGTTGCCGAGTCCATCGAGAGCACCGACGGTCAGAACTTCACCGTCAAGCTCAAGGACGGTTGGACCTTCACGGACGGCACCCCCGTCACCGCGAAGTCGTTCGTCGACGCGTGGAACTTCGGAGCCCTCTCCACCAACGCTCAGATCCAGGCATCGTTCTTCGATCCGATCAAGGGCTACGACGAAGTTGCCGCCGAGGTTCCGACGGCTCAGACGATGTCGGGTCTGAAGGTTGTGGACGACTCCACCTTCACCATCGAACTCAAGCAGCCCGAGTCGGCGTTCCCCGACCGCCTCGGTTTCACGGCGTACTACCCGCTGCCCGAGGTCGCGTTCAAGGACATGACCGCATTCGGCGAGAACCCGGTCGGCAACGGCCCGTACAAGCTCGACGGCGCCGGCGCGTGGCAGCACAACGTCCGCATCGACACGGTCGTGAACCCGGACTACAACGGCAACCGCAAGCCGAAGAACGCCGGCGTCGACTTCATCATGTACAACAGCCTCGACACGGCGTACACGGATCTCCTCGCCAACAACGTCGACGTTCTCGACCAGGTCCCGCCGAGCGCGGTCACGACCTTCGAGTCGGATCTTGCCGGTCGCACGGTCAACCAGCCGTCGGCAACCATCGAGACGTTCACGATCCCGGGGCGCCTGGCGCACTTCAGTGGTGAAGAGGGCATGCTCCGCCGTCAGGCGATCTCGATGGCGATCAACCGCGATCAGATCACGCAGCAGATCTTCAACAAGACCAGGACGCCTGCACTCGACTTCACCAGCCCCGCAATCGAGGGTTGGAACGACTCGCTGACCGGTAACGGCAACCTGAAGTTCGACCCCGAGGCAGCCAAGGCCGCTTGGGCTAAGGCCGACGCCATCGCTCCGTGGTCCGGCAGCTTCGAGATCGGATACAACTCCGACGGCGGACACCAGGAATGGGTCGACGCCACGGCGAACAGCATCCGCAACACGCTCGGCATCGACGCAAAGGGCAAGCAGTACGCCACCTTTGCGCAGATCCGCACCGAAGCCACCGACCGCACCATCCAGAGCGCGTTCCGCTCCGGCTGGCAGGGTGACTACCCGCAGCAGTACGGCTTCCTGGCGCAGAACTACCAGACCGGCGGCAGCTCCAACGACGGTGAGTACTCCAACCCCGAGTTCGACCGCCTCCTGCGCGAATCGGCCGGCCAGACGGACAAGGCGAAGGCTCAGGAACTGCTCGATCAGGCTCAGGAAGTGCTGCTCAAGGACCTGCCTGCAATTCCGACGTGGTACCGCAACGCAGCCAGTGGATGGTCGGAGAACGTTTCCAACGTGACCATCAGCTGGAACGGCATTCCGGTCTACGAAGACATCGAAAAGAACTGACGCGTAGAACGATCCGCATCTGAAACGTGAGTTCGGGGCGGCAGGCGCCCTGCCTGCCGTCCCGAACTCGTGTTCACACCGGACTGTCCGCTGACGTACACGATCATCGACAAGGAGGTGATCCGATGCTCTGGTACATCGGTCGCCGAGTGCTTCAAATGATCCCGGTTTTTCTCGGGGCCACTCTTCTGATCTACGCCATGGTCTTCCTGCTTCCCGGTGATCCGATTGCCGCGTTGGCGGGCGACAAGGCGCTCAGTCCGGCTGTGGCAGCACAGCTTCGGGAGCGCTACCACCTCGATCTCCCCTTCTATCAGCAGTACCTGCTGTACCTGAAGGGCATCTTCACGCTGGACTTCGGCACGTCGTTCTCCGGACGACCTGTCAGTGAAGTTCTGGCACAGGCATTTCCGATCACGATGAAACTTGCCTTCATGGCACTGATCGTCGAGACCGTCTTCGGTGTCGGCTTCGGCCTCATCGCAGGCCTGCGTAAGGGCGGATTCTTCGACAGCACCGTCCTGCTGTTCAGCCTCGTTCTCATCGCCATCCCGATCTTCGTGATCGGCTTCCTGGCTCAGTTCTTCATCGGCGTCAAATGGGGCATCGTCCCGCCGACGGTCGGTGGCAACACCAGCTTCAAGAATCTCCTGCTCCCCGCCCTGGTTCTGGGTTCGGTCTCGTTCGCGTACGTCCTGCGACTGACCCGAACATCCGTGGCGGAGAACCTGAGTGCCGATTACGTGCGCACTGCCACCGCCAAGGGACTTTCCCGTGGACGAGTGGTTCGCGTGCACGTGTTGCGCAACTCGCTGATCCCCGTGGTCACGTTCCTGGGCGCCGACCTCGCAACGTTGATGGGCGGCGCCATCGTCACCGAGGGCATCTTCAACATCAACGGCGTCGGCGGCACGATCTACCAGGCCGTGACCAGAGGTGAAGCGCCGACGGTGGTTTCGTTCGTCACCATTCTCATCGTGATCTACCTGATCGCAAATCTGCTCGTCGACCTCTTGTACGCCGCGCTCGATCCGAGGATCCGCTATGTCTGAGACCGTGAAGACCGGACGCGCCGTCCGGCAAAGTCATTTCGTGGCACCGCCCGAAGTTGCGGCACCCGGGGAGACGGACGCCGTCAAACTCGATCAGGCGCCGACCAGCATGTGGACCGATGCGTGGCGCGACCTACGCAAGCGCCCCCTGTTCATCATCTCGACGATCATCATCCTCGCGGTCATCGTCATCGCAGCGTTTCCGAGCTTGTTCACGAGCACCGATCCGCGGTTCTGCGACCTGACCTACAGCATGCAGGGGCCGACCTCAGGGCACTGGTTCGGTTTCGACCGCCAGGGCTGTGACGTGTACTCGCGCACCATCTACGGTGCTCGCGCATCCGTACTCGTGGGCGTCGGTGTCACTGCGTCGGTGCTGGTGATCGGCGTGATCTTCGGTGCGCTGTCCGGTTTCTACGGCGGATGGACCGATTCGATCCTCTCCCGTGTCGCCGACATCTTCTTCGGCATCCCGCTGATCCTGGCTGCCATCGTCCTGATGCAGCTGTTCACCGATCGCACCATCTGGACCGTCGTCGGCGTCCTGGCACTGTTCGGTTGGCCGCAGATGGCACGAATTGCTCGAGGCGCGGTGATCTCGGCGAAGAACAACGACTACGTCATGGCTTCGGAAGCGTTGGGTGTCTCGAAGCTCAAGACACTGATCCGCCACGTCATCCCGAACTCGTTGGCGCCCATCATCGTGGTGGCCACCATCTCGCTCGGCACGTACATCGTCGCCGAGGCGACGCTGTCCTTCCTCGGTATCGGACTTCCGTCCACCGAGGTTTCGTGGGGCGGCGACATCAGCAACGCTCAGGTGACGCTGCGTCAGGGATCGACCATTCTGTTCTACCCGGCAACGGCTTTGGCGATCACCGTCCTCGGATTCATCATGATGGGTGACGCTCTGCGCGACGCCCTCGATCCCAAGTCGCGGAAGCGGTGAGCACGATGACCACCAAGGAAACTCTCACCTCGGAGGAAACTCCGTTGCTCGAGATTCGTGATCTCGAGGTGTCGTTCCAGTCCAATTCCGGTCCGGTCCCGGCAGTTCGAGGCGTCAGCCTGACCGTGTATCCGGGTCAGACGGTCGCCATCGTGGGCGAATCGGGTTCCGGTAAATCCACCACCGCGCACTCGATCATCAATCTGCTTCCCGGCACCGGCAAGGTGACGGCAGGCGAGATCATCTTCGACGGCAAGGACATCTCGAAACTTTCGGAGAAGGACTTCGTCCACATCCGGGGCAGCCAGATCGGTTTGGTTCCGCAGGACCCGATGTCGAATCTGAATCCCGTGTGGAAAGTGGGCTTCCAGATCGAGGAAGCTCTGGCCGCCAACGGGATCGCCAAGGGCAAGGCAGCCAAGGTTCGGGCCGCCGAACTGCTCGAGGAGGCAGGACTCGCCGAAGCCGAGAGCCGGTTGGGGCAGTACCCGCACGAGTTCTCGGGCGGTATGCGTCAGCGCGCACTCATCGCGATCGGGTTGTCCGCTCGTCCGAAGCTCCTGATCGCGGACGAGCCGACGTCGGCGCTCGACGTCACCGTCCAGCGTCAGATCCTCGACCACCTCGACGGTCTGACTACGGAACTCGGCACCGCCGTTCTGCTCATCACCCACGATCTGGGGTTGGCCGCCGAGCGTGCCGAGCATCTGATCGTGATGAGCAAGGGTCGTATCGTCGAATCCGGTCCGGCACTGGAGATTCTGAAGCGCCCGCAGCATCCGTACACGCAGAAGCTGGTCGCTGCTGCGCCGTCGTTGGCATCGAAGCGGCTCAGCTCGTCGGTGGCACGCGCCGAGATTCGCGAACAGGCGGAAGAGGTCGCCGAAGCGGTGAAGGCCGAGGAAAGTACGGCAGAGTCCTTCGGCAAGGCGACCGACGACGTTCTTGTCGTCGATCATCTGACCAAGGTGTTCAAGCTGCGCAAGGGTTTCCGCAAGACCACCGACTTCACAGCCGTGAACGACGTGTCCTTCAAGGTCCGCCGCGGAACCACAACGGCGATCGTCGGTGAATCGGGTTCCGGTAAGTCGACGGTCGCGCAGATGGTCCTCGGTCTGCTCGAGCCCACCGCAGGCAACGTGGTCTTCGACGGTCAGGACGTGGCGAAACTCGGTGCGAAGGAAACCTTTGCATTCCGTCGCCGAGTGCAGCCGATCTTCCAGAACCCTTACGGCACGCTCGACCCGATGTACTCGATCTACCGCACGATCGAGGAGCCGCTGCGTACCCACAAGGTCGGGACCAAAGCCGAGCGTGAGGCTCGCGTCCGCGAACTTCTCGACAAGGTGGGTCTACCGCAGTCGGTCATGCGTCGGTTCCCGAACGAACTCTCCGGTGGACAGCGTCAGCGCGTCGCGATCGCGCGAGCACTGGCCTTGCAACCGGAGGTCGTGATCTGCGACGAGGCGGTCTCCGCTCTCGACGTGCTCGTGCAGGATCAGATCTTGACCCTGCTGAACGACCTGCAGGCAGAGTTCGGGTTGACGTATCTCTTCATCACGCACGACCTGGCCGTGGTTCGTCAGATCGCGGACAACGTGTTGGTGATGTCGCGTGGCTCGATCGTCGAATCGGCACCGATCGACGACGTGTTCGGCAATCCGCAGCAGGACTACACACGCAAGTTGCTCGACGCGATTCCCGGTGGGTCCATCAAGCTGGGAAGCTGACGCAACAGGTAGGTAGGCAAGTCCGCAGAGGGGCTGCAAGGGTACCGTCGTTGATCGTGACGGACCCCTTGCAGCCCCTCGTCGATCTTCCAGGCGTACGCGCCGCCGCCGATCATGCGCGCGACGCTCTGGGTGAGGTTCATCGGCACAAGACCAACCGTCGCGGTTGGCCCACCACTGCCGCCGAAGCCGCGGTTCGCGCCGCGCGGGCTTCCGCATCGCTCGCCGGTGGCACCACCGAATTGCCGGCCGAGGGCATGGCCGGTGATCCGATTCTCGCGGGTGCTCTGCGCGTGGCTCAGGCTCTCGACGGCGACAGCCTTCCGCTCATGGAGTCGACGTGGAAGCGAGCCCCACTTCAGGCTCTGGCCCGGCTGCACCTGTTGGCCGCGGCGGATCTCGTCGAGGACGCAGATCAACTGGGGCGGCCACGGTCGGATCGCGGAGTGGGGGAGCGGTTGGACGCTCTCGCCCAACTCGTTACAGGCGGAACCAGTGCACCGGCACCGGTTCTGGCGGCCGTCGTACACGGAGAACTCTTGGCGCTGAGCCCGTTCGGCACCGCTGACGGCATCGTCGCCCGCGCGGCCTCGCGTCTGGTTGCGGTCTCGTCGGGACTGGATCCGCACAATCTCGGGGTCCCCGAGGTCAGTTGGCTTCGGCGGCCACAGGCGTACACGGACGGCGCGGCAGGATTCGCTTCGGGAAATCCGGCGGGCGTCGGCAGCTGGGTGATTCTGTGCTGTGGTGCTCTCGAAGCCGGTGCGCGAGAGGCGACTTCGATTGCAGACGCCGCTACCGGATAGTCCGGCAAATTGCCCCTGCCGGAACATAACGAACGGGCGGCGCTGCCGATAAATCGACTTCGCCGCCCGTCAGCACGGACTACTCGTTACCAAGCGTGCTCGGTGGGTTGTGTGGGTGGCCTCGGCGAGGGATCGCACTTTCTGAGGTCGTCCCCGCAACCTGTGCGGGGTCCTCGCTCAAATTGAACGAATCTCGCAGGCCCACAACGCTTCTGCCCTTATAGTGGCTTGTGCTCCGCGTGGGTGCCCTAGTGCCCGTGCTAGGAATTTCGGTTGGGGAAACGGTCCTTCTCTTCCGAGCCGTTCCTGGCCTTCCGTTCTTCCGTAACTCCTTTGTACCCTGTGTCCGGGCTCACAGCAAGTACCAATTTTTGTTTGTGGGCCTTGGATTTCAGCGTTTCCGGCGCAGTAGCCCGAAGGTCATGGCGCCGGCCACCAGAGCTGCGATTCCCACCGCAGCGGTAGTGGCCACCGTGGTCGTGGACTGGGCCGACAATCGGGCACGAAGTGAGACCGGATTCGAGAAAGTCAGTATGGGCCAACCGTTTACGGCCGCCTCCTTGCGCAACGCTCGATCGGGGTTGACTGCGGTCGGATGTCCGACAGCCTCGAGCATGGGTAAATCCGTCACCGAGTCGGAGTAGGCGTAACTGGCGGCGAGGTCGTAACCGTACTCCGCGGCGAGTTTTTCCATGGCTTCGACCTTGCCGGGGCCGTAACAGTAGAAGTCCACCTCGCCGGTGTAGTGGCCGTCTTCCTCCCTCATCGACGTCGCGACGGAATGGGTGGCGCCGAGGGCGCGGGCGATCGGTGCGACGATCTCTTCACCCGAAGCAGACACGACGATGACGTCGTGTCCACGCAGCTTGTGATCTGCGATCAGATCGGCCGCCTCGGCGAAGACGAGTGGATCGACGATGTCGTGCAGAGTCTCCGCGACGACGGCCTTCACCTGTTCCACGTCCCAGCCCGCACACATCGCGGTCAGATGCTCGCGCATGCGCTCCATCTGATCGTGATCGGCGCCGGACAGTAGAAACAGGAATTGCGCATAGCTGCTCTTGAGAACCGAGCGTCGATTGATCAGACCCTGTGCGAAGAATGGCTTGCTGAACGCCAGGGTGCTCGACTTCGCGATGATCGTTTTGTCCAAATCGAAGAAAGCGGCTGTCCGCCCGGTCTTCAGTCCGTTCGCAGGCTTGTCGGTCACAGGATTGAGGATAGTCCGACAGGCGGTTCGTGTGCTCTCCGGCAAGCGTCCTCTTTCGGCGAAAAACAGCAGTTCAGTGCAGCTCAGGCTTGCATTTCTCGCCGATGGCGGGTGTAAGATCGTTGCTGTTCGATTCGTTCGAACTAGTTCAGCCCGACCCCCCGGGGCTGAACTCAGACGGCCCCCGCCTCCTCCCCCCATTGGCGGGGGTCGTCCTCTGTCTCAGGCCTGTTTCTCCCCAACCTCCCAGTTGTCCACAGGGTTGTTCGGCCCACTGTTTTCGGTGCCGGTGCTCGTTCAGGCTCTGCAGTCATGAACACGACGATCAGCTCTCAGGAAACCGGGGCTCCCATTCTGGTTCTCGTCGACGACGCGAAAATCCTCGCGAGCGTGCGACGCGTCGCTGCCGCGGTGGACCGCCGGCTGGACGAGGCCGAACATCCCGTGTCCCGGCAACAGTGGAACCGGGCCTCGGCGGTGGTACTGGACGCGTCGGCGGCGCGAGATGCTCTGGCTCGTTCCCCCAAACGAACGCGAGTGTTCCTCGTATGCGACGGCACACCGACCGTCGACGATTGGAAGAGCGCCACCGCGATCGGAGCTGACAGCGTTCTGTCCTTGCCCGAGGAAGAGAACGCGCTGGTCGCAGTTCTGGCCGACCACGTCGACGTCAGTGGTGACGGCACCGTCGTGAGCGTGGTGGGTGGTTGTGGCGGCGGCGGAGCCTCGGCAACTGCTGCGGCAGTCGCGTTGACGTCGGCGGCACGTCACGTCCCGACGCTGTTGGTGGACGTCGACGCACTCGGTTCCGGCGCCGACGTGCTGTTGGGTATCGAGACTGCTCCCGGATTACGTTGGGGTGCACTGACCGTCGAGGGCGGGCGGTTGTCCCCGGATGCGCTGCGCGATGCACTGCCGGCAAAGGGAAAGTTTCTGAGGGTTCTGGCGAGCAGTCGCCGGGAGATCGACGGTCCGACAGTGACCGCCGTTCGCGCCGTGCTGGACGCAGGTCGCAGTTCCGGCGGGCTCGTGGTCTGCGACGTGCCACGTCATCCCAGCGAGGTAGGTCAGGCCGTGTTGGAGATGTCGGATTCGGTGCTCGTGGTGGTTCCGGCCACCGTGGCCGCATGCGTCGCGGCCGAGAAGGTCGGAGCCTGGGTGGTGCGACACAACTCCAACGTCGGGCTCGTCGTGCGTGGGCCGGCACCGGGAGGCCTACGCGGCGCCGATGTGGCAGACATGCTCGGCCTGCCCCTGACGGCCGTGATGCGCGGCCACCGATCGCTGGCGCCGATGCTCGAGCGTGGTGGCCTCGAATTGACCCGCGGTTGTCCGTTGAGTGTGGCGGCAACAGCGGTACTCGACGCCGTCGAATCCGGCGCACGCCCGCGCAGGGCTGCGGCATGAGTGCGTTGGTCACGGCCGAACTGCTCGACCGAGTTCGCGAGCGATTGACGGCGTCGTCGGTCGGCGAGCCGACGGCGGCCACCGTTGCCGATGCCGTGCGAGCCGAGTCCTCCGGCGTTCTGGCGGACACGGATCTGTTGGAGGTCGTCAGGGTGCTCCAGACGGAACTGACAGGAGCGGGGCCGCTCGAACCTCTGCTGCACGAACCCGGGGTCGCCGACGTACTGGTGACCGCGCCGGATCAGGTCTGGGTGGACCGCGGGGTCGGCCTCGAAAGGTCAGGGGTGCGGTTCACCGACGAGGCAGCTGTGCGTCGATTGGCGCAGCGGTTGGCACTGTCGGCAGGTCGACGCCTCGACGACGCCCAACCGTGGGTCGACGGCCGCCTGCGGGGCGTCGGCGACGGGCACTTCGGGGTACGACTTCATGCCGTACTCGCACCCGTGGCCCAGGGTGGAACTTGCGTGTCACTGCGAGTGTTGCGGCCCGCGACCCAGGGTCTCGACGCGCTGTCCGCCCACGGCGCCGTGGAACCGGACGCGCGAGAGCTCCTCAATCGCATCATTTCTTGTCGCTTGGCTTTTCTGGTGATCGGCGGGACCGGTGCGGGAAAGACCACGTTGTTGTCCGCCATGCTCGGCGCGGTCGACCCGCGCGAGCGAATCGTCTGTGTCGAGGACGCGGCCGAACTGGCGCCGCCGCATCCGCACGTCGTCCGCCTCGTCGCCAGAGCTCCCAACGTCGAGGGCGTCGGAGAGGTGACGGTGCGCGATCTGGTTCGGCAGGCACTACGAATGCGTCCCGATCGCATCGTCGTCGGTGAGGTCCGCGGCGCAGAGGTGACGGATCTGCTCACGGCGATGAACACCGGCCACGACGGCGGCGCCGGCACCGTTCACGCCAATTCGCCCGAAGAGGTGCCGGCCAGACTCGAGGCGTTGGCGGCGCTCGGCGGGATGGATCGCCACGCGTTGCACAGTCAACTTGCCGCGGCAGTTCAAGTGATCCTGCACGTGCACAGATTGGCTGACGGATCGAGGCGTCTCGAACAGATCGGTGTCATCGACCGCGGTGCGGACGGGTATGTACGAATCATGCAGGCGTGGCCGGACGGCGGTTCGGGTCGTGAGCGGCTCGAGCGGATGTTCCGGCTTCGCAATCGAGAGGTCGGGACGTGACGGTTTCCCTCTTGGCTTTCGCGTTGGCGGTCTCGATTGCGCCGGTGCGGGATTCACGTGCTCGGCTCGCCACGTACACCCCGAGCGTCCGCAAGCCCTCCCGGCAGATTCCGTGGCAGTTCGTCGCCGCATTTCTCGCGATTTCGGCCGCGTGGATCCTCGGAGGTCTTCCGGCAGGGTGTGCGGCTGTCGTCCTCGCCGGGACCCTGATCCTCCGTGGCCGACGCGCGAATGCAGCCGAAACCCGGGACCTCTCACAGAAGATGCTGCTCTCCGGTCTGGAGGTGCTGATCGCCGAGCTGAGCGTCGGCGCGCATCCTGCAGCGGCCAGTTCTGTTGCAGGCGAGGAATGTACCGGAGAAGTGAGTGCCGTATTCCGTTCCGCTGGGGCCAGGGCGCGTCTCGGTGGTTCTGCCGCAGCGGCCTTCGCGGTACCGGATTCGTGCATCGAGCGTGAGTTCTCCCGCATCGGATCCGTCTGGCGGGTCGCAGACCAACACGGGCTGGCGCTGGCGGAACTACTCGGCGCCGTCCGGACGGACATGTTGGGACGTAGACGCTTTCGTCAGCGTACCGAGGCCGGGTTGGCGGGCGCTCGGGCGACCGCTGCGGTGTTGGCCTTTCTCCCGCTGTTGGGGATCGGTCTCGGGCAATTGATGGGGGCTTCGCCGCTGCGCGTGCTGTTCGGAGGTGTGCTCGGCGGCGTGCTCCTGGTGATCGGAACCGCTTGTGTCTCAGCTGGTCTGCTCTGGACCGACCGGATAGCTGCGAAGGTCACGTCGTGAGTTGGGCATCCGTGGTGATGATGGCGTTGGCGCTCGCGATCATTCCCGATCGGCGCGGTGCTTCGGCCAGGGCGGCAGAAATTCTCTTCGCGGACACAACAACAGAAAATTCGGTTTCAGTCCCGGACAAGCCGGATCCACTCGCAGTTGCCGCAAGTCTCGACCTTCTCGGGGCCTGCCTACGAGCGGGGCTTCCCGTCTCCGCCGCGATCACAGCGATGGCGTCGACGGCACCGAAACCGATGGCCGACTCGCTTCGTCGCGTCGCCGACCTTCTGGCGCTCGGTGCCGATCCCGACGCCGCGTGGAGCGAAGCCGCTCTCGATCCCGATACCGAGGCGCTCGCCAGAATGGCTCGGCGTTCCGCCCGTTCGGGTTCGTCGCTGTCCTCATCCATGGCCGAACTCGCCGAGCGCAGTCGAGGTGACGCCGAGGATCTTGCTGCTGCCGCAGCCGAACGCGCGGGAGTGCTGATCAGCGGTCCACTCGGGCTGTGTTTCCTGCCGGCGTTCATCGCCTTGGGCATCGTCCCGGTGGTGATCGGGCTTGCCACGACTGTGCTCGGTAACGGCCTGCTGTGAGCCGGATCCGAGTGAAAGCTCCTGCGGCAGAAGTGCTGCCACAGGTTTCGATTGAAGGGGGAGAAATGATTTCGAAGACGTTGAGGACGGTGTCGGCCAGATTTGCGCTGTTGGTTGCCGAGGACGACGGCATGTCCACCGCGGAGTATGCGATCGGCACGATTGCGGCTGCCGCATTCGGTGCCGTCCTGTACACGGTTGTCACTGGCGACTCCATTGTCTCGGCGCTGACAGGCATCATCGACAAGGCGCTCAAGACAGCTGTGTGATGTTGTCCACGAGAGGTATTCGGCAAGCCGACGACGGCGCCGTGACGGTGGAGGCCGCGATTGCTCTGGCTTCGATCGTCACGGTGGTCGTGCTGTGTATCGGCGGAGTCCTGGCGGTGTCGATGCAGGTTCGGTGTGTCGACGCCGCTCGTGAGGCCGCGCGGTTGGTGGCACGTGGTGATCGTGAGTCTGCGGTCGCCACGGCCCGCCGGATCGCACCCGAAGATGCGTCGATCTCGGTGGAGATCGTGGACGGTTTTGCCGTTGCCGTTGTCAGCGCCGAGAGTGCGTTGCTGCCGTTGGTCGACATTTCTTCCGAGGCGGTGGCAGCTGTGGAGTCGGGAGTGGAGGAGGGGTGAACCTACGTGACGACGAAGGTGTTGCCACGGTTCTGGCGTGCTGCGTTCTGGCAGCGATCGTGATGGTGACCGGTGGGATGCTGCATGTCGGTTCCGCAGTGGTGGCTCGGCACACGGCTCAGTCGGCCGCTGATCTTTCGGCTCTCGGCGGTGCGGGCGCCTTGGACGGCGGCGACGAGTCGGCGTGTGAGATGTCCGCGGTGATCGCGGAGCGGATGCGTACGGTGCTCGCGGAGTGCGAGGTGCAGGGGTGGGATGTAGTCGTCGAGATACGCGCACCGGTGTTGTTGTCGGGCTTCGGGATCGGGGATGCGCAGGCTTACGCGCGTGCGGGTCCGGTCAGCTGATCGTGTCGATCACGGCGGTCAGAACCTTGACCGCGCCGTCTTTGTCGAGTGGGTCGTTTCCGTTGCCGCACTTGGGTGAATAGACGCAGGACGGGCAACCGTGAGCGCACTCGCAGGACAGTATGGCGTCGCGCGTCGCGGTGAGCCATCGGGACAGTTCGCTGTGCCCTCGGTCGGCGAACCCGGCGCCGCCGGCATGACCGTCGTAGACGAAGACGGTCGGGAGTCCGGTGTCCGCGTGCATCGCGGTGGACACTCCGCCGATGTCTCCGCGGTCGCAGATCGCCACCAGTGGCAGCAGGCCGATTGCGGCATGTTCGGCGGCATGCAGTGATCCGGGGAACCGTTCGGGCGGGACCCCGATGGATTCGAGGAGTTCCGGCGTGACCGTGTACATCACTGCCCTGGTGGGCAAAGTGTGTGCGGGCATGTCGAGTTCGATCGAGTCGAGGACTTCACCCGAAGTCAACCGTCGTAGGTACCCGACGACTTGATGTGTCACCTCGACCTGGACGAGAGCGACGGCGATGTCGCCGTAGTTCTTGTGCTCGAGTTGTTCGGTGATCGTGATTTCGGTGGTCTCGCGAGCCGAGGTGGTCCAGTCCGGATTCTCGGTGTGCACCAGTGCGAGTCCGACGTCGAGGTCCAGTTCGTCGACGACGTAGGTCTCGCCTTGATGGATGTGCACGGCGCCGGGATGAACTGTGGCCGGAGCGCGGCCCGCGTCGACAGTGCCCAGCATCCGGCCGGATTCACCGTCGACAATGGCCACCTGAGTTCCGATGCCGCCGCGAATGTCCAAAGAGCCGTGGGGGTTCGAATCGGCGGTGACGAACCATCCGTGCTTTCGGCGCCGGATCCTGCCTTCCTCGGACAGTCTCGTCAGAACCTCGAGAGCCCCGAACGCGTCCACCTCGGCATCGGAAAGTGGGAGTTCCATTGCAGCGCAGAGAAGTTGTGGTCCCAGGACGTACGGATTTCCGGGATCTGTCACCGTCGCCTCGACGGGTTTGTCGAGTACCGCTGACGGATGGTGAACGAGGTAGGTGTCGAGTGGATCGTCGCGGGCGATCAACACGACGAGTGAACCCTCACCGCGTCGCCCGGAGCGACCCGCTTGCTGCCAGAACGAGGCGACGGTGCCCGGGAAGCCTGCCACGACAACGGCGTCGAGGCCTGCGATGTCGACGCCGAGCTCCAGTGCGTTGGTGGTGGCTGCGCCCAGCAGTGTGCCGTCGGCGAGTGCAGCTTCCAGTTCGCGTCGGTCCTCGGCCAGATATCCGGCGCGATACGACGCGACTCGCTCGGCGAGGTCCGGGTCCACCTCGGCGAGTAGACGTTTGGTGGCCATCGCGGTCAGTTCGGCGCCGCGGCGGGAGCGGACGAAGGTGAGAGTGCGGGCGCCTTCGATCATGAGGTCGGCCATGATCCGCGCGGCTTCCGCGCCCGCGGGACGTCGTACCGGGCTACCGTTTTCGCCGGTCAATGCCTCCAGTAGCGGTGGTTCCCACAGTGCGACGGTGCGTGGGCCGTGCGGCGATCCGTCTTCCGTGACCTCGGTGCAGTGTGCGCCTATGAGCCGCGAGGCCGCCGCGCCGGGATCTGCTGTGGTCGCGCTGGCCAGAATGAAGGTGGGTTCGGCGCCGTAACGGGCTGCAATTCTGCGTAATCGCCGGATCACGAGCGCGACGTTGGATCCGAAGACTCCCCTGTAGGAGTGGCATTCGTCGATGATCACGTATTTCAGGTTGCGGAAGAAGTGTGCCCATCGCTGATGGGTTCTGAGCAGAGAAATGTGGATCATGTCGGGGTTGGTGAAGAGCCAGCGTGAGTTCTCACGTGCCCAAGTGCGGAGTTCCTGAGAGGTGTCGCCGTCGTACGCACTGGCGTTCGTGCTGCGAAGTTCGACGTCGAAGTCGGTGAGGGACAGCACTGCTCGCAGTTGATCGGAGCCCAGCGCTTTGGTGGGGGAGAGGTACAGGGCTGTTGCGAGCGGATCGGTCGCCATGGCCGTCAGCACCGGGAGTTGGTACGCCAGTGACTTACCCGACGCCGTACCGGTGGCCACGACCACGTGTTTTCCGGCGTAAGCGAGGTCGGCGGCCTCACTCTGGTGGATCCACGGGGACCGCACGCTGTGCTCGGCGAGCGCACGTACGACGCTGGGGTGCACCCACTCCGGCCATTCGGTGAACTCGGCTACGCGAGCAGGTAACTGCGCGGTGAACATCAGTGGTTTTTCGCTTCCACTGACCCCGGCGACGACCCGATCGAGCAGCATCTGCCCGTAGGTCTCGCCAGGCTTCCCTCCCGGGGCGGGGATCGGGGAAGGTGCGTTCACGTGACTCTCCGGGCTCGGCGTTGGGGTGTGGCGGCAATCGGAAACTGTCGCTACCTGCAGTTTTGATGATACGCAACGGTCGGCGGTCTTGGTGGAACCGGGTGCTCGGCGCGCGAGCGGGAAACCACGATCGTGGGCTGTTTTTCTCGTAGCGAACTTTTAACGTTTTTAGTTCCCTTTTCGACTGTTGTGCACGCGGAGAACATGGTTGACTGACAATCGGTCGCAGCTTCTGTGTTCGTAGGCTTGAGAGAGTGCACGCTCGCAGGATCGTTGTTGCGGGCGCGGTGCTCTGCCTTTCCTGAGGGGGAAATAAAGACGTACAGCGGTCGGAACCGGCCCGGTGGACTGTAAGGGCTGTTCACCGAATCCGGTGTTAGAAAGAGAAGGAAAAGCATGGCACAGGGCACTGTGAAGTGGTTCAACGCTGAAAAGGGCTTCGGCTTCATCGCTCCCGAAGACGGTTCCGCAGACGTCTTCGTTCACTACTCCGAAATTCAGGGCAACGGCTTCCGTACCCTCGAGGAGAACCAGCGTGTGGAGTTCGAGGTCGGCCAGGGCACCAAGGGTCCCCAGGCTACCGGCGTTCGCGCGGTCTGATTTTTCCGCTCACTTGCTGAGCGATTAGTTCGGACAGTATTTGTCCCCCATCGCATCCGTGCGGTGGGGGACAAATCTTTTCGGGCTGAGTTAGTACTTTCCCTGTCCGAGGTGAATGCACGCAGCTGTTCGGCCACGGCCGGTCGTCTATGCCGTCGATACCTTCGTGGCTTACGTTTCACTCTGTGAGCCAACTGTCCTTTTTCTCTGCCGAGTCGATTCCACCTGCCGTGACGGACCTTGCCGGAATGCTGGCCGGACCGGGGCAGGTCGTGACCTCGGAGGATCGCGCGCGGATCTCGATCGTCGTGGATCGGGACTGGAGAGCACAGGCCGTTGCCGAGTTGATCGCGCAGTGCGGACTCGGGGCCGAGGTGACGCGTAGTGAAGAAGGCAGCCCATTGGTCCGCACTCAGTCGACGCCCGCACTCCTTCCGCTGTCCGTGCAGTGGACCAAGGGAGCTGTGAAGGCGGTGCCGGTCGGTTGGGTACCGAACTCCCGCCAACTCCGGGTGTGGGCCGTCGCCGCCGGCCGACTCGAAGAAGGCGGTGAACGATTCGTGTTCGGCCTCGACCCCCATGCCAAGGAGACACACGCACCGCTGGCTCAGGCCTTGATGCGGGTTGGTATCGCGCCGACTCAACTGGGTAACCGGACACCGGGCCCGGGGCTCCGTGTGTCGGGAAAGAAGAGACTGACAAAGCTCGTCGAATACCTCGGTGAGGCGCCGAAACACGTCGACACCTCGGTCGCCTGGCCACACGTCTGACAGTGCTGATGCCGCGTGTCCACCGGTGCTGATGCCGCGTGTCCACCGGTGCTGATGCCGCGTGTCCACCGGTGCTGATGCCGCGTGTCCGACGGAGCCCATACTGTACTGATCTGCACGAATGTCTTGCGGGTATGTCACTCTGTAAAGAGAGACACGGGGTATAACTTGCTCCACACGTCTAGTTCTGAAGATCTGCCGACGGCAGTGAACGTCCAAAGGAAGGCTCGGGCAGCAGGTGGCTAAAGCGGACAACGGCAGCGGTCAGGGAGCGTCCGGTAACCCTCGTCGCCTCGTGATCGTCGAGTCACCGACCAAGGCGCGCAAAATCGCTCCCTACCTCGGTAAGGACTACGTCGTCGAGGCATCGGTCGGTCACATTCGCGACCTCCCGCGCGGCGCAGCGGACGTTCCGGCCAAGTACAAGGGCGAGTCCTGGGCCCGTCTCGGCGTCAACGTCGATCACGACTTCGAGCCGCTCTATGTCGTGAGCCCGGAAAAGAAGGGCAAGGTCGCCGAACTCAAGTCTCTGTTGAAGGACGCCGACGAGCTCTTCCTCGCAACTGACCCTGACCGCGAGGGCGAGGCAATCGCCTGGCATCTCCTCGAGACCCTCAAGCCCAAGATTCCGGTTCGTCGAATGGTCTTCCACGAGATCACCGAGCCGGCAATCCGTGCTGCTGCCGAAGACACCCGCGAACTCGACACCGACCTCGTCGATGCTCAGGAAACCCGCCGCATCCTCGACCGTCTCTACGGTTACGAGGTCAGCCCGGTTCTCTGGAAGAAGGTCATGCCGAAGCTCTCGGCCGGCCGCGTCCAGTCGGTGGCCACGCGCGTCATCGTCCAGCGTGAACGCGAGCGGATGGCGTTCAAGTCGGCGTCGTACTGGGATATTTCCGCGACGCTCGACGCCGGTGCAGAGGCCAGCCCGCGTAGTTTCGGTGCTCGCCTGGTCTCCGTCGACGGTTCGCGTGTCGCCTCCGGTCGTGATTTCGGAGCTGACGGAAAGCTCAAGGGCAGCGCGGTCACCGTGCTCGACGAGGCGTACGCGCGTCGTCTCGCGGAGGCGTTGCAGGGCGTCGACCTCACGGTTTCCTCCGCCGAGGACAAGCCGTACACCCGCAAGCCTTACCCGCCGTTCATGACGTCGACGCTCCAGCAGGAAGCCGGACGCAAACTTCGTTTCACGTCCGAGCGTGCAATGCGCATCGCACAGCGTCTGTACGAAAACGGCTACATCACCTACATGCGTACCGACTCGACGACTCTCTCGGAGTCGGCGATCGCTGCCGCTCGTGCGCAGGCCACCGAGTTGTACGGTCCGGAATACGTGCATCCGACGCCGCGTCAGTACACCCGCAAGGTCAAGAACGCGCAGGAAGCCCACGAGGCGATCCGCCCCGCCGGCGACGTGTTCCAGACCCCGGGTCAGCTGCACTCCAAGCTCGATTCCGACGAGTTCAAGCTGTACGAACTGATCTGGCAGCGGACCGTCGCTTCGCAGATGGCCGACGCCCGCGGTACGACGTTGACGCTTCGCATCTCCGGCACGGCAGGCACCGGCGAGGACTGCACGTTCTCCGCTTCGGGTCGCACCATCGTGTTCGCCGGCTTCCTCAAGGCTTACGTCGAGAGCGTCGACGAAGAGGCCGGCGGTCAGTCCGACGACGCCGAATCCAGGCTTCCGGTGCTGGTCAAGGGTCAGGAAGTCACGGCCACCAAGCTCGATCCGGACGGGCACAGCACCAACCCGCCCGCTCGCTACACAGAAGCCAGCCTGATCAAGACGCTCGAAGAACTCGGCATCGGCCGTCCTTCGACCTACTCGTCGATCATCAAGACCATCCTCGATCGCGGATACGTCTACAAACGTGGCAGCGCGCTGGTTCCGTCCTGGGTGGCGTTTGCCGTCATCGGGCTGCTCGAGGTGCACTTCGGCCGGCTGGTCGACTTCGATTTCACGGCAGGAATGGAAGACGATCTCGACGCGATCGCCGGTGGCCGTGAGCAGCGTGGCAACTGGCTGAGCAGCTTCTACTTCGGCGGCGAGACAGGCGCTGAAGGTTCGGTCGCCCGCGAGGGCGGGCTGAAGAAGATGGTCGGTGTCAATCTCGAGGAGATCGACGCTCGCGAGGTCAACTCCATCCGACTGTTCGACGACGCCGAGGGTCGCGAGGTTCACGTGCGCGTCGGCCGGTTCGGGCCGTATCTCGAGCGCATGGTTCAGAATCCGGACGATCCCGAAGGCGATCTGATCTCGCAGCGGGCAAATCTTCCCGATGACCTGCCACCGGACGAGCTCACTCCCGAGTACGCCGAGAAGTTGTTCTCGACGCCTCAAGAGGGCCGCAAGCTGGGCGTCGACCCACTGACGGGCCACGAGATCGTCGCGAAGGAAGGCCGCTTCGGTCCCTACGTGACCGAGATCCTGCCCGAACCGCCGGCCGAGCCGGAACCGGACATCGTTCCCGTCACCGCTCCCGAGCCGGAAGAAATCAGTTCGGGCAGTACCAAGACTGCGGTGAAGAAGGCCGCAGCCAAGAAGGCACCCGCGAAGAAGGCTGCCAAGAAGGTCGCGGGCCCCAAGCCGCGGACGGGATCGCTGCTCAAGTCCATGGATTTGGCGACGATCACCTTGGAAGATGCGCTGCGTCTGCTGTCGCTTCCGCGCGTCGTGGGTCTCGACCCCGAATCGAAGGAAGAGATCACCGCGCAGAACGGCCGTTACGGTCCGTACCTGAAGAAGGGCACGGACTCACGCTCGCTCGCCAACGAAGAGCAGATGTTCACCGTCACGCTCGACGAGGCGCTCAAGATCTACGCCGAGCCGAAGCGTCGTGGGCGTCAGGCGTCGGCAACGCCTCCGCTGCGTGAGTTGGGCGTCGATCCGGTCAGCGAGAAGCCGATGGTGATCAAGGACGGCCGTTTCGGTCCGTACGTCACCGACGGCGAGACCAACGCCAGTCTTCGTAAGGACGACGACGTCGAATCCATTTCCGATGCTCGTGCATCGGAGTTGCTGGCTGATCGTCGTGCGCGCGGCCCGGTCAAGAAGAAGGCAGCGGCCAAGAAGGCTCCGGCAAAGAAGGCCGCTGCCAAGAAAACAGCCGCAAAGAAGGCCCCGGCAAAGAAGGCCGCCGCCAAGAAGGCTCCGGCGAAGAAGGACTCGTAAGGCTTCGTCGGTGCCGACGGTTAGGGTTTTTGCATGAGTACTGAAGTGGCCGAACGAGGTGTGTTCGGTCGGCTGGTGGGTCAGCACGACGTCGAGCAGAGCCTGCGTGATGCTGCACTGTCGGCTCGTGGCGATTCCAGCGGCTCGGAGATGACCCACGCGTGGCTCTTCACCGGGCCACCCGGCTCAGGTCGTTCGGTGGCTGCTCTCTGCTTCGCCGCTGCCCTGCAGTGCACCTCCGACGGTGCACCAGGGTGCGGTGAGTGTCATGCGTGTACGACGACGATGGGTGGAACCCACGGTGACGTACGACGGATCATCCCCGACGGCCTGAGCATCAGCGTCAAAGGTATGCGCGAGATAGTCAACATCGCTTCGCGTCGGCCGACGACGGGGCGGTGGCAGGTCATCGTGGTCGAGGATGCCGATCGTTTGACCGAAGGCGCAGCCAACGCCCTCCTGAAGGTTGTCGAGGAGCCGCCGGACCGCACGGTCATCCTGCTCTGCGCGCCGACGACCGATCCGGAAGACATGTCTGTCACCCTCCGATCGCGGTGTAGGCACATGCCGTTGGTGACGCCGTCCGTCGAATCGATCGCCCAGGTACTGATCGACCGCGACGGGCTGGATCCGGAACGGGCGAGAATCGCCGCATCGATCAGCGGCGGACATGTCGGCCGGGCTCGGCGTCTCGCCACCGACGAGAGCGCGCGCGACGAGCGTCAGCGTTCGCTTCGACTTGCCGCAGACGCGATCGGGGCTTCGACGGCGTACAAGGCCGCAGAGAACTTGGTGAAGTCGATCGAGGCTGACACCAAGGCGTTCTACGCCGAACTCAAGGAACAGGAACTCGAGGAACTCAAGGTCTCCTTGGGTGGCGGTGGAACCGGCAAGGGAACAGCCGGGACTCTGCGCGGATCGGCTGGTCTGATCAAGGACCTCGAAGCGCGTCAGAAATCGCGCGACACCCGGGCCCGCCGCGATCTTCTCGACCGGACGCTGATCGACCTGGCCGGCATGTACCGGGACGCGCTCTCCTGTTCGCTGGGGTCGACGTCGACGGCGACCCATCCCGACATGGCTCGGCAGGCCGCCGAGTTGGCTGCACGAACGTCCCCGGAGGGGTTGCTCAAGTGCATCGAAGCGGTGCTCGAATGCCGCGAGGCCGTCGACTTCAACGTCAAGTTGCAGTGGGCGCTCGATGCGATGGTTGCCTCCATCGGAGCCGCTTTCCGACCCCCGTTTTCGCGATCCGGGGGTTGACCAGATAGACTCGCCACCGCCGAAAGGCACGCTGCCTTAGCTCAGTCGGTAGAGCATTTCACTCGTAATGAAAAGGTCGAGAGTTCGATTCTCTCAGGCAGCTCAGCCAAGAGCCCCACACCCGGAAATCCGGATGTGGGGCTCTTGTCGTTAGTTCCCAATTCTTGCGTATGTGCGGTTTATCCTGAGTTCGGCGAACACGTGCCTGAACAGGGGAGACCTCGATGTCGGATCAGAACTGGGGACCAGGCCAACCATCGCAGAATCAGCCGCCGTACGGGCAGATGCCGCCGATGCCGCCGCAGGGTTATCAGCCGCCGACGCCCGCCTATCCGTACGCAAGCTGGATCTCGCGGGTGTTCGCGTCAATCCTCGACGGCTTTGTCGTTCCGCTCCCCGGCGTCATCCTCGCGGGCATCGGAGCAGTGATCGCGTTCTCCGGATCCGAAGTGACCACATACGACGACGGCAGCGTGAGCGCTGAAGGCGGCAATCCGGTCGGCGTGATCGTCATGGTCGTCGGCATACTGGCGATCTTCTTGATCGAGGTATGGAACCTCGTCTTCAGACAAGGGAACACCGGACAGACGCTCGGCAAGAAGTGGCTGGGAATTTCGGTGA
Source organism: Rhodococcus sp. MH15 (assembly GCF_019266045.1). Lineage (NCBI taxonomy): Bacteria > Bacillati > Actinomycetota > Actinomycetes > Mycobacteriales > Nocardiaceae > Rhodococcus > Rhodococcus sp. MH15. The sequence continues at coordinate 545,407 of NZ_LPNP01000065.1, forward strand.
TTCGGGAGTCCGACGGTGTACCGCTCGGCCCGGTTATGGCGCTGCTTCGTTGGATCATGATGGCGATCCTGGGTGGGGCATGCTTCCTCAACTATCTCTGGCCGCTCTGGGACTCGAAGCACCAGTGCTGGCACGACATGGTGGTCCGGTCGGTAGTCGTTCGCGCCCGCTAGTCGCTGCCGGGGTCTCTTACAGTGGGTGCCATGGAGTTGGAAGCGGTCACAAGTCGACGACGCTCGCTGGCCGCACCCGTCGGTGTTGCTGCAGTGGCCGTGACGGCCGCCGCGGTACTCCACTTCCGTGATCCCCACAGCGCGGGTAGTTACGGCGTTTGTCCGATGTACGCGTTGACGGGATTGTGGTGCCCGGCGTGTGGTGGCCTTCGTGCGGTCAATGACCTGACTAATCTGGATATTGGCGCCGCAGTGTCCAGCAATGCCTTGATCGTGCCGTTTATCGCGGTGTTGGTGATCGCGTGGATCGGTTGGACAGTGCGCCGTTGGAAAGGCACGCGGGATCGCATGATCGTGCTTCGGCCGACTGTGACGATCGTGGTGCTCGGAGTTCTCGTTGCATTTACGGTTGTTCGAAACACCCCGTGGGGGAGCTGGCTCGCGCCGGCGTGACGGTAAGAGGTCGACATGGCACTGCAGGTTTTTTCGCTCATCGTTCTGCTCGGCGCGCTGATCATCTTGATTCCGACGGCACGACGTGTCTTCGGCAAGAAGGACGACGAGTAGGCCTCGACAACTGGGCCCGCGCGGCACATGCTGGCGGTATGGCTGATTCGTTGAAAGCCCGCGTCAAGGAAAAGTTGCTGAGGCAACTCGCCGAGGACGGTCGGCACCCGATTCAGGAAGCTGAGGGTGACGATCCGCGGTTGGTGTCGATCAACGACGATCTCGAAGCGTTGGAACAGGCCGAGGAAGGCGATCCGATCGTCGAAGAACTGGCCGAGAGGTACTGGGTTCCGTGAAGTTAACCGACCGCAGTGCTCTGACCTGGCGATTTGGTGTTGTGTTGATCTTCGCGTAACTTTGTCCAGGTCAGAGCGACACGGACACCGACTCCCACCTGCGAGGGTGAGTGACACGAGGTTGTACGAAGTGCCTGGCGAACACAATCCAGTTATTCTTCACGGGGTTCCGGTTTGCGCCGGTGACTTGGTTGGGATAGGCTGGAAAAGTTGCCCCGGAGCGGCGGCCATAGGGTCGTGGTGATGGTGTGTGCGTGTTCTTTGAGAACTCAACAGTGTGTCGATGAATGTCAGTGCCAAATATTTTTTGGTACTTCACATCCGCGAATGATCAACCGCCCCTTGGGGTTTGGTTGGTTTGTGTGTGGTGTGAGTATTTTTCGTCGGTGATTGTTCATTCTTCCGTCTGAATGGTTGCCGACACATTTTTTGCTAGTTGAGTTTTTTTGCTAGTGATTTGACTCTT